>CAPN01000033.1 GCA_000333235.1 Pseudoalteromonas luteoviolacea B = ATCC 29581 | reverse complement strand
ATGACAAGCCAGCGAGCCAACGAAAACAAGACGATGATCAGGCTGCTGAATTGCGTAAGCTCAGAGCTGAGTTAAAACGTGTAACGATGGAACGTGACATATTAAAGGAATCCGTATACTTTGCAGGGGAGTCAAAGAAAAGTACGCGTTCGTAAAGGAGCGGCTCCCACGCTACCCGATTAAAACCATGTGTCATGTGCTCAATATTGAGCGCAGCGGCTTTTATGCGTGGCTCAACCAGCCGTTGAGCGCGAAGGCCAAAGACGACAACCGCTTACTGGGTAAAATCAAACAGTTTTGGCTGGAAAGCGGCTGTACTTATGGCTATCGCAATATCACAATTGACCTGAGAAATGATGGTGAAATCTGCAGTAAGAACCGCGTTTATCGCTTGATGCGTCAAGCTAATATTCGCGCTGTACGCGGATATAAACGTCATCCAGGTTTCAAGGGTGGTAAGACTAGCGTTGCTGCACCTAATACTCTCGATAGGACATTTGACGTGGATAAACCCGATAGCTATTGGGTAACAGACTTTACTTACATTCGCACATACGAAGGCTGGTTGTACGTAACCGTTGTCATCGATCTGTTTTCTCGTAAAGTAGTGGGCTGGACAATGAAGAGTAGCCCGAAAGCTGATTTAGTAATCGATGCTTTGCTTATGGCCGTTTGGCGGCGGCGCCCAAAGAAAAGGTACTTGTTCACTCAGATCAAGGTATTCAATACACATCGAGTGATTGGCGTTCTTTCCTAAACGAGTACAATCTTGAAGCTAGCATGCGTAGAAAAGGTAATTGCCATGACAACGCAGTCGCTGAAAGCTTCTTCTCATTGCTTAAGAAAGACAGAGTAAAACGGAAAATCTACCCGACTCGGCAACAAGCCCGAGCAGATATCTTCGATTATATTGAAGGCTTCTACAATCCTAGAAGAAACCATGGTAAAAATGGAAGACTGTCTCCAGTCGAATATGAAAGACAGTATTATCAGCAGCTTAAATATATCTAGATTGCTAGGGCCTTGCCATCCCTCATATTTTCATGCGCTTATTATGAATAGATGCGTCCTTACATGGTTGCTATTTAAGACCTCTGAATATTACTTTTCTAAGTATTATTCAGGTCAGTGTTTAACTTAACTCTTTTTATCAATCGAAAAGACACATTTATTACGACCATTTTCTTTTGCTTTGTATAACGCCATATCTGCACGCTTAAGTACATTTGGCCAATTTTCAGCTAATGTGCATAAGGTAACCCCGAAGCTCGATGTCACTTTCAGAGCCTTTTCAGGTAGTTGCAAATGTGATATTTCAATTCGTCCCCGCAACTTTTCAGCCAATTCATTCACAGACTTACCTGTCATATCTAGGGATAGGATGAGGAATTCTTCTCCCCCGATGCGATACAGCGAATCTTTGTCTGTCAGCAGATCATTCAAAATTGACGATACGTGAGAGAGAGCTAGGTCACCGACATCGTGTCCATAGTCATCATTAATTCGTTTAAAAAAGTCAATGTCGAGTAACACAACTCCCAGTGAGTTGGATGAGCGATTGGATGAGCTAAACAGAGTGTTTATTTTCTCAGTTAATGCATGACGATTTAAGCACCCTGTTAGCTGGTCACGATATGACAAATGTTCTATTTCCACCACTTGCTTTCTCAGGATCAGCAGAACGCAAGATACCGTCGCTGCCGTTAAGAACAATACATCAGATAGCCACCCAACTGTTTGAATCGCTGTATTTGCATCTCCAATATCAATTGAAGCATGTTGGAAAAACAATAGGAAGGACCTTGCCAACATTTGCAACAAAAAGAACAGTTCTGTAACCAATAACGGTATGTAAAACCATTCTCGCTCTTTGGACATTGTTTTGTATAAGATGCTAATTGATACACTCTTAACAAGCAAAACGGCAAAGGTATATATGTAGATCCTGTATTCTAGGTTTGATGCGATGCTTGGAAACAATTGGCAAGCAAAGAAAATTAGTATCGCAACACCTGTGATTGTGTTGTGTTTTGGTATATTTAAAAAGCTTAAAACCCCTCTTAGTATTGCGATGTGGGCAAGCAGGTATAGGATGTTTGGAACTGCATTTACTAATGAAACTGGCGCTAAATGTTCCAAGTGAAGTAAGCCTACTCCGTACCCTAACACGTTGAACAACCCTGCATTAGCCCATTCTAGCAATGCCCGTTCGCGTTGGTTAGCTTGATACATTGCGTACATCGTCAACGCCATGACGAGGCTTAAAAAGAGATTAGCAAAGGTTAAAGTGTAAGAATCTAATTGAGGCATATCCGTTTACCAACTGCATGTGGATTATTCTTGTTATGTATCAGGAGCGTTTTTTAGTCGCCCATTAGTCCATTAAACTTATGCTTTTCTCAATCAATAGACTATTAGTACATGTATAGTAAATTTTGCGTAAAAAGCAATTATTTCTGTGAGTGAGGACGTGCCTGTACTAGAATGCCCTAATAAGGTTCTCAGTTATTCACTAAAACCAAAGCTCCTGGCGAGTGGCGTTCAATCTGATCGCTCCACCAGCTCATTATCGGTTTACGCTGTTCAAAATAATCTGAGCGATTGTAGCTGGCACGCGTTACATTTGTGTCTGAGTGCGCTAGACATGCCTCAATTAGCAGTGAATCAAAACCATGTTCATGCAACGTGGTTGAGGCAATCGCTCGAAGTCCATGTGCAACAAGTTTAGATTTAAAGCTCAAGCTTCGCTTAATCGCTGCATTGGCCGTAAATAAACTCATATGTTCTTTGGGATTTCGGTCACCTGGGAAGACATATTGCAAGCTGCCACTTAGCGCTTTCATCTGTTCTAATATTGCAATCGCAGACTCTGTTAATGGTACGTGATGCTCTCTACGACGTTTCATTTCGCTTGCGGGTATACGCCATACTCTATGCTCCAAATCAATATCAGCCCAACGTGTTCTCGCAGCTTCTTTCGGTCTGGTCATGGTATGTAATTGCCAAAGGATTAAAAGCTTGGTTTTGTTTTGTATTTTCTGTGCGTTATTTAAAGCCTCTAAAAAATCTGGCAACTCGGTCGGTGCTATGGTTGGCATGTGCTGAACTTTGTTTTTTGCAAATACCTTAATAATTTTTGCCAGCGGATTGGCTTTAAGGTAGCCACCATTTACAGCGTAGTCTAAGATTTGATTGAGTGTTTGGCACAATCTTTTAATTGTTGATAGCTTACCAGCTTTTTCTAGTGGCCGAAGTAAGGTAATGGTTTCAGGAGCCGTGATTAAATCGATAGGCTTATTCGCCATAAATGGAAAAATGTACTTTTCTAAAGAGCGCCACTCTCTTCTTGCATGCTCTTCGGTCACCTCCCGTTTCTTTCTCTCGAACCACGTTTCAGCCATGTGCAAAAACGTGTTTGACAGCCTCAAAATTTCTACTCGTTGTTTTTCTCTAATTTCCGATTGAGGACAAACACCATCAGCCACCAAAGCTCTATACTCGGTCACTTTTGCACGAGCGGATTGAAGTGCGAGCTCTGGGTAAACACCTAAACTGATTTTTTTAGCTTTCTTAGTTATCGGATCACTGTATTTGAATTGCCATGCTTTAGTACCATTTGGCCGAATACGCAATTGCAATCCATCACCATCTGAAAGTGTGTATTCCTTTTCTCGTATTGATGCATTTTTGATCTTCAAATCAGTCAAACGGATTACTGATCTAGCCATGACTCACCCCTGAACTTTTTGTCTATAAAGAATACTACATTCAAATCTCATGGGGTACTAAATGGGGTATTAAAAATGCTTGCTTGAGGTGAATTAGACTGGACTACTCTGGACTGAAAAAATATTTATCCACATGTTTTTAAAGTATATTTAGAACCTTACCAAATCTCTCTAAACATCAATCAAGTAGACCTGGAAACCACTGGATAGTCTGTCTACTCATTTGAATTTTAAACCTTTAAATAAATTAGCGCTGATGCTAGCCCCTAGTTTACTACAGAAGCTGAAATTAGATAAATAACTCAAATCTTCAAACTCTTGCTGAATAGTTATCTTGGGAATACCCAATCCACTTGGAGAGGCGTGATTTCAGCAAGAGTTTATAGGTGCTTAGGCAAGGCATTGATTGCAGGTAATGACTTTCCCCTTATCAAAATCAATAACGCCGCATAAACACCTGTAAAACTTGCCCTGTGGGAGCTCCACCGTGTTTCCACGTCGTGGCTACGCTAATTTAAAACGTGCCTGCGTTTTTCATTAGCGCGCCTAGTATTGAAAACACGGTGAAGCTCTGAAACATACATCTCCCAATGGATTGGGTATATACTATCGGCTTTAAATTTTAGAGACTTCACTTATGGCACTTAAAGCCACGATTTTAAAGGCGCAATTATCGATAAGTGACATGGACAACCATGTATATCAAGATTGCTCTCTCACCATAGCGCAACACCCATCAGAAACAGAACAACGTGTTATGGTTCGTCTTCTTGCTTATGCCTTAAATTTCCAAGAGCGGTTAGAATTTACCAAAGGTCTATGTGATGATGACGAACCCGAAATTTGGGTTAAAAACTACAGCGATGAGATTGAGGTATGGATAGAACTTGGCTTGCCAGAAGAAAAGCGACTTAAAAAAGCGTCCAATCGCGCTAAACAAGTTGTGCTCTATACTTACGGTGAAAATACGCAAACACCTTGGTGGCAAAAAAATCAGTCTAAATTGGCAGGATTTAGCAACTTGTCGATATTTAGTTTGCCCTATGATGCAACATCGCAGTTAGCAAAAATGGCAACTCGCTCAATGACGTTGACAGTCACGGTGCAAGATGGCGAAATATGGTTTAGTGATGAACATCACAGTGTGCATTTCTCAGTGACTCAATTACAGTAAGGATCATCATGGCGGTTAAACGTGTTGTGGTATTACATGGACTGTATATGTCTGGTTTTGTCATGCAGCCACTGTGCCGTCGTTTAAAAAAAGCAGGCTTCGAAATCCTAAATTTAAGTTACAACACCCTTCATCCTGATAGAAAAAAAATCTTCGCACAAATAGATGCGTTTATCGGCTCCTCACCTGCTGCATTGGTTTGTCATTCCATGGGGGGGTTAATCGCACGTGCTTATCTGCAAAATAGATCTCATTCATCCGAACACGTCAGTAAAGTCATCACACTCGGCACCCCACATAAAGGCAGTGCGTTTGCCAAACACATGCAAGAAAAAGGGTTTGATATGCTGTTAAAAAACAGTGTTGATTTCCTTTTAAGTACAAACCAAGATTGGCCATTTCGCGCAAAACTTTACAGTGTTGCCGGAGATATTCCGTTGGGTTTAATGCCTATTTTAAAGCGTGGTAGTCAATCAGATGGCTCTGTATTAGTCGATGAAACTAAACTGACCGGTATGGCAGAACACAAAGTGTTTCACCTCAGCCATACCAGTATGATTTATTCTCGACGTGTGATGGATTACGTCGAGAACATACTCGCTACAGATCAATGATCGCCTTTTTCGGCCACTTTATAAGCAACAAACGCAACAATGGCCATAATAAGCGGTATTGGCGCTGCAATGTAACCAAACGCATCTGAGTTAGCGAAGCTTGCGCCTGCTAAATGGCCAACAAGACCAATCACAAATGCAACAAGTGCAATAACAACGACCGCGAGTTCAGTTTTATGTTGGCTTTTAGTTTTTGCTTGCATAACGATTCTCCTAATCACAATAAGCGATAAGCCCAGAGTTTATTACCTAACCATGGCTTACTTGATGGATTCATTATGCGCCGACGAGAGGTTCGTTTTTTGACCTAAATCAAGTTCAATACGCTCCTATTTGTTGGTAATTTAATCGTTTGCGCTGGATCAAAAAACGGAAGTTAAACTCGGACGTGTTGACGTTTTAGGTATGATTTTTGTTCAAATCAAAGTCTTCCAATACGCGAAATGAACGTGTCGCGTATTAATCTTGATAAATTGCAAATGACAACGCAGTGGAAGCCTTTGGTTGAACCCTTTGGACTGCGCCAGTTAGGAATTTACTCGGTGTTATTGACAAGTTCACGTAATCCATAATGCTGCGTTACTCTCTGCTGTGCCTACTTCCCCTAATAACGTTGGCAAACTATATGCGCAAGTGAGCTTGAAAAATGTCTGTTAAACACCAAACTACGATAATAACCAAGAAATAATGACATGCACTGTCGGTGCTACCAATCCATAAAAGCGATTGTTTGGTTTTATTTAATCCATTATACAAATAGTTATTTTTTAACCATACTGACGCTATCAACTTACTAAGGAGTGACTTATGACACAGACGAATTCAATTGGTTTGGATACAAAGAAAAGTGCGCAGTTGGTTTTGCAATTAAACAAGCTGCTGAGCTGCTACCAAATCCAATATATGAATGCACGCGGCTTTCATTGGAACATTAAAGGTCGTAACTTCTTCGAGTTGCATCTTAAGTTCGAAGAAATTTACAATTTACTGTTATTGAAAGTCGATGAAATCGCTGAGCGAATTCTTACTATCGAAGGCCAACCTCTTCATGCCTTTTCTGACTATCTAGAAAACAGCGTGATTAAAGAAGCAAAAGGGATCTGTGATGGCCAAGCGGCAGTCGAAAACTTATTAGCAGGGTACACAACACTGCTTACCATTCAACGCGACATATTAGAACAAGCTGGTGAAGCGGGTGATGAAGGTACGGCATCTTTAATGAGTGATTACATTAAAGAGCAAGAGAAACTTGTGTGGATGTTACGCGCGTACCTAGATTAATTGACCTTTTACTGTCGTTTCAGCCATGCGTGGATATCACTGTACTGTGGATACTCTGAGATAAATGCATCCACATCGCTATGAAACGCAATAGGCATATTGGTTCCAGCCCAAAGTTTATCCAACAAAAGCCGAGCCAGTGGACTTACACCAATGTAGTCCACTTGCTCATAACCCCTATCTTTGACCCCAGAAAAGTACTTTTTTACTTCGTCATGACTATCAGAGGTGCTTAATTCAAATAACTGCAAATCTATCACCGCACGCTTTAACGTACCTGGTGGTAAAGGCGCTATTTTTTCAAATAGCTCTTTTTGAAACGCAAGTACGCCCTCACGATTGAACGCCCCTATTGCTTGGATATAAATAGCCGCACCACTTATTTGGAATCGCCATTCGCCATGCGCTCTAAACATCCTCACCTCTTTTAATCTAACAAACCAATAAAAAATGCAAATTCTAAGGCGCGTTCTTCTAAGCTTTTAAATCGACCAGAAGCTCCACCATGCCCTGCATCCATATCTGTTTTGAAAATCAAAATATTATTATCGGTTTTATACTCACGAAGTTTGGCGACCCACTTCATTGGTTCCCAATATTGAACTTGAGAATCATGCAAGCCCGTAGTGACCAAAATATTGGGATAATCTTGTGCCTTAACATTGTCCATCGGTGAATACGCCAATATTGTTTGGTAATCCATTTCTCTATTTGGATTACCCCATTCCTCATACTCATTGGTAGTGAGTGGAATAGACTCATCGAGCATGGTAGTCAATACATCTAAAAACGGAACATGAGCACCAATACCGCGATACAAAGTGGGAGCTTGGTTTGCAATGACTCCCATTAATAAACCACCAGCACTGCCGCCAGATGCAAACACTTTATCGGTCGCCGCATAACCTTGTTTGACTAACGCGTGTGTCACATCAATAAAATCATTAAAGGTATTTTGTTTATTAGCCAGTTTACCTTGTTCATACCATACCCTGCCGAGCATTTCAGAACCCCGGACATGAGCAATCGCATAGACAAACCCCCTATCAAGCAAACTCAATATGCTACTAGAGAACGTCGGGTCGATTGTAATGCCGTAGGCTCCATAACCATATTGTAGCAGTGGATTCGTACCATCTTGTTTAAATAACGCTTTTTTATACACCAACGATACTGGAACTAAGGTTCCATCACGTGCCTCTATTGTCACTCGCTCTGATTGATAAGCATCTTGGTTGAAGTCGCCTAACACGCGCTGTTGTTTTAAAAGTGTTTTTTCTCCGCTTTTTAAGCAAACATCATAAACACTTGAAGGAGTCGTCATACTGCAATAGTGCAGTCGCATATGTGTTTGACTAGGTTCAGGATTCAAGCCCAATGAGGCGAAATAACAGTCATCCACGAAGTCTACTGTATAATTCGAACCTTCAAACGAATGCACAATAAAGCGAATTTGTCCGGCTTCTCTTTCCGTGATCACAAAATGTGAATCAAACAGCTCCACGCCCTCGATTAATACCTCATCTCGATGAGCAATGCGCATTTGCCACTGATTGATATCAGCAATCGTATTTGCACACGCTGTGTATAAGCAAAAGTTTTTAGCTTGCCAATTGGATACAATAAAATACTCTTTGCCAAATTTATCTAAGCCAAATTCATGCCCCGATTGGCGTTCAAACAAACGCTGTGGCTTTGCATATGGGCTATTCGCATCTAAAACCAACAGATCGGTTGTGTCCGTTGCACTGAGATAAATAAAAATCAGGCTTTCATCACGACTCTTAGCAAGGCCCATGAAAAACTGCCGGTCTTGTTCTTCATAGACCAGTTCGTCTTGGCTTTGCAAAGTACCTAATTTATGACGAAATACTTGATAACCAAGCAATGGATCGAGATCTTTCTTTACGTAATAGACACATTGGTTATCGTTGCTCCAAACCACTTGTCCTTCCGTTGCTTGTAACGTATCCGACAATAGCTCACCCGAATTAAGATCTTTAAAATAGATGTCGTAAATTCGGCGACTGTCGGTGTCCTGCGAGTAAGAAAGAAATTGCTCATTTGGACTAATGGTTAAGTCACCTAAGTCAAAATAATCATGGCCGATGGCCAATTCATTAGCATCGAGTAAACATTGTTTGTCGTCCATTCCTGCATTGTCAGCTCTCGCAAACGTCGGGTATTCATTGTCACCTGCAACTTCACTCACGTACCAAAAATGACCATCTTTAATTGGTACCGACATGTCATCTTTGACAATCCTCCCTTTTAACTCCTCAAACAATGTCTTTTGCAAAAGGCTATGTTTCGCCATGACTTTCTCACAATAACCATTTTCTGCCTCAAGATGTGCTAATACATCGGCTCGTTTTCGATCATCATCACGCATCCAATAGTAATTATCGAGACGCGTGTGGTCATGGTGACTCATTTGATGCGGAATTTTTGGTGCAATCGGGGGACGTAGCGCTGAATTAGACAATCCATCTTCCTTTTAATTGAGTAGGGTTTCAATCTCTGACTTATTATAAACAAAAAGGCCAAGGAAACTCTAAGAGTGCCTTGGCCTTTCACTGGTTAGCCTGATTTAAGAATTGGCGTTCGATGGATTTCGACCCACTAACCCTTTCACTTTGCCATAACCACCTTTAAGTTTACGCTTTGACCAACGAGAAATAGCACTTAGGTCAGTCAAAATGATGTACAAACAAGGTACCAACACAAGCGTAATGACCGTTGCAAAGAGCACCGCAAAGCCAAGTGAAACCGCCATTGGTATAACAAACTTGGCTTGTAGACTAGTTTCAAAAATAATCGGGAAAACCCCTGCAAACGTGGTAATCGAAGTAAGCGTGATCGCTCTAAAGCGTGCACAACCCGCTTCGACAACTGCCTGTTTGAGTTTTACTCCTTCACGACGTACTTGGTTGACGTAATCTGTCATTACCAATGAATCGTTGATCACAACCCCTGCCGCTGCAATTAAGCCGAAAAACGACATCATACTGAGATCAATACCAATCCAATAATGCCCCCAAATTGAACCGACCAAACCAAATGGAATAACCGACATAACAATTAATGGCTGCGAATAACTCTTAAGCGGCACAGCAAGCAACATGTAAACAATCAACATGCCTGCGATAAAGAACATCAACTGCTCATCCGCTTGCGCTTGTTGTTCTTCAATAGAACCGCCCAATTCCGATTTCACCGCCGGGAATTCTTCAAGTAGCTTAGGAAGCACATTTTCTTTGATGTTCTTCACCACTGCATCTGGTTCGACCACCTCTTCGTCGATGTTACCGTAAATATAAACAGTACGATAACCATTATCACGACGAATGTAGCTAATCCCCGGTTTTTCAACAAAATCAACAATATCGCCTAACATGACTTCTTTGCCCGCTGGCGTCGTGATGACCGAGTATTTTAATGACGCTAGCGCCTCTCGTTCAAGTTCCGGATAACGTACCATCACTCTCAATTCTTCACCGTCACGAAGAATACGCTGCGCTTCACCGCCATAAAAACTCATACCAACTTGATTCGCAATCGACGCCAAATCTAGGCCGAGATCATACGCAACAGGTTTGAGCGTGAATTGAATTTCTTTGCTTTCCGGGTCAATCGACGAACTAATATCAAACAAGCCTTTTTCTTGTTGAAGCATCGAAATTAAACGACGACCCGCTGCATTAAGTGTCGCGAGATCCGAACCGTATAAGCGGTAGCCGAATTCACCGTCACCACCCATACCGCCACTGCCGACATCATCAATAATCAATAACGATTTAACTCCCGCAATCACTGGCATTTGTTCACGCCAAATCCGAGTGAGTTCAAACGTGCCCATTGGACGAATTTCTTCGTCAACTAATGCCGTTAATACACTGCCTTCTGTACGATCTTCATTGAACACAAAATAGTTTTTCACCATTTTTTGTCCATGTTCTGCTTCAATTTCAGCATCAACTTTTTTCATCATCGCTTCGATTTGCATTAATGCATCTATGCTTTGTGCATCAGAAGCATTGTCATTCATCGTAACTTTGATCATCGGGAAGTCATGAGGTACTTTCGGCATCGGTACTACACGTACTAAGTTCGATGTAATCAAGCTCACACTTATAAACATCATCGCAACAAAGCCGGCCAAAACGGTCCAACGCCAATCAACGCAGCGCTGTACAAAGCGCTTGTATGGGCCGTTAACAAAAGCAAAGAATTTTTTATTAAACTTTGCCCGTGTGCTCCCTTCGCGCAGTGGCGTAAATTTGGTATGGGCAATGTGAGCAGGCAGAATCCATTTTGATTCAATTAAACTAAATACAAGACAGAGAATAACCACAATGGAAATCGATTTAAAAATCGCACTTTCTGGACCACTTGACATAACCATTGGTGCAAAAACAGCAATCGTTGTTAATACACCAAACGTCGCTGGTGTCGCAACACGCTTTGCCCCGATGATAACGTTTTTAACACTGGCCCCTTTGCGCTCAATTTCTGTGTAGGCACTTTCACCGATGACAATAGCATCATCGACCACAATGCCAAGCACCATAATGAAACCAAACAATGATGTGATGTTAATCGTGACGCCAAAAATTGGCATCATCATAATCGCACCCAAGAAACAAACGGGTAAACCGACCATGACCCAAAAGGCGAGTTTGAAGCGTAAGAAAATAGTCAGCATAATCGCAACCAGCACCGCACCGGTCATCATATTGCCTTTCATCATCTCCAAACGAGCATCAAGGTAATAGGTCATATCGACGATTGGCTCTATTTTCAAGCCAGGTGGTAAGGTTTCGTTCTTTTCTTTTATGTACTTATGTACAGAATCCGCGACCGGCATCATGTTTTGATCTTTCGTTGCCTTAACTGAAATAAAGACCGCATTTACATCGTTTAATTTGAAATAATACTCGCCTTCAATAAAGCCATCTTTGATTTCAGCAATGTCTTGCAGAAGTACTTTTGCGCCGTTATCGCCGACTTTAACGGGTATGTGGCGGAACTCTTCGCCATGATAAAATTGATTCTCAACACGAACGGCGATAATGCCGCCTTCAGAGCGAATTTGACCCGCTGAAAAGTTTGCTGAGTATTTTCGGATCGCAGAAGCCACTTGACCAATGGTCAAGTTGTAACGACGTAACATATTAGGATCAACTTCAATACCAATTTCATAATCTGGTGTTGAGCGTTCCACAATTGAAATATTACCCCGTTGTAATAACTCGTCTTCGATTTGTTTCGCAAGCGGCTTTAACTCTTGAATCGGTAAAGCCCCAGTTAATGCAAACTGGATAACATCTTGCTTGAATTCAATCTGTTGAACTCGAAGTGGTTCCATCGCTCCGGGAAACGTGGCAATGCTATTCACTTTCGCACGAATTTTGTCTGTTACTTCGGTTAAATCTTCGTTTTTGTGGATCTCGAGTTGTGCTGCACCGCCATTACGAAATGAACGATACACCCCGCGTTTAATTTCAGTGACATCTTTCAATGCTTCTTCGAGCTTAATAATAATACTTTCTTCAATTTCTTGTGGTGAAGCTCCAGGGTAAGTTGCTTCCACAGTAACGTAATTGATCTCGAAGTTAGGAAACATTTGCCGCTGAATGGTAAAGTAACTCACCAAACCCATGATGATAATAAAAAACATCAGTAGATTAGCGGCAACGGTATTGTTGGCAAAATACGCTATTATGCCACGTTCGGCCTCGGGGGTTGGCACGTGTGTAGGTTCACTCATGGTCGCTCCTTGGCTTTACAGCTTTTCCGATTTAGTAACGTCACTTGAGTCGCTTGGATCTTTTGCTCCCGCTACGCGAACTGCAAGCCCTTTGGTTGGGTACTCAGGTAAAGTCATCACCACTTTGTCTGTGCGCTCAATGCCTTCTGCAACTAGGAAGAAACCACCTTCTTCACGTATCACACGCACTTTTCGCGGCTCTAACTTACCTTCATCGTTCATTACCCATACGGTTTGATTATTCACTAAATCTTGTGGCAGTTTAAAGATCTGCTTAAGGGTTGCACCTTTAAATGCAACGTTTAAAAACGTGCCAAATTTTACAGCTGACTGACCTGACTTAAAGCCGTATGGATCGTCTACTCGTACCACAAGGTGGCTCATTCTTGTAGCTGAATCAACAATACCAAGATCACGAGCAACATACGCTTCACGGGTGTAGCTATTGATACCTTTATTCGATACTTCAGCCGGTAAGCCAGATATGCGCGCCGGTAAAAATACGCTATCAAACCCCGCAATTGGAATTTCCACTTCACCCGCTTCAATGTTGTTTAACACAGCAAGAGGCGTACCCGTGCCGACAAATTGACCGAGGCCTACGTTACGCGACACCACAATGGCATCATACGGCGCAATAATTTCACAATTTTCTAAATCGCGACGCGCTCGTTGCAATCCAGCTTGTGCCGATTTAACCGATGCTTCTGCACTCATCACTTGAGGCTTGCGCAAAAACAGATCGGTATGTTGCTTATCTGGAAAGCGGCGCGCTTCGTCTTCAGCAACTTTTGCTTTTGCATTTTCTTCGATTAATACAGCCTGAGCTCTGGCAAGTTCAGCTTCAGCTTGCAACACTGCCGCTTCGTAATTGTCTTTTTCGATACGCATCAACACATCGCCTTTGGCTACTTTTCCGCCGGAGACAAATTGTTCATGCCAGTAAGTTACTTTTCCAGACACCTGAGCAGCCAAATTCGTTGTTTCAAGAGGCATTAGCTCACCATAACTTTGAATGACCACTTGGTAATCCGCAGGCTCGATTGTTTCTACTTGCACAACAGGGCGTGTATCTACCGCTTTATTTGCTTCGTCTTTCTTGGCCACTGCAGTTACCCCCATTGAGCCTAAGACCCCCAAGGCAATGACAGCGAATGGCACAGTCCATCTCATCACGTTCTTCTTCATGACTAGTCCTTCTCTAATTCTACTGATCACATTGTAACAAGTTATATATCTACAGAAAGGTGACAATTGTAAGATTCTGTAACTTATTTTCGATATTTGATAATTAGCTATTACGTTAAATTGCTGGAGGATGATTAGAAAAACGTCTTATTTTTACTAATTAATTGTCTTTGTTTGTATTTTTGGCACAGAATCACGTTAATCCGTCTCTCTCGATTCCCTACAACTGGTTTCTTCAAAACCAATTATAGGTGAAAAAAAAGACAGAAACTTTCCACTAAAGGCCATCAAACTTACAATTGTTAATATGCTTGCATTTAATCACGGTAAACAAGTAAGGTTGTAAACAATCGAGGAAAAGTCATCCTTAGCAGTATTATGAACTATCTAGTAATAGGGGTAATTGCATCTGCCTTTTTGGCTGGATGCCAAGCGCCTGTGTTAAACAAACACATTACAGCCGAGTCTAAAACGCAAAAAAAGGTGCAGTTAGCCCTGGTAAGTAAGCTTAACCACACACTTTTTGTGCCTCAATCTATACCAAGCGACGTCAAGCTATTTGAATTACCTGATGAAGAGCAGACTCAATTCCTCCGCTATTTCGAAAAATACGCCAAACTTGGTGAACGTGAAGATAAAATTATTTCCAATTATCTCGAAACCTTTCTGGCTGGTTTTAGATTTGATGGCGCAACGTTAACCGCAAAGGAAAGCCTCGCGGGCCACAAAGGTAATTGCATTTCTCTCGCCATTTTGACCGAAGCGTACGCGAACCTCGTCGGGATCAAAACGAGCTTTACTGAAGTGTCCTCGATCCCCGTTTTTCAGATTCAACATAGCACTGTGCTAGTCGCGAACCATTTCAAAACAAAGCTTCACGCGCCGGTAAAAGAGCACCCCAAAGAGCAAGACTGGATACGCTTTCATACTGCAGGTACGGTGGTCGATTATTTTCCTTCACTCGATTCAGTGTTTATTGGCAATGCCTCAAAAACCGATTTACTTGCCAAGTTCTACTCGAATCGTAGTGTCGATGCCATGCTCGAAGCAGATTACGATCTAAGCTATTCTTATTTAAAAGAAGCCACCCGCTATGCACCAAATGACCCTGAGTTGCTTAACTTAGCAGCACTTTTACACAAACGACGCGGCGATCTCAGTACAGCAAAACAACTATTTCAGTTTGGTTTTGAACAAAACCTGTCTAGTTATAACCTCTTGAGCAATTACTTAACCGTACTCGACAAAACAAAAGACGCGGATCTCATTACTGCGATCCGTGCTCGCTTTGAGGTCATCGAAAAAAACCCCATCGATCGCTTAATGTTGGCAAAAGATTACTTACGCGACAATCAATTAACCTTGGCCGAAGCGCAACTTGCTAAAGTGATTGATCAATTACCTTATTTACCTGAGCCTTACATTGAACTCGCTAAGATAGCTTATTTACGAGGGTACACTGGTCAAGCTCGACGTCTTCTCGACCTTGCCAAGAAGAAAACCTCTCAAAAAGAGAAACTAGCCATCATAGAGGCTAAAAAATCAGCCCTCTCTCGATTAAAAATAGAAACAAAACCTTAATTTAATAATTTTATAACATTTACTTTACAATTATTTATAGTGCCACTATGTTTTTGTTTGTGAAACAAACGACATCTATAAGGGTACAACATGAAATTTCCACTCACTCTCGCAGCCGCTGCGATTAGTCTCTCTTCTCAAGCCAGTGAGCCATTGCGCTCACAAACTACCGAGTTAACCGAAGCGCAGATGCTTAAATACACTCAGCACGCACAAAAAATAACCGTTGGCACAATGACCGAGGTGAACTTACCGTTCATATCACAGGCGCATGTAACACACGCAAATGTGGTTAATACACCAATCACGCACACCATTACCCATCCTGGCGCATCGTACATTAAAGTTCATTTTAAAGACGTTGATTTGAGTAAAGGTGGCAAGCTCATCATAGCGTCCCCAGATGGGAGCGAGCGATACGAAGTCACTGAACAGAATAGAAAAGCGGCATCTATAGATACACGAATTGGTGATGATGGCGTAAGCCAGTTCGCCGCAATGTCTATTACAGGTGAAACAGCAGTGGTGACCTTTGAACCCGGAGCAAAGCAAACCCACTTTGGCCAAATAGACTTTTACTACCATGGCGATGAAAATGCTTCCAGCGTGGAACCCGAAGCAGTCGACAATGCTGGACTATTTTCAACCTGTGGAGCAATGGAGCGAAAAGACGTGCAATGTTGGGCACAAACCCATCCTACCGAATTTGAGCGCACTCGCCCAGTGGCAAGATTATTAATTGGTGGTAGCAGTTTATGTACCGCTTGGCGCGTTGGCCCAGATAATCGCCTTTTTACAAACAACCACTGTGTCGAATCCGCACAAGAGCTCGGGGCTACGGAAGTGTGGTTTAATTATCAAAACACCCAGTGTAATGGCTCGACACGAGAAACTATCGTAAAAGTCACAGGAAACACGTTATTAAAAACCGATTACACTCTAGACTACACCTTATTCACCATCAACGACTTCGCAAAAGCGGCACCGTTTGGTTATTTTGGTCTTGATGTACGTGACGCTACACAAGGTGAACGTATTTATATTCCGCAACACGGTTCTGGCAACCCAAAAGAGTTATCGATTGAATCAGACCAAGACAGCAATGGCTTATGCTCCGTGAATCAAGCCAACGCAAATGGACGCGGCACAGGTACTGATCTAGGCTACTATTGCGACACAATTGGCGGCTCATCTGGATCGCCTGTACTTGCAGCACAAACCAATAAAGTGATCGCCTTGCACCATTTAGGTGGTTGTACTAACAAAGGCGCAAAAATTAGCCTTATTTGGCCCCAAGTTGCAAGTCATTTTAACAATCAAATTCCAGAGGGCGATAACGGATCAAATAACCCACTTCCTGTGGCTAATTTCAGTTATTCTTGTAGTGGCTTAAATTGCCAATTTGATTCAACGGCCTCTACTGGCACAATTCAATCACGTCAGTGGTTATTTGGTGATGGCCAGCAAGATGTAGGCAGCATCATATCGCATAACTACAGTAACGCTGGTAGCTACACGGTGTCATTAACTGTAACCGATGACAAAGGGCAATCGGTGACCAACTCGCAAAACATTAATGTAGGTAGTGTAGATGAAAAATTACTACAAAAAGGCGTTGCTAAAACCGGGCTCAGCGCGGTAAAAGGCGACACCATACATTACTACTTTGATTTGCCTGCTGGCGCAAGCAATGCGACGGTGAAACTATCCGGTGGTTCAGGTGATGCCGATCTATATGTTCGTTTTGGCGCAGAGCCAACAACGGGCACGTTTGATTGTCGACCTTATCGCTGGGGTAATGCAGAAACTTGCAATTTAACCAAAGGCGCAGGACGCTATTACATAATGCTGCGCGCTTACGACGCGTTTAACGGCGTACAAGTTGTCGCGGATCATCAATAGCTATCCACAAAAAAGGTTGGCTAACACAAGGCCAACCTTTCGGGTGTTTATTTCCAACGGAGCATCGTAGACAAAGTATGTGTTTCGTTTGGTGCAAGGCTAACGGCATCATTCATGACATTAGTTGCCTCTAAACACAACATCGTTAGGTATTCATCATTTTTAAAGTTCGATAAACGCTTTGCCTTTTCAATCCAAGGATTCCAAAGCACACAAGAGCTTGAATGTTCGCGGGCTACTTCAATGATCCCCTCAGGAGTGTGGATCCATTGCACAGGCTTTACTTCGGTGTACACCATGTCGGTTTCACGCGCAAAATGTACGTGTTCACTTTGCGCATATGGACCTTCACCAAACTCGATGTACTGCGCACCTTGCAAACCATCAACGAACGTCTTTTTAATGTCTGAAGTTGGAAAATACGTGTGAAGAGCTTGCGTAAACATAAAGGTATCAGTGCCTACATTTTTGTTGATCAGGTTAACCCGCAGCGTATCTGACAAAACAAACTCAACACGTAACTCACTTTTGTGAGGCCAGTACTTTTCCTCTACGAGCGACATAGACAAACTCAATCGAATGATCACTGTATCATTGTGCTCTTCGACTTGCTCGAGCTGCCAGTCTAATTTACGTGCCACACCATGAATTGGCATCGTACTGTCTGGATGGACACCAAACCACGGCCAACAGATAGGAATACCGCCACGCACCGGTTTGCCAAGCTGATAGTCTTCATCACTCGATACCCAAATTAAAGGGGCTTGACCTTTTGGGGTAAACTCAGTCAGTTGTGCCCCTTGTAGAAAAATGGTCGCGCTACACAGTGCTGAATCAATTTTTAAATACGTTAAGCCTGATGGCATCTGTTGTTTTGAAACCGTTGTTGGTAACTGCATAATTTGTCCTCAACGAATTGCTGCTAATCCAATTATGCTACGCGGGAAGCTAAGTGCAAATAACTAAAGCAGGTTTATGAAGGAGTTTCACGTCGACTTTAAGAAATAATTCTCTTCTCAACGCTTTATCTAAAAACCTCATTAACTTTATTCAATGCCGATTTTTAGCAAATTTTTCAGAGTGTGATACGCTTAAACTATTCCCAACCCAAGCTAGGTTTGCGCATGAAGTTCTTGTTTAAAAAACAATTTTGGTTGCATGTTGCAGGTCTTGCGTGTGTCGCGTTGGGTTTTATCGGTATGGCCTTACCCGTCATGCCAACTACCGTTTTTTTTATTCTCGCATTAATATGCTTTACTCGCTCATCGCCCGAGTTTGCCAATTGGCTACTAAACCACCCTAAATTTGGCCCAAGCCTCCAGCTTTGGCAAAATCATCAAGTGATCCCTATTCGAGGTAAATGCCTCGCAGGCACCGGGATGTTTATTGGCTTTATTATATTGTGTCTCACAACGGCACCTATGTGGGTAATAGCACTCGTTGGCGTGATTGAATTGGGAGTGCTTTATTACATTTGTACACGCCCATCGAAAGCCCCTGCACACTGTCCGTTTAAATAACACAATCGTAAATAGCGAAACGTTGCCCTCAGAATCAATTGATTTTTTCAATCAATTTCATCGAAACAAGTGGTTTTATTTGCTCGCTTTTCGCACTTATAGTCTAAGTTAATAGATAACCAATACAGTATGCTCAACTTAAAAACAAACGGAGTAATGCATGCAAAACAATCAAACCAAAAAAGGCGGTGGTTGCCCTGTAATGCACGGTGGCAATACACGACTTGCAGGCAACGCAACAACGAATAAAGATTGGTGGCCTAATCAGCTAAATTTACGCATTCTCCACCAAAACGACCGTAAAGCGAACCCGCTTGGCGAGCACTTTAATTATCGAGAAGCCTTCAACCAACTCGACCTTGCTGCTGTCAAACAAGATCTAACCAATTTAATGACCGAATCAAAACCTTGGTGGCCAGCTGATTATGGTCATTATGGTCCTTTTATGATCCGCATGGCATGGCATGCTGCTGGCACATATCGAACCGGCGATGGTCGTGGTGGTGCCGCAACAGGAAACCAACGCTTTGCACCATTAAATAGCTGGCCTGATAACGCCAATCTAGATAAAGCACGCCGGTTACTTTGGCCGGTAAAACAAAAATATGGCAACCATTTATCGTGGGCTGATCTTTTTATTTTGGCTGGCAACGTAGCACTTGAGAGCATGGGCTTCAAAACCTTTGGCTTTGGTGGTGGCCGAACTGACATTTGGGAACCAGAAGAAGATATTTATTGGGGGACTGAGCAAAAGTGGCTCGATAGCACTCGCTATCAAGGTGAACGAGAGCTCGATAACCCACTCGCTGCAGTGCAAATGGGATTAATTTACGTCAATCCTGAAGGGCCTGATGGTAACCCTGATCCACTTGCATCTGCCAAAGACATTCGAGAAACGTTTGCGCGCATGGCGATGAACGACGAAGAAACCGTGGCACTTACCGCTGGTGGACACACCTTTGGTAAATGTCACGGTGCAGGTGATGCTGCGCTTGTTGGCCCTGAGCCTGAAGCAGCCAAACTCCAAGAAATGGGCTTTGGCTGGACAAGTCGACATGGCAAAGGTCATGGTCGAGACACCATCACGAGTGGCCTTGAAGGCTCTTGGACTCCAAACCCAACACAATGGGATAACGGCTACTTTAAAGTCCTGTTAGGCTATGAATGGACACTTGCCAAAAGTCCTTCTGGGGCGCAGCAATGGATACCCGTAAACCTAAAACCACAAGATCATGCGCCTGACGTGGAAGATGCAAGTAAAAAAGTAGGCATAATGATGACCACCGCAGACATGGCAATGCGTGAAGACCCTGCGTATCGGAAAATTTCGGAACGTTTCTTAGCTCATCCAGAACAGTTTGCCGATGCCTTTGCTCGCGCGTGGTTTAAACTCACGCACCGAGATATGGGCCCTATTTCGCGTTATTTGGGTAGTGACGTGCCGAATGAAACTTTAATTTGGCAAGATCCAATCCCGCCTTGCGATCACCAACTGGTTGATGAAAGTGATATCACTTACCTTAAACAAAACATTGCCAATTCCAACTTGTCTATACAAGCTCTTATCTACACTGCATGGTCTAGTGCTTCAACCTTTCGAGGTTCTGACTGCCGAGGCGGAGCAAATGGCGCACGCATTCGTCTCGCGCCGCAAAAAAACTGGCAAGTGAACGACCCCGCGCAGCTGCAAGGTGTTTTAACTAAGTTAGAAGCAATTCAGGCGTCATTCAATCAGTCGCAAACCACTGGTAAGCGTATTTCACTGGCCGATCTCATTGTCTTAGGTGGGGCCTTCGCCATTGAACAAGCCGCAAAAGCCGGGGGGTTCACTATTACGGTGCCATTTATGCCTGGCAGAATGGATGCCCTAGACTCACACACAGACGTCGAATCTTTTGCGGTGCTCGAACCCATTGCAGATGGCTTTCGAAATTATCAAAAAGGGCAATATCGTGTATCAGCGGAAGAGTTGTTACTCGACAAAGCACAATTATTAACGCTCACCGCTCCTGAAATGACCGTATTATTAGGTGGAATGCGTGCGCTTGGTGCAAACTATCAAGGTTCATCTCTAGGTGTACTGACCAACAGACCTGGCACGCTGAGTAATGACTTCTTTGTCAATCTGCTAGACATGGACACTCAGTGGCTCGCCAGTGATGACCACGAACAATTATTTGAAGGCCGTTGCATCCATAGCGGAACAATCAAGTGGCAAGCAAGCCGCGTGGATTTGGTGTTTGGGTCAAACTCTCAACTACGCGCAATTAGTGAAGTCTATGGTTCAAATCACAATCAAGAGAAGTTTATTCACGACTTTATCGCTGCATGGAATAAAGTCATGAATGCAGATCGATTTGATGTTTAGCGAAGATGACTAACGTCAACTCACGGGGAGCAACAGCTCCCTTTTTAAGATTTTTTCTACTAAGCAATACGCATCTACTACGGAAATGAATAACGAACGATACGTTTTAAAACCGATGTGTACTGCCGCCAAAAGGAACCCGTGTTGTAAGGCACACCATACTTTGCAAACACCTGTTGAACGTGCTTTGCAACTTCTTGATAACGTGATGATGGTAGATCAGGAAATAAATGATGTTCAATTTGGCAACTTAAGTGTCCGGTCATCACGTGAAACCATTTACGCCCTTGTAAATTCGAAGATCCAAGTGCTTGGCGATAATACCATTGCCCTTGCGATTCATTTTTGCAGTCCTCTGAATTAAATGTTTGCACGTCACCGGTAAAATGACCACAAAATATGATCGTCGACGTCCATAAGTTACGCAGCAGATTGGCCAGTAAATTACCACTTAACACCGAGAGCCACGCAGGCCCTGCTAAAAGGGGAAACAGCATGTAATCTTTTATCAGCTGTCGAGCACCTTTACTGAAAAAACGTGCCTTTAATTCTTGATGCGACACTTTACCTTGACGCTTCGCATTCTTTTTCCCCACAAATACACGCTCTGCGGCCAGCTCATGATAAGACACTCCCCACTGAAAAAGTACGCTCAGCAAAAAGTACGTCATTAACTGCCAGAGGTTTTTTACACGCCACTTAAAATCATTCGATAAACGCAGCAAACCATAACCAAAATCGCGATCTTTCCCGATGATATTCGTATAAGTGTGATGTTCATAATTATGCACACGGTTCCAACTGCTGCCATCACAGGCAATATCCCATTCATAGCGTTTAGAATTAAGTTGCTTATCGTTCATCCAATCATATTGACCATGCATGACATTATGGCCGATCTCCATGTTGTCGAGGATTTTTCCAATAGCGAGCGCTAACACACCGACCACCCAACACCAAGGGAACCAAAAACCCACAATCAGCAAAGCACGCCCACTCCATTCACACACTCGCTGCAAGCGCACGACTCGACGTATGTGATCAGCATCTAATTGACCAACTTTCGCTAACGTTTGTGCTTTAATGGTGTCAAGTTCAGCGGCGAAATTAGCAAGTTGTTGTTCGTTCATCATGGTACTAACTCCAAATCACTGACTGCTTGTGAAACACATAACTGAATTAACGACTCACCACTATCCGAAATCTCCCCGGTCCGTATATCTCGAACAACCCCTTGCTTTTTAACGCACTGACACTGATGGCAGATCCCCATACCGCAGCCACGAACTACCGGCAGCTGCGCTTGCTCAAATTGATTAAGTAATGACTGCTGATTATTCACCAGAAGCGCCTTATCAGAAAACACCACTCGATGGTTAGCCGCAGCTTCACCTAGAGTAAATGCAAATAAACCAAACGACTCTTGCACAAATCGAGCCTCTATACGTTGCGCTAAGTGTTTAACATGTTGCATTAACCCTGCCGGTCCGCAGCAATAAATTGCACTTGGCTGATACGCCAACATACTGGTTTCGATGATCGCCAACTCATTTCGAGTCAATAACTCATACCGAAAATGAGAATAACGCGCTGCCAAAGACGCGAGCTCTTTCGCCACAATGTGGGCCCCTGACTTCGCAATATGAAATAGCACAATAGGCTTATCGTAAATGGGTAAATACTGATGCAACATCGCTAAAAATGGCGTGATCCCAGAGCCACCAGCGACCATAAATTGTTCACCCTGCATCTCCGTCTCAAACGCAAATTCGCCTTTAGGTGCCGACACATTGACCCACTGCTTGGGCTTTAATTGCCTGAGTAATTTACTGGTAAATCGCCCAAGTTCATGACACCGGATGAATAAACGAACCACACGAGAAGGTGCAAACTGATTGCCTGCGCAAGCAAGCGTAAACACTCGCGTTTGCAATCGACCATCGAGTTCTACTGTTAATTCAATATGTTGCCCAGCTACATGGTTTGGCCAAGCGGCTTCTGGCTCAAGCCAAAGCTCTAAATAATCGGCATGCACCGACTCAATACTCACCACTTTTGCGCGATAAAAACCAGCGCGCCAAGCGGGTTTCACAAGTTGGATCAGCGGCTCCCAGTAACCGGCCGCAGTCTCATGATGGAAAAGCCACTTCGTTATTCGATCTCGTTTTTTCATTTTCAGCGTACACCTGTAAGCCAATTCAGCGCACAAGTGTACGCCAAAATTTTTAAATCGCAATCCCCTTTAGAGCAAATACTCTTTTATCATTAGAATTGAGGTACAAAAAAAGCGTAGGCTTGCACCCCACGCTTTTTAAAATATGATTTAAAATCAGGTGTTTATTACCTTTTAATCAATCACACTATCAAGCGCAAGCGTGATCATCTGGGTGAAAGACGTTTCTCGTTCAAGACTACTGGCATGTAGCTGCTTGGTAATATGATCGGACACCGTAAGCAAAGTAAGTGCTCGTGCTTGATACTGCGCAGCTACTCCATACAGCCCAGCCGCTTCCATTTCGATGCCAAGGACCCCCATCGATTTTAGCGTCGAGAATATCTCTGGCGTTGGGGTATAAAACAGATCCGATGAAAACACATTCCCCACGCGGATCGGGGTTTCGTGTTTAGTCGCGCGCTCAACAACCCGCTGGAGCAATGAAAAGTCAGCTAATGCGGCAAAATCATGCTGCATAAAACGTTGCCGATTGACATTAGAATCGGTGGACGCCCCCATCGCTACAATGATGTCACCGATTGCAATATTGTCTTGCACTGTGCCACAACTGCCAACGCGAATAAGATTCTTCACACCAAACTGAGTAATGAGCTCTATCGCATATAGACTACAACTTGGGATCCCCATACCAGTGCCCATCACAGACACTCGTTTGTTACCATAATATCCTGTAAAACCAAGCATGTTGCGTACATCATTAACTTGCTTTACGTCTGTTAAAAAATGCTCAGCGATAAATTTTGCACGTAAAGGATCGCCTGGAAGCAACACGGTAGAAGCATAGTCTCCCGGTTTGGCATTAATGTGAATTGTCGCCATGCTTAATACCCCGTGATGTTGTCTGTCACTTCATCATTTAAGACGGCTAAAACATCACCGAGTAATCCTGACGCACCAAAGCGAAAATGCTCAGGTGTGACCCAAGCTTCACCCATAATGTCGGCTGCTAGCGTGAGATAGGCTTTTGCTTGTGCTACATTTTTCACGCCACCTGCGGCCTTAAAGCCAACCTGCTTACCACTGTTCCGAATACACGTTAGCATGACGCGCGCCGCTTCTAGTGTGGCATTGACGGGGACTTTTCCAGTACTCGTTTTGATAAAGTCGGCACCTGCTGCAATTGCAATTTCACTGGCCTTCGCAATCCAGTTTGCATTGCCCAGTTCACCTGACTCAATAATAACTTTGAGTTTCGCTTTACCAAGGCACTGCGCTTTACACTCTGCCACTAAGTCAAAGCCCACTTGCTCATCACCAATCAGTAAAGCTCGATAAGGGAACACCACATCCACCTCATCAGCACCTAGTGCCACTGCGTCGCGAGTTTCCTGAATTGCGGCAGCTACATCGGCATTACCCGCAGGGAAGTTCGTCACCGTCGCTATTTTTACGTTGGCGTGGGCTTTCGCGTAGGGAATAAATTGTGGATACACACAAAGCGCAGCAACCTGACCAAACTCACTGTTTGCTTTAGCACACAGCGCCGCGATTATTTCTTGGTTATCGTCTAGATTTAATGACGTCAGATCCATACACTCAAGCGTTTTTAACGCCGCGTGTTTTAAAGACAAATTGTTGAAGGACATACTTTTCTCCATTATATGAAAAGAATGATCCCAGAACCGTGAAGGGGACAGGCAACGAGCCTGAATATATCCAAGTTGTGCGCCTAATCATGATTAAAGCAGCGCGACCACACCGAGATCCGTTCATCCCACTCAAGTGTTCTAAGAACATGAGTGGACTTGGTTCCTTGAAGACTTACCAAACTCGTTAGTAATTCAAATCCATTTAAACCAAGGTCAGTATAAACTCATTTTCACCCCATGAGCTAGCGAAACAAACTTAGACATTGCGCTAGCGCAAAGAATAAATCGCAAAGCACTTTGCGTGTCCGGCATGACTGGAACATTTTCATTTAAAATAAGGTTGTAATGAGCAAAATCAGCCACTACTCAACCTTTGCTAGCGTAACAAGTGCAAAACATAACCAATCGACTCTGACCCTATTGGTGTTACAGATTAAAAAGCAGCGAAATCGCTGCTTTTTCGCGACCCGGCTAACTCGGTGATTCGCCACATAACGAAACAGGTTTACTTTATTTTGCTGTAGTGGTCGTTACCTGAAAGTCACTTTTAGGTGCGGCGCGATGCACTAAAATCTGTAGGGCTTCATGGACAACCTGTTGTGCAGCGATTGGGCCACCAACAGACGTCCAAAGCGTGCCATCGACTGCAAAAAAGTGGCCTTTTTTCACTGCATCTAGTGCTAAGAATGTGGGTGTAGTGCCGGCTTGTTTTAGCGCTTCGGTCGCTTCGCCACGTGGTGTTAAAGTGCCAACTAAAAGCCAATCTGCGTCGATTTGATCTAACGCTTCTAGACTCAGTGGCAATGAATGATGAGGACCTTCCGTTTGTTGATGTACGGGACGAACTAAGCCAACATCACGTAAAATTTCACTCGCAAACGAATCACGATACATAAATGCAGGCCCTTTTGGGTTCCAACGGACTAAACTGACACTTTGCCCAGCGACACCGTTAAGTTTAATTTTACTAGTAGCAATGAGCGATTGGTATTCATCAACTAGTTTGCTCGCTTGAACTTGGCGACCAAGTATCTCGCCAATACGCCTTAGGGTCGTTTTCCAATCATCATGGCGCGAAAAGGTCACAACCGTTGGCGCAATTTCGCTCAGCACTTGCAGTACTTCTTCTCGGTTTGGCATGGTCAAGATCAAATCTGGTTCCAGTGCCAATATGACTTCAAGGTTTGGTTGGCCTAGCTCACCAACCGATGGAATAGCTTTGACACTCGAGCCAAGTAGTGGGTGGTTTTCAAGGTAATAAGGAAAGCGTGGTTGCCCTCGGCCATTCACACTGCCAACCGGAATGATACCAAGCGCGAGCGTTGAATCTAAATCAATTTCACTGAGTACCACGATGCGCTTAGGATTTTCGGGTACGGTGATTTTCTTACCAAACGCGTCTTCTACAACCCGTGTTTGGCCTTCAACTGCAACACAGTGAAAACTTAACGAGAGTAACGCGAATATCGCGCCAAAGATTAGCTTAATCATGCTCAATTCCTTCTATAAATCGGTAATTCAATTAAAAAGTGCAATGTATGCTTGCTTGTAAATTAAATTACACTGATAACTATTTTCATTTGCACCAGGTATTGTATATACTTTGTCCCTGTTTTATCTAGCCCTTTGTGTTAGTTGATAGAAGGAATTTCACACTCGTGTCGATGATCAATGAAGCCAAGTTGCTCAGCACGCAACCACAGACCACTCGTTTTACTTGGTTGATTGTTGCTCTGTTGATAACGCTAGTGTTATTAATGACATTGAGCCTAGCGACTGGACCTAGCCAAATCAGCTACCTCGACAGCCTGCGTTACGCCCTTGGTTTTTCTCTCGACGACAGCGATGAGCAATTACGTATGATGATGGACACTTTGCGTATTCCAAGGGTATGGGTTGCGCTGATAGTGGGTATTGGCATGGCGCTTTCAGCTACGTTATTACAACACGCTACTCGTAACCCTTTAGCTGAGCCCGGGTTACTGGGTGTAAACAGTGGAGCCGTTTTTTCACTCGTCGTGGGCATGACGTATTTTTCGGTTGAGTCCAGTTTAAGTATGTTGTACTGGGCTGGAGCAGGCGCATTATTTGGCAATTTTATCGTACTAGGGATGGCGCAGTGGCTTGGTCAGCAACACCCTCTTCGACTTATTTTATTGGGTGTTGCGATGTCGGCTACTTTTGGTGGACTTGCAAACTATCTATTGTTAGCAGATCAAGTGGTACTGGATCAGTTTCGTTACTGGAACTTAGGTTCACTTGCCTCGGCCGATAGTCAAGCTATCTATACAGCCTTGCCCTGTTTTGCCTTGGCATGTGCCCTTACTGTTTGGCTATTACCTTCATTGCGCCTTTTACAATTTGGCGATACACAAGCGCAAAGCCTCGGAGTTAATAGCAGTTACTGTAGATTAGGAGTACTCGTCTGTTCTACCTGCTTTACCGCTTGCGCCATTGCAATAGCCGGTCCGATTGGCTTTGTCGGCTTTTTGGCAGCGTTTTACGCACGCTGTTTTTACCCTGCTAAACTTTACCAACAAACTGTACTTTCGGCGCTTTTTGGCGGGGTATTTATTCTTATCGCCGACATTCTTGCTCGTATTCTAATCCAACCTTTTGAACTACCAAGCGGTGTTCTACTTGCCTTCGTTGGCGGTCCTGCCCTTATGTGGGTTGCCGGTTCATACAGCAAAAAAATCTTGTCTATACAAGTAGAATAAGGGTAGTTCTACGTTATGAAGCCACACAAACTTAAACCATTATTTACTCCAACAGAGCATTATTACTTAACCCTGCACCATACATCATGGTTGGTTGCCAAACGTCCTCTTTTGATGTCCATATTGCTCACAGGCCTGTTATTTATGTGCATAATTTGGTCGCTCTGCGTAGGGTCAACGACTCTGACCCTATTGGAGGTTAGTAATGCGCTACTAGGAGAAGGGCCGCGCATGAAGCAAATTCTCGTTTTGGATTTGCGCTTACCTCGTGTGATCTCGGCGATTGCCGCAGGGCTTGGTATGGGAATTGCCGGCTCATTATTACAAAACCTGATCCGCAATCGCCTTGCTACTCCCGATATGGTCGGGGTCAATGAAGGGGCTATTTTCGCGATGGTACTGGTTTCGTTGTTATTTACACAAACCGCGATCGTATGGTGGGTAGCCCCTGTTGGTGCGCTTAGTGCTATGTTGATGCTGTACGCGTTTTGCCGCAAGCACGAACATCAAGGTTATACATTTATTGTTATGGGGTTAGGCTTTAGTACCTTGTTGCGTGCTATCACAGAATTTTTAATGGCAACCGAGTCTTTAGTTCACATTTCTAGCATCTACATTTGGAGCATGGGCAGTTTCATCGGGCAAAGTATGACCAGCACTTATGCCGTTCTGTGTGTATTGTTTGGCGCGATTCCTTTACTAAGCTATCTCGTTACCCAATTAAATGTGCTTCGTATTGGTTCAATCCAAGCGCAAAGTTTAGGTGTTCCGGTTAAACGAGTGCAAGCACTTACTCTTATTTTGGCGGTTGTTATTACTGCTTTGTCCTCGGCCATTGCAGGGCCTATTGCGTTCATTGCGATGGCTGCTCCCATTTTAGCGTCATCCTTGCTTAGGCATCGATCAATCCCAATTTGGGTCGCGGGGTTATGTGGGGCCATCTTATTGCTCGTTAGCGACACCTTGGTACGACTTTTAGCCAATCCCGCCGAGGTAGCGACTGGGATATTAACCCGCATTGTCGGTGGAATTTTCCTTTTTTGGGTCATCATTAAAGACAGTTTAAAGGGGCGTACATGATTTCATGTAAGGAACTGAGTTTTCATTACCAACAGCAGCATGTGCTCAATAACATCGAATTTACCGCTAACGCAAATCAATTACTTGGAATCGTTGGCCCAAATGGCTGTGGTAAGTCTACGTTGCTCAAATTAATGGCTGGGCATCTCAGTCCGCATAGTGGGCATATCGAAACCGAACAAGGCGACTTATCTACTTGTCATCGTCGTGAAAAGGCTAAACAAGTTGCCTATTTACCTCAATACCCTCTTGCGCCAAAAGGCTTAACGGTTGAACAATTGCTGCGATTTGGTCGCCATCCACATCAAACGTGGTTCCAACAATGGCAAAAACAAGACAGTCAGATATTAGAAGACATTATTGAGCGGTTGCACCTCTCTCCTTTACTCAAAAAAGACATTGCATTGCTTTCAGGTGGGCAACGCCAAAAAGCGTGGTTAGGAATGACCTTAGCCCAAGACACGCCAGTGATCTTACTCGATGAACCCACCAGCGCTCTGGATATTGGCCATCAAGTCGACGTGATGGAATCAATTTCCCACATCAGCCGCTTAGGTAAAACGGTTGTGTTAGTGATCCACGACCTTGCGATGGCTGCGCGTTATTGTGACCGTATTTTAGCTATCCACTCTGGAAGCATTAAAGCATGTGGTGAAGCGAGAACCGTCATTTCAGCACAGTTAGTCCATGATCTATACGGTACACATGTCGATATTCTTGCTGCGCCACAAGATCAATCGCCCGTGATTGTGCCAAGACGCAAATCTTTATCTTTAACTAGCCTATAATATAAACAATCACTAAAAAGCGAGCTCTTGCTATAACATTAGAACCAGTCAAAACTGGTAAACTCCGCAATTGTGGCACAAGATTAAGATAGCGTGTTTATGAAGGAATGCCACATGCTTTACATGACCGTTAATCATGATTATGAAATCACGGAGATTGCTCCTGCGCTTGCTGTATTGTTGCAATGTGAAGGCGATGCTCTGCAAAAAAAAAACCTGCTTAGCGTGTTTCATATAAGCTCGGATTCCATTAATGCGCTACAAGCTGCGAGCACAAGAGTAGGCCTCTCACTCTTTGCATCAAGTCATTCTCGCCTAGGTAACTACACGTTAACTGTCACGGAAGAAACTGCCTCTGGCATGCATTTTTTAGTTGGGCGCCAGCTAAGCACTATCCAACCTCAATCAAATGATGGATCTTCGAGTTATTATGAAGAAGCGCTTTCTTTATCGAATATTGGGATCTGGTATATTGATAGTAGTGATAAGAAAATTTATTTCTCAAAATCAATTAAATACTTACTTAATGTGACAGAGTCAGGCCCTTTGACATGGACTACGTTTAAGCGCTGTTTAAAGCAAAAAGATCGTAGTCGGTTTCGTCAATTATTTTTAGGGAATATAAAATTACATGAAACCATTACGTGTGATTTTAGAGTCAAAAATCACCTTCGTGAGTGCTGGATTGAAGTAACCGGAACGGTATTATCGAAACGAGATAAATCAAAAAGCCGAATTTATCTCGGTACCTTACGTGATTGCACACGTGAAAAACTCGCTATTCGCTCTTTAAATGAAGCAAATGACAGCCGCAGAATGGCACTGGAAGCAGGCAACATTGGTACGTGGCGAGCTTTTAAATTGCACGGACAATGGGAGTGGGATTGGGACGAAATAGCCAACAGTTTATTTGAAATGCACCCTGAAGACATTGGCCATCTCGAACGGTGGGCGGAGAAAGTTCATCCAAATGATATGCAACAAGTGCTTCAAGCACTTGAGCATAGTTTAGAATCCGGTGAAGAGTTTCACCAAACTTATCGAGCAAATTTACCAAGCGGTAAACAAATTCATATTTTAGGCCGAGGCGAGGTTACCTCTCATCATGATGGAAGATTCAGGCGCATCGACGGTATTGTCATTGACCAAACCACCATCATCGAAGCTAAAAATGCGCTAAAAGACATGACTGTAAAACTCGAAGCCATGGTCAACAAACGCACTCAAGAGCTTCAAAATGCCTTGCAACTCACGCAAAAAGCCAGTCAATCAAAGTCTGAATTTTTATCGATGATGAGCCATGAGCTGCGTACTCCAATGAACGCCATCATAGGCTCTCTCGAATTACTCGGGCATAATCGCAACCGTTCATTAGAAGAACAAGATCTGATTGAAACTGCCTTTCAATCTGCAAAGAACCTTGTGTTAATACTGAACGATATTCTTGACTTGAATAAAATTGAGTCAGGAAAGTTAGAGTTAGAATATCTCGATTTTAATCTCTCACGGCTGATCCGCAGTGTTGTTACGGTATTTGCAGCAGAGGCCGACAAACACAAGTTAATTTTCAGTGTGTTTGAATGTCCAAACATTCCAGAAATAATCAACGGAGACGAAGCACGTATTCGGCAAATCATGTTTAACTTGCTGTCTAACGCCATTAAATTTTCCTCCAAACTAGAGAGAACAGGTGTCGTTGAGCTTTATGTTACCTTACATCACCAAGGCTCTCCTTTATCTGAACTCGAAATTGTCGTGAAAGATAATGGGATTGGTATGAAAAAGGACGTGCAAAAAAAGCTTTTTACTCCCTTTGTCCAAGCCGAAAAATCCACCACGCGCAAATATGGCGGAACGGGGCTTGGTCTTGCCATCTCTGGTCAGCTGCTTGAATTAATGGGTGGCCGCGTTGAAATGCAAAGTGAACTCAACAAAGGCAGTGAATTTCGCATTTTCGTGCCCGTATGGGGAAATAAACCCAGACTCAGTAAACTAGAAAAACGTGTTACATTGCAGCATTTTCATGATGATAAGGTGACAGACAGACTAAAACAAAAGCTACTCCATTTAGGGATCACGCTTTGTGATAACACTCACGCAGACGTCTTACTTTATCGTCTTAAACATCAAGAAAGTATTCCACGCCCTAAAGACAGCTTACCTACAATTTATTGCTACAGTCAAAATGATGGCTTTGAAGAGCTTTCTCGCTTTAAACATTTACACTTTTTAGATCTTGATAAGCTGACCTACTCAAAACTTTATCACTTACTCACTTATGAAATGACTAATATTGAGGGTTCTGAGGATAATCGCCCCTCAAAAACTATCGCATTTCATTCGCCAGTCTCAGTGGGTCAGCAAAGTGTATTGTTAATTGAAGACAATCCATTCAATCAAAAGTTAATTTCCAAGCAATTATCTAAGCTCGGTTACTCATGCATACTAGCTAACAATGGCCTTGAAGGCTTTCAGCTGTTCAAACAAAATCAATTTAAGCTCATTTTAACCGATTGCCATATGCCTGAAATGGATGGTTATACCTTAGCAAAAAAAATACGCCAATATGAACGCGAGCATCAACTGCCCAGAACTCCACTTATCGCGGTAACCGGCGCGGCAATGGCCGGCGACAAAGAGCGATGTATCGCTAGTGGTATGGATGATTTCGTTAGTAAGCCGATAGAGCTAAACAAATTACAATCAATTTTAGAAAAGTGGCATCCAAATGACTGAATTACAATTACTTAACGATAATGTCATGCGCGACTTGCTCGGCGATGATGAAGAATGCATCCTCGATTTCAAGCGGCAATTCTTAGCTCAAGCCGAAAATTGCTTAAGTGAAATGCAAACCTTTCTGGCCCAGGGAAACTTTAGCAAACTAAAGGACAGAGCCCACTTCTTAAAAACCTCAGCACGCGCCATTGGTGCTGAACTTTCTGCTTCAGCGCTCGAAGTAATAGAGCAACAAGCACAAGAAAATAACACTATGCTTTGTAAAGCAGCACTCATCGAGCTAAAAATGCTCCACAAGAAGCTTAAATTAAAAATTGATCCTGTAAGCTAACCCAGCTCAGTCTTGATCGAAATTTGGTACGCTACGTGTCTTGGCAAGGGCGAAGAGAGGCTTTTGCTAGCGCCGCTAGAATTGCCTGTTTTGTGGCTGGTTTTGCAATGTAGCCAACCAAACCAAATTGTGCCCATTTTCGGATAAGTTCTTTATCCCGATTGCCTGTTAATGCCACAATGGGTAATTTTTCATATCCTTTCATTTGCCGAATGTTTTTCGTGGTGTTATAGCCATCAAGCCCTGGCATAAACAAATCCATAAATATCGCGTGGTAGCTTTTTTCTCTTAGTACATCAATCGCCTTTGTGCCGCTTTCATATCCATCCGCAACGTACCCTTCTTCACGCAATACTTTACAGATCATTTCTCGATAAATTTCGTTGTCATCCACCACCATGATCCGACACATCCCATCATTGCTTTGGTGAGGCGCAACAACTTCAACCTCTTCAGGTTTGTTTTGTGTATTAGGCTTGGCTATTTTCGATTTTTTTTTGTCGTTTTCTTGGGCCACAAATGCTTTCACACTTTCTTGCTTCAATTGCCGCTCATTTCGTTTATAGCTATCTATTTGCTCGTTACAAGACTGAATATCTTCACGGCTTTTCTTCAATTTATCGAGAATATCAACGATGTTGTGAGACAACTGGCTTTCCAATGTGCTGATCAGTGGATCGAGATATTCAACTCTGAGCATGTCGAGCAATATATCGTTAGTCCCATCTGAAGCTTCAATAGCCGGCGTTTCTTTAGACGCGATCGTGTTTTGTTCTGTAATAGCTTGCGCTAGCTTCACTTGTTTAACTTGTTCGATACTGTTCGTCAGCTCCTTGTGCTGAATTGCCACCTCATCGATCAGTTTTACTATACCCTCGTCAATCTTACCAAAGTGGGCTTCTCGTAGACGATTTACTTCTTCTTCACCTTCAGAGTTAGTCAGCATATTTTGCAAAATTAGACGTAAGCGAAAATTCTCGTACATCGGTTTGTGGACGAAATAGTCATTAAATATCCCTTTAATACAACAACGAAATGCAACACCTGATTCTTTGTTGTCGCAAAGTACAATCGTTTGATGAGCGTAACCAAAAAGGTTTTTCTCGATTAGCTCAGCATAAGACTCGACGCTGGTTGCAATGTGCTTATACGCAAACAACACGACAACCGGTTTCGAGTCAATAAGCACCTGATATATATCAGCAGGACGCACTAATACTCGAAACGCGTCAATTTGAGATTTGATGATTTCGCTGACCCCCAAACACTCATCAATGTCATCGGTGATAAGCACAACCTTCGGATGTCGTTCACAATGGTCAACTTCTTTTCTTGGCATCGCGGTTCACCTTATTCTATTTTAGTCGCCAAAAAGCGATTGATATGTGACACTAACGCTTCTTTTGCTACAAATTTTTCTATCTTTTCGTCAATCCTCGTTGGATTAACGTGCTCACTCGACGTCACCACAATATGTGAAGGTCGTAGCCCACTTTGTTGCTCCTTTGCTCGGATCATTTTTGCTACTTGCAGCCCTGATAATTCCGGTAGATTAATATCAAGGACGAACAATAAATTTGAGTTATTTGGCTCTAAGAAAGAAAGGCATTCGTAGGGATCGTTAGTCACACTAAGCCAAACAGGTTGCGTTTTAAAGTGTTGCTCTAACATGAGCAAAAAAAGCCCATTATCATCTAAGATCACCACATGCTGCTTATCCACAAGTGGGGTTCCTTGCTATGTGTTGTAAAAATTCAGCAATAGACATCGGTCTTGCAAAAAAATAGCCTTGAGCAAACTCAATACCCATCGATTCTAAACAATCAGCTTCAGCCTTGCATTCGACCCCTTCAGCGACCACAGACAAATTTAATTCACTTGCTAGCTTTACCAAAGAGCGAATAATGGACTGATTCTTTTCATTTAAGTGGCAGTCACTGACAAAGCATCTGTCGATTTTAAGCTCAGTAAAGGGTAAATCTTGCAGTTGTTTTAATGTTGAAAAACCAGTGCCAAAATCATCGATAGAAAGCTTAAAACCAGCAACTCGAAGTCGTAGTAACTTTTCCAAACAAACAGCTAAGTCCTCTATTAAGATGGACTCCGTCACTTCAAAAGTAATACTTCCAGACGAAATACCAACGTCTGATAAACACTGATAAATATACTCTAATATCGATTCGTCATTAAAATTACCCACACTCAAATTAATGCTGACGTTTAACGTCTCGAACTGTGCTTTATTATGGTAAAGCACATCAAATGCTTCAGAGACTACTAACATTGAAAAACGGTCCATCATCCCTGATTGCTCAAGTAATGGAATAAATTGACCAGGACCAACGAGGACCTCATCTGAACGTCGCCATCGTGCTAATAACTCTCCTCCAATTACCGCTTTTGAGCTTAGTACCACTTTAGGTTGGATAGCGAGATAAAACTCTTTCATTGTTATTGCATGAGCTAAGTCACTCACTGAAATAGACGCACTGTTGATTGTTTTTGTTTTCGGATAGTGCAGTGAATCGCTTTGCAATAAATTAATCAAATTAAGCAATGACTCTTGGCTTACTGGTTTATCCAAAATATCAAGGACACACAACGCTTGTGTTTTAGCGTAGGCTTTTACTCCAGACAACAGCTCTTTCTCAAGTCCGCTACAAAGCGCTAGAGGTATATGATGATGTTGCTCTCCCAATACTTTTAGCAGGCTAACCCCATCCATGTCCGGCATATCAATATCGAGAATTAAAACATCTACTTGATTATTGGATAAAAACGCAATGACGTCTTTTGCACTTAAAAAGACAGAAACTTGCAAACTAGGCAATGCACAACAAAGCACCTGAAAGTGCGATAAAACAATAGGATTGTCATCAACAAACGCGATATGGATACTCTTAGCGTTCTCTTCGCTTTGCATTCGATTGCCTTTCAACTTTCTGTCCTTGTTTAAGTTTAGTACACAAAGAATAAAAAATTGGCTTATTTATTGAATCGGTTCCGTAATTACTTAGTTTTCTCTTTTTTCATGCCCTTACATTTCTTTGATTGTTAGAGCATCCTCCAATGGCTCCTCCTTTGTTTAGCGCCATATTACCTAATACATTGACTGCGCGAAAAAAAACAGTAAGCTACCAGTCAGGCTACTTTCAAGGAATCGGAATGAAACATATTTTATTGTTGAGTTTATTTTTACTAATGAGCGCTTGCACTCAAACGAGCTTTAACGAAAAATATCAGTCAAGCGGATGGAGCACAGTACTTGTTGCGCCATTTTCAGGTAAACAAGCAAATCGAGCGCAAATTTACTTTGAACACGCACTTGCAACCTCTAATCAACTGAGCGTGATCCCGCCAAATGCGGTTTTGCAGTTACTTAAAGAGCACGAATTACATCATCAATTTTTAACCGCGCCAGAAGAAGCATTATTTGCCCTCGCGTCAAAGATCAACGCAAATGGCTTGATATTTGGGGAATTAAAAACATCAGAAAAGACAGGTAGTTTTACGCGTTCAACAGAACTTCAAACGGTTTCATTATTTGTAAAATTGGTGGATGTGAAATCGAAAGCTACCGTTGCATCTAGCCTTCACGATAGCAGCTCGTTGTTTTTAGGCACAGAGTCACTGATTGAATCCGTAACAAGCGATGTTGCGCACGATTTTAAGCGGTATTTTCAAGCCATAAAATAAGGCTGCACATAATGTAAAAAGCCGGCGATTAGCCGGCTTTTGTAGATGTTGAGTAAAGTTGGATACAAAAATCTCATGTAAAGCCCAAGTTTTGGTGCGAAATGAATAGCTCATATAGAGGAAAGTCGGAAACAAAAATAGCGCTAACGTTAGATTGAGCAGAAGTTACCAAAAGTTTATCAATCAAAGTTGGAAACAAAAAACCAAGCGACCTTTCTTGGTGAAAAGTGGCTTGGTTTTACCCACCCCATTCCCTATTAGCTCAGGATTGATTCGGTTATTAAGCGTACTTTTCACCTAGCCAGTGGCAAATCTCAGAGCGCCTTTAAGTGTAATGCGACCACCAAGTCATGCTCAGTGGTGGCACCGCAAAGCGAAACTTAAATGATTGGTTGTAGTTCCAACCGATCGGAGTGTTACTCCAGTTTGGTTTTGGGTTTATTCGATTATCTCTTCTTTATTCGATATGTCAATCACATCAGATAATGTGTATCCTTCCTTCATGAGGTATCGCCTCAAACAATATCTCAACTCTTGACCTAAATATTTAAAGTTATGATTCGGAATGAATCGCCCCTCAGCAAGCTCAATGGCTATTGAGTCAATGATATCCATTATTTCATCTTGATGAAGAAGTTTGAATCGACACTAATTTCCTAGACACCTCTTAGTTAGATAAACTAACTAAAAATACAGAGGTGTTTATGAGCGGAAAACGCTATCCAGAAGAA
>CAPN01000034.1 GCA_000333235.1 Pseudoalteromonas luteoviolacea B = ATCC 29581 | reverse complement strand
TGGTTTTGCGAGATTGTTCCAACAATCTTACGCACTTCCTCCATCCATGGAGGTCGTAACTCACAGAAGTTAAGTTGACTAAAGTAGACGTAGATGAAGTAAAACGTACTCAGTACGAGACAATATCAGATTTTTTCCAGATTTAGTTTACTTGCAAGCGCGAGTAAGCAACCAGCTTATGCTTGGTGACAATAGTGTTGTGGACCCACCTGACCCCATGCCGAACTCAGAAGTGAAACGCAACAGCGCCGATGATAGTGTGGCAGCTGCCATGTGAAAGTAGGACATCGCCAGGCTCTTAATTAAATAAAAAGGCCTCTTCGAAAGAAGAGGCCTTTTTATTTATTACGTGTTTAGGGATGTCCTACGTGAAAGTAGGGTGAAAAGTCGAAAAGGGAAGCAAAAAGTTTTGCTTCACAGACTTTGAACGTCGAAGGCCTCTGGCCGCAGACCGGACATCGCCAGGCTCTAATACCAATCGACTTAAAAATCTGATCTAATATACGTACTTAAACTTATCCGACTTTAACATGCATACCAGCGATGATTTCAAGTTATTTGCAAAGCAAGCCTCAAGTACACAGCAGCGAATGCGCTATTTGGCTTTGTACCACGTCAAACGAGGTGAATCTCGCTCACAGACAGCGATAAACCTCGGAGTCGCCAGAGGTAGCGTCAATACTTGGGTTTCCAACTACCTTAAATACGGGTTGGAAGGTTTGCAAGATAAACCTAGACCCGGAAGAACGCGTCAGCTATGCGAAGCTCAGCAAAAACAGCTCAAGCAATTCATACAGGACAATGCCGTTAAGCCAGCAGGTGGCCGCTTAATTGCTGAGGATGTACGACGTTATATCCGTGATACCTTACATGTCGAGTACGAGCTGAGAAATGTCTATCGGATTATGCATTCTCTTGGGTTCAGTTGGATAACCAGTCGGTCAAAACACCCCAAACAATCACAGGAAGCGCAAGACGCTTTTAAAAAACTTCCAGCTGGAAACGATCCTTCACACCCCGGGCCACCTCCCCCTTGAACGTATTGATGTCTGGTTTCAAGATGAAGCTAGGTTCGGACAACAAAATCAAACAACTAGGCTATGGGCAATCACAGGCAGCAGACCAAGGGTTGTCAAACAACAACAATTTGACTATGGCTATTTATTTGCAGCGGTGTGCCTTGTGAGTGGCAAAACAGAAGCGCTAATCAGCCCGTTTGTGAACAAAGACGCTATGAAACAACACCTTAAGCAGAACAGTGAGGCGACGCCTCCTGGAAGGCATGCCGTAGTAGTTATGGACGGTGCGGGTTGGCACACGTTTGATACGGCCGCTTCGTTCACCAATGTCACGATAATAAAACTTCCCCCTTATTCTCCAGAGTTGAACCCGATGGAGCAAGTATGGCAATGGTTAAGGCAGCGATGCTTGTCTAATCGTGTATTCCATGATTTTATAGAGATCGTAGAACGAGTATCACTGGCTTGGAATACCTTTATTGAGGATTCCAACAGAGTCAAAACCCTCTGCTGGAGAGATTGGATAAGATTGGTCAATTAATTAATGCAATTGGTATAATTAAAAGAAAGCCCGACTCGAAAGAGTCGGGTTTTTTTGCATTATGCGTTCTAGAAAGCCTCACGCCAATTCAAACAAGGCCAAAGCCAAGAGCGGTGTAGGACTACGTCCTTGTAGCCTCGTACCTCGGTCGTCCCTAACCTCACCTCAACACGCGTTTAGCTTTGCTTCGGTCGTATTTCGCCTTCACAGACTTTGAACGTCTAAGACCTCTGGCCGCAGACCGGACTGGGCGTCCTCGACTAGGCGTCCTCGACTAGGCGTCCCCGACTCTATTTAAAAGAAACCCGCTCAATGAGCGGGCTTTTTGCTTTATGCGCTTAAAACCAATTCAAGCAAACAGCGAGCGCTGAGCCTTGGAATCTTGGTATAGTTACTAAGAGGAGCAATAGGGTCGGCTTTGACGGTTTGGTATTTTGAATAAAAAGGCATGGTAAAGTTTAATGTAAACGGATTTATGTAGTTATTCTTTATTCTCTCTCCAGAAAGTTGCTGCGGTTTTCATTGTTTAATAAAAGTTGAGTTATGGAATGTTAAATTCGAGCGAAAGGCTGTTCTGTTAACACCTTTCGCTCAAGACAATTAGCTTTTATTTTTATAACTGAACAATTTATAGTTTGATAATGCAGGGATCTCGTCGCTTAATCGTGTTTCTAAGCTAGCGACTTGTTCGAAATCTTGGCATAGCTTTTCAGCTCTTGCTTCGATACTTTTTGCCTCTGCTTCAACGCGCTGTTCGATGGTTTCGCCAAGCGTTTCCATACGGGACTCAAATTCTGCCATATTACCTCCGGAGCTCATCATTGCGCTGCCAAGAGATACTAATATGCTGCCAATGGATTCTGTCATGGTTTTTTCTATTGCACTTTCTAGGCGTGCTTCGAATTTTTGATCAAATGTTTCACCAAATTCGTTGAACGTTTTCTCACCCATGACAAACTCATCTTGACGATAGAAGGTGGTTTGAATTTCTTGTGATATTTCATCCATCATGCCATGCATATGGTGCAATGAGTTTATATTAAAGGTACTTGCGACTTCATTGATAGCGACACCCGCAATTTTTACGGCGTCTAGCGCAATTGTGGCTACTTTAGGCAGTTCTTGTCGTAGAGCTTCATTGTATTCGGTTAGAAACTGCTTCTGGTGGTGATTTAGGTCATGTGCTTTTCCATCTATGACGAGGCTACCATCCTTACGTAATATAGCTTGTCGATTTGATTGGTTTTCAATGATGATTTGATCGTTCGAGATCCGTACATCATTTTGAAAAGAGACTTCACAATTGTCAGTGCTAATATTGAAGTGATTTTCATGTGCAAACGTACCTGTACTGATGAGTAAAGTACCGATTAGCGCAATTTTTTTCATCATGTTAAACCTTTTCCTGTAGAACTTACTTTATTACTATCAATTTCGATGCCAAAAATTAAAATCAATTAAAAACATGGTCTTATGTTATTTTAATAGGCAGTTAAGCTTCCGTGCTTTGGTCAAAATAGCTAATGTTTGGTTAAAAAGTTATAAAAATCCATAATAATTAAAAATGTTTATAGTAACGATTAAAAAGTCTCACTTTTCAGGGCGGTGTTTTAAGGCTACATAGACACTTGTGAAGCGATAGATTAATTTAATGTCAGCGCTTTGCTTTGTACATCGATTTTTAACACCTTTATGGAGTGGATTGTGGGTAAGACATTTTCTTATGATGCGCTTGAAGATGACTACAATGTTGGTGATGACTTTGCTGAAGCAGGTCGCCAAGGTCAGGATAAACACAAGCGAAAAATCAAGAAAAGACTCGACGATTATTTAGAGCAAAAGCGTCTTCGTAAGAACTTAGGCGAAGACGATTACGATTATTTAGACGATTATTAATGCTCAGATCGAGAAAAAGAGGCTTAAGCCTCTTTTTCTTTATGCGTCAAAATCAGCTAAAAGTTCATCGAGTAGAGTCTTTAGTTGCTTTGCCTTCTCAACAGTGACACCACGTTGCTCGCGAAGCGTTGCAGGTATCGCTGCACAGTGTTGCTTTAGTTTTAGACCACCTGTCGTCAGTACAATGGTTTTCTGTCGCTCATCTTGTTTACTCGTTATCCGTTGGATTAGACCTTGAGTTTCTAATCGTTTAAGTAAAGGGGTTAACGTATTACTGTTAAGTTGTGCAAGCGCACCGATCTCACTGACTGATAAGTGGTCTTTTTCCCACAAAATAAGCATAACGATATATTGGGGATAAGTTAAACCCAATTTGCGTAACACTGGTTGATATAACCTCGTGACGGCCCGCGATGCTGCATATAAACTAAAGCATAACTGATTTTTAAGTAGTAGCGCGTCGTTATCGTGCATGGTTAAAGTAACTTTTTGATTTCGCTTTCAAGGTCCGCAGGTTTTGTCGTAGGAGCAAAACGCTTTACACAGATCCCGTCTTTATTGACTAAAAACTTGGTGAAATTCCATTTAATGGCTTTGCCAAATAAGCCGGTTTGTTCCTCTTTCAAATAGTGGTATAGCGGATGTGTTTGTTTACCGTTTACGTCTATTTTCTCCATCATTTGAAAGCTCACGCCATAATTAATCAAGCAGCCTTGTTCAATACTTTTTGCGTCACCGGGCTCTTGTTGACCAAATTGATTACATGGAAATCCTAAAATAACGAGTCCTTGTTTTGCGTATTTTTCATGTAATGCTTGTAATCCCTCATATTGAGGAGTGAGCCCACACTTACTAGCGGTGTTCACAATTAGTACTACTTTATCTTTCAGGGTTGATAAGTTGAAGTCTTTGCCTTGCAGTGTATTAGCATTAAATTGGTAAATAGTCTGTGTCATAGAAAATCCAAGTTATATCTTGTGCGATTTAATCGTATTCGATATTATTGGTTTTGATGTGATAATTCAAGTATTGGACTGAATTTTGACCTAAGTTTGCGTTAAGGCTTTATTGTTTATATTGTAAAAACAGATCAGCGATCCGACGCCTCAGTAATTCATGTTCACTTTTAGGAATGTGTTTTAGGTGCAATTGTAGGTATTCCGAGCTTGGATAGAGTGAAAGTAAAGTGTGATTAATCTTTTGAATAATGTGTAATGATTCCGCTGTTTTAGTACACGCAATATGACCTGCAATAAAACTTGGATGATTTGCAATGGCAATAGACCCGATATCCTCTCGTTCAGCAATAGAGCCATGTTGTTTAAAGGTTGTCGGGTAGATAATAAGGAAGTTAGCGCGTTTACGCTCAAACATGGCGACCATTGCGTGGTAGGCATCACCACCTTCACGGTTTAATAGCCGGCTTTTATCAATTAACGCAAGCTGTTCGTCAAGCAAAGGACCATAGGAGCGACTTGCTTCTTTGGCTAAAACAGCGTTTGGAAATTCGTACATGAGTGCGGATAAGCTAATCAACTCGCCATCCTCATTGATTATTTTCTTTGGAAGTGCGGTTTCATTTTTAAAGAAATAGAGTCGATGGCTTGGATAGAGATGCACAGGGTGGCTATAAAGGTGGGTGAGTGATCGTTCAGGCGTTTTAATTCGATTGATAGCACAAACGGTCTCTTCACTGCTTAAAATTGAGTTCACGCGGGCGATAGGTGCAATTTGTATCTCCATGGAAAATTCTGGTAAGTGTTTAAACAAGAGTCGATATGAATCACTAGCAATATCTAAACTGCCTCGTTTGTGTAACAGAAACTCATCCGCAGGATCATCACTTAAAATGATGACCTTGCTTAGGGCTAAATGACTTGATAACAACAAAAACAACAGCCAGACTTTCACTAAATTCATTTAACATGCCGTATACTTGGTGCACTAAAATGAAAGTATAGCGCTTAATCAATTACTTGCTGCTAGTGTTTAAAATGAGCAAGTAAAAAATCGATTAAACATTTTACTCTATATGGCACAACGTCTTTGCGAGGATATACAAGCCAAGATGCATTGTCGTTTATTTCATGCTTTTCTAGTACATATTGTAGTTTTCCCGAACTCACATAAGGTTGCGCGATGTCTTTTGCTAAATAGGCAATGCCAATGCCTTCACAACAGGCTTGTAAAATGGCTTGGGGGTGGTTGCTACGCCATCGCCCTGATACTTTGATTTCCTGTACATTTCCATCTACAAGGAAACGCCATTTGGGATTGATAGCGATTAGACATTCATGGTGGATGAGATCTTCGGGGCTTGAGAGTGTTGGTGCTTGTTCAAGGTAAGCTTGAGTGGTTACAAGAGACATTGAGCGGTCGTAGAGTTTTCGGGCAATTAAGCCTGAATCTTGTAAACGACCAAAGCGGATGGCTAAATCAAACCCTTCTTCAATTAAATCGACATTGCGATTGTTAAAGTCGAGCTCTATGCTGACTTCGGGGTATCGCTTAGCAAATTGAGCAAGGACTGGACTCACTTGGGCAGCCACAAACTCACCCGCTCCAGTGATTCGTATATTGCCTTTGATTGCTTGTTGAGACCCCTGCAATACAGCGTTGGCATTTTCTAACTCTTGAGCAATGGCTTTTAACTTTTTGGCGTATTGTTCACCTGCAGGTGTCAGTTTTACTTGACGAGTGGTACGTTGAAACAATGCCGTGCCTAACCGGTTTTCGAGCTGTTTCAAGTGCCGACTGACAAAAGATGTTGAACATTCAAGTGCTTCAGCTGCGCGACTTAAAGTGCCATGCTCAACAATAGCGAGTACGATTTCGAGATCTTTCCACATGGCTACGTTTTAGTTTATTAAATGGATTTTTGCAGTATAGCAAAAGTGATTTATTTAATAGCTAGCGTTTCTTTTATTATTGCGTACTAAACTAGTTAACTGAGCTATGTTGCAGATAATTCCACAATGGAGAAAATTATGTTGAATTTTAGTTTCGTCAATACAACCCAGATACACTTTGGCGAAGGACAAATTACACAATTAGCAAAATCAATTGCGCCAGATGCGAAAATCTTAGTGGTCTACGGCGGTGGAAGCATCAAGCACAATGGCGTGTACCAACAAGTAGAATCAGCATTAAGTGGACACTCTTGGGGGGAATTTTCAGGTATCGAACCTAATCCAAGTTACCAGACTTGTATGGCTGCTGTTGAAAAAATAAAGCAAGAAAATTATGACTACATTTTGGCTGTAGGCGGCGGTTCAGTGATCGATGGGTGTAAATTCATCGCTGCAGCTGCAAAATTTGATGGTGAACCTTGGGACATTTTGGCTAAAGGCGCAAAAGTTGAATCAGCTTTACCACTGGGCGTTGTTTTAACGTTACCGGCAACGGGGTCAGAGTCGAATAGTTTTAGTGTAGTAAGCAATAAAGAAACAAACGATAAATTACCCTTTGCATCGCCACTTGTTCAACCGTTGTTCGCTGTGCTTGATCCTAATGTCATGGCTTCGTTGCCAATTCGACAGCTAACCAACGGCGTTGTCGACGCGTTTGTCCACGTCATGGAGCAATACCTAACTTATCCGGCTAACGGCAAAGTTCAAGACCGTTTTGCAGAAGGGTTACTTCTTACGTTGATGGAAGAGGGGCCTAAATTGTTCGACGAAGAGATCTGTGTCGATACGCGTGCGAATGTCATGTGGGCTGCGACAATGGCACTAAATGGTTTAATTGGTGCGGGTGTGCCTCAAGACTGGTCTACTCATATGTTAGGTCATGAAATTACCGCGTTATATGGGCTTGACCATGCGCAAACGTTAGCGATTATTTTACCGCGCATGCTACAAGCGCAACGTGCGATGAAACGTGAAAAATTGCTGCAATACGCACAACGAGTACTCGGTATTGAAGTACAAGATGAAGAACAAGCAATTAATGAGGCCATTGCACAAACAGAGTCTTTCTTCCACAAAGTGAAAATGAAAACACGTTTTTCAGATTATCAAGTGACAGAAGATGTTGTTGAACGCGTTGTTGCACAACTGGAGCGTCATGGCATGACTGCCCTTGGCGAACACCAAGCGGTGACGTTAGAAGTTAGTCGTAATGTATTACGCGCTTCATTGTAGGTTCACGAGCTTCTATAAAAAACAATAAAAGGCGATCATACCAAGGAGGGTTGTCGCATAAATATTGGCGGTTTTATACGCGACCACAATGGCGGTAAGGGCACCAATAATATAGGGGTTAGTGAGAGATAAATGAAGCTCACCACTTGGTAGCGCCACGATAGGAACCCAGATTGCAGTAAGCACAGCAGGTGCGCTGAAACTTAAAAACTTTTGGCCTTTAGGGCCGATCTCAAAAGGTAAACGCTTATGTAAAAATAAGTATCGAGTCATGAAGGTAATAGCGGCCATGAGGCATAACGTTATAATCATGATTGCACTCCTTTATCTACCCAATAGCCCACAGACATACTTAGCAATGCGGCTAAAACTAACCACAGTTCCAATCCCATTACTTTAAAACTGGTTGCGGAGATCCCCGCAGTAACAACGGTGGCCAAAGTGGCTTTATTTTTTATGCTTGGGATCACTAAAGCGATAAAAGTAGCTGCAATCGCAAAGTCTAATCCTAAGTTAGTTAGATCGGGCAGTAAGCTACCTGCTACCACGCCAATTAATGTCCAGATATTCCAAAATACATAGAAACTGAATCCTGCACTTAACGCATAAACCAATCGAGCCTGAGTTTGATACGCCTTCGGATGATGGGAAAATGCAAAAAGCTCATCAGTAAGGACAAAGCTCACAGGTAACCTTACCCGAAGTCGATGTCCAACTAACTTATGCCGCACAGATAAACCATATAAGAAATGTCGAGCACTGATGATAAATACGGTGATAAGTAACGTTAATAATGGCGTATTTTTGGCGATAAGCTCAATCGCTACTAACTGTGCAGAGCCTGCAAAAACGAGTAAGGACATGAGCTGCGCTTCAATCGGTGTAAAACCGTTTTGCACAGCAAGTGAACCACATAAAATGCCCCAAGGTAATACCGCTAAATTTAAGGGCAGCATATCGAATTGTCCTTTCCAAAAGGCAATACGATTGGCCTTCTTTTGACGTGGCAAAATAGGTACTCCTAGGAAGTTCGCAATCTCAAAAAGTGAGCATCGCACAGCAACTGTGTTATGCTCAAGCCGTTTTAGATAAAAAGCGAGGTAAATATGACCAAAGTATGGGATGGATTTATCCGAGGTTTCCATTGGTTACTGGTAATAGGATTAGTCGTTCTTTACGTTAGTGGGGAAGAGGAGTGGATGGACCTTCATTTTGTCACTGGGTATGGTGTTCTCGCTTTGCTTATTACCCGTCTTATCTGGGGGATTGTTGGCAGCGAAACGGCAAAACTTTCTCGATTAGTTCACTCACCAAAAGAAACAATCAGCGCGTTAAAGGGCACTGATAATCGTTATGGTCACAACGCCGCTGGCAGTTATATGATTATGCTTTTCTTCGTGCTAATCGCTCTGCAGTTGATCTCAGGTTTAATGACGACCGATGATATTTTAATGGAAGGCCCGTTGGTAGCCTATGTGTCTTCTGATTGGATTGAAGTGGCTGGCGATATTCATCACGCAAATATTGATTTTTTAATCGCTGCGATTGTAGTGCATGTACTTGCGGTCATTCTTTATCGAATACGTGGGAAAAACCTTCTCAAGTCGCTCCTTACTGGCAAAACAACGACACAACCTGATCAACCAATACCGAATATGAAGGCCGGTTGGATCGGGTATGTCATTTTCGTTGTTTTAAGTGTTACATTATTGATGACCTGGGGTGCGGAGCCGTTCCTTGCCTTATTTTGAGTTGTATTAAAAATACAAAAGGCACGCAAAACGTGCCTTTTTTGTTGACTATTAGTTCACGTTACCTAGCGTTTAAGCCACTGAGCTGCTTGCTTTGCAAAGTAGGTTAAGATCCCATCGGCACCGGCTCGTTTGAAAGCAAGCAAGGATTCCATAATGCAGGCTTCTTCAGTGAGCCAGCCATTATCGATAGCAGCGCGATGCATAGCATACTCGCCGCTCACTTGGTAGGCAAAGGTTGGCACACCAAATTCATCTTTCACACGGCGCACAATATCTAAATATGGCATACCTGGTTTTACCATGACCATGTCTGCACCTTCTTGCAGATCTAACGCAATTTCACGTAGTGCTTCATCTGAATTTGCAGGGTCCATTTGGTAAGTCTTTTTATCCGCTCCTTTCAAATTGCCAGCTGAACCAACGGCATCACGAAACGGGCCGTAATAGCTTGACGCGTACTTTGCCGAATATGCCATAATGCGTGTATGGATATGCCCTTCGGCTTCTAGCGCGTCGCGAATAGCACCAATCCGACCATCCATCATATCAGAAGGTGCGACCACGTCTGCCCCTGCTTCTGCATGTGATAAGGCTTGTTTAATTAAAATCTCTGTCGTCAAATCGTTAATTACATACCCACTGTCATCGATGATGCCATCTTGACCGTGAACAGTGAATGGGTCTAATGCCACATCAGTGATCACGCCAAGTGCAGGGAAGCTTGCTTTCAATGCCCGAACCGCGCGCTGGGCAAGTCCTTCTGGATTGTAAGCTTCTTCAGCCATTACAGACTTTTTGTCTGCCGGTGTCACAGGGAAAATGGCAATGGCAGGAATACCAAGTTCAACCAGCTCTTTGGCTTCTGCGAGCAATAAATCGATTGATAAACGTTCAATGCCTGGCATTGAGGTGATTGTTTCGCGCTTATTCTCTCCCTCTAGGACAAACATTGGGTAGATCAAATCATCCACAGTGAGGTGATTTTCACGCATCAAGCGACGCGAAAAATCGTCGCGACGCATGCGACGCATTCGAGTATAAGGGAATAAATCTAGGCCAGATTGAGCCATTAGGGCGTCTCCTGTTCGGTTTGGTAACTAACTACTTGATTTCGACCATTTTGCTTTGCTATGTACAGTGCTTTATCAGCGAGATCAGTAAACTGGGTGGGGTTGTGGATATCTTGAGAAATGGCACTATAGATCCCCGCGCTGATCGTGAAATCAACGACTAATTCCCCAATTGTCAATTTAAAGTCATCCACTTCTTTACGGATCTGCTCAGCAATTTCAATTGCCCCTTCGAGTGACGTATTCGGTAGCAACAAGACAAACTCTTCACCCCCATAACGAAAAACTTCATCAAAAGGTCTTTGTAGGGCATTTCTTAATAAATCAGCAATGGCGCAAATCGCTTGATCTCCAATCAGATGACCATATCGATCATTGATGGATTTAAAATGATCAATATCGAGCATGATGACGCTCAAATTCGTTTGTTCTCGACGAGAACGCCTTACTTCCATGATTAACCGTTTGTCAAAGTAACGGCGATTTTTCACTTTTGTTAGCGCGTCTTCCATATTTAGTTTTTCAAGCTCACGATTTTTATCTTCAAGTTCGCGTAACGTGACTTGGAGCTCAAAAGTCCGTTCTTCAATGCGGGTTTCAAGTTCTTCACTGGCTTGTTCTTGGATAGTGAGCTTTTCTTTTAACAGTGCATCTTCGGCTTGGCTTGCGGCGAGTTTTTGCTGCTGTAGCATGATTGTATTGTCGCGCTGAACAGTGTGTTGTTTAGTTAGCATATAGCTGACAAACATACTGATAAATAACGAGCAAAAATAAACAATAGGGTGATCAAGCCATTCATGAGTTGTGACGCCGAGTGCTTGGAAAAACTGATAAAGTAAAGCGATAAACAGCAACAAACAGCTGCTCGTTAATGAAAAGCGATAAGCGTAACCGCAACGTATCCCAATAAACGTTTGAACTAAATAACCCACAGTAAGGATGAGACTCATTGTGTAACTGGCCATAACAGCCATGCCGATGGGAAGAGCGGTCAAAAATAACAAGCATAGGGATGCGACAAGTCCCATTAGTTCGAGTGTGCGTTTTGCAACATGCGGTAAATGTTGTTTGCCGACGGTAAACCAAATTAAAGGTGTAAAGAGTAACGTAGACAATAACACCAGATGTGCCTGACCGTACTGTTGCAACCACTGCCATTCTGAGTACAAATATCGGTAACTAAAGCCGTAAATATGGATCACCATCATCCAACAAGCTGCGACAAGTGCTGCACCGATTAAAAAATAGGTTTGTCGAGTGAAGTAATAGAGCACAAAATTAGTGAAAGCCATTGCTAGCATAAAGCCTGCGAGTACACCATATACTAGATTAAACCGACTTTTATATTTTAAATATTCAATTTGATTCCAAAGACTTAGAGAAAAGGAAAGTGGGCCATCGTGGTCTAAGCGAATGAAGATTTGTTTATCAGCGAGTTGGGATAAATGGAGAGGGATCAGCTGTGCTTCATGGCGGATCGGTCGTTTGAATAGCGGGATTTTATCCCCTAATGCTAGAGTTTGCAGGGCATTATTTTGCTGTTGGATGAAGACCGTAATTTTATCGAGTAAGTTGTTATCTACGCTTAACAGCAAATCAAACTCTTTTTGTCCTGTATTGCGCAGAGTTACTTTTAACCACATTGGTTGTTCGACGAGTCCAAGATTCAAAATCCCAGCCTCGTGAGGTTGCCAATTCGCTTTGTGCAATGCACTTACCTCGTCAATTGGAGTAAAGGTATACTCAAATGCGATGCCTTGTTGATGACTAAATGCTTCGTCCACATCGGTGTTTGCGAACAAAAAATTGCTTAACAATAAAAGCCAAACCGAACAATACCATTTAGTCATTATTATCGACTCCAAATAGGGTTTTGAAATTTCGATAACATTGCAATTTAAGAGTGGGTAGTTCCGCACCTCGAAGCCGAGCTACTTGTTGTGCAACCGCGATTAAAAAAGCGGGTTCATTGCGTCTGTGTTTTGGCTTGGGCGTCAATGTTCTTGGAATTAAAAAAGGGGCATCCGTTTCGAGGTGTAAACGATCATCTGGAATAATAGGAACAAGCGTTTGCAATTCTTGACCACGGCGTTCATCACAAACCCAACCGGTCACACCAATATGTAAACCATAATCGAGATAGGCTTCAAGTGCTTGTTGGTTGCCCGTAAAACAATGCAATATTCCCCGCACCTTGTGCTCTTTTAAAATACTTAAAAGCGTTTCACTCGCCTCGCGTTCATGCAGATAAACGGGTTTATTTAATGATTCAGCCAAAGCCAATTGTTCACTAAGAACGTGTTGTTGTACCTGTCGCGGTGAAAAGTCACGATTGAAGTCAAGGCCACATTCGCCAACAGCAATCGCTTTGCTATGATTGTGTAAGTCGGTAAGCTGCACCAAATAATCTTGCACTACGTCTTTTGCGTCATGAGGATGCACACCTGCGGTAGCAAAAAGATCCCATCGCTCTGCATAATCTAAAGACTGTTTGCTCGACTCTAAATCGCAACCAACGAGGAGCATATGCTCGACACCAGCACGCTTAGCGTGCTCAACTACGTCACAAGCGTCGTCGTTAAACTGAGCGTTGGTCAAATTGACTGCAATGTCGACCCATGAGGCTGACATTACTGCACTCGCTTCACTCGGATAGAACGGCTAGATCCGGCTTTTTTAAGCAGGAAACTATTAAACACACCGCGCTCAATCTCGACTTCATCCCCTTCTCGTGCAATAAAGGAGTCAGTGCCGATTTGACGCCATTGTTGCCCATTTTCTAAAGTGAAAATACGCTCGCCACGTGGGCTTTTAGCTAAGTTTATGATCACGGAGGTTAGTGAGTCTTCATCGCTTGTGACGATGGGTTTTTTATGCTCTAGGCCAAATTCAGGTGTGTCTGAGGCACTTTCGTTGCTTGTGGTTGGTGCGGTCACTTGAGGTGTTGCAATTGTAGCTGGTTTCGCACTGACGGGGATCGCTTTTCCACCCATAACGGAGTCGTAGCACACGAGGCGATTTAAGTCGTTTTCAATCATTCGACACGCTTGCAATGCCTGTTCATTTAATTGAGTCGCGCTTGCAAATTGTGTAAAACCAAGCGCACATAAGACGATACTTAAGCGTATTTTATTCATTTGCAGATCCTTGTTCTTCTTTTTGTTCAGGCTTAGTGTAAAACGTTGCCAAAATTAAACCAAGTTCAAATAACAATAACATTGGCACAGCAAGCAATGTTTGTGACAGTACATCCGGAGGTGTTAAGAACATCGCAATGACAAAAGCACCTACTATGATATAAGGGCGTTTTTCTCGCAGACTTTGTGTTGATGACGCGCCTGACCAACAAAGCAACATAATCGCCACCGGGATTTCAAACGCAACACCAAAAGCAAAAAACATTTTTAAGATAAAGTCGAGATAACTGGAAATGTCTGGCGTCAGTGTCATCATTTCAGGCCCTATACTGGTAAAAAAACCTAAAATAATAGGCATCACGATAAAGTGACAAAACGCGATCCCAGTGTAAAAAAGTAGCACGCTCGCAGCGAGAATAGGCATTAACATACGTTTTTCATGTTGATATAAGCCGGGCGCCACGAATCCCCATATTTGATGCAAGATAAATGGAATGGCGAGGAACATTGCAACAAACAAAGTAAGTTTAAACGGGGCAAAAAATGGTGCGGTCACATCAGTGGCAATCATCATGGCATTGGCAGGAAGTTTCGCCACCAAAGGCTCAGCAACAAAGGCGTAAATATCGTTGGCGAAATAGACCAGTGCGATAAACACCACAAGCACGCTTAATAGAGCGCGCATTACACGGTCGCGAAGTTCAACAAGGTGGCCAATAAAGCCCGCTTGGTTTGTGTCAGACATGTTTATCGCTCACGTAAATTTCCAGTAATAAAGGTGATTAACTACGCTCATTATCTTTAGGCGTGTCAGTCGGTTTCTGATAGCTGTGTCGAACCGAGTCTGCGGCTTTTTGTAATTCAGAAACAGATTGTTGGATTTCAGGGGAGAGGTTTTCCATTCCTTGTCGTTCTGCTTTTTTAAGGTTGTTGTGTAATTCGTGCACGCGCAGTTCTTCATTCACTTCTGCTTTGACCGCATTGGCATATGACTTAACTGTACGTATCCAACGCGTCACTGTGCGAATTGCGACAGGCATGCGTTCTGGACCAAGCACGATCAGCCCAACGACAAAGATCACAACTAGCTCCCAAAACCCCATTTTTACTTAAACCTTGTCTTTATCTTTGGTGGTGTCAGTAGCGTTTGGGGTTGCTTGATGTTCTTTTAGTTGCGCGTTGACAGTCGGCGCTTCAGGTGTTTTGGATTCTTCGTCCGTTACTGCTTTTTTAAAGCCTTTAACAGCACTTCCCAGATCACTACCGATACCGCGTAATTTTTTCGTCCCGAATAGTAAAACTATGATGGCCAGAATAATTAATAATTGCCAAATGCTAATGCCACCGATACCCATGATCACTCCCTACTGTGGAACTATTTTGAATTAATTGAATTATACGCCGCTTGAGTAAAATATCATCTTGTTTATGACCTAGTGACTCGATTTATGCCACGCTCGCCAGAAGCAGACGAGGCTCACCACACAAAGCCCAACGGCTAATCCAAGGTGTTGTTCGAAAAAGGCGAGAAGTGCTCCAATAAAGCTTGTCATGGCAGCCATACCTAATAGTAACGGTTTAACTGAAATTGGCTGTATTGGCGCGATGCTTGGTGTTGGACGTCTGAGGTTTTGATAAATTAAATCGGGAAGTTCAGGCATTTTTTCAGCCCAAAAAGGAAAATTAGCGTACATTTTTTTGAGTACAGCGAGCGGTCCAACTTGTTCTTTTACCCAATTTTCTAAAAACGGCTTGGCTGTTTTCCATAAATCTAACTGGGGATACAATTGGCGTCCTAATCCTTCAACGTAGAGCAAGGTTTTTTGCAGTAAGACTAATTGCGGCTGTACTTGCATATTAAAACGACGCGCTGTGTTAAATAGGTTAACTAACACATGACCAAAAGAGATTTCTGCTAGTGGCTTGTTGAAGATCGGTTCGCATACGGTACGAATGGCAAATTCAAATTCTTCGACATTCGTGTCTGCTGGAACCCAGCCAGAATCGACGTGAAGTTGGGCAACTTGACGATAATCGCGATTAAAAAATGCGATAAAGTTTTCAGCTAAGTAACGTTTATCATCGCGATTTAATGTGCCCACAATGCCACAATCGATGCCTATGTATTGAGGATTGTGTGGGTTTTCGCGAGAGACAAAAATATTGCCAGGGTGCATGTCTGCATGGAAAAAGCTGTCGCGAAATACTTGCGTAAAGAACACTTCTACACCGCGCTCAGCGAGTAGTTTCATGTTTGTGCCTTGAGCGAGCAGGGCATCTGTATCAGAGACAGGGATCCCGTAAATTCGTTCCATCACAAGGACGTTTTTGCGAGAGAAATCACTGTATACCTCTGGAATATACAATGCCTCAGAATCCGTAAAGTTACGGCGCAATTGCAGTGCATTTGCCGCTTCGCGTAATAGGTCGAGTTCGTCGAGTAACGTCTTTTTGTATTCTTTTACAACTTCAACAGGGCGAAGGCGTTTACCTTCACTAAACCAAGCAGCAACGGAATACGCAAAACGTTCCATTAAGGCGAGGTCGGCGCAGATCTGTTTTTCGATGTTCGGACGGATCACTTTGATCACAACATCGATGTGAGTGTCGCCTTGTTTTAGCGTTGCCGCATGTACTTGAGCAATGGATGCTGACGCTAGGGGAGTAAGTTCAAACTCATCGAAGAGTTCACTGACATCTCGTATGTTCAACGCGCTTTCGATCAGACTTTTGGCAGACTCCCCAGGAAATGGTTCGACTTTATCTTGTAAAAAAGCGAGTTCCTTTGCGATGTCGTCAGGCAATAAATCACGACGTGTCGATAGCATTTGGCCGAATTTAATCCAAACTGGCCCTAATGATTGTAATGCGAGACGAAGGCGCAACCCTAAGGGCTTATCTCGATGTTGATTGCGAATCCAAAAGGCACTTTTTCGCGCCATTTTGGCAACGAAAGGTTGTTTCTCTTTTGGAATAAACTCATCGAGTCCATAGTGTAGAAAAGTCTTCGTGATTTGAAAAAGACGAGAAACAGACACGCGTTACTCCTTTATGTTGAGCAGGGCATTGATGCGCTGTTCTAAACTATTAACACGATGTGTAAGTTCACGGGTATGTGCGGTAAATTGACTTAACTCAAGCGGATGGATTGTAATGCGTAATTCGTCTTGGCATAGCTGTGAGGCCATCGCCGATAAAGTCTGTGCGTGGTGCTTTGCTCTAATAGACGTTGCATTAAGCGAATCAATTAGCTGTTGAGCTGGTGCATCGCCTAAATAAGTTGAAATGTGCTCAGCCCAGTCAATCTCTAATTCAGAAAAAGCGTTACTAAACCCTTGTGCAAGGTGAATATCGCCTTCAAGATCGAGTTTATTTTGTCGGATCAATTGAGTTAAGCGACTGGGGTCTTGCAAACTGGTTAGAGTATTAAAATCAGCACTGACCCAACAGTCCCCTTTTTCTTGATAATTAAGAAATAAATGAAAATGCTTACCGCTATAAACAAGCCCGATTTGTTGCTGCCAATCACGAATGTGTATTACCAGTGTTTTAAGCTTAAGTGGCGCTAAAGCATGGCGCAATTTGGGTGATAAGCACACTATTTGATTTAGCGCTTGCTCAACTAGCGCCCCTAAAAACGTTGGCAGCATCACACTCGCCTTAATATTTGAATCCGCGGTGCAGGGCAACAATTCCCCCAGTCATATTTTGATAGGTCACTTGTTCAAAACCGGCCTCGAGCATCATCCCTTTTAGTGTATCTTGATCAGGGTGCATGCGAATAGACTCAGCTAAATAGCGATACGATTCTGCATCATTGGCAATCAATTGCCCCATTGTCGGCAAAATATTGAATGAATAAAAATCATAGGCTTTAGACAGTGCTTCGTGCTCAGGTTTTGAAAATTCGAGTACTAATAAACGACCACCCGGCTTTAAAACGCGAAACATTGAGCGAAGCGCTTTGTCTTTATCGGTTACGTTTCGAAGCCCAAATGCTATCGTGATGACATCAAAGGTATTGTCTGGAAATGGCAGCGCTTCAGCATTCATTTGGATGTATTCAATGTTACTGACTAATCCTCGATTGCGCAGTTTTTCACGGCCGACTTTAAGCATTGAGTCGTTAATGTCGCCTAAAACGACTTTACCATTTTCACCCACTAATTCGCTAAACTTAGCGGTTAAATCCCCTGTACCACCCGCTAAGTCTAAAACACTATGACCCGCTCTCACGCCTGAGCTCGCAATAGTTTGACGTTTCCACAAACGATGGATCCCCATTGACATCATGTCGTTCATTATATCGTATTTCGCGGCTACAGAATGGAACACATTTGCTACTAAGCCGGCTTTTTCATCGGCCGCAACGGTTTTATAACCAAAGTGGGTGGTATCGTTTTGCTTTTCTGTCATGAGGATTTCTTTGTATATGGGCGTTTAGCCATAGTGTACTTTATCCTAAGGCCTTGGCGCAATTGATGATACCGAAAGTCGAATGGTAAGTGAGCTTGATGAGAGACTTTATTTGACGTTATTTACTGATGTAACAACTCTGTCCGAGAGAAATCGCTTTATGGGCTGCGTAGGAAGCTTGTTTCGCGAGTGCGTTAAAATCTTGCTTAGAATGATGTTTTGCGATACCGAGGGACACTTTAATGGCCGGTAAATTAATCGCATTCTTTGAGCTGACAAATTTAAGCTTCTCAACGCCATTACGTACTTTTTCGGCAATGATGTTAGCAGTATCAGGTTCGATGTCTGCTAACAATACCGTGAATTCATTCACCCCTGTACGACCGGGTAAACCGCTGTCCTTAACGTACTTGTGGATCTGCTTTGCCACTTTATTTAGCACAACTTCTCCAACAGTATCACCATAATGTTGGGTAAAGTCATCCAAGTTTTCAACTGCAATAGCAATAGCACACAGGGCTTTTTCTTGGTTAATCCATAATTGGGTTTGTTGGTTTAAATAATGGCGCTTATACAAACCCGTATGGGTGTCGATCATGTGTAGTTTGCGTAACTCGTTGAGCTGCTTGAGCGATTTTTGGTGTAATTGCTTGGTTTTATTCAATTCGTCTTTGAATTTAATGTGCTGTTCAAGTAGTGCTTGGGTGTGTTTAGCGAGTTCATCTAGAGCTAATTTGGTTTTTTGAATATTATGTTCATCTAAACTGTGCACGCATTGATTGATGTGCTGGACAAAATGGGTCACTGTGGCTTGCGAGGCATCTGCGGCACAAGCCAGTGACGAGATTACTGAGTCGACGTTTTTTAACATCGCTGTTTCTTGTTTGTGTCCGGGGTTTAAATGCTCGAAATACAAATGTTCTAGAAACACGCTATCAATACGCTCTTGGCGGATGATGGCTTTGTCGATCGTTTGATTCAAAACTGGTAAGTTTTTACCCACATACGTATAGGCAACATGATAATTCAGTGGCGTAGGAGGAAGTTTGTGTTGTTCAAGAAAGAGACACACTCGGGTCATTTTATCTTGAGCTACATTCATTGAGTCATGGAACATCATCGGTACTACTGCAACCTATTTACAAAATATCAACAAAAAGCATTGAAAACCACTTTGTAGCTCCTTGCTGGTCACTGTGTCAGAAGAGCCCCATTTATTTGCTCGAATCAGTATTCGTGCATTTCCTAGCACGGTGAGCGCTACCTTAATCGGTATTTTGTCTATTTAAAAGGAAAAAAACGTCTTTTGAAATAAAAAATTTACATGTTTACCTCTATGTGCTGAAAATCTCAGCAATTATTCCTGTGTTGGCGGAACTTTAATCGCGTTAGTTTGTTTGCTAGTCGAATTTGCTTGCACCAAGTCTTGTCCCTTCGCTATGGTGCGGCTAATCATAAAAAAGAGAATATGCCGTGAAACACCTTTTCAAACCTTTAAGCGCGGTGGTTGTCGCGTTATCGCTAAGCTCCTGTCAGCTTACTCAAGTCGATCATAATCAACAATTCACGCAATTGGCTGAGCAAGTCATGCAATTTCGCTTGAGTAATGATCCCTACCAACGTGATGATGTCACTGCGCCGTATTTATTACCGAACCTCAGTGCACAGCAATTAGCGCTTGAAGCACAAACACGAGAAGAGTTTCTTACACAATTTGATGCCATAGACATGGCAAAATTGAGTGAAGAAAATCAAATTAACTTAACGATTTTGCGCGCTCAAGTGCAAAACAACGTAGATGAATATCGTTATAACAATCACTTGATGCCACTGACCTCAGAATATGGGTTTCATTCTTCGCTGTCTTTTATGATTAATCAGCATGATTTTTCGAAAAAGTCTGGTTATGAACTCTATCTCAAGCGTTTAGCGCAAGTCCCCCGTTTTTTTGCCCAAAATATAGCGTGGATGCGAGAAGGGATGAAAGTTGGGTTTACTCAACCACAAGCAGTATTGGTCGGCTATGAAGATTCAATCCAAGCGTATCTTGTTGATGATGTGACTAAATCAGCATTTTATCAACCTTTTACCCAAAAAGGGGCGTTCGTAACAGACGCTGAATTGAGTGAATACCAAGCACAAGCGAAAGCAATTTTGCACAATGAGGTGATCCCTGCGTATGCAAATTATTTGCGTTTCTTTGTCGATGAATATCGCCCTGCAGCGCGAGAAGCGATAGGTATTTCGAGTGTACCAAACGGTAAAGCGTTTTATGCCAATAGAGCAGCGCATTACACGACAACCTCAATGACACCTGAGGCGATCCATGAACTTGGTTTACAAGAAGTTGCACGGATCCGTAGTGAAATGGAAGCAATTATCACAGAAGTGGGCTTTGAAGGTTCATTTGCAGAGTTTGTCCAATTTCTGCGTACGGACCCTCAGTTTTACGCAAAAACACCGGAAGCACTGTTAAAAGAAGCGTCATATATTGCGAAAAAGGCTGACGCTCAACTACCTAAATTGTTTCATACTCTGCCGCGTCGCCCATATGGCGTAGCACCGGTTCCGGAGAGTATTGCACCGAAATACACCACAGGGCGCTATGCAGGCGCAAGCAAAGATACCGAGGCCGGCTATTATTGGGTGAACACTTATGCGCTTGATAAACGTCCTTTATATGTTTTAGAGGCGTTAACATTACATGAGGCGGTGCCAGGCCATCATTTACAAATCGCGCTCAATTCAGAGCTTGATTATTTACCTGATTATCGTCGTCATTCTTATATTTCAGCGTTTGGTGAAGGATGGGGGTTGTATTCAGAGTTTTTGGGTATAGAAATGGGCTTTTATCAAGATCCCTACAGCCGCTTTGGACGTTTAACCTATGAAATGTGGCGAGCAGCTCGTTTGGTTGTTGATACCGGCATGCACCTGTTCGGTTGGAGCCGAGACAAAGCTATGCAATTTATGGCTGATAACACGGCACTGTCATTGCACAATGTTAAAACAGAAACCGACCGCTATATTTCTTGGCCAGGGCAAGCATTGTCATACAAGATAGGAGAATTGACAATCAAGGCTTTGCGACAAGAAGCGCAAGCGGAATTAGGAGAAGCCTTTGACATTCGTGAATTTCATCATCAGATCTTACGTCACGGCTCGGTTCCCTTATTTGTGTTGGAAAAACAAGTACGTAAATACATTCGAGAAACGAAACAAAGTCAAAATTGAGCGATTTTTACTTAGTTAAAAGGCAGCCTAGGCTGCCTTTTTGTTTTGTGTTAAAGCAACGCACTCAACAACAACTGATAAAAGTCTTCTTTGGTGTCCACGCTATGAGCATTTAGGATTAAATGTTGGCCAAGGAAAAGTGCTTGAGTCTGGGCATTTAATCGTTTGTTTTGTTCTTCGATACCATCAATGTCGGCAACGTGAGCAAGCCCAATTGTGCGACGAACTAGCTCTGTTCCACAGTAACCGATCGCATCACGAAGCACTCCTTGAACAAAGTGTTCGGCGTAACCTTTACTTTGCAGCGATTGATCTTGTGTATGTTGCTTGGCTAAGTTTAAAAAACTGGATTCGAATGTCGCTAAAGTCGTTTGTATGGTGGCAAGTAAGTAAGTGTGTATATCACGACGTTTTGGGATCTGGTTAATTCGCCCGTTTTGTGCGACGTAATTGAGTAGTAAATTACCAATGAACGATCCTAGATCAAAACCAACAGGGCCAAAAAAGCCAAATTCAGGATCAATGAGCTTCGTGGTTTTTTCATCGACAAAAATGCTGCCCGTGTGAACATCACCATGTAGCAGGGTTTGTGGTGAAGAGAAAAAGCGTGCTTTTAGTTTCGCCACAGCCAGTTTTAACGCATTGTTGGATTGCAACTTACTGACTTCAGCGTGAAGCTCTTCAGGATAACTATTACGCTCGCATACACGATAGGGATCGTCAAAAAACAAATCTTCGGTGATAGCGCATAGCTCAGGATTGGTAAATTCAACGATTAATGCTTTTTTTTGTGCTGGTTCTAAATAGAAATCAGAAAAATAAAATGCAGTGGTAGCTAAATACGTGGCAACGTCCTTACCAAGAAGAGGAAACGTTTTTGCGTCATTAAGTTCGCTACGTAGAATACGTAAATAGCCAAGATCTTCTAAAATGGTCACGGCTAATTCGCGGTTTTGATGCAACACTTTTACAGTATGATCGCTGCAAACCGCGCCATGTTTTTGTAATACCCCTGCTTCAATTCGCGCGCGGTCGAGCGTTAATGGCCAGCTTTCACCGACGCAACGTGCATAGGGTAGGGCTTGCTTTAAAATAATGCTGTGCCCTTTTTCATCTGCAACGCGAAAGACTAAGTTGAGATTACCATCTCCAAATTCATAACACGTCAAAACCGCGTCATTTGCAAAGAATCCACCAATTTCTTTCACATAATCGAGCGCTTTTTCGCTATCAAATGCGATGTATTCAGTCATGATCGCTACCTTTAGAAATGTACAGAATATAGCATTCTATATTTTTATACGTTTGGATGTCTACACATCTTGGTTTCTTTAGGTAAAATAGCCACGCTTAGATTCAATGAGGTTAGTCATGAAAGAACTTGTCGCACGCAGCTTAAAATTTCAACATGGGGTAGTGTATGTGTTGGATCAATACCTTTTACCGCATAAAGAAGTGTGGCATGAATGCCGCTCTGTTGAGCAAATGGCGGAGCTGATCTTAACCCTTAAAGTACGAGGTGCGCCGCTAATAGGTTTAGCTGCCACTTTGCTAGTAGCGTATTTAGCTGAACAAGGTGCTACTAAGCATGAACTTGCAAGTGCAATTGATGATCTTGAGGCAACGAGACCGACAGCTGTCAACTTAATGCATTGTATGGCTAAATTACGTCGCGCACTTAAAGAATCGCAATGGGCAGATGCGATTGTGACGTCCGCTGAATCCTTGTTTGAAGAAGACGTTGCACTTTGCGAACGCATGGCTAATTTTGGCGCGGAGTTGGTCAAAGAGGGTGATAATGTGCTTACTCACTGCAATACTGGAGCCCTTGCAACGGCAGGAATTGGTACCGCACTTGGTGTCATACACCAAGCACATGTGGCGAATAAAGGCATTCATGTTTGGGTAGATGAAACCAGACCGCTATTGCAAGGGGGGCGACTTACTGCGTACGAATTAGCGAGTTGGTCAATCCCATATACTTTGATCTGCGATAACATGGCAGCAAGCTTAATGGCAGCAGGTAAGGTAGATAAAGTTTTTGTCGGAGCTGATCGTATCGCGGCAAATGGTGATTTCGCAAATAAAGTGGGCACATACAACCTCGCCGTACTTGCGAAGCACCACAACATCCCGTTCTACGTTGTTGCGCCAATCACAACGTTAGATGAAGCTTGCCCACATGGCAAAGCGATCCCGATTGAAGAGCGAAATCCCAAAGAAGTGACAGGGGTGAGTGGGAGCTTCGGTTCATGCCAATGGGCACCAAACGATGCGAATGTTTTTAATCCAGCATTTGATGTTACGCCAGCAGAGTTAGTAACTGGTTGGGTGTTAGATACTGGCGTCTATGATGGCGCAGCCGTTGCTGGTGGTGTTTTTACCCGGTTGCGTTAACGTTATCATGAAGTCAGCAATAGCGAACGTTTTCGCTATTGCCGTCTTCGAATCAGTAAAATACCTCTTACCCTACGAATCTCGCTGTGAAGTTATCAAGGGTATCAATCAAGCAAGGGATAAGCGTTTGCCAACTCAGAGCCAGTGGCCGTGGCTACCCAGCCCTCTTGATTATTGAATAAGCGGATTGCCGTAAACTCTGGATCGCTTCCCATATCGAACCAATGCTTGGTGAAGGCCGGGACTGAAATCAAATCACCTCGTTGACATAAGACCTGGATCACTTCTTCTTCTATGTGGAGGCAAAATAACCCCTGTCCTTTTACAAAAAAACGCACTTCATCTTCGTTGTGTGTGTGTTCAAACAAAAACTTTTTACGTAGCTCAGGGGCATTCGGGTTGCCTTTTGCTAGCGAAATCACATCCACAGTTTGGTAACCGCCGTCTTGTTGTAGGCGAGCGATATCGGCTTGATAGGCAGCTACGATGGCTTCATGGCTAGTGGTCGCATCGATAGTAGCCCCTGCTTTCCACTGTTCAAAACGCACACCACGCTTTGCTAGCTCCGCTTGTATTACTTCAACTTGGTTGCTTTCAAGTACCACGGTACTTGCGTCTTTATCGCTGAAAACATTCAATTTATTCATGCTAAATACTCGCTATCAAATTGCTCAAAATCACTAATTTTACGATGTTGCTCACTGCTTGCTTGATGGTCACGCCAGAGCTGTAACGTTGCCAATCCTGCAGCTTTTGCGGCATCAAGTTCTTCGACGATATCACTTAAAAACAGTACTTCGTGGGCATGAAAAGGCAGTTGCGTTAAAATAGTCTGATAAGACTGTGGCTCTTTTTTACCACCGACCTTAGTGTCAAAATAATTTTTAAATAGAGGACGAACATCCCCAAAGTCAGAGTAAGCAAACAGCAGTTGCTGCGCTTTAACCGAACCAGACGAATAGACATACAGCGCGATATCTTGTGCATCCATGGCATTTAAAAACGTCATCGCATCAGGGTAAAGGTGACCGGTAAAATCACCTTGCTCATAGCCCGTTTGCCAAATGAGGCCTTGCAACTGTTTTAGCGGCGTGATTTTTTTATCTTCAGCAATCCAAGTCAGTAGCAGTTCGATCACTTCATCGAGTGTAGCATTGGGCTGGTTTAGCTCTTGGCGCACAGCGGCGATTTGCTCCGCAACGGCAGGTTCAGTGTGGTTTTCGCGCACAAAACTAGGAAGACGGCTAGCAGCATACGGAAATAAAATGTCTTTAACAAAGGTAATACGGGTGATCGTACCTTCAATGTCGGTCAGGATGGCTTTAATCATCGTGTGCCCTCTAATTTAATGCGTTCTAATTCGCACGCAAACAAAAACTCTAATCCTTCGATATGACGACGGGTTTCAAACGGTGAATTTCCCATTGCATATAAGCCGTGGCCTCGGATCAGCACGCCATGCACGACTGGCGTATTAAGGTGATGCGCGGCAACTCGCTCGGCTAATCGAGGAATGTCTTGGTCATTATCAAAAATAGCGATGTTGAGCGGTGCTAAATGCGTGGTTACCCCAGAGAGTGACTTTTGCATTTCATAGCCAGTTACAGAAAAAACATCGTCTTGGATAAACCGAGAAAGCACCGTTGCTGCAACAGAATGGGTATGTAGAATACATTGCGTGTTTGGTTGCAACTCATACAGTTTAAGGTGTAATTGAGTTTCGGCAGAAGGCTTTCCTAAACCGGCGATTATTTCACCTGACTCAGACAATTCAAGAAAGTGCTCGGGGCAAAGTTGGCCTTTGTCGTGGCCGCTGGCTGTGACAACGAAGCCTTGATCTGTGCGCATCGAAAAATTACCACCCGTTGCAGGAACCCAGCCTTTCTCAGACACCCAACGACCTGCGTCGATGAGTGCTGCTTTCGCAGCATCATTGTGCATCTTGTGTTACCTTTAATTGAGCTTTGATAGCCATACCAAACCACATAATGTGGAACAGGAAGTTGAACGTATTCCTTAATTAGGTTGTTTATACCCAATCTTGAAGTATGCTTGGTATAGACGGCTATACATCTAATTGGGGCAATGATAGCATTCAAGACGGTGAAGTACCATATTGAAAGAGAGTCTGCTTTGAACAGTAAATTACCCCATGTTGGCACCAGTATTTTTAGTACGATGACTGGACTTGCTAATCAATATCAAGCAATAAACTTATCGCAAGGGTTCCCAGAGTTTGATGCACCAGAGCGGCTAAAGGCCACATTAAATCAAACCGTTGGGCAAGGGATGAATCAATATTCGCCATCAGCAGGTATTGCGCCACTGCAACAGCAGATTGGAGCATTAGTGGAGCGAAAATATGGGCTTAAGATCGATGCCGCACAGGCTGTTACAGTAACTTCGGGGGCGACAGAGGCGCTGTTTGTTGCGATTAGTGCGATTGTGCAAGCTGGTGATGAAGTGATTGTGTTTGATCCCGCTTATGACTCCTATGAACCAGCAATTCATCTTGCAGGTGGTATCGCTGTGCCAATGGCGCTCCGCGCACCACATTATGCGATTGACTGGCCATTACTAGAGCAAGCAGTTAGCGATAAAACTCGTGCGATAATCATTAACACACCGCATAATCCAAGTGCCCGAGTTCTCTCCAAAGCTGACATAGAAGCATTAAAGGGCATTGTGATTAAACACGATTTATTGCTTATAAGTGATGAAGTGTATGAACACATCACTTTTGATGGTAATACACATCACAGTGTGCTTGGTGAAAAAGCGCTGTTTGAACGCGCGTTTGTTGTTTCTAGCTTTGGTAAAACCTTCCATTGTACTGGTTGGAAGATGGGCTATTGTGTCGCACCGCCAAAATTGACAGCTGAATTTCGTAAAATTCATCAATATGTTACGTTTTCCAGTTTTACCCCTGCACAATTTGCCATTGCAGACATGCTAGAAAACGAGCCTGAACACATTGATGAGCTTGGTGCCTTTTATCAGCGTAAACGCGATTTACTCGTTAATGCGCTAGCCTCCAGTCGTTTTACTTGTTTGCCAAGTGAGGGGACGTACTTTTTACTCCTTGATTATCGTCGTCTCTCTGATCTCTCAGACGTTGAATTTTGCGAATATTTAGTCAAAGAAGTCGGGGTGGCCGCCATCCCATTAAGTGTTTTTTACCACACACCGAATGACGATAAAGTGATCCGCCTTTGCTTTGCGAAAGAAGATGCGACGTTACTCAGTGCCGCGGAGAAATTATGTCAACTTTAACAGTCGCTCTAGTACAAACTGACATTGCATGGTTAGATGCGATGGAAAACTTTACCCGACTTGAAGCGCAACTATATGGGCTTTCCAAGGTGGATTTGATTCTATTGCCAGAGACTTTTGCCACAGGCTTTGCCATTGATTGTGACTGTGCTGAGCCTGAAAATGGTCCTTCTGTGGTGTTTATGCAACACTTGGCTAAAATACACCAAGCTGTTGTAGCTGGTTCTGTTTTAGTGACTCAAGGCCATAAAAAAGCGAATCGGTTTTATTGGTGTTGGCCGGATGGGCAAGTTCGCTTTTATGATAAGCGACATCTGTTTTGCTTAGGTAAAGAAGGTGAATATGTGGTCGCGGGCAAGGCGCGTGCGTTAGTGCAAATTGGTGAGTTTAAGCTGTTACCGCAAGTGTGTTATGACCTGAGATTCCCTGTGTTTCAGCGTAATCGTAACGATTACGATGTCATGGTTAATGTAGCGAATTGGCCGGCGGCAAGGCGACGTATTTGGGATACCTTGTTGCAAGCCCGCGCGATTGAAAACCAATGTTTCGTATTAGGAGTTAATCGAGTTGGGAAAGATGGTCGAGGCACAGAGCATAGCGGTGGTACTGCAGCCTATAATTTCGTCGGTGAACCAATAGTGTGTGCGACTAATGATATTTCAGAAGTTGTCATTGCGGTGTTAGATAAAAAGACACTTCTTTCTTTTAAAACACAATTTCCAGCGCATTTAGATAGTGATAAGTTTGCACTTTCTTTTTAAACGCGATGTTTAATATTCACATTCAGTGAGTAACCAGCCGTCAAAAAGCTGATAATGTATGGTGATTAAGGTGCCTTTAGGCACCTTCTCACTGAGAGGCTGTGTAATGCGAAATCGTAAATCCTTGTCGGAAAACAACTCAAGCGCAGCGGCTTCAAAGCCAAAAAAACGCCCTACCGATGGGTAGAGCGCTTTAAAAATACTTTCTTTTGCTGAAAACACCAATGTTAACGGGCACGCTACTGCTTTGGCGAGCTTAGCAAAACAGGTTGTATCGGCTTCGCCTAAGATATGACGTTGCAGTTCTATTTCTTGCTTGGCCGACATAAAATGTTCAATGTCGATGCCCACTCCTCTAGCTGAAGAAGCATCACCAACGACAGCCATCGCGAGTCCTTTGCTGTGCGTGATGCTGCCGAGTAAGCCTTGTGGCCATTGCGGTGCTCTGTTTTCTCCAATTGGCACTTGCTGCTCAGCATAGTTTGCGTTGCGCATCGCCAATTTAGCGCACAATCGACCAGCTAAATATTCACCTTGGCGCTTTAGTACCGCTTTATGAAGCGTGCTAGGAAAGTCTATATCGTGTGTTTTGAAATCCGCTACGCTGACGCTTTCCATATCAAATTGAATCGCACAATAAGAATATTGCAAGTGCGGATTTACAGAGGCTAATTGTTGATATTGCATGTTTTTCAGTGAATAGTCCGGTTTAATATCGTGTTGGGATCTTCATACTAATTATCTACAGTATCAAGGCTGAGCTTGTTTGAATTTTTAATGGCCGATCTTTACCAGATAATACCCAGGATCTGGGTGTAATCGACGATCGCTTGTGTTACGGCACAAACAAACTACAGCATTGGAAAATCAAAAATAGCTAATCGCTAGTGTTTTTCGCGTATAGCACTATCAATTGCATTTGATTGCAAAATTGAATCTGGATTGTGTAAAGGTATTCCTTGTATTTCTAATGTAGAACTCGAGGCTTTCGCTGGACGCCCGCTTGATACTGGACAAGTTCCGGTTGCGATGTGGGTGAGTGCGGTGCTCAGTAATCGCTCCTCACTTGAGCCCAATGCGTGATCAAAGTCGTCATTTACGACACAACCATTTACTTCAGTTGCAAGTAGTGGTGTACGAGATGGGCTAAAGCCATCGCTGTAATCGCCAAATCCTTTCTCATTGCTGCTCTTAAATTGGATGGTGTAGAACACGCTGCCACAATTTGGGGTTGGGAAAAAGCCATATGGCTTACCACAGGTAGTATTACCAATCAGTACTACGTTCACATCAATACCAAGAAGCGCATTGATCAGTGATTCACTTGCAGAGCACGTATTTCCAGTAGTCAGAATGTATACGGTGTTTAAATCGAGGTTGGGGAGTGTTGTGTCTTTAAATACTAAGGCATCAAAATCGATTTCGCGATTGTAAAAGCCAGTAATAGTGTCATTGGCATTGCTGTATACATTGCCCTTGCCATTATCAATAGATTGGTTAAACACACGGTTAGCTGTACGGCCGGGTCCTGCAATCATGTAACCGAGCTGAGAAGAGAGCGCGAGTAAACCACCGCCGTTGTAGCGCATGTCGAGAACTAACGCATCAATTTGTGCATTGCTGAATTGTTTTACTGCATTGATCAGATCAGGTTGCGCCACGCTAATAAATTGATTGAATTGTAAATAACCAACTCGTTTGCCGCTTGCGTCAATGACTTTGGTATTTTGTACTGGTGTTTGTTGTATATCTGCTGCAATTAAGGTCACATCGCGTGTTTCACCAGACACCTTTTGTAAAGTAAAAACATGGCTTTCGCCACTGGCAGGCGCTAAACCTCGATTGAGGGTATTGATACCCTGTTCAGTTGTGTCGTTTATGTTGATCCCGTCAATCGCAAGCACTGTGTCACCACGCATTACGCCGGCTTGCTGTGCTTGAGAATTGGTTTGTGTATATGCAACACGCAGTTCTCGAGGTGGTTTATTACTGATAAAAGCCCAGCGTATCCCATAACCGGATCGCACACCACTTTGCGCTTCTTTTATATAGTCTTCATAACTCTGATAAAAATGGAAATTATCTTTAGGTTTTCCAGAAGGCGTTGTGGCAGTTGTTTTGAGTTGATCAAAATAGCTAAAGACGGAATCATAAAGCGCAGGGTCATTGTCGAGTAGTTCATTTGCCCACAGATAGGTTTCATGAGAATAAGAGCGAACCCATAACTTTTCTTGCAGCGCGGTGCCTGGTTTATCAGGATAAGGTTTATTATCGTCATACGGATTAGTGCCAGTGCGAGGCACTTCACATAAATGTCGTAGTGTTTCACTACTCGTGAATTGCCCTGCAACCCACGTGTTAACATTACTGGATGGCGGTGTAACTGGTGTCGTAGGGGTTGGAGACACCGATGTGTCACCGCCACCACCGCCACAACCTACTAGCAATAAACTTAAACTAAACCCGATAATCGTGTAGGCATTTCGCATGTTTGGGTACTCGCTGTATATAAATTAACAACAAAATTACCACTGCTAAATAGAGTGTGCAAGAGACATTACCTTTCGTTTAGCCATGCATTAAAAAGTTGTCGTTGTTTGTTTGAAATGGATAAGCCATAGGTTTTTTCCATGTAAAAATAGGCCTGTGCAATTTGCTTTCTTGCCCGCTTTGGCGGTTCGACTAATTTGTTTTTAAAATCAATTTTGACCTCGCATTGGCCGTACAGCGGTTTTAAATGCGGTAGCATGGCAAATTTGTAATTACTACGATCCCCATTCACTTCACCAATCGCAGGGACTAAATTGTTAATGTCAGCCTCCATTCGTCGAAATAAGTCGCTTTGTTTCATGCAATTTTTTCGCCCTCCATCTTGCCAACATTGTAGCTGGTGGCCAAACTCCCATGCGGAGACAATATGTTCCCACTCTACGCGATGCACTCGTGGATTTGGTTTGCCATTTTTTAGTTCCGGGTTACGTGCTGCGTAACCACAACTGGCGAGATCCGGTTCGAGTTTTTTGCCTTTGCGAATAATGTCGCAACCACAATAGAAGGTTTTCGCATTTTTGGGTAAGTTGGCTCGCAAATAGCGTTTAGCTTGGGAAAAATTGTCGATGTCTTCAACAGAGAGATTTTTTGCGCTAAGTGCAAAACTGATGAGTAAAAAGCAGAAAAAAAAGAGACGCATAGTGACCACAAAACATAAGGTTATTGTGCGTCCGTATTGTAATTAGTATCCATCTTATCGCAATAACTGTAATGGCAATTTATTTGAACTAACGTAATCTTTTGCGTTTTTTACGCCAAGGAGGAGATTGAAATAGCAAAACAATGCCCGCGATACAAAAAAGTACACTGGTTGCTGCAAAGGAGATTAACAGCGGATTGTTAAAATTCTCACGCTCGTCGTAATCCATGATATGCAGCATCCAAAAAAAATCGAAAATGCGCCACAAATGGCTCCGAACGGTTGTTAATAATCCAGACTGCGCATCAAAATACAGGGTCGTTTCGAGGCTATCCGCAATAATGACTTGCCAAATGTTGTCTTTATGTCCGGCTTCAGCTGGGCCGTTCGATAAGTGCTTTACCGAGCGGATTGGACTGTCTTTTACCATTAAATGTGCCATTGCTTGCTTTCTAATATCCGCTTCTGTTGGTGGTTCAAATGGCAAGGCAGTTCGGCCATTTAGCCAAGCTATTTCACCTGTTTGGTGCGTAATTTTAATTAAAGGTGTATTAAGAAAATGCAATAGCTCTACTTTGCTTGTCGTTTGATGGGCTGACCAAGTTATATTTTGCCACGCCGTGTAATCACTTAAGGAATATGGGTTCTCTAATGTTCTATTGGCTAAGTGTTTACCATGTACTTTTTCGAGCGGAATGGCGCTCATGACGAGGCCTCCAAGTAGCCAAGCCAGTAATTGTAAGGCGAGTAGATACCCTAACCACTTATGCACTTTGCGAGCAGGTTTCATCCATTTAGCTGACATTCTATTACGTTCTTATAGTTTTTTCTTAACGCTAACACACTCTAAGTTTTTCCCAAAATCAAGCAAATGCATTTAATTGACCATTTCGCATAGCAACCTTGAGAGGGTTTCGTTAAACTTAGGCTGAGATGAAAAAATAGTGATTGCAAAGGTGAGGCGCTTGAAACAAGAAATTCAATTTTTAAATGTCGATTTGGAACTAGAATCCAAGCATGATATTAGTGTTTTAGTGTCTGATTTGAGCAACAAAGCGGTGGTGTTGCACTACGATAAAGATGAATTTCGTCAATTAGCTCGAATTGAAGCGGGCGGTGAGATTTCTAGCCCTGATAAAGCCATTAATCATTTGTGTGAATTGATAGAGTCGTGTTCCAAAGCTGGCTTAAAACAATGGTTGTCATGTTCTAAGCGTACCTTTGATCTTGGGTTTAGCTCTGGTTTTTCACCAAAATGTTTTTCACAAGCGCTTCATGTGGACACGTTATTGCGAATTTCGGCGATAGGTGCAGGAATGGAAATTACATTGTATCCAATTGAATCTTAAACGCTGTTTTGCGCTATCGGCATCTTTCTCCTAAAAAATAGCGCAAGATATCTCCTTTTTACTATCTATTAACTTATTATCTTTAACACTAATGTAACGTTTTCGGCTGTTTAGAAAACTGACTTCGATCCCTCTGCATAAAGTAATATTTATAAAATCATATTGTTATGTTTGTTTTTCTGAACTTGTTGGACATCTTTTAGTTCATCACAGCATTTTCTCGCGTTATTGCGCAATAAAACTGTTGATTAAATGTTAATTTATATTTAACATTTTGTTTGTGCGCTAGGATTGCAAGGAATCGAACTGTGAATGCATTTACCTCCCTTTTATTCGCGAGTTTCGCGATTACCTCAATGACCAGCGTTGCAGCTGAATCAGGGTTCAACGCGTTCGAGTTATCCAGTGCTTGCTTAATTAAACTAGAAAAAAAGCAACTTTCTCTCCGCTTAGCACAACAACTTACGCGCAATACAGCACGTTGGCAGGGCGTATTTTCCACTTATCAACTTGAAGTCAATGTAGAGCGACCGTGCGTATCAGAAGCGATTACAAATCAGTTTGATGAATTAAATAGATACATGCGTCAGTTGCAAGGCTTGATTGAAAATGGTCCGCAATTGTATCAATTGCGGTTAGTTGATGACGCGATGCTTCATCAATGGCAGCAAGGACAACTGCCACTCGTTGCATATGCACCTACTGGGAATGAATCAACATGGCAATATATCGAAGCATTTGATCATCATGGAAATGTACATTTACTCGATGTTTATACACAGCCAGAAGTGCCGGTCTTGATTCTCGAAGTAAATGGTCAACAAAGCTTACGTGAGGGGCTTGCAGTAATGCAGGGTTAGGCGTTGATCCCTCAGCTAACCAATCAACTTATCAAGTCTATGCCTGATCATTGGTTTAGCAAGGACGATGACTATGTTGATGTGTTTTACACCCTATTAGAAGGGCGCTATTACGTCGGTCATATTGGAGCAAGCGGCAACGCGAGAATGCCTTTATCTCCCTTGACCATCAATCCTCGGTAACGAATTAAGGATTGACATGTTGGTACCGGCTTAAAGGACTAAGCCTCTTTTTTAAAGGATGGTAAATACGGTGAAAGAAAAACAACTCGAGTCTTAGCGTAGTATTCGTGTGCGCAAGGAAGGTCAGGATACTACTCAGAGCGTGTACAACAAAATGCCACTTTTATTAAGGTGGCATTTTTTTATCAAGCCTTATAGCTTCGTTATTAAAGTAATATAACCAAATAACCTCAAGCTTGAACAGCGAGATTTTGTCGGCTGTAAGGCGCGACGCTGGTTTGATACATAGTTGTTCACGGTTGTTAAATTACGTTGAAAACCAGCAGCTAAGCACCACAGTCTACAAAACCTCCCCCTTTTTGGAGCGGCTCATTTTGTCCATTTTTCGTTTAAAAGGTTCAAAAGAGTTGATCATTCCTTCCTCTTGTTGCCTCAAACGGATTAAAATGAGCGGCTCTGGATCCTGCATCGTGAAGTGTCTTGAGGATCTACTTAGGTCGCATGGAAATATGTCTAATTGATGATGAAAAAGGAATAAAAATAAACTTCATTGACATTGGCTATTGCTGTTTGGCTCTATTTTATATCTACGATTCAATTGATTATTGTAAATTAATCCTTTAGTATTATTTTTGTTAGTTTAGCAAGATTCACACTATAACAACAACCATTCACCACTAGCAGCCAAGTCAGTAATTGCGCGAAACATGTGGTCGTTTGATGGATCTAATTTATGGAATTTGAAGCTTCGATTGCTCACTCGGCGCAGTGCCTTAAAAAAGCGGTTCCTTTGATGGTGAAATATTCTGTCCCTGTCACACCATTAAATTACGCGATTTGGTACTGCTACGTATTAGGCCAAAAACCAGCGCTTAATCAACAACTCGATGCGACGCTTGCCAAACTCGGTACTTGCCCGCCTCACATTGCTCGTCAATTGTTTGATACTTTTTTATCTGAGCGTGATTTAGCACTGTTTCATGAATTATCAGGCACTTTTCACGGTGCTATTTCAGGTGTTCAAGAAGACATTGCAAAAACACTTGAAACGTCACAAGACTATTCTGCTGTGTTAGCTGAGTGCTATGCGGGACTTTACAATATTAAGCGGAATAATATTGAATCGTTTGATGGAGTATTGAATTACGTTGAGCGTTTAACAGCAGAATCGATTACGATGCAGCAAGAAGCGTTTGCGTTTCAAAAGAAGCTAGAAGTTGCCTATCAAGAGATTAGTGAGTTAAAAGGCGCGTTGATTGATTCCCAGATTCAAGCGAGTTTAGACAAATTAACGGGATTGTTTAATCGAGGAAAGTTTGACGAAGATTTTAACCTGTTTTGTCAAAGTTACAGTGAAAATGAGCAGAGGGCATTGTTGTTTGTTGATATCGATCATTTTAAACAATTGAACGATTCGTTTGGCCACCTTACCGGTGACGCTACACTGAGAAAAATTGCAAGTAAATTAGCCTATCATGTCGAAGGTGTTGGTGCGGCCTACCGTTACGGTGGTGAAGAGTTTTGTATTTTAGCGTCATTTAGTAGTGTAGGTGAAGCGGTTAATTTTGCACAAAAGATCCGCGTCGACATTGCTAAGTTATCGGTAAAAAATAAAGAACAAAACAAAGCGGTTCATCCTATTACAGCGAGCTTTGGCATTGCTTTTTTACAATCTGATGGTGAAAAAGACACGTTATTAGCCAAAGCGGACAAAGCACTTTATCTCGCTAAAACACATGGTCGTGATAGAGTTGAAATTGCTTAAGTGACCCTCAAAAAGAAAAGTGGTAATACTTTTCTATCGTAATGTGTGGATGAGAGTTTAGTACTAATACCTGCGTGCTTTTGCGCACACCATCCTTTTAAGCGTGCTCAAATATCATTTTTGTGCCATTAATTTAGGGGATTGTGTGAATCGCAAAATTGTACTCCTAGTGATTGCGATATTCTTCGTGATCTCATTTATTACCAATGTGCTTGGGCCTATTTTTCCCCAATTAATTGAAACTTACTCCATAGGGCTAACTTTGGCTGGCTTTTTTCCGTTTGCATTTTTTGCAGCGTATGGGGTGATGTCCATTCCTGCGGGATTAATAGTTCAACACGTTGGCGAAAAAATAACAATGCTAGGCGCCTTCCTTGTCACCACGATTGCAGCATTCGTTTTCGCATTAGTGCCTACTTTTTGGATGGCAATGCTAGCGCTGTTTGCAATAGGCACTACCATGGCATTTTTACAAGTGGCCATCAATCCACTCTTACGGATCAGTGGAGGCAGTGAGCATTTTACTTTTTTATCCGTACTTGCGCAGTTAGCGTTTGGGTTAGCCGGAGTGCTATCGCCATTGGTATATCGATTTTTTATCAGCCAGATGGAACAAGGTGCGGCATTGGGTTTGTTGTTGACTCAGATAACACCGGAGTATGCACAATGGGTAAGTATGTATTGGTTGTTTGGACTGCTAGGAACGTTGATGGTTGTATGGATTTTGCTCATTCCTATTGATAAAGCCAAGCGCCAAACCAATGAGCACATTGAACTCAGTGTTGCTTTCTCCTATTTTCGTAATAGAACGGTAATGAAATTCTTTTTTGCGATCGTCTGCTATGTCGCGCTGGAACAAGGGATTGCCAATTCAATTTCCGTTTTTTTACAGCATTATCATGACGTTGATCCCAAAACACAAGGAGCAGCAATGGTAAGTCAATTTTGGCTGTTTTTAACAATTGGCTGTGTCATCGCACTCCCGCTCCTAAAATTGTTTGACGCGCAAAAAATGCTGATGGTGTTTTGTATTGGAGCACTGTTATGCTTGGTGTGTGGCGTTTTTTCTACGCGTAGCCTTGCGGTTTGGTTACTTCCGAGTAGTGGCTTGTTTTTGTCAATCATGTGGTCGGTAACCGTGTCACTAGGCTTAAATTCCGTTGCAAAAGACCATGGAACGGTAGCAGGGATATTGTGTACAGGAATAGTCGGAGGCGCGATTGCATCGCCTATAATTGGTTTAGTTGCTGCTTCTACTGGCTCGTTAAAGATTGCAATGTGTGTACTGCTGCTTCCCTTAGGTTACTTGCTTTATGTTGCTGTTAGTGCAAAACCATTAGTAAAAAATCACACCCTCTCTTTGCGAGAGCGCTTTAAACGTAAAAAGGAGATTAGCGCGTAATGGCGGTATTATGCATGGATCTGGGAGGTACAAAACTAAACCTCGCGATAATGAAAGACAACGTTCTGGGGGATGTGCATCGTTTTGATGTACCAAGTCAATTAGGCAAAGAAGCATTTACTCAGTTTATGCTTAATTTGATCGAAGCGCATTTAACAGACGAAGTGTATGGTGTAGCGATTGGCGTGCCTGGGCTTGTTGATTCTTATCAAGGTAAAGTGTTAGCCATGACCAATATTCCACATTGGCGGGATGTTCCATTAGCTAAATTAGTAAAAGAGAAAACTGGCCGCAAGTTAGTGCTACATAATGATGCGAATTGCTTTGTAATGGGCGAATTTTCACACGCCAATCTTCTGAATAAAAAGCATATTGCAGGGGTGACACTAGGGACGGGTCTAGGCTGTGGATTAGTATTGAATGGACAGTTGTACCTTGGACATCAAAGTGGGGCAGGCGAGATTGGTAGTTTGCCATATAAAAATGCCAAACTAGAGCACTTTACCAGTGGTCAGTTTTTCCAACGATTTGGGGGAACGGGAGGGCAATATGCACTTAATGCTTTGCATGGCGATCGGCAAGCGATTACTTGTTTTAACTCTTTCGGTAAACATCTAGCCGCCGCAATTGAAGTCGTCATTTTAGCTTATAGCCCCGAGCGAATTGTACTCGGAGGTTCGGTTAGTCAGTCTTTCACACTGTTTGAAAATGCATTATTTAAAGAGCTTAAAAAGCGATTGATGCTAGAACAGTTTGAGCAACTTGACCTGTTTAAAAGCACCTTAACTTATGCACCACTCTATGGGGCTTATACACTTTTTATCGACAGATACCCGAAAAGGGATGGTGAATGAGATGAAGATATCTTACAGCTTGTGGTTGAAAATGCTTTGTATGAGCAGCGTCCTTTTATTTGGGTCTAAAGCAAATTCAAACACGATAGATAAATTGGCTTTGCAACTTAAAGTGGAATATGAACTTATTGATGCAGCGCCAGACAAATGTCCTTTGCCTCATAAAACGTGTTATTTTTCCAAATTGCATTTGTCTTTCCCTGAAGACTTACGTGACAATCAATGGCGGATCTATTTCAGTCAGTTGATGCCTATTTATAAAGTAGAGAGTCCAGATTTCGACATCGAACATGTAAATGGTGATTTACATCGAATTTCACCTAAACCAGGGTTTTTAGGCTTTAAAGCGGGTCAAGCGCTCGAGATTCCATTTTATACCCAAGGTTCGCAGATCACTCGATCGGAGTTCATGCCAAATTATCTCGTCGCGGCTGCGAACTCTACTGACACAGCCCAGGTGATCAAAAGCACGCAAACTCAAAAAGATCTCGATACAGGGTTTGAGATCCAGCCTTATTTGCACAGATTTGATTCGTTAAAGCAGCTTCATGTGGGTGAAAGTGATAAAACGCCATGGATGGGGTCAGCGTATTTACATCAAACGATAGTGAAACCCAAAGCGACGCCAGAGCAAATCAACGTCATTCCAAAACCTTGGCAAGCGAAATTACTTTCGGCTGAGCGAATATCGCTGCAAAAAGGGTATACCTTGCACGCCTCGAATGAGTTAGTTCAACAACTCGGTGCCGCGAAAGATTATTTAGGGGAATTAGGCGTAGATGAACAAGCCGATGGCATTCCTGTTTTAATTGAGGTTGTACCGAGTGGGTTGAGTTATGAACTTAATGTGTCATCTAAAAGAATCAATATAACGGCTAATTCCGTTGAGGGCGCATTTCAAGGAATGATGACACTTGCGGCAATGTTGGACTTAAACAACGTTGATATACCATTTGTGAATATTAAAGATAAACCTAGATATGAATTTAGAGGGTTTCATTTAGACGTTGCGCGCAATTTTCGTTCAAAATCTTTTGTAAAAGAGCTCATTCAGCAAATGGCAGCACATAAGTTGAATCGACTGCATTTACACCTCGCGGATGATGAAGGGTGGCGAATCGATATTGCAGACTTGCCGGAGTTGGTGGGCGTTGGATCAAAACGCTGCTTTGATCTGCGCGAGCAACGTTGCTTATTACCGCAGTTAGGCAGTGGACTGGCCGAAGACAATCCGAATGATGGTTATTTTACGCAACAGGATTACATTGATATTTTGCGTTATGCCCAGGCGCATTTTATCGAAGTGATCCCTTCATTGGATATGCCAGGCCATTCGCGAGCGGCGATTAAAGCGATGGAAGCGCGCTATCAGCGTCTAGATGCGTTAGGTGAGATAGAGCCTGCTGCAAAATATCGATTAGTTGAGCCAAGTGACACAACGATCTATTCCTCGATACAGCATTACAGCGACAATACATTGAATGTGTGTTTGCCTTCTACTTATCAATTTATTGATAAAGTACTTAGCGAAATTCAGCGTCTACATGAAATCGCTGGTGTGCCATTAAAAACCTACCATATTGGTGCAGATGAAACGGCTGGAGCATGGGTAAATTCACCAGCTTGTCAGGCACTTAGAGAGTCTAATCCAAGTATTACTTACTTAAATGGGTATTTTATTGAACAAGTAAGTCAAATGGTCGCGAAGCGTGGTATTCATGTTGCAGCATGGAGTGATGGACTTAGTCACACAAACGTTGAAAAAATGCCAACACAGGTGCAAACCAATATCTGGTCTACTCTGAGTGAAGGTGGTCATGCTACGGCACATGCACAAGCCAATTTAGGTTGGGATGTGGTGCTCTCTGCTCCCGATGTAACGTATTTTGACTTTCCTTATGAATCACACCCGCAAGAGCGTGGAAATCATTGGGCGACAAGAGCGATCTCGACAAAAAAAGTATTTGAATTTATGCCTGAGAACTTGCCTGCCCATGCTGAGTTTTGGGTTGATGTGAAAGGTCAGACATATCAAGCGGATGACAGAGAAACAACTCGGAAAAAGGCAAATACATACCGTGGAATTCAAGGTCACTTGTGGGGGGAAATGATCCGCAGCGATGAGCAAGCACAATACATGATCTTTCCCAGGTTGTTCGCGTTGGCTGAGCGAGCTTGGCATCAACCTAGTTGGGCTGTACCCTATGTTGCTAAGCGTCATTATCATCGTTCAAGTGGTTTTTTTGATTTAAAAAAACAAACAGCAAAAGAAACTGATTGGCAGCGTTTTGCATCCATACTTGGTTACAGCGCGTTACCAAAACTAGCAAAGCAAGGTGTTTATTATCGCATTCCAAGCGTTGCAGCTGCTCCAAATCGAGATGGAAAACTATCGGCGTACGCCTTGTTGCCCGGTTTTAGCGTTCAAGTACAATTGCAAAATGGACAGTGGCAAGCCTACTCGCCGCGACAAGATAGTAAGGATGTCATTGCGGTTAGGGCGATAGATAGTGTAGGACGTGCTGGACGATCATTGCCAATCGACGAAAACGTGAAGCACTAAGGGCGCAGAGCCCTTGGTGCTTCTATTTTCTATCTATTACCAAATTGCTTCGACGAATTCAGGGTGGTCGATAAATGGGTTGCGATTGCCTTGATGGCTAAACGCCGCATCATTGCGAGCGCGTTCACTTGCATCGACAGGGTCGTTTTGATGCCAGCGTTTCATCATGTTAATGACCCAAGGTTCAAATACCACGTCGTTTGTGCCATTGAGGACGTCGTTGCTGTAAGTGGTTTTACTCTCCCATGATGCAATCACATCTTGATAACGAGTTGCCATGTAAAAATAGGCGCGAGCAAAATCACCTTTGAATGCATCGATAGGCTCAAATACGGTGCCGTTATAGCCAAGCGATGTACTTGGTGTGCCCAGTTTACTGCCATTACTTGAAACATAACTTGCTGAGACCACTTCGCCAAATGGGAAATTACTGCGCTTAGAGTTAACATAACCATCCGTTGCAAAGATGTGATGAACGTCAGAGTTCATTGGCTCAACCGTACCGCCAAACCAACTTTTTGGAAACGAATGTTCTCGGTTATAACAATCGCCTTCAACGCGATAAGTACCGCATTGATTCGTTACTGCGGTATAACTAAAACTGTCAGCAGCAAAAGGTTTTTCAGAGTAACGATCTAAAATCGAGTTGTCTTTATCAAAGGTAGTATCACGCTCATATTGATCATAAAAACCCCAAATGGCAGAGTAACCTTGGTTTTGGTGATCACGGATGATGTTATGCAAAGCCGTTTTTAAAGAGAAACCAGTTAGCCCTTGTGTCTGAGCATAATATCCAGAAGTATCGGAGCCTCCACCAGTGTCACCGCCGCCAGTGGATGTTAGGGTGAAGGAATGACTTTGCTGTGAAGTAAATGTCCCACCAGAGGCAAGCTCTATTGTATCTTCTTTGATACTGTAATTACCATTTCCATAACTACAGCAGATCCCGTCACCATAGGCATCAAAGATTGTGAACGTATAGTCACCATCATTTAGGCAAAAAGTCTGGCTAATTGTTTGGTTGTTTGAGTAGCCATTGCCAGTCGCAAGAGATGTGCTGCCAGAGCTCAATTGCCAACTGGTTTCGCTTGCGTAATTATCGGTGGTAAGCGACAGTGTTACTGAATGCGCATTGCAGCTTTGGGGAGGAGGAGTTGTAGGTGTATTGCTTGGTTGAAAATCATCGACATAAACGATCTCGCTGCCATCAAATCCGCTTACGTCATAGAAGCGTAGGCCAACATCAATCGCTTTTGTTGCTGTTGCGGTATAAGTATGGGTAATTTGTTGCCATTGATTTAATGTGTATGGATCGGAGTAGCTTTGATAACCATCGATGTATAAGCGTGCTTTTACACCGCCTTCGGTGTGATATACCCAAGTACTAAAAGTATAAGTCTGATCCGCTTCAACATTGATGCTCTGTAAAAAGTCGGTATCGCTTTGTGTACCGGTATTGACCATTATTTGAGCGGCTGTTTGTCCCGCTTTAACTACTTGTGAAGTAGCGGAAACGTTAATTCCGTTGTCAATTGTAGACCAATTACTCGGTTTGCCATTAGACCAAGATTCGAAGTTTCCATTGGTGACTTCGGCATGGCCGTAAAATGCACACCCTAGTGAAGCGAGTGCGATAATTGAGGTTATTTTCCCGTGTTTCATTATTTTCTCTTTCTTTAATTATTAAAAAACAAAGGCTGAGCTTACGTTACCTTTGTTACGTTTATGTTAACATGTTTTGTCCCGTTTTTATTAATAATTCTTTTAAACTGTTTTTAAAGGATATTTGAGCTCTCAATAACTAAATGGAATAACAAAGGCAAATCTATTCTTTTTTGTTCGGCCAAATACTGAGTATTCTGCAAGCATAGAAATCCACACTCCCACAAAGGGAGCGAAACAGTTTCGGGTTATGGGGAATCTCACATGTTGTTAAACCTACTCAGTGCAGCGGCAAGCCCGCTGTCACAAGAGCAAATTCAAAAGTTACAAGGCTTGATTGCTGAACTAAATCCTATTCAACAAGCATGGGTAAGTGGCTATTTGGCAGCGAGTGCAAATAGCACGGCACTGGGTGGAGTGGCGGCAGCACCTGCAGGTGAAAGTGCGCCGTTAACGATCTTATATGGATCGCAGACCGGTAACGCAAAAGGCGTCGCGGTAAAGCTTAAAGAACAAGCGCAGTCACGTGGTATTGACGTAAAATTAGTTAATATGGCGGATTACAAACCTGCAGCACTGAAAAAAGAAAAGTTCATTGCAGTAGTCGTATCAACTTACGGTGAAGGTGAACCGCCAGAGCCAGCTGAAACACTACATGGCTTCCTTGCAAGTAAAAAAGCCCCGAAACTTGAAGATGTTAAAATCGCGGTGGTAGGACTTGGTGATACAAGTTACGAGTTCTTCTGTCAGACGGCAAAAGATTTCGAATCGCGTCTTGTGGCCCTTGGTGCCGATGTGATCCACTCTCGAGCCGACTTAGACGTCGATTATGACGCAGAAGCTGCAACGTGGATCCAGGGTGCGTTAGATGCATTTGAGCCACTAGTGAAAGCACAAGCGAGTACGCAAACCGCAACAAACCCTTTTGCAGTAGCTAGTACACCTGTGTCGCAGTACAACAAACAAAATCCATTTTCAGCTGAGTTATCCGTGGTCCAAAAAATCACAGGTCGTGACTCAACGAAAGACGTTCGACATATCGAAATTTCCTTGGAAGGGTCGGGGATCGCATATCAACCGGGGGATTCTCTCGGGGTTTATTTCTTGAATGATGAAGACCGTGTAGATGAAGTGTTGTCATTGCTTGAATTAGATGGTCACCAAGACGTGAAGTTAGGTGATGAAACCTTACCACTAAGGGAAGCGTTGATCGAAAAACTTGAGTTAACTCAATCCTACCCAGGTTTTGTTGAGAAGTATGCAAAAGCGATAGGTGATAGCTCTCTATTAGCGTTAGTCGAAGACAAAACAAAACTTCGAGCGTTCTTAGAAGCGCGTCAGCTTTTTGATGTTATTAAGCAATATCAAGGCAAGATCGATGCACAAACCTTAGTGGATTGCTTCCGTAAGTTACAAGCGCGTTTATATTCGATCGCTTCAAGCCAAGCAGAAGTCGAAGAGGAAGTGCATTTAACCGTAGGTTTAGTCGAGTTTGATGCATTTGGTGAGAAACATTACGGTGGTTGTTCTGGTTATCTGGCGCTTAGAGCGCAAGAGGGCGCACAAGTAAAAGTGTTCTCTGAACACAACGACAATTTCCGTTTGCCACAGAACGATGAAACTCCGGTGATTATGATTGGTCCAGGAACAGGTATTGCGCCATTTCGTGCATTTTTGCAAGAGCGCGATGCTCGTGGCGCCAATGGTGAAAACTGGCTGTTCTTTGGTAATCCTCACTTTACTCAAGATTTCTTATATCAAGTAGAAATCCAAGGGTATGTAAAGTCAGGATTATTGACCAAAGTCGATTTAGCGTTTAGCCGTGATCAGGCTGAAAAAATTTATGTACAGGACCGTCTGCGCGAAAAAGGTGCAGAGGTATTTGCTTGGTTAGAGAAAGGCGCACATCTTTATATTTGTGGTGATGCAAATCGCATGGCCAAGGACGTACACCAAGCCTTGCTCGATATCGTGGTGGAACACAGCGGTAAAAACGCTGAGCAAGCTGAAGAATATCTGAAAGAACTGCGCAGCGCGCATCGTTATCAAAAAGACGTGTATTAATTTTATCAGGAGCGTTTGATATACGCTGCCAATACACACGTTAACTACCGTCATTAGTAAAGAATTTAGGATTTAATATGAGCAATTCAGAATTCAAGCCAAACAGTAAGTTTGATCCGAATGCAAAACTGGCTGATAACGAGCGCTTGAAAACACAAAGTAACTTTTTGCGTGGCACGATTGAACCAGATCTGTCAGATCCGCTCACCGGTGGTTTTAACGGCGATAATTTCCAATTGATCCGTTTTCACGGCATGTACCAACAGGATGACCGTGATATTAGACCAGAACGTACTAAGCAAAAGCTAGAACCACTGCACAATGTTATGTTACGAGCGCGTATGCCTGGCGGTATTATTACGCCTGCGCAGTGGCTTGCAATAGATACGTTTGCTGACGAAAAAACGATGTATGGCAGCATTCGTCTTACCACGCGTCAAACGTTTCAATTCCATGGTGTTTTAAAGCCGAACATCAAAGGTATGCACCAAATGCTAAATAGCGTAGGAATAGATTCCATCGCGACAGCAGGAGATGTTAACCGTAATGTGTTGTGTACGACTAACCCAGTTGAGTCAGAATTACATCAAGAAGCCTATGAGTGGGCTAAGAAGATCTCTGAGCATTTGTTACCACACACAAAAGCGTACGCAGAAATTTGGCTTAACGGCGAAAAATCGGAGACAACGGAAGAACCAATTTTAGGCTCAACGTATTTACCTCGTAAGTTCAAAACGACCGTGGTGATTCCTCCTAACAATGAAGTGGATGTGCATGCAAACGACTTAAACTTTGTCGCGATTGCGGATAAGGGTAAGTTGATTGGCTTTAACGTACTTGTTGGTGGTGGCTTGGCGATGACTCATGGTGACGTTGAAACCTATCCTCGTAAAGCGGATGACTTTGGTTTTATTCCGCTTGAGCACACATTAAAAATTGCTGAGCATGTCGTATCTGTACAACGTGATTGGGGTAACCGCGTAAACCGTAAAAATGCCAAGACCAAATACACACTTGATGCATTTGGTAGTGACGCCTTTAAAGCCGAAGTTGAAAAACGTGCTGGCGTGCAATTTGAAGCAAGCCGGCCTTATGAATTTACTCACCGTGGCGATCGTTTTGGTTGGGTGGAAGGCATTGATGGCAAGTGGCACTTAACTGTGTTTATTCAAAATGGCCGAATTTTAGATTACCCAGACAAAACGTTAAAAACCGGTTGTCGCAAGATTGCTGAGATCCACCAAGGTGATTTCCGCATGACAGCAAACCAAAACTTGATCATTGCAGGTGTGCCTGCAGAGCAAAAAGCGACGATTGAAGCTTTAGCGCGTCAACATGGGCTTATCGATGATAGTCATACCGAGCAGCGTAAAAACTCAATGGCGTGTGTGGCATTGCCAACATGTCCGTTGGCGATGGCAGAAGCGGAACGCTATTTGCCAACATTGATAGAACAAGTCGAAGTATTGCTTAAGAAACATAACGTAGCAGAAGATCATATTATTTTGCGTGTTGTAGGCTGTCCAAATGGTTGTGGTCGCGCGATGTTGGCTGAAGTTGGTTTAGTGGGTAAAGGTCCGGGTAAATACAATGTCTACCTTGGTGGAAATCGTGAAGGTACGCGTATTCCAAAGCTTTATTTAGAAAACGTCGGCGAAGACGTTTATCTCCCAGCTTTAGATTCTCTAATCGGTCAGTGGGTCAGTGAACGCAATAACGGCGAAGGCTTTGGTGATTTTGTGATCCGCAAAGGGATCGTAGCGGAAGTGAAAGTGTCGAAAACCGATTTTCACGCTTAACACGCATTAATGAATGAGGCTTGGCGGGCGAACCGCCAAGAAAAAAGAATGAGTGACTTTAAACAGTTATTACAACTAGGTAGTGACGAGCAAAAGGCATTGCTTGCCCAAGCTAACCAGTTACTGGCCGATAAGTCAGCGCAAGAACGTGTCGAATGGGCGTTAGAAAACTTACCAGAGACGGCATTTCTTTCGTCTAGTTTTGGAATTCAAGCCGCTGTTATGCTGCATTTGGTAACTCAAGCGCGCCCTGCTATTCCAGTCGTATTAACCGATACAGGGTACTTATTTCCAGAAACGTATCAGTTTGTGGATTATCTGACCGAACGGCTAAATCTAAATCTACAAGTTTACCGCTCTCCCTATAGTCCTGCTTGGCAAGAAGCTCGTTATGGTAAATTGTGGGAGCAAGGTGAGACTGGCATTAAACAATACAATCAACTTAATAAAGTTGAGCCGATGACTCGTGCGTTGCAAGACGTGGGTGCTGGTACGTGGTTTAGTGGTCTTCGTCGCAGTCAATCTTCAACACGTGCAGATAAACCGATCCTGGAAGTAAGCCGTGGAACAGTGAAAGTCTATCCGATTATTGAGTGGAGTAATCGAGACGTTTATCAATATCTCACTAAACATGATTTGCCTTATCATCCATTATGGGAGCAAGGCTATGTTTCTATGGGGGATGTTCATACTACGCGCAAGTTAGAGCCAGGCATGAGCGAAGAAGAAACACGTTTCTTTGGATTAAATCGTGAATGTGGCTTGCATATTGACGGAGATGGTATTTAATTAGAAACGCGTGACGGTTTTTTCATTCTCCTAAAAAAGGCGCATCGGAAGCGCCTTTTTGCTTTTAGTTCAGCTATGCCCTTTGTAATCGCTTAACCTTCTCGATTAACATGTGATCCCATTCTTTATAATGTGTTAAGGAGTAACCATGAAATCTGCTAGCTATATTCTTATTATGATCTTGCTGATCGGTACTGCGAGTTTGTTTTATCTAAAGCGGCCTGATGGTCAGTCTTGGCTCAGTGTGGAGGCTATAACCGACAAAGCCAGTGCAAAGCTTGAAACAAATATGCAAGGAGCTAAAGCGCTATTAAACGAAACCACCGAATTAGTGCAGTCTAAATTCGATGCGAAGAGTGAAATTGAAAATACAGCGAAAATATATAAATGGCAGGACGCTCAAGGTGTCTGGCATTATTCAGATAGACCTCACCCAACGTATCAAAATGAAGAGGTGATTTTAGATCCAAATAAAATAACCGTTATCGATGCAGAAGATACTGCTATTTTGCAACTTGAAAGCAATCTTAAACAAGAACCAAATGACTCTGACCCCATTGGTATAACGACGATAAGTCCAGAGTCGGTGGAGCAGTTGTTAAAAGATGCCAACAAGGTGCAAAAATTAATGGATGACCGAGAAAAGCAATTGAATGAACAGATTGATCACTAAATGATATTATGCAAGCTGCTTTTCTAGTCTTTCTGCAATCGCAAGGCTCGCGGTTAGTCCTGGCGATTCAATACCAAATAAGTTAACTAATCCATGAATATGATGAGTGGTTTCGTCTTGGATCTGAAAGTCTTGAAATCCATATAAGCAAGTTTTTGGCCTAATCCCTGCGTAATCTGGGTAGAGTTTGTCAGGATCTAAATTTGGCCAATAGCGTTTAATTGCCTCAACAAAATACGGTTTTTTATTTGCATCAATATCGTAATTTAACTGCGAGACAAATTCGGTATCAGGGCCAAATTTGAGCTGTCCTGCTAAATCTAGTGTAGCATGTACGCCAAGTCCATGTTGTTCGGGAATAGGATAGATCAGATGCTTAAATGGGTGTTTGCCATGATAGCGAAAATACACTCCCTTGCAAAAGTGTTGCTCAGGAATAAACGAACTCGCTAACCCTTCTATCTTGTTTGCAAAAGTCTGCGCCCCGTGTCCTGCGGCATTAATAAGTTGTCGACACGCAAGTTGTATTGGTTCGCCTTGGCTTTCTAGTTCGACGGCAAAACCTTGGGGTGTTGGCGTCGCGCTTAAGCACTTAGTTTGGCGCACAACAAGACCTTGGTGGCGTTCTATTTCAGCCTGAAGAGCTAACATATAGTAATGAGAATCAATGATCCCGGTAGATGGTGAATATACACCAGAAAGCGCTTTAATGTCGGGCGCGTAGCCTGATAATTGACGCGACGTTAATGGGATTAAGTCGTTAACTTGATTGTTCTGAGCTTGTTGAATTATTTCATGTAATTTGGTTTGTTCTTTCTCATTACTTGCTACGATGACTTTGCCGATAGTTAAATATGGGATTGTATGGGATTGGCAGAAGTCATAAAGGAGTGCTTTGCCACGCACACAAAGCTGTGCTTTTAAGCTAGTAGACGGATAATAAATTCCAGCATGTATCACTTCGCTGTTACGACTGCTGGTGTGTTCTCCAATGTGGGCTTCGGATTCTACCACTAAAACTGAGCGACTCGACGCAAGTTTTGCGCCAATTGCAAGACCAACGCATCCCGCACCTACCACGATCGTATCGACAAATTCCATGCAATTAAGATTAAGAACAAATCATAAAGAAAGAATACCAAAACACGCAGTATTATTCATGACCTTCGCGACGCATTAATAGAATGGTCAAGTAAATCTTTGTTGGTAAGGACAGGATTAACCCTAGAGCGATACAACTAGCGCCAATCACAAATCCGAGTGGGCCTAAATGCGTTAAGGTATCGGAAGTGACTAAATAGTGCCCAGTTAAGATCAAAATAATCCCAGTGATAATCACTACGTGTAGTATGCGGATCAGAGATTTTTTAGGCATTGTTTCGCATTGTTTTAACGTTATTTAGTAATGAATATAGCGCCTAATAGATTAAGCTGCGAACAGAAGTCTTGCGAAGTTTGTTCGAGATCAAACTAGATTTGTTTCGTTCGCTCAACGACTGCGGCTGTCATACGTGAAATGCAGCAAAGCTCACCTTTCGCGTTGGTAATCTTTACTTCCCAGACAGAAGTTCGTTTACCTAGGTGTAAAGGTCTTGCAATAGCGGTTAATACACCATTGCGTGAGGCTTTAAGATGATTCGCGTTGATCTCTTGACCAACGCAATAAAAGCGCTCGAAATCGACCACAAAATTAGCGGCGTAGCTCGCTACGGTTTCTGCTAGGGCAACATTCGCACCGCCATGAACCATCCCAATTGGATTGTGATGATGAGGTGTTGCAGGCATTGTCGCGACTAAGTAGTCTTCACCTATTTCACTAATTTCTATTCCTAGGGTTTTCATTAATGAGCCTTTACCATGCAGACCTTCATCCAATGTTTGACAAAATTCAAGCGTGATAGGGCGATACCAAATAGACATACAGAAACCTTAAGAGATATGGGAGCTTAACTGTGTCATGGACTCGTATTAAGTGCAATACGAATCGGGAAGTTTCAGCGGTAGTTGACTTCTGGTTGAGTATATGTAGATTACAGTTGTAATCAAATTAAAAAGGAAATTTATGCGTTTTGTTTTAGTGGTGTGTTTATGTATTTTGGTCGGTTGTCAGCGGCCGACAGTCCATTTATTTATGGAGACCTTGTCTCAAGAGAGACAAGACTTAGTCGAACAATCCTTACAAAAATACCAAATACCCTATCAAATCAGCGAAGCATCAACACCATCAGAGTATCAAGGTGCGGTGTTGAATAAGTTTGCAGGCAACGAAGATCACGGCTTATATACCCAAATTAGGTTAGCGATTATTGATGCAGGTTTTGCAACTCTTCAGATCAATGATTTAAATCACGAGCGGCATACTTTTTCGAATGGCCATCTAGGATTATATCTAGTTGATCAAGATGCAGAGCGAATACCTACGCTATTATATGGAGAAGATTGCGATTTTGATGGTATGCAAGTTGCGCTAAATTCGAATGAACTTTGGCAAACTGATAAGGGCCGATGGCACGGCGATTGGTTTTACTTTAAACCTTATTTAACGCTTCGTGTATTCGAAAATGGGGTGCTTGTGGAAGAGCAGCCTTATAAGCTGTCAATGTTAACTGAAGTGACTCCTTTTGGGAATAAACCAAAATGGCACTTTCGTGCCCTTGGTTATCGCAAATCTAACGCCGATTCTATTCTCGATTGTAACTTAAGCGCCGTAATTATGGATTAACCAAACGAAATCGGTTTTCGGCCTGTTTTTTTATCGACCTGTTTTTGAGCTCTACTCGTTGTAGGTTGCTTAGGTTGAGTTTTTTTGGTGTTCATAAGGGGGGGATTTGTGTTCGGTGCGAGTGGCGTTGGTTCATTGCGAATTGCGGGTTCAACGCCTTCAGCGCGAGATACAATAAACTCATCCCCGTTAAAACTAAATTGATCCCCTGCGTAGATTTTTTTTCGCTTTTGTGTGCACAACTCACCATTTAGGTGCACGTAACCTTCACTAATAAACAATTTGGCTTGGCCACCAGTATCTGCCAATCCTATGAGTTTAAGTAAGTTACACAGTTCAATGGGCTCTTCTTCAAGTTCGATTTCGTACATATTACGCCTTTACAGCCGTTCAAATTGCTTTACAACAGTATACCTACTTTAGGCGAGAACTGACGCAACTTTTTTGCGGTTGACGTGGTCTTTCATATAAATGCAGTAATTGGTGTGTATCTTGCAACCCTATCATTTAGGCATAGTAAGTTGCACCAAAATGGAGATGAAATGGGATTGCGTTCTGCACTAAAAAAAGAATTAATGAAATTGGATGAACAGGGATTAATGACTGCAGACGATGTGCGCCATTATTTAAAACGCAGTGCCAAAACAATAACAAACAGTGAATATGCTCATATTAATTTGATTGGGCGTTTTAATGAACACCATAGTTTATTGCAAGCAGGTTTGCCTGGCCCGGAACAAGGCTTGGCGTTTGAGCGCCATCGCTTGTTTAAAGAGATCGTCTATCCAAAAAAATCCGTGGAGTCGTGGCTTCGCCGGGTTTAATGGATCGAAAGCTCTTTTTCGGTGGCTAACCAATGTTCGAAATGGTGAATGAAAGGGTACTCTGGTTGCTTCGAGGCAGTCAGGGTTAATGCTCTAAAATCGACTAAAGACCAATCATGATCTTTTGAAAGCCAAGATAGTTCAGCCATCGTTTTCTGATTTAACACCGTTAAATCGAAGATTAATTCCTGATTGTTTTGCCAATAAGAACGTTTGTTATGGTGATCATACAGGCTTACAAGTGCCCAAGCAGCCATCATGAAATGTCCGCCTACCGAAGCGTTGATCTGTCCATTTTGAATTAATGGCACCACATCGTCTAACCAATCAAAGCCACCAATTTGAACGGTGTGATCTAACTTAGCCGCATAAACCGCAGATTCGCTACCAATTGCCATTAAGTCGGATGCACTCCAAATGACATTGATCTCGGGGTGGCGTCGTATTAGCTTTTCCGTTTTCTCTATAGCTTGCTCTTGTGACCAATTGGCGAAAACACTTTGTACAATTTCGATATTTTGGCTTGAGAAATAAGCTCGAGCGCCATCGCTTCGAGCATCGGATTCGCTGCCATAATGACCATTAAGTAATATTGGATAAACAGGTAGTTTACGTTGGAGTAATGGCTCACTCAGCGCTTTTGCAAGTTCATATCCAGCATGATAATTATCATGATAAATTTCACCAATCCAATTTGGGTAATATTGTTTTGGTTTGCCGATAGCTTCACGCTCTTTGCCTGATATGGTTTGTTCAAGAGTAATAAATTGGACAGGGTATTGGCTTAACAATTTTGATGCTTGTATTGCTCCACCAGGGTAGTGAATTAATACTACGTAATCAGGTATAGCTTGGTATTCTAAATATTTTTTTAACTCTTCGAGTTGTGCAAAGCGATTGCCATCTCCATAAATTATCGATAGTTCGATATTAAGCTGCTGAGCCGCTGCTTGAGCTACACGTTCAACTTTAAACCAAAATGGGTCGTTTTCGATCGATGGATTGACGAGTAACACAGAAAATGACTTCGGATTGTGGGTAGTAGTCAGTTCAGATTTAGCCCAACTTACACTTGAGCATAAAAAAAATAGTAGAAAAGCGACCCAATGTCTCATTGCATGTTAACTTACAGTCAGTTTACATCTGTATCGAAGTTTAGCACATTTGTTGCGTCTAAACAGCCAAGAGAATAGTGGTAGGAGCTTGAGTTATAATTCTGCGGTGTTGATAGCTGAAGCTGTTGGGGAATAAAAGGGCGCAATGTTCATCGTTTTATTGTGTATAAAAGCTGAATAATTAAGAGTGCGGTTTTTAATTGAGAATATAGCGACTCGGGATGTTTGTCGCTTCTAGTAACTTTTCAAAAATTGACTCTTTGCCAAGTAGGGTGCGTTTTATTGTATTCCATTGCTGATTTTGATGACCGAACTGATCTTGCCATTGTACTTTCATGTCTTCTTCTGGTTTGAGGAGTTGAATCCCTTTCTGTTGAAAATAACGCTTACAATTCTGTTGGTAGCCACTGTGGTTTTCTAAGTGCGCTTGAAATGTTTGTTCAGCTGCTAAATAAATTTGTTGTTGTAGATCGGTTGGCAAAGTGCGCAACCATCGTTGGCTAACAACATTAACCCACGCGTCGGGGACACTGCATAAAAGCGAAATGGCTCCGATGTGATTGCGCAACTGATTAGGGCCTGAATAAAGGCCAACCAAGCTTGGATCAATGAGCTCAATGTGCCCCGCCTTGGCCATGCTAGCTACTTTATTCCAAGGGATCTCGACGATGTTTGCTTTGGCCATTTTATAAAAGTGAGTAAGCACTTTACTCGCCGGAACACGAATGATTAACCCTTGCAAGTCATCAGGCTTGAGTACAACTTGATTAAATTTCTTCGTACTTGTGAGTGTGCGACCACCGATGACGTAGTGGTGAAGTACTTCAAGGTGACCAGACTCTCGAATTGGATTTAAGACATATTGCTGCCAATAATCAGAGGTCACCAAGTTCAGATAGGCTTGATTATCACTTGCCCAAAATGGAATGTTAAGGATATCTAGCCGTGGCAAAGCACGAGATAAATTGGACACTGAGATTAACGCACCGGCAATTTTCCCTCGAGAAACCGCAGCCATGAGCTCCGTACCCGTACCGAGAACTCCATTGTCATGCAGTTCAACATAAATTCGACCATTGGTTGCGGTTTCAACCGCCTGCTTAAATTCGAGATGCATATGAGGAATAAAGTGAGACTCAGAGGTTGGGTAGGGAGATGCGAAATCGAGTATGTAATCAGCGCTGAGCTTTTTTTCAAGCTCTTCAAGGGGATCGATCGAAGAGATGATTGTCGAGGTTGTATTGGCGATAACGGAAGGCACTACAGCACTTGTGAGTATAGCTGCAGAAGCTTTTAAAAAATCACGACGCCGAAATTTCATTCTAATGACTACCAATGAGTTTGATTGTATTAGCGTGGTAAAGAATGGGTGAACAGTCAAATTTGGCTAGGTAACCAAAAAATGGTGGCCCCTCCCAGACTTGAACTGGGGACCTAACGATTATGAGTCGTGTGCTCTAACCAACTGAGCTAAGGGGCCATTGTTGTTTTTGCGCTAGGCAAATAAGATAAGATGCTTTTAAAAAGCGCAGGAAGTATAAAAACTTTTGGCTTACTTGTCACTAAGGAAATGGCAATTTTTAACATGCAATCAATCAATTGCTTAAAATAAAAGCAGAATGCGATTTTTTATTTTCCGGGGTGTAAGAGGTGCTTTTGGAAAATTAAATTAAAGGTAGAAAAAAGCCGGCGTTTGCCGGCTTGGAGAATGGTTTTTTACAAACCTAATTTCTTCTCTAAATAGTGGATGTTAGTGCCACCATTTTTAAAGTTTTCGTCTGCCAAGATTTTCTTGTGCAGTGCCGTATTGGTTTTGATACCTTCAATTACAAGTTCATTCAATGCATTTCGTGAACGAGCAATCGCAACTGCACGATTTTCACCGTACGTGATTAATTTACCAATCATTGAATCGTAATGCGGTGGCACAGAGTAATCAGCGTAAATGTGGCTATCCCAACGAATTCCTAATCCGCCAGCAGGGTGGAAACGTGTAATTTTGCCCGGCGAAGGAATGAACGTCGTCGGATCTTCTGCGTTGATACGACACTCAATCGCATGACCACGGATAACAACGTCATCTTGTGTAATAGACAGCGGTTGACCTGCAGCGATTTTAAGCTGCTCTTTAATTAGGTCAATGCCAGTCACCATTTCAGTTACTGGGTGCTCAACTTGAATACGCGTGTTCATTTCAATGAAATAGAACTCGCCGTTTTCATACAAGAATTCAAATGTACCAGCGCCACGATAGTTAATTTCTAAACATGCGCGCACACAGCGATCACCGATGTATTTGCGCATTTCAGCGGTAATACCTGGTGCAGGCGCTTCTTCAACTACTTTTTGGTGGCGGCGCTGCATAGAACAATCACGTTCACCTAGATGAATAGCATTACCTTGGCCATCGGCTAATACTTGAACTTCAATATGGCGAGGGTTTTCAAGGAACTTTTCCATGTAAACCATGCTGTTGCCAAAGAACTGCTTAGCTTCAGATTGAGTAAGGGCGATAGAGTTTAAGAGTTCGCTTTCATTGCGCACAACACGCATACCACGACCACCACCACCACCGGCTGCTTTGATGATTACCGGATAGCCAATGCGCTTAGCAATTTGCAGATTGCGTTCGTTGTCGCTTGTTAACGGACCATCAGAACCAGGTACGCAAGGTACGCCAGCTTTGCGCATAGCTTCAATAGCTGAAACTTTATCACCCATTAAGCGAATAGTATCGCCACGTGGACCGATAAAAATAAAGCCGCTTTTTTCAACTTGATCCGCGAAATCGGCATTTTCAGATAGGAAACCATAGCCAGGGTGGATCGCTACAGAGTCAGTTACTTCGGCAGCGGCAATAATGCGCGGAATGTCTAAATAACTTTCCGAAGCCGCAGGTTTGCCGATACAAATCGTTTCATCTGCCAGTAAAACGTGTTTCAGATCGCGATCCGCTGTAGAATGTACAGCAACAGTTTTGATGCCAAGCTCTTTACAGGCGCGCAAAACTCGCAGTGCAATTTCACCACGGTTTGCAATTAGCACTTTATCTAACATAACGTTATCCTCGAGTGCGTTTATTCGATGATGAACAGTGGTTGATCAAATTCGATGGGGTCGCCATTTTCAGCAAGGATAGCTTTCACTACACCAGCTTTATCAGCAGTGATTTGGTTCATCATTTTCATCGCTTCGATGATACAAAGCGTGTCACCTACTTTAACACTCTTGCCGACTTCAACATACGCTGCAGCTTCTGGTGATGGTGCAGCATAATAAGTACCAACCATAGGTGATTTTACTTCGTGACCGGCAGGTTTAGCGGCAGCTGCAGGCGCAGCTTCTACTGCCGGAGCGGCTGCAGGTACTGCTGGCGCTACAGGTGCAGGTGCTGCCGCATAGTGCATAGGAGCTTGCATAACAGGCGCATTGCTGTAGCGATTGATGCGAACCGATTCTTCACCTTCGGTGATTTCAAGTTCTGCAATACCAGATTCTTCTACTAGTTCGATGAGTTTTTTGATCTTGCGAATATCCATAATTTGACCCGCCTGTTAGTTAATTTTATTAATCTTTGTTTGCACAAGGTCGATGGCTGCGAATAGCGCGGCTTCATAACCTCGAGCACCTAAACCACATATCACCGCTTGCGCGACATCCGAAAAATAAGAATGATGGCGAAACGGCTCTCGTGCATGCACATTTGTCAAATGCACTTCAAAAAAAGGAATTGCAACACTGAGTAAGGCGTCGCGAAGGGCAACGCTAGTATGTGTAAAGGCTGCAGGATTAATGATAATGGCATCGATTTGTTGCCACGCACCATGAATGGCATCGATTAATTCCGCTTCGCTATTACTTTGCACATCACTTAGTATTACATTGTGCTGATCGGCAAGGTTGCGCAATGTCGCCATGATTTCTGGCAACGTTCGCGTTCCATAGCGCTCGGGTTCACGTGTACCCAACATATTTAGGTTTGGGCCATTTACGACTAAAATCTTTAACTTTGCTGTCATAATTCGCGAAATCCCTGAGTTAAGTGAACAAACTGAGTTTTTAATAAGATTTGTTTGTTAACTTAAGCCGATCAACATCAAATAGCAAATATTTCTCACTTTCGCGCACTATTATAGAGCGTTCGAGGTAAATAGCAGCAAAATACTGGTCTAATGAGACAAGGGGCGAATTTACGCCCCTTGTTTTGATCAAATCACTAATTGGTGAACTTTATTAAGATGGGTAGAAAATTCGTCTTCGCCGACAAATCCTGTAACGCGATGTTGAGGCAATTCGTCACCCTGTAAGTCAAAAAAGAGAATAGTTGGCAGGCCAAAAACCTGAAACGTTTCCATGATCTCAATCGTGCGCTCATCACTTTCGGTTAAGTCGAGTTTAAATAAAGCATAATTCTCGAACGCTTTTTGCACCTTTGGTGTTGGGAAAGTGTATTTCTCGAATTCTTTGCATGCTACGCACCATTCAGCATACAAGTCTACGATGACAAGCTTTCCCTGTGCGTTCGCCTCAGCGACGGCCGCTCGCAATGCAGGCAGGTCGGGTAAGGTCGTAAACTTACCTGTTTGCGTGGTTGTGTTTGTGTTTGTGGTTGCTTGTGGCGTGGTAACAACATGGTATTTGTAAAGGGTGCTTACTCCAATCACTAGGCCAAGCACAGCGAGCGTCCATAATACCGTTTTACCTTTACTTTGGGATAGCCCACTTTGCCAATGATGAAGATAAAGGGCAAAGGTGATGCTCCATAGTGCAAACAGACTCCATAATAAGGTTTCATCAATAATGCGTTCTAATAGCACTAAAGGCACGACTAACATAACAAAACCAAACGCGACTTTGACTTGCTCCATCCATGCTCCAGCTTTTGGCAGCAATTTACCGCCTGATGTTCCTAATAGAAGGAGTGGTAGGCCCATACCTAAACTGAGCGCGTAGAGCGTTATCCCGCCAACAATCAAATCGCCACTCTGTGCAACATAAAGCAGTGCAGCAGACAGAGGCGCGGTTGTGCACGGCGAAGCAATAAGCCCTGAGAGCACGCCCATGATAAATACACCAGCGATACTTCCGCCTTTTTGTTGATTACTGACATTAGTGAGCTTTTCAGTGAGCGAACTCGGTAAGCGCAATTCAAACCAGCCAAACATAGAAAGAGCAAGTAACACAAACAACAAACTAAAGCTATAAAGTACGGCTGGTTGTTGCAAATACCCTTGGACTTGACCACCAAAATGGGCGATCACTAAACCCAATAAGGCATAGGTAATTGCCATGCCTTGAACATAAACAAACGACAAACCAAACGCTTTTCGCGTGGATAACCCTTTTTGTCCTGCGATCAAGCTCGAAAGAATAGGAAACATAGGGAATACACATGGCGTAAACGCGAGTCCTAAACCCGCAAGAAAGAACAACCCAACATTTGTAATCAAGCTTTGAGAGGCTAATTTATCCGTAAATGAGGTGGAACTGGATGTTTCTCGATCTGATTGGTTTTGTGCCACAGCCGCAGTAGTTGCATCGTCTTTTAAATTCATTGATGAAAGCACAGTTTGTGAACTTGAATGGCTCGTTGACAGTGGAATGGTCACGATCTCAGGCGGGTAACACAGCCCAGCTTCTGCACAGCCTTGATAACGGATCTTAACTACTGCGTTTTCGGATAAGTTTGTTAGTTTTGCAACCAATGAAAACTGGTCAAAATAAACTTGGGTTTTGCCAAAAAATTCGTCTTCAATTTCGACCCCGGGCGCAAAGTCAGGCAACGTTAAATCAACGCCCTTGCCGACAAATTCAAGTTTATGTCGATATAAATAATAGCCAGGAGCAATATCCCACCCGACAAATAACACATCGTCTTGTTGGTCAAAGTCGAGCTTAAACGCTTCATTTACAGGTAGAAACGTTTGCTGTTTTGGAGCCAATAATGAATCCAACACGGAATTGCTTGCCATTACGGGCAAACACAAAAGGCTTAATATAAGCAGGAATATCCGCATTAACCTAATACCTCATTCATCCAATTAAAATAAGCAGCCGAACCATCAACTATAGCTACCACCTGAAATTCGGGCACATCATAAGGGTGATGGAGATTGATGCACGCTTGCAGTGCTGCGATTTTATCGACGCGCGTTTTCATCATTAATTTGCATTCAGCGCTGGTAACAATTTTACCTTGCCATTCATACACAGACTGCATATTGCTGATAATGTTCACACAACAGACGAGTTTTTCTGCGACAATCCGCTTAGCAAGCTGATTGGCTGTATCGATGTCTTCGCAGGTCGTAAACGCGAGTCTATATACGGTGTTTTCCATGACAAGTTTCAAAATGTGCGGCTTAATTTGCTCACAGTCTAGCGAAAGCGTCAGAAAAAGTGTACGAAATTACGATGGGTTGCTCATCATCGTCACGGTTTACTTGATTTAAGACCGCCTCGCCCATAAATCGCTTTCATTGCACAGGAGAATTTATGTTTCGAATTTTATTTTTGTTGTTTATTTTGGTGCCAATTATTGAAATCGCCTTGCTCATTCAAGTGAGCGATGTCATTGGTGGGTTCGCCACAATTGCATTAGTGATACTCACCGCCATATTGGGTGCTAAGTTAGTGAAACAACAAGGTGCGCATGCGCTTCGAGCTGTACAAGGAGAAATGGCACGAGGACAAATGCCAGCAAAAGAATTGTTTGATGGCTTGTGTGTGATCATCGCAGGTGTGTTGTTATTAACACCCGGGATCATGACCGATTTACTGGGTTTTTTACTGCTAACGCCTGCAATACGAGCTAGCCTTGCTGCGCAAATTATGAAACATGCCACTGTACATGTTGCAGGTAATTTTGCCACGCACTCTGCCCAGTATCAGCATAGTTCACAAGAAAACGCAGCATCAACGTCTTACACAAAATCATCGACAAATACAATTGAAGGTGAATTTGAGCGAAAAGAATAAAAAAATTTGTGTTTGCCTCTTGGGTTTTTCTTAAACACCCCCATAAAAAGTGGCAATTAAATTGAAAAGAATTTTTCTGTAGATATATCAGGAAACTGTTAGGAGAACTTAATAAATGAACATTCGTCCTTTACATGATCGCGTAATCGTTAAGCGTCTTGAAGAAGAAACCAAGTCAGCTGGCGGTATTGTTTTAACAGGCTCAGCAGCTGAGAAGTCAACACGTGGTTCGGTGGTTGCAGTAGGCAACGGCCGAGTGTTAGATAATGGCGAAGTGAGAGCGCTTGAAGTGAAAGTAGGCGACACAGTGCTGTTCGGCTCGTACGTTGAAAAAGCAGAGAAAATCGAAGGTCAAGAATACTTGATTATGCGCGAAGACAACATCCTTGGGATCGTTGGTTAATTAGCTAACTCATTTTTCAATACAAACCGAATTTAGAGGAAATAAAATATGTCAGCAAAAGAAGTTCGTTTCGCAGGTGATGCACGCAGCAAAATGCTTAAAGGCGTGAACATTTTAGCCGATGCAGTAAAAGTAACTTTAGGTCCAAAAGGCCGTAACGTTGTTCTAGATAAATCATTTGGTTCGCCAGTGATCACCAAAGACGGTGTTTCTGTTGCAAAAGAAATCGAGCTGGAAGATAAGTTCGAAAATATGGGCGCACAAATGGTAAAAGAAGTTGCGTCAAAAGCGAATGACGCAGCGGGTGACGGTACAACTACCGCTACTGTGCTTGCACAAGCCATCGTAAATGAAGGTTTGAAAGCCGTTGCAGCAGGTATGAACCCAATGGATCTTAAGCGTGGTATTGACAAAGCAGTAATAGCTGCCGTTGAAGAGTTAAAAGCGCTATCTGTGCCATGTGCAGATACGAAAGCGATTGCTCAAGTTGGTACTATCTCAGCTAACTCAGACAGCGAAATCGGTGACATCATTGCAACGGCAATGGAAAAAGTAGGCCGTGAGTCAGGCGTGATCACCGTGGAAGAAGGTCAATCGCTAGAAAACGAACTTGATGTCGTTGAAGGTATGCAATTCGACCGTGGTTACCTGTCACCATACTTCATTAACAATGCAGAAAAAGGCGCGGTTGAACTAGACAATCCATTTATTTTGCTTGTTGACAAGAAAATCTCAAACATCCGTGAGTTGTTACCAACACTTGAAGCCGTTGCCAAAGCAAGCAAGCCATTACTTATCATCGCTGAAGATCTAGAAGGTGAAGCGTTAGCGACACTGGTTGTGAACAACATGCGTGGTATCGTGAAAGTGGCTGCCGTTAAAGCGCCTGGTTTCGGTGATCGCCGTAAAGCAATGCTTCAAGATATCGCGATCCTAACTGGTGGTACGGTTATTTCTGAAGAAATTGGTCTTGAGCTTGATAAAGCAACAGTGGAAGATTTAGGTACTGCGAAGCGCGTTGTAATTACCAAAGATGACACCACGATCATTGATGGTGCAGGTGACCAAGATGCAATCAATGGCCGTGTGTCACAAATCAAAGCGCAAATCGAAGATGCTACGTCAGACTATGACAAAGAAAAACTTCAAGAGCGTATGGCTAAACTGGCAGGCGGTGTAGCGGTCATCAAAGTTGGCGCAGCAACAGAAGTCGAAATGAAAGAGAAAAAAGATCGCGTAGAAGATGCGTTACATGCAACGCGTGCTGCGGTCGAAGAGGGTGTAGTACCTGGTGGTGGTGTTGCGCTTGTGCGCGTTGCGTCCAAGCTTGTTTCGCTTACAGCAGAAAACGAAGATCAGAACCATGGTATCAAAGTGGCACTGCGCGCAATGGAAGCCCCACTGCGTCAAATCGTTGCTAACGCAGGTGATGAAGCCTCTGTTGTTGTAAACAACGTTAAAGCAGGTGAAGGCAACTATGGTTACAATGCAGCGACAGGTTTGTACGCCGACATGTTGGAAATGGGTATCCTTGATCCAACTAAAGTAACGCGCTCAGCATTACAATATGCAGCATCAGTAGCAGGTCTTATGATCACAACTGAAGCGATGGTTGCTGAAATTCCGAAGAAAGATGCACCGGCTGCACCAGATATGGGCGGTATGGGTGGAATGGGCGGTATGGGCATGATGTAATATCAGCTACTGCTTGTTACAAAAAACCCGACTTGATGTCGGGTTTTTTTATATCTAATTAACTTAGAAATGCTTGAATGTAGCTCGCGTTTATAGACATTTAGGCGCCGCGACATTGACTTGATACATAATACTTTAGGGCTTAAGTTCCATAACAAAGCTTCACGGCCGACAAAATAGCCTCTTTAGCGTGTTGCCCATTTGCTTCATTTTTTCATTCAAACGGCTCCAAAGGGTCCAGCATTGCTTCGTGTTTTTACGTTAAACAGTACAAAATGGGTGGCGTTGGATCCCACTTCTTGATGTGTTTTGGAATAGTAAAACGAAACACGAAGTGTACCATAAATTTATTGCTGTTGATTTGGGTAGCGTTGCCAGCTTTCTCCATCGAGTTGAATAAATGGTTTGTTATCAAAAACAATCATTTTAGTCCCTTTGTTTTCAGCAACCATCGTTGATTGTGGTAAATCTGATAATAATTCCTCAAGATCAATGTTACGCCCATCGAATGGATTATTATGTAGGGTTCTAGCGATCAATTCGGATAGCGCAAAATAACTGACGGGCTCACGATATTTTAACCCCTGACCTATTTTGTTTTGAGTTGAGCTAATAAACTTAATGCCAACGGGAACGTTTACGATAGCAGGACTTGGAATTTCACGAAGTCCAGCAAATTGCATTTGATCACCTCTCAGTGCCGCTCCGTGTTCAGGTACCATTACGACGAGATAATTTTTGCCAGTACGTGAAAGGGTTTCAAAAAAGCGTTCAAAATCCTTAAAGAGTGTTTGAGCACGTGCTCCATAGCTTTCGAGGCTGTTCAAGTTATTTGACGTACCAGCGAGTAAGTTGCCATCGTGGAGGCTAATACTATTGAAATAGAGTGCGTGTCGAGCCACTTGACTCCCAGCTCGATTGCGTAGCCACTCAGTGAGAACTTGTCCATCACTGTAGATCGGTGAACCATCGAACGAGCGCTGCATTACTTTAATGTTATCTAACGATTGAAGAGGCGCATTAAGGCCACCTTGCGCGCGAATCGATGGCAGAAAACTATCGAAAAAGCCATTATGATTCATCGCAAGGTCGGTTTGAAAGCCTAGTTGCTCAAGTTGTCCGAAAAGATTGCATTGCTTTGGTTTATTCGCATACAGATCATCATGTGCCTTATGACCGCAGCTGGCGTTTAACAAACGAGTAGCTGCTGGTCCTGAGTATGAGGTAGCAGAGTTGAAATTTTCGAACACCACATCAAATTGTTGCAGTAAAGGATGATTATCCATACCAACAAAGTCCAAGTCATCCCAGCCTAGCGAACACACGTTCAGTACTATCAAATCGAAATTAGCACCGCTAAATTGAGTGGGGAATTGAGTGATCAACTCTTTTTGCTCGGCATAAAAACGAGCTAACGCGCTTGCAGGATCGGTTACCGAAATAGGTTGTTGTTTCGCCGTTATGTTGAGCGATGGCAGGGTGTTTTGCTGTTGCGTGTACTTGGCGCTGTCTTGCGTATTGATTTGACCAATTAAGCCACTGCACAAGAGTACAATAATGTTAACGCCAGTAAAGCGAACCCATTGACTAAAATATAAGTAAGTGACCAAAGACACGAGTATCAATGAGGTGGCTTGCCATGAGACAATTCTTGAAATCAGTTCGATTAAATAACTCATACTAAATGAGGTAATTAAATCACTGCTGTTCAGTAATAAAGACAGAGGAGGCAAATAAGAATCATGGTGTAACAGTAATACCGCGAAGCATATACCGAGCAAGTGCTTTAAGGTACGTATCGCGTGATTTTCAATTGGCAATACCAAAAACGCGATTAACGCGAGATTTTCTAAAATATGTAGTTCAATTAACGAAAAGTAGAATAAGCCAAACTTGAATAGGAAATAGACATTCCATATGCCGAGAGACTGCCATTTAGTCGTTGGCAAAATAGTGGATAATTTTTCTTCAGACATTTATTACTTCTCTTTTTTTTTCGTCGGCGGAGTATATACATCGAGCACTTTGTGGCGAAATCGCCATGCCTTTATTAATGCGCTAATTTTGCGCCACATTTCGCCACCTAAGACACCAAAGGCTAGGCCTACCAGTAGTGAAAGGATTAATGCTGTGAATATATGGTCATTCATGATCTTTCTTTAGTTTTATAGTGATTGGTGTCGCGCTTGATCGATTATAGGCGCTTGAGACGGGCGGGGACTCAGTTCTTGTTTCAGGTTTAAATTTCGTTAGGTCAGCAATATTACTGGAATCGATGAGCTTTGAGTAATTTGTCACATCGGCGTTCATAGCCATCTTTCGTAAAGTTCTGCATTGTTCTTCGATACTGAGCTCAGAGGAATAAATGTCATGAAATAAGAAAAACTCGCCAAGCGACAACCTGAAAAGCCGAGTTAATGCGAGATCGACATCATTTTCTCTACAGGCGTTCAGATAAAGATACACGCTTTTGTCAGTTGCAGTAAATATATCGCCACTGCGTTTCACTTTAAAGAGCGGTAACACCGATTCAATATCTAACCCTTTTTGCATTTTAAGCACAATTAATACACCACTCACACCGGTATTTAAGGACGACTCTCGATGCTTTAGCACTTCATCTATAAAACGAAATACGGGTAAATAACCTTTTTCAAGAGAGCCTTGAGCGTGCGAAACCACATCGTTAAAATGTTGTGGAAGCGGGCGAGCAAATTTGTAGCCTTGTATGGCTTGTACTTGCGACAGCAATCGCGATATATCTGTCGCGCTATGTAATATTAAATTCACGCCCACGGTTAAAAAGATACATTCGTCTTTATGTCGGATCACGCCATCGGTATTTTTAAGTACTATTTTTAGCCAGTTTCCTGCTGTTTTTCGTAAATACAGACATTGTTCACCAAGTCGAAGTAAGTCAGTAGCTTTGTCAATTTCAAAAATAACGGTTGCTGCTTTTTTTCCTTTGGCTTCCTCATATAGCTCATCATTGCTCTCGAATATCGTGTAATTCGGTGGCAATTTGGTATTGCTTGGCACCAGTGAGCGATTAATCAAAACATGGCTTTGGTCGGTGAATTGTTGAAAGTGACCCACTTCTTGTTTGTGATAGATCTTAAGTGTCAGCGGAGAGAGGGAAGTCACTTGGCAAGAAACCTTAGTGATGTAACCCGTCGGATGTCGCCAGTAGTCAATAAATAAAGTTTGGCTTACCGCTTCTGTAGTGGTAATGATTAGGCCTGCAACAACATGATTAAAACGGCGTAATGGGTCTAAAAGGGTAAGTGCGAACTCTCCAGTAAGTACCCAAAGAACCGAATTACCATGCTGGCGAACAAAGTTATCAACGTGAATGAATAAAGTTGTTAGTGCTTGAAAGGTAAAAGACGTTAGCAGCTCCTCGTCTAAATGAATGATCAAATGGCTTTGACGAGCTTGAGGATAAAAAAGGATTTCTTCAAGTAGGCGTTTAACACCACCTTTTTGCAGTAAATAACGACGATTTAAGCGAAAAGATAAACACACTGAATTGACATCGGACCAAGTCCAACCAAATAAAGGCAATGGATCTTTGGCATAAAAACGCTCAATATCTTCGGATATAATGATGTTTTTTTCGTCTTTTGCGATACTCGCCATCGCATATTGGAGGCCTTGTTCTTCGCTGCTAGCAAGCAACACATAACTTGACGATCCAGCGAGAGTAATTGACTGTTCATCAAGCCCGTTAAGTGCCAATTTGCGCATTTATTCCTCTGGATCTCATTTTTAGTAAGTCACTCTAATGAAAATAGAATAGCATAAAAATTAATACTTTTTCATTGTAAAAAATTGAGTTTTTTCGTATAATAAATACTCTATATCTGTTGTGTTCATGGGTCGTACGGGATCGACGTGTTTTCCCCATGGAAAGGGTTCGATCGAGGTATACCATCAAAGATTTTTCTAGTATTGCAAACGGTTATAACAAGCACGATATTTCTCGACTATCGCAAAAGGCTCACATTTCAATGAATGATTATGTTGAAATTAATGAGCAACATCAATTGCAAGATATTGTTAGCAAATATCAGTTGTTTGCTGAAATCGAACAATGTGTGCACAGTACCGAGCAACCAGCATCCAGTGAGAAGCCGTGAGAAGACTTTTTTTATCTGGCCTCAAAGGTGGAGTTGGTACAACGACTATTTTGGCAAACCTAGCCACGGCTTTGGTACAGGCCGGTGAAAGTGTTACATGCATCGATCTCGATTCAAAAAATGAGCTGCGCCTGCATTTTGCTCACGCGTGGGATAATGCAACAGGTTGGTCAAATCTTGCTGAACGTGCTTTTGATGAGGCTGCGTTCGTCGATCAGGACGGAGTAAAGTTCATTCCTCATGGCCATGGCGATTCTTCACTGAGTGAAAAACAGCGAATGATCAAGACTACGCGAAATTTAGACTGTAATGAAGATGAATGGGTGTTGTTTGACCTACCTAGTTATGCAAGCGCTGAGTCTTTTGAATTACAACACGATGACGTCTTGGTCCGAGTTGTCAATTGCGATGTGAATTGTCACAGTCTTATTAATCAACGTGTATTCCAACAAACTACAATCCCCGAATATTTGCTGATCAATCGATTTAATGGAGCGGTTGATATTGAGGTTGAAATTGCCCGTATGTGGCGTCAAAAACTGCCAAGGGTTTTGCCTGTTTTTGTGCATCAAGATGAAATCCTCAAAGAAGCACTGGCGTACAAAAACGTAGGCTATAATTGCGCACCTTATAGTGTCATAAAAGATGACTTTCAAGCGTTAATTAGTTGGTTGCAAATGCATTATGCTAAGGCTTCACCGTGAACGAGAAGCCGTACTCAACAAGTAAATTTACTTGGTTATTAAGCCTATTTCTGACTCCTATCTCAATCAACTGGTTGGTGCAGCGGTATCATTTCTTCTTTCAAAACTGTCGTTACAGTGTTTTTAATTCAGTATTATTTAGCTTAGTCAGCGCTTTGCTTTGCGGTATTTTTAAAATGGATAAGCTTGCGCCAAAAAGTGAGTTCTTCATTTACTATCCTCAATTAAAGCCACATATTGTTAGGCCCGGAGATTGGCTTCGTTTTGCAATTCAAAGTCTTTATTTAGTGTTCATGAGCGAAAAGCCAAGGGTAGCTCAGCGTGAAAAACGTGAACGTTCTATATGGTTTATAGTTCCCTATTTACTCCAATTTTTAATCAAATTAGACAGCGTTATCAGTTCAACGTTTCGACGTGCTATTGGCAAGCACTATGATTCAGAGCGGACCATGTTTAAAAGTCTCGCCCGAGCACAATTTTGGGAGGCGCCTCGGATCAGAACGTTAATTTTAGTGGTTTTTTGTGCGTTATTGATCGTGTTGATCACCGTGCCATTTAGCTTGAGTGCACAAGCTATTTTTATGGCTTTAATTTTATTCGTGGCATACTCGTTGCGAGGCATTCAAGGTCGCATGTCTACAATGATCATGGTGACGTTGTCGATTACGATTTCGAGTCGATATATTTGGTGGCGTTTAACTGAGACGTTAAACTGGGGGGATCCTTTTGCTTTGTTTCTTGGTTTTGGCTTACTTGCCGCGGAAATTTATGCGTGGGTCATCTTAATACTGGGTTTTTTTCAGACGATTCATCCTCTAGAGCGCAAACCAGTCGTTTTACCAAAAGATACCAGCCTGTGGCCTTCAGTGGATGTTTACATTCCTACTTACAATGAGCCTTTAAGTGTCGTGAAGCCGACGGTGATTGCGGCGCTTGCGCTTGATTGGCCTGAAGATAAATTAAATATTTATGTGTTGGATGACGGCAAACGAGAGGAGTTTAGAGAGTTTGCGCAGCAAGTTGGTGCAAATTACCTTATTAGACCAAACAATCATCATGCTAAAGCGGGCAATTTAAATCATGCTATGAAGCACACCGATGGTGAGCTTATCGCAATTTTTGACTGTGATCACATTCCGGTTCGTTCATTTTTACAAATGACGGTCGGACAGTTTTTGAAAGATGAAAAAATGTGTTTAGTACAAACGCCTCATCATTTCTTTTCTGCAGATCCATTTGAAAAAAACCTTAATAATTTTGCTAAAGTGCCCAATGAAAATATGCTGTTTTATGGTTTGATCCAAGATGGCAATGATATGTGGGATGCAACGTTTTTCTGTGGTTCCTGTGCAGTTTTAAGACGAAGTGCGTTAGACGATATTGGTGGTTTTGCTGTTGAAACGGTAACCGAGGATGCGCATACTGCGTTGAAAATGCAGCGTAAAGGTTATCACACTGCATACATCAATATTCCGCAAGCGGCTGGTTTGGCGACCGACAGTCTTTCGACGCATGTCGGCCAACGGATCCGCTGGGCACGAGGTATGGCACAGATTTTACGTTTGGATAATCCGCTGGCAGGAAAAGGACTCTCGCTTGCACAGCGCCTTTGTTATTTAAATGCAACGTTGCACTTTTTTGCCGGTGTCCCAAGAATTGTCTTCTTAACAGCGCCATTGGCCTTTATCTATTTTGATGCATACATTATTTTCGCGCCATTTATGGCAATACTGCTGTATGTTGTGCCAAGTCTGGTTCAAGTCAAAATCACCAACTCCAGGATCCAAGGAAAATGGCGTTACTCGTTTTGGGGAGAAGTCTACGAAACCGTTTTAGCGTGGTATATTTTGAAACCAACCACAATGGCACTAATCATGCCTCATAAAGGCAAGTTTAATGTTACTCAAAAGGGCGGTTTAACGGAGAAGGATTTCTACGATTGGGATATTTCAAAACCTTATTTGGTGTTGGCTATTTTTAATGTGGTTGGTTTAGTCATTGGATTTGGTCGGCTCGGGGTAAGTGATGCCGTACAAATTGGTATTTTAATCATTAGTATGGCTTGGTCGTTGTATAATTTGATGATCATTGGTGCTGCAATTTGTGTTGCTACGGAGGCTCGTCAGGTTCGTAAATCACATCGAATCGGCTGCCATTTTCCCGCAATTATCTATACTTCGAGTGGGCATACTATCAAAACCATCGTTACCGATTTTAGTAATTCTGGTGTTGGTATTGATTTACCGACAGAAGGATTAGTTAAGCATGGTGAAAAAATTCAACTCTTGATTAGCCGAGGCCGCAAACAATTTTCTTTCACAAGCGATGTTGTTAATGTTACGAAATCGAGAGTAGGGCTGCGGTTACATGCGTTAAGCCCAGAAAAAGAAAGGCAGTATATTGAATGTACTTTTTGCCGCGCGGATGCGTGGTTGGGTTGGCAAGAAAACTTTGCTCATGATTTACCTTCAGAAAATTTTAAGCATATCGTACGCGTAAGTTTTAGAGGTTTTAAAAGTTTATTTTTGCATGCCCCAAAATCAGCTCAACCGTTTGTTAAAGCGCTTATTCAACTGGTTGAATTAATCGATTCCTTTTTACCGCGAAAGCCATTAGATAAAGACAAAATAAAAAATGAATTTTATTAGGACATTGTTGCTCTCAAGCTGTGTCTTGGGGGCGAGTGTAAATAGTTTAGCGTTTACACCGACGGATAAATCCGTGTTTTCCGAAGGATACCCAGAAGCGGCCCCCATTACTTCGCATCGATTTACTTTTGAACAACTTAACCAGGGAGATATACGACTTTCTGGAGTGTTGCCCAATAGCGACATTAATTTCACCAACCGTATCGATAAAATCATTAAAGAATTGTCTATTACGCTGCAATTTACGAATTCTCCTGCCTTATTAACGGAACTCTCCCATATTAAGGTGTATTTAAATGAGCAGTTGATGGCGATTATGCCGATTAATGGCCTTAGATACGATCAAGTGCATCAAACATTAAAAGAGCAGGCATTAAAATTAAAACCGCACTTAGTGCGAAACTATAATACGATACGTTTTGAACTGATTGGCCATTACACCAACGATCAGTGTGAAGATACGACACACACAAGTATTTGGGCTGAGATTGATCAAGAAAGTGTATTAGAATTTAAGTCTCAACACCTTGCGCTTGAAAGTTTGTTATCGCGATTCCCCGAGCCCTTCTATGATGAGTTTGATTACACTGAACTATCGTTACCCATGGTGTTTCGCGGTGCACCAAATAAAGAAACGACGCAAGCAGCAGCAATTCTGAGCTCTTGGTTTGGTGCCAAGGCGAATTGGCGAGGTGCTCAATTTCCGGTTATCTATAACACATTACCTACCGATCATGCAGTCGTACTTGCTACAAATTCAAGTAAACCAGACTTTTTGCTCGATTATCCTGATGCGCAAGGACCCACCGTCGAAGTAATTGCGAATCCTGAATATCGGTACAAAAAATTATTGTTAATTCTCGGTCGAGATGAAGCCGATTTAAAAACCGCGGTAGAAGGTATTGCATTGGGTTTGCCATTGATGACAGGCCGAACTGCGCTTATTAACGAGGTATCCTACATAAAACCTCGAGAAGCTTACGACGCGCCCCGTTGGTTACGATCTGATCGAGCCGTCCGGTTTGGTGAATTAATTGATTTTCCAACCCAGTTACAGACTAAAGAAGGCAGTAATAAATCGGTTAAACTGGATGTGCGTTTGGCACCAGATTTGTTCACGTGGCGTAGTAATGGTTTGCCTATTGAATTAAAATATCGCTATACCCCACCGACAACGAAAGCATTATCACGATTAAATATGTCGATAAATGATGAGTTTGTACAAGGGTTTACGTTATCACCAGATGGTGGAAAAGAAATTATTTCAGAAATGCGTATCCCATTACTGTCGAGTGATGATACCGATAAAGATCGATATTTCTCTGTTCCTGGCTTTAAAGTAGATGTTAAAAACGAATTAGAATTTAAGTTCCTTTTTTCTACTGAAAAAGAAGGGTTTTGTACAACGAGTGCTGGTGGTGGAAAAGTTGGAATCATTGATGATGACTCGATCATCGATGTGTCTAATTTCCATCATTATATTGCCATGCCTAACTTGCATGCGTATTCACAAGGTGGATTTCCATTTACCAAGTATGCGGATCTCAGCGAAACCGCTATTTTAATTTCGAAGAATCCATCGCGTCTTGAGTTGCAAACACTCTTTACTCTTTCAGGTCACTTTGGGAAAACGACTGGTTTTCCAATTTTGAAAGCCAGTTTTTATTATGTAGATGAAGAAGCAGACTTGACGAACAAAGATGTGTTGCTTTTAGGCCAAGCTCAAAAGTTAACCAACCAAATTAAGCAAGACAGTGCGTTGACCGTTTTATTAGAACACTCTTTACGTGAAATAACCCAAGCGGCGTATGAAAGTCAGCCGTATGCTTATGCGCTCGCAAATGATGAGGCAGCCACAAAGGTCTCTCTATCAAGTTTAGGCCCGCTTGCTGCCATTGTTGGGTTTCAGTCTCCTTTTAACTCTAATCGGAGCGTAATTGCTCTGATGGCTACTCAGGAAGCTGACCTTCATTTAATCGAACAAACGATTCGCGATAGCGAGGGGCTCGCTAAAGTAAGAGGCACAGCCACTATTATTAATCAACATAAGGTCCATAATTCCTATTTAGGTGAGCGCTATTATGTCGGCAGCTTGCCTCCGTTTACGTATATCTGGTTCCATTTATCAGAACATCCTTTACTGTTGGCTATTCTGACCCTGCTAACGTTATTGATCATTTCCTTTGTGCTTTGGCGGATCTTAGTGTCGCTGGCGAGAAAACGAGTTGAAACACAGGAGCCATAATATGAAAGCGCACATTTTTAGTTTAATGATTTTACTGTGTAGTGTGAGCAGCAACGCACAATCAATGTGCTATCAGTGGCCACATTGGGACACGTTCAAGCAACATTTTATCAGTGACCAGGGGCGTGTTATAGACCTTGGTTCTAAACAAGAGATAACAACGAGTGAAGGGCAATCTTATGGGTTGTTTTTTGCGTTAGTGGCAAATGATAAGAGTACGTTCGATAAACTTCTTGACTGGACAGAAGCAAATTTGTCAGAAGGAGATTTGAGTGCAAGATTGCCAGCATGGCTTTGGGGTAAACGTGAAAATGATTATGGAATTTTAGATTCCAACCCGGCATCGGATTCTGATCTTTGGATTGCCTATAGTTTGCTTGAGGCTAGTCGTTTATGGAATGAGCGACGTTACGCTGTTTTGGCGGCGGTATTAGCTAAACGTATCCTGCGGGAAGAAACAGAGCACATTCCAGGATTAGGATTAACCTTGTTGCCAGGTCCTTATGGCTTCGAAATTCAAGATAAAACATGGCGTTTAAATCCAAGCTATGTACCATTACAAATCATTCGTCGTTTTGTCGATGCTTATCCTCATTCACCGTGGCAAGAAGTTTATGACACGTCAGTACAGTTGTTAGTCAAAAGCGCACCCAAAGGTTTTTCACCAGATTGGGTACTTTATCATCCTGATAAGGGCTTTCATTTTACGAAAAAGCACGACGATATAGGCAGCTACAATGCGATCCGTGTGTATTTGTGGATATCGTTACTTCATCCAGAAGACGAGCAAGGTAAAACGTTAAAAGCGCATTTTGTACCTATGGTAAAAGCAACGGCAAAGCAGGGACATGTCCCCGTAAATGTATTTGCACAAAGCGGACATTATGAAAAGCGTGGCTCTGTTGGTTTTAATGCCTCAATGCTAAAGTTTTTAGATAGCAGCCAAGAAATAAATGCCTTAGTCAGCATTAAACAGCATATTGATCACAATATTACCGATGAGTTGAGTAAGCATTACTATTCGAGTGTGCTTTCACTGTTTGGCACAGGAGCTTTTGACAACCGATATAGTTTTTCGCTTGATGGTAAATTGTTGCCTCAATGGGAGCAGCAATGTTCAGAGTAGTAAAAGGCGCAGTGAAAACAGTCTTTTGCACATTGTTATTGATTTGTGGTTGTGCTTTCGCTCAACCACAAGGTATTGATGAAGAAGCAATAGATTGGTTATTGCTTCAAATTACGTTAGGGGAAGCTAAACAAGACGCTCTGTTGATTTCAGATTCACTCGATAGGTTATTGCAGATTGCACCAGAGCACGTATTAACAAGGGCAGCGCATGCTCGGGTGTTACTCGATCGCAATGAGTTGACTCAAGCGATGACTATTCTTCGTTTACTTGAACGTGACTTTGCAAAACATCAACAAACAAAACTACTCAGACTTATTATTGAGCTCAAGCAAGCTGGAGCAACACGAAGTCAGTATGAACAAGCTAAATTGGCTGCTCGTGCAGGTAATATTGAGCGTGCTATCAAAGGGTATCAAGCTGTTTTCTCTATTGGCTTTCCATCGCCGTTTTATGAATTTGAGTACTATGTCTTACTAGGACGAGATGAAACTCGAATAGGCCAAGCTAAAGTCGGCTTGACGCGATTAATCGAGCGATATCCAGGGGTCATTGATTTTGAAATCCAAAAAGCACGTTTGATTCTGCGCGAGTCTCCTGAAGATAAAACAGCACTAGAAACATTGAAACAGTATGCTAACCTTGCCCGCTATCGGGGGGAAATTGAATCGCTTTGGCTAAACACATTATTAGCCTTACCATTAGAGAGAAAGACACTCGCACAGTATCAGGTTTTTTTTAAATCGTTTCCAAATTCTTCCCAAGGCCAATTGCAATTCGAGAAATATCAGACTGATTATGCTGCCTATCGGAAACTATTAGCAGATCCTGGGTACCAGGCCTATTTGGCGGGTGTTGCAGCACTAGATAAAGAAGAAACAGAATCTGGTTATCGTTATCTCACGATAGCGATTGCTCGGCGGCCAAATGATCCGAATGTTATTGGTGAAATGGGTCGGGCGTTGCTGCAACAAGGTAAGCATTTTGAAGCAAAAAGTTACTTTGAAAAAGCGGCAAAGAAGGCGCAATTTGAAGAGATTGTGCGATGGCAGAGCCTTGCAAAAACAGCCGATTTTTGGGGGTTAATTTCGTTGGTGCGCGAACAGTTAGCGAATAACGAAATGGAACAAGCAAAATCGAGTTTAGCAAAAGCAACGGCGCTTGAAGAAGATCCTGATACTGTTCTATTTTATCAGGCTGAAATTTTACTTGCCGAGGGTAATGATTTAAACGCATTTCGGCTTTATAACCAATTAATACGTAACAACCCAAACAATGAAGCTGCACTTCGTAGTATTGTACGCTTTGTGCAAACAGAAAATAGTTTAGCAGCGCTTGATAAGTTAAGTAGTGCACTCACCCAGTCGCAAAATCAATTAGTTGAAGAAGAGTTAATTATAGCGAGAAAAGACATTGCAAAAGCGCTTGCTCAAACCAAAGCTGACAAAGGGGAATATCACGAAGCGTTGCAATTACTTGCTAGTACACCCGTTGGCAATACACTCGATCCTTGGTTTTATTATCAACAAGCACAGATCTGGCGCCAAGCCGGCAGTGTGAAGCAAGGTATCCGCATTTTCAATGAAATTACCTGGCAGTACCCAATGCAAAGTGAGTTGCGTTATGCGCAGGCATTATTTTTATCAAGTATTGATGAAAGTGAGCAGGCCTTAAATGCCTTACAATTTGTGCCAATAAAAGATAAAACGCCATCTATACAAGTGCTTGAGGAAGAGTTAAGCAATGAGAAAACATTGCTAGCAATCGACTCTGCCATCAGTGCACAAGACACTACCAAGGCGGAAAAAATGTTATCCGAGCTCGATGCGCAGATGGTCAGTGCATCGAGTCTTAAAGCACGAATAGCTTCTGCATGGTATGCGATAGGTAAGCAAGAAAAAGGCATAGACCTACTTTCGCAAGTGTTAACACAAGACGAAACATTGGCACCTTATTGGCATTTACAGTTAGGACAATGGCTACTTGCGGCAAAAGATAAGGCAAGATTAAAAACGTGGTACGAACGTTCGACATCGATGGTGGTGTCGACTCAAGAAGAAGTTGAAACGTTAAAACAAGTCACGCTTGATTATCAGCTTTTAGTGAGTGACTCTCCAAGAGCAACACTTGAAAGACTGCTCAAAAATGAACCGAGCAATATGGATGTCTATGCCCGTTTGGTAAGTTTAGATCTCGATGATATGGCATTTGAAGAGGCACAACAACGGTTGCTGCAAGCTCATCGCTATGGTGAACTCAGTGCCTCAGCTGAGAATCAATTGCTTGAAAAGGCGTTGAATGCGAAACACACACCTCTTATCGAATATTTGAGCAGCCATTTGGTACGCCGTATTGGACTGAATGACAGCGCGCAGCAACAACAGTTGATGGACTCGTTATTTTTATTTCGTGACGGTCAACGAGCGCTTGATCTTGCACAAGATATAGTTTTATTAAGCTCATATGACAATGAGTTAATGAAACAAGCCGGCGATCTCGCTGAGCAATGGGGTGAACATAAATTAGCGGCGCAGTACTATGAGAGAGTTGTGCGCAGTCAACCTGAACAGGGTGGTGAGGATGTGTGGTACGTTCGTTCAGCGCGAAGAAGTGGTATCGCCCGAATGCACCAAAAAACCGATGGACATATCGCCATTGCTGCAGATTTCAGCGGACAAACTAGTACGCAGTCAGATGCGAAGTTAGGGCTTGGTGCCTCTTTATTCGAAACTTACTTTCCGCTTTTTGGGGGGCATGGATTTGTTAAGCTTGATAACGTGTACGTTCAGGCGCAATCGACGGATTTCACTGCTTCATTTGATGCTGGTCGTTATGGTACGGGCTATTTGTGTTTTCCTCAGTGTTTGCTCACGAGCATTACACCTGCCGATCAAGGCATCGCCTTTGGCTTTGGATGGCAAAACGAACAGTGGCGGGTAGATCTAGGTTCTACGCCTCAAGGTTTTTTGTTAAACAATTGGGTCGGTGGGCTCTTATATCAATCTAGCTATGGTGACATAGGTTATGACATCGAATTGAAACGTCGAGCGCTGAGCAATAGTTTATTGTCTTTCGCTGGGTTAGAAGATGTGTCGCTTGATAAAAGCTGGGGGGGAGTACTTCAACAAGGTATCACGTTAGGCGCTTACTATGATTTGGGTTTAGATTATGGCTTTTGGTCGACGTTAGATTACCACCAATTTATAGGAAAAAATGTTAAAGACAACGATCGTCTGCGAGCTATGGCAGGCGCATATTACCGACTTTACCAAAGTCAAAATATCGAATTATCGGTAGGTTCTAACCTTATGTATTGGGGCTATGCTCACAATCTATCGCAGGAAACCTATGGCCATGGTGGTTATTATAGCCCACAAAGTTATTATGGGATCTCATTGCCGGTGACGCTCGATGGCAAATGGCGAGATAAAATTGTTTATCGCGTCAAACTAGGGGCTGGCTATTCATTATCAGAAACTGAAACGATCGACTTTTTCCCAAATAATCCAGAAATGCAGCTAGAGGCACTGTTGTATGTAGAAGATCGCAGCGAGGAACCGGTTTATTTAGGGAGTAAAGATAAAGGCGTCTCATATAGTATTCAAGGTATGGCAGAATATCACTTCGAGAATCACTGGATCATTGGTTTGAGTTTAAGTGTAGATCGCGCCGAATTATATGAACCAAATTACGCTCAATTGTATCTAAAGTATATGTTTAACCCGATATTGAGGCCTCTGTCTTTTGGGCCTAAACCCATTGTACCTTATATCAACTTTTAGGCTGTTTTTGATTTGTCTGTAAATTAATCCTCTAGATTGGAAAGGTATCTTGAGGTAAGTTGGTTAAGTGAAAGACGAAGAGGTCTTAGTTTTTTACGTTCTTTCTAACTTGGTTGACGAATTAAGGAGCGAGTTATGAAAAAAATACCTTTGGCTTATGTGTTACTTGCAACTGGGTTTATCTCGTATGCACATGCCGCAGAAGTAAAAGTAGAGTGGAAAGAGTTTAAAGAATATAGAGATGTATACCCATCGAATGAAGCACGTGGCGGTTTTCATAAGCGAGTTGCAGCCCAATTTGAGCGTCACCTCAATAAATTAGCTGAAAAATTACCTGAAAAATATGCGCTTTCGGTGCGCTTTGATGAAGTGGACTTAGCTGGTGATGTCCATGTGGGGATCAATGAAATCCGAGTCGTAAAACCGATATATTTTCCGCGTTTAACAATTTCTTATGAATTGAAAGATGCAAGCGGTAATAGCGTAGTAAAAGCTGAGCAAGTGCAGTTAAAAGACATGGCGTTTATGGAACGCTCTAGATTTGGCGCGGATGAAGCATTTTTTTATGATAAGCGATTATTAACCGATTGGTTTGATGATACGTTAGTTCCTGCGATAAGCAGCAAGGTACAATAAAGTTTTTAGGTTGATTGGATATATCCCATCAACCTACGCCTATCGAGTATGAGGTTATTTGAAACTCGCGAGCAAACTATGCAGTTGCTGAAGTTTAGCGACCGTTTTTTTTAGCATTTCTTCATCTACTTGTTCACTTTCACTAAGAGCAGAAACATCGGCGGCAACGTCTAATACGTAGGGTTTAAAGCGCTTAGCTTCAACACGAAAGCCAGCATCATTTTGAAATAATGCAGTAAATTTACCATGCCCTTGGCGTTGCAACTCATCGAGTTTTTGGTCTGCGTCTAGTGCTTGACGATACAGTTGCTTTAGATTTTCGTTCAAGTGTTCGATAACAGATTGCATATTGACCCTAAAGTTTTGGCTAAATCGGCCGATAGTCTACGTGGATTCAACGAAAAAGTCAGGTACATGCTTATGAATATTTCCGGAAATAACCTTCCTGCAATGTCTGGTATGGGCCAAAGTGGTGAAGTATACAGCGCCTCTTTAGCCAAAAAACAACAGCAAGCAGATGGTAAAGCAGCACTTGCTTTGATTGAAGCCGCAGGGTCAACAGCTGCTGCTCAAAGCCCCGCTAAATCAACCACGGCAACCTTAGGGAACAACGTAAACGTTTACGTTTAATACCTATTGGAGTTGTAAATCAATCGGTGTCTTACTTTGTTTGCCACCGATTTCTCTGACTAACTTGGGCACTAAAAAACCGGGTAACTCAGTGAGTATTTCTGCGATTAATGCACGGGCCTCTTCTTCTTCGATGTCAAAATGGCTAGCACCTTCCACTTTATCTAGCAAATGCAAGTAGTAGGGTAATATATCGGTATTAAATAATGCTTCACTTAACTCGCATAAGCTTTTTGCATCGTTATTAATTCCTTTTAATAATACAGCCTGATTAAGAAGCATCACATTGGCGTCTTTGAGTTTCTGCATCGCCTGTTTAAAGGGCGCGTCGATTTCATTTGCATGATTAATGTGGTTAACAAAGACAATCTTTAATCGAGATTGCTTAAAGCGACCACACAATGACTCTGTGATCCGCGATGGGATCACTACAGGTAAGCGAGAATGAATTCGCATTCGAGTAATGTGAGGGATCGCTTCGATGTGTGTCATAAACCAATCTATCGTGTCATCCTTGGCCATTAGAGGATCGCCGCCGCTAAGAATGACTTCGTTGATTTGATTGTCATTGGCAATGTAGTCGATGGTGTGTTGTAGGCCGTGCTTATTTATTTGGTTATCTTGGTATGGAAAGTGACGGCGAAAGCAATAGCGACAATTGACTGCACAACCGGTTTTTAAAAGTACGAGAACTCGAGAGCGGTACTTATGTAAAAGGCCGGGGAGGGCACTTTGTTGCTCAAGCAGTGGATCTTTCACGTATCCTGCTTTTTGCAGAAATTCTTGGTGTGCGGGCATGACTTGTTTAAGTAAAGGGTCATTTGGGTCACCTTTACGCATTTTATGAATAAATGGCCATGGAACTCGCATTGGAAAGAGCTGCCGTGCTTGAAGGTCTTTTTCAGTAAAAAAGTCTTCAATTTCTAAGGTTTGCACTAATTTTATTGGGTCTGTAACGACATTTGCTAATTCTTTTTGCCAGTTATTGTGCAAAAGTGCTTCATTTCTTTGTATCATTACGGCAATTACAACTCAATTATGATGATTTAGAGGATACGATGGCGAATTATAGCACCAACGAATTCAAGGGCGGCTTAAAAATTATGATCGATGGCGAGCCGTGCTCGATCCTTGAAAACGAAATGGTTAAGCCAGGTAAAGGCCAAGCATTTAACCGTGTTAAAATCCGTAAGCTTATTTCGGGTAAGGTGTTAGAGAAAACGTTCAAGTCTGGTGACACTGTTGAAGGTGCAGACGTGATGGATATGGATCTTGCCTACCTTTATACCGATGGCGAGTTCTGGCACTTCATGAACAACGATACGTTTGAGCAGATCGCAGCGGATGCAAAAGCAATGGGCGACAACGTGAAGTGGTTGGTTGAAAACAACGTATGTACGATTACTTTATGGAACGGTAATCCAATTGCGGTAACACCACCAAATTTCGTTGAACTTGAGATCACTGAAACGGATCCAGGTTTAAAAGGTGACACAGCGGGTACGGGTGGTAAGCCTGCGACGTTAACAACCGGTGCGGTTGTTCGTGTACCTCTGTTCGTTCAAATTGGCGAAGTGATCAAAGTTGATACACGTAGCGGCGAATATGTGAGCCGCGTAAGTAAGTAATATACGGTTACTTGCATATATCCAAGCAATTTGAGGTCAATTGGGTATAGATGCCAAGTGTTGGTAAATAAATAAAAATCCCGCTTTGTCGGGATTTTTTTATGTACAAGGTAATTTAATGACTAAGTGGGAGCCAAGCGCAACTATCGCGACGTTAAAGCAGCGTGCTCAAATTGTCGCCCAAGTGCGAGCGTTTTTTGAAACACGAGGCGTGTGGGAAGTTGATACGCCAACGCTTAGCGCTGCAGGAGTGAGCGATGTTCACCTGCATACTTTCGCAACGACGTTCTATGGACCTGGTTTTGCTCATGGTTTGCCAATGCATTTGCAGACATCACCAGAGTACCCAATGAAAAGACTGATCAGCGCTGGAAGCGGAGCGATTTACCAAATTTGTAAAGTATTTCGCAATGAAGAAGCAAGTCGTCGCCATAATCCAGAGTTTACGATGTTGGAATGGTATCGACCTGGATTTGATGCGTTTGCGCTGATGAAGGAGCTAGATGAACTGGTTATAGAGCTCCTTGAGTGCAAACCAGCAGAATACGTCTCTTATCAGCGAGCTTTTTCGTCTATTTTAGGGGTGTGTCCTCTTGATGCTGAATTAAGCGTTTTGCGCACGATAGCATGCGAAAGAGGCTATCGAGAAATAGCTGAGCATGAACAAGACAGAGATACGTTACTGCAATTATTGTTTTGTATGGAGGTGGAGCCAAACATTGGTCAAGAACGCCCTTGCTTTGTTTATGACTTCCCTGCATCGCAAGCTGCTTTGGCGCGTGTCAATCTTGATGACCCGCGAGTTGCAAGTCGTTTTGAGCTTTACTATCAAAATTTAGAGCTTGCAAATGGTTTTCATGAATTAACGGATGCTAAAGAACAACGTGCACGTTTTGAACAAGATAATAAGACTCGACAAACGCTTGGGTTACCGACGGTTGATGTCGACGAGCGCTTTTTAGCCGCTTTGTCAGCAGGTATGCCTGATTGTGCAGGTGTTGCTGTCGGGCTAGACCGAGTAATTATGCTAGCGTTAAATAAAGCCAGCATTCAAGATGTGCTTTCGTTTGACATTTCTAGAGCTTAAGCGCTTGTAATTCAAACCTTTCAATTCTTTTTCACAAAGCGCTTGAGATCTTTTTGGGTATTTTCACTCAAGCGCAGTGCTTGACGACATTCATCGAGCGCAATATCAACTTGAGATTTGGCTTGGACGCCCAAAGCGACAATCTGCTCGACGGTTTGATGCGTGGTTGCTTGTGTTGATTCGAGTTGATGTACAGCACTGACGATGGCTTCAAGTTGCGACTGGTTTTTTGCAAAATCATTCGTTAATTCAGTAAACCCCTTAGACGTTGTACTAATGGCTTTTTCGGCACTGCTAGAGTGACTGATTAACTGCTCTGACTCTTGATTGGTTTCGCTTACTAACATATTCATTTGATTAATGAATTCGCTAATTTGTCGCGTTGCATTATTCACTTTTACCGACAAGTTGCGCACTTCATCTGCCACCACTGCAAATCCTCGACCTGCCTCACCAGCTCGAGCAGCTTCAATGGCGGCATTTAACGCAAGTAAGTTAGTTTGGTCTGAAAATTCTTCAACCATTTTTAAAATGCTACGAATGTTCTCACTGTTTTCTCGCAAACCACTGACAGTTTCACTGAACTTGCTTAGCAGGGTTGTGATTTGTTTTACTTCTTCGACTAAAGCACTGAGCTCTTTGGCGGAGCTACGAACAAATAGAAGGCTTTCAGTGTTTGCTTGATAAACCCCATCAGTATTGACGACAATACTTTGTAAGCTATGGGTGACAGCATCACTTGCCGCTAAAATAGTGTCGCCTTGATGGATCTGTTTTTCACTCATTTTAGCTGTTTGTTGCATCGCTTTTGTTACGCTTTGACTGCTTTGCGCTGCGTCTTGGGCGCTTTGATAACTATTGCCTAGAAGTTGGCTTAAATTACTAGTAAAGGTGTTGTATTGTTGAGATAAGTCGCGAAATTCATCAAAAGTGAATTGAGGTAATTTCGCATTGAGGTTGCCATTTTGATGGTTAATTTCTATTAATTGATCGCGCATCGCTTGAACGGGCCGGACAATGAGATAGCACATATAAAAGAGCGTAAATATAAAGGCGAAGAGTGTAATTGTAACTAGCACCCAAAACCAGCCAAGTGATTCGCCTTGACTTGAAAGCGTTTGATAAAGCCAATAAAAAGAAAGTAATTGGAATAATAAAACAAACGTTAGATTACCCACAATTTTACGAGTAAGAGTGAAGAAAGCGTTTTCTTCAATAAAGGTGTAGATGCGCATATACCAACTCATATTGGGTGGCCTTATTATCTTTTTAATCGCCGTGTGTTAAGGCACTGCGATTTGAGCAATGTGTTTTGATTAGCACACTTAATTAAGAAAAAAAGATAGCTTAAGTGTAAAGTATTACTTAATTACTCTAATTATCAAGTGGTTAAAAACATTTTTGCTTTGCAAGGGTAATTGCTAAAAATACCATCAATGCCCATTTGTTGTAACCGTTCAATGTCTTGTTGTTTATCTACCGTATAGGCATACACTTTAAGCCCTTTGGACTTAGCATCATCGACAAAAGCTTGATCTACAAACTCACGGTCAACGTGGACGCTAAAGGCACTAAGCTCACTCGCAAAGCGAGCGTAATCGAGGGGAAGAGAGGCAGTTAATGCACCAATGTTTAACCAAGGAAAGTGCTGCTTAATTTGCTTTAGTAGAGGATGGTTAAACGATGAAATGAGCAGCTGCTTTTGCGTTATTCGTTTGTCGTTGAGATTTTTATCCAAGAGGGCAATGAGTTTATCAAGGTTGATTACGGATTTTAGCTCTAAATTTAATTGTGTATGAGTTGGTACATAATCGAACACTTCTTGCAGTGTGGGGATGCGTTCACCGCTACCTGCATTGAGCTGTTTAAGTTGGCTCACAGAGAACTGGGCAACTTGACCGACACCGCTGGTGGTGCGTTCTAACCAGGTATCATGTAAAACGACGAAATCATCCTTACATTCTTGAATATCCAGTTCAATGCCATCGGCATGGCAGGTTATTGCTGCTTTGATCGCCGCGAGCGTATTTTCAGGGTAATTTCCACTAGCACCGCGGTGTGCGAAAACCTTCATCCGCGCCTCCTTGATTTTCGAGCGATGGACCATGTCTCATAAAATGCCGCACTGACGACAAGTAAACCACCAATTATCGTTGTCAATGTTGGTCTTTCTGCCAACAGCATAAACGCCAATACCGTTCCGTACAAGGGTTGTAAACAGGAAATCAGGCCAGCGGTTGTTGCGGATAAATTCAGCAGACTTTGGGCAAATAGCGCGTGAGGTAACGCGGTAAAAACAATACCTGCTAAAAATAACAAATGCAGATGTTCTGAAGATAATTGGTTTGGTTTCACGTCGACAAAGGCGGCTAATAGACACGCTGCAATTAATGTTTGGTAAAGCATAGTATGAGGGCCGTTATAGCTTGCAAAATAACGCTTTTGCAATATATTTCGGAGTGCAAACAGCGCCCCTGAGACGACACCACTTACTATCCCAAGTGTGACATCATTGCCTAAATTGGCTTCTGGTACTAACAAATAAATACCAAACAGTACTACTGCAGCACTTATAATGTCTTTTATTTTTGGTTTGCTTTTAGCAAATATAGGCTCTAAGAAAACGGTCATTACGGGGTAAGTAAAAAACGCAATAATACCAATTGTCACACCTGCCAATTGCATGCCAGCAAAATAGGTCACCCAATGCAAACCTACTACGATGCCAAGTATAAGCGCAGTGACATAGTCTCGGGGTTGAGCCAATTTTATGGCTTTTTTCTGCACGAGTAATAAAGTAAAAAGAGTAAGGCCCGCTATAGCGGTTCGGTAAACCGTAATGTCCAGCGCATTAAGGGTAATTAATTTTGAAAACAGGGCAGTACCGCCAAACAGTAAGACGGCAATGTGAAGGAGAAATAAACTCTGTTGTTCTGGGCGCATAATTGGCGTGATTATCTTTTTTTCCATCATAAAGTCTTTTTGAAATTAAAAATAGGTAACTTGCAGGAAAACGCGGAGATGACACTTGTCACTAGGTTTTTGTACCAATTTACCTCAAGATACTTATTTAGGGAGAATCTGTAGGCGGGAAGCGCGATGCAGATTTACATGTTCGTGGTTTAGGGTGAGTTAACCTGTTAATTACGGCAACACGAGGATTCGAGGATTAAAAATGAATTGGTCATCTCATTCAATGCGGTTAAGTACGCCTACCCGGCGTTTTTGGAACTGGGGGCCTTTGATTTTCTCAGGTTTTTATTTCTTACCCTTAGTGTTCAGTTGGGAGCGACTTTCGGCGACTGATCTTGTGATGCAATTTATCAGTTTCGTTGCTTTTGTCGGGTTGTATGCCATTGCGCTAGATAGAAAAGGCGCCAATGTCTTTCCGGTGCTAATTGGCATGATGTTAGTGTGTAGCTTTGCGTCACAGTATACGTTGGGCACGCAAAGTTTATTTGGTTACATTGCGTACTTTTGTGGTTTTAGTTTCTTATTTCCCATCAACGTGTTGATGTTAGTTTTGTTACTTGGTGTTGTTTCACTCAATGGGCTTGTGATCATTCCTGATGCTGAATATTACTTTTGGGGGCCAGCCGTGCTTTTAAGTGTTGGATTGTTCGCATTTGGTTGGATGGAACAAAGAGAGCGTGTGCATTATCGTCGTGAACAACAAAGCCAACAACAGTTAGAGCAGATGGCCGCCATTGCAGAACGTGAACGTATAGCGCGCGATCTTCATGATGTATTGGGTCATTCATTGTCTTCGATTGCACTCAAAGCGGAACTGTCGAGTAAATTACTAAACGCAGGGCAAACGGCTAGAGCGGCAATTGAATCGGCGGAGGTTGCCGCTTTGGCTCGTGATCTTTTAAGCGAAGTGAGAGAAGCGGTTAGTGGTTTGAAAGCGAAAGGGGTCCATGCAGAAATTGAGCATGCAGTCGAGCTGCTCAATAAAAAAGGAATTGTATTTGAACGAAATATTCAACATGTTGAATTGGATGCTACCAAAGAAACTGCTCTAGCGATGGTACTAAGAGAAGCGATAACAAACATTATTAAACACAGTAAGGCAACACATGTTATCGTGTCGCTTTGGCAAGACGAACAACAAGTCAATTTATCGATCCGTGATAATGGCAAGGTATCAAATTTACATTTTGGCAATGGTCTCACTGGTATTAAAGAGCGCATTGAAGCATTGCATGGCACGCTCGAACTCAAGACAAACAATGACTTATCTATGCAAATTAGCTTACCAGTAAAAACGGGATTAATGTTGAATAGGGAAATACCATGATCCGAGTATTAGTTGTGGAAGATCAAGCGTTAGTGCGAGGAGCGATAGCGGCACTATTGAGTTTAGATCCCAGTATTGAAGTTCTTGGAGAGGCAAGTGATGGAAAGGAAGCATTGCGCCAATTACAACACATCACACCGGATGTTGTCTTGACAGATATTGAAATGCCTCATGTAACCGGATTAGAGCTCGCTCAACACCTACAACAAGGAGGCCATCAAGCGAAAGTCGTCATTATGACAACCTTTTCTCGTGCAGGTTATATTCGTCGAGCAATGAGTTACGGTGCGAAAGCGTTTGTCCTAAAAGAAGCACCGAGTGAATACTTAATAAATACCATTAAAAAAGTGATGCTTGGGCAAAAAATAATTGATCCAGAATTGGCACTAAGTGCCTTGGATGACGTCGATCCTTTGACGGATAAGGAGCGAAAAGCACTTCGTTACGCCTCTGATGGTCTTACCACTGCGCAAATCGCGACCTCACTGTATTTAAGTGAGGGGACAGTGAGAAACTATCTTTCTGAAGCAATATCAAAGCTTAACGCGACAAACCGAGTAGATGCAGCACGTATTGCTAAGCAAAAAGGATGGCTTTAACGGATTTCTGGGTGTGATTTTTGCTTTAAAATAAGTAATACTGTTTTCCCGTCCCTTATTTGGCGCTAGACTTACGCCTTTGGTATGGGTTTTTAAGGACGAAGAGTTTACTTTTAATGAACGAATTGCTGCTTTTACATGTTGTGATCACGCTTTGTTCTGGAGTGAGTACAGTCTTTTTGTGGCTGAATTGGCGGATCCATTTAAATTTACCTGGCACGAAAGAGTGGGCCCTTTACGGAGTATGCCTAACGCTCGCGAATGCGGTTCTCACCGCGCAAAATGCGGTACCTACAGCGTTTGCTATTTTCTTAGCCAATACATTTACATTAGCGTGTAGCTATTTTTTTGCTAAAGGTGCGGAAGCATTTTACGGCAGACCTGTTTCAAAATCGTTGTGGTTTGCTGTTAGTATTCTGATTCTACCAGGTATTTTCTGGTACTCATTTTTTGAACCGAATATTCAAGCACGTTTGACGTTGAATTACATCGCATCTAGTTTTAGCCTGTTTATTGCGTTAAGAGCACTTTTGATCACCACAGCGTTATCGCGTTTTACTATTGCGGAAAATAGTCTGGTGTTTGCCATCCTTGTCATTTGGTCTGCTTTGACTGCACGGATAATGATGCTGGTTGATTTTGAGGCGACAGACAGTGTGTTAACGCCTAATTTAGCCAATGAAATATTTGCAGTGGCGGTAGCCATTGTCCCGTTGGTGGTAGGTTTTTCAATGTGTTTATTGTGTGCGGCAAGACGAGAGCGAACGTTAACCACACTTCAAGAAAAAGCGCATCAAGACGCGGATCGCAAAAGCAAGTATTTAGCGATGTTGTCTCATGAACTACGTACCCCACTCAATGCCATTGTTGGACATGCCCATATGTTAAAGCGTATCCCACACGAACCAGCAAAGCACTCAAAACTATGCGATACCATTGAACAAGCAGCGTTATCGTTGGCCGATCTGGCCAATCAAGTCTTATTGCAAGCAAAAGGTGAAGTGGCGCCGAACAAACTGCAAGTCGTGTCACTTAAAGCGATGCTCGATCCGATTCATCATTTATTGAAGCCTTTAGCGGAACAAAAAGGGCTTCAGTTTTACTATAACATTACCTCTGGCTATCAAGACTTAAATTACACCATAGCGAAAGAACCATTGCAGTTGGTGTTAAAGAACTTACTTTCTAATGCAATAAAATATACACAGTCGGGTGAAGTGGTGTTGTCGGTAACCGCAGAGCAATTAATTGGCAATCGAGTCAGTTTAACTTTTACCGTAACTGATACGGGTTCGGGTATGAATGACGATGTGCTCGATAAAATATTTGATCCGTTTATGAGTGGATTAGAGACAAATAATATTAGTCAAAGTGCGGGGCTGGGTTTAGCGCTCTGTCAGCAATTATTGTCAGGCCTTGGTGCTCATCTAGAAGTAGAATCCTCCGTTGGAGAAGGGAGTTGCTTTCGTTTTAGTTTAGAATGTGCGGTCAGTGAACCGCACACCGAACCTTATGATTTGGTGTTACCTATTACGCTTACTAGTCGCACAATGAGTCAAGTGCTTGTCGTTGAGGATGTTGAACTTAATCAAAAAGTAATTGAACATTATCTTGGGTTGGCACAATGTCAATATCGCATCGCTAGTTCGCTGAGTGAAGCCAGTCGATTTTTGACAGAACATAGTTTCGATATTGTGTTACTCGATATGCACTTACCGGATGGCAACGGACTTGATTGGCTGAACGAAATAGTGCCTACGCTTTCTATCAAAAGTACGCCAAAGTTCATTGCACTTACAGGTGACGTATCAAGTGAAGATCGCAAAGCATATCAAAAAGCAGGCATGGTAGGTTGTTTAGATAAACCAATCGAACCTCAAGCATTATTCGGATTGATCCGGCAAGTTATAGGCACATCGCTCACTGATCCAAGTGAATTATTGGATTTGGCGACAGTTGATCATTGGCTTGGTCTTGTGGAAGATAAGTACATTCAGAGTAAATTGCTATACTTATCTGATACTTATGATTATGAACTAGCGCAATTGCAAGGCTTAGCCGATATCGGCGCTCAGTCTGCACTTAACGATAAGTTAAATCATCTGGCAAGTGAGAGCACGGCGCTTGGTATGAAGGTATTGGCAGAACAGTTGTACGATATAGAGCAGTACGATGACTTGAGTCAATTCAATTGGCTTCGATTGCGTCAATGCGTCAAGCAGAGTATTGAAGAGTTAACCAATTATTGCCAAAGTGCCAAAATGAAAGTGAGTTAATCGCCGGTCGGTTATTTCTAAAGAACACACTCATTATCAACTGAATAGAACGCTTAAAGATCCGCCATTGCGCTGTCGTGTTGTGCAGATTTACGTTACACTAGAGACATAATGCAGTGAAAAAGAGCGCGCATGCCTAAACAAGATCCATACCTCAGTCGTGAACAAGAAAAATACGACAATCCCGTTCCAAGCCGTGAATACATTTTAGAGCACATTAACAAAGCTGGTAAAGCGACTTCGTTTTCCGATCTTTGCAGTGCATTAAACGTGCAAGATACTGAGCGACAAGATAATTTTAAGCGTCGTTTACGAGCGATGGAACGAGATGGACAATTACACTTTAATAAGTTTAAACGTTATGTTATCCCAACAGACGATGGTTTAGTCAAAGGAAAGGTAATTGGTCATCGCGATGGTTTTGGCTTCTTAGAAGTCGAAGGGGAAGCGAAAGATTGGTTTATTGCTAAACATCAAATGCAATCGGTCTTCCATGGTGACTGGGTATTGGCAAAAGCGGCCAGTCGAGGCTCCGGTGGTAAGGTTGAGGCACGCATTGTTCGTGTTCTAGACAATGAACGCCAACCTATTGTTGGGCGTTTTTTCAAAGAGCATGGTACTGCGATTGTCGTTCCTGAAGATCCACGTATAACACAAGAAATTATCGTGTTGCCTGGTGGTGAAGGTGGGGCTAGGCACAATCAGATGGTTCAGGTACTTGTCACTCAAGCGCCCTCAAGAAACATGAATGCGGTTGGTAAAGTGGTTGAAGTACTCGGCGAGCATATGGCGCCAGGTATGGAAATTGAAGTTGCGCTGCGAAATCACGATATTCCACATGTTTGGCCTGAAGCGGTATTGCAGCAAGTTGCGCCATTGGGTGAATTTGTTGAAGAAGCGGCGAAAGTAGACAGGGTTGATCTGCGGCAATTGCCCTTGGTGACAATCGATGGTGAAGATGCGCGAGATTTTGACGATGCAGTATATTGCGAACGTAAAAAGTCTGGTGGTTGGCGTTTGTGGGTTGCGATTGCTGATGTCTCTCATTATGTTCCAAAAGGAAGCGCTTTGGATTTAGAAGCAATTGAACGGGGTAATTCTGTGTATTTTCCAGAGCAAGTTATCCCAATGCTACCTAAGGTGCTCTCCAATGGCTTATGTTCACTAAACCCTCAAGTTGATCGCTTATGCATGGTCGCGGAGATGACCATTGCTGAATCCGGTAAGTTATCAGGGTATAAGTTTTATCAAGCGGTGATGAATAGTCACGCACGTTTAACTTACACGCAGGTTCATCAAATTCTTCAAGGCGATGAAGTTCTTCGCGAAAAACACCGTGCGCTTGTACCTCATTTAGTCGATCTCCATCAGCTTTATATGACGCTGAAAGCCACGCGATTAGAACGTGGTGCAATGGAGTTTGAAACACTTGAAACGCGTTTTATTTTTAATGCTCAGCGCAAAATTGAGGCCATTGTGCCATTAGTGCGCAATGATGCGCACAAACTTATTGAAGAATGTATGATTTTAGCCAATGTTGCAGCGGCTAAATTACTTGAAAAACATGAAGCGCCAGCACTTTATCGGGTACACGATGAACCAGATCAAGAAAAGTTGAGCCACTTTAGGCAGTTTTTGACTGATCTTGGAGTAGAGAATGGTTTACCGTTAGATCCTTCTCCTGTCGAACTAAGTCAGGCAATAAGTCACTTAGGTGAACGCCCAGAGTTAGAGCTGATCCAAACGATGTTATTGCGATCAATGAAACAAGCAGTATATCAAGCTGAAAATATTGGCCATTATGGATTAGCACTGCCAGCTTATGCGCACTTTACTTCACCTATCCGACGTTATCCTGATCTGGTTGTGCATCGAGCGATCAAAGCGGTATTGGCAAGTCAAGGTCAAGCAGTTTCAGGCGAGTTTGCTTATCAATTAGAAGAAGTGAATCAACTTGGAGAGCAATGCTCGACGACAGAACGCCGTGCTGACGACGCCACTCGAGAAGTTGCAGATTGGTTGAAATGCGAATTTATGCAAGATCACGTCGGTAGTGACTTCACCGGTGTGGTTTCATCCGTGACTAATTTTGGGTTATTTGTTCGTTTAGATGATTTTCAAATAGACGGCATGATCCACATTAGCACGCTTGGCCAAGAGTACTATCACTATGATGGTGCTAAACAAATGTTGGTGGGTGAGCACAGTCGTACCGTATTCCGTTTGGGCGATAAACTGAGCGTTCAAGTTGCCTCGGTAAGTTTAGATGATCGACGTATAAACTTGGTTTTATCAGGATCGAAAACGCCCGATAGATATGTAAGACGCTCTAAAAATACGAGCGAAGATAAACCTGCAAAATCAACTACTGAGGCGAAGAGTATTCGTGAACAGCTACGAGTAGGAGATGTACCGGGTAAAAAAGGCAAAAAAGGGCCTAAGAAAAGTAAAGGCTCGAAAGCAAAAGAAAAGTCTGAGTCTAAGTCGAGTAAAAAGTCGACGAAAAAAGCGAAGGCTAAACGTCCTGGTAAAAACGCCCGCAAACGTAATAAATCGTAATTTAGGAGACACATCGCGGTGAGCAGTGAGTTGATTTTTGGTTTTCATTCAATCGAAGCTATTTTAAGTAAAGAACCAGAACGCTTTTTAGAGATCTATGCGCTAAAAGGGCGTGAAGATAAACGATTAAACCCAGTTTTGGAATTGGCCAGACAGTTTGGAATTTCAGTCCAGTTTATGCAGCGAGCCGCTTTGGATAAAAAAGCCGCGGGCGAGCAGCATCAGGGAATTATTGCCAATATTAAACCGGGTAAAACCTATAATGAGCGTGATTTAGACGAAATTTTAAAAAACAATGCGTCGCCATTTTTCTTAATTTTAGATGGCGTTACGGACCCGCATAATTTGGGTGCATGCTTGCGTAGTGCTGATGCTGCGGGTGTCCATGGTGTGATTGTCACTAAAGATAAATCGGCTAAGCTTAGCCCTACGGCGAGAAAAGTGGCGTGTGGTGCAGCAGAAACTGTGCCACTTATTCAAGTCACAAATCTTGCTCGCACTTTACGCGATCTAAAAGACGCGGGAGTATGGATTGCAGGCACCGCGGGTGAAACAGAAACACAATTGTTTGATGCTAATTTAACTGGTCCGGTTGCCATTGTTATGGGCGCAGAAGGTGATGGTATGCGTCGTTTAACTCGCGAGCATTGCGATATTCTTGTAAAAATTCCGATGGTAGGAACGGTTTCCAGTTTGAATGTCTCTGTTGCTACTGGTATATGTTTGTTCGAAGTGTTAAGACAGCGCAATACCCAGCCGCGTTAGAGTTATTCAACACTTAACCTAAAAATGCGCCAAAGGCGCATTTTTTAATGTTATATACTCAAATAACGTGAAGATGCCTGTTTCAGCGCACCGACGTTTAGTTCAATTCACCTAACAGCAGATAATCTAACTCAGCCAAGTTTTTTACCGTGTAGGTTGGGTTTATGTGTTGTGGGCATTCGCTACCTGGGTGCTGAAGCCAACATGAGTCTATGCCAAATTGATTTGCGCCTAAAATATCCGATGTAGCGGTGTCGCCAACCATGAGCACCTTTTCTTTCTCTGGGTTACCTACATCGTTAAATGCTTTGGCGAAAATACGAGGATCCGGCTTAGCGTGGCCAACGAGCTCCGAAATCACGATGGTTTTAAAGCAGCCTGCAAGTCCAGTGTGAGCAAGTCGTCGTTGCTGCAATGCAGCAAATCCATTGGTAATAATGCCAAGTGTTGCCTTTGGTTTTAAACGAGCGAGTAAGTCTCGAGCACCAGGAAGCGGTTCGCAGATCTCAGCCATGGCGGCTAAAAAGCCGTCATTTAATTGCTCAGCAGGGATATTTAATCGTTTAGACCAAGTTTTAAAACGAGTAACTTGCAAAGTGCGCGCATCAATTTCACCATGTTGATATTTAATCCAAAGCGGCGCGTTAATTGCCTGATAATTTTGGTAATCCTCGTCTGTAAATTCAATGCCATGATGGGCAAATAGGGTTTGCAAACCGAGTTTAGCATTAAAGCTAAATAAGGTTTCGTCGGCGTCAAAGAAAATATGTGTGTATTTCATTACGCTCCTTAAGTTAGAACTAAGTGTATAGCTCAGGAAAATTAAACGGGGCCATAGCAAGCGTGAGTGCTTGAGTATAGATACTTTCTCGTGTTGCATGATGGTGTGTTAATAAACCAATTGCACCACCTTGTTGTTTTATATTGTGAGTATTAAATGCGGTATCCATCACATCACCTAGCTCGTTGCCTTCAAGTAATGTTTGGTAAAATTTTTCAGGTAAAGGCAAATTGGCACTTCGACCTATACTCGTGTGTTGTCTATTTGCGATAACTACATACGCAAACGTTGCAGCCCCAAAACTAAACTTTTCAGCTCCGCCTTCCATTGCACAGTAAAAATCAGCATCAAAGTGTGTTTGCAGATACTTGACGCGATTCACTGCACCAAGGCGGGTCTCTTCTTCACCTAAAGGCTGATCGGGCACTAAACTAGGGGCGTGTTCACCGCGACATTCGATCGGAATATCAGGGTAATAAGTTTCAAAAACGGCACGCGCTGCGGCCACTTTTACTGGATTTTTTGAACCGACAATCACATTGATTGCTTTCACGCGCTGCCTTAAAAAAATGGAAAGTTGAACAGCTAGTTTAAATTTTCAGTGAGTAGGATTCAACCGCTAAGGTTAAATGGGTAAGTCGACTGGTGCCATATTTTCAAGGGCACGCTTTCGCGCGAGTAAGTCGCGGATAAGCGGAGTCAGAACGAGCTCCATTGCTAATCCCATTTTTCCACCTGGTACAACTAATGTGTTGATACGAGACATAAAACTACCATCTATCATTTGTAGGTAGTAAGGAAAATTAACGTCCTCAATTCCACGAAAGCGTATTACGACAAAACTTTCGTCTAGTGATGGAATATCTTTTGCGCTAAAAGGATTTGAAGTGTCGACCGTTGGGACGCGTTGGAAGTTGATATGAGTGCGTGAAAACTGCGGGGTAATGTGATTGATGTAATCATCCATACTATTAACGATAGAGCGCATCACCGCTTCACGTGAATGACCACGCTCGTTGGTGTCGCGGATGAGTTTTTGGATCCACTCTAAGTTTATAATCGGCACCATGCCGATGAGCAAATCAACATGCCGAGCTACATCACATTGTTGTGTTACAACGCCACCGTGTAAACCTTCGTAGAATAGAACGTCCGTTTTTGCTTCTAAATCTTGATAAGGCGTAAAGGTGCCAGGTAACTGATTGTAAGGAACGGCTTCATCAAAAGTATGGAGGTAACGGCGCACTTTTCCTTCGCCGGTTGTACCATACTCACTGAATAACTTTTCTAGCGCACCAAAATCATTCGCTTGCTCACCAAAGTAACTGATGTGCTTTCCTGTTTGCATGGCTTCGCGCTTGAGTTTGTCCATTTCTGGGCGGGTGAAGCGATGGAAACTATCTCCTTCTACAAACGCGGCTTTCGCATTTAGGCTACGAAAAATGTGCTTGATCGCATTTGTCGTTGTTGTTGTGCCAGCGCCTGAACTACCAGTAATCGCAATAATTGGATGTTTATCGGACATGTTTCCCTCTGCGGATGTCGCTCACACAACATGATTTAATGAGCGTAAAATGTATGCCAAGACTTTTAGTCTAAGTGTACCAATACAATGCTATTTATACGTTCAACACAATTTTTGTCTAGGTTGGAATGGCATAACAGTTTAATTTAATGGGGTTCAACATAACGTAAGTTTTGTACTTTGTCACTCTAGCCGTTATGATGAAAAAATTGCCGATTAAGGGATTAACAATGAAAACAAAAATTACCAGCCTATTGGCTTTATGCTTGGCTATGTCGACGCAAGCCAGTCAGATTTTTCTTGCAACCGATAGTCATGGCGCGTTAACGGTCTCACCAATTACTAAGAATGAAGGCTATCATAATCAACCCCTGATCACAGACCAAGGCGTGTATTACACCGCCGAAGTAAAAGAGCAAACAGGCTCACAAATGGATGTGTTTTTTTATGACTTTAAAACAAAATCCTCTAAAAATCTGACGAATTCATCTGTTAGCGAGTATTCACCTACTATTTACCCTTATGACAAAGGTTTATCTGCCGTTGTCGTTGAAGCGGATGGCACTCAGCGTCTATGGTTCTATCCATTCGATAAATCGAGAAAACCAGAGCGTTTGTTTGATGATTTAAAACCGGTGGGTTATCACGCTTGGGGAACAAAGCAAGACATGATTTTGTTTATGCTAGGCGAGCCACATTATTTGTTTTATGGCGATGTTACCGGAAAGTCACCTCAAAAAATGGCTGAAGCCATAGGACGAAGTTTGTCGTATAACGCTACAATAGAACAATTCTCTTTTACTTATAGCCACGAAGAGCAGCATTGGTTTGCAACCTTAGATGCAAACAAAGACGTACAGCGTCGTTTTGTGTTGCCCGATCAAGTGCAAGATTACACTTGGGTGGATGCTCAGCACATTGCTTATGCAATCGGCTCAAAAGTGTATCAACATAATGTAGAGGATCCACAGAAAGTCGCTCAGTGGCATGACTTCAGCGCACAGTGTCTGCAAATAAGTCGATTGAATTATCACAACCAGCAACTTGCTTTTGTGTGTGAGCGTACAACTCAGCCTTTGGTTAAATTAGCGCAGAGTAATTAATCTAAACTCAGGAAAACACGGTTTACGTAAAAATCAGACCATTCGTACATCAATTAACCATAATTTAAGTTGTTTTGTGTAATTGGTCATTTGTTTGAACATAAGTGCAAAACACTCTGAATATGCTTGGTAATGTGCTTTAATAGCGGCATTGTATTTCATGTAACAAGAGGCAAATGATGGCCATTTTAGTAACTGGCGGAGCCGGATATATCGGTTCCCATACTGTATTGGAGCTTTTACAATCAGGACAGGAAGTCGTTGTTATTGATAATTTGAGTAATTCCAGCGAAGTATCGTTACAGCGTGTCAGCCAATTGACAAATAAAACAGTGACGTTTCATCGTGGAGACATTCTCGATAAAGCGTTTCTAGATTCGGTTTTTTCGCAGCATAAAATTGATCAAGTAATCCATTTTGCAGGATTGAAAGCGGTTGGGGAATCCGTACAAAAGCCGATCAATTATTATCAAAATAATGTGCAAGGGACATTAACCTTATTAGATGCGATGCGTGATGCTGGAGTGTTTAAACTCGTCTTTAGCTCTTCTGCAACGGTATATGGCGATCCGGCGAGCTTACCTATTCGTGAAGATTTTCCAGTCGGTGGTACAACGAATCCATACGGCACGTCAAAGTTAATGGTTGAGATGGTACTGCAAGATGTGGCTAAATCGGACGAACGCTGGTCATTTGCTATTTTGCGCTATTTTAACCCTGTCGGCGCGCATGAAAGCGGACTAATTGGCGAGGATCCGAATGGCATTCCAAACAACTTATTGCCATACATCGCACAAGTTGCCGTTGGTAAACTTGCTCAGCTTGGGGTGTTTGGTGACGATTATGCAACACACGATGGCACGGGTGTCCGCGATTACATTCATGTTGTGGACCTTGCGATAGGCCATTTGAAAGCAATGGATAAAATTGCTCGCTCAGCTGGTGTACACATTTACAATTTGGGCACAGGTAATGGCTATTCAGTACTCGATATGGTTAAAGCCTTCGAACGTGCTGCGAGTAAAGCTATTCCCTATGTGATTAAACCACGTCGACCGGGTGATATTGCGGCGTGTTACGCAGCTCCAGAGAAAGCGGCGAATGAGCTAGGTTGGAAAGCCGAGCGTGGCATCGATGAAATGATGGTTGATACGTGGCGTTGGCAAAGTAGTAACCCGAATGGTTTTAAAGCGTAATGCATACTTTGTTGACAAAATGATGTACACGAAAGAGCGGGAAGGGGTGTACGCACACCCCTTGCTATTTATTTAAAAGAACACACACAAGCCGATTTTCCAAATTCCGATACAAATGCCCCAATCAGGCACAGTCTCAGCTGCCAGCGCTAAGCTTGAAAAGCCCATTAATGATGTTGCTGCAATTAGCTTCTTCATAACAATATTCCTTATCGAATGTTAAAATTAATAATATTAGATTCATGAACTGAGTTATATGCAGTTAATGATTCCTTTTGCACGGTGCAAGCTGTGCAATCGAACCAGTTCGGATCCGCAGTAACGAGTATGATTCGCTCTGCTTGTCCTCTAGTTTCCTCTAACACGCTTGCGACTTCAGGTAACTGACGAAGCAGTTGCCAAGAAGACTGGGTATAGTCAGCATCTTCAGCCATATCCCGATTTATCATCAGTTCGGCAAAATTATCTGTACTACTTCCTATTTGGTAATAGATAGGTTTGTCATTCGCATCAATGACAAATAATTGTGGTAGTTTTTTTTCTAAGCCCGTCTTTTTAAATGCTTGCTTTTCAATATACCGTGTAAGGGCTAATTCTGTTGCACTTGCTGTGTAAGCACAAACACCCACTGTTATTAAACATACGGCACCTAAGTATGAAAGTTGTTTCATTTTGATCTTCCTTGTTTTGCATGTCTTTAAAACATGAAATTCAGTCTATATCTTTGTTTTTGTTTTGTAACTTAATTGAAATGAAAATGTTTCAGTTTGACAGGTTGTTCTGCTTAGAAAGTGCCTAATGTGAATGAGATTTGGGCTATAAATAGGCTGTAAGTTTATGAATCCATTTTGCTTATCAACTTGATTGATTTTCACATGCAAAACACAGGTTTTTGGTAATAAATATTTTCTTACGATTTCGCGATAGCAACGCGATGTATAGCTGATCCGCTTCTATCATTGGTATATAAAAAGTGTTCCGCATGTGTTCTTAATGCCGGTCTGTGTGAATGGTTCCAGTCAAGGAAAATTGAAATACGAAGATAGGTTCTGGGGTCACATCTTGGATAGGTTCTGGGGTCACATCTTGCAATGTGCATAGTGCGCTTTGGCTATGTTTGTGTTTGCCACAAAGCGCTTCTATAACAAGCGAGGGGTGAAAAATCGCCTGCAGGCATTAAACGAAATCAGCAAGGCATCCAAAAGAACGGATTCTTTTCCGTCTGTGACGTTTCCAGCCCCAGTCGCTTAACTCGTTTTTACCTCGCGCATTAGCCAGTGTTTTTGTGCTGAAAGTTCTATTTTCATTGTGTATAATATCGCCCTTAAATTTTTCGCGAAAACGGCATCTATAGCGAATGACGCCCTATGTATTTTGGCGTTTATTAATGGCGTAGAAAGTCATTTGTGGGGTACCCGTAGAGTGAATTGTCCTACTCGTTTAGGGGGAATTATTGGGGCACTCAATATCGAAATGCGGCGCGATCCAAGGTAATTCAAGGTGGTTCAGTAATTATGATTAATGTAGATAAAACAGGTGCTAGCCCTTTAAGTACGGGCGACTCAGCATTTAGACGCTTTAGCGTTGCACCGATGCTGGATTGGACTGACCGCCATTGCCGTACTTTTCACCGTAAGCTTAGCAAGCACGCGGTGCTGTATACCGAGATGGTGACGACGGGTGCGATTATTTTTGGTAAAGGCGACTATTTGAGTTTTGGTGAGCACGAGATGCCGGTGGCGCTGCAACTCGGTGGTTCTGATCCTAAAGCCCTTGCCGAGTGCGCGAAACGTGCTGCTGCGCTTGGCTACAGCGAAATTAACTTAAACGTTGGTTGCCCGTCGGATCGGGTGCAAAATGGTCGTTTCGGCGCGTGTTTAATGGCCGAACCAAAGCTGGTGGCTGAATGCGTGGCCGCGATGAAAGCCGAAGTGTCGATTCCTGTCACGGTCAAAACTCGTATTGGCATTGACGAGCAAGACTCGTACGAGTTTTTAACTCAGCTGATTGAAGATTGTCACGATGTGGGCTGTGATGATGTGATCATCCATGCGCGCAAAGCCTGGTTAAAAGGCTTAAGCCCGAAAGAAAACCGTGAAATCCCGCCGCTTGATTACCCACGTGTATATCAACTGAAAAAAGATTACCCGCAGCTGCACGTGAGCATTAATGGCGGCATTAAAACCATTGAAGAGTGTCAGCATCACTTGCAGTTTGTCGATGGCGTGATGATTGGCCGCGAAGCTTACGCAAACCCGTTTATGTTAAGCCAAGTCGACGAACTGATTTACGGTGACGCACCGTTTGCCATGACTAAGCACGAAGTGGTGCGCAGCATGTACGACTACATCGAAACGCAAATGACGCAAGGCTCTAACTTTTGGCACATTGCACGCCATATGTTAGGCATATTCCAAAACCAGCAAGGTGCGCGTTTATTTAGACGTCATTTGTCCGAAAACGGCCATAAGAAAACCGCCGATATTCGCGTCATGGAAGAAGCCTTAGCGTTCGTGCCTGAATAAAAAAGATTTACACCTCTCAATTAAGAAAAGGTCGTGTTGGAAACAATGCGACCTTTTTTATTTTTTCACCAAAAATTGGTTAATTTCGCTAAAGATTAAAAACTGGTCTAATGGTGTTTTTTTGTAATCAACTGTATTTAAAGGAATAAAAACTTTGGCACGGAGATTGGAATACATTCGATAACAACACGTTGAATTAGAGGAATTTACCATGGCGCTAATCGAAAGAATCGAAAATGTCATCAAAGCAGAATTAAATTCACTTCTGGATAAAGCGGAAGATCCGCAAAAAATGGCCAGTATGACTTTAATCGAATTACAAGAATGTTTAGCTGAATGTCGTGCAACAGCGGCAGGGTTAATTTGCGAGCAAAAGGCTATCCATCGCTATAGTGAAGATGGTCAAAAACAGATGCAGCAATGGCAAGAAAAAGCGGAACATGCATTATCCAAAGACCGAGATGATCTTGCTAAAGCCGCATTGCAAGAAAAGCAGAAAATAGCACAAGCGATTGACACAAAATCGGCAGAACTTGCGCGTTTAGATGAAGCGTTGACTAAGCTGAATGAAGATGCAAATACGATTCAAGTCAAGATAGCTCAGTTACAAGGTATGCAAAAGCAACTCGCGCGACGCGAAAATACGGCTGCAGTAAGGTTAAGAGCGAAACAGGTACAATCAACAGAGCAAGCGCAAGTTGCGATGGAAAAGTTTGAGCATCTGATTGCGAAAGTCGAGCGGTTAGAGTCTGAAGTTGAAAGTTATGAGTTAGGCTCTCAGTCAACCGCTGCGCAATTTGCGAAAATGGAAAATGACGAAAAGCTTGAACAGGAATTGGCGGCATTAAAAGCAAAAGTACAAAGTAAATCGGCATCTGTGTAGATTTTCTTATTAGTGGGATGGGCAAAAAGCCCACCCTCAGAGTGAAATGTGGAGGAAGTGAGATGGCTCAATTTAATCACAAAGCATATAAAACCATGATGCGTGACCCAAGCAATAAAAAAATAGCAGGGGTATGTAGTGGCTTTGCGGAACGATTTGATATGCCAGTGTGGCTTACGCGTTTATTGACTGTACTGGTGTTTTTAAAGTTTCCGATTTTTATCGTAGCGGCTTACGCGCTTGCTGCATGTTGTTTGCCAACAAAGTATGAACGTTAATCTGGAGGGCATATGAAAACCATTTTTATGATTGCAGTGTTATTAACTGTGTTTATGGTTTTGCCCTTTATGCAATCTCCTGTGATGTGGTTTTCAATGGGAGATTGGTTCTCGGGCCTAAACTGGGTTGGTGTAGAGTTTTTAACCGTATTTGGTGCAATTGTTGCGGTTGCAGTGATTGTGGCATTAGTGAGTATCGGCATCGTCGCAGCTATACTAATGGCTGCTTTTGCTGTGATTTTAGTGTTGTTGTTTAATTCGATAGCGATTTTGTTCCCCTTATTTTTAATCTTGTTAGTTTACTGGTTGGTGTCGGATAAAAAGTCAGTTCACACTTAGTCATTAATCAACATTCAGCGTAGTGACAAAATGACGATATAGGTCAAGTTGCCTTAAGAAATCGACGTACTTTTATGTAAGTCTTAAACTAATTACGGTACGATGTAAGCCCAAGCATTTTAAGGTTACTTGGTTAGAAAAGTTCTATTGATGAATAAGCTTATTTTCAGGGAAAACTAATGATTTTACGTTCGCTATGTGTATTTGTGTCTTCTTTTATTTTTAGTGTGAGTGCGCATCAAGGTCATACCCATGAGCACGAACAGACAGTATCATCAGCTGCACCGTTAGCAATTAACAATGCATGGATCCGAGAAGCGTTGCCAGGCGCACCGGCAACCGCAGCCTATTTTGATTTAACAAATCATTCTGAGCAGGTGGCCACATTAGTCAAGGCGACCGTTGAGGGATTTGGTCGAGTTGAAATGCATGAGCATCTTCATGAAAACGGCATGATGAAAATGCGCCAAGTTGCCACTATCGAGTTAGCGCCAAACAGCGAAGTTAAATTTCAGCCTGGTGGTTTTCATTTGATGTTATTTGAAGCCAAAACGATGGTCAAAGACGGCAATTCTTTAAAACTCACGCTATATTTTGCCGATGGCGATAGAGTTTATACGATGGCAAAAGTACAAAGTATTTTGTCTGAAGAAACACACAACTCGCATCAACATCATCACTAGGAGTCGCGATGAACGAACATAAAGGTAAGATTGCGGGTGGCATTGCACTGCTCCTTGCTATTTTCTATTTCGTAGCGGTTTATTGGAGTATGGAGCCCGCACGTTTCAATGTCATTGACACCGCGAATGCAGAGGCACAAGCTCGAGGCGAAAAAGTGGTTGTTGGTTACACCACAACCACAACATTGATAAAGGTCGCAGAGACCTTGTTAAATAAACCCGGTGGATATCTTTCTAATGACGTACTTCCTCCAAGTGTATTAATGGACAATATGCCAGCTTGGGAATATGGGGCATTAGAAATGGTGCGAGATTTAGCTCTCTCAATGCGTAAAGATTTTAGTCGTTCTCAATCACAATCGACAGAGCACCCCAGTCTTAAAAAAGCACAACCACAGTTTAATATCGGCTCAACAGAGTGGATGTGGCCAAGTGCTGAGGGTGAATATCAACAAGGGATCCAATACCTTTATGATTATCGAGCTCATATTGCAGATCAAAAAGACGCGAATAGCCAATTCTATGCACGCGCAGACAATTTGCGGGGTTGGTTGAAAGAGGCAGAAAAACGTTTAGGAAGCCTTAGTCAACGTTTAAGTGCTAGCGTTGGTCAAGATAGAGTTAATACCGACTTAGCCGGAGATTCTGCAGCTCATCAGGCAACGTATGCACCAATCAGCAGCGAAGTGAAAACATCGTGGTGGCAAATTGATGATGTTTTTTATGAATCTCGTGGGGCAACCTGGGCGTTGTTGCATTTCTTAAAAGCGGTTGAACATGACTTTGCTGATGTACTTGAAAAGAAGAACGCTCGAATCAGTTTAAATCAAATTGTCAGAGAGCTTGAAGCAACCCAAGAAACAGTGTGGAGTCCAATCATTTTAAATGGCAATGGCTTTGGTTTTGTTGCGAATCATTCGTTGGTCATGGCAAACTACATTTCAAGAGCCAATGCGGCATTAATCGAACTAAGTGAACTCTTAGCGCAAGGATAATAGTAATGAAAAAACTTTGTTTAGCAGTAGCACTTGCCACGGCAAGTATAGCACCAGTAGCGCAAGCGGATACGTTGCTAGGTCTATACATTGGTGGCGAAGGATGGCAAACCACCAATGAAGGAAGCTTTGCAAATAAAGGTAATTTACAGTCGTTTAATTTTGACGATGAAACGTTTACCAGTTTTTATGCTGCTTTAGAGCATCCGATCCCATTAGTACCAAACATCAAACTCAAACACACCGAACTTGAAATTATGGGTTCAACTACATTGAACGAAACATTTGAGTTTGGTGGTACAGAATACCGTACTAATACAAATGCTACGACAGTATCGGATTTAAGCCACAACGACATTATTCTTTATTATGAATTGTTTGATAACGATTTGGTGTCGTTTGATTTCGGTGTCAATGTTAAGCAATTTGATGGCGAATTGCGTGTAAGTGGTGAAGATCAAGCAAGTGGCCAAACCAAGAGTGAAATGGTTGAGTTCAGTGGTTTTATCCCAATGGGTTATTTACGCGGTGAAGTCGGCTTACCGTTTACAGGTTTAAGTGTCTTTGCTGAAGGTAGTGTGTTGAGTATCTCTGGTAGCAGCATCCAAGACTATCAAGTTGGGGTTGCATGGGAGTTTATCGACAACATGGCAGTTGATGTGGCAGTGCGCGCCGGTTATCGAGCGCTACAACTTGAGCTTGATGACGTAGACGACATTGATACGAACTTAGACTTTACAGGTCCTTTCGTAGGTTTACAGTTGCATTTTTAATAGCCTAAGAGCGGTTCCAATGGTGTCTGGTTGCAGTGTGTCCTAACACCATTGATTTATACCCAATCTTCAAGTTAATCCGTCCAATTCAATTGAAACTCTGTTTCGAATCCTTGTTGTAACGCAGTTTTGTATGATTTGTTCAGCGGTACACTCAATAGTTTTTTTAACTCGTCACCAGTTTGAGTAAATTTGTAGTAAGACATCACTAAATCGTTGTGCTTCGCGCTGAGCAGCAATTTTTGCCGATGAAATCGAAACGTATAGCTTTGATCGCTTTTTAATTCAGCGGATTCTATTTCTTGGCGATAGATTAGATTTATGTCCATTAGGGTTAAAATATTCGGAAAGCTTAAACCCGCTTTGCTTAAATTGATGGTCTCACGATTTCCTTTACGCAATAAATCAAAAAATGAAGGACGTTTGTAAAAGCCAAGAATAATGATGTGGCTGTCGTCTTTTTCGGAATAGGCACATAAGCCGGAAGCTCGATGCAAAGCATCAGCTTCTTTTTGGGTCATTTGTTTTAGTGTTTGCAAGCTTTTTATCGAAAAAGTGCCAGGAGAGATTGTTTCGCCAACGAGAATTTTAGCCCAAAGGCTTTGCATGTGACTATTTGAGGTATCTTCGGCTAAATGGATAAAGCGGTCAACCCAATCAGCATCAGGCAAACCTTGGCTTGTCACTTCGGGGCAGACTCGCATCGCTTCACACATAATGGCTTCGATGTTTTTTTGTCGCTGTACCTTCATAAGCTGTTTGCGTTTTATAGCGCGTCTTAACAAACTAGCGTCTTGCCCCAAGGTGAAGCCTGCACCTTTGCGCCCATCCGAGTTATAGTTCGTGTCACTATTGATGTTTAGGCGTAAAGAGTCCGCTTTTGTTATGGAGAAGCCTAGTTTTTCTTCGATAAGGTGTGCTAAACATAATTTAGCTTGCGCATTTCTAACCGCCATTTTTTGCCAATAGCCCAAATTTATCGTTTTATTTGTTCTACCCTAGTTTGCTTTAATAAGCTAGTCTGCTATTTCGGTAGAAGTAATTTATTTTCATAGGGGTAGCAGCATTAATAGGAAGTTGGTCTATACTGAGAGTTGTGAATAATTTTATACATCTTCTTGTCGTTATAAAATCTATGATTGAAGCCGATTTATCAAAACAATACAAACACACTCAATTGGCAAGTAAAGTCTCGGGCTACACTTGTGTGAAGCAATGTTGTAATGAGCGAAGGAAGTAGAATGACATCAGAAGAGACTGATTTCTTATTCGCCGATCACGAAGATGAGGCGTCGCCTAGTGTTGAACTCCAAGAGTTTTGGGATGTGCTTGTTGTAGACGACGATCCAGAAATCCATTCGGTTACAAAACTTGCTTTATCTGGTGTTACTTTTTGGAATAAAGGCATCCGTTTTCATGATGCTTTTTCAGGGAAAGACGCGATTGACATTCTTTCCAAACCTAATCAAATCTGTGTGGTACTCCTTGATGTCGTGATGGAAACCGACGACGCCGGACTTGATGTTGTAAAACGTGTTCGTGAAGAGTTAAAAAACCGCTTTATCCGTATTATTTTGCGTACCGGGCAGCCCGGATTTGCGCCGGAAGAAAACGTGATTCGGGAATTTGATATTAACGATTATAAAACAAAAACCGAACTTACCCGCAGCAAATTAGTTACCTCATTGATGACGGCTATTCGCTCTTACGAGCAATTAAAACAACTGGATTCTCACAGTGCAGCTCTGTCGAGTATTCTGGAAGCGTCAAAGGCCATTTTAGGTCATACGGATACACAAGCTTTTGGCTCTGCAGTGATAAATCAACTGGCCAATATTCTAAGTGTCGAGCCTAAAGGCATTATGTGCGGTATGGTCGGGGATGAAAAGCGCATCGTTGTTTATGGCGGAAGCGCAGAATATCAGCAGTTTGTGGGCGCGGGTCTTGAGCAGCTTGATAACGGCCGGATCATTTTACAAATGCAAAACGCCTTTGATTGTTTGTGTCATCAACAAACAGAACATGAAGTTACCTTTATTTTAAAGACAAAATCTCGGGCTGCGGCGATTTATCTTGAATTAGAGCACGCACCAGACTTGGCTCAATTGCAGTTTGCAGAGCTTTTTTTAACGAATGTCAGCGTGGGTTTAGATAACATTCGTTTGTTTAATCGTTTACGTGATGTAGCGTATAAAGATACGCTCACTAAATTGCCAAATCGTTCTAACTTTATTGAACTCATTGAAAAAGAATACGCGGCAGATAAAAATGAATATGTATTTGTTATTATTGATATTGCTCAGTTTTCAGACATTAATAATGGCTTAGGACAAGAAGTGGGCAATTTGCTTTTGCTCGCAGTGCTTGAACGATTGAAAACCGAATTTCCTAAAGCCCGTTTGTTATCGCGAATTGGTGCAGATGTGTTTGCGCTCTTGCTTCCAAACGATACCTTTAATGAGTCGTGGTTGTTGGATTCTTTAATGATCCCATATGCAGTGGGTGAGCATGTGCTAACGGTGCATTTTCACGTCGGTATTTGTGAGCAACAAGATTTTCATAAGGTTGGACTTGAAACATTAAAACAAGCTTATATTGCATTGAACCAAGCTAAAATAGGCAAGACCTCTGTTGGGCGTTACTCGGTTGATCTTGAAGAAAAAATGGCTTGGCGTTTGGGTATTATACGACAGCTGAGACAAGACTTTGAGCACCAAAAACTTGAAGTATGGTATCAACCGCAATTAGATCTTGATTCAATGGACATTATAGGGTGTGAAGCTTTATTACGCTGGCCATCAGGGCAGGGCAATTACATTTCACCAGCAGTATTTGTACCAATGGCAGAAGACTCAGGCTTAATCGTTGATATTGGTCAATGGGTTTTAGAGCAAGCTTGCCAACAGCAATTAACGCTGGCTGCACAAGGGCATGATATCAGTGTTGCCGTCAACGTGTCTGTACCGCAATTTAAAGTACCCAATTATGCAAAAACGGTCAAAGGAACCATTGACCGATATGGTGTAGCGCCAAGTAAAATTGAATTGGAAGTGACAGAAAGTGTTGTTATGGATGATATTTCCGTTGTCATAGATACGTTGAATGAGTTGAAACAGTTTGGAGTGGAAGTAGCAATCGATGATTTCGGCACTGGGTTCTCTTCATTAAGTTATTTACAAAAACTCCCTCTAGCACGTCTTAAAATTGATCGCGCTTTTATCAAAGACATACCAGACAATGACAGTGGGGCCATCGCATCCTTGGTGATTTCTTTGGGTAAAAGTTTAGGGCTTAAAACCATTGCAGAGGGGGTTGAAACAAGGCAACAGGCTGAGCTATTAAAATCCCTTGGTTGTGACGAAGTTCAAGGTTTTTTATATGCTAAACCAATGGCTCAAAATGAGTTACTCGCCTTTTTAAAAGCCCATAAAGCGGCTCACTAATACAGAAGTGTTTATCGAGCAAGACGCTTGGGTTTAAAGAATACCCAAGCGCCTAATTTCTTTCTTGAGGTATGATGACTTCTCTGTTTTTTCGTTTGTAAGACAGGTATAATCTGCCCCTTTTTTAGCCATCACAGAGAACGCAACATCGATATGACCGGATTAAAAGCTGAGCGCTCCCTTTTTTCTTATCCTAAATTCTGGGCCGAATGTTACGGCACAGCGCATTTTTTACCTACTTCTCGAAAAGAAATGGAGCAACTTGGCTGGGATAGCTGTGACATCATCATTGTAACAGGTGATGCCTATGTTGATCATCCAAGCTTTGGCATGGCGGTGATTGGTCGAGTGCTCGAAGCTCAAGGGTTTCGCGTCGGTATTATTTCTCAACCGGATTGGTCTTCGAAAGACGCGTTCATGGAATTAGGCAAGCCTAACCTGTTTTATGGTATCACTGCAGGTAACATGGACTCGATGATAAATCGTTATACTGCAGAAAAACGCCTTCGCCATGATGATGCGTATACGCCAGGTAATGAAGGTGGCAAACGTCCAGACAGAGCGGTAATTGTGTATAGCCAGCGCTGCAAAGAAGCATACAGTGATGTACCCATTGTGATAGGTGGTATTGAGGCGAGTTTGCGTCGTATCGCGCATTATGATTATTGGCAAGAAAAAGTGCGTCGCAGCATTATTTTTGATGCAAAAGCGGATTTCTTAATCTATGGCAATGCTGAGCGCCCGCTTGTTGAGGTCGCTCATCGCTTAGCCGCCGGAGAAAGACCAGAGCAAATTCAAGATGTCAGAGGGACGGCGGTGATCCGTAAATCGCCTCTGCCAGAGTGGCGGGGGAGTGATTCAACGGCGATTGATAAAATCGGTAAAATTGACCCGATCCCAAATCCATATGGTGCTGATGATGTCGGTTGCAGTAAATCGGAATTTGCAGCGGCGGGCATTGATCTGCAAGCAGAAGCGGCAAAACCGATTGTTGTGCAGCCACCTAGATTAAAACCGTATGAAAAAGCCTATGTAAAACTGCCAGCATTTGAACAAGTGAGCGTGAATAAACCACTTTATGCCCATGCTTCACGAATTTTGCATCAGGAAACCAACCCAGGTTGTGCTCGTGCGCTATATCAGCGTCATGGCGATCGTTATGTATGGGTCAACCCACCGGCCTACCCATTAGAAACCGAGGAAATGGATCATGTTTTTGGGCTGCCTTATCAGCGAATTCCGCATCCAAAGTATGGTGATGCGAAAATACCAGCGTACGACATGATCAAAACCTCTGTAAATATTATGCGTGGTTGTTTTGGTGGTTGTAGTTTTTGCTCTATTACTGAACACGAAGGGCGTATCATTCAAAGCCGTTCAAAAGAGTCAATTTTAGAAGAAATAGGCCAGATCCGAGATAAAGTGCCTGGATTCACCGGGGTGATCTCTGACTTAGGTGGCCCGACTGCAAATATGTATGGTTTACGTTGCAAGAATAAACGTGCAGAGAGTACTTGTCGTCGCCTGTCTTGTGTCTATCCAAGTATTTGTGAACATATGGATACGGACCATACGCCGACAATTGAACTATATCAACAAGCTCGACAGGTAAAAGGGATTAAGAAAATTTTAATCGCATCGGGTGTACGTTATGACTTGGCGATTGAAGATCCACGCTATGTGAAAGAGCTCGTCACTCACCATGTAGGTGGTTATTTAAAAATTGCTCCAGAACACACGGAAAACGGTCCATTATCTAAAATGATGAAACCGGGTATGGGCGCCTACGATAAGTTCAAAGAGTTATTTGAAAAATATTCAAAAGAAGCGGGTAAAAAACAGTACTTGATCCCTTATTTTATTTCAGCCCATCCAGGTACAACCGACGAAGACATGGTTAATTTAGCACTTTGGTTAAAAGCGCATGATTTTAAACTGGATCAAGTGCAAAACTTTTACCCATCGCCAATGGCGAACGCCACAACTATTTATCATACCGAAATGAACTCTCTGCGAAATATCAAAAATAATACAGAGACCGTCTCCGTCCCTAAAGGCGCTAGGCAGCGACGTTTGCATAAAGCAATATTGCGCTACCACGACCCAGCGGGTTGGCCGATGATCCGTGAAGCGTTGCGTGCTATGGGGAAAGCAAATTTGATAGGTAAAGCACCACATTGCTTAGTACCAGAAGAAGGTAGAAATGAACGCTTGAAAACAGGTAAAGGCAAGCCAGCATTGACCAAGCATACTGGGTTTGCACAGTTTAAAAAAGCGAATACAAAACCTCGAGTTGGAGACAATAAGAAAAAAGAAGGTGGAACGTCTAACCAACGAAAGACTAAAAAGCCAGCGCGGTAATGAACTAGTAAAACCTCAAGATGCCATACCGTGAGCATCTTGAGGTAACGTAGGCTAAACTAGAAACGATATTCCCAACGCGTTGAAAAACGCGTAGTGCTAATTGTTTCCTCGGTTAATTCATTTCGGCTGTAATATACGCCAATTTGCCAAAGACCATTAAATAAGCCCTGTTGGTAACGTGCTTCAATTTCTTGATTACGTGCTACCTCATTTTGATGCTGTTTAAGCTTAAGCCCATACCCTCTACCTGAGGTTTCAAATCGATCATAGCCCAAAACCCAACCATCAAATTGCATAGGAAGCGCACTGCCTATCCATGTACCGCGATGGGTGAAATAAGAAAAAGGTTCAGTATCTTGGCGACAGCTTACAAATTGGTCTTTGCCATCACATACTTGTTTGTTATCGCTGTATTCAAGGTAATACTTAGTGCGTGAATCGCTGGAAGCGCTAAACGTTTCAACACCAATTGTTGAGGTGGGTGATTTGGGAATGATACCGGATTGGTTATGTCCCATCCATTCTCCGTAAACTGCAAATGGCCAGTCATTAATCAAACTTGAGTATTTAATATCAATACTTTGCAGAGCTTGATTTTGAGCTGTTGGAGTTTGATGTGTCCGGTCAAAATCGTAGATGACATCACTTTGTAATGCGCTTAGCGCAACTTCAAGTCCGGATAATGGCGTTGCAGAAAAACGCATTGCCCACACATTGACGTTAGTATTCGAGATGGCTGAGGGCTGCTGTTTCGCGGCAATCGCCGTAATTTGCCACGCCCCTAAAAAGTTTAGAAAGGTTGGGCCTAAATGACTGTTTGCACGTGTTAAACGCACAGCCGGCATAGTTGAAGCGTGATTTGAAAGTAGTTGTGCATTGTCGTTCGCAGGTCCCCACCAGTAGGATAGCCGCTCTGCACTCACTACCCAATTATCTAATAATAAAGCTAAGTGGCTGCCTTCGTGAGTGATGGTTTTGCCATCTAAACCATCGCGCTGATAATTCACCGCGACCTTAGCACTGACTGCGTCACCAGTTAATATCGCGTAACTGTCGATACCAGATTTTGCTTTATCTCTCTCGTTAAAGCCCTGTGTTAATGTGGGTGTATCAGAATAGTAAGCCGCAACCGAAGAATAACGAGAACGTTTGGCCACCTTCAGTGCATGTTCTACGTGCTGCAACGCAAAGAGCGCATCTGTATTGAGCTGTGTTCGATCTAATACATTTATATCAGCAATGATGCCTTGCCACAGTAATGGATATTGGTTTACTGGATGACGGATAAGTCCATGACTTACAAGTAAATCAATCGAGTTTTTGAGCTGAGTGTTACCAGTTTCAATCCATGGTGAGGCATTAGCTTGGCTAAATATTGCTAAAAAAGAGCAAGTTAAAAGTGATTTTCTCATCCGTGAAGTTTTTCCTGTAACGCTTTAGCGACGATGGGGTGTACGAATTGACTCACATCGCCTCGATGTAAGGCAACTTCTTTAACTAACGATGAGGAGATAAACGAGTTCTTTTCTGCCGGTGTTAAAAACACACTTTCGAGATTTGGGTTTAGGCGACGGTTCATGTTAGCGAGTTGAAACTCGTAGTCAAAATCAGAAACCGCGCGGATCCCCCGTACAAGTACGTTTGCGTTTTGTTGTTTAGCAAGATCAACTAACAGGCCACTAAAGCCAATCACTTTCACATTATCTAAGTGCTTTGTGAGTTCATTCGCTAAAGCGACACGTTCTTCCAGTGAGAAACACGGCTTTTTAGTCGGATTGTGAGCTATCGCTAAAATAACGGTATGAAACATTTTAGCGGCGCGTTGAATTAAATCAGTATGCCCATTGGTGAGCGGGTCAAAAGTCCCCGGGTACAGTGCAATCACTTCCATAAATACCATCACTCGATCAAGATTTTCTCGTATAGTAGCAAGCTTTGGCATGAATGACAGTAGGCACAAAGCAGTGAATACGAGGTTGAACATAAGTGTTCCTTTAGGAATATTCAACTCCGAGCACTTTGCTCCCTCTAGGTATCGAGAGTTGAATTCGTTATACTGCGCGTTAAGCGCTTAATTCATGTGCAAAGAGATTGCTTCATCCTATTGATAATGGTTATCGATAGCTTGTAATGCACGAAATTGTGAGATCAGGAATGAACACCAAGGATAAAATCATTCGTACAAGTATCGCGATGTTTAATCTAAATGGCGAACGAGCAGTAACAACGAATCATATTGCAGCAAGTTTAGGGATAAGCCCTGGGAATTTGTATTATCATTTTAAAAATAAAGAAGACATTATCCGCCATATATTTTCACTGTATAGCGAGCACTTAAATACACATTTTAAGCCACTTTCATTAAATGAAAATGCGTTAGAACAGCTCACAACCTATTTAGATTCCCTCTTTGATTTAATGTGGCGTTATCATTTCTTCTACGATAATTTGACGGATATCTTGGCGCGAGACAGTGAATTAAAACAAGATTACATTGAGTTTCAGAAAAAATTGTTTACTCAAGTTCAAGCGGTTGTCTTAGCACTGCGCGATGCGAGTGTGATTGATATTAATGATTCCGACGCTAAAGAGCTTGCGCACATGTTGAAAATGACGGTGAGTTTTTGGACTCCATACGTCAAAGCGCGACGAATGACAGGCGTACTTGAGCAGCAAGATATTTATAATGGTATCGTTAAAGTACTGATGTTGTTTAAACCCTATTGCACTGCGCTTAGTAAAGAGAAAATAAATGGGCTTCAGGCTCACTACCAAACGCTTGCCGATGAAACGTTGCCAAGTATTGCCTAAATTAACGGGTGCTTTTTAATGTGACCAGTTGATATCGAATGGGTTAAAAATTCATCATTTCCACCTTGCCAACATTTTGCTATAATCCCGCGCCTTGTTTTTCGGTGCGGGTAGTAGTGTCTGGGATGGCTCATTTAGTAAACACATGACCAAATGTAACTACCGAAATGGCAATTTTTATCCAAGCATATTTCAGAGCTTGGTGAATATCTTGTCGTGACTTGGGTATGTACCCTTTTTCATAATAAGTGAGTGTTATGTTGAAATTTATCGTCAAATTACATCCAGAGATCATTATCAAGAGTAAATCTGTGCGTAAACGTTTTACGCATCTACTCGAGAGAAATATCAGAATTATTTTACGTCGAGTGGATGAAGATGTCAGTGTTAAAAACAACTGGGATAATATTACGATTACCAGCCAGTTAAACGATGATCAAACACGCTCACGTTTTACAGATGAACTTACTCGCATTCCAGGTGTTGAGCAGGCAATTGAAGTAAAAGAAGTTGCTTTCGAAACTTTGGATGATATTTATCAGCATACCTTACCTTTAGTGAGCTCGATTATTGCTGGTAAAACCTTCTGTGTACGTATAAAGCGCCAAGGTAAACATGATTTTACTTCAACGGAAGCCGAACGTTATGTTGGTGGAGGCTTAAACCAAAACGTACCAGGTGCAAGCGTTAAACTGACCCGCCCTGAAGTGACGGTAAAAATTGAAATCAAAGATCAACGCGCGTATGTATTGACAGAAATTCATCGTGGGCTTGGTGGTTTTCCATTACCGACTCAAGAAGATGTGTTGAGCTTGATTTCTGGTGGTTTTGATTCGGGTGTTGCAACGTATCATTTAATGCGTAAAGGTGCTCGTACTCACTTTTTATTTTTTAACCTTGGTGGCGCTGCGCACGAAATTGGTGTTAAACAGGTAAGTCATTACTTATGGAATCAATTCAGCTCAACACACCGCGTGAAGTTTATTGCGGTTGATTTTGAGCCCGTAGTCGCCGAGATTTTAGAAAACGTGAATAGTGGCGAGATGGGCGTTGTTTTAAAACGTATGATGATGCGAGCTGGCAGCAAAATTGCAAAAGAGCTGAATATTCCGGCGCTTGTCACAGGCGAGAGTATTGGACAGGTATCAAGCCAGACGCTCACGAACTTAAACGTTATTGACCGTGTTACTGAAACATTGATTATTCGTCCACTTATTCACTGTGATAAGCAAGAGATTATTTCAACTGCACGAAAGATTGGCACATTAGAAATGGCTGAAGCGATGCCAGAGTATTGTGGTGTGATCTCGAAAAAGCCCAACGTAAAAACCCGTATTGATAAGGTTGAAGAAGAAGAAGCTAAATTTGATTTTGATGTCTTGGATACGGTTGTGGCGAATGCCCGCATTATGGATATCCGCGAAATTGAAGAAGCCACGAAAGAAGAAGTTAAAGAGGCTGAATCTGTCGCTCAATTACCACAAGGTGCCGTTGTACTCGATATTCGCTCGCCAGAGGAAGAAGACGATTCGCCATTGGAGCTAGATAACGTAGACGTGAAGCATTTGCCGTTTTTCCGCTTAGCCACGCAATTTGCTGATCTCCCGCAAGATAGAGAGTACTTCTTATATTGTAAAAAAGGCGTCATGAGCCAATTACAAGCCTTAATTTTACACGAAAAAGGCTTTATGAACGTCAAGGTTTATAAGCCAAAGTAATACGATCTAGCGTTACACTGCGAAAGTGTAACGCTATCACCAAATATCCCTCTAATCCGCGTCGTGCCAAACGCTTATATATTCAATCAACTTGATGATGCTTACTCAAGTCACGCATCTTCAAGTTGATTGGGTATACCTTTGCTCTATGTGTTTAATCTTTTTAAGCATTACATCATTAAATGGGGTAGGGTAATTCAACTCTTGTCCTTTCTTACTTAGAAAACCACAAATAGCGTCAATTTCTGTTTGTCGATTCAGTGTGCAATCTTGAAGCATTGAAGAGCGGTTTTTGCTGGTGTTTTGCATGACTAAGTAGGCTTGCATGAGCGACTCGTGCAACGTAATTTTAATACCCAATTGGTTGGCAATATAAACCGCTTCGTTTAGTAACCCAAGTACGAGACTTGCATATTTTGGCTGGCGTAGCTGTCCGTTCGTGGCCTTTTCGGTAGCGCTAAGAGGATTTATCGCTACGTTTATCAACAACTTCTGCCAACGCACTAATTCGATGGTCGGATGCAAAGTCAGCATAGGAATAGAGTGTTGTAATAAATGTAAAAAAGGGATATCGAGAGTGGAGGTTTTTCCTAATTCGCCTAACCAAGTTGCACCCTCACCACGATGGTGAACTTCATTTGAAAAAGGCTTATAACCACCTTGTGTGGTTGTCGCGAAAAACAATCGCTGTTTGGCCGTTAATTTATTTAGCCACAGAGTTAAGTCGCTCATACCATTGTGAGTGATGAGAATCACTGCATCGGTCGCTAACTTTGGCAAGAGTTGTTCGAGTGCATCATCAAGTTGATAAGCTTTTACTGCTACAATGACATGGCGAATGGTGCCGAAAGTGATATTCTCTAGGCTAGTACTATTAGCTGGAATGACCTGGCGGTGTTGGTTATTTTGATAATAAAACGGGCTTTTAGTGGGTTCTCGAGTAATAAGTGAGACGGGCGTGTTTTTTGTAAGATAATGAGCAAAAATCAAACCCAAAGAGCCTGCACCAAGAATGTATACAGGCGTGGTGTTCCCGGTTTTACTCGTATCGTTATTACGAGGTTTGTTGTTTTGGTGACAGTTTTTGCCAGACATAAAGCACGATAAAATAGAGAAATGCACCGGCAACGTCTGCGAGTAAATCACCTAATGACGCCTCTCGATACGGAACAAAAGATTGAACGACTTCAACCAACGCTCCATAAAACGTCAATAGTAGTAGGTGCAACCAAACTGGTAATCTAAATGCATGATGTTGCACGAATGCTAAGCCGAAAAAAATCAACGCATGCGCAAATTTATCTGCATTACTTATTTTTATAGCGCTGCTGTTTATCTCTCGAAGAAATAAAAGTGTACAAACAATGAGACACGCAATAAAAAGGGCTTGGTATACACGCCTTGTCAACTGAGAACCTAATAAACATGTGGTAATGTGCCCAGTATACCATTGAAAAGTAGACGCTACATGAATAAATTCTCATCAAATGGGGGGAATTTTTCCTTATGATGAATAGGCCTGATATACTTGGCTTAAGTAATATTAGGAGATTGGTATGCCTTCTTTTGACATCGTGTCAGAAATTGAAATGACAGAAGCAAAAAATGCTGTTGAAAACGCAGCGCGTGAACTTGGCACTCGTTGGGATTTCCGTGGCGTGACTGCTTCGGTCGAACTCGACGACAACATTGTTGTAATGAAAGCAGAAGCTGAACATCAATTAATGCAGATTTTTGATATTTTAGTGAGTAAAGCGGCCAAACGCGGTTTAGATGTATCTTGTTTAGAGCTACAAGATGTTGTTCATTCTGGTAAAACGTATTCTCGAAAAGTAGGATTAAAACAAGGCATTGATAAAGATCTTGCAAAAAAGATCACCAAGTTAATTAAAGAATCAAAAATCAAAGTACAAGCAAGTGTGCAAGGTGAAGAAGTGCGCGTTACTGGTAAAAATCGTGATGATCTTCAAGCGGTTATGCAATTAGTTCGTACTGGGGATCTAGGCCAACCATTCCAATTTAAGAACTTCCGCGATTAGCTTCCTGCAATTTTGAACGAATGGATGTCTTAGTAGCTTTCTAGACGTCCATTGACATTTATCCCTCTTATTTAGACAATAGCGCCTCTTTTCAAGGTGCTGCTTATTTTTGCTGAAGTTATATAAAAATAAATGCAGAGAATCGGGAAGTTTGGAAATGGCATCCTCTTGGTTGCCAAAGCCAGCACTGCCCCCGCAACGGTATGAAAGTCAAACTATGTTGTTAGTAGTTTTACTTTTGAGTCCGGAGACCGGCCTTGAAGTCGTCTTACTTTCAACTTGTGCGGTGGGCTCAAGTCAGGGGAACTCATGTTTAAATTGTCACGATTAAATACTGCGATTATTGCAGTAGCAAGCCTTTCTACAAGCTCATTGGTCGCTCAAGAAATAGAGCGCATTACGGTCAATGCAAACAAAATTGAACAAAATATTATTGATGTGGCAGCATCTATTTTGGTGATAGATCGTCTTCAAATCGAGAAAAGTGGTGTGAACGATCTTCCAGCTTTACTTTCCCAAGAAGCCGGTTTTCAAATCAATCGTAACGGTGGTCTTGGCCAAAATAGTGGAGTTTCATTGCGTGGTGCATCGACTCGTCATACGTTAATTTTAATCGATGGAATTCGTGTAGGTTCTGCCACATTAGGTTATAAGTCGCTGTCTGATCTGTCTTTGGCCCATATAGACCGCATTGAGATCATCAAAGGCTCACGAGCCGCACTTTATGGCTCGGATGCACTAGCTGGGGTAATAAATGTCATCACACGTCGGTCAACAAATACGCACATCAGCGTAGGCGCTGGGTCTCAAAATCAGCGTACGGCAGAATTATCAGCAGGAAATCAAATTGGTCCATGGCAGGTCAACCTTAATACTAGCTTTGAAAAAACTGATGGCTTTGATGTCTTGCAGACGACTCAGCCCGACAAAGACGGTTATGCAAACGTGACACTTGGACTGGCTGGAGCCTATGAAAGTGATGAGCTTGGAAAGCTTAAAGCTCAGATACACAAATCCCAAGGTGAAGCAGATTATGACAGCAGTTGGGGGACGCCACATACGGATGAATATCGCGGGGAATTTGATAATTCGCTTTATTCGTTCTTATGGGAGAAGCAATTTGATTCGGTGTTAGTGAATGCGTCATTGAGTCAAGCAACAGATAGTTCGGAAGATTTTTCAGAGGGCTTTAGCTCGGTATTTGAAACAACTCGTCACACCAAAGAAGTGTCTGCAACCTGGTTTCAAAGCAGCGCGCTGACGTTGCTTGCTGGCTTGACAGAAAGCGAAGACGATGTGTCTGGTAGCTCAACTAAGTATGAGTTAACCAGTCGCACAACAACTGCATTCTATGCAGGAGCGACTTACTCAGTTAACTCATTTTCAGTGGAAGGATTTGCACGTAATGAGTCTGACGATCAATTTGGCGATGAGTTTACTTACTCGTTAGGGCTTGGGTATCAAGTCCGAGATAATTTACGGGTATATGCACAGCAAAGTACAGGATTCAAAGCGCCGACGTTTAATGATCTGTATTATCCTAATTCAGGAAATGCAGCGCTTGAGCCAGAGCAATCCCAACATCAAGAAATAGGTGTGAAAGGGCAATCAGAAAATGCAACGTTCGAGACTGCATTTTTCACTACGGATTACACGAATAAAATTGCTTGGGCACCAAATGCGAGTGGACAGTGGCAACCGGCAAACATTAATGCAGCACGCCATCAAGGGGTTGAGTTGCGCGTAACCCATGATCTGTTTGGTTTAGACTCTTCATGGAACTATAGTTACTTAGATGCCAACGATCAGAAAGATCACTCGCCTCTCATCTATGTTTCGAAAAATACCTTGAATTGGCGATTGGCTGAGCAGTTCGATGCACTTGAGGTAGCAACCGAATTTCACTATCGTGGAGACAGAATGGGCAAATATGATACTTTACCGTCTTACACGTTGATCAACTTAGTCGCGACTTATCAATTAACAAACGAGCTTTCGTTAAACGGTCGTATTGAAAATCTATTTGATAAAGAATACAACGCCGTGGATGCTGGGAAAAATGCGCAAGGTGTATATTACTATAACACAATGGAGCGCCGCTTAAATCTAACACTGAGAGCAACGTTCTAGTATCGATCCTCAAATTAAGTTAATTAATTTAGAGGGTTAATATCAAAGAGAGTAAAGGGAAGTGTCTGCTTCCCTTTTACACTCAAACTACCTCAAGCTCATTCTCTAGTAATAGCAGGCAGGCTATAAAGTGCCGTTTTTTTGAATAAGATGTCAGCCTAACCAACTCCTAAATCGCGAGATACGGTGAAAACCGTTTGGTAAATTTATCCAGTTTTGGGGCAATCAATAGACTGCAATACCCTTGTCTTGGATTCTCATTGTAGTAATTTTGATGATATTGCTCCGCGGTAAAAAACTGCACTGCAGGGGATATCTCAGTGACAATTTTTGCGCTGTAGTCGCTTTGTCGTAAGCGTAAGAACTCTTCACTTTGCCTTTTTTGCTGATCATCATGATAGAACACTACACTGCGATATTGCGTACCAACATCATTGCCTTGACGGTTTAACTGAGTCGGATCATGAAGCGCAAAGAACATCGTTAATAGTGTTTCAAAACTAATTTTTTCATCATCATACACAAGCTGCACGACTTCAGCATGGCCTGTATCACCGCTACATACCTCTCGATATGTCGGTGTATCGAGGTGGCCTCCCATGTAACCAGAATAGACATTTGATACACCAATCACGCGTCGAAACGCCGCATCAATGCACCAAAAACAGCCACCACCAAACGTCGCGAGTTGTTCCATTTATCACCTCAAAATCGCTGAATAGGATTGTTTTCATCTTGTTCAGCTAATTGCTTGGCAAGATGTTCTGGAGATTGTGTCTTTTTCGCTAATGCCATATAAGCAGTAGGTACGACGAATAATGTTAAAATAGTCGCTACACTGACTCCAGCAAAAATAACGACACCGATAACCGCTCGGCTTTCAGCGCCCGGCCCGGTAGCAAGTACCAGTGGGATTGAACTCATTACTGTCGTCAGCGAAGTCATGATAATTGGACGTAAGCGTTGTGATGCCGCTTGAATAACGGCTTGTTTGAATTCGACACCTCGGTCGCGTAGCTGATTAGCAAATTCAACAATTAAAATACCATTTTTAGCGCTTAAACCGATTAACATGACAATACCGATTTGAGAATAGATATTAAGCGTATTATCGGTACTATACAAACCAAACATCGCGCCGACGAGTCCTAGAGGAACAGTTAACATAATCACTAAAGGGTGCACAAAACTTTCAAACTGTGCTGCTAATACTAAGAAGGTGACAGTTAACGCGAGTAAAAATACATACGTCATTGCTGATTCGCCTTCATAGAAGAGCTCGGATTCTCCTTTATAAGCGATAGCACCATCAAACGTGTTTTCTTCTGCAGCAACCTCATTGAGAAAGTTTAACGCCTGCTCAAGTGTGTAGTTGTTTGCAAGGTTGGCACTGATTGTAATGGCACGCATACGGTTATAACGATTAAAGCGAGCGGCTGTTGCTTGTTCAGTCATCGATACTAGGCTGTCTAGTGGGATCAGTGCACCAGTGCGCGACTTGACGTAAATATTCGCAATGTCTGATGGCGCCGAAAAGTCGCTTTTGTCTCCTTTTAAAATGACGTCATACTCTTCACCTTGATCGATAAAAGTGGTGACACGGCGTTGACCTAGCATGGTCTCGAGTGTTCTACCCACATCACTGACCGAGATACCCAGATCTGCTGCTTTTGCTTTATCAATACTAATTAAAAACTGTGGAAAGGTTTCTTTGTAGTCGTGATCAATGCGCACTAATCCCGGATTTTTCTCTGCTTTTTCAATGATTTTATCCCGCCACTCGGCCAGTTCTTCGTAGTCATTACCTTGCAATACAAACTCCACAGGACGAGAATTTCCGCCTCCACCAATACCACGACGCATAATGGCAAACGCTCTTACATCAGTCACTTGGCTCATTTTACCGCTAATTTCATCCATGACTTCCCACGTAGAACGTTTGCGATCATTCCAATCAGCCATACCTACAATGGCAATACCACCTTGACCTCCCCAGCCTGGCACGCGCACTAACACTCGATTCAGTTCCCCTTGCTCAACATAAGGCAATAACTGAGACTCGATTTGTTCCATATTCGCCGCATTGCTTTCATATGACGCACCTTCAGGACCATTCATCATGACAAAAAAAGTACCTCGGTCTTCTTTAGGTGTAAGCTCTGACGGTATTTTTTGAAAAAGCTGATAGCTTAGCGCCGCGGCTAAGATCATGACACCAAACAGTCCCCACTTGCTGGAAATGTTTTTCTCTAATAATCGTTGGTAAGCTAACTCTAAACGAGTAAAACGGTTGTCCATCCAACGACTAAAGGCACTTTCGTTATCGTGTTTTTGCAGTACCTTTGAGCATAATGCAGGTGCTAAGGTCAGTGCGGTGATACTTGAAAAAATGACGGCAGCGCTTACTGCCATTGCAAATTCGGTAAATAAGGCTCCGATCCGCCCATCCATAAACACTAAGGGTATGAACACGGCGACGAGGACGAGAGTGGTTGCGACAACAGCAAATCCGACTTCACGAGCACCTCGGTACGAGGCTAATAAAGGTGATTCCCCTAATTCGATCCGGCGATGAATGTTTTCAAGCATTACAATGGCATCATCAACGACTAAGCCAATGGCTAATACGAGGGCAAGCAATGTGAGTAAGTTGATGGAGTAATCCATTGCCAGTAAAAACATAAACGTTGCAATCAGAGCAACTGGAACGGTGATTGCTGGAATTAACGTCGCGCGGACATTGCCAAGGAAAAAATAGATTACCGTGACTACCAGTGCCATAGCGATGGCTAGCGTACGGTAAACTTCATTAATGGATTCGCGAATAAAAATCGATGAATCGTAACTGTCTTCGATTGTTGTGCCTTCAGGAAGATTACGTTTGATGCGCTCAAGCTCCGCACGTGCATTATCTACGACTTCTAAGGTATTGGATTTTGCTTGTTTAACAATACCAAGGCCAATCATATTGCGGCCATTTCCTCGGAATAAACTTTCATCGTCAGAAGCCTCAAGATTTACGACAGCGACTTCACCTAATTTAACTAAGTAGCCCTGTTCGCCGCGTTTAATCACTAAGTTATGAAAATCATCCTGCGTTTTATAACTTCGCATCACTCGAACCGCAAAATCACGGTCAATTGATTCAATTTCGCCAGCAGGAAGTTCTACGTTTTCGCTACGTAACACTTGTTCAATCTCTGCGCTTGTAATGCCTCTGGCTGCCATTGCTTTTCTATCGAGCCAAATTTTCATTGCGTATTGGCGCTCACCGCCTAAACGAACATTAGAAATACCATCGACAACGGCCAAGCGGTCAATAATATAGCGCTGAGCATAATCAGAGAGCTGTAAGGAGTCCATTGTTGTACTATTTAATACAAACCAAGCAATGGGGCTGTCATCATCGTTTGATTTTGACACTTCAGGAGGGCGGACTTGATCTGGTAGGCTATCTGTTGCGCGCGATACGCGCTCTCTTACATCGTTAGCGGCGGCATCAATATCCCGACTAATATTGAATTCTATAGTAAGATTAGAGCTACCGTTACGGCTCGATGAGTTAATGCTTTTTATCCCTTCAATGCCTGAAATACGATTTTCAAGTATTTGAGTAATTTTTGTTTCGACGACTTCGGCACTTGCTCCTGGATAGTCTGTGCGAACCGAAACGATGGGAGATTCAATGTCTGGGTATTCGCGTAGCGGGAGCATCGAGAATGCAACTAAACCAAACGTGAGCAATAGCAAATTGATAACGATAGCGAATACGGGACGTTTTACAGCAGTATCAGTGATTTTCACGGTACTTACCCCTTAACCTTAACCGCACTACCTTCGCGAATTTTCAAGGTTCCTTCAGTTACGACTTGTTGACCTGCTTCTAAACCACTTGAAACTGCAACTAGGCCATGGAACCGCTGTAATAATGTCACTTCTGTTCTATGCGCTTTACCCGCGTCGTCGATGGTAAAGACGAAATGTTTGTCTTGTAATGGAATTATGGCTTTCTCTGGTACCATGAGCGCCGATAGTTCTGACAGCGCTAAACGAGTAAATAACAACATGCCAGGTCTTAACTTACTGTCTTCATTGGAAAATTGTGCAGTAACCGCGACAGAGCGGGTTTTATCATCGATCCGCGTATCGATGTGAGAGAGCAAGCCATTAAAGCGTTCGTTTGGATAGGCGTCACTTGTTGCGCTTACATTCATTCCAACTTTGAGCTTTGCTAGATATTTTTCAGGGACTTGGAAGTCTACTTTGATTACACTGAGGTCATCGAGTGTAGTGATGGCGGTGTTCGTATTGACGTAAGCACCTTGGGAAATTAGGCGCTTTCCTAATCGTCCTTTGAACGGTGCGATAATGGTCATTTCGGCGAGCTTGGTCTTAGCTGCATCGAGCTGTGCAATTAAAGCATCCACTTTTGAACGCTGTTCTTCCAATTGAGATTTGGCGGCACTTTGGCTTTTAGCAAGTTCGATTAAGCGTTCTAATTGACGTTTTTGTTCTTTTAAATTGATGCTTAGCTCTGCGACAAGGAGAGATTCTTGTTTATTTTGTAATTGTACTAACGGTTGTCCGGCCTCGACCAACTCGCCATCATTAAAGTAGATGGCAGTGACATAATCATTTTGCGCACTTGTGATGTGGATTGCTTGATTAGCACGTGCACTTCCGACACCATCTACTGTTACTGACTTTTGTTCTAAAGTCACCGTATGTGCGCTTACTTCAACAGAGCTGTTACGCATATTGGGTTGACCACCTGCATCTGGAAGATAGAGGTAAATACTGAGTCCAAAAAGAATGACCATGATGAGCGGAAACAACGCTTTTCCAGTTTGATTTGAGTACATGTTAGACAACCACTTAATTCGTTATAGTTAAGTTTACTGAAAAACCCGGCGAGCGGACTTACGAGACGTCTCATTATTTTGTGTATTAACCGTAAAACCGACTAAAATATTTCATAAGTACTTGTAATGGGGACTGTAAATGAGCCAATCCGATAAAAAGTCATGCCCGCGTTGCAAAAAGATCCGTTTGATGATTGTTTGGGCCATTATGATGTATGGCTTATATTATTGGAGCTATTTAAGTTGAGTCATGAGCCGAAGCACAACTCGGTGCAGCTACGAGCAAATGCTAATCGATTCGCAATAGAATTTATGATAGTTGGGGGCGTAGCCCTTGTCGTCGTGATGCTCTTTGTATTGTTAAGACCAACGTCGATAAGTGTGGTCGAGATTTTCATTGTCAGTGCAGGTCTTGTGTCTTTACTGATTGGCTTTTTAAAAAGCCAAGAGCCATTTTACAGCTTGACGTTCAATGTTGATGCCTTGCTTTATCATCATAAAGTGGGCACGTTAACTTTAGAACGCTTACAGCTGGTCGAAGCGGGTGTGCCAAATGTTCAGGCCGGTCAATTTAGTCTTGAGTTAAATGCAGTTGGGATTAAAATTAAAGACGTGGAAGCGTTTTTAAACTCATTGGCCCCGAGATTAGCGGCAAAATTATTGATTGAACAGCGGCATATTTTTTTACAAGCTGTTAAAATGCATTGCGAAAATGGCAACTGCCCTGAAGAATGGTTAATCGAAGATACTCATTATATAGGCCCTCAAGGCCGAAAATACACGGGATTACTTGCTATGTTTGGAAACAGAATGGCACATTTTAAGCTAGCAACTGGCTATGACTTAATGATGACAGAAACCGTGTTGGACAGAGATATCTGGCGATTTGCAAACCTGTTGAATCATTGGCGGCGAGATCCTGAGCGGGTCCTTGAGCAGTTAAAGCAACAGGCGCAGATGAAGTAATTAGGAAAGAGTGATGAGCGTAGAAAGAGCGTTTCTGAAAAGTGGTCGTAACACGATTATTCACAAAGAGAAAAAGTTCGATTTGGTGATCGTCAATGGTGATAGTCATCCAAAGATTAAAGTTACCCATATGGGCTTGGTTCCATTCAAAGAAGAGTTACCTAGAAATCGTCGAGAGGCAAAAGAGCGTGATTTAGAAATAGTTCAAGTATCAAGTAACGAAGTATTTGGAGAAGTTAAACGCCTACTTTTTATTCAAGCTCTGGATGGAAAAGAATATAAAGTGGACTACAGTAAAGTGGGAACCAAATTGTTCGTTCGCATTCACCAAGATAGTTACATGTAATATGAAAACACATCTCTTTGTCATTGTCCTACTCATCGGCTCGCTAAGTGCGTGCGGTGGCGGTGGGAGCGACAAAGAGGAAAACATCAAAGCTAGTGTTAATGCGGGTGTTGATCAAACCGTTGAAGAAAAATCGAGCTTTACACTCAGTGCAGTGACCTCTCCCGTTGGCGGTGTGGTAAGTTGGTCTGTGCAAGATGGCAGTGCAATTGAAGGGCTTCCTGCTGAAGGGACTTCCGTTACGTTAGAAGCGCCTGACATCAAAATAGACAGTCAATATGTTGTACTTGCAAATTATACCGCCACTGATGGAAGCGTTGTTTCTGATACCGTCAATATTACAGTCCTTTCAAAAAATCAAATACCATCCGTTACTATCACTCAGACAGGGCCAGAAACTCAACCAAGTAAATGGCTAGATACGATAACTTTAAGTGCAGCTGAATCCGCTGATCCTGATGAAAATGGTCAGCTTGTTTCATTTGAATGGCAGCAACTAAGTGGCGTTGCGCTTACACCTTTGTCATTGAGTGAATCAACGCTGTCGTTTATTCATCCATTATTAGCAAATAACGAAACGGTGATTTGGCAAGTGACCGTGACTGATGACGAAGGAGGTCAGGCACATGGTAGTTTTTCCATTGTACTTGGGAAAAACGGTCAATTAGTATTTGCCAATGCAGGGGGCGATGAAACGGTAACCGAGTTTGATACAGTGAGTTTAGATGCGAGTGACAGTGTTTCAGTTAGTAATGAATATACTTGTTTTTGGCAATTACAAAGTGGACCTGTGGCAACGGCTTCACGAGCCAACGATTGCACAACATTTTTTATCGCACCAAATGTTGATATCGCAACAGAGATGCGATGGCTCGTCTTGATAACAGATCGTGCTGGCTATTCTGGTAGTGCGGTTAAACGCGTTAATGTAGAGCCAATGAAATTGGGATTGATGAATGATTCGGGACAAGTGACCTGTTATACAGAAAATGCCCAAGTAAGCTGTTCCGATAGTGCCGCGATTGCGAGGCAAGATGCAATGAGTGGTCGAGATAGCGCGGTTGCACGTCTGGCGAAAACTGGCGTGGGTGATAATGGTTTTGACTTTACAAAACTCAATGAATTTGCGGACGAGTTACCCAATGACGCATCAAAATTTAGTTGTGTGCGTGATAACGTCACAGGGTTGATATGGGAAGTCAAGCAGCCCGCTCAAGGTACGTTGCCAAACGTTGAGCTCCGAGCTGCAAATAACCACTATACGTGGGCAAAATCAGGTGCAACAGGAAATGTCTACGGTGCACCAAATAGCACGTGTCAAAGCGATGTTGATTGTGCCATTTCTACGTATGTAAATGAAGTGAATTCAACCAATTATTGCGGAGGCAGTAATTGGCGTGTGCCAACGTACACGGAGTTAATGGGGATATTAGATTTCGGTAAAACAGCGGTTTCCAACCTAATGCCGTCAAATTTTTTCCCAAATGTACCTTCGGCATCATTACTTGGTCATGTGTACTATTGGACAAGCCAAACAAGCGCAGATGGTGCAAGTTTGTCTCAGGCCTACATTCTCGATATGCAAACAGGCAACGATCTCGCGTATCCAAAAGCGCAAACGGCTTATGTGCGATTGGTTAGAACACCATAAAGGAGTTACGATGAAATTCAGGCTAATACTGGTTAGTTGTGCTCTTAGTGCTATATCAAGTAATTGTTTTGCTCAAACTTGTTTTGCGAATCAAATAGCATCAACCACCTCTTCTGATAACTTTGTAATTAATAGCAATGGCACAGTTTCCGATCTGACTACTGGATTAATGTGGCAAACTTGCAGCTATGGTCAGTCTTACGATAATGCAAATGAAATCTGCATCAATGCAAGTGCTCCTATAAAATGGGAGCAGGCATTACTTATCGCGATCAATAATCGCTTTGCAGGGCTTGATGATTGGCGTGTACCAAACATTAAAGAGCTGGCAAGTATTATCGAACATCAATGTGTTGAACCATCGATCAATAAAACGGTATTTTTTGGTACTGTCAATGATAACTATTGGACTAGTACAACGGATATGATTCGTCCAGATCACGCTTGGGTGTATCAGTTTTCAGATGGTAAAAATAACCTTAAAGCGAAAAATTCCGATCTTTTTTTGCGTTTAGTTCGATTCGAAAAATAGGCTTTGCCTGCTCGTTTTATTCTGCTACGCTGCAACGAAATTTGCCATCCTATCGAGGGTTTCATGCGTCTAATGTCTATACTGACCGCTTTGACCATATATAGTGGTGTAGCTAGTGCGGCGACAAGCAAATGCGATGTTGAACTAGGTCATGGTCTTATCATTACAGATGACAGTATTCGCATTGTTGATAATAACCAAACTCGGGTACAGATAAATCACGATGACCAATTGCTCATTGGTGGATATTGGATCGATTTAAATGAAAATGAAACCAAAGTCCTACGTGATTATGCGAAAGGGATCCGAGATACTGTTCCTGAATTGGTCGAGCTTGCCACCGATGGAGTCAATCTTGGTTTAGCTGCCATAGAGCAAGTCGTAGAGAGCATGTCGGATAAAGAACCTGAAGTACTCAAAACTCAACTGCAATACGTTGAACGAGCTTTAATGGATAAGTTTAAACGCGGTGACGACTTTTTCTTTATTGCCCCTCAATCATTATCTAAAATTGACGATTTTTTTACGAAAGAGATTAGTCAAAAAATTCATTCAGCAGTTCACGGATCATTAGGCGCAATTTTGGTGTCGTTAGGAGATGCATTTAAGTCTCGCGAAGGCAATATTGAAGATCGAATTAATGATATGGGACAGCGTATGGAAATTATTTCACGAGAAATAGACAAGTCGCTGCAAAAAAAAGCGCATCAATTAGAGGCTAAAGCCACAGAATATTGTGAGTGCCTTAACCGATTAGATGAAACTGAATCGAGATTGCAAGCAATAGTACCTAAATTACTCGAGTACGACTTAGTTCAGATCCGATCATAAGCCGAGTCAAGTTGATATATCCTTTTGGCATTTAAATAACAAACATCCTTAAATGTACTAGGGTTTGGCCAATTGGCTTCGTATTGCTGCCAAAGCGAATGGTATTGTATTTTTTGTAAACATACTGGGAAGTTTGACGCGAGCATAATGCGTGTTTCGCCAAAGGTATTAACCAAAAGATCGAAAGCCTGCTTGTCTCCAATGGCGTTGTGACACATCTCCTGTCCAGAATATTTGATGGCAATATTCGGTTCGTTTGCTAGCTCAGCAAGTGCTTTTTGGCAATCATCTTTGGATGAAAGTAATCCAAAATGTGTGATCACAATTTGTAAGTCAGGAATTTGTTTTGCTAGTTGAATGATAGCCTTGCGATATTGTTGATGACCACAATGTGCTTGTGCTTCAAAAATAAGATTGTTTTTGGCAAGCAGCGTCAAATTTGCAACTACGTTGTCATGGGTTAAGCGAATACCATCGTGACCTTCAGTAATATCACGAATCCCAATTAAACTAGGATGATTAAGATCGCTCAATGCTTGATGGAACGTGTTATTAGGAGTATCAATGGCGATATAACTAATTGCACGATAATGAAAGTTGGGCATTTGACAGGCAAGCCATTTCAACTCGTTTATCGGATTTTGGTTATCGAAGCCTGCTTCAATGTGTACTAATCCCACTAGTTCAAATGGTTCAGCTGCGGAACGTAAATCATTGTAGTAATGATCCTGACGGATCACGTCCAAATTTGGCCAATTTGGTGGGTGCTCACCCAAAAGCCAATGATAGTCACCAAGTGTGAGATCAAAAAGATGTAAATGTGGATCAATTATTTTCACTATTGCGCCGTATATCCGCCATCGATAGCTTGTAAGCTGCCAGTGATAAAAGTAGCTTCTGAGCTGATTAAAAACGCAACGAGTGCAGCGACTTCATTAGGTTTTCCGATGCGTCCCAGTGGTTGAAGGGCATTTTCTTCGGCAATAACATCTTCTTTTTTTGCACCACTGCGTGTGCAATAGGCGTCAATAGCGCGGTGAAAAAGTGGGGTCTCAATCGTACCCGGACATACAGCGTTTGCTCTAATTCCGTATTGCGCATAATCAAGCGCTGTCGTTTTGGCCATGGACGCAAGTGCGTTTTTTGTTAAGTTATAGGCAAAGGAATTTCGTTTAGCAATGAATGCTTGATCGGAAGACATGAGTACAATCGACCCTGACTTTGCTTGTTTCATACTAGGCAGTACAGCTTGTAAAGCGGCGTAAGCGCCTTTTACATTTAATGCGAATAAAGCGTCTAACGTGGACTCATCAGTTTGTTCTATTGTGGCACTTAAGTGTTTACCTGCATTAGAAATTAAAGCATCAACTCGGCCGGTCTTATTGATTATGGATGCGATGGTTGATTTTACTTCATTTACGTTTGATACATCACAGTGACAGAATTCGCCAACATCGCTAGGTAGAATATCTAAGTTATAAACGGTGTATCCTTTTTTGATGAGAGTTTCGACAATCGCAAGGCCAATGCCTAGACTGCCACCAGTTATAATTGCTACGGGTTGAGGCATATCACTTCGTCCTAACATAACCACCTAACAAAACGAGGCAACACGCCCCGTTTTAATTAAATATACAGAGAATACTTCACGAATTAGTGGTTGTGACCACAACCACCTTCTGCATGTACGTGACCATGCGCAAGTTCTTCGCTTGTTGCTGCACGTACAGACACCACTTCAACGGCAAACGTTAAGGTTTTACCCGCTAGAGGATGGTTTAAATCACAATCCGCATTGAAACGACCTACTTTTACGATGGTAACTTGATGACGACCTTGGTCGGTATGAATGATCGCGGTCATACCTGGCTTCCATACTTTTGCTCCTTGTAAGTGCTTAAGCGGGATGCGTTGGATAAATTCGTCGCGACGTTCGCCATATGCTTGTTCTGGTTCAAGCGTAACGCTAAATGCATCCCCTGCTGCTTTGCCTTCCATTGCTGCTTCTAAGCCAGGAAGCATGCCTTCATTACCATGTAAGTAAAGGAGTGGCTCACTATTGTGGCTATTCTCGATTTGGTTATCTGCTTCGCTTAATGTGTAGTGGAATTCCACAACAGTATCTTTTGCAACTTGCATAGTAAGGGATCCTGAAAAATAAAAAAGGTTATTCTACGTGACCTCGTTAGCGTTGGCTATTCTGTTTCAAGCGAAGTTCCAAATCCACTAATGGATCGCGCTCATTTATCTCGTTATCCTCACCGTGATGTTGAGGTCGTAAAATTGTTAACACTTGGCCTAATTTTAATAACGTGCGTTTTCCTAACTTATTCCAAGCGGTCAAATTTCGAAGACTAACTTGATACTTTTGACTAATCGACCAAAGCGACTCCCCTTGTGACACTGTGTGTTGGTACTCCACTAAAGGGACTTTCGGCTTTTCTCGTTTAACGACAAAAGGGCTGATCTCGTAATCGACGAGCAAATCCATTTTCGCCTTCGTTTTGCTCACTTTAATTATTTGTCCTACACGTAAAAAATCATCTTTTTTTTGATTTAAACTGCGTAATGCGCTAAGTGACATTCCATATCGGTTAGCGATTCTATATAAGGTATCACCGCGCTTTACGCGATATTTTAAGGTAAAATGGTTGGCAAAAAATGGTTTATGTACAAGCGCTTCTTCACTAAAAGGCAGTAACAAAACATGTGGCCCTGTAGGAGGGCTCCTATGGCGCAAATAGCCTTTATTGAGTTTATGCAAAAGCTCTTTGTCAATCCTAGATAATTTCGCTATCACTGAAAAGTCGAAAGGTTGTCCAATGTCCAAAGCCGTACTAAGAGGTCGGTTGGCAAGCATCGGGATCTCGAAACGTTTAGGTTGAGTTTTCAATAAATGTGAAAGGGCCAATAATTTTGGAACGTATTCAGCTGTTTCTTTCGGAAGCGATAAATGCCAAAAGTGCGTACTTTTGCCTATTTTGCGATTTGCTTCAATGGCATCAAACACTTTGCCTTCGCCACTATTGTATGCGGCAATAGCATGTAACCAGTCACCGTCAAAGCGGCCATGTAGATATTTTAAATACGCTAATGCGGCGTCTGTTGCTTTTAACACATCTAATCTACCATCATACCATTCGTTTTGTGTTACACCGAAGTGATGAGCGGTTGCAGGCATTAATTGCCAAATGCCCAAAGCATGTTCTGAGGAGCGTGCTGTCAGTCTAAAATCACTCTCAACAAAAGGCAGCAAGGCTAACTCCAAAGGTAAGCCTTGTTTACGTACTTTTTGTACGATATGGAAAAGAAACGGCGTTGCTCTTTTATTTGCCGATAATAGATAGTTTGGTTGTTTCAAATACCAATTAATCCGTTTTTGTAGGCGAGGATGAGGCTGGCTATTAAAATTCAAATGGTTGGCGATGTCTTGCCATAGGTTTTTTGGTGCTGATTTTTTAGTGTTGTTAGACTTAGATGATTTCGATTCAGTTTTTTTTGCTGTTTTTATGGGTGTTTTTTTTGCGTGTGCTGGTGCCGTGATTTTAGATGGAGAGACTTGAGCAAAATGATTTACTTGCTGTTCTTCTGGTGCATCAGACGGAAGCGGGAGCGTGGTGCACGCTCCCAACATGGAGAAGGAAATTAACAACACTAAACATTTTAATTGAGACATCTGCACTTCCTCATATCATCCTTAATATTAGCAGAGTAAATAAAAACCTGCTTTAGAATGTGCGTTTTTTATCCAGTTAGACTGACGTAACTAGGGTATATCTACCTGATTATTCGTCGTTATTCAACTTGTCACACAATGATTTGAGTGCAGAATTCGTTGCGTCGGATTGAGTTTTTACCGCGTTATAATCATGGCAAAGATGCAGTGCAGCCATTAATAACGCGTTGTAATCATTGCGTACAGTAGTACGTCCGCGCATTTGCTCAACACGGTGATTGAGCAATTCGACGGCTTCTATCAATTCCTTTTCTTGCCCTGGCGTGCACGTAAACTGTTGTGCTTTACCAAGCACAGTCGCGGTCACTTTTATCGTTTTTTCGCTGGTGCTCATACGTGAGTTACAAGCTCGTTTAGGTAGACATTAGTCGACACGTTGTAATTTAGCGAGAAGGCTTGAGAGTGCCGTACTCGTGTCTTTTTGTTTTTCTTCGCTTTCTAAAATTTCCAACTGTAAGGTCTCATTCTCATCGACAAGTTTACCCACTTGCGCTTTAAGTTCATCGACTTCGGATTTCAATTGTTGGTTTTTGTCTAAAAGTTTTTCAATCAGCTGTTCGAGTTGAGGGAGGATATCGTTCATAAAAATGCGCTCTAAATTGCTTTGATTGGTGCCGCCAATGTAATGCAAAGTGCCATTCAATGCCAGTATTTACGCTACTTTGTACTGATTTTTATCAAGATTTCATAGATAATGCCGATAACACAAGTTTACATTCATTTTTTGTTCACCGACTGGTGAAAAAGTAAACGTCTCGAATACCTATTTTGTGAGGGGCTTATGCTCAGTTATCGTCATTCGTTTCATGCAGGCAACCCAGCTGATGTCATAAAGCATCTTGTTCTTGCTGAAGTCCTTGAATATATGATCCAAAAAGATAAACCGTTTGATTACATTGATACGCACTCTGGCGCGGGTCTTTTTGAATTATCTAATGCGGATGCGCAAAAAACGCTTGAATATAAACAAGGGATTGGAAAGCTTTGGGATGCTCAACTTGAGCACGGTGCATTGCAGCGTTATGTACAGTTAGTGAAATCATTTAATAAAAACAAATTGGCGTTTTATCCCGGCTCGCCGAAAGTGGCAGAAACCTTCTTGCGACGTGAAGATAAAGGTTGGTTTTTTGAATTACATCCTCAAGATTTGGCGCTATTACAGCGCAATACTGAGCACAAAAAATCACTTCGCGTAAGAGCTGAAGATGGCTTTAAAGGACTATTAGGTTTGTTACCACCACAAAGCCGCCGAGCAGTAGTGTTAATGGATCCTCCTTATGAAATCAAGCAAGATTATGAGAGTGCAATACAATCGATTATCAAGGCGCATAAAAAGTTTGCTAGTGCGACTTACATGATTTGGTATCCCGTAGTTGATAGAGACAGAATCAACTTAATGGAGGCGCAGTTGACAGCGTCAGGCATACGAAATATCCACCTTTATGAGCTTGCCACCTCTGCCGATACAGAAGAACGAGGAATGACGTCATCAGGTATGATAGTGATTAACCCGCCATGGACGTTGTTTAATACAATGCAGTCTGTTTTACCTGAATTAGTCACCAAGTTAAGTGCCTCAGATGGTTTTTATCGCGCCGAAGTGCTTGTGAGTGAGTAAGCTTGAGACAGTGAGTCAGAACATATTGATTTAATGAAAATATTAAGGTCAGCGTTCCGGATCATGGGGAAGATCGTGCAAGCTTTCCATGTAGCTTTGCTCAATCTGAGTAAAGCGACCTTCCTCTCTTAGTTTGCTGATGGCTTGGTTTAATTTATCAAGCAAAGGCTGATGTTTAGCTAATAATCGTAGGTGGAGGTGACCGACTGAATGTGTGGCTGCAAACGAAAAAGCAATGTCTAGTTTCTTACCCCAATATAATGCGGGCAAATCACCTACGATGATGCTGTCGATTCTTTGCATCTCTAAAGCCTGAAGCAATTCTTTTTCTGAATTGAAATCTAAACGTTCAAATTCATTGTCGTCATGATAATAGTAACCTCGAACCGTTCCCACGGGTCGTTTTTTACGGTGTATGTGGTCGATATACTGAAACCCTTGTCTTATAACGATAAACTCTTTAATTTCTAAAATAGGGTGAGAATAGACAAATTTTTCATTGCCAAGCTCTGATTCGGAAAGCCAACTTGGGCTAATAACGTCAAAATCAATTTGCTCGGTTTGGAGATAGTAATTCGTGCGCTTGGCAGGTAACTCGATGTTTTGCCCTGAGATTCCTGCTTCTTTTAAAATCGCACTGATCATCTCTGGCAAAATACCTGGCTTACTAGTGTTATGTGTGTAATAAGGATAATAGTTTCCCGAGCCGCTTAAACTATAAGTAAGTTTTGAGGCAGCTAAAGGAGACGGTGTCGCCGCAATTGCGCTTGTCCAACTAATCAGAGATAGACATATAATAAAAAGGAGTCGCATGGTTTGAGAATAGCTGATGATAATAAAAATACTTAATTCGCTTATTCAAAATCGGAACGCATTCAAAATAAATTACACACTATTGGGTCAAAAGGGAAATCGAGTGAGATAAAGTCTAATTTCTTGACTCTTTCTCGTCGTTATTTTAGTCAGTTCATACACCGATTTTGAACGTGGCTGGAATTCCTTTATTAGGTAAGTTTTTATTTTCTGTTATTTTGGTTTGCTGACAATAGTGAGTTGCCGTATGCTCTAATGAGTAGGTTAATCTGATTTGTCACAGTAGGAAATGAATGTTAATGAGTGGTGTAGAATCAGTAGTGAAAAACTCAACTGTGCAATACATTGCACGACAATCCATTTTAGATGAAACTCAAAATGTGTTTGCTTATGAATTGTTATATCGAGATTCTCACAACAATGCATTTCCGGTTGGGTTAAGTGATGCCCAAGCGACAGGTCGATTGTTTTTTAATTCCTTAATGTTCATCGGTGTAGAACGTCTTGCTGCAGGACATCGTGCTTTTATTAATTTGTCTGATGAATCCTTACTTGATGAATTACCTAGGTTATTAAAGCCTGAAAATCTAGTGGTCGAAATTGTTGAACGTTCGCAAAACATCGTTTCTTTGGTGCAAACGGTGACTAAATTGCGAAAACAAGGGTATAAGTTCGCGCTCGATGATTATGATGGTGATGAAAAATGGGCGCCGTTGTTGCCGTTAATGCACTTTATCAAATTAGAAGTACAAGATCCGATCATTAAAACCAGTATGATGGTTAAGAAGTTAAAGCGTCAGTTCCCGGATGCAAAAATCATCGTTGAACGTATCGAAGATATGGAAACGTTCGAATACTTGAAAAAAGCGGGTTGTGATTTGTTTCAAGGTTATTTCTTTGCACGTCCAGAGATGATGAACCATGGTAACATTGAACCGTCAAAAATGATCGTATTTGAATTATTACGCAGTACGGCCAAAGCGAATATTTGCTTCAAAGAAGTGCAAAGCATGGTCGCTAAAGACATCAGCTTGACTGCTCGCGTGCTGAAACTTGCAAATGCACGATCGGGTGAAGAACGCATTGAAATGAAATCGATTTCTCAAGCGGTTGTGTATCTTGGCGAAGATGCAATTCGTCAATTTGTGCGTGTTTTAGCATTAAGTGAGTTAGGTATTGATAAGCCGACTGAGTTAACAAAAATGGGCTTAGCAAGAGCTAATTTCTTAGAGCAATTTCTCTTTCCTGGTGGGCCAGAAATGGCTGAACAAGGTTATTTAATTGGTTTAATGTCAATACTTGATTCGATTTTAGAAATTGAACTGGCTGCCATAGTGGCTGAGTTTTCGCTTGATTCGACATTATCAAGTGCCTTACTTTCGTATCAAGGAATGTTTGGTGGTGCGTTGCAATTGTCGTTGGCAGTTGAACGTAATGACTGGCGGGAAGCGGAAAACATTCTACTAGCGATACGCCCTGCAACACCGATCCACGCGTTATATGATATGGCATTGAAAGCACGACAATACGCAGATGACATTTTTGCCGTAGTAAATGAAGTGAGCTAAGACACAAAACTCGCTTTATACCACAATGCACTCACTCTACTTGAGGGTGGGTTTATATCATTTAATTATTATCCAAATTTTAAAGACAAATCCGCAGATTGCCAATAAGTTGCTTCGCTCTCTAAATCGGCTGCAAGTAACGAAGATTGTTCGAGCCAAGTTTCATCCTTAAAGTGAATATGAAGTCCGGTTTCTGTCGTTTCGAGCATGACAGATGGACAAGTGTCTACTTGGCGTTTTTGATTAAATAAAATACTTAAACGCAATAACATCAGCACTTTGAAAAAGTGCTGTTGGCTGATGTTCATAAACATTGGAATATCACTTAACTTTATTTTTTTTCGGTAAAAGCGAATAAGGGTACTTAGTAAAAGCTGTTGTTCTTGTGTAAAGCCAGGTAGTTGCGTGTTGCTGACGATATAAGCACTGTGCTTGTGTAATGCAGATGAATTGATTGAAAGGCCAATCTCGTGCAACTGAGCTGCCCATTTCACCAATTTAAGATCGTTTTTTGTTAACTCCCAATCTGGGCTCACTTGCTCAAAAAGCGTGCTTAATGTGTTACAAATATTTAGCGCATGCTGCGTATCAACCACATAACGTTCACTGAGTGATGTGATAGTATTCGCGCGAATGTCCACATCGTGATATGACTGTTGCATATCATGAAGAAGCCCTTCTCTTAGAGCAAAGTCACAGTAATGCATTTCGCTTAGGTGCAATTGGTTAAACACAGCGATCAAAACACAAAGGCCACCCGGTAATGACGCCAATCTTTCTGGAGCAATTCCTTTAATCTCTGCGAGGCTCAAGTCTTTAGCTGCAATAAGATCGCTTTTAATTTTTACAAGCCGCTCAAGTGTAATACGTTCATCGTCCCAATTAGCTTGGCAGATTGAACTAATTGCCTTTATGGTACCCGATGTGCCGTAGCAAATTTGCCAGCCTTGTTGCATGTATTTTACAGCGATGCTCTCTAGTTCTTGTTCTGCAGCAATGATTGCTTTTTGAAAGCGTTTTTCTGACAGTTTGTTTTCTTTGAAATAACGCAATGTTGAGGTTACGCAGCCGCAATTACGACTGGAAAGCAGTTTATGCTGTTGATGTTTACCAATAATTAGTTCGGTACTGCCACCTCCAATATCAACGACTAAGCGATGATGGTCATCGTGTAGATTGCGTGCGACGCCTTGATAAATTAGGCGAGCTTCTTCTTGTCCAGAAATTACTTCAATTTGGTATGGAAAGACTTTATTCGCGAATCGTAAGAATTGTTGGATGTTTTTTGTTTTTCGCAAAGTATAAGTGGCAACAACTTTGACATTTTCAGGTGGAAAGCCATTTAAGGTGGTAGCAAATTGTTGCAACACTGCTATCGCTCGTTCGATGGCATCGAGTGCTAAGTTATCTTCATCATCCAGTCCCACCGCAAGATACACACGTTGCTTTTCTCGATGTAAAAGCTGTAATTGACCATCCACTTCACGTGCAACAACTAAATGGAAACTGTTAGAGCCTAAGTCGACGGCCGCAATGGCTGGATATTCGATCATTTACTGAGGTGTCTCCCATTTTTTGAGCAAATCGTAAATCGCGAGTTGAGATCGGATCTTTTTGTTATTCCCGCGGCGAACGTAAGCATTCTTCTGTTCTGCATCAATGATACGCGCTTTTGTTCTGTCTTTAAAATGTAGTTCAACAATATCAATTAGCAGCTGTTTAATTTTTGGATCGAGAATGGGTGTTGCGACCTCTACGCGATGATCTAAATTTCTAGTCATCCAATCGGCAGATGAAATATAGACTTTAGGGTCACCTTCGTTGTGAAAGATCATGACTCGTGGATGTTCTAAAAATCGATCGACAATACTGATAATTTTAATGTTCTCACTTATGTTTGGTATATCGGGAACGAGCGAGCACATGCCACGTAACACAATGCGTATTTTTACGCCTGATTGGCTAGCAAGATAGAGTTTATCAATAAGATCTTTATCGACAAGGTTATTGATTTTTATTGTTATTTTCGCACTTTTTCCAGATTTTGCGGCTTTAATTTCATTGCGAATAAGGTGATAGATTTGCTCGCGAGCATTGATAGGTGAAACCAGTAAATGATTAAAGTGATATTGTCTGTAGCTACTTTCAATAAAGCGAAACACAATATCACATTCTTCCGTTATCGCTTCATGTTTTGTGAATAAGCTAAAATCTGTGTAAATCGTCGCGGTTTTCTCGTTAAAGTTACCTGTCCCAATGTGTGCATACTTAACTATTTGCCCTTTTTCTTTGCGATGCACGACGCATAATTTGCTATGGACTTTAAGTGCTTGGATCCCCATCAAAACCTTTACGCCAGCTTCGCTTAATGTTTTGGCCCACTCAATATTGTTTTGCTCGTCGAAACGGGCTTTTAACTCAACCATTACGGTGACTTTTTTACCGTTTTTCGCTGCATTAATCAGTGACGAAATGAGTCGAGATTTCGCTGCTACTCGGTAGATATTTATCTTAATTTGCGTTACGTCAGGGTCAAAGGCGGCTTGGCGAACAAACTCTAGCATATGATTAAATGTGTGGTAGGGGTAATAGAGCATAATATCTTGTTCACTAATGCACTTAAAAACACTCGGGTGCAGTGCAAATGCGCGCGACTTCAAAAGTGGCAGTGGTTGGTTTTCTAAATAGCCGCGCCCGACATTGGGGAAACTGATAAAGTCACGAAAGTTTCGATAACGTCCGCCGGGGATCAATGCATCATGGGCTGTGATCCCGAGACGCTTGCGCATTACCTTTTGAATTTCTTCAGGCATGCTTTGTTCGTATACGAGGCGAACTGGCTCTGCATAAAGTCGCTGTTTGAGACCTTTCGACATTTTATCGAGCAGACCTTCTTCTATTTCATCGTCTAAGTTGTACTCAGCATCTCGAGTTACTTTAATTGAATAGCCTTCAATACTGGTAAATTCGAAAAAACTGTTAAAAATATCTGCAAGGAAATAACGGATCACATCATCGAGTAACACAATGGTTTTATGACGGCGTGTTTTCTCTGGTGGTAATAAAATAAAACGATTTAAGCGATTGGTTGGGATCTCTAAAAACGCATAATGGCTTTTTTGACTGATCATTTCGACAAAAAGATAGGTCATGGTGTCGTTGATGTTATCAGAATAGTCAATATTCTCAGTTAATAGCATTGGCGCCATATGTTGGAGCACGTCATCTTGAAAATAGCGTTTAAGCCAATTTAAATGGAATTCCGAGAGCTCCTCAGGTTGGACTAAATGAATGTTGTGCGTATCAAGGTCTTTTAAAATTTGTTGGTAAATGTGATTGAATTTCTTACCAAGTTCTAGCACTTTACTTTGAATAGAAGACATCAACTCTTCAGCTTCATCAAAGTTGGTATCTGGTAAATTATTTAATAAGATACGACGCCTTACATCGGCAACGCGCACTCGGAAAAATTCATCTAGATTGTTGGAAAAGATCCCGAGAAATCGAATTCGTTCAATAATCGGGTTATTCACATCTTTGGCTTCTTGTAAAACGCGTTCATTGAACGACAACCAACTGAGTTCTTTAGGGAAATAAGGTAATACGGGTGTAATGTGACTTGACGCGTTCATAATTCTGTCCATGATACTGCAGGCAAAAATATACTAAGCACATCATGTGACGCTTTTGTGACAAGCGTAATTAGGCTAGGCTTGTCACGGTGAGGGAAATTGCCTGTTAAGCCTCTTCTACGTCGACAATCAGATCGGCGGTAATGTTTTCCAATGCATCAATAACAGCATCTTTATTCATTCCTGCAGGCAAGGTTACAGTTGCCATTGCACTAAAAATTGGTACTCCCCAGTTAGGTGCACTGCGTTGTTTTGAACTAAGTTGGGTAATGTTTGCGCCTTTGTGACGAATCACCGCGGCAAGTTCTCTTACGATCCCTGGGCGATCGTTTCCAGTGATAATGAGATTCAACTTTTCTGGCTCGGCTTGACCTTCAAGATCTTTATCACCGCATTCAATGCGAATATCTAAACCCGGTAAAGTCGACAACGCACCTTGTAGTGCTTGTAAATGTTCTTCCGCTACTTCTAACTGTACGATGCCTGCGAAATGCCCAGCCAAATAACTTAGGTTACTCGTCAGCCAATTGCCGTGATGATTAAGCACCGTGGTTGAAATTTCTTCAACGAGTCCTGGTCGGTCCTTACCTATGATAGTGATTACTAACTGCTTCATGATGCATGTCTCTTATTATTGTGGGCCTTGATGAGTTGGCCGAAACGTTAATGTCTTAGCGCTCTTTTAGTATTAGCACTTGAATGAGGTTTGTCCACTCAAATCACCACTCTTTCGAGAAAAAACTTTCCTAAAATGGGTGCGAATTATGACCTAAATTATGTCTTTTGGGCCCTTTAAAATTGTGTATTTTGCGGTCTCTGTAACATAACTGTCATCTTGGTGAAATATAATTTGCCGCAATTATCTTAATGTAGGGTGTTTTGATGACTTCCAGTGCGCACAAACCGTCATTTACAACGGATAGAAGCCGCCTCATTAAAGACCGTTTAGCACAATTCGGGATCTCCGCCGGTGGTGTCATGGTCTTGGTAGCTTTACTGTTAATCTTTTTCTACTTGCTCTATGTTGTTCAACCTATTTTTGAATCGGTACGCGTTGAGAAACGAGCAGAGGTCGAGTTAACTGATGCAACTAAATACGTAGGCATCGGTGTTGAAGAACAGACCGAGGTGGCTTATTTGCTGTCTAAAGACGGTGTTGTGGATTTTTATCAAGTGTCTGGCAATACTGTTGGTCAACACCTTGAACAAGTTCAAACTACGCTGGATGGTCAAGTCACTAGCTTCGCACAATCAGCACCTCACGTCGGGTTGTATGCTTATGGCCTAGATAATGGACAGGTTCAGTTAGTGAAACCAAGCTTTTTGGTGACGTTTCCAAATAATAAACGACTATTAACCCCCACAGTTCGATACCCTCTTGATGCGCAGCAACTCGTCGTGGATGAACAAAGCAAAGCAATTGCTAAGTTTACGTTTGCTCATACAGATGAAAAGACATCTGTCGTTGCGTTAACCGCCGATAAGCGAGTGCTATTTAGTGCATTCTTTAAAGAAGAAAACATGTTTACGGGCGAGGTAGAATGGTTATCTGAGCGTGTCGAATTAGAAGTAGATGGACGTGTCGATGAATTACTGATTTCTCCAGACAGTAGCCGTACCTTTGTTCGTTCAGCCAATCAGATTTATATCTTCGATACGCGCGATGTAACAGAGATCGAACAGATCCAGGTTCTAGCGGCGAACGAGGAAAATGCGAATTTAACTGCAATGAACTTATTGGCAGGTGCAAACTCGTTAATGCTCGCTAATGATAATGGCGAGGTATCACAGTGGTTTGAAGTGAATACTTCGGAAGGGCGTTTGTTTACTAAGATCCGCGCTTTTGAGGGAACGAAAAAATCAACGATGAGCTTGCACAGTGAATATTATCGTCGTTCGTTCTTTACCACGACGAATCAAGGTGACTTAGGGGTGTTTTACACAACGAGTGAAGCAACCCTGTGGAAAGGTAAAATCAGTGAAGGTGCGATTGCCAAATTTGCTATTTCACCAAGAGCGAATGCTGCAGTGGTGCTAGCTGACGATAAATTAATGCTCATCGACATTCACAATGAACACCCAGAGGTTACCTGGTCAGCGCTTTGGCAAGAAGTATGGTATGAAGGTTATCCAGAGCCAGATTATGTATGGCAATCAACGTCTGCGAGTGATGACTTTGAATCTAAATTTTCTCTAGTGCCGATTTCGTTTGGGACGATCAAGGCGGCAATGTATGCCATGTTGTTTGCTGTGCCAATTGCTTTGGCTGCGGCGATTTATACGGCCTATTTTATGTCGAGTGAACTGCGTCGAGTTGTTAAACCGACTGTAGAAATTATGGAAGCGTTACCAACAGTAATTCTTGGTTTTCTTGCTGGTCTTTGGCTTGCACCCTTGATCGAAGAGCACCTGCCAGCAATTATTGCGATTTTACTATTACTTCCTCTCGGTATTTTGGTTGCAGCACTTGCATGGACAAAATTGCCAGAGAATTTCCGCCATAGTGTGCCTGAGGGCTCTCATGCGATTTTGTTAATTCCTGTGGTGTTATTCATCGGTTGGATTTCATTTTCGATGAGTGAGGTCTTAGAGCTGTGGTTCTTTGATGGTAATGTGCGTAAATATTTAACGAATGAACTTGGCTTAACCTTCGATCAACGTAACTCGTTGGTAGTTGGCATTGCAATGGGGTTTGCTGTTATCCCGACTATTTTCTCAATTGCGGAAGATGCGGTATTTAGTGTGCCAAAACACTTATCAAATGGCTCACTTGCACTTGGTGCAACTCAGTGGCAAACACTTGTTCGAGTAGTACTCTTAACCGCTAGTCCTGGTATTTTCTCCGCAGTTATGATGGGACTAGGTCGTGCGGTTGGTGAAACGATGATTGTACTAATGGCGACGGGTAATACACCGATAATGGATTGGAGCATATTCCAAGGGATGCGTACTCTTGCCGCGAATATAGCGGTTGAAATGCCAGAGTCGGAAGTAGGCAGTTCGCACTATCGAATTCTATTTCTGGCCGCCTTTGTTTTGTTTTTATTCACTTTCATTTTTAACACGGTTGCTGAATTTGTTCGCCAGCAACTGCGTGAAAAATACAGTTCAATGTAACGGAGAAACACGACATGGTAAGACAGTGGTTTAAGTCCGGTTCTCCTTGGATCTGGATGACGGGTGGCGCAGTAAGTATCAGCCTTATTTCTGTAATTGGATTACTTGCAATGATTGCGTGGAGAGGCTTATCTTTCTTCTGGCCATCAGAAGTGGTGCAGTTTGAAATGGAATCAGCTAAAGGCAAGCACACCGTTATTGGTGAAATTTACGACCGAGAGTTAGTGCCTACCTCGCGTTTAAAGTTGGCAGGGCTTGATACATCAAATATTCAATCTGAAAACGTTGAACGGTTGCTGGTTAAAACGGGAAACCGTGAATACGTGGATCTTGATTTCCGTTGGATTTTAGAGACCGATATTAAAGCGGCAACTAAGCCTGAGGCACTTGCTGTCTTTGAGCGCACTAAAAACGGTAACTTCTATGCGTATGTTGAGCGAGTCATTGAAAATGGCGAGAGTGTGACAGACCAGCCAATTGAACGTTTGTACGAACTAGTCGACCGCGCCGTAGATCTTAATGATGAAGCGTTAAGTTTACAAAATGGTGAAATTGGCCATATAAACTATGAACTTGAGCGTTTACGCTTAAAAGAACGTTCGTATGCATTAGACAATGCCTTAACCGATGAGCGTGTGGCTGAATTGGCTGCGGCACGAGAAGCACTTCGTAAAAATTACGAAGTCTACGAAGCTCAATTGTTTGAACTTCGCAAAGCGGCAAAGCGTGATCAAGTCGTGGTGCGTGACATGCGGGGTGAAGAAGTTACATTACCGCTTTATCAAGTGCTTGATGTGTGGTTTCCCAATGACATGAATTTTTTCCAAAAGCTCGGTCATTATTTAGTGCAAATTGGTAAGTTTGTTGGTGATGATCCTCGTGAAGCAAACACGGAAGGTGGTGTGTTCCCTGCGATCTTCGGTACAGTCTTTATGGTTATGTTAATGGCGGTAATTGTTACTCCATTTGGTGTTGTAGCTGCAATTTACCTACATGAATATGCAGCGAAAAATGCCGTAACTAAGATGATCCGAATCGCGGTAATTAACCTCGCAGGTGTTCCCTCGATTGTTTATGGTGTATTTGGCCTTGGTTTCTTCGTGTATATGTTGGGCGGTTCAATTGACGAATTGTTCTATCCAGAAGCATCACCGAGCCCAGTTTTTGGTACGCCTGGTGTGATCTGGTCTGCATTGACCCTAGCCATATTAACGCTTCCAGTGGTGATCGTATCAACTGAAGAAGGGTTATCGCGCATTCCAAGTGCAGTCCGTCATGGGTCTTTAGCCCTTGGCGCAACAAAAGCTGAAACTCTGTGGCGAATTGTTGTACCAATGGCAAGCCCTGCTATTATGACAGGACTTATCTTGGCAGTTGCTCGTGCCGCAGGCGAGGTGGCTCCGTTAATGCTGGTGGGGGTGGTGAAAATGGCCCCAACGCTGCCGATAGACGGAAACTTCCCGTTTGTTCACTTAGATAGAAAATTTATGCACTTAGGATTCCACATTTATGATGTTGGTTTCCAAAGTCCAAACGTGGAAGCCGCACGACCACTGGTATATGCCACAGCGTTCTTACTCGTTGCTGTGATCGTTGCTCTAAATATTACGGCTATCGGGATCCGCAATCATTTGCGTGAAAAATTCCGCTCTCTTGAACACTAAGCGTAAAAGAATTTAAGTAGGTATTGAACATGATTACAGTAGCGCCTCAAGTAAATCAGGCAAACAGTCAAACGAAATTTGATTTAGAGAATTTAAGTCCAGAACTGACAGCATTAGAGATCAAGAACTTGGATCTTTACTACGGCGATAAGCAAGCGTTGAAAGATATTAATATGAAAATCCCAAAAGGTCAGGTGACGGCGTTTATCGGGCCATCGGGTTGTGGTAAATCAACCTTGCTGCGTTGTATTAATAGAATGAACGATTTGGTTGATTCATGTCGTGTTGAAGGTCAAATCAATCTTCATGGCGAAAACATCTATGACAAACGTGTCGATGTGGCAGCGCTTCGTCGTAATGTTGGTATGGTATTTCAACGTCCAAACCCTTTTCCTAAATCAATTTATGAGAACGTGGTTTATGGCTTGCGCTTACAAGGTATCAAAGACAAGCGTAAGTTAGATGAGGTAGTCGAGCGCTCGTTGCGTGGTGCAGCATTGTGGGATGAAGTAAAAGACCGTTTACACGACAGTGCTTTTGGATTATCCGGTGGTCAGCAACAACGTCTTGTTATTGCGCGTTCTATTGCAATTGAACCCGAAGTTTTGCTTTTAGATGAGCCGACCTCGGCACTGGATCCAATTTCAACTTTAGTTATTGAAGAGTTGATCAATGACCTTAAAAATAAGTATACGGTTGTGATTGTTACTCATAACATGCAACAAGCAGCGCGTGTTTCGGATCAAACGGCGTTTATGTACATGGGCGAATTGATTGAATATTCAGACACGAATACCTTGTTTACAACGCCGGTGAAAAAGAAAACAGAAGACTACATCACTGGTCGCTACGGTTAATTACGTCATTGGTTGCGGAATTTTTTAGAGGTTAGGTTATGGAACATAACATTAATAAACACATTTCAGGACGTTTCAACGAAGAACTTGAAAACGTTCGTAACCATGTACTAAGCATGGGCGGTTTGGTTGAGCAGCAATTAAACTTAGCGTTAGAAGCGATTGCAGAAAACGATGCTGATAAAGCGCGTAAAGTGGCAGAAAATGATATTCGCGTTAATGCGATGGAAATGCAAATTGATGAAGAATGCACTCGTATAATCGCGAAGCGCCAACCTGCAGCAAGTGATTTACGTTTAGTGGTAGCGATTTCTAAAACGATTGCTGATTTAGAACGCATTGGTGACGAATCAGAACGAATTGCAAAAGTTGCCTTGGATTCATTTACGAAAGATCAGCAAGACCTTTTAGTAAACGTTGAAAACATGGGCCGTCAAGTGTCGAAGATGTTACACGATGTGCTTGATTCCTTTGCGCGAATGGATGCGCGTCGTGCATTTGAAGTCCATAAGGAAGATGTCAAAATTGATCGGGAATATGAGGCGCTGACACGCCAAATCATGACCTATATGATGGAAGATCCTCGTTCAATTCCAAAAATCATGGATTTGATATGGTCAGTGCGTTCTTTAGAGCGCATTGGTGACCGCTGTCAGAATATTGCAGAGTATGTGATTTATTTCGTAAATGGCAAAGATATTCGTCATATCTCTCAAGCCGATATTGAAAAAACGTTATAATAAAGTATTCAGTAAAACCCTAAAAATAAGGGTTTTGCCGATTTCAAGCAGGTGATAAGAAAATAAAAGCGTTCAAAATTGGTGCGAATGCTGTAAAATTCCACCTGCATATCAACATGATTTAAGGGTCAGTTATGCCTACAAACGCGTTTTTAGGGGTATTTGCTAAATCTCCTATTAAACCAATTGAAGAACACATCAAAATTGTACACCAAGCATCTGAAAACTTGGTGCCGTTTTTTGAGCATGTTTTCAAAGATGAATGGAAAGAAGCTGGTGAATATCAGCAAAAAATTCGCAACCTAGAGCGTGAAGCCGATGAGCTTAAACGAGTCGTTCGTTTAACTTTGCCTCGCGGACTCTTTATGCCGGTAGAACGTACCGATCTACTTGAGTTAATCACGCATCAGGACAAGATTGCTAATAAAGCAAAAGATATCGCCGGCCGAGTTATCGGTCGTGAAATGCAGATTCCTGCAGCTATTCAAGACGACTTTCTTGCTTATGTAAAACGTTGCGTAGACGCAACTAAACAAGCATCAGAAACAATCAATGAGCTAGATGAATTGTTGGAAACGGGTTTCCGTGGCCGCGAAGTAACGTTCGTTGAAAAAATGCTCGTAGAGCTTGATGCGATTGAGCAAGACACGGATGACATGCAAATTAAGATCCGTCGTGACCTACATGCCATTGAAGGCCAATTAAACCCCATCGATGTGATGTTCTTATACAAAATTATCGAATGGGTTGGGGTGCTTGCTGATCAGGCAGAGCGCGTTGGTTCAAGACTTGAGATTATGTTAGCACGCTAACTTTTCGCAGTTCTTTTAAAAAAGGTTAAGGTTTTACAATGGATATCATTGCATCTCATGGTTCAATGCTGGTCATTATTGCCGCAGTAGTCGGTTTCTTTATGGCGTATGGCATTGGTGCTAACGACGTTGCTAACGCAATGGGAACGTCAGTTGGCTCTAAAGCATTGACAATTAAACAAGCAATTATTATTGCGATGGTTTTTGAATTCGCGGGCGCGTACCTTGCCGGTGGTGAGGTTACTTCCACCATTCGTAAAGGCATTATTGACGCGGCGCCATTTGTTGACGTACCAGAGCTGATGGTACTGGGTATGATAGCCTCGCTGTTTGCAGCCGGCTCTTGGTTATTATTGGCATCTTATTTAGGTTGGCCGGTATCGACTACTCACTCAATTATCGGTGCGATTATTGGTTTTGCGTTAGTTGCTGTAGGTAGCGAAGCAATTCAATGGGGTAAAGTTGGTGGTATTGTTGGTAGCTGGATTGTTACCCCTGCTATTTCTGGTTTTATCGCCTATCTAATCTTCATGAGTGCTCAGAAGCTTATTTTTGACACGGATGCACCAGTAAAAAATGCGAAACGTTACGTTCCAATTTACATGGGCTTAGCGGGCTTCGTGATGGCATTGGTAACAATTAAAAAAGGCCTAAAACACGTTGGGCTTCAAATGGGCACTGTTGAGGGCTTTGCATTGGCGATTGGTATCGCTGTGCTAGTTGGCATTATCGGTAAAATTGCCATTGGTCGTTTGAATATCGATCCATCTGCAGACAAGAAAATGCAGTTCAATAACGTTGAGAAAGTGTTCGCTATTTTGATGATTTTGACTGCGTGTTGTATGGCGTTTGCACACGGTTCAAACGATGTGGCGAATGCCATCGGGCCTCTTGCAGCGGTTGTCAGCATCGTTGAGCACAACGGCGAAATTGCTAAAAAAGCAGCTTTAGCATGGTGGATACTTCCGCTAGGTGCATTTGGTATTGTTGCGGGTTTGGCAATTCTTGGTAAGCGGGTAATTAAAACGATTGGTGAAGGTATTACTCATTTGACACCTAGCCGTGGTTTTGCAGCAGAGCTTGCTGCAGCATCAACCGTTGTTATTGCATCAGGTACTGGTTTGCCTATTTCAACGACGCAAACGTTAGTGGGTGCAGTATTGGGTGTTGGTATGGCTCGCGGTATTGCGGCGCTTAATATGGGTGTTATCCGAAATATTGTGGTATCTTGGGTTATAACCTTGCCAGTTGGCGCTGCGCTATCTATTGTTATATTCTACGTATTACGTGCAATGTTTGGCGTATAATAAGCAGACAGACTTTTAGCTTGAAAAGATCTCAGTGCCATTGGTGCTGGGATCTTTTTATTTTTGGGGTACTCAACCGTGACAAATCTTCCGAGTATAAAGCAATTACAATATTTACTCGCAGTTCATCAATATCAGCATTTTGGCAAAGCAGCTACCGCGTGCTTTATTGGGCAATCGACGCTAAGTAGTGCAATTCAAAATTTAGAAGAAATTTTAGGATGCCAATTAATTGAACGTGAAAATCGCAGTTTAATGTTCACGGACATCGGTGAAGAAGTGGTAGAGCGAGCACGCAAAATCATCGATGATACGATGAGCATTAAGGAATTGACACGAAGTTATAAGCATCCACTAAGCGGTAAGCTGACATTAGGCGTTATACCAACTATCGCCTCATTTATCGCAGCTCCGCTTTATCAATATTGTAAACAGGTTTTCCCTGATCTCAATTTTGTTTTAGTTGAAGACACCAGTGATAATTTACTCGATAAATTAGAGCATGGTCACATTGATATGGCGCTACTTGCATTGCCATATCGTACCGAGCGTTTTCACACGCAAATCTTGGCACAAGATAGGTTTTCATTGGTTCATCATAAACAATATGATGCGGCAGCAAGTATCGTTGATTTTAATGATTTACCAGCACATAGCGTGTTTCTTTTAGAGCGAGAACATTGCATGACAGGGCATGCTTTGAGTGCATGTCATTTGAATCGAAGTGAGTGTATAAATCCGTTTGAAGCGTCTAATTTACATACATTATTAAGTATGGTGGAATACCAGAACGGAGTAACATTTTTGCCTCAAATGGCGATTAATGCAGGGATCCTTAAAGGGAAAGAGATGGTTGTTAAGCCTTCACAAGCCGATGCATATCGAGACATTGGTTTGATCTGGCGTAAAACGACAGGGCGGATCCGTGACTTTAGGCTCTTTAGTGATAAAGTCGGCAGTTTTGTGAATACGTTCTGTGAACAAAAAGAATAAGAAACGACCTCGCTAAGCGAGGTTTTTTTTTGTTTAAGTAAAACTTTTCTATTCTACACGGCGACTAATTAGTCAGAAATCAGGATTGGTTGATTAATCGATACGTTAATTGACCTTACTAAAAGGCTGCTAGGAAGTGATATTTTCAACCGAGGCTGGGTTAATTAAAAAAGCAAAAGCAGGAAACAAAGAAGCTTGGCTTAAACTCATACAGCGTCATGAAAAGCAAGTTTACCATCATTGTTTACGGCTTGTCGGAAACCCCGATGATGCGTGTGATTTGATGCAAGACGTGTTTATAAGTGTATTCAAAGCATTAGAGTCATTTTCAGGCGACAGTCAATTTTCAACCTGGCTGTATAAAATAACGTATGCGCGTTGTATGGACTTCTTTCGCAAGAAAAACACCAAAAGTGAGGAGTTGATTGAAGTTGATACTGATGAATTAGAATCAACGCTTATTCAAGATTGCACAAACCAAGAGGTGATACAGGCATTAAAGTGTTTGCCGTTCGAACAAAGGCAAATTATTGAACTTAAGTTCTTTGCGCAATTAACCTTTGATGAAATTTCAGAGATCACTACGTTGAGCACTAATACGGTCAAAACTAGGTTATATAGCGCGCTTAAAAAAATGAAAGGGCATTTGGAGGTCGTTAATGGCTAAGTCAGATACGTTGTTTTCTCGTTGGATAGAAGGCCACTCTTTAACACATGAAGAGCGTGATGCATTGCGAAACGATCCTGAATTCGCACCGATGCTAAAAGAAGCGGAGTACTGGCAAAAGGCAGCGAGCGATTATCATCAAAACGATGTACCGGATTGGGACCGTAACGCCACTTTTGCTCCCTTACTTGAGCAATCTAAACAAGACAAAGTAACGTGGTTTTTGCCACTCGTAGCTTGCAGCGCATTGTTTGCGGTTGCCAGTAGCATCCTAACATTTATTCATAACCAACACTTAACAGGGCAGCTTAACGCCCAACATCAGGTAGCAATTAAGCAGCAACAACAAATAAACACATTACTGAATTTCGTTGAAGTTCAACAAAAGAATAGCTCAGAGCGTTTAGTCGATGCGGTTCAACATGTGTTAACAACTAGCCGTGATGAGCGCCGTGATGAAATGAATGCGCTTATAGAGTACTTAAAAACGCAAAGAGCGCAGGACCAAGCTTTGCTTAAATTGCAATTGAATGACTTGGTTGAACAAGTTGAACACATGCCGACGACAAATGTGGCAAAAAACTAGGAGCAAATATGCAAATGAAAAATTGGTTTCTCTCGATTGCCTTAGGCTTTCCTTTGGGGGTGTGCGCAATGCAACCACAAGACATGAAAAGAGATGTAAGCATCTTTGAAAACGTACTTGAAAGCGCACTTCGCCATGATGTGGGTCGACATGTTCGTTCAATTCAAGGATCGTATCTGGATGGCCAAGGACTTGTCTTTGACATCGTAATTCGGCAAGGCGGGCAAAATTGGTTTAGTCACATTGGGGCTAATGATGAGACATCGATGGCGTTTATCGAATTGGAAACAAGTGACTTAGATACACTTGCTGAGCAGTTTAGCCAATTTGGCGAGGAGTTTGCCAATGTGTCTAAAGAAGTCTATTTCACGACGATGGATACCGTGCGCGAGAAAGCAGAGGCAGTGCGTCGCAGTGCTGAACAAGAACGTGAAGTGAATAGAGAGCTTAGAGAATTAGAACGTGAAAAGCGAGAGCTCGATTTAGTACGTGAGTTTGAAAACAATGCAGATAAAAAGGAAATGGGAACTCGGGTTAAGGAGTTAGAAAACCAAATTGCTACGTTACAAGCTCGCCAATCTGAGATCAGTAAAGCGCATCAAGCTCTGAAGCAATCGATAGAGCAAAAGAAAGCACAACAAGCGCAAGTAGAAGAGAAAGCACAGCAAGAGCTTAAAAAACAACTTAATGCCAGTTTAAGTAAAGTTTTGTGTGATTACGGTTCAGGATTGAAGTCTTTGCCTACGGATGAACATATTAACTTTGTCGTTACGGGTTTGGATAAAAAACAAAAACACATCGCCGTTTATTCAAAACGGGATGTATTAAAATGTGTTAGTGGAGATTGGAAAGCCGACAAATTAAGTGTTCAGGCGAAGTATTACACCTTTTGAGGTATCTTAGGTTTATCGCTAATGTAGGAATGTAGGCGTCTTTTTACAGTATTAAGCGCGCTGATGATTTGAGACACCGTTAGCAAACTACGTTAATAAATAGAAACCAGGCTTAACAGCCTAAACTACCTAAACTACCCCAAGTCGTGCTTACTTGGGGTAACTTATTATGATTAATAAAATCAAGATTGGTGATAATGTTCAGTTTCACCTAAATTGGGCAAGAAGAGCAAATAGACCCAAACCACTAAATTAAAATAAGGCACACAACCGAGTCCTGCGAACAGTTTGACTGGATATCCCTTCAAGTGCGCATTTTTATAACATTGATAGGCAATAAAGCAATTAGCTATCAACAAAAACGTGAGCAAAGCGAACATAACGAAATCTCCTATAAATCCATGAAGAACCAACATGCAGTTATTCTTGTTATGTTTTATAGAGGTAGGGTTATCTAGAAAACAGCAAGAAGCGCATAGCTTGGCTTGATGTCGTGTTATTTTTAGGAATATCCCATTCCGAGACGACATCGTCGTTAGAGTTCAGTATAGACGCTTCTTGTTTAAGCGAAAGTAGAAAAACGTATAAAATTGTTAGGACGCTGTTTTTTCGTGCAAAATAGTTTTCAGAGACAGTAGTAGTTTGTTGATAGGCAGTGGTCTAGAAATATAATAGCCTTGTCCATAGTCCACCCCTATTTCCTTTAGAGCGTCAAAAATATCTTCATTTTCAACATATTCTGCGACAGAACGTTTATCAAGAGATTGACTGATATCGTTAACTGCTTTAACTAAAGCGTGATCAATCGGATCGTTAAGCATATCTCGAACAAATGAACCATCTATTTTAACGTGTTGTGCAGGTAGTTGTTTGAGGTAGCTGAAAGTACTAAACCCGGTTCCGAAATCATCAATCGAAAAATGGCATCCTAAATCATTCAAGCTCTCAATCATCGAGCGCGTCGCGTTTAGATTATTAATACTCGCCGATTCAGTAATTTCGAAAATAATTCGAGATGGTGACACTTGATGATCGCGCAGACAATTTTGAATATGCGGCAACAATCGTTCATCTAAGAAGGATTGAGCAGAGAGGTTTATAGCAACTTGGTTGAGCTCTGGATGCTGGGCGACGGATTCAATAGCGGTTTGAATAACACGCTGATCCATCAAAAACGTATCATTCAGCATTTCTAAGGCTGGAATAAACTGGTTGGGATAAACGAGCTCATCTTTGATGTGCAATCGCAGTAGTACTTCAAAATAGGCTACTTGAGCACGTTTAAAATCCCAAATGGGTTGGTAATGAAGCTCAAGTTGATTATTCTGAAGTGCTTGGCGAACACTGTGCCCCCACTCTAAGCCCGTTTGCATCGCGTTATTGTGTGAATCCTCTTTTGAGTAACAATGGACTAAGTTACGGCCTAAACTTTTTGCTACGTATAAGGCAATATCTGCTTGTTTTAAACATTCACTGGGATCGCAATTCTGTTGGGTTATTTGCGTTAATCCGATTGAGCAGCTAATGGTGTAATTTTGCTCTTCAGAGTGAAACTTATGGCTATCGATAGCCATACAAATACTTTCGGCAATTAAATGGGCATCAAGAAGCGATTTATTTTTAAGTAACACGGCAAATTCGTCACCACCAATGCGGAAAATTAAATGTTCATCGTCAATATTGTGATTAAACAGTTCTGCGACTTCTTTGAGAACAATATCGCCTTGTTGGTGTCCTTTAGAATCATTAATGATTTTAAAATGGTCAAGATCGATATAAATGAGTGCATGTTCATGGTCACTCTGTTCTTTTGTTGAGGCACATAAAGCATGCAATTGTTGATCAAAAAAGTAACGATTGTGTAAGCCGGTTAACGTATCATGCAAGGCTAAATGACGCAGTTGTAATTCAACTTCTTTACGCTCATGAATATTGTCAATCGTTGCAGTGATCGTTGCGCGACTTGTACTGTTTTTAATTAATTGAAACCGGCATTCAACCCAAACTTCTCGGCCAGATTTATGCTGTAAGCGAATTTCTAACTGTGCCTGCTGCTCAGTACCTTGGATAATTGACGCTAACTTATCATCGAGTTTCTGTTGGCTTCTTTGGACAACAAAGTCGGTTAATTTAAGGCCTAAACTCACCTTTATCCCATGACCTGAAAGTTGCTCCCAAGCTGGGTTGATAAAGCGAATTTGACCTTCTTCGTCTAATTCCATTACTACCGTATTGAGGTGCAGTAAGATGCGTTGATGCGCAGAAAACAAATCTTTGTATCGCTGTTCACTGCGACTAAGTTGCTCGACCTTTTCTTCAAATTCGGCATAACTTACCATAAAGTCTTCGCGGCGAGCCGCGTGATCGCATACTTTACTTAGGATTGAAATATCATAAGGTTCGCGAACAAAGTCCGTAACGCCAAGTATCAATAATTGCTCAGCATAGTCAGCGTCACGATTATCGATAATGGTCACGATTGCTTGGTTTGGATTGTGCTTTAGAATATTTTCTAATAATTGTTTTGCTGCCTCTGCACGAGTGGAGGTCGCATCCAACAATACGATGGAATATTTATTCTGCAAATACAATGACAGCGCTGCGTTGGGTGAAGTGACATGAGTACAGGCAAAATTCAGTGCTAAATGCTGGCAAATTTCATTCGCACGATTGTCATTGGGTTCGAGAAGCAATAAATTCAAACGACTGCTTTTCTCTAGATGCGTTGAGAGTACATTTGCGAGCACCTGTGGCAGCATATCCTGACGTTCAAACGGTAATACAGCATCAATGCTATAACTACGAGCTGTTGTTTCTGCAATGCGCTCGCAATAGGTAGGAGGTGTAAGCAAAATCGGCGTGTTTTTTGGCGTTTTTAATAAACCTGAACGCACCATGCGAGCAAAACGCCAACCATCAATGCGACCAACATCAAGCCCACTGATAATTACATCCACAGCACGCGTTTTTAAAAGCTGAAGGGCTTCTAGACTATCGCCGCGTTCAATAAACTGAAAAACGTCAAGATTGCTCAATGTTTTTTTGATTGTCGAGCGCTCTTTTTCGCTGGCGTTTAAAATTAGCAAGGTAAGTTGCTCAGCCATTATGCTTAAACTCCAAGCGGATGTTGAGGTGAATTACCACGCGTGCCCCAGATATAAAATATTGCTGCTAAAAGTAAAATAGGCCGCAATAATGAAAACTACCACTCATTAGCAGTAAACCATTGCAGACAGATGGTAAGAGTAATGCCTAAAAGCTCGATAGACAAGCACTTGATTATACCATTGCAGCACAATAGACTGGCGACAATTTTGGTAAAAGAGGTCTGTCATGCGAGTAGCTGATTTTAGTTTTGAACTTCCCGATGAATTAATTGCAAGATTTCCAATGCAAGAACGTTCATCAAGCCGTTTATTGGTGCTTGATGGCGAAACTGGCACGCTTGCGCATAAAGTATTCAAGGATATTCTCGACTTTATTGAGCCAAATGACTTGATGATCTTCAATAATACGCGCGTTATCCCAGCTCGAATGTTTGGCCAAAAAGCCTCGGGTGGCAAGCTCGAGGTCTTAGTAGAGCGAGTTTTAGATGAGCACCGAGTGTTAGCTCATGTACGTGCAAGTAAAGCCCCAAAACCTGATACAAAACTGATTTTAGAAGATAAAATCGAAGCGACTATGGTTGCACGTCATGGTGAATTGTTCGAGTTGCGTTTTGAATGTGAGCAAAATGTTTTCGAAGTACTTGAAGACATCGGTCATATGCCGTTACCGCCGTACATTGATAGACCTGACAATGATGCGGATAAAGAGCGTTATCAAACGGTTTATGGTGAAAAGCCAGGTGCAGTAGCAGCACCGACTGCCGGACTGCATTTTGATGATCCTTTGCTCGTTAAGTTACGCGAGAAAGGGGTTAATATGGCATACGTTACTCTTCACGTAGGTGCAGGGACATTTCAACCAGTCAGAGTAGACTCCGTAGAAGAACATGTCATGCACTCAGAGTACATAGAAGTCCCTCAAGATGTTGTGGATGCGGTTGCTCAAACTCGCGCTAACGGCGGGCGTGTTATTGCGGTTGGAACGACGTCAGTGCGCTCACTCGAATCTGCCGCGAAAGCAAATGGTGGAAAACTCGCTCCTTTTTATGGCGATACTGACATCTTTATCTACCCTGGCTATCAATTTAATGTCGTGGATGCGATGGTAACGAATTTTCATTTGCCAGAATCAACTTTGATTATGCTAGTCAGTGCCTTCTCTGGGCAGCCTCATATTATGAACGCTTATAAAGTGGCCGTAGAAGAAAAGTACCGCTTTTTTAGCTATGGCGATGCGATGTTTTTGACCCGACAAAACAAAAAATAATCCAGATATTGTTATTTGAGTAACCGAAAAAGCCTCGTAAAAACGAGGCTTTTTCGGTTATAAGCGCTTTAAAAGGGGAATTTTGACCCAATAATTAGAATTGCTTCGTCAAACAAGGTAAAATCGGGCAGTTTTAATCCACAAAGTTGGACTGTTTTTCCGACATAAGAGGTCACAATGAAATTTGAATTAGATTGCACTGATGGCAAAGCACGCCGTGGTCGCTTAATTTTTGAACGAGGTGTAGTTGAAACACCCGCCTTTATGCCAGTTGGTACTTATGGAACGGTGAAAGGCATGACGCCTGAAGAATTGGCAGGCACAGGGGCACAAATTTGTCTTGGTAATACCTTTCATTTAATGCTTCGTCCTGGCACTGAAATCATTAAGCAACATGGTGATTTACATGATTTTATGCATTGGAATAAACCAATCCTAACCGATTCAGGTGGTTTCCAAGTATTCAGTTTGGGTGCAATGCGCAAAATCTCGGAAGATGGGGTGCTATTTAAGTCGCCGGTAAATGGCGAGCGGATCATGTTAACACCTGAAAAGGCGATGGAAGTACAACGCGATTTAGGTTCTGACATTGTGATGATTTTTGATGAATGCACACCTTATCCTGCGACAGAAAAGCAAGCTAAAGATTCAATGGAGTTGTCGCTTCGTTGGGCAAAACGTTCAAAACAAGCACATGAAGGTAATAAAGCAGCACTATTTGGTATCATTCAAGGTGGCATGTACCCGAATTTGCGTGCAGAATCACAAGCTGGTTTAGAAGAGATTGGTTTTGATGGGTATGCGCTAGGCGGATTGTCGGTTGGTGAACCAAAAGAAGATATGATTAATATCTTGGATAACTGTGCTTATAAAATGCCAGCAGATAAACCACGGTATTTGATGGGGGTAGGAAAACCAGAAGATCTGGTTGAGTCTGTGCGTCGTGGTATTGATATGTTTGATTGCGTAATGCCAACACGAAATGCTCGCAATGGCCATTTGTTTGTGTCCAACGGTGTGATAAAGATCCGTAATGCAGCGCACAAAACCGATACTGGTCCACTAGATCCTGAGTGTGATTGTTACACCTGTAAAAACTACTCAAGGGCGTATTTGCACCACTTAGATAAATGCAATGAAATTTTAGGTGCACGCTTAAACACTATCCATAACTTGCGTTTTTACCAACGTGTTATGGAAGGCCTTCGAAATGCGATTGCAGAAGGTAAACTTGATGAGTTTGTTGCTGATTTTTATGCAAGACGTGGATTACCTGTTCCGCCTCTTGCTGACAATGAAGAATAGAAATTTAAAATTAAAAAACTAAGAGGAAGTGTTATGAGTTTATTTATCTCTTCAGCACATGCAAGCACTGCGGGTGCAGCACCAGCTGGTGGCGGTATGGAAATGCTAATTATGCTCGGTATTTTTGGCCTAGTATTTTATTTCTTAATTTATCGCCCGCAAGCCAAGCGAGTAAAAGAGCATCGAGACCTGATGGGTGCTTTAGCAAAAGGTGATGAAGTGCTTACGCAAGGTGGATTAGTCGGTCGTATTAGCAAAGTATCGGATGACAAAGATTTTGTGGTCATTGCACTCAACGATCAAGCAGAAGTTACTGTTCAAAAAGCGGCAGTGACCGCGGTTTTACCGAAAGGTACAATGAAGTCACTATAACAATAAGGACTAAGCAGTGTTAAACAAGTATCCTTTATGGAAATACTTGCTCGTGCTGATAGTGTTACTAACGGGTGTGCTTTATGCCGCCCCAAACCTGTATGGCCGTGATCCGGCCATACAGGTTTCTGGCACTAAAGGCGCAAGCGCAGATATGTCTGTGCTTGAGCAGGTTAATTCCATCATCAGCAGTCACGACTTGACGCCTAAATCATCTCGTTTAGAAAACGGCCAGATCTTAGTGCGCTTTAAAAATGTCGAAGAGCAATTAAAAGCTCAAGATGCACTGCGTAATGAACTAACAGGCGAGTACATCTCAGCTATCAACATGACACCGGCTCAGCCTGAATGGATGAAGGCCATTGGTGGCAACCCGATGAAACTGGGTCTTGACTTGAGCGGTGGTGTTCACTTCACAATGGAAGTGGACATGGCAACGGCTCTTGATAATGCACTTACTGCATTAGAACAAGATTTTCGGTCTAGCCTACGCGAAGAAAAACTTCGTTACCGTACGGTTCGTCGTGTTGCAGGCAGCGAGCGCTTGCTGGTTGAAATGCGTTCAGAAGAAGACAAAGATGCAGCAAAGCGTTTTTTACAAAAACGCGATCCACTTAACGAATTCAGTGATGATAGTAGCAATGACAAGGCATTTTATGTGTCATTAAGCGAACAAAAACTAAAAGAAATTCGTGATTATGCTATCAAACAAAACGAAACCATCATTCGTAACCGTATTAACCAACTCGGTGTTGCTGAGCCCAATGTACAGCGTCAAGGTGCTGAACGAATTATTGTTCAATTACCAGGCGTCCAAGACACGGCGTTAGCAAAAGAGATTCTAGGTGCAACGGCCACGCTTGAATTCCGTGAAGTGGATGAAGATGCCGACGTACGTGCTGCGGCAGAAGGTCGAGTGCCTCCGGGTGCTGAAGTATTAATGCATAAAGATGGCTATCCAGTGGTGCTGAAAAAACGTGTGATCCTTGAAGGTAGTCACATCACCGGTGCGCAAAATAGCTTAGATGAATATCAACGTCCCCAGGTTAACATTAATCTAGACAGTGCCGGTGGCGCTAAGATGAATGCATTTACAAAGCGTGCGATTGGTAAACGCATGGCAACCGTATTTATCGAATATAAGCCTTCTGGCAAGAAAGATGAAAATGGCAAAGCATTACCACCGACAAAACTTGAAGAAGTCATTAACGTTGCAACAATTCAAGCGCGCCTAAATAGCTCATTCCGGATCACGGGGATCGACAGTGCCGCAGAAGCCCATAACCTAGCCTTATTGCTACGAGCTGGAGCTTTAGTTGCACCAATTCAAATTGTTGAAGAGCGCACCGTAGGACCAAGCTTGGGTCAAGAAAACATTGACGCAGGTATGACCGCTGTAGCATTGGGCTTTGCGTTTGTGCTTGGTTTTATGTTGATGTACTACAAAGGCTTTGGCATGGTGGCAAACTTAGCATTAGGTGCAAACTTAGTGTTAATTATTGGCGTAATGTCGATGATCCCAGGTGCCACACTAACGTTGCCAGGTATTGCAGGTATTGTATTGACCGTTGGTATGGCTGTCGATGCTAACGTACTGATATTCGAGCGTATCCGAGAAGAGCTTGAAGAAGGGCGTAGTCCACAACAAGCTGTTCATCACGGTTATGATAGTGCATTTAGCACCATTTTTGATGCCAATATTACTACTTTGATAGCGGCTATTATTCTGTTCTCGGTCGGTACAGGTCCGATTGCTGGATTCGCTGTTACTTTAGCAATTGGTATTATGACATCGATGTTTACGGCTATTGTTGGTACGCGTGCAGTGATCAATTTAGTGATCGGCGGCAAGCGCATTACTAAACTGTCGATATAAGGAGCGAAAATGCAATTATTAACACTTAAAGGCACCGTTCGCTTTATGTCGGCTCGCAACATTGCAATGGCCGTTTCTGGCTTTTTAATGTTGGCTGCAGTCGTATCGATGTTTACAAAGGGGATAAACTTCGGTCTCGATTTTACCGGCGGTACTTCAGTTGAAGTCAGTTTTTCACAACCGGCAGACTTATCGAAAGTACGTAAAGTACTGGCTGAAAATGACTTTGCGGATGCAGCTGTGCAGCTTTATGGTAGCAGTACAGAAGTACTGGTTCGCTTAGCTCCTCGTGAAGATAGCATCAAAGCTGAAGTCATTGGTAATCAACTCATCGAAACGCTTAAGCTCGTTGATCCAAATATCGTTATGCGCAGCATTGAGTTCGTTGGACCAAGCGTTGGTGAAGACCTCAAAGAGCAAGGTGGTCTTGCCATGTTAACGTCACTGATCTGTATTTTGATCTATGTGGCATTTCGTTTTGAGTGGCGCTTTGCCGTTGGTGCGGTTTTGGCGTTATTCCATGACGTGGTACTTACCGTTGGGTTGTTTTCGGTATTGGGATTAGAATTCGATCTTACTATACTGGCAGCGATACTCGCGGTAATCGGTTACTCACTCAACGATACAATCGTTGTTTCAGATCGCATACGCGAAAACTTCCGAAAAATCCGTATCGACGATACGATAGAAATTGTTGATATTTCACTTACCCAAACACTAAACCGTACTTTAGTTACGTCAATTACTACGATCCTAGTATTGATCGCTTTATTTGTATGGGGCGGACAAACAATTCATGGATTTGCCACTGCGTTGTTATTCGGTGTTTTCATTGGTACGTATTCGTCGGTATATATTGCAAGCTCTGTGGCGATTTTAATGGGTATTAGTAAAGAAGATTTGATCCCTGTTGAAGTTGAAAAAGAGGGCGCAGAGTTCGACGCAATGCCGTAACTTTAACTAGTATCCAATTTCAAACGCCGCGACAACGCGGCGTTTGTTTTTGTGTGTGGATAGAAAACATGGCTAAATTTCGATTGATTAAACGAGTCATCGTTGCTTCATTATGGATGTTTTTGGCAGGTTGTTCTGACGGTGTTGGTGAGCAAGCGTCGTTGCAAGTAGATACTTTTGAACACAACACGGTACTCGATATTCAAATTCATTTGCAGTCATTACACGAGGAGCTTTTGGCAAGAGAAGCAATACCTCGTTTGTCTCGCCATGCCTTGCTTGTACTCGGCCATTTACATACATTACAAGAAGATCAAAACAACACTTTCGAACTGTGTGCGAAGGATTTTGTTGCAACCAAAACGATATATCGTGCGTTTGAGAAGAAAGTGCCTAAGGTAGATTTAGCTGATGTTTTGGTCGAGATTAAGTCGAACACATCGATGGCTCAGTGTTACTTTGTAAACAGCACGATTTGGCATCTGGCTAAAAGTTACTTTCTCATAGAGCAAGGAAATTTGGCCGAGGCCGAATATACTTTGGTTTTGGCGCTAATGCATTTTGAACAGTTAATTCGCTCGATTGAACTAACGCCGGAGCCAGTAGTTTGGACAGAAAAACAAGTCGTTGATCAGAAAAATAAAAAGGTACTTGAATGAAAAGTATTCACGTGTAATTCGGTGTAATGCCATATTAATGTCATAAATCGTTGATATTTTCAGGCCACTTCCAGTTCTTTAGGTTTTGGCGCAGTGAGCGAGCAGCAGGTATTACACAGCATCCTACATGATCGGACTATCCAAACGGTATTCCAGCCCATCATTGATATTGCTAAAAAACAAATTCTAGGATACGAAGCGTTAAGTCGCGGTCCGGTAGGCTCACTACTTGAAAAGCCTGACGTCCTGTTTACTAAGGCGAGTGAATTCGGCAAGCTGTCTGAACTAGAATTATTATGTCGTGATAATGCTATTAAGCAGTTTGTGCGTTTATCATTGCCTGGTCGATTGTTTATCAATGTCAGTCCAGTTACATTGCTCGACCCAAATCATCCTCAAGGAAAAACCCTCGATTTACTAGAGAAGTATGGCTTAGCCGCAAACCGAGTCGTCATCGAAGTAACAGAACAAGATAAAGTTGATGATGGATTTTTACTCTTAAAAACCATTGCGCATTATCGTGAGTTAGGTTTAAGCATCGCGATTGACGATCTGGGTGCAGGCTATTCAGGCTTAAAGCAATGGTCAGAATTGTGCCCTGATTATGTAAAGTTAGATCGGTATTTCGTTGACCATTGCGATCAAAGTATTGTTAAACGAGAATTTCTAAAAACCATTATTGAATTGGCAAAAGCAACGGGTACCGCCGTTATTGCCGAAGGGATAGAGCGGCGTGAAGAATTAAAATTAATTGAATCTTTAGGTATACAGCATGCCCAAGGTTTTTTGATTGAACGCCCATCGACTCATCCAAGTCAACTGCTAGAAGAAAATCGCTTAACAAAATTAAATCTTGAAGGTAAAAAAGCATCTATTGCGTCTTCGCTTGTGATTGGCAATTTAGCGGTAGAACAACCTGCAATTGTGGCATCAACTCGATGCAAAGAAGCACATAAAGTATTTGAACAGGATAAACGATTAGCCAGTTTGGCGGTACTTAATGAGTATGGGCAGCCTTTAGGGTTATTGCATCGTGATCAGCTTACCGAAGTATTCGCAGGCCCTTATGGTCATGCTTTATTTGCTAAGAAATCAGTGGTTGAATTAATGGATAAAGTGCCGCTTATCGTTGACGAAAATGACAAACTTGATGTTGTGAGTCATCAAATCACTGAACACGAGTTTGATATTCGCCGACATATTATTGTGACAAGTGATGAAAAATACTATGGGCTTGCGCCACTCAGAGACATTCTAAAACACATTACTGAAGAAAAAATTCGTCACGCGCAGCACGCTAACCCATTAACGATGTTACCTGGTAATGTGGCGATTAATGAAGCAATAGAACAACGTCTACGTATGCAAAGTGAATTTTCGTTGGCCTACATAGATCTAAATCATTTTAAGCAGTTCAATGATCTATATGGGTATGCAAGTGGTGATAGTGTTATTAAGTTGCTTGCGGATGTGATTGTCCAAGAATGTGCTTTAAGTAATGGATTCGTAGGTCACATTGGTGGTGATGATTTTATGGTGGTGTTTGATGGCGATGATGCAACAGATATCTGTCATCGCATCATTACGCAATTTGAGTCACAATCAAAAGCGTTTTTTACGCCGGAACATGTTAAATCGGGTGGCTATTGGGCGACTAATAGGGAAGGCCAAAAGCAGTTTGTACCATTGCTGACGTTATCTATTGGGCTTGTTCGACCTGATCTGGAATTTTGTAGTAATAGTCATCAAGTAGCGGCATTAGCGACAGATGCAAAAAAGGAAGCGAAACGCTATCGCAATAGTTACTTATTTATGTGTAATCGGCGAAAACCAACGGCGCCAGTTGTGCGCCTTATCACGTCACAAGAAAGCATTGTTTAAGCGATAGTAAATGCTTTCTGAAATAATGCATCTCACGTTGTTTGGGTATAATTGCATTAAGTTAAACTTTTTCACTTGAGTATTTACACCAGTCTCTGTAGGTTAAACAAGGACAAGTTGGAGATTGTTGATGAAATGGTTTCTTTTGGTAGCAAGCGTATTGGCCTTCCCTTGTTTTGGTGAAAGAGTACTTCAAGTTGAAGTGATACAAGAACAACGAGAACTGTATAAGCGTGACCATTATTTATATGAATTATTAGAAAAAGCGCTACACGCTGGTGGAATTGATGCGGCGTTAAAGCCGGTTAAAGTGCATCCGCATCAGCAACGTGCCTTAATGATGTTGGCACAAGGCGAAGCGGATGTGCATTGGTCAATGACCAGTCCGGAACGTGAGTTACTGGCTATTGCTGTAAAAGTACCGTTGTTTAGAGGGTACATTGGTAAACGAGCGTTATTGATCCATGCCGATCAACAGGCTCGTTTTCGTGATATCGCATCGCTAGAAGAGCTGAAAAAATTTGTTGCAGTACAAGGCCATGACTGGCCTGATACAAAGATCCTTTCCGCAAACAATTTACCTGTGCGTCCTCAAGTAAATTACGATGCAATGTTTTCATTGATTGCCCGTAAAAAAGTAGACTATTTTCCACGTTCATTTATTGAAGTTCATGCAGAGTTGCGTCAATTCGCTCAGTTTAATCTTGCTATTGCACAAAACGTGTACATTGAGTATCCAGCAGCGTTCTATTTTTTTGTTAATAAAGAAAAACCACAATTGGCTAAAGCAATTGAAGCAGGTTTAGGAAAATTAGAAAAAAGTGGTGAATTTAAAGCTTTATTTGATAAGTATTTTGCAGAAGAGTTGGCCAATTTGCCAACCGAGAAAGCACATGTCATCCACTTGGAAAATCCTTTTTTAAATAATGAAGAAGGCTAATTTGAACATAAAAAAAGGCCCATCTATGGGCCCATTAAAAGGAGAATTTGATCTCACCTTATTTCAAAAGTGATTCCGTCAATACTGGGCGGATCTCTTTAACAATGGTTTGGCATAACTTTGGTGCACCACAAATAATGTTACCGCTACGGTTATAATTTGCACCACCGGCAAAATCAACAACCATGCCGCCCGCTTCTTTAACGAGCAATTCACCTGCTGCAGTATCCCAAGGTTTTAAACCAATCTCAAAGAAACCATCAACACGTCCTGCTGCAACGTATGCCATATCAAGCGCTGCAGAGCCTGCACGGCGAATGTCAGCGGTGTGGATAAAGAGGGCTTTGAATGCATCTAAATAGGCATCAAGGTGATGTTTTTGTTTAAATGGGAAACCGGTAGCTAAAACACAACCCGCCAATTCATTTGAATTTGAAACGCGCAGACGCTTGCTGTTTAGCTGTGCACCTTGACCACGGCTTGCAGTGAAAAGCTCACCTCGGATTGGATCAAAAACAACAGCTTGTTCAACACGGCCTTTTACTTTCAACGCGATAGAAACTGCAAAATGAGGAATGCCTTTGATGAAATTTGTTGTTCCATCAAGTGGATCGATAACCCAAAGGTAATCGGCATCAGTGCCCTCTGTATGACCTAGCTCTTCGCCTACAATTGCATGATTTGGGTAGGCTTTTAAAATCGTTTCGCGGATCACAGCTTCCGCATCTTTATCGACGTTAGTCACGAAATCGTTGCTACCTTTTTGTGAGGTCTCAACTTTTGATAAATCTTCACATGCACGAAGGATAACTTTACCTGCATTACGCGCAGCGCGTACCGCAATGTTTAACATTGGATGCATAGCATTACCTTTAGGTTTTAAAAGAACAAGGATCATTTCAAGCCGGCGTATTTTAGTGATTTTTGACGCGATGTAAACCTCTATTCAAAAATTTTTTGTGTAAAATTTAGACAACATTGATGTCATTGACAAAATACCCAAAACGCTAGGTCGCGTGATGAGGCTGTGGTAAAATCCGCGCCCGTCGAAATTGATGAGAGTGGTGCATATGTCGTTACAAGATATTCGAATTGTTTTAGTAAACACCTCCCATTCGGGCAACATAGGCTCGGTTGCGCGCGCGATGAAAACGATGGGATTTAGTCAGCTTGTTCTGGTCGACCCTGCGTGTGAAGTAGACAGCCACGCCAGTGCGTTAGCTGCTGGAGCAACGGATGTGTTAGGAAAAAGCAAGACAGTGTCGACATTGCAAGAAGCGATTTCAGATTGTGCGCTAGTCATCGGCACGAGTGCGCGTTCTCGTACATTACAATGGCCAATGGTTGATCCTCGTGAATGTGCAGATAAGCTAGTAACCGAATCGACAAATGGTCCTGTAGCACTTGTTTTCGGTCGAGAGAACAGTGGGTTAACAAACGAAGAATTGCAACTGTGTAATTACCATGTTTGTATTCCTGCTAACCCAGAGTATAGTTCGCTCAACCTCGCGATGGCGGTTATGACCTTATGTTATGAAACGAGAATGACATTTCTGGACAAACAAGAGCAAGTTGAAAAGCCGTCAGCCTGTGAAGACGATGATGTGAAATACCCAACTGCACAACAGATGGATTTATTTTTCGAGCACCTTGAAAAAACACTCAATGACACAGGATTTATCATTAAACAACACCCCGGTATTGTCATGACGCGTTTACGTCGTTTGTTCACTCGCGCTCGTCCGGAAGATCAAGAGCTTAATATACTTCGAGGTATCCTTACTTCGATTGATCGCTCTATCAAAAGCAAAGACTAAACAAAACCATAGACCAACGGCTAACAGAAAGTTGGGAATTGTTGCCGTATAATACTTGACTAAATTACTCAGGTAATTAAAATGTGAGTTAATACTTGAGTATTTTAATCAGGTATTTGAGCAAAGCAGGTAAGAATACTTGACTATCTTAGTCAGGTAATTACAATTTGCGGTCTGGTTTTTAGCAAGGGGCGAGCATGAAACTCACATCAAAAGGTAGATACGCGGTTACCGCCATGTTAGACGTGGCATTACACGCGAGTATTGGTCCAGTACCCCTTGCGGATATTTCCGAACGCCAAGAAATTTCTTTGTCTTATTTAGAGCAATTATTTGCTCGTTTACGTAAACATGGGTTAGTGAGCTCGGTGCGTGGGCCTGGTGGCGGCTATTTACTTGGGCGCGAAGCTGGTGCGATTTCCGTAGGTGACGTTATTAGCGCGGTCGATGAATCAGTGGATGCAACACGGTGTCATGGTTCAACTGGCGGATGCCAAAGCGGCTTGCGTTGTCTTACTCACTCATTATGGTCTGATTTAAGCGTTCGGATCGAAGATTTTCTTAACAGTATTACACTCGCAGAATTGGTTGAAAATACGGATGTGAAGTCTGTGGCCTCGCGCCAAGATAACCAAATCAAGAATACAGTGCAGCAATTAAACAATATTCAGGTGAGCTGTCAACTTTAGGTTGCAGCACAGCGGAGATAGAGATGAAGTTACCGATTTATTTAGATTATGCAGCAACTACTCCAGTGGATCCTCGCGTTGCAGAAGAAATGATGCAATGCCTTACAATGGATGGCACATTTGGCAACCCAGCATCGCGTTCACATCGCTTTGGTTGGCAAGCAGAAGAGCTAGTTGATCAAGCGCGTAACGATATCGCTGATCTAATCAACGCTGATCCGCGTGAAATCGTTTTCACCTCAGGTGCAACGGAATCCAATAACTTGGCTATTAAAGGTGCGGCACACTTTTATCAAAAGAAAGGCAAGCACATTATCACGGTGAAAACTGAGCACAAAGCGGTATTAGATACTTGCCGTGACCTTGAGCGCCAAGGCTTTGAAGTAACCTACATGGACGTTGAGAGCAACGGCATGTTGGATTTGAACAAGCTAGAAGCAACAATGCGCGATGATACGATTCTTGTGAGCGTTATGCATGTAAACAACGAATTAGGCGTGATCCAAGACATTAACGCAATTGGTGAAATGTGTCGTGCACGTAAAATTATGTTCCATGTCGATGCAGCACAAAGCGCTGGTAAAATAGAAATCGATTTACAGGCGTTACCTGTCGACTTTATGTCTTTTTCTGGCCATAAAATTTATGGTCCAAAAGGTATCGGTGCATTGTATGTACGTCGTAAACCTCGTGCTCGACTTGAAGCTCAAATGCATGGCGGTGGCCACGAACGTGGTATGCGCTCTGGCACTTTAGCAACACACCAAATCGTTGGTATGGGTGCAGCCTTCCGTTTTGCGAAGCAAGATTTTGCTAAAGACCACGCACACATCGATACGCTTCGTCAGCGTTTACTCGATGGTGTGAAAGGGATGGAAGAAGTTTATTACAACGGCTGTGAAGCGCATTCTGTACCGGGTATTGTAAACGTGAGTTTTAACTACGTTGAAGGTGAATCGTTACTTATGGCAGTCAAAGACATTGCCGTTTCTTCAGGTTCTGCATGTACTTCTGCGAGCCTTGAGCCATCGTATGTTCTACGTGCTTTAGGCCGCAACGATGAGTTAGCTCATAGTTCTATTCGTTTTAGCATTGGTCGTTTTACGACAGAAGAAGAAATTGATTACACCGTTGACTTAATTAAGAACTCGATCGGTCGCCTACGTGAAATGTCTCCACTTTGGGAGATGTTTAAAGATGGTGTTGACTTAGATGCAGTTGAGTGGGCGCACCACTAATTTTAAGTAATTATAGCAAGTATTAGTTTTAAGAGCGTGCAGCACTGCACGTTTGGCGAGTAGTGAGGAATGCGTTATGGCATACAGCAATAAAGTAATTGACCACGTGGAAAATCCACGTAACGTAGGTTCATTCGATAAAAATGATCCTAGCGTTGCAACAGGCATGGTGGGTGCACCGGCGTGTGGTGACGTGATGAAGCTACAGATTAAAGTTTCTGAAAGCGGTGTAATTGAAGACGCAAAGTTCAAAACGTACGGCTGTGGCAGTGCGATCGCGTCTTCTTCGCTTGTCACTGAGTGGGTTAAAGGCAAAACACTTGACCAAGCTTCTGAAATTAAGAATACCGATATCAGTGCAGAGCTTGAACTTCCGCCAGTGAAAATTCACTGCTCAATTTTAGCGGAAGACGCAATCAAAGCAGCGATTGCGGATTATAAGAGTAAACACGCGAAGTAAGAGATACTAGATCATGGCAGTGACATTGACAGACGCAGCAGCCGGCCGCGTGCAGGCATTTTTGAAAAATCGTGGTAAGGGCGTAGGTTTGCGTGTGGGTGTGAAAACCACAGGCTGTTCAGGTCTTGCTTATGTTTTAGAGTTCGTTGACGAAATCGCCGAAGGGGATGAAGTGTTCGAACAAAAAGACGTGAAAGTCATCGTTGACGCAAAAAGCCTCGTGTACATTGATGGCACAGAGCTAGACTACACTCGTGAAGGTCTTAACGAAGGGTTTAAGTTTATTAACCCAAATCAAAAAGATGAGTGTGGGTGCGGAGAAAGCTTTACCGTTTAATCTTGAGCGTTTAATTATGCTTGGAAGCCCTGCCCTGGTGGGGCTTCGCTGTATTTTATAGACAGGACGAGATGCGTTATTTTGAACTTTTTGGCTTAACGCCGAGTTATCAAATAGATTTAGCTTTGCTAAATACACACTACCTCGAGCTGCAACGTGCGGTTCATCCAGATAAATTCGCAGGAAAAAGTGAGCGTGAAAAGTTACTTGCTGTACAAAAAACAGCAGAGATAAACGATGCATTAGCGACACTAAAACATCCAGTAAAACGCGCTGAATATATTCTCAGTGAGAAAGGCGTAGATATTCGAGCTGAGCAACAAACATTGCAAGATCCTGCTTTTTTAATGGAGCAAATGGAATTGCGAGAAGCGTTAGCGGAGCTACCAAGCGCACGTGACCCTGAAGCTGCTGTCGAAGAATTCGAAGACCAGATTAAAGTGTTGGATAGAAAATACAGTCAATCGCTAGCACAATTACTTTCTGCTAACGATATTGAATCGCTTAATACAGCTGCTGACAATATTAGAAAGCTGAAATTCGTCTATAAATTACGAGACGAGCTAAGTCGGATCGAAGATACATTATTTGATTGATTCTGTCGCGAAAGTGCAGGTTTGATACTTCCTTTTGCGACTAATTTTTATTGGTAAAGCACACCGTCAATTTGTTTTACAACGACTTGTGAAGAGCATTATGGCACTATTGCAAATTGCTGAGCCGGGGCAAAGCGCGGCACCTCATCAACATAAACTCGCCATTGGTATTGACTTGGGTACAACCAATTCGTTGGTTGCGACTGTCCAAAGCGGTGAGGCAAAAACGTTGGTCGATCATGACGGCAAGGCAATGTTACCGTCTGTGGTTCACTACCAAGAAAATAGCATTGTAGTTGGTCAAGCAGCATTAGATAATGCGATAAATGATCCGAGCAATACGCTGGTTTCAGTGAAGCGCTTTTTAGGTAAAACAGCGCAAGAGATCACGGCCAGTTACGGCCAATTACCATATATTTTTGACGAAACATCGGGTAGCTTGAAAGTACAAACAGTGCAAGGCTTGGTCAGTCCAGTTCAAACGTCTTCTGACATCCTTGGCGTACTTAAAGCGCGAGCAATCGAAAGTTTTGGCCAAGAAGAAATTGTTGGTGCTGTCATCACTGTGCCAGCTTATTTTGATGATGCGCAGCGTCAAAGCACCAAAGACGCGGCTCAGCTAGCTGGTCTAAATGTTTTAAGATTACTCAATGAGCCAACCGCTGCAGCAGTGGCGTATGGTCTTGATTCGGGTCAAGAAGGTGTTATTGCCGTTTATGACCTTGGTGGTGGCACATTTGATATCTCTATTTTGCGCCTTAACAAAGGTGTGTTTGAAGTACTTTCTACTGGTGGCGATTCGAGTTTAGGCGGAGATGATTTCGATGCTATCTTGGTTTCACATTTTAAAGAGCAAACCGGTATTGAAACGTTAAATAACAAAGAGCACCGTTTGTTTATTAACAAGGCTAAAGCGTGTAAAGAAGCGCTTAGCAGCTATGAAAAAGTAAACGTGGGTTTGCAACTTCGTGATCAAGAATTTGTGGTTACGGTCACTCGAGAATGCTTTGCGAACTTGGTCAGTGATTTAGTGAAAAAGACCCTACGAGCTTGTCGTCGTGCAGTCAAAGACGCACAAATTGAACTCGAAGAAATCCTAGAAGTGGTGATGGTCGGTGGTTCGACACGTATGCCGGTGGTGCGTGAAGCAGTTGAAGGATTCTTTGCTAAAAAGCCGTTAACGAGTATTGATCCTGATCGAGTCGTTGCAATTGGCGCTGCGATTCAAGCCGATGTGTTAGCCGGTAACAAGCCAGATTCAGACATGTTGTTACTTGATGTGTTACCGTTGTCGCTTGGCCTTGAAACAATGGGTGGCTTGGTCGAGAAAATTATCCCGCGTAACACCACGATCCCAGTGGCACGAGCTCAAGAATTTACCACATTTAAAGACGGTCAAACGGCGATGTCACTGCATGTGTTACAAGGTGAACGAGAGCTTGTTGACGACTGTCGTTCTTTGGCAAAATTCAGTTTAAAAGGGATCCCGCCGATGGCTGCAGGTGCAGCGCACATCCGCGTAACCTTTAAAGTGGATGCCGATGGACTACTTAGCGTAACGGCGATGGAGAAATCAACAGGAGTTCAAGCTGAAATTCAAGTAAAACCGTCGTTTGGTTTATCGGATGATCAAGTTGCTTCGATGTTAAAAGAATCCATTAGTAATGCGCGAGATGATATGGAACAACGCATGCTAAAAGAGCAGCAAGTTGAAGCACTTCGTGTGTTAGAGGCACTTGAAGCTTCTTTATCAACAGGTGGTCATTTATTATCGCAACAAGAATTAATAGCGCTTCGTGCGGCAATGACTGAGCTTGCCTTAAAACGTGAGCAAGCAAGTGATCCAGATGATATTAAAACAGCCATTGAAATGGTTGATAAAGCGAGTAGCGAATTTGCCTCTCGCCGTATGGATGAATCAATAAAGAAAGCCTTAACAGGGCACTCTATCGACGAGGTGTAACATGCCACAAATTATTTTCTTACCACATCACGATCTTTGCCCTGAAGGTGCAGCAGTAGAAGCCAAAAGCGGCGAGACAGTATTGGATGTTGCTTTAAAAAATGGCATTTCAATTCCTCACGCCTGCGAAAAGTCGTGCGCTTGTACGACGTGCCATATTGTGATCCGTGAAGGTTTTGATTCACTCGAAGAAAGTGATGAGTTAGAAGAAGACATGCTGGATAAAGCATGGGGATTGGAAGCTGAGTCGCGTTTGGGTTGCCAAGCGATAATCGCCGATGAAGATTTAGTTGTTGAAATTCCAAAATACAATCTTAATATCGTTAACGAAGAGCACTAAGTGAGCGATGACGATAAAAACCGCAGCATTGCTGCGGTTTTTTGTTTATGGGGATCTTGATGTACGAGCTAAAAGAAATTCACACTTTACTAAATTTGCCAGAACGCCAAGCAGATGCCATTGAAGTTGTTGACCCTGCATCAGGGGAAGTCGTTGGGTACGTGAACCCTACAGCACGAACTGAATTAAAAAGTACGGTTCAAAGAGCCCGTATAGGATTTCACTATCTGCGTAATGCGTCGAGCCTTTATCGTAGTAAATTACTTAGGTGTTGGCATGATTTAGTACTTGAAAATAAAAATATACTTGCACAGCTGGTGACATTAGAAAGTGGTAAGCCCTTATCTGAATCGTTAGCGGAAGTCGATTATGCCGCAGGGTTTATCGCGTGGTTTAGCGAAGAAGCCAAACGCAGTTATGGTACGACAATTCCAAGTACGGCGAGTAATCAGTTGCTAGAGACGATAAAACAACCTGTTGGGGTTGTTTTTGGGATAACGCCATGGAACTTTCCACTGGCAATGATCACGCGTAAAGTAGCACCTGCCGTTGCTGCGGGGTGTAGTTTTATCTTAAAACCGTCAGAACGGACTCCTTTAAGTGCTTTAGCACTTTTTGAATTAGCGAAAAAAGCAGGGTTTCCCCCAGAAATATGGCAACTTGTTCACAGTCAGGATCCTCAGGCACTAGCAAGCTACTTTTGCCATGATCCTGAAGTGAAAAAAGTGACATTTACCGGCTCAACTCACGTTGGACGTAGTTTGATGATGCAAAGTGCACAGCAAATCAAAAAAGTGTCGTTAGAGCTTGGTGGTAACGCACCTTTCATTGTGTTTGAAAGTGCCAATATTGATAATGCAATTGCGGGTCTCATGGCTGCCAAGTTCAGAAATGCGGGGCAAACGTGTGTTGCTGCAAATCGCGTACTTGTTGCAAAGTCTTGTAAAGAAGCTTTTTTAGCGCAACTCATGACGCGCGTAAAGGCGCTAAAAATGGGGCACGGACTCTTACCTGAGACGTTACTTGGCCCACTCATCTCGATGGAAGCCAAAAACAAAGCTTCTGTGACGGTAGCGAAGGCTATATCTCAAGGAGCAACGTGCTTGTATCAAGGTCAAGTGCATGAGGGGGCGTTTTTCCCTGCGACAATTTTAAGTGATGTGACGCAAGATATGGACATCGCTCAGCAAGAGCTATTTGCACCAATCATTACGATAATGTCTTTTGAAAGCGAAGAGCAGGCGCTAAATATCGCCAATTCAGTACCTGAAGGACTCGCGAGCTATTTTTTCAGTGAGGACGTGAGTCAAATAGTGCGTGTTTCACGTGCATTAGACTATGGCATGGTTGGCATTAATACAGGAATGGTGTCTAATCCGGTAGCACCATTTGGTGGCATAAAACAATCAGGGCTAGGACGCGAGGGAGGAAAAGAAGGTTTAGACGACTATTTAGAAACGAAGTTTCTATGCCAAGTGTTCGATTAGCCCCAGAAATTAATCTAAGAAGAATATGCACTTAACACACTCAGTTACCTTAGTCGTGCTTGCTGGAGGTTTGGGCAGTCGATTTGGCGGCGATAAACAAGTAGCAGAATTACCCCATTTTCAGCGCAGTATTATGGAGTTAAATATTCTCGATGCTTATGCTGCAGGTATAAAACGTTGTATTTTAATTATTAATGAAAAGGTGCAACAAACGGTAGAATCCGTAATAATTCCTAGGTTGCCAAGCGATTTAGACGTGATGACTGTGGTCCAACGGATTGAGGATTTACCAGAGCAGCATAAAACGAAATCGAAAGGTCGGCACAAACCGTGGGGGACAGGTCATGCACTGTGGTGTGCACGTACCTACCTCAATGAACCAAGCATTTTGATTACTGCAGATGACTATTATGGTGATAATGCGTTTCGTCAACTCGTTGCTCATTTTAACCAACTGAGCATGCCACAGCATAACCATTGCGCCATGGTTGGATACCCTTTAGCATTAACATTATCAGACAATGGTGGTGTAAATCGTGGAATTTGTCAGGTATCGGATGAGAAGTTAAATTCGGTTGTTGAACATCTCAATATTCGCCGGACAAACGGAAAGATCTTGGGTGATACCGCGCAACAAGTCGAGGTTGCTTTATCTCCAAACTGTTTAGTTTCAATGACTTGCTGGGGAATTACACCAGAGTTAATTCCTTATTTAGAGTTGCATTTTATGCAATTCTTAGAAAGTTATGACAACGATGTCAGAAAAGAGTACTATTTACCTGATTGCATTCAATATGCGCTAGATAAAAACAAGCTACGCGTTGCGGTGTATACTGCTACGCAACCATGGTTTGGTATGACTTACCAACAAGAGTTACAGAGTATTTCGGAAAAAATTTATGAATCACGTCAGGGAAGTCGTCCAACCAACCACATTGACGCCACAGAGTAGTTACGGCATGAGTAAATTATCCCTTGCACAAGCATTAGCAGCCCAATTTGGTTTGTCCGATCAAGGATTAAAACTAAATCCAATCGGTAGCGGACACATCAACACCACGATGTTGCTAAAAAACGGTAATGATGCGGTTGTAGTGCAAAAGTTAAATACGGATGTATTCCCTGATCCTGAGCAATTGGTTAATAACGCTCGTTTGATTGAACAGCATTTAGTTCTAAAGGCACAAAAAGATCAATATGCGCTTGAAATAATTAAACATTTGCCAGATCAGCAAGGAAAGTTCTTAGTTGATATTAACGGGGACAAGTGGCGCGCACTGGAATTTATTGGTGGCAGCTACAGTGAAGATGTAGTGAGAAGTGCAGAACAAGCCGAAATTGCGGCGAATGCATTTGGTCAATTTGCCGCGGCACTCCAAGATTTTGATGCAACTCAGCTTTTTCCGGTTATCCCCGATTTTCACAACTTAACAAAGCGTATTGCTACGTTCAATCTAAAAGTGAATGCAAACCCGGTTGGCCGAGTACAGACTTGCGAAAATGAAATTGCATTTTGTCGCGATCAATTCGGTTTGGCCACTGAGCTTGATTCATTAGTAAACGTGCCAATTAGGCCATGCCATAACGACACAAAGATTAACAATATGCTGTTTTGTACGGACTCGGAAAGTGCCAAAGCAGTGATTGACTTAGATACGTGCATGCCAGGATATTGGTTATGTGATTTTGGCGACATGGTTAGGACTTGTTGTTCACCCGAAGCAGAAGATTCAAAAAATCTAGATAAGGTTATTGTTCGTCATGAAATCTTTCAGGCGTTGGTGAGAGGATATGCAAAACCGTTAGCGCCATTCATTACTAATGAAGAATTAGCTAGTTTTTGGTTAGGTGCGAAGGTATTACCATTTATGATCGGTTTGCGGTTTTTAACTGATTACATTGATGGAGATAATTACTTTGCCACAAAATATCCTGAACATAACTTAGTACGAGCGCGTAACCAATTCGCACTTTATCGTGATATTTGTCGACATGAAGCTAAACTCAAAGGGATGCTTGAGTCTCTTTGATATTTTGTTTTTATTGGAGTTAACCACAAAAAGCGCTACGGCGCTTTTTTGTTATTTAATCGCAATGTTTTGAATTTAGAAACACACTGTTTTAATTTTAAGAAAAATAATAACTAAGGATAATTATGAAACCTATCAATCGTCGCGATTTCTTAAAAGCGGCCGGTGTGGCCGCAGCGGCAAGTGTTGTCAGTGGTTGTGCTCAACGCGCATCTCAACCTGTTCCAATCTCTCCCTCCAAACAAGGAAAGTCGGTCATTGGATTAATTGCCCCTAAAATGGATATCGTGCGGGTAGGATTTATCGGTGTTGGAGAGCGAGGCTTTGGTCATGTTAAACGCATGAGTCATATTGAAGGTGCTCAAATAGTTGCAATTTGTGATACCAACGATGCAGTCTTAGAACAATCGGCGGCCTTTTTAAAAGAAAATGGCCATACAGCTCCAGCGTTGTATCGAGGATCCGATAGAGCATATCAAGACATGCTCCACCGCGATGATATTGACATTGTTATTATTTCGACGCCTTGGCAATGGCATGCCCCGATGGCAATCGACACGATGAACAGCGGTAAACATGCTTTCGTTGAAGTACCATTGGCACTGACGGTGGAAGAAATGTGGCAGCTTGTAGACACGGCTGAACGAACGCAGAAAAACTGCATGATGATGGAAAATGTCAACTATGGCCGTGATGAATTAATGGTGCTAAATATGGTTCGTCAAGGCCTGTTTGGTGAGCTATTACATGGTGAAGCTGCATATATTCACGAATTGCGTTGGCAAATGAAAGAAATTGAACATAAAACAGGATCGTGGCGCACAGCATGGCATGCGAAGCGTAACGGCAATCTTTACCCTACCCACGGGTTAGGGCCTGTTTCACAATACATGAATATTAACCGCGGTGACCGTTTTGATTACCTAACATCCATGAGTTCACCTGCATTAGGTCGCGCTTTGTATGCTAAAAAAGAATTTCCTGCCGATCATCAGCGTAATCAATTGAAGTACATTGCAGGAGACATGAATACTACGTTGATAAAGACCATTAAAGGTCGAAGTATTATGGTTCAACACGATACCACTACTCCAAGACCATATTCTCGTCATAATTTGATCCAAGGTACAAATGGGGTTTTTGCAGGATTTCCAAATCGTATTGCTTTAGAAAATGGGAGTTCAAAAACATACCATGAGTGGGACCACGATATGGAACCGTGGTACAAGAATTATGATCATCCGCTCTGGGTTAAAATGGGTGAGGAAGCACAGCGTAATGGCGGCCACGGAGGTATGGACTTTTTAATGTTTTGGCGCATGATCTATTGCTTGCGTAATGGTGAAGCACTCGATCAAGATGTCTATGATGGCGCGGCGTGGTCGGTTATTTCACCTTTGTCGGCGCAATCGGTTGCCAATCGTAGTGAATCCATTACGATCCCTGATTTTACTCGCGGCGCATGGCAAAACGCACAGCCTTTGGGCATTGTTAAGGTATAGGCCTCTGCTAAGAAGTTTATACCCTATCAACTTGAATATACGTGTTTCAGTGCTTCACGTTGTTAGGGTAGAGTGCAGTTTTTCACGCGAAATTCGGTTACAATGGCGGCCGTTATCGAATGGCGCGCGTAGAAATATCTTTAGTTGGATAAGAGTTTGTTTTTAAAGCAAGCTCTTAGCCACATTCAACGTTTATTAATAAAGGCTAGTTTATGAAACTATCGGTTGAAATCAGTAAGTATCCACTTCATTCCGACTACATTCCATTTATTAAAGATTTCATTGAGCGTTTAAATCAACACGGATCACTGACTGTGATCACTAATACCATGTCGACTCAAATTTTTGGCGAGTACGATGATGTCATGCACGTACTATCGCAAGAAATGCGTCGTTCTCATGAGCAATTTGGTAAAGCTGTGTTTGTTTGCAAGTTTATTGGTGGCGACTTATCACCAGAGGTTTAGCACATGGCTGAATTTTTTTCTGAAACGTTAGCTGGATTCACGGCAATGTCTCATTGGGAGTACATTGCCGTTGCCTTGTCAGTGGCTTATTTATTGCTAGCGATCAAGGAAAGCAGTTGGTGTTGGCCTGCTGCTTTTACCAGTACCTTAATTTACACAATGTTATATTGGAATGGAGCACTATTACTCGAATCTTTATTGCACTTTTACTATATGATCATGGCCTTTGTAGGATGGTATTTATGGAAAAACCCGAAACAAAATAAAGCGTTAGAAATCACATCATGGTCACTCGAAAAACATACAGTGTTGATTGTCATAACAGGAATAGTCACGCTACTGTTAGGGTATGTGATGGATAATTACACCCATGCTGAGTTAGCGTATCTAGATAGTTTTACGACCTGTTTTGCGATAGTAACAACCTATTTAGTAGCCAAAAAAGTACTTGAGAACTGGTTGTATTGGGTCGTGATAGATGCAGCTTCCATGTATCTTTATTACGCAAAAGGTTATTACCCAACATTGGCTTTGTTTGTTTTTTATACTTTGATGGCGATGTGGGGATTCAAAACGTGGTACGAAGAATTAGAGCAGCGAACAGGAAAGAAGCTTGCTGAGTTGTGATAAGGTAAAAGCAAACGCGCTAGCATTATTGCCAATGACAGAATTGAATTATGCTCGTGCGTTGCTGAAACGCTTGCCATTGGGTTTAACAAATCATAATTACACGCTACAGGTTAATCAAAAACTGTATTTAGTAAAGCAGTATACTATTCAATTACCAACCACCTCGCTACAACATCAAATTTTGTTGGCGGAACAAAAAGTAAGTACGCTTCCAATCGCGTGGGATAGTGATACGAGGATCGCTGTTTTTGAATATTGGGATGGTGAAGTATATCGAGAGCAGCACTGGGAAAAGCTCATTAACATAATCCATAGTATTCACAACAGTGTATCTTGTGATTCGATCCCTAGTATCGGCAGCGGTATGGATTTGGCGCGTGTGCTTTCAACGCCCTTAGAAAAATCGGATTTAGAAGAGCAAAAGCGGATGAATAGCGCACTGAACTATCTCAAAAAGTCAGCAAAATTTGTTCGTTATTGCCACAATGATTTAGTAAGTGAAAATATTCTCTTTAATGGTATCGAGTTTCGAGTGATTGATTTTGAATACGCAAGTTTTAATGATGTGTATTTTGATCTTGGCGCTTTATGTATTAGTTTGAAATTGTCTCAACAGACAGCATATGACATGCTCACCTACTATCATGGATTAGGGCAAGCTGTGCACAATCCAGACATCAAGAAATTATCTGCATATCGATATTTATACGGTAAATTGTGTGTTGAGTGGTACCGAGAAAAACACTGCATGCATGAAGTCGAAATGATCGAAAATCAACTTCATGCATGGAATGTGCATTACGATTAAATACCGCCTAATCGCTGAGCAAGCTCTTTATATTTTTCTACGTCTGATTTTTCAAATGTAGGTTCACCTTGAGCATCTTGGCCTTTTGCAACTAATAAATTTTCCCGTGCTAAGCGTCTAACACGCTCTACTTTTACACCAAGAAAATCGGCTACTTGCTCTGTTGTCATTAGTGACATAGTTTTTACCTCGTTGACTATTGAGCAACGTCTCTTGTGTTAAGTTGCTCGTTCTCATTATTGTTCTTAAAGGATAGTTAAATAACGTGTTTTTTACAGTCTGTATAGTTTTTTTTGTTTTTTGGTGGTTTATTCGCCACATAAACAAGGTTAACTAGCAATTTATCACGTATCTCATTATGATAGCGCAACTTGCTCACATTTGTTGAGTCAAGATAAGTGAAATAACGCGCTCTCGTGGTGAAATGGATATCACGTGGCCCTCCGGAAGGGGAGGCATCAAATGACGGGAGTTTTGGATAGTGAACTTTAAGCATGCTTACACGAGTTCACAAGATACTATAAAGTTAGTTATTACTAACAATGTAAGCGCATAATATATTGACCACCCGTAGCTCAGCTGGATAGAGCACTGCCCTCCGGAGGCAGGGGTCAGAGGTTCGAATCCTCTCGGGTGGGCCATTCTCTCTTTTAGCCTTTGGGACAATTCTGGGACACCAAGATTTTTTTGGGTCTTATTTGTCATCACGAGGCGTATACCATGACTTTTTCAAAACACTTCTACCTACCTTATTGGCAGCTCTGTAATTGGGGCAAATTTTTCAGTTTTCTTGCCCCAGACTTATTTTTTGGCATTTGCGATGATGTTTACCGTTGGTATTGCAGTTAAAAAGGAGTTTTACATGGCAACAATTACACAGCGTGAAAACGGTAAGTGGCAGGCGAAAATTCGCCGTAAAGGCTTTAAAGATCAGAGCAAAACATTTGCTTTAAAGAAAGATGCAAAACGCTGGGTTCGTGAAGTTGAAACGCGAATGGATCAGTCAATCTTTAAATCGACCGACGTTGCAGAAGAGATGCTGGTTTCTTCTGCTCTGGAACGCTACTGGGATGAGCACCTAATCAATGCTAAGTCTGCTGATAATATTCTCTCGATGATTAATCGTTTGAAAAAAGTATTTGTAGGTCTTACCTTAATTGATGTGACTGTCCACACTATTCGAGATTACAAAACCTATCGGCTTGAAAGCGTTAAAGGGGATACGGTTCGGAAAGAAATGAGTCTGATCCAACGGATGTTCACTTATGCGATGAATGAGTGGGATATTTATTTACCCTCTGGCAATCCTGTAGCCCCTGTCTCGCTGCCACCTAAGGGGCGTGCCCGTGACAGAAGACTGTACAAGACTGAGAAGGAAGAAGAGCGCCTGTTAGCAGCGGCAAGAGCATATGGCGGCCCCTTGCATGATATTATAGTCATCGCACTGGAAACAGGAATGCGTAGAGGAGAAATGGTCAACTCACGAAGAAAAACAGCTTTGGCAAAGCATGGTTATGCCTGTATGCGCTGGGAGCACTTCGACGAAGAAGGATCTACAATTTTCCTTGAAGATACTAAAAATAAGGAAAGTCGAACAGTTCCTCTAACAGAGAAAGCAAAGCAGATCATTTTGGCTCAACCTAGAAAACCTTCAGGGCCAATTTTTGATATTCGTGGTGATTCAGTTGGTGCTGCCTTCAGAAAGATCGTAAAACGAATTGGTATTGATGACCTTAGGTTTCATGACCTGCGCCATGAAGCGACCAGTCGCTTGTTTGAGAAAGGACTTCAAATGATGGAAGTAGCAGCTATTACTGGTCATAAAGATCTTGCCAGTTTGAAGCGTTACACTCACTTGTGTCCGAAAAACTTGGCGGAAAAATTAGCTAAGTCAGCATAGAAAACGTAAATTGAATTGGCTCCTTTTGGGGCCACTTTTTATATATGTTAGGCATATGTTCCCGATCTCTTATCATTACCGCAACTCGTTCCGAGGCAAAGGTTACTTAGCAATTAGCTTATGCAAAGGGAACGATACACAGATAGGTTTATAACCCACTAAAGCCTTTGTCTCACCTTTCCCTAAAAGACTTAAAATATTTTTCATTGCCTGCCCGTCCGTTTGTCTAAATTACGATATATTCAAATAAGAACAGAGGAGGTTCACATGGAAAAGTTTATTACCCCAATGATAGTAAAGACCAATAGCCAAGAGGGCTACCACTCCGTCAGGCCCTTATTCCGAAATAAGTACATCAATGCATTGTTTTCTTTTCTGTCCCAAAAAGACGGGCTTAGCTCAGCCGAAAAAAAAGCAGTGTCTAAAGAAGTCTGGAAACTGTTACAGTATTTAACAGCTCCTGAAGATCATGCCTGGGTAGAAAAAACGAAGGTTTGGCAAAATGTTTCTTACAGGGAGTTCCTGTTAAATACCTATTACGTCAAACGCCCAAAGTCAAAGAAAAAGGTTCAACTACATATTGCGAAACGTCTAAATTGTCTCAGGGCTAATCATTGTCGAGCTTGTAGTGAACTTTTGCCTGCGTCTATAGATGAGCTCCCACCTATAGAGACTTTGAGGGAGCTCTAAATGAAAGGTTCACCAAAGGTCGGAGTTCGTTGTCGTTACTATAAATCTAAAGCGGCTAAGGCTGTGCTTGATCATGCCGATGCAAAACGCAGCGGGTTTACCAGTTCCGATAACGTCCACTGGGAGCGCTCAGTTGATAATGCTGGCTACTACTTTCATGGTGCCAACTCATGTGCAGAAGCATTTGATCTGATGTGTCAAAAGCATAAAGACTTAACAGGTAAGAAAGTCCGTGTAGACAACAATGTGTTATTTGAGCATGTGCTGTGTCTGAGCGAAAAACACTACTCCCAACTGGAAGAACTAAACGGTGCGGATAAGGTAAAGCAAGCGACGATGAATCGCTTAAAGCGATACGCTAAGGCTGTTAAAGCGGAATTCGGATTTGAGCCTTTAGGTTTAGATTTCCATCTGGATGAAGGGCGATACGAAGCCTTGGAAGGTAATCGCTTTGTACGTAACGTTCATGCTCATATTCAGTTCATTAATTTCGACTACTCGAACAAAGTTGCACCGCTCCGCTATTTGATGGCTAAAGGCTTAAATAAAAACGGTAAAACAAACACACTCAACCCGCATTTTGAGAAAATGCAGGATCTTGCTTTTGAAACATTTAAGGACTGGGGATTTCATAGAGGGGAGTCAAAAAGTGTCACCAATAAAAAACACCTCAACAAAGAACAGTTTGTAAAACAGAAAATTCAGCAACTCAGAGATCAGGCAATTGAGTTAAGTCATGTAAATAACGAGTTGCTGGGTGATATTAATGTTAAGCAGCAAGCGCTTAAACAGGCAACTCAGGATATTGCGGTGCTGGAATCTCAATTAGACAGTCTTCGCTATCAGGTTGCGAATATTCATTCCCTGAAAGCCGATATGTTTAAAGTCTTAGCAGAAGGTTCTGAGCAAAGGCTTAAAGAGTTTTTGGAGAAAAAACTGGTTCCAGCTATGGGGGAAACATCCGGAACCAGTTTGCATCGAGAGGCGGTGCGTACTATTTAATTATCGCATTGAGGCGCATCCTCCAAATTTACGTTAATTGGAGTAATTGATTGGCATTCACCATTGATACAGGTGCGCATACCATAGTCAAAATTCGTCAGGTCACTGTGGTCAAACTGCTGCAATAGAGAAGGGCGATGGGTGTCTTCAATGACAGTTACCATTGATGAATTATCCATACTTAACTCAGTGCCTTGCTCAACACGATACAGAGAATAAGTGATATTGGGTTTATCCTGAGCCAGTGAGTTAAACGCTACCTCAAACAACTGACAACTTGGAATTCCCGTATTCAAAAAAGAATGGACGATATCGGAAACGCATTTTTCAGTACCAGCAAATGCACTCTGAATGTAACTCAGTTCACCTGACTTCAATTTCACAGCTGCATCAACAAACGCTTTAGCGTTTAAGCCACCTGCGCCACAGACTTTATCTTCCAGAATGCAGCTTGAGTTTTCGCTGTAATTGTCAGAAGTTGCCGCAAGTAGAAACTTAATTTCTTCAATACTTAATGGCCCTGCCTGACCAATTGCGGTTGCAACAGCGGAGGCTACCATCGGAGCAGAGAACGAAGTGCCGCTGTACATATAGACTTGTTCGTCGCCTTCAAATTTTTGAGTGCTGTAGGCAACCACATCTGTACCGTGTGAGGATACCGCAATCTCATCGCCGTAATTGGAAAAGTCAGCGCGATCATTTTGCCAATTGGTTGCACCAGCAATAATCACTCCATTGCATCCTGTTGGCAGGTGATCCTGTACATCCACATCATCATTACCGGCAGAGACAATCACAGGGATGCCTCGCTGAGTCGCGTAATCAATGCTGTCCTGAACATACTGAGTGCAGCCCCCAGGGAATCTTGCACCCAGACTTAAGTTGATAACGTCGACAGGCTCGGATATATCCTGCATACCCTCACCTAAGGAATCACCAGCAAACCACCGTATTGCGTCCGCAAAAATAGCTCCGCCGCTACCACAGTCTAATACTCTGGCTGGAACAACTTCAGTATTAACAGCTGTACCTGCAATGCCAAACTCGTTGTCTCTTATGGCGGAGATAACGGAAGAAACACCATTTCCGTGCGAACCACAATGGCGCTCATTAATGACTTCATCTTTTTGAAAAGGATCATTGTCCTGTTCTCTTACATCCAAACCTTCGTCGCTGTAAATAATGTCGGGGTGGTGGGTAAAGTCACCATCGGCCACGCCGACCCGAACAATTTCTGCGGATGTATTCGCTGTACGCCATACACCCTCGAAATTATGCCCAGTTAGGTATTCTCCCGTGTAGTTATGACCTTTGCCTAATGGACCAAGGTAAGGTTTTTGATCATCGTAATAAACATCATTTGGCAGACCATCATCACTGTTGCTATGAACTTTGAATGATGGCTTATCGACAGGCTTAGGGGTGTGAACAACAATGTCCTGCTCTATAGATTCATATTGGCCAGTGGCCTTTAGCATTTGTATTGCCTGTTCGGGGCTATCTGCTTCGACAGTGATCAGACTGTATTTGGAATTATTAATCACTTTATGAGTTGATTTTTGCAGCTTCAGTGGCAGCGCTGCTATTGAGTATTGCATCGCTTTTTTTGACGCTGAACTTTTACTGTATTTAGTCGCAGGAATGTCTTTGTGCTTTATGATCAGGTTAACAGTTTCGGCATGTGCAGAAGCACTTAATACAAGACTAATCGCGACAGATACTAGTGTGGTGTTTAAAGTTTTCATAGTAGTTATTCCTTCTCTTTGATTAGTTGATGTAGCAAGGGCTGGTAACGACTTGGTTTAGTAGCTGATACTCTTGCTTAAACACCCAGGTATCTCCTTCCCATGAGCCGTATTGCTCATTACCAATAAACCCTGAAACACCAAGAGATGATGCTGATACTATGTATGAAGGGAAAGGTGAAGTGTTACCAGATTGCTCGGCAATTTCGTTTGCTGCTTCGATTAGATAAGCGGCACCATTAGTCAGTTTGTCACGGATTGAGTAAAACAGTGTTTCTAATTCTGGTTCTGCAATCTCGCTGTTTTGATAGTTTGCGATGCGTTCATCAATACGTCCTACATTTACGTCCATATAAACATCAAAGCCCCACATAAATGATTCACTTTTAGCCGAGGCCAAACTTTCGCTTTGTTTTATTGAAGTACTTTTTGATATCTCACCATTCAAATACTGCATAGCTGAATATGATTTCGCTGCTAGCAAAATATCGTTATAAACAGTTTGTTGCTCTATAGTATTTCGTAAGACTTTGACTTTATTCAGTATTATTTCGCCAGAAGTATTAATAGCACTGACAGGAACACTGAATGCGATTTCATCATCACTATCCTTAACCGTAATAGGGATGTCTTCGGACGCATTGTTATTCAGCACTGGAAGCGAATAAGTAACTGAGATAATCGAACCGTTTATCACGCTGGAAACGGAGCCTATACCTGCATACTGAGATAAATCAACCGACAATGTTCCTGTTTCGTCGTGGGCAGTTAAGGTGAATGTGACTTCTTCACTCTCACCTAAATTGATGCGTTCTACCGACGAGGTGACAGTCATATCTTTATTTACAGGGGGATTGGTGCCTGTCGGTGGGTTAACGCTGCCATCATAGGAATTAGCTTCGCTGCCACCGCCACAGGCGGTGACTTGTGTCAGTACTAATGCGCAATATATTGCTTTTAATTTCATGGGATATCTCCATTTCGTTTTAAAGTTGCAACGCATTCTGAGACGTTGCTTGAAATGGATTATCCAGAACTATCCGCAGCGACACTGCGGATAGAAAAAGTTTTTTAAATTTTTAAGGTAAGTTGGTACTTATGTTATTTTGTTACTACTAATCATTAAGATAGCTATAGTGAATTATCCTTCGCAGGTTCTAGTTATATAAAAGGAATTCGAATGACCATTAAATTTTGCCCAAGTTGCCTTACATACGCAGAGATAAAGCATGAGATTCTAAGTGAAGATCAGGAAGAATATTTATTACACTTCTCAGGTGAAGAAAAGTGTCCAAACTGTGATTACACTGTTACGTTTAGTGGAACCGCTGATATTCATGAAGGTCAGTCGACTCGAAACCTCGATGATTTTTTAATGGGGGAAGAGTTTTATCCGCCAGAAAAAGGAGTGTTTTATTTACCAGAAAGCTACTTGTTAGACGATTCTGTCACTTATATTTTGTACGAAGGGGAAGATCTAGGTGTATTTAGTCGAATCGCTAATGAAATTGAGGGATCTGAAACCTTAAACTCACAACGAAACGCTAAGGTTTTGCAGGGAATCGGTGAACTAGTGAAATCAAATGAAAGAAAATACCTGTTCAGCTGTGATGTATGCAATCACCTGGACGTATGTAACTTCATCATTGATGAGGGCTTGGGTTTGGTAATGCAATGCCCTAAATGTGAAACGGTCGAACAAGTAAAGCTTAATAGAAATGATGAGGCAGGCAGGCTTACGGTTACACTGGGAAAAGGTCAGTACTTATTCAACTTTATAGGGCACACAGATAAAGATGGATTCAAAAACTCTAGTGATACACACAACTGTGCTAGATGTCATGTTGATAATATGCAAGAAATACAATTTACCAAAATAAGTGAAAACGATAAGCCACATAACGTAAGGTACGAACAGTGCGCAAACTGTAGCTTTGGATTTTATGATGGCTTTGCCTTCTCCTAAAAGAGTGATGTAACTAAGCCGTAAGGGCAATAAAGGTGCATTTATATAAAGTAATTGGAATAAATTTTATCTTTTTTTGCTATCCGCAATGTCATTGCGGATAGCTCATTAATATAAGCAATGTTCAACACAGCAATACAGACTGGAGACATTGCATGACACTCACATCATCACAAAAAAATAGCTTATTAGTTTCTTATTACAAAGCCTACCCAGTAGCGATCAGGCAAAGAATTTTTACATCAGGTGTTTATAAACAAAGCGAGTTACTGGCAGTCTGTCTGGCCCAATATTTGGGTATGTATAAGCCTTATGATGAGGATGTTGCGTTCAAGCTTAAGTTTAATGCTGATGCACTATTTAACGTCACTGTTTCATGCATTGATGTTTCGAATATGGAAAGGCTTAGGGCTGAGCTTAGCAATATTGGCGAAGACTCAGCAGAAAAGTGGGCAAACGCGACTTTTGATGAATATGTTTCAGATATTCGAACTTTCATCTCCAGTATTGAAAAAACTGGTTATTTTTCATTTGAAGAATTCGCTGAGTTTTTAGTTGCTAGCAAAGGCGTTGAGCGTGAAGTGTCAATTGATGAGCTTAGCTACGGCAACTTTGAAGCCGGTTTTATAGGTGAATCATCAAGTACTATCAGCGATGACAACGCAGACCCTTTTGCGGAGCGCCAAATCGCACTGTATCAGTCGAAACAAATTAATAACCGATTAGGTTCAATAGATGTGGCTGAGCTGGTTAAGCATGGGGGTTCTGAAGTACAGGAGCTTCTCAATAACCTAGCATGGTTAGTGAAAGCCAAACATGATATTGATGGCACAACGCAAGATAAAAACCCTATTCTGATTGGGGAAGAGTTATTGCTTGCCGCAGCTTCTGGCTGTATTGGGTTTACCAAGCAGATTGCTAATGTATTTGAAGTACCTGCTTTTACCCTGCGTTTTCCAGCGCAATGTACACAGCTACGTACTTATTTAATGGAACAGGTTTTTGACCGAACTACCGAGACAGCTACTGGTTCAGTAAGAGGGCCTAGTCGAGACTGGTTTGCTATTGCTGAACATACATTTAAGCAAAAACTGGTATTTGAGCATGATACCAAGGCGCTTTTAACTAAGTTGTTGGCTAAGAACGAAGATCGCCGAATTGGCTTAGATATTGGCTCTATTTCTGAGCTTCAAAGCTGGGTTGACGAACAAAATACCACTCATCGTTTCTTCGCTAACAATGACCTTTTGTTCAAAGGCTTTATCGAACAAAATCAAACAGAGCCATCCACGCCTTATGTGTTTGCTAAGCGAGTTAAACAAGCATTGCATGACAAAGTTATTGGCCAGTCGTTGGCGGTTGAAAATGTGTCGGCTCATCTTTCTTCTTTGTTGGTAAATGGCAGCTCACAGCATCTTGGGGTATCTACATTTTTTGGTGCCAGCGGTACAGGCAAAACCTATCTTGCTGAGGCCATTGGTGAAGTGTTCACCAATACGCTAGAGCTCGATTATCAGGTTAATGTACTCAACATGGAGCAATATTCAGACTCTAAAGATGTATTAAAGTTATTTGGTTCAGGCTCTCAGTTTGTAGATTCTGCCTTAGGTGACTTGACCCTGTCGGTAATGAAGCAAGCGCGTTCAATTATTGTCTTTGATGAAATAGAAAAGGCGCATCCAGAGGTAGTGCAGTCTCTGTTAACCCTTATAGATAAAGGTTATGCGGTTGACCAAACCTCCAACAGAAAGGTGGACTTTTCTCTATGTTATTTTGTTTTTACAACCAACATTGGCAGTGGCGAATTAATGGGTGATAAAGGAGAAATTGACTTCGATCCGATAGAACTTTTAACCCGAAAGAAAGCAAGTACAGATCGAGTACTTTCACCAGAAATGGCTAACCGCTTGGCTGCGGGTAATATCGCAGTATTTAAGCCATTCAAGGCAAAAGACTTAGTCACTATTGCCCATCAAGCGACTCATGGGAGTTCTGCACGAAAAGTCCAATGGCCTGTTGGCAAAACTGCTGAAATTATTCTGGCAACTTTAGGGGGAACGATTAGCCCCAGAGCGATTGCAAAGCACATAGATAAACTGGAAGGCCTAGTAATCGACAAACTCATTGATGAAGTCCCGACTTACCGAATGGCGAGTCTGAATAACATTCAATTTGCTGAAAGGCCGGTGATGGCTCAGGTACACCCTTTCATTCAGGTAGTGTCTTCACAACCCTTTGCTTCTGAACTAGCAAGTGAGCAGGTAAGCATCACTCCTGATACCGATCTTGCCGCAATAGAAGAGGCACTAAAATCAAATGCCGATGCCATATTGATTGATGAGTCCAACTTGATTGCTGACTTTGCAGCTGTGGCAGATCGTATTAAACAGTATCCTGATAAAGCGATATTTACCTGCACTTTCGATGCCCAGCCACCTCGGTTAAAGGAATATAACGCTGGTCGTTTATTGCAAAAACACTACGGAACAACAAGAGAAGCAGGGCAAGATATTTTTAATCATATTCTGTTGGGGGTGAAATATCAGGCTCAGCTTATTAAGCACACGGAAGCAGCTATTGCCAGAAACACCAGTGTGAATTTTGAATTAGCGCATAAGCTCACAAACAATGGCGTAGAGGTTAGCTTTAAATCGCTTACTCAAAAGCAACGAGTGCGAGCCAAAGATGCCGATTTACACTTTTTGGATTTTGCCGGTAAGCCTGAGGGCTCACTTGAAGATGTGATTGGCCTCGATAGTGTGAAAAAACGCTTAAAACTCATTGTTAAGGCGATGGGAGAAGAACAAACTGCACATACCAAGCAAATTGAAATCCCCAAAGGCTATTTACTTACAGGTTTGCCGGGCACCGGAAAAACTCATTTGGCACGCTCGTTAGCAGCCGAAAGCGATATGTTCTTTTTTGCAGTTAATGCTGCCAACCTTTTGGTGGGCAATGTGATTAAGAACATTAACGACCTGTTTGCAGTTGCCAGACGCTATCAGCCGTCGACCATCTTTTTAGATGAAATCGACTCTATTGCAAAATCACGCAACTCATCAGGCTGTAATGCCATTGCTGTCAATGCGCTTCTTACCGCTATGGACGGGTTTAGCAAAGACAACAGTAAAGTATTTGTGCTTGCCGCGACAAACAATCCAAGTCAGCTGGACTCTGCGTTAACCAGAGCTGGGCGCTTTGACCGAACCGTACCTTTTAATCTTCCGTGTAAACAAGCAAGAGCGGCTTGTGTACAGCAATGGTTTGATAACAAAGAAAGTAAACTGGACGCAGAGTTAAAAGACGAACTGGTTGTCATGCTCGAAGGTGCCACGATTGGCCGAATTAATGAAATATTCAATAATTCAGTGCTTTCTAGCTTAGCGGATGATTATGAATGGCAACCACAGTTATTAATTGAAGAAATACGTTCAGCCAAGCTGGGCAGTATAAGTCAGTCATTAAAACGGTCTAAAGAGCAGATAGCCAATACCGCCTATCATGAAGCCGGTCACTTGGTTGCTCATAAGCTGTTACTGCCTGATGTGCCGGTGGAGTTTGCGTCCATTCAACCGCGAGGTGCAGCCCTTGGCATGGTGGTGCCGGGTCAGGCAGACAATGAACCAGTATTGTCCAAACAAAGAGTAAAAGCCTATTTGCAAGTGTTCCTTGCTGGTATAGCTGCTGAGCAAATGATCGGTATCACAGGGGACGCGCAAACCATTGGCGGCACTGATGATCGCCGCAAAGCGACCAATTTAGCCAAAAAAGCCATTGTAGATTGGGGTATGTCGGAACAGTTTGGTTTGGCTATTCCTTCAGAACTGAGCATTGATACTGCTCAGGTTAATAGAGAGATCAATGTTTGGCTTTCATCTGCATACAAAAACGTCTGTGAGTTGTTAACTAATAACAAGTCTTTGCTTGATAGAGCGAGCAAAGCCCTTCTTGAAAAAGAGCAATTAGACAAAAGCGATATTGAAGGATTATTCGCTATATCTCAGGGATTTTGTAACTCCACCCAATTTAGTACAGATCTTTCGTAGAACTTTATGCAGCTTCTAGATAACCAATCGGTGTCATATCACCCAATGAATCATGCG
>CAPN01000035.1 GCA_000333235.1 Pseudoalteromonas luteoviolacea B = ATCC 29581 | reverse complement strand
GATGCGCATCTTACGTCATCCAGTTTTTTTGTCAACACTTAATTTTGATTTTCGTTTGAAGCTCAGCGTTAAGTTTTACTCGACTCAACTGACTGGTTGATTTCGCTTTGTTGCGTCGTCTGCCGTGTCAGTGGGAGCGCATTATAGAGAGCTAAAAAAAATGATCAAGCGTTTTTTAAAGAAAAACTCGAAAAACAGATCGTTCGAGCAAAAAACAGGCTAAAAGCCATAAAAACATGGTTTAATGACTATAAACTGTACATTAACTTCACTAAGTTTAAACTTTTTTGGCTTTCACAAGCCTCATATGTGTATCAATAATCTTAAACAGCACTTTGAAATTAAAAAACCATCTTACTAATCATTTTACTAAGCTTTTCTGCATTTATGGTTTGTACCGCATCTCATACACAACTGGACATTGAAGCGCAGCAACGCTGGATTTTAAATGCCACTCTGAACACTCTATTAGGCTCTTTGATAACTTTCTCACTACGCGACTAAAAACACAGCTTAAGCAAGTAAAATCGAGCTGTGATTGTCTAAAAGAAATTTAGACCTAAAATAGTTATTTTATATAGGGCCCATGAGTTTAATAGTGAAAAGTCAGAAAACTGCGTACTCTAAGGTGGGTGTAAAAGCACCTTGATGACTCCGTTAATTCTCTTACGATGCCATTCTTTAACGTTGGCATCGTTTACAAAAAACGGTACTGCGTTGCCCTAAACGAATCTCAGTCAGTTCAGTAAAACACGTTACACAAGGTTGGCCTTTACGACCATATACCAAGAGCTCTTGAGCAAAGTATCCGGGCTTTCCATCACTTTGAGCAAAGTCTTTTAACGTTGTACCGCCTTGTTTGATAGCCGCTGCAAGTGTTTCTTTAATTATCGGGGTGAGTCGCTGAAAACGTGCCAATGAGACTTTTCCTGCTTCACATTTTGGGTGGATCCCTGCTTTGAACAATGATTCATTAGCATAAATGTTACCAACACCAACGACTACATGGTTATCCATAATAAATTGCTTTACCGCCACTTTTTTACCACGAGAACATTCATATAAATGCTTTGCAGTAAATGCTTCAGTTAAAGGCTCAGGACCAAGCTTTTGGAGTACAGCATGCGATACGCCCTTTTCCTGCCACAAACACGCACCGAATCGTCTTGGATCGTTTAAACGCAGCGCTAGACCATTATCAAAATGAATCTCAATATGGTCATGTTTTTTAAGAGCTTCAGTGACAGGCACAACGCGCAAGTTTCCGGACATGCCTAAATGCAGGATCATACTACCGACATGACTATTTAATAGAAGGTATTTTGCACGTCGTTCAACACTGTCGATTACCTGACCAATCAAAGATCTTACCTCTTCTGGAACAGGCCAACGTAAGTTTGGGTTATGTATTTTAACATCTACAACCAATTGGTTTTCGACGTGTGGGCGGATCCCTAATCGGCTTACTTCAACTTCTGGTAATTCAGGCATTACATCTACTACTCTTTTATCAATGCTATCGGTGCGAACATGGTTGATACTTGATTTGACGTCATTTCAAACCAGACATCCCGCTGTTTATCGTGAAAATAAAAGTGATGATCTTGTTGGTACAAACGGATCACCCAGGGTAGCTCGTATCCAGCTAACCAAAACTGCGCAATACTCAACGGCTGCGAAGTCAAACTTGGCGGTTCAACCGTCATCCTTGAATACTCTAACCAAGATGATAACCAACTCTCAATCTCATTCGTGTTCGCTTGCCAAATACCTTCTGTACGCCAAGACGTTCCGATCCGTTCAATTTTAACCCCTGGTATTTCTGCGGCTAAGACAAAACTCGATTCTGGTAAAACGGGGAGAACGGCATGTATTTGTTCTTTATCAAACAATTTATGATGCAGCCCGTTAAGAAAAAATATCATTGCCAACATAGTGAAAATCACCACATTGTTCCATCCCGCTCGACTCAACATAGTACTTCTCCTCACATGAAGCATCAGTGTAGCGAAAATCATCATACAAGATAAGCCTAATTGCCGAGTTTGAAAGATTTCATTCGAGCTAATCTTTGCTAGAATAGGCGCAAATTTTTAAGGAGTTCCGTCAATGGCAATGTATGTAGTGGGTCATAAGATCCCTGATTCAGATTCGATTTGCGGTGCAATTGCACTCGCGTATTTAAAAAACCAGATTGGTGAAGCAGCAATTCCTACTCGTTTAGGTGAAGTATCACCTGAGACACAGTTTATTTTAGACCGCTTCGGTTTTGAAGCGCCGGAGCTTAAACTTAGCTATGCAGGCGAAGAAGTATATATTGTTGATCATACTGAAAAGACACAAGCGCCAGATGACATTGATGAAGCAACTGTCGTTGGCGTAGTTGATCATCATAAACTTGGTGACTTAACAACGTCAACACCGCTTGAGTGTTGGATCCGCCCAGTTGGGTGCAGTAATACCATCATTAAAATGATGTACGACTTTTATAACGTAAAAATTCCTGCAAACATTGCGGGCATTATGATGTGTGCAATCCTAAGTGATACGGTTATCTTTAAATCACCAACTTGCACCACCGCGGATATAAAATGTGTTGAAGCATTAGCTGAAATTGCTGGCGTAGAAGATTTTAAAGAACTAGGTATGGACATGTTCAAAGTGAAGTCAGCGGTTCAAGGCACGCCTGCACGAGATCTTGTTATGCGTGACTTCAAAGACTTCAATATGAATGGCAACTTAGTCGGCATTGGTCAACTTGAAGTCATTGACCTTTCTGTTTTTGATGAGATCAAATCAGAGTTAGAAGCCGATATTGCAAAGTTAAAAGAAGAGGGTAATCGTCATTCTGTATTGTTACTGCTCACTGACATTATGAAAGAAGGCTCGGAGATGCTGATCGTTTCAAATGATGAATCGATTATTGAAAAAGCCTATGGCGCCAAACCTGAGGCTGGTCGTGTATGGTTAGACGGTGTACTTAGTCGTAAGAAGCAAGTAGTACCACCACTGCAAGACGCGTTTGCTTAAACATCAATTAAATAATCTGAGATTTGGATAACCAATATTTTAGATTAAACATTAAAAACCGATGTTATTCACGTAACGTCGGTTTTTTTATACCATGTATTCGATTGTTCGTCATTTTTGATTCGGTGAATTTTAGGCATAAAAAAACCCGGGCTAACCGGGCTTTTTTACAACATGGAAGCAAATTATTTGATTTTTGCTTCTTTGAAGATCACGTGTTTACGAACTTTAGGGTCGTATTTTTTGATCTCCATTTTTTCAGGCATGTTGCGCTTGTTCTTGTCGGTAGTGTAGAAATAACCAGTACCAGCTGTAGAAACTAAACGGATCTTATCACGCATGAGTCAGCTCCTTATACCTTTTCGCCGCGAGCACGGATTTCAACTAAAACCGCGTCGATGCCTTTTTTATCAATAATACGCATACCTTTAGTAGTAGTGCGTAGAGTAACAAAGCGCTTCTCGCTTTCAACCCAAAAACGGTGTGTTTGTAGGTTAGGTAGGAAACGACGCTTAGTTGCGTTGCGCGCGTGTGAACGGTTGTTACCAACCACTGGGCGCTTACCTGTAACTTGACAGACTTTAGACATGTCTATGTATCTCCAATAACTTCGCTCGAGCTTAATTGTCCCTTGTGGCCGTTTCGTGCCCCGGGATTAATCGAAGGGCGCTCTTTATACAGCATCTACAGGTAGAGATCAAGGATCTGATCCTATGTAATCAGCTCATGTGTAAATTTGATAGCGGCCAATTATAATGATCCAATGCCCGAAACGAAAGTAAAAACTGCATTTAAATTAAACTATTTTTGCTCTCGAACCCTTTACTGAGTGAAATCTCGCCATTCTTGAGTAAGTTAACAAAAAACATTGGCGTGTTTTTTGATTGTGTTTGTCAAATTAAGCCCCTTTCTGCAAAAGATAAGCAGCTAGGTCCTGCAACAATTAAATGGTCCAGCACTTGCACATCAATCAGGTTTAATGCTTGCTGTAGCTTTTTAGTAATAAGCTTATCTGCCTGACTCGGTTCAGCAATGCCACTCGGATGATTATGTGCCAAAATCAAGGCCGCAGCATTTCGTTTGAGCGCCGCCTTAACCACTTCTCGTGGATAAACGCTTGCGCTATTAATCGTGCCATGAAATAAAATTTCATCATGAATAAGGCGATTTTGATTATCTAAATACAACACCAAAAACACTTCATGCCCTAAACCTCTTAATTTCATCGTTAGATAACGTCGAACTGCTTCAGGCGAATCAAACAACGTAGTACGTTCACAAGGCTCTCTTAAATAGCGTTTACTCAGTTCAAGAACCGCTTGTAGTTGCACATACTTAGCTTCCCCCATCCCTTTTATGGCGGAAACATCACCAAGCGTTGCATTGAATAGATTATGTAAGTTTTGAGTCCGATTAAGTAACATTTCTGCCATTTCTATCGCATTCATACCTGCCATGCCTGTGCGTAAAAAAATCGCGAGAAGTTCTGCATCACTTAAAGATTCTGGCCCACGCTGCAATAATTTCTCACGCGGGCGCTGAGATTTGGGAATTTGAGCTATCTGCACCATTAAGATTCCTTCTATGTTGTGCGTTTACCTTGTAAATTCTTGCTAAGATGTGTGTTCTGTAAAATTTTGCCTTTAAAATTCGCTTGAATATAAGGCTGTGAGTATAGTTGCTCTGTCAAAAATGGATGCTGCAAATATTTCAACTCCAAGTCGCCTCATGAGAATACTCAACAGGTATTGCAGAGTGTGATAAGGTGGCGCAAGAATTTCGAATTAGAGCAACTTCGATGAGACAACCAACAAAAAAAATCGTTATTGCAATTTCTGGCGGGATCGCTGCATATAAATGTGCTGAATTAGTGCGCCGCTTAAAAGAACGCGGATACGCCGTAAAAGTCGTTATGACTGATTCGGCAAAAGCATTTATAACTCCACTTACGATGCAAGCCGTATCAGGAGAGCCGGTTTCAGACTCATTACTTGACCCTAGTGCTGAAGCTGCAATGGGTCACATCGAATTCGCAAAATGGGCCGATTTGATTTTAGTTGCGCCAGCAACTGCCAATACTATTGCCAAAATGACCGCAGGTATTGCTGACGATCTCCTCACCACTCTATTATTAGCGACACCTGCACAAGTTGCCATTGCACCAGCAATGAACCAACAAATGTATAAACATCCTGCGACCCAAACAAACCTAAACTTACTGCATGAACGTGGTGTACTAATTTGGGGACCTGGTATGGGTGAACAAGCCTGTGGTGATATCGGTGCCGGCAGAATGCTCGAACCATCACAACTGGTTGATCATTGTGATGCTGTGCTTAACCCTCTACCCGCGTTGTTATCAGGAAAAACCATCACAATCACCGCAGGACCCACTCGTGAAGCCCTCGATCCTGTGCGCTTTATTAGTAATCACAGTTCTGGAAAAATGGGCTTTGCACTCGCCGAGGCGGCATTGCAACTTGGCGCACACGTAAACCTGATAGCAGGGCCTGTTTCATTACCCACACCTCACGGCGCGTCGCGCTTCAATGTTGAAAGTGCCTTACAAATGCGTGATGCTGCATTGGAGTTGGCAATTCAATCTGATGTGTTTATCGGCTGTGCAGCGGTAGCGGATTATCGCCCAGCACACGTTGCTGAACAAAAAATGAAAAAACAAGGTGATGAACTGACCATCACAATGGTAAAAAACCCCGATATTATTGCTGAAGTCGCAGCACTTAAAACCAAGCGCCCTTTTGCAGTCGGTTTTGCTGCTGAAACCCAAGATGTCGCGACTTATGCTAAGGGCAAGTTAAAAAATAAAGGACTAGATATGATCTGCGCGAATGATGTATCGCGAGAAGGACTGGGTTTTAATGCTGATCAAAACGCCTTAACCTTATTTTGGCATGATGGCCAACTTGAACTCGAACCGCGTGATAAAAAAGAGCTCGCACTCACCGTGATGCAATTAATTGCGAATAAGCTGTCATAAGACAATGCCAAAATGGTGGAAAGAAACTGAATAAAACATTAACATGAATCCACCGTTTGCATGGAGGTGGGTTCGTGCAACACTATAATAATGATAAATAAGGGAAGCTTCATGCCAGCGACTAAGCGCAGTAACCGCAAAGAGCAGATCCTGCAATGTCTTGCTCAAATGCTTGAAACCAGTCCAGGACAGCGCATAACAACAGCCAAATTAGCAACCGAAGTCGGCGTATCTGAAGCCGCCTTGTACCGCCATTTCCCAAGCAAAGCACGCATGTTTGAGGGATTAATCGAGTTTATAGAAGACACTCTATTGTCTCGCATTAATTTGATCTTGGAAAATGAAAAAGAAACGCAAAGCCGCATTTTCAACATTATGATGTTGTTATTAACCTTCGCTGAGCGTAACCCTGGAATAACCCGAATTTTAACTGGAGATGCTCTACAAGGTGAACAAGAACGCTTACGCGAAAGAGTTCAGAGCTTTTTCAATAAGTTAGAGACACAGTTCAAGCAAGTTTTACGTGAACGCAAACTCCGTGAAGGTAAGGCATTTTCCACCGATGAAGGGGCTCTCGCTAACTTATTCCTTGCGGTTGTTGAAGGGAAAATGAACCAATTTGTTCGCAGTGACTTTAAACAGAGTCCATCTTCTGCCTTTGAAAACCAATGGCAAGAATTACAAAAGATTTGGTTGTAACTCTTTCGTTTTTAGGTGGAAATAATTCACTTTCCACCTAAAATTCCAAATTAAAAACAACACCCTGCTTTAAACAAACTCAGTTGCTAAATTAAAAATATCCGCAATACTTAGAGCATTCTTCACAACAAAGATATGATCCACAGTGGTGAACTCTCTTTTAGCTCGAATTACATTGTTAAGCCTTTTCATCCTCACATTGACCAGTTGTAATTCAAATTCCGCCGCTACTTTACGGATTGCTGTGAATCCATGGCCAGGTTACGAATTATTGTATCTTGCTAAAGAACGGGGATATTTTGAACAAGTTGGCTTAAACGTTGAGTTGGTAAGAGTAGGTTCACTTGCTGAAACACAACGAGCTTACTTGCGAGGCTCTGTCGATGCGCTTGCATCAACACTGATAGAAGCAATACAGATACAAGCTTTTAATACTCGCCCTATAGAAATATCGCTTGTCGCAGACTATTCAAATGGTGGCGACGTAATTTTGACCTCAACTGAAATTACTTCGTTACAACAACTCAAAGGGGCTAAAATTGGATGCGAAGTATCGTCCTTGGGTATCTATCTTTTAGCTCGAGGTTTAGCGCTAAATGGCATGACTCTCAATGATATTACGCTTGTGAATACCGAACAGCATGTTGGATCAGCTTGGCTAAAATCAGGTAAAATCGACGCTTTTGTCACTTACCCCCCCGTTTCGACCGTACTCCTAGAAGATACGATGTATCATAAAATATTTAGTAGCAGAGATATTCCAAAAGAAGTGGTAGACGTCATTTCGATTTCCAAAGCATTTATAAAACAAAACCCAGATGCACGAGAAAAACTTTGGCAAGCGTGGCAACTTGCCTATGAAGAACTCGCTAAGAATCCCACCGAATCGATTCAATTTATGGCAGAAAAAGAGGGCTTAACTGCAAAGCAATTCCAAAATGCCTTAAACGATTTGGAGCTGATACCAGGGGACAAACAAAAAAGTTATTTTAACCAAAAAGATTTTCAACAAACCATTTTGCAAGTCTGTGAGACATTACTCACTGTAGCGTCGATTGATACCCCTTGTGCCGAACTGCCCGCGTTGATCACGCTTGCAGCGGAAGGAATATAAATATGCTACGCGCGCTAACGATTATAAAAACATCTGTCTATGCAAAAATGATTTTACCATTAGGCTTATTTGCCTGTTTTGTGTTGATGGCAATCCAAAATTTTCTTGCACTAGAAATTCAATCAAGGCATGAAAAGTTAATGCAAAACTTAGTTGATACTGCGCGTTCGACGATAAGTTTAGCTGCAGAAGTCGAATCGACACATACGAGCTTAAACCGTGTCACAGAAGCAATTGCAAGTCATTTGAATATTGCCGATGTCGCTGTGATCACCACAGAATCAAATCAAATTTTGGCGTCTAATCACCCTATTTGGATCGGTCAATCAAGTACTAATGTATTTAAAAACAGCGACGTTAATGCATGGCAATATTTAAAACCTCTCAATAAAGATGGGCTTTTAAAAATTCATAAAGCAGAAGATTTTTGGTACTCCACTTCGTGGTTGTATTTAATCGATCCTGAAATAAAACGCCTACGCCCCTATTTGCTCTGGACAAAAATTGATGCAAAGCAATTTAATGAACAATTAAGCCAAGATTTCGATCGTATGCTTTTTGCATCTATTTTTATTTTATTGACCTTTGCCATCCTTGCCTTTTTGTTACTTCGATTTGTCGTAACGAAACCACTAAGTCGCATAACCCAAGCTATTAATGATCAGCGACCTGTGCCTTTTGAGGTAATTAAACGACAAGGTAGTGATTCTATTGGATGTGTTGCACAAGCCTACAATGATGAATTTAATAAAAACATTGAACAAACTAAACGCTTGGAGCAATCGCGCAAATACATTGATGACATTACCCTACATGCTCCGGTAATGCTCGCGTATATCGACCATACTCTGCGCATTCGCTTTGCGAATCAGCGCTATCAAACGATGCTTTGTCCGGTCGAAGAACCTGTCATAGGAAAAAGTGTAGAACAGGTATTTTCTCCAGCGCTGCTTGAACAATTTGTTCCTTATTTTAATGACGCATTAAGCGGCAAAAACGCATTTTTCGAAGTTGTGCTCAACGCAGACAATACTTCAGAACATCAAATTGTCCATTTACGTGTGACTCATATTCCAAGATTAGATAAGAGTAATGAAGTCGAAGGTTTCTTTGTTTGCCTTGAAGATATTTCAATTCTGAAACGCTCAGAAGAAAAGCTGGCTCATTTTGCAGGTGAAATGGAATTTCAAAATTGGGCTTTAGAAGAAGCAAAAGAACAGGCAGAGCACGCCTCAATGGCAAAAGCTGATTTCTTGGCTACCATGAGTCATGAAATTCGTACTCCAATGAATGGTGTACTTGGCATGCTTTCTCTACTTGGTGAAGAGCCTTTGAGTGAAACACAAGCACAACAAGTTGAAGTGGCCTCATCTAGCGCCCATTTATTGATGCGCATTATTAACGATATTTTAGACTTTTCAAAAATCGAGTCAGGTAAATTGGAACTCGATATTACGCACTTTGATCTTATCAAACTAATGAAAGAGACCTGCAGTTCACAAGCCCTGAGAGCTCACGAAAAATCGGTCGAATTAATACTTGATACCACCGAATTAACCATTCAATTTGTAAACAGCGATACCGTACGGATCCAGCAAATTGTGACTAACCTGATAGGTAATGCAATAAAGTTTACAAAACAAGGTGAGGTAATTGTTAGCCTAAAAAATACAGCAACATCAGGCTCGCAATGTGAATTGCTGATTAGTGTTAAAGATTCAGGGATCGGTATTGCAGCAAATAAACTCGACGTTATTTTTGAACAATTTTCACAAGCAGACTCATCAACCACACGCCAATTTGGTGGAACCGGCCTTGGCTTGTCTATTGTCAGACGACTCTGCGATTTGCTTGGTGGCAAAATTTGGGTTGAAAGTGAAATTGGACTCGGCAGCACATTTAACGTGTTATTGCCAATTCAGTGGTTTGAACCTAAAAAGCCAAAACTATCAGAAATGCTTCCTTTTCAACCTCTAGCTGGTTTAAACATGCAATTTGTTGGTTGCCATGCAATGCTCTATAAAATACTACAACAAGATCTTGGCTCTCTCACTGAGGCAATTAAACACGCTGAAAATTTAGAGTACCTTGATGAAAACGCCGAAATTGCAAACGAGCAGCAAGTCGTCTATGTTATTGACACCAAGAATATTGATGCAAAACTGGTGCAACAGTTTGTTGAGAAAACCAACGTCACGTGTATTCTATTGGTTGCTTTTAACTCCCACCTAGGGTTTATCATGCCCAAACATGTGCATCAATTATATAAACCCATTTCAGCCTGTGATTTACTCAACACCTTAGTAAAATCAAAAACCAATCCAGCATTACAAGATGAATCAATAGACAGTAAACCCGCTGCGCCGAAAAAAATCTTGGTCGTTGATGATACTCCTGTTAATCAACTCGTAGTAAGTAAGATGCTCGCATCTTTAAATACTGAGATAGCGTTTGCGGCCAATGGCGAAGAGGCCATCAACAAACTGCTTGAAGCTGAAAATACCCCTTTTGATTTGATCTTAATGGATTGTTTGATGCCGGTCATGGATGGCTACGAAGCAACCAAACAGATCCGAGCTGGGCGCGTTCCGCAAAGCCAAGATATTACCATTGTTGCTATGACTGCCAATGCCATGAGTGGCGACAAAGAAAAGTGCCTCGCGGTTGGTATGAACGATTACGTCAGTAAACCGATCAATAAAGACGTATTAATTGAAACAGTTCATCGAGCATACCAACACACAGCACTTTAAAACTGATACTCCAACACGTAACGCCATTGAGATTCTTCCCTATCCATTGCGAGACCCGCTGCAGCTCGGCTAACCACATGACTGTCTTGACGCAGCCATTCAATGCCTGTTTGCCAGTGTTCGTTTAAATTGAATCGATATGCAAGCGTCAACGCTTTATTTTCGCTCGCATTTGGATCGAACGCCCAATCATCGTGGTCAACCACCCAGCTGCGTTCGATACGAGCTGAGATGCGATGCGCATCCATTTGATGACTTATTAACGCGTACCAACTGCTAAAGTTATTATCGACCCCTCTTCGAGGCCCCATCGAGGTTTTGCCATCAAGCCATTGTGCGATTATCCGTGTTTGTTTATCCAATTTATATAACCATGCTACGCTCAAAAACCGCGTATCCCACGCATATTGCCCTGTTGAAAAATTAATTGCACTAGGATCGCCGTGATTATCATACCAATACACTCGCAATTGCTGACGCTTTTGGTAATCCCAATGAACACCGGTGTAATAACCAAATCGCCCATCGACTTCAGTAAAAGGCGCCACAAATGGTGCTTGAAATCGCAATGGTCGCTCATACAAGGCTTTTACTGGATTAAAGTAAATCGATTCATTAAACATGGATTGACGATCATGACTTGCAAGCCCTCGCCACGCTAACATACTGCCCGCAGGATCATTGCCTTTGAATAGTCCAACATGAACACTAAAGTCATGAGGTGAACGAAGGCGCTTACCTAAACGCGACCACTCTATTTCTGTTCCGAATGTTCGGATCTCTTCGCCAAGCCATGCATTAATGCCGGAAAAACTATAGGTGTAAGGAGAGCTCCACCCCACACTCGGATTTTCTAAAGACATAGCAGGATAAAAGCCGCCTAGTTTCACCTGCCATTGATAAGGCGAATTAGACAGTGGATTGTATTTTAAATACGCTTCAGTAAAGCCAAGACTGTCATCGGGGTCTGGGACATATTGCATACTCGAATGCAAAGACCACGCTTGCGCTAAATCAACACGCACATCGGCCCACGCTCTTGAAATCACCACTGAATCAATTTGAGCATCAAAGCGATTATTACTCCAACCTCGATTCAACCACGATTTCCATTCATTACGTTCAAACGTACTAACTTGGATCTTTCCTTGCCAAGTGACGGAGGCATAACTTGAAAACGCGGTGCTGCCAGTCAAGAGTGCAGCAAATAGCGTGATATAAGAACCTACGTTTTTCCCGTGTCTATTCATAGTCATCGAACTCATCCACCAACAATTCAAATTTATCCACTAGGCGCTGCTTAATCGCGTAAGTAAGCTTCGTTTCACTGTCGAACGATTGCCAATTCAAACGTTCAGGGGTATTCAAGTCTGCAAATCGTTCATGCCATACAGCAAGCTGATAATCTTCTGCCGGTAAAGTGAGCTGTGCGATACCTTGTTTATTGGTAAGAGCAAAATAAGGACTATCAACAACTACAATGTAACCAAGCATCCAATCATGGATATTACATCCGAGCTCAACCACCCCTGTAGTTTCAAATTGGATTGGCGCATGAGGCTTATCGCGATATAGCTTAAGTTCAAATGGCTTAGTGTCGGAAAAAGAATAAACGTGATGCAAAATATCATCAAAGTTCGGAAAATCCACTGATGCACCTTTTGGAACAGGCAAGATATGTGGTGTAAACGTGCGGTCCTTTTGTCCCATTTCATAATGCCTACTATTTGCAAATGCGGATGTTTCTTTTGGTGTTAACCACACCACGGCATTTTCTAGCGGCTTTCCATCACTATCTGTTATCGTAATGGTCGTTGCCCATAATGACGGCGTAACCCCCAAAACGCTTGCAAGTAGCAAACATAATCTCTTTTTCATTCTATTTCCTTTTCCGCTTTTATATGCAACCTAGCGAGTAGTTACCACTATAATAGACTAAATTTACATCGCTTTTGCATTCTATGCTCTTTGTTTTGCAAGAATGCGTTGGCACTAAGGCGGACCACTGATTTCAGACAGATTGATGTCGCGGTTGACACCCACCTTATTCATTAATAACAAGACCTTGAAGGTACAAAAAAACATTCAGTTTAACTTTTACTGTGGCTGAATACGTATGCAAAAGATGGTATCTACCTAGTCTCATGAGTAAGGTGATTAAAACAACAAATAGGAAGATCTAATGCAGCTTCGTTATCTCTCTTTGTGCTTTGCTATGATGAGTTTGCCATTACTCGCAAAAACTGAACAAGTCAGTTCACCCAATGGTTTAATTCAAGTAATCATTTCTGATGATAACCATCCCGCCTATTCCGTTTTATATCGCGATAAACCACTTATAAACCAATCGAAACTAGGATTTGATTTTCAAGTTGCCCCTTCATTTCGAGAAGACTTCCAGATTACTTCAGTTTCGAAGCAATCAAAGCAAGAAGTGTGGCAACAACCTTGGGGTGAAGATCGTGAAATTGAAGATCATCATAACGAGCTTTTAGTTTCCTTCGAAAACAAAGCACAAGCAGCCAGTTATCGCGTTAGGATCCGTGCGTTTGATGATGGCATTGGGTTTCGTTATGAAGTAAATCAAAACACGCCACTGACCATTGTTAGAGAACTGACCGAATTCAGTATTCAAGATGCAGATAAAAGTACCGCATGGTGGATCCCTGCTCGAGGATGGAATCGCTACGAATACGTGTACAACACCACATCATTGTTAGATGCCTCGTTAGTTCATACCCCTTTTACCTTTAAGAACAGAGACAATGTACACGTAAGCATTCATGAAGCGGCTTTGGTCGATTATGCTGCTATGGTGCTCGATCAGCGTCGTCCAGGTACATTTGTCAGTAACCTCACGCCATGGTCAGATGGGGTTGCAGTAAAAACCAAAGGCCAGTTCACCACTCCTTGGCGTACCATCCAAATTGGTGACAAAGCCAAAGATTTATTAAACTCTCGATTGATCTTAAACCTCAATGAACCAAATAAACTCGGCGATGTATCTTGGGTTGAACCAGGTAAATACATCGGTATTTGGTGGGGAATGCACATCAACAAAAACACTTGGGGAAGTGGCGAAAAACATGGTGCAACCACAGAAAATACTAAAGCCTATCTCGACTTCGCTGCTCAACATGGATTTGATGGTGTATTAGTTGAAGGTTGGAATATCGGATGGGACGGCGACTGGTTTTTTAACGGTGACGTATTTAGTTTTACAGAAACCTATCCAGATTTTGATATTGACGCGATAGCGAAACACGGTCAAAAAGTGGGGGCCAAATTAATCGGACATCATGAAACCTCCGGCAACGTCAGCAATTACCGTAAACAAATGAAAGCAGCCTTTGAACTCTATCAGAAGCATCACGTAAGCCAAGTAAAAACAGGTTACGTTGCCGATGGCGGTAACATCAAACGCATTGATGACCAAGGTATTGCTCGTTATGAATGGCATGACGGTCAATTTATGGTCAACGAATACCTCTACAATGTTAAATTGGCGGCAGAGCATAAGATCAGCATTAACACCCATGAACCAATTAAAGATACGGGGCTGCGCCGTACTTACCCTAATTGGCTGGCACGTGAAGGTGCGCGTGGACAAGAATTTAATGCGTGGGGAACACCGCCAAATCCGCCGGAACACACGACATTACTCGCCTATACCCGCATGCTAGCAGGACCAATGGATTTTACACCTGGCATTTTCGACATGAGCTTTAATGGCTTAGGCGATAAAACGAATCGTCCACAGACAACACTTGCCAAACAACTTGCGTTATATGTTGTTTTATATAGTCCGATTCAAATGGCTGCCGATCTTCCTGAGAACTACTTAGCACGTCCTGATGCTTTTCAGTTTATTAAGGATGTGCCGACAGATTGGGAGCACAGCATTGCACTTGCAGGCGAGGTAGGTGATTTCGTAGTCTTTGCGCGTAAAGAACGTAAACACAAGCATTACAACGGAAACGATTGGTACGTTGGTGCCATCACGGATGAACACGCAAGAGAGATCAAATTACCACTCGATTTCCTTGACAACGATACACGCTATGAAGCACAGATCTATCAAGATGGTAAAAAGGCCGAGTGGAAACACAATCCTTACGAGCTAGATATTGTGAAACAGATCGTTACCCGTAACGACACCTTAACGTTACAGCTTGCCACCAGCGGTGGTAGCGCGATTCGATTCAAAGCGTTGTAATTTATTTAGCCAATTCACCTCTAGAACCGTAGTCGTAGATTCGGTTCATGTTGAAGGTAACTTGAGTTTATACCCAACCTTCTTGAAGATGCGTTACTTCAAGAAGGTTGGGTATATATCCCAAAAGCGATAGTGCTATTGGGATTACTTAACTTGCACAGCGTTGACAATGAACCGCAAAAGGCAATGCCGCTAATCTTGCTAACGCAATTTCATTACCACATTCTCTGCACACACCATACTTACCTGCTCGTTCTAAGCTCAACGCTTCACTTATCTGACGCAGCTCTTGCTGCAAATGACGCTCTAACTCAAACAACACTTCGTCGTTCTCACGCTGTTGAGCTTGCTCTTGGCTATCTGCAGATTTAAGCCCCGCTAAATCAGCTTGAACTTTGTCTAAACGGGTTTGTAATTGCGTTTGGATCTCTAATAAAGTTTGGCGTGCCGTTGTCATGGTATTTCTCTCTATGTCATGTGATGCAATTGAGATGATTCATTTCTCTGCTTATTTACTCTACTCACAATTGAAACAGGAAGGGTTGATCACGATCACAAAAAGAAAAGCCAGCTTTCGCTGGCCAAAGTAGCATTCATGTTTGGGAGACAATGTCTATGCACACCCAATCAACTTGAAGATGTTTGGGTAGATACCTATGAGACGTGGGCAGCAGCTAAAAAGTTGCATATGGAAATGTAAGAATTTGTGATTTATTAAAAAATTGGAAAATTGCGCAAACCACATCAATACTAAATATCTATAAAAAATCCGCTTAGAAGGAAACGCGATGTCTATCACACCTCGACAAAAGCAATTGGTACAGGAAAGTTTCAAACTCGTCGAGCCGATTGCCGACCAAGCTGCACAAATTTTTTATCAAACTTTATTTGAATATGATCCTTCTCTCAAACGTTTATTTAAAAGTGATATTCGTTCTCAAGGTAAGAAATTAATGATGACGCTGAAAGTTGCGGTAAAAGGACTCGACGATTTAGATGCACTGATCCCAGTATTACAACAATTAGCAGCCCGTCATGTCGAATATGGCGTTAAAGCAAAAGATTTCACACCGGTTGGCAATGCGTTGCTCTATACGCTTAAAGTGGGTCTTGGTGAAAAATGGAATCGAGAATTACGCCAAGCATGGGTAGATACTTTTCGTGCCATGGCAACCATTATGAAAGCCCATTCCTTCAATGATTAATAAGGCACTAATAAAAAGGTCTCTCATCAAAGTGCGCTAACCACGAGTGTGGGTTTTATATCCAAGCAACGTGAAACTGCCTATTTCAGAGCATCTTCACGTTGTTTGAGTATACAGTGAATAAATTAGTTTGCTGGATAGCGTGCTTTTAAGCCTTCGTATACTTGCTTCGCAAAATCATTTGCCCCAGTATCAAGCGACTTGACCACCTCCACTAAATGCTCATTGTCTTCTTTTCCATCCCACACTTTGATGTAAGTACCCGCCTTATAACCGTAGTCTTGGCGGAAGAAGTTCAAGGTATTTTTACCAACATAACCACGATATAAATCATCAAAAGACATACCGATTTGAACCATGCAACCTGCAAACGCGTGTGCATCAAATTGCTTGTTTGCCACGGCCTTGGCTGCGAGTATTTCTAATGTTTGTTTAAAATCGTCCGCGTGTGTCGGCTTAGCGAGTTCATCGTCTAACGTTTTCGCTAGTTCCGCAAACGACGTTTTACCGTCAATGCGCAGTGACAAGCCAAAATGAAAAATATCCACTAACTCTAAAATTACTTGCTCTGTATCTGGAGTTTGTTTTTTCCACCATTTCCAACCATAGTGGTCTAACATTTCGGCGCATTCAACCCAAATGGCACGATACCACTCAAAACCTTGCGCAAACCATTTTTCGTGCACTTTCGTGTTCATGGCATTTTGCATTTCAAGCATCACGACTAATTTTTCTGTATTTGTCGACATTTTGAACTCTCTTTACTCTATTTCTTATTCTGGTTGCTCTGCAATGAGTTCCATCGGAGGAGAAACAAACATCACCCCATCGTCCGAAAATTCAACGACCGCGTTTATCAGTGGCCCATGATTAATCACTAATTGCACCTGTGCGTCTTGCAACTCTCTTGATTTAAATTGTTGTTTTTGAGCATCTAAAACAAAATGCTCGATGTGAATACTGACACTTTCGTCTTCTGCTGGCGCATAAATTAATGCTTCTAGATCGGCCTCTTCTAGCTGCACCGTTAACACCAAGTCTGCATCATCAAACGAACGCGCCGCAAGATCGTCATTAAGGGTAAAAACACCAAAACTAAGTTGGCTTAAAGACTCATCTGTCATGTTATTCTTCTATTTCTGTATTTTATTTACCAAGGAAGTAATTCACCATTTGCATGCCAAAAACTCCCTGTGTTATCGAGGTTTAATTCAGCTATTCGCGCAGCTAAACGATTCGCTGCCACTTCAGGTGAAACATCACCGGCAAAATTCACCATTTGCGTTTGTACGAATCCGGGATGTAATAACGCTAACGCAACCCCCTTTGGTTTTAATTCATGAGCGAGGCTTACGCTAGCTGCATTCAGTGCGGCCTTCGACATACGATAACCAACATAACCACCCGACCCATTATCGGCAATCGATCCCATGCGGCTTGTGATCATGGCAACTTTACTGCCAGTACTTAAGTTATCTTGTAAAGCATGAGTGACTCGAATAGGCGCAATGGCATTCACATTAAGTTGCTGCTCAATTGCTTCAAAGTCCATCTGCTCTAATGTTTCATTGTGAAATAAGCCAGCATTGTTGATCAAAATTGCAATATGGCGTCCACGTAATGTGCGTTGTAACTCGGCAACATCGTGACTGCGTGTTACGTCAATATGCTCAATCACCTCAACGCCTAACGCATCTAAGTCGACACTCGTTTTTCGTACGACAGCCACAACATCACAGTGACGCTCTAGATAAAAGCGGCATAACGCTAATCCTATGCCACGACTTGCTCCGGTAATAACAACAAGTGGTTTTTGATTGTCCATGAAAGTTCGCTCAGCCAAAAAAGTTAAAGGGCATTATAGCCCCTTAACTTTTACTTTGATACCCAAACCACAATGCGCTTACGTGCCAACGCTTTAACGCGCTTCCACATCTCCAGCGGAAGAGTGTAAAACCGAAAACACCGCTCCGCTTGGATCTGTGATCACACTAAAACATCCAACGCCTGGCACATCCGTTGGTGGGACACACACGGTGCCGCCAAGTTGCGTTGCCTGTTGTGCTACGTTGTTTGTATTTGCAACGGCAAAATAAATCATCCAATGAGCGGGCAATTCTCCCCACTCTTGCGTCATCTCTATCAAACCTGCAACGGGCTTATCGTCAATACAAAATAACGTGTAGTCCATATTATCCATTGGCTTAATTTGAATTTCCCAACCGAACAACCCACTGTAAAATGCACGACTTTTTTGCGCATTTCGACTAGCGAGCTCATGCCAATACGGCACGTTATACTCCAGCTTTCGCTGTGTCCCCATATGCTCTTTTCCTTGCCATAAAGCAAAGATAGCACCACCTGGTTCTTGTAACATGACCATTCGACCAGCGCCAGGCACATCATGCGGTCCATGAATAACTTCTGCGCCAAGGGCGCTTGCTAGAGTCGTTTTCTCATCAACGTTCTCAACCGCGATGTATGGTAGCCAATGACTTGGGATACCTTCAGCTTGTTGTGATGCCATCATCTGATACATCGCTGCAACATCGACTGACTCTTTCCGTGTAATCGTGTAATAGCAATCTGCACCAATGGGTTGATCAATCGATGTCCATTGAAACAATTGCAAATAAAATGCTTTTGCCTTTAACCAATCACTTGAGCACAGTTCGGCCCAACAAAAGGTATTTGGCGGTGAGTTTTTAACGATGGCCATTTTAGTTCTCCTTGCAAACATTTTAAAAGTTAAGCAGAACCTCAGCACAGGTGCAACTTCACTGCCTCATCGAGCATAATTCTGTTACATTACGGCGGTATTGTTAGTGAAAGCACAAAAGCCGAGTGCTTAGCTAAGCCAACTTGGACAGTAACAAAGAGATTTTCTTAATGATTAATAAACCAAACGGTAGTGGTATTACGCGGATCATAAAAGCAACACAATGCTCTGTTCAGGGCTTTCATGCCGCATGGACGAATGAAGCTGCGTTTCGTCAAGAAGCATTGCTAGCCATAATTATGTTTCCTGCTTCATTTTGGCTTGCCGAGTCTTTGTCTCAGTGGGCTGTGCTGGTTGGTGTGCTTTTATTAGTGATCATTGTTGAGTTACTCAATTCTGCCATTGAGGCGTTAACCGACAGGGTAAGTTTAGAACGTCACGAATTGTCTGGTAGAGCAAAAGACATGGGCTCAGCGGCAGTCACTTGCAGTTTACTCATAGTTACACTGGTATGGGGTGCTGCTTTGTTTGAAAAGTTACAATGAAGTATTTACTCAAAAAGAACGGCTGTCTAACATACTAAACAGCCTTCTATTTTTCTATTATGCTTAAGCTAATGCTGCTTTTTTAAGTTTGCGTCTTTGCCTTAACGAATCCCAACTAAAAATGGCTAATGCACTCCAAATACACGCAAACGTAACAATACGCTCCGCACTAAACACTTCGCCATAAAATACCACCGCAAGAATAAACATTAAGCTTGGCCCGATATACTGAAAAAAGCCTAATGTCGATAAAGGAATACGTTTTGCGGCCCCAGTAAAACAAAGTAATGGTAACGTAGTTACAATACCAGCACTTATTAGCAGTGTATTGGTCCACAAATCATTCACCAATAAATTCGACGTCGCGGATGGCATCATCCAAGTCCAATATAAAATTGCAACGGGCAACATCAGCAATGCTTCAATTAAAAGACCTGGTAGCGACTCTACCGATAGTTTTTTACGCAATAAACCATACACAGCGAATGACCCGGCAAGCGCAAAGGCAATAGTAGGAAACGAGCCAAAACTAATTAATTGAATGAGTACACCTGTAAAGGCAAGTAGTACCGCAACACCTTGCCATTTTCTTAGCCGTTCACCTAAAAACACCATGCCAAGCAACACATTCAGTAATGGGTTTATGTAGTAGCCAAGGCTTGCATCAAGCATGTGATGATTATTTACGGCCCAAATAAACAACCCCCAGTTAAATCCGAGCAAAGCCGCAGTTAATGTCAATAACAGCATGAGTTTCGGCTGCTTAAACACAGCAAGTACTTTTGGTAATGTACCGAGCGCTAATAAAATCAGAATAATAAACAGAACTGACCATACGACTCGATGTAATAAGATTTCAAGCGCATCGATATGAACAAGCTGTTTAAAGTAAATTGGTGCCAAGCCCCACATCAGAAATGCACCGATAGCTAAGAGGTAGCCCTTTTTTTCGTTTGCCTCAGCAGACATAAGTAACCCAAGAAAAGAATAAGACACGTATTATATACCCAAGTGGCCGGTTACCTAATTCAGTGCATTTATTTCAATCACCATAAGCGTTTTGTTCGCTTTACATGCCACCTTGTTTGTAAAGTAAACTAACCAACCAAATAAGTAGCGGTACCAAACGCAATTTGTGTGGCGGATTCATTATGTAACTCCATTCTGCACACGCACACTTTATTTCCCGAACGGATTAATTGAGCGCTCGCGATAAAACGTTCTCCGCGGCCGGGTCGAATGAAATCGGTTCGAATATCAATCGTTCCCAGTGTAGAGAGTTTATTCGCGACAGTATGCAGTTCATCTTCAGGTAATTTATCAATAATCGATGCAGCAGCAAGCATTCCGCCTACGTTATCTAAAACAGCGGAAATCACGCCACCATGCAATATTTTCTGCGTTGGGTTGCCGATAAACTCTTCTTTCCAAGGCAATTGGATCTCAGCGCGCTGTGCATTAAGTGCAATAACCGAAATACCTAAAAACTGATTAAATGGCATCCGTTCGACAAAAATTTTTTCGACATTCGCGATCAGCGATTGTTTATCCATGTTTACTCATCCACCAACTGGTCTAATGAGTTAAAACTTAGCGCGTTCTCTTTGTCCTAGCAACTAAAAACCTAAAGACATAAACGAAAAAAACTTCTAAAATGCCCATCATGAACGATGCAGCTCTTACCATGTCTCCAACTTCAACCGCTCTGACTATCCTCAATGATGTGTTTGGCTATCGCGATTTTCGTGATGGTCAGGAAGCTGTTATCAATGCGGCCCTACGAGGACAAGATGCATTAGTGCTACTCCCAACGGGTGGAGGGAAGTCACTGTGTTATCAAGTTCCTGCGCTTGCATTACCCGGTGTGACGGTTGTAATTTCTCCCCTCATTTCGTTAATGCAAGATCAGGTAGCGCAATTGCAAGCGCTGGGTGTGAGTGCAGAGTTTGTGAACAACAGCGTTTCACGTGAAGATCAAATTGACATCTACCGCCGCCTACACGATGGTGAAATTAAACTCCTTTATGTCGCACCTGAAAAAGTACTGCAACGCGAATTCCTAGAGCGTTTATCCCATCTTAATATTGGTTTGTTCGCGATAGATGAAGCCCATTGCGTTTCACATTGGGGACATGATTTTCGTCCGCATTATTGCCAACTAAAACAACTAAAACAGTACTTCGGAGCCATTCCAATGATGGCGTTAACCGCCACTGCGGATACGGCAACACGGCGCGATATTGTTCACCAACTTGGCCTTATTAACCCCTTCATTTATACCGGCAGTTTTGATAGACCCAATATCCGCTACACAATCGAAGAAAAGTTCAAACCACTGACACAGTTAATGCGTTATTTACGCACGCAACAAGGCCAAAGTGGTATCATCTACTGCACAAGCCGTCGACGTGTTGATGAAGTGAGCGAAAAACTTGCGGATGCTGGATTTAATGTTGCAGCCTATCATGCAGGTTTAACCAATGAGCAACGTCAGTTTGTGCAAACTGGATTTACCAGAGACGACATTCATATCGTCGTTGCAACCGTTGCTTTTGGTATGGGGATCAATAAACCAAACGTGCGCTTTGTGCTTCATTACGATATCCCCAAAAGCATTGAAGCGTATTATCAAGAAACTGGCCGTGCAGGCCGAGATGGACTCGCCGCCGAAGCCATTATGTATTTTGATCCAGCGGATGTTGGCCGTGTCAGGCGTTTTTTTGAAGACATCGAAGATGAACAGCGTCGAAGAGTCGAAGAACAACGCTTCTCCGCGATGTCTAGTTTTGCTGAAGCACAAACCTGTCGACGCCAAATCTTGTTGAATTATTTCAGTGAATATAAGCGCGAGCCTTGTGGTAACTGTGATATTTGTTTAAACCCGCCAAAGCGCTTCGATGGTACACTTGTCGCTCAACAAGCATTGTCCTGTGTTTATCGAGCCGAACAGCGCTTCGGTTTTGGGTATATCGTCGATTTATTGCGAGGCGCAAATACCAGTAGAATTCGAGATAATCTACACCATAATTTAACCACCTACGGGATTGGTAAAAATCAAAGCAGTGAGTATTGGCTCAGTGTACTGCGTCAACTCGTTCATCTCGGTTTGCTCGAGCAAGATATTACCCAAGGTGCCACATTAAGATTAACTGAAGCCGCCCGCGCCGTTTTACGCAGTGAATATACGTTGCAACTTGCGGAGCCTCGTTTGCAAGCCGTGCATGTCTATGAAGATAAGCTCGCGAAATTTAACTACGACAGAAAGCTCTTTGCTAAACTCAAAAGCTTACGTAAAGAATTGGCTGATGCGGACGATGTGCCACCTTATGTGGTATTTAACGATAAGACGTTAGCCGAAATGGCACAAACAACCCCAACGACCGATAGTGAGTTTTTAAAAGTCTCTGGTGTTGGCTTCACTAAACTGATGAAGTATGGCGCCCCTTTCATGCAGTTAATTGAAAATCATTTAACCCGTAATGAATCTTAGTGAGTGAGTAAATAATGACGACCATAGACCACAACGAATCCCTAGATGTTATTCTTGTTACACCTAGTCTATTTCCTGAACAAGAGGATGTTGAGTTGTGGGCAACAGTCTTTTTACATCACGCGCAAATTAAATGGATTGAGCTGCACGTTGGAGCCGACCGCTACCAAGTCCGTTTTAAATATCAAAACGAAGGTTTTGCACTAAACTACGACTATTATTCGCAAAGCATTTGGATAACTCCTGAAGGACTTAAGTCAAGTCAATTATTAGCAAATTTAAGCAAAATACTTTAAGCAAAATCATGGCGATCCATTAAACTTAGACTAGAACCACAAAGCACAATTGCATGCCAATTAACTTAAATAAATGATGTCATTCGATGAACTTAATTGTTCAGCTCATAGGATAGTTGGCATAACCCTACAGCATAGGCAAGGTAAGGGGAATTATGGACAGTTTTGCGTTATCCACATCAAAACACGTTTTCGGTGGCATTCTCATTAGATTGCTCTTTTTAACGTGGGTGTGTGTATTTCCAATGTTAGGCCATACGAATGAGTTTCCAATGGAGACGTGCAGTAACATTCACAATACTGACGCAGAATCTTTAACGCCAAACCGCCAAATTTTAGATGCTCAGCGCTTGCCACTTGCTGCGCCTAATCGCGAAATACATCAAATAAACCTCGTTCAACTCAACGTATTTAATACCGATCTACCAGAAGAAAATAATGCAATCTTTCGATTTGCTAACCGGGCGCACATACAAACCAAACCTGAGGTCATCCGCTCGATTTTGCTGTTTAATGAAGGCGAGCTCTATCATCCCGAAAAACTGATTGAAAGTGAGCGTTTACTAAGGCAACAACGTTATTTGTATGACGCTCGCATTTATGCCGACGTGGCCTGTGCCGGGGATATTCATGTCACTGTCGTCACACGCGACCTGTGGACACTTCTGCCCGACCTAGGGTTTAGCCACAGTGGTGGTGAAAGCACCAGTCGTATCGGTTTTCGTGAAACTAACTTGCTCGGTCTTGGTAAACGCTTATCGTTGACTTACACAAAAGACGCAGAGCGTACAGGTTATTTGTTTGTTTATGAAGATCCTAATATTTTAGGCAGCCGCTACACTGGACGTATCGATTACGCTGATAACGACGATGGCCAAATGCACATGGTTGCTCTGTCTTATCCCTTTTTCGCTACCGATACGCCTTATTCGTATGGCCTAACCACCGCCTCAAACACTCGGGTTGAATCGCAATACGAACGTGGTGACGTGGTCAATGAGTTTGAGCAAACCAGTGAAATTAATGCCGTCTATTTTGGTTTTTCAACGTCACTCGGAAACGATTGGACTCGACGAGTTCTATTTGGTTATCAACAGGATGAAGAAACGTTTAATTCAGTGTTAGACACGACGCTAGAACTTGCTGAAAACCGTAAAAATAGCTTTCCCTTTGTAGAACTGAATTGGTTTGAAAATGACTATGTTAAAGTTCGTAACGTCGATTCGATTTTTCGTACCGAAGACCTTCAACTGGGTTGGGATGTTCGAGCGCGTGTTGGGTATTCCGACGAGTCAATCAGTAATGACTTGAGTCGCTTACTTTATTGGTTTTCTGCTCAAAAAGCCGAATACTTAACCGAAAAAAGTTTATTAAAAATCGAACTTATGGCGCAAGGCGCATGGCGCCCCGACGAAGAAATTTATGAAAACCAACTTACCGCACTTTCATTGCAGTACTACTATAATGACGATATCGAAACGTCGTGGTATGCAGGAGCACAATACCAACACATCAATAATATGACACGCGACCAGCAAGTGACGTTAGGCGGAGAAACCGGTTTACGAGGTTACAACGCCAATTATTTGCAGGGAAATCAAAAATGGTTGTTGAATTTAGAGCGCCGCTACTACTGGGAATATGACTTGTGGCAACTCTTTAAAGTCGGTGGCGCAGCGTTTGTTGACGTAGGAAAAGTAGCCGGAAATCCGCTCTTTGCAGAAGAGTTAGGCTGGCTTAGTGATGCAGGAGTTGGCCTTCGCCTTGCACCTAGCCGCGCCAATTCAAACACGATGTTGCATTTAGACGTCGCATGGCCACTCAAAAAATTCGATGACAGTGATTCCGTCCAATGGTTATTTACCGTGAAAAATCGATTTTAAGGTGAATTTCACTTATGATCCAAAAACAAGTATTACTTTCCTGAGTACACTTGTTTTCTGTGTAAAAAATCAATTTTCGGAGAGTCGTCTGGCATGGAAATTACCGAGTTTCTTCTTAGCCAATATCGCTTAATTATTACTTTACTTGTGGTATTAAGCTTTCCTATTTTCCAATCCGCGGCAGTGAAGCTGCTGCATCGTGTTACACGCGGCCGAATAGACGAACATCGTCAATTTCGCGCCGAACTGTTAATGAAGATAATCGTCGCTATCGTATTGCTTTGTACAACATTAGTATTTTGGGGAATTGAACTCAAAGGGCTGTTAGTTGTTGGCTCATCGTTATTTGCTATGGCCGGCGTAGCACTATTTGCCGCGTGGTCCCTACTTTCCAATCTGACTTCGTTTTTAATAATGTTTATTCAAAATAAGTATAAAGTGGGCAGTTGGGTTCGAGTTATCGACGGCGCAAATTTTGTCGAAGGTCGAATTGTCGAAATGGGTTTAATGAATGTTATGTTGCGTCATATCGATGATCATAAAGTGATTTATCCCAATAACCTATTTGTCACTCGCCCTGTTATTGTATTAGCTGACGAACCAACGAAACCAAAACCACCAGCAGCACCAAAACGCACGTTAGGCCCAAAAACAAAGGGGAAGTGATAAAAGTTTTAGGGTTAAATGGTAAAAACGACAAGGATCATCACACTACTCTTGTCGTTTTTCATACTATTAGGACGTGCAACGCCAGTTAACTATTTGGCAATGGTTTTTCTGGGGTTTTCTTCTGGATTGCTTTTTCGATGTATTCAATGATCAAGCCCGCAATATCTTTGCCCGTTGCTGACTCAATACCTTCTAAACCTGGGGATGAATTTACTTCCATCACTAAAGGGCCGCGTTCAGAACGAAGTAAGTCAACCCCGGCAACACCAAGCCCCATCGCTTTTGCTGCTTGAACCGCAGTTTTACGCTCTTCGGGCGTAATTCGGATTAAGCTCGCAGACCCCCCACGGTGCAAGTTAGAACGGAACTCCCCTTCTTGCGCTTGGCGTTTCATCGCCGCAATGACTTTATCACCGATAACAAAACAACGAATGTCAGCACCGCCTGCTTCTTTGATGTATTCTTGCACCATGATATTCGCTTTCAAGCCCATAAACGCCTCAATAACGCTTTCTGCTGCTTTGCGGGTTTCAGCTAATACGACCCCAATACCCTGCGTTCCTTCAAGCAATTTAATCACGACGGGGGCACCACCAACCATCGTCAACAAATCTTTGATATCATCAGGCTTACTCGCAAACCCGGTGATTGGCATTCCAACGCCGCGCTTTGATAGTACCTGTAACGAACGTAATTTATCGCGTGAGCGGGTAATGGCGACAGAACCATTGGGCGTATACACATCCATGGATTCGAATTGGCGAAGTACAGCACAACCGTAAAAAGTCACCGATGCACCAATACGTGGGATCACAGCATCAAAATGGCTTAACTCTCGGCCTTGAATGTGGATTTCTGGCTTCTCTGAGTTGATGTTCATGTAGCAACGTAGCGCATCAATGACTTCAACTTCATGACCACGCTGTTGCGCAGCTTCAATGAGTCGCTTTGTTGAATATAGGGATTTATTGCGTGAGAGCACACCTATTTTCATAGTAATGTGTATCCTATTTTCCAGTTAAAAATGATGCTGCCGGGTCAACCATAATACGACCTCTCATCGCGGTTCGACCAAGTAGCATTCTGAATTTCATTGAATCTCGATTAGTGAGCGTCAATTCAATTGGCCAACGCTGTCCGTTAATGTCTAACATTGATTCAATAACAAATCGCTCTTCTTTATGACCACCTGAGTCTGTGACTTGTCTTTTATCTTTGACTTTCGCTTCACAGCGCACGGTCGTCACAGAGTCATTTTGATTGGGGTGCATCATAAATTCGACCCACTGCTCGCCGTCTCTTTCAAATGGCGTGACTTCATAAGCATGTAAACATGATGTCCGTGCTCCCGTGTCGACTTTCGCTTTGATGCGGTTTAGGCCGAGTTCTGGCAAGGCAAGCCATTCTCTCCAACCGACTTGAAAACGGTTTTCCATGGTGCTTTCTTTTCCAAAAAGTGCTTTATACGCTATCAGTTACAATAAACCAGCAAGTAATTTTTATCCAATAAATAAGGGAATTTTATCAATGCGTTTGTACCTAAATTAAATTTACTTGCTTCTTATGCAAAATTAAAAAAATCACTAAACACGGGACGCAGAACACGATCCTTCTTTAAGACACGATAATATGCGTTGAAAATCAGTAGCCAAACGTATCGACTAGTAACATAAAACCGTCGAATTCATTTTGTTCTATCTATCCGAACAACAAACACGCAATAAAAGAATGATCCTTTCCACAGTGAAGGCGTAAGATTTCATGTTAACGACTTGCCGGTCTTTGTTAACAGAAATTACTTCGACTAAACATTAGAGGTCAGATATGAAAAGGATCACATTACACAGCGTAACACCCAAAACCCACTCTGTCACATCGGCTAGCAAAGTCGCTAAAGGAGCTTCGTTATGAAAACCAAACTCTCTCTCATTGCGCTAGGACTAAGCGTCAGCTTATTAGCCGGCTGCTCTGATAACGATGATGAAAAGGTCGTTGTTACTCCACCTTCTGCTCCAATCGTTGTCCAAACGAACACGATAGTTGACGTGGCAACTGAAAATGGAAGTTTTACGACATTGGTTGCGGCGTTAAAAGCCACTGGGTTAGATAGCGTTTTGGCGGATACCACAAAAACATTCACTGTGTTTGCACCAACCGATGCTGCCTTTGCATTACTTGGCGAAGCAACGATTAATGAACTACTGGCGCAACCTGACAAATTAGCCGATATCCTTTCCTATCATGTTTTAGAAGGCAGTGTGAATGCCGAAGGAGCGCTAGGCGCTGCAGGAACAACCGTAGCTGCGGTGAATGGTGACAAACTTGGCTTGTCATTCAATGGGGAAACCCTTCAAGTGAATACGGCGACTGTGGTAACTACCGATGTCATGACCGACAACGGTATCATCCATGTGATCGACGCGGTTTTAATGCCGCCTGCAGACATGGAAGCGAGTAACTTAACTATCGCAGAAACCGCACAAGCCGCTGGTTCATTTAATACTTTGTTAAGCTTGTTAGCCTTGACTGGATTAGATGCTGTCGTCGCGGATACCAGTCAAACCTTTACCGTGTTTGCCCCCACTGACGAGGCGTTTGCTCAAGTCGCTCCTTCTACGCTAAAAGTTCTCAGCAATAACCCTGAAGTACTAAAAGCCATATTGCTGCAACACGTAACGACTGGCGCTGTTGATTCTATCACTGCGTTTTCTTTGGCAGGTAAAAGCGCTGAAACCGCTTCTGGCGCGTTGATCCCAATTAACATAGACACGCAAAGCGATATGCTCAAATTCGGCAATGCGTCTATCGTTGCGAAAGATATAAAAACCAGTAACGGCGTGATCCATGTACTTGATTCCGTAGTTGTTGGTGACGTGCAAATCCCAGATGCGTTAGGGTCGTTGACAGAAGTCGCACGGGACAATGGCAACTTTACTACCCTTATTGCGGCGCTCGAAGCGACGGGTCTAGATACCGTTGTGAGCGATTTAAGCACTGACTTCACCGTCTTCGCACCAACCGATGCAGCCTTTGCAAAATTAGGCGAAGAAACCATTAACGCTTTATTGCAAGACACCGAAACGCTCAAAAACATCTTGTTGTACCATGTCGTCGCAGGGCAAAAAGTCGCCTCATCAACCGCAGTTGATGTCGCCACTTCCACTATGAATACAGTGACAATGGCGAACAATCAAAATGCAACCCTCACTCTAAAAGATGGAAAACTGATGATTGATTCCGCCAACATCGTTGCAGCGGATGTAATGGCAGACAACGGTATAATACACGTTATTGATTCGGTTATTCTGCCACCAAGAAACAATTAATTATTCAATTTCCCATCGAAAAGCGGCAGCACGATGACTGCCGTTTTTTTTAACTAGTCGATAAAGCATTTGCCATACGTCAAAAAACCATTAAAGATAATAACTAGATAGTAATTTAATATACGTTGGTAAATCATGAACAAACGAGAATTGACTGGGTTAGTCCATGCTGTACAACTGGATGGGCAAGGTGGATGTATTGCTGTACATAATCTACACGATGCCATTAGTCAGGCCAGTGTGGAGAAGCCGGTTTGGGTTCATTTAGATTTTAGCGATAAAAGTGCCGTAGCATGGCTCAGTGAACAGGAACTTTTTTCCGACATCGAATTAGAAGCCTTTGTTGCTGACGAAACTCGTCCGCGCCTGACCAAAGGTCAGCATGGCGATATGTTATTTTTGCGCGGCGTAAATCTCAATCCAGATCAAAGCCCTGAAGATATGGTGGCGATACGTTTATTTGTCAAAGATAATTTATTAATTACCTGCCGTCGTCGCTTAATCCGATCAGTTCAAGACGTATTAACACTCTTAAAGCAAAACAACGGCCCTAGTACAATCTCAGCGCTCGTTGATGAAATTTTGAATTGTTTAACTGTTCGCATGCAAGATGTTATACATTTATTGGATGAACAATTAGATGTCATTGAAGAGCAAGTAGAAACAAGCGCCCCCCCTTATGAAACCGCAGCATTATCTTTATACCGCAGACAAGCCATTACGCTAAAGCGCTATATCCGCCCACAGCGCGATGCGATCAATCAATTGAGTCAAGCGAAACTCTCTTGGTTACAAGAAAGACAACGTATCAGCTTCACTGAGATCGTCAATGACTTAACCCGTTATATTGAAGAGCTCGAAACCAGTATTGAACGAGCCAATGTGCTGCATCAAAGCATGACAAGCCAAATGTCTGAACAGCTGAACCAGCGAATGTACGTAATGTCGGTGGTCGCAGCTTTATTCTTACCTCTAGGCTTCTTAACCGGCCTATTGGGCGTAAATATCGGAGGGATACCAGGAACAGACAGTCCAATTGCGTTTACGGTTTTTGTTGTGTCGTTGTTTGTACTCACCTTCAGCATCGGTGCATACTTTCGTTGGAAAAAATGGTTATAGAACGTTGGTGTTATTGACAGTTGCCACAAGGATATATTGCTGTAGGGAATAAGTGGCACTCTCGACAGGGATCGAACCTGTAACTTGGCCTCCGGAGGGCCAAGTCAGGGGCTTGATAAGTAATGAAAATTCTCTTCTAGCCTTGAAACTTCGCTGCTTCCAGCTAACTTGAACTAATTCTAAATAACTCTATTTAACTGGAGCAATGTCCCATTATTGTCCCAAAAGTTTTTATAAGCAAATTAGTTTTTATGATTTGCTATATGAAGGTATGATTAAAGTCGAACCGAATCTATTAATTAAAATAAATGACAATCAACTTACAAACTAATGCTCTAAAACAACCTCAACACTCTAGCCCTGAAATCTGCTTTGTCGTCAATCATCCTTGAATGGCGAAATGCCTTGTTAAATCTATCTTTTATAACATAGTCAAGATTAAGTTCATTTTTATGACCAAGTACTTTTCTCTGACTAAAGCTCCAGCTTTTTTCGCTCATTAAATAACGCGCTTGTATCACTTTAAGAAACCCTTCTTCGTAGCAAACTTTAGACAAGTAATGGGTTTCAAAAAAGAAGCGAGCTCTTATAAATGCGTAACCAATAACGACTACAGCAAGTGTTTCTAAATCCAAATGTCTAGGTTGTCTGAGATGATTTAAGTTTAGGTCTTTGGCTTCGATTTTAATAGGCTCGATATAGGTTTTTGGTTTACCCCAGTCATTCCTCGGAAATAAGTGGTTAATGATTTCATCTACAGCATTGAGAACACTGAAAGTACTATACATACTACCCACTAAGGAAAGTGTAAGCTTTTCAAAAAGAATATATAATTTGCACTGCTTCTCTAGATTTTCTAAATTACTGGCGAGTATATGACGAAGCTCTTTAGCTAACACGATAGTTGCTTCAGGTAAATCTTTGGCTTCAATGATTGAGAATAGTCTGATTGGGCCTTGTAGGTATGCTAGCGCAGAACCTGGAATAATAGTTTCAGCACTAGTAATCCAATGTTCATTTGGCACTCTTGTCCCACTTCTATATTTACTTCCATGGCCGTTATTAGCAAATTCATTAAAGAAAGAGCCATTCGTAACTTTCCCTATTCTATCCAAGTCCTTGCCAACCTTGGCATCAGAATACTGACCCACTAAAAGAGGTTTATCTCGAAGGTTCTCAAGCTTAGTTCTTTCTTTAGAAGTCAGTTTTTCATTCAGTTTAATCCCGATTAACTTGTCTCGGATAAACCAGTACCAATACTGCGTTCTCAGTTGATCCAATATCGTTGTCATAGCAAACCTCGCATTTAAAACTTAGGCAAATTTTATAGATTATTTGCCCCAATTTACTTTTATAAGTCATGCCAAAATAATCTCATATTAATCAAGTGGACGTTAACAAGGACCAAAACATGAAAGTGAAACTTCTGACAGCAGGGGAGCTAGCTAAACTTATTAGAACAAGCACAGCGCAAGTTTACAACATATTAAGCCAAGATCCTGAGGGTACAAAACTGCCCAAAAGCATTCGCGTTGGCCGACGTCGGCTTTGGCCTGAGTCCGAAATAGAAGCATGGATCTCAGCTCAGCTAGAGAATCAAAGTGAAACGGGAATCAAACCTAAATCACATCCTCAACCAAAAACTATTAACCGAATTTAATCTAATCAGCCGAATTAACATCTGCAAGGAGTAAAACATGTTAAAAAGCAACGACACTACTCATCCACAGAATGAGCCAACCCCTTTTCCCTATTCGGACATCACGCTACCTTACACTTATGGAGTTCAAGGATGGGACTCCAAAGTTGAATGGCTGGTCCAAGATTATTTACCAGCAGGTAAAGTCGGCATGCTAATTGGCGAGACACAAGATGGTAAAACCTTTTTATCTCTACAAATGGCTGCATCAATTGCAACTGGCCAATGTTTTGGAAACCAACCAACGAAAAAAGGATTAGTCATTTACGTTGCAGGTGAAAGTCCTGGTAGCGTATCGCGTCGCCTTAAAGCGATTGAGCTAAAGCACAACACTAAAATCGGCGATGGAATTATCGTCGTCAATCGTGCTTTATCTCCAACATGCTTTGAAGATCGAGCTGAACTTGAAGCACTCATCCGTCTAGAGTCAGAGAGACAGGGATTAGCTCCCGCACTATTAATCTTTGATACTTTCTCACAATGCGCTTCTGGAATTGATGAAAACAGTGCGAAAGATGTTTCCCATTACATGAGGTCTTGCACAGAGATCGCAGATAAGTTTGGGATATCTGTGTTGAATGTTCATCACCGAAATAAAGAGGGAGGCTATCGTGGAAGTACCGCCCTGATCGGCAATGCAGACTTTGCTCTACAGACCAAAAAGTTGAAAGATAAAGATCGTATTGCCACTAAACTTTCCGTGCTAAAAGCTAAGGACTCCTGCTCACAGGTCGCTCATGAATTTGAGATGGAAGTTGTTGAACTTGGAATTGATGACAACTTGGGACGGCCTGTTACGTCACTAGTGGTAAGTAATGTAAAGGCGACATTCGCAGGCCCTTCTTTGCCACAATCGGAATCAGATGCAGCGTTGATCTTTGACGTTTTTAAGCAAACTGATGACTGGGTTCCAAGGTCTGACATTATTGATACATTCAGAAAATCACTACCTTCCTTACCTGAAAGCTCCATAAACAAACGTGTATCCAATGCCTGTACTTACCTGAAAAATTCTGGAAAAATTGAGGATAAGCAGGAGGGTAAAACCAAAGCTTTTCGGCTTTTACGACATAAGTAGCTCTCCTTATTTGAAAATAGTTACCCTTACCCGTACTTAAGTACGGGTAAGGGTAACTATTGCTCTTTCCCAATAAGTGCTGGTCATCGATGTGAGTTCAATCGAATTTACGTTGTCTGACATTTTTACTAAATGTCTATGTTGTCATTGGTAACAGTCAATTTCAAACAGATTTTGAACGAGAAAGAATGCTATCGCTTAGCTCTACTAAACGAAGGTTATTAACAAATTGATACATAACTTCCACAGGATCGATATAGAAACAATCGATTACCCCATATTCATTATCAAGTAACTGTAAAGATTGCCTGTTTTGCATGTGAGCTGACTTTAAGGGGCCACCACTTGCAGGAAACACAAATGCATTATCAACATTAGCGTCTGGCACTATTTCTTTCAGTGATTTGGCATAAAAAAATTGCTTTACCAAATCAGGCCAACCAGGCGCACTAGAAACGCTACCGGCTGAATAATATTTAGCATCAACTACCGCATAATGACTTGTATCAGGATTCTTTAATACAATGTCTAATCTTTGGCCTTTCAAAGGTGCAGGAACTATTTTCCCATCATTTGTCTTATAACTTGGTATTGGTAGGATCTTATTTAAATTAACAGTATTAATTAGAGTTTTTGAAAGCATGAATTCCCAAACAGTATGAAAGTGTTTAATTCCTATCATCATGCTGCTATCGCTTTTACCCTTAATCTTTTTGAGATAACTGATTAAAGACTTAATAAGCCAAATATCTCGTTCAGAATAAGTAATACGCAGCTCCTTCTCTAAGGCATTAATTTGACCTTGAAGAGATGTAATTGCAGGAGCTGAGATGGCATGTTCTTTAACCAATAATTCATGACCAAATAAAAACACCGAAAATCTTTTACATATTTCAGTAACTATCATGAAATGAATTTTAGCCACTTCACAAATTGATTGAGTTACCTTTTTGCTTGAATGAACATCTAGATAGATGTAATTCGAGTTACTTGGATAGGCAACACTTTTAGAAATTGTTTTGCTCCAGTTTGGTTTACCTGTATTTAATGTATTTACAGCTTTCCTTTTCGCATAAATTCCATTTTGTTGATAATCTTCAAGCAATTCAGAAATCAGACTTAAAGAAGTTCCACCTATCTGATTTTCCAGCTCACTATCTTCAAGGGTCAGAGGACTATTAAAACTTTTACCGTACAATTCAACCGCATTTAAAACTAAAGATGCGAGCCTAATTTTATCACTCTGAATTACATCTAAATTGCTATTTCTTGGCAAAAAAACATCAACACTATTTTCCTGAAATAGGAGGCCAACATAAGAAATGTTTTGCCCTCCATTTGTGAGTAGCTTTTGCTTTTTTATTAAGCTTTGTGTGGCTAATGGGAGCGAGCCAATGTAATCTCTGTCTTTATATAGTGATATTTTCCATCCCACGATGATTACTCTTCTATTGCTTCTTCTTCCTGAGTTATTGCAACATTAAGTAACTCCTGCTCTATTCTCTCATTAAAAATTGGGTTGTTGGGTTTAAATGAAGAGTTTAACTGACCATAGTTCTTAACCCCTACATCAAATATGACTGTACTAAGGCCATGTCGTAGAACGTCATCCCAAAGATATAAACAGACTTTTCCCTTCAAAGCTTGTTGGGCTAACTCAGGAGTTTTCAACTCGGCTGGACTCAAAAACCACGGACCTAAGAGGCGGTCTTCAGGAATAGAGTTATCAATTAGCGCATTGTTAATAGACTTAGCAAAGTCTGACCAGCTAACCTTAATTTCACCATTATCTCTAATTGGAATAGAGAGAGAACCAGCGGGACAACTCGAAAAATCAATAGGAATATATTCGAAAATCCAGCGCCGTTTAAATGCTGTATCCATAGGCATAACTGCTTGGTCACTACTATTCATTGTAGCAAATAGAGATAAATTACTAGGGATTCGAAGTTGACCATTTGTGATTGCTGTTGGAGCTTTTGATTGAATAAATTCAAGCATATCCGGATCTACTAAATCGATCGGATATACACTTTTACCGGTGGAATCCCTATCCAAAAGCTGAAATATTTCACCAAATACTGCTGCCGAAGCCGCTCGATTGATTTCTTCAATGACTAAGTAAATATGTTTGTCTTGGTTTGTATATGCTTTAACAATCGCTTTAGTAAAAGGACCAGCCCTAAATTCATACACAACATTGGAACCATTCATTTTAGGCTTCAGGCAGCCAATAAAGTCACTATTCTGCGTATCTGGATGGAAAATAGTTCGTATAGAATTTGTAGCATTACACTCTTTATCAATCTTGTAACTTTTACCAACCCCAGGGGCACCATAATAGATAATGTTTGTGCCGCTTTTATCAGAAGAATCTAAGTCAGTGCTTCCCAATGATGATAGGTATAATTCATTATCTGGTAATTGAGAAACTAAATAATCAAGCGTTTTATCTACGGTCTCTTCTGAAATAATCATTCGGTTTTCTTGAAATGGAGCATCTAAATTATTAGCGACATGTATAATCTTTGCTAATACATTGAAAAATGGCATTGTCTGTGTGCCACCAAGTGCCGAAGCCGTTTCACTAGTTAGAGCATAGAACAAGGTTCTATGAGTATCTTGAGAGTACTCTTGGGCCTGACTGTAGTCGTCAAGTCTTTTTTTAATGTCTTCAAAAGACTGAACAAGATCTGCCAAAGAAATTGAAAAATATTTTAAACCTCTACGACCAGAGTTGGAGAATCTTATTGATGGAGCTACTGGCTCATAATCTAAAGAAATAGCTCCCCCTAATCCATTACATTCAGAAACAAATTCATCAATTCTAATGTCAGTCATTATTACGTCCCTTAAATTTCATGTTGACTGTATATCTGATCAGTGTTAACTTCCCGGGTAAGAAACCGGATAAGTTGGTAAAAAAATGCAACATAATGATATCGCTCAATATATTAAATGTACACGAGAAAACTTAGGTTTAGGTAGAACTGAGTTTGCTAATTTGCTTGGACTATCATCAACTGGTGAACGCACTGTCAGAGGGTGGGAAACGGGGGAGCATAAACCAACTAAAGCTAAATTAGACCTAATCGAAAATTTAGAGTCGGAATTGCAAAAGTACCATCATAATGCACCATTTAATAATTCAAGAGTATCTAATCCGGAATTCAAATTCATTGACCTATTTGCAGGGATCGGAGGTATTAGACTACCGTTTCAGAGGCAAAACGGAGAGTGTGTTTTTACCTCTGAGTGGGATAAATTTGCTCAAAAAACTTATCTAGCAAATTTCGGCGAAATGCCTAATGGTGACATAACAAAAATTTCTGCGTCTGAAATTCCAGATCATGATGTTCTTTTAGGTGGGTTTCCCTGTCAAGCATTTAGCCAAGCCGGTTTAAAGCAAGGGTTTAGTGATACTCGTGGCACCATGTTTTTCGAAATCCAACGAATTTTAGTAGAAAAACGACCAAAGGCGTTCTTGCTGGAAAATGTGAAGCAACTTAAAGGTCATGACAAAGGAAACACACTGAAAACAATCCTTGGAATTTTGCAAGGTCAACATGAGTTTGAAGCTGCTGATGATATACCTATGAGTGAAGAAGCTAGGCATGCTTTAAGTGAAAAACTCAATTACTGGGTAGACTTTAAAGTATTAAGGGCGGCTGATTTCGGAGCACCTCAAAATAGAGAACGCGTCTACATTGTTGGATTTGATATGGATTATTTCAAGGGCGTTGACTTCAATAGTGAATTCCAGTGGCCTGTACCTCCAAAAACTAAAACAAGGCTTGGTGATATACTTGAAGATTTGAGTCAAATTGATAGCTCAGAAGACAAATTTACAATTTCAGAAAAACTATGGGCTGGTCATCAAAGAAGAAAACTCGAACATAAGAATAAAGGAAACGGTTTTGGCTATTCTTTATTTAATTCTGAAAGTGAATATACAAGCACATTAAGTGCCCGATACTATAAAGATGGCTCAGAAATTCTCGTAGACCAATCTGATCTTGGTAAACGTCCAAGAAAGCTCACACCACGAGAATGTGCGAGACTTCAAGGTTTTCCTGAGGAGTTTATCGTAGACGCCGTTTCTCAGGGCCAAATTTATAAACAGTTTGGGAATTCGGTGTGTGTTAATGTGATTGATGAAATAGCCAAAAATCTTGTTTATACAATGCTTAAATTTAAGAACGAACTAATAGATTCGAATGTTGCTTGATAGCCTTGTGGTTTAAGCACCTAAGTTACTGTTTGACATTTTATCATTTCGCTTTACCCTAGTTTATTTCACACAATCTAGGGAAAGACATTGAATAATAAAACTTTTTTATTGGAAAACATGCACATTCTCCTATCCTATAATGTGATAGGAGATATCCAATATAAAAACAGATATAACGGATTTAATGGCGAACTTGATTTCTTTAAGTGGTTCCGCGCGAATCGGAGCAAGCCCACGTGTGAGGGTGGTGTCTTTATCCCTCTTATAGATACTGACGACAGTTTCGAAGAAGCTATTTATGTTCTTGTTGTACCAAACCTCATTCAAGATTTTCACTTAAAGCAGCTTCAGGTAGCTAAACCGCTATCAAAGAGGGGGCAGTATTTAGTCTCCTATGATTCAAATGAGCATATCGAAGATTGGAATTATTTAAAGATTGAAGGCTTAACTGATAAATCTATCCCTTACCCTTCTTCATTGAAAATATTTACTCTCCTCGAAGATTCTTTAACTGAACTATCGATATCGGAATTAAAAGATAGAACAGGTATTAAGTCCGCATTTCATAAAAAAGCCAATATCAATGACTCTTTGAAATTGCACTTCATCAACAAATTAACACAGTATGATTATGAAGACATTTTAAGCACTTACTTAACTAGATTTATTTTGGATGGAATATTTACAAGAACAAACATTAGCCGCAAAGTTCAGCGCGGAGCTCCGCTGGATGTAGATTCCTTCGTATTTGGCAAGAATGAGAAATGGAACATTCTTGAAATAAAAGAAAAAGATTTATCCGCAAGTGGATGTTTTGGCATGGACGTAAGGCGTATAAATAGCCTGCAAAAGTTAGCAAAAACATTTTCCACTAAGGCTTTTTATATTGTTAGGAAAATCAACAATCAAATAGACAGAGAATTCGTTACATGGCGCATTATATCAATGGATAATTTCGACAAGTTTGCATCACGCAATACTGTTGAAGGTGGTACCGGAATGCGTAGTACTAAATCTAGTAATCCTACTCGGCTATGCAAAGAATCTCTTTTCAAAGACATGTAAAAACTGACATTACTGACAAATTCGAGCTACTGTCAGTAATGTCAGTGCTTTAACGGGGCGGACTCAATAACATTAACAACTTTTGCCAAAGAGTCAGTTCAGGCTTATGTTCAGTCGTAGCCTTCTTTTTAATCGACTTTATGTTGTCTGCTATTTTCCGCTGCTGAATACTGGAATGAATAACTCGCTGACGCTCTTTTTGTGAAACCAGAGCCCAATCTGATTCATCATCGAACAGAGGCATGATGACCCACAGAGCTAATATATGTTGCTGAAGATCATACTCATCAAGCTGCTCAAAAGCTTCCAACAAGTCGTCACCGTAAGCGCCAAACTCACCTTTGTAATCAACATTCAAATAGTGCGCTAACTGTTCTTTATTTGGCCATGACATTTGTTATCTCTCACTGAATTGCAACAGTTAAAGCGAAAACTGACAGGCCAAAATAAAATGCCATCTTCAAAGTCCGATCCTTGGTTTGCCATGCATCTCTTAGCAATGACCAAGAAGCCGTGGTGATGTGATACAAAACGATAAACTGAAAAATGTACGCCAACAGAGTGACAAGATCTAATCTATAAAACCGAGATAATTGAATACTGATGTATGTATAAAGTAGCGCAATGACTAGCCCGTATAAACTGCCAAAAAAAATCAGGCTTCGCTGAAAATGATTTTCAGATACCAGAGAAACATCTGAGCGAACTTTGCGCTTAAAATAAATAAAAACGGAAGCTGCTATCGAACTTACCAGAGCTATGAAAGCGTACAACTTGGAAGCGTGAAGTAAGCTCATGTCAATATAAGAACTAGTGAACTGATTCATCATTTCAAATACAGAGAATACATAAGAAATAGCACCTACAACAATTGCTGCAATAATGATAAACGGCACGTAGCCAAAAGATAATAAGCCTATAGCTCGCATTACAAATACCTCTTAAAAATTGAATTATTTCAACGGAAATTGAATAAACGCCTTAAATCAGGCGGCGCATCTTGTGGCTGTTCGCCAGTTAGTCAATGAGTCGAATTCATATGCAGCCGTTATTTCACTGGCATTAAACTGTTCAATTTTGCTTGTACTGCCAATGCTTTTTCCTTTAAGGAACAACATATTATCCATTTCAAATACAGAGACATCACTGAGGACATGGTCACAGTCATCTATTTCGATAAGCAATTGATTACCAGAGCTAATTGCTGACTTCACTGCATTCAATGCATCATAGTCAATGTGTCTGAGGGCAAGATGTTTACTTAAATCCACTTGAGCGGTCAGGCGCTCAAACCGCATTACCTTGCTTTGATGATTAGCGTTGCGCTTTTTATGATAGATACTCTGAGCAGCTTCAAACACATGCTCAATCGATTGATAAATGTCATCTGGCAGCATGCTCTTTACGGTTTCGTTGACATATTTCAATGCAAACGCCAGCTCTAGTGTCATATCCAACGAGTTACTAGGCTGAACGGCAAACCAAAGCTGAGGCTTTCCATTTGGGTTAGCACAATACGCCACACCAATAGTTTCTAACGCGATAAAGTCTGCCTTTATGGTGTTTTCTGACACGCCATACTTACAGGCCAATTGTGGAATCGTCACTGAAGTTCGGGTCGACAAATCGTTTTTCTCAATACATCTTCTGCGTTCTGACTGGTTCATATCCGCTGCCTCTGCTAAATGAATGTTAGTGCTTGGTTTAATTCGATTACCGACTAAGCAGCGAAACCATATTCTTCACAGTCATAAGCGAACTGATCAGCACAGTGATCCTCCCAAAAGTGGATTATGCGTTGTGCAGAGCAAGATGATTTGTCTAATCCGAATTCATATGCATCCCTTAAAGCATCACGAACCTGATAGTCCGAGAGACCATAAGTCGCGCATATTATGCGAACGGCATTGTTTAAGTTTTCAGGGTTAAATTGGTTTTTAGCGTTTGAATTGATTGATGTAATAGTCATATCGCTCTCACTTACTCGTACTTTGTGTTGGTAAGAGAACAATAGACTGATAGAGTTAGTATCAAAATCCACATAAAATTTATATGTTAATTTTGATACTTATATGAACGGAACTTATATGAACCCTGAAAAATGGTTAAAGCAGAATTTAAAAAGTAAGTGCATGGCTATCGATGCTCTGCCAGAAGCACTTTATAACTTCGAAAGATCCGCACTTGAAAAAGCTTTTGCCAAAAGAATTGATTCACTCTCTCGACTAGGGTTGTCCAATAGCGATCTAGTTCAACGGCAAGAAATATTGAAGAAAGAATTACATGTTAAATTAGAGAAATTAACATTCATTGGTAGAGCAACTATCTTTCGGCTTATGAAAGGTAATACGATTAAAGAAAGTACATTATCTAGGTTGGAAACTTTTTTCGATGATAAGCTTTTTGATAATGAGATAAATTTCGTTAAAAACGCCCCGATAGTAAAAGGTGAAAGGACTTGCAAGCTATGCGGCTTTTCTAACAGAAAAGCGCATCCTGACAATTGGCTAAGGAAAGATATAGATATCGACAAAACTCAAATTCCAAAAATACACGAAGTCTTTTTATCCACTCACAGAAATAAATTATTCAGCGGATTGCCACGTAGCAAATATGTCACAGACAAAAGCCTTGATAAATCAGAGAGAAAAAAGAAACAACTAACTCACTCTCATGAAAATCGAAATAAATATTCTTTATATGTATGTAGTGTTTGCCTTATAAAGGCCACAAATACATTACAAAGTAATTATTCAATGCTCACTGATAAAATATTGTCAGATAAAAGCTGGAATCAACTCAACCTAGCTAAACGCCTTAAAGTTGGACAGTCGGTTATTTCTCGGATTAAAAATGGAGATATCGAGTTTTTACAGCCTAAGACAGCGGAAGACATTCATGTAATAGCTCTTTGTGAACTAAGTGATAAAATCATCTCATACAAATATTCATATACATACGATGATCACTCTGAAGCTTTTGATATTCTAAAAATGTATGGCTATGGAATTGATAACTATATGTTTAAATATGAATTAGAGAACGAGGAAATTTACTATAAAAATACTCTCCCTGATGAGAAAGGGCCATTAAAAATCGATCTGATAATACATAACAGAGAATACGAATGTGGTATTGGCTGTTGTTTAACTGGAAACCATCATAGAAGAATTATCGAAAATATGGAGCTATTGAAAGACTCAAAGCTTTCCCATATATGCTATTTAACCGGCTCTTCTGAAGCTCCTGAACTAAGATGTTTTCAATTATATCCCTTTACTGAAACAGACTTACCTTTTGCAGTTGGTCACCTAAAAGCCCGAAGTTTAATAGATAAAGATGATTATCAAGACCTTGATAACTCGATGCTTGAAAATATAAAAAGCTACTTTTCAAAATATCCGAGCTCAATTGATATAGATAGTTTTCATAATGAGTTTAGCATTATTTTTAATGCTAACATGAAACGATTCTTCACTAGTTCTCCAAGTCATTATTCATTGCGTATTGATCATTTATACAAAAATAAAAAACGTAAGATGTGAATGGAACTATCAAGTTTGAAATTCAAAATGTTAAAGAACAAAGCTGGGGTAAATGCCCCAGCATAGGGCTATCTAAGCAGCCGTTGCAGCCGGATGAAATTGTAACTCCCCCATAAAATGAAACAGTTCATAAGTAGAATTTTCTATTAATTGAAATAGGAAAATTGATGATGAGAAAATCTAAGTTCACCG
>CAPN01000036.1 GCA_000333235.1 Pseudoalteromonas luteoviolacea B = ATCC 29581 | reverse complement strand
GTTGTACTGGACTTGAACCAGTGACCCTCGCCTTGTAAGGGCGATGCTCTCCCAACTGAGCTAACAACCCGAGTCATTTCTGATGTTTAACCACGACAGAAAAAGTGGTGGGTTGTACTGGAGTAAAACCGGTAACCCACGCCTTCTGTTTAAAAAAGGCGGCGATGCTTCCACAAAAAAATGTGGTGGGTTGTACTGGACTTGAACCAGTGACCCTCGCCTTGTAAGGGCGATGCTCTCCCAACTGAGCTAACAACCCGGGTCTTTTCTGATGTTTAACCACTACAGAAAAAGTGGTGGGTTGTACTGGAGTAAAACCGGTAACCCTCGCCTTCGGTTTAAAAAAGGCGGCGATGCTTCCACAAAAAATTGTGGTGGGTTGTACTGGACTTGAACCAGTGACCCTCGCCTTGTAAGGGCGATGCTCTCCCAACTGAGCTAACAACCCACATCGAACAACGAATTGCGTCGCTGTGTGGGGCGGTATTATAGGGAGAGTTAGCAATGTGTCAATACTTAGGTTTGTAAAAATCGACTACATGGGGGAATATTGAGCAGATTGTATGAATTGTATCATTTTTTTGTGAGGGTAGGGGAAGTTTTGTGCCTTTAATGTGCGGTTGTTCTTTATTGATACTCGAGTTAGTTCTATATTTACGTTTTAAAGCAGCGATTCTTTAATAGAGTCAGATTAATTTGAAAGCCACTCAATTTAAATTCAATGAGACTGACATCTAAGCTTTTAAAAATGGTTTACCACGACAGGTTGGTCACTTTAGTTGATGTGCAAAATGTATCGTTCTTAATTCGATTGTTCATTTTGACTAATAATTAACCAGGCAAGAATAAGTGATACAATATAAGGTGAAACGAAAGTAACCGTAAAATTTACTTAAAAATGCGTATTTCAGAGCTTCACCCTGTTTTCAATACTAAGCACACTAATGCAAGAATATAGGTAGTTTCTAAATTTTTGTAAAAACGCAGTGAAAACACGATGGGCAGCAACAAGGCAAGTTTTATAGGCGTGTGTAGTGTATTACTGATAAAGTCGTTACCTGCTCTCAATGTTTTGCCTAAACGTCAGTAAATGCTTGTTGAGTTCACGCATCTCTGAGCAGATTGGGTACAAACTAACAGCAAAGAAAAGAGATGTGCATTGTTTTCAGTCGGCTATTATTACTTTGAGATTAAAAGCTCTGTATCGAATGGCAAAATTAAAAGGTGAAGTGTTTCGAAGCTGATGATTTAGTTTGAATTTTAAACATTGTGATTAGATAAAACACGGTTTGCTGAAAAATGAATCGCTTGAATATTTCTTTGATAAAAAATGTTGACTTTGGCTGTGTCGCTGCATAGAATGCGCCCCGCACTCAGCGATAATCGATTCGTTAGTGGTTTTAGGTGATGGGGCTATAGCTCAGCTGGGAGAGCGCTTGCATGGCATGCAAGAGGTCGGCGGTTCGATCCCGCCTAGCTCCACCAAAAAAAACAGTGTGCTCGTATGGTAAGAGGGTAAATAACCAGTCCTAGTGACAGCATCAACGTTGTCCCCTTCGTCTAGAGGCCTAGGACACCGCCCTTTCACGGCGGTAACAGGGGTTCGAATCCCCTAGGGGACGCCACTTATATGAAGTTTACTTCGCATAGGCTCGAGTTCTATTGATTAGGTGGGTGATGTAATAACTCGCATGGTAAGAGTATAAATAACCAGTCCTAGTGACAGCATCAATGTTGTCCCCTTCGTCTAGAGGCCTAGGACACCGCCCTTTCACGGCGGTAACAGGGGTTCGAATCCCCTAGGGGACGCCACTTCCTAGAAGTGAAAAGAGTGTTCACTCGCATGGTAAGAGTATAAATAACCAGTCCTAGTGACAGCATCAATGTTGTCCCCTTCGTCTAGAGGCCTAGGACACCGCCCTTTCACGGCGGTAACAGGGGTTCGAATCCCCTAGGGGACGCCACTTATATGAAGTTTACTTCGCATAGGCTCGAGTTCTATTGATTAGGTGGGTGATGTAATAACTCGCATGGTAAGAGTATAAATAACCAGTCCTAGTGACAGCATCAATGTTGTCCCCTTCGTCTAGAGGCCTAGGACACCGCCCTTTCACGGCGGTAACAGGGGTTCGAATCCCCTAGGGGACGCCACTTCCTAGAAGTGCAAAGAGTATTAACTCGTATGGTCAGAGTCTAAATAACCAGTCCTAGTGACAGCATCAATGTTGTCCCCTTCGTCTAGAGGCCTAGGACACCGCCCTTTCACGGCGGTAACAGGGGTTCGAATCCCCTAGGGGACGCCACTTCCTAGAAGTGCAAAGAGTATTAACTCGCATGGTC
>CAPN01000037.1 GCA_000333235.1 Pseudoalteromonas luteoviolacea B = ATCC 29581 | reverse complement strand
CATCACCGTGGAATTGATGATGCGAATAATATGATCAAGTTAATGCCGTATGTGATGGGAAGAGTATTTATTGATAGTCAAAAGAAATTCTCAAAATAGAAAGTAATATTACCATGCGCCCCATTCACCACAGCTAGGACACTTCATATTAAATGGCTCGAGCGCTCTTGCTGAATGATAGCTCCAATAAAGGCCATTCTTT
>CAPN01000038.1 GCA_000333235.1 Pseudoalteromonas luteoviolacea B = ATCC 29581 | reverse complement strand
GCCGAACTCAGAAGTGAAACGCAACAGCGCCGATGATAGTGTGGCAGCTGCCATGTGAAAGTAGGACATCGCCAGGCTCTTAATTAAATAAAAAGGCCTCTTCGAAAGAAGAGGCCTTTTTATTTATTACGTGTTTAGGGATGTCCTACGTGAAAGTAGGGTGAAAAGTCGAAAAGGGAAGCAAAAAGTTTTGCTTCACAGACTTTGAACGTCGAAGGCCTCTGGCCGCAGACCGGACATCGCCAGGCTCT
>CAPN01000039.1 GCA_000333235.1 Pseudoalteromonas luteoviolacea B = ATCC 29581 | reverse complement strand
TGCTCTTTAAAAATTTGGAAAAGCTGATATTAAATCTCAAACAACATTTATGTTGTTTAGAGTTTTCGTAAAGAAAAATGCCAATTGGTTGTTCGAAAGAACGATTAATTCGCGTCTACTTTAGTATTCAAAACTTAACTTCTGGCGAAGTTAAACTGTCTTTGACACATACACCTCAAAGTAATAAACCATTTTGGGTTGTATGGTTAAGTGACTAAGCGTACACGGTGGATGCCTAGGCAGTTGGAGGCGATGAAGGACGTACTAACTTGCGATAAGCCAAGTCAAGCCAGTAAGAGGCGCTTGAGACTTGGATTTCCGAATGGGGAAACCCACCTATTTATAGGTATCTTATAGTGAATACATAGCTATAAGAGGCGAACCGGGAGAACTGAAACATCTAAGTACCCCGAGGAAAAGAAATCAACCGAGATTCCGTTAGTAGTGGCGAGCGAACGCGGACCAGCCCTTAAGCTGTGTTGTAGTTAGTGGAATTTGTTGGAAAGCAAAACGATACAAGGTGATAGTCCTGTACACAAAAACTTATATGCAGTGAAATCGAGTAGGACGGGGCACGTGAAACCTTGTCTGAATATGGGGGGACCATCCTCCAAGGCTAAATACTCCCAACTGACCGATAGTGAACCAGTACCGTGAGGGAAAGGCGAAAAGAACCCCTGTAAGGGGAGTGAAATAGAACCTGAAACCGTGTACGTACAAGCAGTAGGAGCCC
>CAPN01000040.1 GCA_000333235.1 Pseudoalteromonas luteoviolacea B = ATCC 29581 | reverse complement strand
CGACTTAGCTCAGTTGGTAGAGCAACTGACTTGTAATCAGTAGGTCATCCGTTCGACTCGGATAGTCGGCACCATTTCTCGCTAAGAAATAAAATCAGCGTCCTTATTGCCCAGATAGCTCAGTCGGTAGAGCAGGGGATTGAAAATCCCCGTGTCGGTGGTTCGATTCCGCCTCTGGGCACCACTTCCCAAAAGATTCCATGTGCCGACTTAGCTCAGTTGGTAGAGCAACTGACTTGTAATCAGTAGGTCATCCGTTCGACTCGGATAGTCGGCACCATTTCAGCCTTTATACTAAAAATTTTTCAAGATACTTGTTCATGTCGGTTGTGGGGTGCATGTGAAACATCGTTGTTAAACTAGGTTGAAAACCAACAACAAAGTATCACATCGTACAAAACACGCTCTTATTGGAGCTGCTCATTTTGTCCATTTATTCATTTAAAAGACTGCAAATGGTTGACTATTCCTTGGTCTTTTTTCTTCAAACTGAAGTAAAGCCGCGCCCCTGCATCTTGGGTTGTCTAGCGTAAAGAATCCTAAGTTCAGACATAATTGACGGTGAGTTTTTTGGTTAACTTCGCTCTAGGTGACAATAACACCCTGTTGCATCAGCAATTACAGTTGCTCTGTTATTCGCTTGGTAACTGCCATTAATGAAAGGCTCGGCAATACCATCACCTGCACTACAAAAGTAGCCAGTGCTATATGGGCCAAAGTAAACTAATTGGTTTTGCTCATCGATAATTGCAATCGCTGGTGTTGAGGGGACAAAATGTGGATTATCTGTCGTGATATACAGATTATTAAACAGATGGTCCTCGGCCAATTTCGCAACAGATTCACGATGGCGTTGAGATACCAAATTACATCGACATTCTTGCGAAGTAATGTGTACCACAGAGCGCCCATCAATTCGTGTTTGGGTTACCAACCAGTTGATAAACTCTTCATCAAAGTCTGGACTAAGACTGGATTCTACAAGGGTATAGTTTGGGTCAAACTTACTTACCGATTCAGCCGAGACATAATATACCAAACAGCTTGCCAAGGTTAACCAAAAAAGGAATAAGCTTGGCCAAATTAGCTTGTGTAAATTATTCGTCATAATTTAAATTTACTCAAAGCATCACTGAGTTTGGTGATTTGCACTGTGAGTGAAAGCAGCTCCTGCTGTGCTTTTGCAGCCATCGTTTGCTGAATGTTAGCGGCATCGGTGACTTGTAACGTGGACTCAGTAACCGCTTTCGATGTATTTGATTGCTCATCAGTCGCGCGTGCCACTTGAGCTATATTGCTGCTTACTGCTTCAATACCTTTTACAACAGATTGGATAATATCCACAGCTTGTAGTGATACATTTCCTGCGTTTTCAACTTCTTCAATACAGCGTTTCATTTGTTCAACAGACTTATTTGCATCATGTATCAGATCGGCGGCAACTCTTGATATTTCATCAGCATTTTCTCGCGTTTTAGTAGCGAGTTTTCGTACTTCGTCGGCAACTACGGCAAATCCTCTGCCATGTTCACCAGCACGAGCAGACTCAATGGCAGCATTTAAAGCTAAAAGGTTCGTTTGCTCCGACACGGCTTTAATGGCGTTCATTACTTCATCGATGTGATTACACCGATTTGCTAAATTTTGAATCGTTGTTGAAGTACTGGAAATGTCGATTTGAAGTTGTTGGACCCGTTCATTGTTTGATTCTAGAATTTGTTTAGCAGAAATAGACTCGCTTTTAGATGTAAGCGCAATATTGTTAGCATCTTCTGAGCTATGTGCAACGCTGTTTACTGCAGTATTCATGTTATTAATTGCTTCAGCAATTTCACTTAAACTATGTGCATTTTGTTGGCTGCTCAGAGATACTTGCTCAGAGATATTTTTTACCGTGTTGATGCGTAGTTGTACCTCATCACTAACCGTTTTTGCTTGCCCAATGACACCTTTGAACTGCGTAATCAGTTTATCAAAGTGCGCTAAGCTTTCGATTTCTTGATCAACTTTGTGCGTTAAGTCTACGTAGCGACGGTCTTTAAGAATTAATTCTACGGTATGACCTAGCGCATAACTTCCTTTCATTTCGATATAGGCTTTTTTTGCAATATACATCAAAATACCGCCTTCGCAGATAGCAAATGCTGCATGGATAAGCAAAATATAAAACGATACATGTCCTTGCTCAAAAATAAAGAAAGAGGACGATGTCGATTGCAGCCAAAAAAAGCCGATATGATGCACGGCTACGGTAAGTGTGCTTATCAAAATAACCCGCCAATCGCGATAAACACTCAAAAACGCTAATACTACAAAAATCTCAAAATGGATTTCGATTAACCCCATCGCTTGTTGAATATGCAAAGCAGTCATTAATTGAATTGCAATGGCAACGCTCGATCGAGTGATGAACGAATACGGATTGGTTTGAATTAAAAATACAGGTAAAGAAAGAATAATCAGTCCAGCAACTAATCCTAAGACTGTGGTTTGGGTAATTAATCCAATAATAATCGCGACAAAGAACTGCGCCGCGAGCACACTAAGAAACAGGTTGTTTGCTTTGCTAATCCACGGATATTGCATTGGTGCACCTATTCATATAGTTAACTATAAAGTTAATAGAATAGATACGCTTTTTATGCCAGAAAGTATTAATGCAAATGTTATTAAAATAGAAAAAAGCGGTAGTGGTTTAACCACTACCGTAAAGCTTGACTGAAAAGCTTTAACTGTTCGCAAGGATCTGTAAGCGTTCAACTAAAACGGTCAAGCCGAAGGGTTTAACTAGGCGGTTTTCATATAGTGATTTATTTTTCAAGTCGTGTTCTAAGTCATCACTAAAGCCACTCATCAATAAAATCTTGATATGAGGGTAGTGCTCTTCAACAAAGTTAGCTAAGAACACGCCGTCTTCTTTTGGCATAACAATATCAGAAATCATGAGGTCAATGGTTTGTGTTGCTAAAGTCTTTCGAGCTTCTACACCATTAGAAGCCGTAAAAACGTTAAAGCCAACTGACTTCAGTTTCTTCTCAATGATATTACGAAGTTGGGGTTCATCTTCAACCAGTAACACGTTTGCTGAAACGCGTTGAATAGTTTTATTTTCCGTGACGACAGGCGGTGCTGAACTCAGAATGTCAGTTGAGTTATGAACTGGGAAATACATTGTAAACTCAGTGCCTTGTCCTAACTCAGAATTCACTTCGATGTAGCCTTTGGCGCGTTGCATAAAGCCGTATACTTGATAGAGTCCAAGCCCCGTACCAAGTTCGCCTTTGGTCGTAAAGAATGGATCAAAAATTTTGGCCAACGTCGATGGTGGTATTCCAGTACCATTGTCTTTTATTTTTATTGCGATACACGTGTCGACATTGAGTAACCCTCGGATCCGGTCGTTTTGAGATAAATCCAATAGATCCGTTGAAATAATGAGGTTTCCACCTTTAGGCATTGCGTGCATGGCATTGATAGACATATTCAAAATAGCGTTTTCTAAATCACCGCGATCAACTACTACTTTTGGCAACGAGGGGGCAAGCTTGTATTCGACATCGACTTTTGAAGTCACTGCTTTTTCAAGCATGAGCTTTTGGGCATCAATAACGGCGTTAATATCAAGTTCACTGATACTCTGAGAACCAGACTTAGAGTAGGCCCTTAATTTTTTAATTAAGGTCGTTGCTCTGCCGCCTGCTATTTCGATTTGCCCTGAATATTCTTTAATTTCATCCAGTTCAATACAGTCTTCATCTAATATCATTTCGTTGTAACCAAGCATTACACCTAGAATATTATTAAAATCATGGGCTATTCCACCGGTAAGTTGCCCCAGTGCATCCATTTTTTCAGCGCGTTGCAGTTGTTGCTGCTGTTCTTTTTCGAACGTTAAGTCATGAAGTACACCAACGAACGTTTTTTCATCTTGATTCGATAGACTCAATTCCGCAACGGATAATCTTAATACAATGGCAGAGCCATCTTTACGACGCCCTATCACTTCACGACCAACACCAATCACTCTGGCGGAGTGTGTTTGAGTGTAATTGTGAATATACTCGTCGTGGTGCTTGGCATCTTTGTCGTTCATGATGATGCTGATGTTTTTGCCAATTAACTCACTTTTTTTATAACCAAAAATTTTGGTGACAGAAGGATTAATAGATTTAATGAGCCCTCGTTGATTAATGGTAATGACACCATCAATCATGTTGGCCAGAATTTCTTCACGCTCATATTGCTGCAAATAAAGTTCAGAAAGAAGCTCTGTACGTTCATGTTCACTGATTGCTCTCGCGATTAATGCACCTAACGCATTGACATATAATGCATCTTCAGAGTTCCATTTTCGAGTGCGTTGTTTTACCTCCATACAAACCACACCAATTACTTGACCGTCCTTGGTTATAGGCACATCGAGCAGCGCTTTAATGTTTAATGGTATTAAATAGTCATTTTGTAATTCTGATAAGCAATTGTCTTCAGAGCTGGTATCTTCAATTGCAATAAAAGGGTTTTCATGAAGAGCTTGGGTATAACTTGGGCAGCTAGTCAGCTCTATCCGATGTTCAAGAGGATTAGCGACTTGCTGATTCTCAACAAATGCTTTACAGACCAGTTGATTTTGTTCTTGGTCAAGCAACCAAATAGAGGAACGGTCAACATTTAGAGTTTTGTTGCCAGAATACGCAATCTCATTCATTTGTGCTTCAAGGCTAGAGTCATTGTTTAACACATTAAACGTAAGCTCTGTCAACGATTTTTTGGTTAAACGTTCTTGCTCGGCATGTTCTTCAAGTTCGAGCTTACTGCGTTGTTCTTGAGTAATATCGTATATCACCCCGAGCGTAGTATGAACCTTCCATCCATTGCAGCGGTTGTCAAAGCGGAGCATAAAAAAATGTTCTTGTGCATTCACCATAATTTTATGAATTAGCGTTTTTGACTCTTCCTTTTTCATGACTGTTTTTAGCAGTTTAACTAAGGCTTTTTTCTCGGAAATTGAGAGCTGATTAAAGTAAAAGCTTAAAGCAAATTTAGGGTCGCCCGAAGGTAAGTTGAGAAGTCGAAATACCTGCAAAGATATTTGGGTATTTCCTTGAACATGGTCGATTTTCCAAGTTCCGATATCCCCTACTTCTTCGGTGTTTTTTAGTAATTCTACTTTTTCTTTTAGTGATGCCGAATAAGTTGCTAACTTCGATTGTTCTTCCAAAAATGTCGAACTATTGTTCAAAATAGACAAAATTAAATTAGCTTGGCTTTTTTCAATTGAACTGTAATGCGCTGCGCGTTTAAACACTAAATTATAAAACTTATTATCACGAGACCATGGCACTTCAATAATGTACTCGCTATTCTCAAGCAGGTGTTCTCGAATATCCGAATGTTCAAAGCTAATCGCTCCGTAGTGTTTTAGAATTGCTTTACTCGCTTGTTCTGACATGCACTTTTCAGGATCAGAAGGGACATAAACTTCAATGTTTGAACTTTCGCTAGGATTCACCTCTTTAAACACGACTAAAGTCTCTTGGCTATTAAAAAACGCCGCCAGTGAGCAAATGGCTTGCTCGAAATGCTCACGTTCTAGTGGTGAATGAATAAGTGACTGAATATGATTCGTAAAATCCAGTAAATGTCGCTTTGATTGTACTTCGTTACCAATTTGGAATAGGTGATGGTTAGAACGAAGTAAGGCATAAATACACAAAATTACAATAATTGATGACAATACATAGGCACTGAATAGCTCTTGAGGCGCATCTTCTAAGAAATGATGGCCAGAGTTGTAGTACTGAATGATGTAATGTTTATTTGCTACTTTTAGCTCGTTCGTGTTTTCAAATTCACCCGAGTTAAATGAAGTTGAATTAGCAGAATTAAAAAACGGCTCGCTATTTCCAAATTCGGTGATGGAATATTCGAGATCAAAACCAGAGTTCACGGTGCTCACGCTACTAAAAAAGCGTGATAAATTGAGCACGCCAACGGCAAAACCATCAGGGAAATGTTTGATACGGCTATTCTCGCTGTGATATACGGGATAAAACGCCAACGCGCCAACTTCGTTGTCGTCTTCGAATTGTTGCAATGTAATTAGATCACTTATCACCATTTTACCAGTTTCAATGGCACGTCTAATCGCTTTATAGCGAGTCGCTTCTGTGGTGACATCTAAGCCAATAAGATGTTGCCATTCGTTATACGGGTATATTTTACTTACAATTACCGAGTAATTGTGTGGTGGCGTGATGGTGATTTTTTGTAGTGCAATATCACGGTTAAACTCTGTCGACAGTTGCGCTAAATAAGCATCAATCTTGTCGTTTTCGACAAGCTGATTCCAGCTAAAGCCTTTATAAATGGAATACTGATGTTCTTGTGATTGTACAAATGATTCAAATTCATCTCGGTTAACAAACTCACTGCTCGCGTAAAAGCGCCCAAGTGACTCTACTTTTTTTAGATGGGCAACGAAATCGATATTGAGGTTTGCGGTATGGTCTTGCGTGGCTTTGATAAAGCGTTCTTTAGTTAAATTAATATGGCTATAAGTAAAATAGCTATTTATTGCGAGAAACCCAGCAGTGAGCAACAGGTAAGCGCTTAAAGAAATTCGAGCTTGTTTGTCTGAATTAATAAAGAGTGCATGGCTAAAATACGCGAGTGGTAAAAATAAAAACAAGCCAAGCAATTTCGCGAAAAAATAAACTAAGGTATAACTTTCAGGAATGTCCGAGCGAATTGATTGAATTACAAGAGATTCAATTTTTGCTGAAATTAAGAAAATCACAACGGTTAAAGATAAAATAACCAGTAATCGAACAGGATCGATGGTGTCTTCTATACTTCGGCGAAACAGGTGTTCATTATAAAAACGGGCACAAATAAAATAACCAGAAATCGCGCTGAATGCGCTCAAACACAGTAAAGCATAGTGGGTAGGATCTAAAGTAAATCCATGAAACAAGCTAATTTGCCAAGCTAATTCTGCCACAACCAAAAGGGCTGCAAATGCAGTACGTTTGGTCATAAGTAAGAAAATGAATAAACCACTAGATGGAAGTAGCCAAACCAATGGCGTTGCATTCGGTAACACAAAATTTGTAATATAATTGAGTGCAATAACAACAATGCAAATAACAACAAACTTAAAAATCGAGGTCATGATTACTTACTCACTGATAAAATTGTGACTTAAGATCCGAAACCACCGCGTTGTATTTATTATTCAGATGTTCCGATTTTTCGAAAATATGCATCGCATCTAGCAAGCTATTTTTAATGCTGCCTAATAGGGCATTTTCTTCTTCTTCGATTAAATTGAATCGAGTGACTTGTTCCATGGTTTTCACCTCTAAGTTCACCAAAACACGCTCAAACTGCTCGCCTAAAGACATTTGCGATTTAGTCAGATCGACGGTTTGTCGTGTTAACGTTGCAAATAACGTTTCGAGTAACTCGCTTTTTCTATCGGCCTCTAGGCGAGTTTCAATTGCATTTAAGCGAGCGTTGACGCCATTTAAAATTAAACACACTAAATCATTAACCTCGCCAAACCTATCCATGTCTTCAACGGGCATATTTAGAATGAGCACGCTGATTTTATCAAAGTTATAAATGGCACGATTGTCCCAAGTATGAATACGCTTTGATTCCCTTAGTAATTCAATTGTTTTTAACTCTAGCGCATTTTCGACACCCGTATAGGAAAGGTGGAAGGTTGGAATACTATGTACGTAAATACTGGCTTTTAAATCAAACTGAGTGAGTAAACGAGATAGTTCAGCAACAATCTCCTTAGGGCTGTGAATCGAAGCGCACGCATCATGAAAATGCAAAATACACCCCAGGTCGCCGCTGGTAGTCATTGCACGGATCGCAACATCATTTGCTTCTTTAATTTGGTCTTGCTGGTTTTTTTCTTGGAATACTCGCTCGCTGACTTTAGCAAGCTTCGCCTTCATTTCGCCAAGTTTAAGTGGTTTAGTGAGGTAGTCATTGCCTCCGGCTTCAAACGCCTCTTGAATGTTATGCGCTTCCATTAACCCAGAGGTGAAGATCACCGGAGTAAACTCTTCGATATATGTGTTACGCAGAGCTCTGCATATTTCGTAGCCATTCATGTTTGGCATTTCAATATCAAGTAATACAAGGTCGATATTATCGGTTTTCACGTTACTGGCTTGAAACGCAGCATAAGAATCAAAGTGGGTAACGCTGTGGCCTTGTTTTTTTAAAAAACGGGCGGTCATTTCCCATACCATTTGTTCATCTTCGAAGTACAAAATATTCATTCGCGATTTTCACCTACTTCACATAAGGTTTGTTCTAAAGACGCTGGTTTTCCAAGGTAATAACCTTGGCAATGTTCACATTCGAGATCGCTAAGTGCGTTAAACACGTCTTGTGTTTCAACGCCCTCTGCTACTACGGTCATATTGAGCTTTTTTGCAAGCACAATGCAGGTTTCGACAATGGCATGGCAGTCGCTATCTCGAAACATATCTTGCACAAACGAACGATCAATTTTCAGTTCTGTAAATGGAATTTTATGCAGTAAAGAAAGCGAAGAGTAACCTGTACCAAAATCATCAATCGATAAACCAAACCCTTTCATTCGCAGCCGAGCAAGGATCTCTAGTGAAGTCGTAACTTCTCGCATTAGGGCTGATTCGGTAATTTCGAGAATGACATCTTTTGGTTCTATCTGATGATTTAAACAAAACCCTTCCATTTTTTCGGGAAAGCATGGGTCATTTAGTGACAACGCACTGATGTTTATTGATAAAGTGATGGTTGAATTAAAATGATTCTTTAAAAACGTCAGATCGGTAAGTGATTTCGAAAGAATAATGTCGGTAATACCATTAATTAAATTATGCTGTTCTGCAATAGGAATAAAGTCATTCGGTGGCACTAACCCATGGTCAGGATGCATCCAACGCGCCAATACCTCGAAGCCATAAAGTTTACCCGTCGCTAAACTATACTGCGGTTGGTAAAACGGAATAAACTGCTCGGTGTAGATTGCCTTGCATATGTCTTCTTCTGAAACGATAGTTGCCTTTTCAATACTTGAGTCAGGGATCTCGCCTACCGTATTTAAATGCTCGCTTTCGTTTAAAAACGCCTTATATTCTGAGATTTTGATCGGTTTAGAGAAAGTACCAACGTGATTTAGGTGCATCGCTTTGGCTAAGTCTTCGGCGGCTTTAACAACGCCTTTATCTTGACCACTTGAAAGCACAATTTTAGAAACATTGTGATGTTTTGATAGCTCTCTCAATACTTCAATGCCATCAATTTCCGGCATCGACAGATCTAAAATGATCAGATCATCTAAGCCAAATTCGTGGGAGAGAAATTCTCTTGGGTTATCGTACGTTTGAACTCGAAAACCAGACTTTTCAGAAACAGATCGTATCAGATTCAGGAATTGATAATCATCATCTAGAATCACGATATTCTCAGCAATACGCATGGAGTTAACTCAACTGATTAGCGCCTTTATAAATTCCGTTCTTCTCAGAGGCTTGGTTAAACAAATTTGGGCACCGGCATCTATAAACTGACTAATAAGACCCTCGTCATTCGTACCGGTAATTCCAATAATTCTAATGTGGCTTGTTGTGGGGTTTTGCTGCAATTTTTGGCACACTTCAATACCATTTAAGTCAGGCATCAGTAAATCGGTCACGACCACATCGGGTTTAAATTCAAGTACTTTAAAGCCTGCTTCAAAACCGCCTAATGCGGATTCGATTTGGATCTCGTTATCGGCTTTTGTAATAAATAACTTCAACATATTGATGACTTGTACATCATCGTCCACTAACAACACTTTCAACCCCATGGGTTTTTTCAGTGAATGTGGTTGTACATTTTTGTTGAGATACTGTTCGACCGATGCCGCTAAAATACGTCGGTGTCCCCCGGGCGTTACCATAAATTCTAACGCCCCTTTATCGCACAACCTTCTTATGGTCATTGCATTGACGTTTAAAAGTAAGGCGGCGTCTGAAGGACCGATGTATTTATTACTTTCATTGCTCATATTTCACACTGCCATTTATAACTTAACATAAAAAATAGTTAATGTTAAGTTTGTTAGGTTTGTAACTTTTGTTAGGTTTGGTAGTTATGTGAGGTTTGTCACATTTGTTAGGTTTAATTGTAGCCCACTAAGCAGAAATAGAAAGGATTAAATAGTTCAATAAAATCATTTGTTTAATCTTTTATTTTAAACGGAGTAATAAGATCAGAATTAAAATCTGAAAGGATTAAAAGTAAGATGAAAAAAATTAAGAAAGGAAGGTGTTCCCAAGCGTCGCGGATGCTGATGTCAGCCCTTGAACCCTAAGGTTCAAGGCGGAAAGCAACAGCCCACCGTAGGCTTCTCGGTACATGCCGAGCCTGCTCAATAGCAAGCAAACTGCATTCCTAAAAGAAAAGTATCGGCTCAGGGACTTAATCAACTGTCCTACGAGCGAGGGAACGTTTTAAGTATATAAAACAACTTGGCGATTCGATAGGGTAAAACTCAAATAAAAAAGCGGTTTGCCGGTTATTTGTGCGTAAACTTGTTTAAGTGATTAATCGCTAAACAATTTGTCGCTGTTGATGCTTTTATGCTTGGTATCTTGGCTTTTATCATGCGAAACATTGGTGAAAGAAAAAAGCTAGTGTTAGCATTACACTATTGAGTTAAGTCAAAACCGAGAATCCAGCATACATGATAGAGTTCCCTGAATACCAAGCGGCGCAAATGCTGCTTGAGAAACAAGATATATTTGTCGCGCCTTCTGAAGTTCATGGCACCATTAGTGGTCTGTTAGCGTGCGGTTTAAGTATTGAAGAAAAAGAATATTTAACACTATTAAGCGACGTGTTTAATGATGGGCAAGCATTCTCTGGTGAGCTCAAAGCGTTGTTTGCCAAGCTTTACAGCCAGGTTGTCGACGGTTTTACCGACGAAGAGTTTCATTTTGAGCTCTATTTACCGTCAAGTGATGAATCGCTTACCGATCAGGCTAATGGCCTAGTGTCGTGGGTCGCCGGTTTTATGCTGGGCTTTGGCTTAAAACAAAAAGATTATGGAAAGCTGTCGGCAGACGTAAAAGAAGTCATTAAAGATTTCACCGAGATCTCTAAACTCGACACAACCTTTGAAGGTGGCGAAGAAGACGAAGAAGCATTGCACGAAATTATTGAATATGTGCGCGTGTCATCTCTGCTGTGCTTTGCTGAAATGGGCAAAGAAGTAGCCCCAAGTTCAACGAATAAAAAGAAGACATTACACTAATGATTGAGACGACTGAATTTGTTACGCGCCGTGAACGATTACTAAGTACCATGAAAGCAAATTCAGTGGCGCTTATTCCGGCAGCACGTGAAGTTACTCGTAGTCGCGATACCGAATTTCCATTTCGCCAAGACAGTGATTTTTTCTATCTTACAGGGTTTAAAGAACCTGATGCGTTGTTAGTGCTTACTAAAAGCATAGACGGGATAGGTAAAAGCACTCTGTTTTGTCGTAACAAAGACAAGGTAGCTGAAATTTGGCATGGCCGTCGCCTTGGTTTTGAAGCGGCGAAAACACAACTAGGTTTAGATGACTCCTATGCATTGAGCGAACTTGACGCGACATTACTTACGCTCGTGAATGGTAAGCGTGTGCTGTATTTTGCACAAGGTACCTATGCGGATTTTGACGAGCAAGTATGGACGCTACTCAATACCCTGCGCGGTGCGCCGAAAAAAGGCTATCGCGCGCCTGAAATCATTCAAGATGTTAGGCGCGTTGTTCACGAAATGCGTTTATTTAAGTCGCCTGCAGAACTTAGTGTAATGCGAAAAGCAGCCCAGATCAGTGCCGCAGCTCATGTTCGAGCTATGCAATTTGCCAAACCAGGCGCGACAGAATATCAGCTAGAGGCTGAGATCCATCATCACTATGCTATGCAAGGAGCACGTCACCCCGCGTATGGCACGATTGTCGGAGCGGGCAATAATGCAACTATATTGCATTACACCGAAAACAGTGACGCATTAAACGATGGCGACCTTGTGTTAATCGACTCAGGTTGTGAACTTGAAGGTTATGCAGCTGACATTACGAGAACTTTTCCGGTGAATGGCAAGTTTAGCGATGCACAAAAAGCACTTTACAATCTTGTTTTAAAAGCCCAATACGCGGCATTTGAGTACGTAAAACCAGGAGGGACTCTCGTTGCAGCCAATGCTGCAGCGATGAAAGTGATGACACAAGGCCTTATCGACCTTGGTATTTTGGCAGGCACGCTCGATGAGTTAGTTGAAAGTCAGGCATGTAAAGCGTTCTATATGCATGGTCTTGGGCATTGGTTAGGGCTCGATGTACACGATGTGGGTGATTACAAACAAGACGAAAAAGATCGTAAGTTTGAGCCTTCCATGGTGTTGACCATCGAACCCGGTTTGTATTTTGATGAAGATGCAGAAGTGCCTGCACAGTTCAAAGGAATTGGGATCCGCATCGAAGACGACTTGTTAGTCACCGAAACCGGCTATGACGTATTAACCAAAGACGTGCCGAAGACGATAGAAGAAATCGAAGCACTGATGGCGAAATAACGCGGCAAATTTAATCAATAGAAGTAAAAAGCAATGGAAAAGGCGGTAGAGTTTGATGTTGTAATTGTTGGTGGGGGGCTTGCAGGTGCAACCTGTGCTCTCGCGGTTCATGCTGCCGATCCGCGGTGCCGTATTGCGGTGGTTGAGCCATATCTATTAAAGCAAGAATATCATCCTAGTTTTGATGATCGCAGCATCGCCTTGGCCGCGCACTCCGTTGATTATTTAGCGTCGATTGGGTTGTTTAAATTCCAAAACGACTACATGGCTACTATTGAAAACGTTGCAGTCTCAGATCGAGGCCATACCGGCAAAGCGTGGATCGCTGCCGATGAATATGGTGTCGATGCCTTAGGGGTGGTGGTTGAAGTCGCGCCATTTGGTTTATTTTTGCATCAGCAACTACACGCTAAAAATATCACGCTATTTTGCCCTGATGCTCTGAAAAGCCTTACACAAAAATCAGATGTTAATGTGCTCACATTAGAAAGTGGCATAACCCTATCGGCCAAGCTATTGGTCGTAGCAGATGGCGCAACATCACCAACGCGAGAGCAACTAAACGTAGCGTTTAATTCTGTAGCGTATGAACAAGGAGCACTCATTGCTAATATTGGCCTAAAAGAATCGCACCAAGGCCAAGCGTTTGAACGGTTTACTGAACATGGGCCGATGGCGCTGCTACCGATGAGCCGAGGGCGTTATTCACTTGTGTGGTGTTTGCCGAATGAGCAACTAGAGCAGTACAAGAATTTACCAGAAGGCGAATTTTTAGCAAAGTTACAAGCGGCGTTTGGGTATCGCGCAGGCGTGTTCACTCAAGTTGGTGCGCGTGCATCGTATCCTTTGGTGCTTGGACGAGTTGAGCGATTAACCAAGCATAGAACCATCTTTATTGGCAATGCGGCACATGCCATTCACCCGATAGCTGGCCAAGGTTTTAATTTAGGGCTTCGAGATATTCAAGCGCTAAGTCAGTTAATTGCAGCAGCAACAAAAGCGCAACTGGGGGATTTTCGTTTTACCCAACAGTTTGAGCAAGCGCGAGACGAAGATATTAATCGCGTCATGTGGTTAACCGATGCATTGGTACGCGTATTTTCTAATCGCAGCCGAGTGCTGGCACTTGGCCGTACACTTGGCTTAGTGGCGATGACCTTGTCGCCGACGTTAAAATCCCCTTTAGCGAAGCAGCTAATGGGCAAGGTTTCGCAAGGAGAATAAGAGTGCAACAAGTTCAAGTGTGTATTGTTGGTGGTGGCTGTGTGGGTTTGGCCGCGGCTCTCGGGCTTGCGAAACAGGGCATTCGTGTTGCCGTCGTCGACCGCGGTGGAGAACCGCAGCCGTTGGGTGAACAGTATGAAACACGCGTATCGGCGATTAGTCTAGCAAGCCAACAGCTATTCGACCGATTAGGGGTTTGGGAGAAAATCAAATCGTTGCGTGCGGCGCCTTATCATTTTATGGACGTGCGTGACCAAGACAGTGAAGGAAAAATTGCATTTAACGCAGCAGATTTAGAATTATCTGAACTCGGCCACATTATCGAAAACGAGGCGATCCGATTGGCTTTGTATGACGCGTTGAGTAAACACCCAGATGCGACGATGCTATTCAACACTCAATATACCGCAGTGCATCAAACCGACACCGATGTATTAGTAACGCTTGATAGTGGCATGCCATTGATGGCAAAACTGTTGATCGCTGCAGATGGCGCTAATTCAGGGCTGCGAAAGCAATTCAATATGCCTATTACGTTTTGGGATTATGATCACCATGCCATAGTTGCAACAGTAAAAACACAGCAAATTCATGCTCAAACGGCACGACAAGTGTTCTTACCAACTGGCCCATTGGCTTTCTTGCCACTTCATGATGCCCATTCTCATTCCATTGTTTGGTCTACCTCGCCGGAGCACGCCAAAACTCTGATGGCAATGGATGACAGTACGTTTAGTAAAGCGATTCATCAGGCTATTGATGGTCAATGTGGCTTATGTGAAGTTCAAAGTGAACGCGCGGTATTGCCACTAACGATGCGTTACGCAAAACAATGGGTAAATGGCAAAGTCGTGTTGATGGGCGATGCGGCGCACACAATTCATCCTTTGGCAGGGCTTGGTATGAATCTAGGGTTGAAAGATGCGGCTTTGCTTATCGAATTATTAAGCCAGAGCAACGACACGTTTGCCAATACTAAGACGCTTCGCGAGTATGAGCGCCGTCGCAAGTTAGATGCACAAAAACACATTGCGATGATGCAAGGCTTAAAAACACTGTTTGAAGGTAATAACCCGCTGAAAAAACTTATCCGCGGTGTAGGCTTGTCTATGGTTGATAAACTTGGACCAATTAAAGATTTATTTGCCAAACAGGCGATAGAAGGTAAGTAATTTAAGAGATACAACGCGAGGCTTTACGCCTCGCATTTCAATTTGAAAACCAACGTTAAACCAAAAAAACAGCGAAGGGTAAACCATCGCCTACAGACTGCATTATTCAATTTGCAAGCCATTGCCAAACGATAAAGCCTATCCTGTAGGCGAGGCTTTACGCCTCGCATTTCAATTTGAAAACCAACGTCAAACCCAAAAAACAGCGAAGGGTAAACCATCGCCTACAGATCGCATTAATCAATTTGCAAGCCATTGCCAAACGATAAAGCCTATCCTGTAGGCGAGGCTTTGCGCCTCGCATTTCAATTTGAAAACCAACGTTAAACCAAAAAAACAGCAAGGGTAAACCATCGCCTACAGACTGCATTATTCAATTTGCAAGCCATTGCCAAACGATAAAGCCTATCCTGTAGGCGAGGCTTTACGCCTCGCATTTCAATTTGAAAACCAACGTTAAACCCAAAAAAACAGCGAAGGATAAACCATCTCCTACAGACTGCATTAATCAATTTGCAAGCCATTGCCAAACAATAAAGCCTATCCTGTAGGCGAGGCTTTATGCCTCGTCTGTTATACCACCAATCTTGATGCAATAAATTCGGCCAATTTCTCTACCGCATTACTTGACTCGTTTGTGTGTTTTAACAGGCTTATGCCAATTTGTCCGAGCTCCGGTAATGTCTCTGTTTGAGCTTGATAAGGCAATTCATTCGGCACAGTACTGCGCGCCAGCACGGTAATACCTAACCCTTCTTTAAGCGCGGCGGTGAGGCCCGTTAAGTCGGCATTACTGTAGATAATACGGTATTTAATTCCGGCGTTATCGAGCGCTTCGGTGGCGCGACGACGATAAATACAACCTTCAGGGGCTGTTACTAGGGTGACAACATCGCGATGAGCGATGCTTAGGTCGCCGACCCACACAAGCTGATCTTGCATAAACGAGGGTAGGGTAGCAGAATCGAGATCTTCGTTCAGTGCCAGTACTAAATCGAATTGGTCTTTGCGTGATACTGACAGTAAGTGTTTACTTAATCTTGATTTAACTTCAAGCGCGACATCGGGGTAGAGCGCGACAAAGTCACCAATAATCGCAGGTAAAATACGCGCCGCGAATTCGGATGGAATGCCAAGACGTACTTTTCCTGTTACACTTTCCGAAGTGAATTGTTGCAATATGGCGTCGTTGTATTGCAGCATTTGCTTGGCTAAAGGCAATAGCATTTCGCCGTATTGATTGAGCACTTGGCGCTGGCCTTGTTTCTTAAACAAGCGTCGACCGAGCAAATCTTCGAGTCGTTTGATTTGCAAACTTACAGCCGGCTGCGATAAACCAAGCAGGTCGCCAGCTTTGGCAAAGCCGCCTAATTCAACCACTGCAACAAAAGTACGTAACCCATCTAACGATAAATTCTTCATAATATTAAAAATCGAAATTTATAAACCTGCTTACATTAATATTATTTATCAACTGATAAATAATTACAATTTGTTGTTGCGTAAACAGCCCAATATACTCAGATGTATATTGTATCGTTCAGGTGTTTGTATGCCTTTTGCAGCTACCATGTTTGCCAAACATACGCTTGGCCAAAACGCAGCGCATAACCAGTTATTGACCACTGGTAACCTTGCTGTGCTGGATTTCAGTGGCTTTGAAGCAACCCCGTTTCTTCAAGCTGAACTCGGTCTTTCACTGACGCGTTTAATGGCGCCAGGCCTTGGTTTGCACGGAAAATTGGCAACCGGAGAGTCTTTTACCCTGTATTACTTCAGTGACACCGCATACCGCTTTATTGCTAATCGTTCGGCAATCGATGCGTTGCTTCAACTCTTCAACACCTTTGCCGCTGATTATGACCTCGCGTACATGGTGCGTGACGATTTAGCCGTTGCAACCCTAAGCGGTCAAGCAGCGTTTGACTCATTAGTCGATACCTTTGACCTCACCCCCGGGCTGCAACTCACGGACATTAAGCTATGCTATGGAGCACAAAGTGGCGATGTGTTTGTTACTTCGTTGGTGGCAGGGGAAGAAAAACAGTTTCAACTTGTCAGCCAAGCAGAGCAACTGCCGAAATGGCAACAGCTTTGGCAAGATAAAGGTTTTGTGCTGAACTAATTGTTCAGCTTTTTTGCATTGCAATGTGAGCGCTCGTGAATCGCGAAGGGCTTGCTACATAAACTAAGCAGGAAGATTATGACTCAGAAAACCGTTCTACACGCAAAACACCTTGAAGCGGGCGCCAAAATGGTCGATTTCCATGGTTGGGAAATGCCGATTAATTATGGCTCACAAATCGAAGAACACCATGCTGTGCGTAAAGACGCAGGCATGTTTGACGTGTCTCATATGACGATTGTCGACGTGCAAGGTGCAGACGCGAAAGCATTCCTGCAAAAGCTTGTTGCGAACGATGTAGCAAAATTAACGGTTGCAGGCAAAGCACTGTACACTGGCATGTTAAATGAGCAAGGCGGCGTGATTGACGACCTTATCATTTATTTCTTTGCCGAAACGAACTATCGTTTAGTTGTAAATTCAGCCACGCGTGAGAAAGATCTCGCTCATTTAGCGGCGGTTTCTGCTGACTTTGACGTTACCGTCACAGAGCGTCCTGAATTTGCTATGATTGCAGTACAAGGTCCAAATGCAAAAGCTAAAGCGGCAAGCGTGTTTAGCGCAGAACAAAACGCCGCGGTAGAAGGCATGAAGCCGTTCTTTGGTGTTGAAGCTGGCGGGTTGTTTATTGCAACGACGGGCTACACGGGCGAAGAAGGCTACGAAATCGTTGTGCGTAACGAAGAAGCCGCTGACTTGTGGCAAAAACTACTTGAAGCAGGCGTTGCGCCAGCAGGTCTTGGTGCACGTGACACACTTCGTTTAGAAGCGGGTATGAACCTTTACGGCCTAGATATGGACGAAAGCGTATCACCACTTGCAGCAAACATGGCGTGGACAATTGCATGGGAACCTGCAGAGCGTAACTTTATTGGCCGTGCTGTTGTTGAAAAGCAACGTGAGGAAAAAAGCACCGACAAGCTAGTGGGTCTAGTACTGGAAAGCAAAGGTGTACTTCGTTCAGGCACTAAAGTTATCGTAGAAGGTGGCGAAGGGGTGATCACTTCTGGTACATTCTCGCCGACATTGGGCTATAGTATTGCACTAGCTCGTGTGCCACGTTCAACGGGCGAAACCGCGCAAGTTGAAATGCGCAACAAATTATTCGACGTTAAAGTAGTGAAGCCTTGCTTCGTACGTAACGGCAAAGCAGTAATCTAATACTAATTAAAGGTAAGTGTACTAAACGCTTACCTCATTTTTTGACCAAAGGAACAAAACAATGAGCAACATTCCTAGCGAGTTAAAATACGCGTCTTCTCACGAGTGGGTTCGCGACGAAGGTAACGGTGTATTCACAGTTGGTATCACTGAACACGCGCAAGAATTACTTGGTGACATGGTTTTCGTTGAACTACCAGACGTAGGCGACGAAGTAGATGCAGGCGAAGACTGTGCTGTTGCTGAATCAGTAAAAGCGGCATCAGACATTTACGCGCCAATCGGCGGTGAAATTGTTGAAATCAACGAAGACCTAGAAGGTTCACCTGAGCTTGTTAACAGCGACCCATATGGTGACGGCTGGTTGTTCAAAGTGAAAGCGTCTGACGTTGAAGAGCTAGAGAACTTGCTTGATGCTGAAGGCTACGCGAACTCTATCGACGAAGAATAAGCACGCACAGTGTACATGAGAAGCCCCAAGCATTGGGGCTTTTTGCATACCTGCAAGCGAAGCCCAAATTGCACCGACCATACATTGTGTGCAATTGGGGAGTAAATGAGCTTTACCCAGGCCATTTACGTATACACATTTTGGCCAATACGATTGGACCAGACCATTGAATTTGGATCATAGGAATCTAGACTAATGTCAAACGCTAAATCTCTTGAACAGTTAGAGCAAAAGCAAGATTTTATTCGCCGCCACATCGGCCCAACGCCGGCACAAATCGGTGAAATGCTAAGTGCTCTTGAAGTATCGAGTGTTGAAGAGCTGATTGGGCAAACGGTCCCTGCTGGGATCCGCTTACCAAAGCCACTTGAAATCGGTGAAAGCCGCACTGAAGTAGAAGTGCTTTCTTACTTAAAATCAGTTGCGGGCAAAAACAAAGTATTCAAGTCATACATCGGCCAAGGTTACCACCCAACACACGTTCCAAACGTTATTTTACGTAACGTACTAGAGAACCCAGGTTGGTACACAGCGTATACCCCATATCAACCGGAGATTGCACAAGGTCGTTTAGAGTCATTATTAAACTTCCAAACGTTGACATTAGATTTAACCGGTCTAGATCTTGCGTCTGCATCGTTGCTTGATGAAGCAACAGCGGCAGCAGAAGCGATGGCATTGGCAAAACGTGTTTCTAAAGCGAAAAAAGCAAACGCATTCTTCATTGCAGACGACGTACACGTACAAACCGCAGACGTAGTAAAAACGCGTGCTGAGCAGTTCGGTTTCGACATCATCGTCGGCCCAGCGGCAGACGCTGCAAATCACGAGATCTTCGGTGCGCTATTCCAATACCCAACTACAACGGGTGAAGTAGTAGACGTAACGAGCTTAATCGCACAAGTACAAGACAAAAAAGCGATTGCGTGTGTGGCAGCAGACATTATGAGCTTAATGCTACTTAAAGCACCAGGTAAACTAGGCGCAGACGTCGTACTAGGTTCTGCACAGCGCTTTGGTGTACCTATGGGTTACGGTGGTCCACACGCGGCATTCTTCGCAACGCGTGACGAGTATAAGCGTTCACTACCAGGTCGTATTATCGGTATTTCAAAGGACCGTTTAGGTAACGACGCGCTTCGTATGGCGATGCAAACCCGTGAACAGCACATCCGCCGTGAAAAAGCGAACTCAAACATCTGTACAGCGCAAGTTCTGCTTGCCAACATGGCAGCGTTCTACGCGGTATACCATGGTCCACAAGGCCTTAAAATCATTGCAGAGCGTATCAACCGCTTAACCAGCATCCTTGCGACTGGTTTAAAAGCCAAAGGCATCGCGCTTAAGCACGACACATGGTTTGACACTATTACGGTAGTTGCTGCAAACAAAGCAGACATCGTCGCTCGCTCACAAGCGAAAGGCGTTAACTTTGCGGTTAATCGCGAAGGCGAATTCAGTGTAGCACTAAACGAAACAACAACGCGTGAAGACATCGTAGAACTATTCGACATCATTGTAGGCGAAGGCCACGGTCTTGACGTCGCAGCGCTAGACGCAGACGTTGCAACAAACGGCATCACAGGTATTCCTGCAAGCCTAGTACGTGACGACAAAGTCCTAACGCACGAAAACTTCAACAGTTACCACAGCGAAACAGAAATGCTTCGTTATGTTAAGCGTCTAGAGAACAAAGACTTAGCACTTAACCACTCAATGATCTCATTGGGTTCATGTACCATGAAGCTAAACGCGACAGCGGAAATGATCCCAGTCACGTGGCCAGAGTTTGCTAACCTTCACCCATTCTGCCCATTAGAGCAGGCTGAAGGCTACCAAATCATGATGGGCGAGCTACACGACTGGCTTGTTAACATCACGGGTTACGACGCCGTATCACTGCAACCAAACTCAGGTGCACAAGGTGAATACGCAGGTCTAATCGCGATCCGTAAATACCACGAATCACGTGGTGAAGGTCACCGTAATATCTGTTTGATCCCAAGCTCTGCGCACGGTACAAACCCGGCAACAGCGCAAATGGCTAGCATGAAAGTGGTGGTTGTGGCGTGTGATAAGCACGGTAACATCGACATGAACGACCTTCGTGCAAAAGCTGAAGATGTGTCGGAAAATCTAGCCTGTATCATGGTTACGTACCCATCGACGCATGGTGTATACGAAGAGTCTATCCGTGAAGTGTGTGACATCATTCACTCCCACGGTGGCCAAGTATACATGGATGGCGCGAACATGAACGCGCAAGTAGGGGTCACAAGTCCAGGCTTTATCGGCTCGGATGTTTCGCACCTTAACCTCCACAAAACCTTCTGTATTCCACACGGTGGTGGCGGTCCAGGTGTTGGCCCTATTGGTGTTAAGTCTCACCTAGCGCCATTTATGCCTGCGCATAGCCTAATTGAAGTGAAAGGCACGACGAAAACCAACGGTGCCGTTTCAGCAGCGCCATATGGTTCAGCGGCAATTCTCCCAATTTCGTGGGCATACATTGCAATGATGGGTTCAGAAGGTTTAAAACAAGCCACTGAAATCGCTATCGTAAACGCGAACTACCTAACCCAAAAGTTAAGCGAGCACTTCCCGATCCTTTACCGTGGTCGTAACGGTCGTGTTGCACACGAATGTATCGTGGATCTTCGTCCGCTGAAAGAAGCGTCTGGCATCACAGAAATGGACATAGCAAAACGCTTGATGGACTACGGTTTCCACGCGCCAACCATGTCGTTCCCAGTAGCGGGCACGCTCATGATTGAGCCAACAGAATCTGAGTCTAAAGTTGAAATCGATCGCTTTATTGAAGCAATGGTTTCAATCCGTGGCGAAATCGCCAAAGTGGAATCAGGCGAATGGTCTGTAGAAAACAACCCGCTAGTATTTGCGCCGCACACGCAAGGCGATGTGCTAGGCAACGCATGGGATCGTGCCTACGACCGTTTCTACGCAGCATTCCCAGTAGCGTCAGTTGCAAAAGACAAATTCTGGCCAACGGTTACACGTATCGATGACGTATACGGCGACCGTAACTTAGTGTGTTCATGTCCTTCAACGGATACGTATGCTGAGTAAGTTGGTGTTTTAAGTCGGGTGAACTCCCGACTTGGAATTTGAAAAAACCGCCTTAAGAGATTAAGGCGGTTTTTTGTTTATTGGTAGGCAACTATGTGCGGCAAAAAACAGTGGTAATGAATGCCCTGTAGGAGCGGCTTTATGCCGCGAATAGGGGTTTTGAAGGTATTGCTGTTGTCGTTGCTTTGGTGTGGCAATTTATAACAGCTTTCAATTTTACCTTTTGTCGCGTTGGCGACAGTAACCAATGGGCAGCTGCCGCCGACCGCGCGGGGCAACCTTTGTCTTGGAACCCCACGGCGCCCCTAAATCACGCTGAATCTTCAAATAACCAATTGATGTGAACGTAAACGGCGACATAGGCCATCCATGGTCTAACTCGCCTTTCATTTCATCCATGAAATGAATTACTCATCAAACGCTTATTTTCAGGCGTGATAGAAGGGGGAGGGTGGTGTCTGAAAGATTTGTGTTTAGAGTTACCTGACCATATCAACCTCTGCTCCCATTGATTGCATGGAGGGATGCTATGCTACAGCACTAATGGGTGACCCCTTCAGCGTACTCTAATGTGTAGTGGTACAATGGTTGAGCTTGTTTAACTTTAGTAAATCGTCTGGTTGTAATGTTTTGAAACATTTCATTGACATAATTTACATTTATGGTTATCTTAACCTTGTTTTAGGTACTGAGTTAAATATGATAACTGTTTTTATTCCTACTGTGGTTGCAGACATTCATGCCTTAGCTGTGAAATGGGCATTAGAGAAAAAAGGCCACAAAGCTATTATTTGGTATGGTAATGACCTCCCTGATAGAGCATCTATTTCTATAGAGTGCGGATCTGATAATCAGTATGTAATCAGCGTGCAAAACAGCGAAGTGGAGTTAAGTGATATTGACAGCGCCATAGATATTGTCTGGTTAAGAAGGCCTTCTAGGGTGCAACTACCTGAAGATATACATGATAGTGACGTCATTGTAGCCCAGAGAGAATGGAAACAATTTGAAAATAGCTTTTTTTGGGGAATTTCACCCAATGCTGACTGGATAAATCCGATGCACTCGTTATATAGGGCGGAAAGTAAACCAATTCAACTACAAGTTGCAAAAAAAATTGGATTTAAAACACCAATTACTTTGTTTAGCAACAATCCTAGTAAGATTCGTTCATTTTTAAGTAATTTAGAAAAAGTTGTCTTCAAACCTTTCACACAAGGGCTGTGGATTAATGGGGAGGATGTATCTACTTCAGTCACTACAATTATAACCCAAGAAAGCTTGCCTGATGACGATGTACTCTGTTTGTGCCCTGGTATATTTCAAGAACTTATAGATAAAAAATATGAATTAAGAGTTACGGTTATGGGGCATGAAATATACGCAGCAAAAATCGAAACAGTGGATTTACCGAAAGACCAAGTTGATACTCGAATCGTCTTAGATGAATTACCAATATTTCGTTATGAACTTCCTCAGGAAATTAAGAATAAGTGCATAAACTTGATGCAAGAGCTTAACATCGTTTTTGGTTGCTTTGACTTTGCAGTTGACCAACGCGGAGATTATATCTTTCTAGAAATTAATCAAATGGGGCAATTTTTATGGTTGGAAGAAAAAAATAAAGACTTCAATTTGTTAGATAGTTTTACCAACTTTATAATTTCAGAGAATAAAAGAGAGTTTAAAAACACTAAATCTAAGATAGACGTTACATTTAAAGAGTTTCTAGATAAGCATGCTAAAAAATTAGTGGAACTGGAGAAAGTAAATCATAAATCCAGAACTACTTCTTGGCACGTTTTAGAATAAACCATAAATATAAAGACATAAGGAGATATAAAAATGAAAAGTGAAAATAATATTCAAAAGAAAAGAATTTTCAACAGACTTGTTGCAAAAGCAATGTCTACAGAAGAACTTTTGAAAGTATCTGGAGGCAGCAAGCATGCAACACCTTCTGGAACATCGTATTGTGGACGCAACTGTGAACCAGATGATTGCACTGTAGAATACTAACTTTCATCGAGGAAGCCTTTCGTAAGGAAGGCTTTTTACCTTATTATGACTACAATCCGAATTTTTATATCACTTGCAATTATTTGCGTTTCCTTTTTTTCGTACGCTAATTGTGATTCGTCTAAATATTTAAAAAACATATCGCAGAATCAATTGATATTGTTTGGTGAAGTGCACGGTACTGCTGAGATACCGAAAGTATTTGGAGAGTTAGTATGTATAAAACACATGGAGCAGCAAAAAACAGCAGTCCTGCTAGAACTTTCAACAATATTACAAGAAGACTTAAACCTATTTCTTGCTGACAAAATAAGCAGTGAACGTTTTTTGAAAAATCCAGCTTGGTCACCAGACTATCAAGACGGTCGTTATAGTGCTGCGATGTTTGAACTTTTGAAACAATTAAAAAGCTTTAAAAGCCGAGTAAACTCAGGACTTGCAGACGTCATTCTTATCGATGATGAGAATGAACAGCCACCTCAAGTAAGTAAAACCGAGCGATTAGCAATAGCTATCCGACAAGCAAAAATGCAATACCAAAGCGTAATCGTTTTGATGGGAAATTTTCACAATAGAATCAATTTGCTTGAATTAAGCTCCACAGCCATGAAACTTTCAGATCTTCATCCTTATACATTGACTGTGGCTTGGAACTCTGGAGCGCAATGGGCATGTGTTGGAGCGTCCCCCACAGACTGTAAACCTAATCAGTTAAGTATTCGGAAAGTAAAAAAGCAAACTGGCTTTTACGAATTAGGGAAAGGTAAGCCTTGGCACGGGGTAATTCAGTTTGATTCCTTAACCCCTTCGCCTCCAGCCTTGTTAGAGAACTAATGGGTTACGCCATGTAACTCTAACCTTCGTGCATCGCCTTCCTAAATTGACAAATCAGCGCTAAAGTTATTAGTATGAAATTTAAACTCTTTTGCGTTGCGCTCTGTTAATGAATTATCTTGTCGTACTTTTTATCGCGTTATTCTATTGCCCTAAAAGTTGGACGGCTTCCGCTGACGTAGAGAACACATGTCAAATAAACCCTAAACTATGTTTGAAATTAGTCGAAGAGCGATTAAAGGCCGGAGCTGAGCCAAAAACTTCAGAATGGTACAGGCTTAAATTTCTGCAAATTCAATCTCTATTTGAACTTGACCAATCGCAATCTCTCAGCAACGTACTGACAGAGTTAAATTCACTCTCAACTTTACCGACCTTTTTACAACTTAAGGTTTACATTCTAAGCGCTAAAAATGCGATGTTTAGAAATAACGTGGAAGACTTTGAATCATACAAATCAAAAACATTTACGTTAATGAAAGCGCTAAATTTGGAAACGCTTGACCCGTTTTCGCGCATTGAGTATGCCAATTTTCATATTTATTTAAATGATTATCAAAAGGGCATCGAGCTACTATTACCACTGGAGCAGAAATTTAGAAATCACCCCAATTTTGAGCTTAAGAAAGCGATTTATACCAATCTCGGTAACATGAATACACATCTAAAGCTGTATAAAAACGCATTTCCGTACTATCAACTCGCATTTGAAAACGCGCAATTATCCTTAAATAAGCACTATATGCTAATGACGTATTACAACGTCGCGCGCAGCCACCAAATGCTTGGGCTCCACAACGAGGCTGAACGTATTTTTTTAGAGGTTTTGTCTGAAGAAAAGGCCATTGGCCATCCGGTCATTAAGAACTTAAGTCACTTCCGCTTAGCGGTTTACTATAACGAGCAGACCGATCAAGCGAAATTACAGACTCACCTCAAGCAGATTGACCCATCTAAACTTTCTACACAGTTATTAGAGCACTATCAGCAGTTAATAAACGCCAACTAAAATGGATTGAATAACAGTGTAAAACTGGCTTAGGATCGCTCACGCGATAATCGTTTAATGCTATATTTTTCGCTTTCAATAACACCTTAAGAGATGATTTTGAGGCTAACCACCACATTAGATATGGCGCGTTTAGCTATTTTAATAATTAAGCAGAGAATACGATGAAAAATATTGCTGTCTTTGTCGATGTGCAAAATATCTACTATACCACGCGAGATACCTTTGCTCGATCGTTGAATTATCGTCACGTGTGGCAATATCTATCGGAGCAAGGCAATGTTGTTTTGGCGAATGCGTATGCTATTGCACCTAATGATGACGCTCAGCACAAATTTCAAAAAGCGCTCTCACACATTGGGTTCAACGTAAAGCTAAAACCCTTTATTCAGCGCAAAGATGGATCAGCAAAAGGCGATTGGGATGTTGGGATCACCATCGATGTGCTCGAGCATGCTGCGGAGGTTGATGTGATTTGCTTGCTTTCGGGTGATGGCGACTTTGATTTATTAACGCAAAAAGTCGCTGCAAAGTACGGCGTAGAAACCTGGGTAATCGGGGTCGAGCAATTAACCGCCAATACGCTCATCCAGAGTGCCAGTCGATTTATACCCATTACACCAACGTGGTTGTTATAACACGCGCGTTTTTGCGGCATAAGCCCCAATCATTAGATGCAACTCGGCACAGCATTTGATAGTTGGAGCTATTTAAAATCCAATTAGTTTGCGCGCATGGCGACCGATTAGCTTTTTAATGATTAAAGCTAGCAGCACGCTGCCAATGAGCGCAATCGACCAATTAACCAATCCGAGTACAGCTAAAACATCTGCGGTTCTATTTTGTTGAATAAATTCACTTAGTAATTCAATCATAAGCGCAATAAACTCGACGTGCAGAAAATAAATAGCGAAAGCGGCACTGCCAACGAGTGTTAACCAGTTAGGTAAACGCGTTTCGTACAATTGGAAGTAGCGCAGCACCAGTACGGTAATCACCACTTTTTGTAAATAGACCAGAGACTGGCGCATGGAAAATAGGCTGCTCTCGGTATCGTTATACCAATAGAGCGCAAACAACATGCTAGTTAGTATTGCGGCGCTCGCGAGTAAAATGAATTTATACCTATCAACCCAACTCATTGTCTGTTGATAATATTGACCAAGTTGCATTCCGGCAGCATACGCCCCCGCGAAGTAAAAAAAGGTTTGAAGCTTTAGAAAGTCAGGAAACGGACTGCGTGAAATACACAGCGGTAACAAAATAAGCACCCAAAAAAGGCCTGGTAAGCGCAGTTGAATCGCTTTTAACAGCGGGGTGATTGAAAACAAGAAAAACAAGACTGGCATATACCAGTATTGGATCGCAGCTGAGCCTGCAGCTAAATTATGCAAATAGGTGGTTAATAAGGAAAATGGGCTTGCAGGTGGAAACCGAGTGGTTAAGTAAACCGTCATCACTAAACTGAGCAGTGCATAGGGTAGAAAGACGTTCAGCGCTTTGCCTTTAAAAAATTGCGACCACGACTTTTGGCTAAGTAGTAAGTTAAATAGCAGCCCTGAGATAAACGTAAAATACAACGTCGAGCCATGAAAGAGCGTCTCGGTAGTGTAAAAAAGGACCTTCATGCTAAGCGAGTCTAAATCGCCAGTCCAAAATATCAGAAATGACCACGCGTGAGCGCCAACAATAGAGAGAATAGCAAACGCTCTAAAGGCATGAAGATGCGGTAAAAACGCTGTTTGAGACATTGTTATTTTGGTTCTGTCGCCATAATCACCTAAACCTAGCGGCTTGAGATCAGAATGCAAAATGATTTCGTATGCAGCCGAAAAATAAAGGCGTGATTGGGTGAGCCTTTTGATTTGATAGCATTAATTGTCAAGTTGCTTCAATTTTAGTGCTTAACATTCTGTTTTATAAACACTAAAAAGCTTGAGATAAAATTAAAAGACACTTGTGAATAATTAGCCATCACTTCGCGATAACTGTCACGCACTCTAAATTTGTGTTTAACAAACCTAAAAGAGCAAGACATGAACAAAACAACAAGCGCACTCATCACAGGACTTTCTTTAATGGCGAGTAGCCAAACTATGGCAGCGAGCGTCGAAATCAACATTACCAACTTTACGCAGGGTATATATGTCACTCCTTTTTTAGTTGCTGCACACAGTGACGATAGTCATCTATACAGCCTTGCAGGTGTGAGGGCTGCTTAATTTTTGCAATAGCGTCAATCGATTCCAGAAATGGCTTAATTAGAAATCAATACGCTGTCGCGGCCGTTTAAACGAACATGACTTTTGGCACTCATGTTACTTCCTCTGGCTTGATAAGCTCACAAAAAAGACAGAGGAAAACCTATGAATGTATTATTCTTGTTGATTGTATCTATTTTTGGCACGGCTTACAGTCAGTTGGCCCATGCCAAATTAGGCTTGGCCAGCGATTTTGATAAAGCGAAGCAAGCAATGCAAACCGATCTTGATTTAGCGCAGAAGTACATAGAGAAAGCGTTGTTGAGCAACTCAACACATGCTGAAGTTCATTACTTATGTGGTCGAATAATGGGCCAGCAAGCGAGTAACGCTACATTGTTTGCACTTAGCTACGCGAGCAAATCTCTGGCGTGTTTAAAAAAGGCCGTGGAGCTTGAACCAAACAATACAGCTTATCGAATGGGGTTGATGTCGTTTTATCTTGGTGCGCCACGTATTGCGGGAGGCGACGAGCAACTCGCATGGGAGCAAGTTGATGCGGTTAGCCGTTTAAACGACTTAGAAGGCACGTTGGCCAAACTTACCTACTATCGTAAAACCGAAGCCGTCGCGGACTATCAAAAATTACTAGCTAAAAGCCGCGAAAATTATCCGCAGCAGGCTGAATTTCATTACCGCCACGGTTTAGTTTTGCAAGGTAATCAGCAATATGCTGATGCAATTGCTGTGTTTCGTGCAGCGATAAAGGCTAAGAGTGATGATTCAGATAAATATAAATTTAATGCATGGTATCAAATTGGACGTACAGCACTATTTTCGAAACAGTGGCTAGAAGATGGGATCATGGCACTCAACTACTTTGTTGACAATGCGCCCAACTCTAACGATTTTCCGAACATACATTGGGCTCATTTTCGTCTTGCGCAGTTACATCAGCTTACAGGCAATCGCACGTTAATGAATGACCATTTAAAACTTGCCAATGACAACACGGACAAGGAATTACAGCGTGAAATTAGACGACTGCAAAAATAAACCCTTAAAGAGTAAACCAACGACAACGGTTAACGTTGCTCTATTTATTGTATTACTAATGGAACTGCCAATACGCGTTTTTTTGCAGCCTGATCCATGGTTACTCGATACGCATCATTGGTATTTTTACCAGCCAATACGACTATTTATAGAATTTGCGTTAGTGCTCGTGCTGATATTTTCATTTCGATTTACCTATCCACAACTTTTGCGTTTACAACGCAGCCAACTCAGTTTGCTGTTTGGCTGCATGGCCGCAAGCATGTTGTTATTTTCGGCGCTAGAAATGCAGCAATTGTTAAAAAGCTTTTCGGCCGGGATTTGGATTTGGCTTGCGTGGCTGTTCAGCGGATTTTGTATTGGGGTTGGTCAAGAGTTGTTGTACAGGGGGTTGTTGTACACTAGTTTGACTCGATATATAACACCTAAACTCGCCGCAATCGTAACAACCCTTGCCTTTGTACTTGCTCCGCTTCATTCGGTAAGACTCTGGCATTACGTGCAGCAAGAGCTGTTTATTGTGGTTGCCATACTTATTGCGGTTTATATTGGCGTGAGTGTATTTTTTCAATGGCTTCGCGACCATAGCAACAGCGTGATGATGCCAGCGTTAGTGCATGGCGCAGGGAATGCGATTACTTGGGTGGCTGTGTTTGCGTAAAGAAGCATCTTAACGTGGATTGGGTATATGTGTTTAGCCAAATTGCATTGTAAGGAGTCAAAATTGGTAACGATAAATGACAGAACGTTTTCGTTTCAAATCGCGAGTGATGTTGTGAGAAATAGTATTGGTGTGGAGCTCTATGAGTATATAAAGGGGGAAAACGTGTTGGTCGCGGAATTCGTTCGCAACGACACAACACGAACCATTGAATTTAATGCAAGTGGCATAATATTGCCGTATGAAGTACTCCTCGAATTGCAAGCAGTTTTTGAAGCTGAAATCCCCAAGCAATTTGAATAATTACCACGGGACCAATGGGGTCAGAGTTAATTGGTGTCATCTTTTTAGCTGATTTGTAACCTTTAAACCTACGTGGTTGCTGTAATTATTAGAGTGAATATAACACTCTTTACCATTGGGGTCAGAGTCGATAGTTGTTTGCCTAAAAGCGCTGCAGACATTGTTAAATGTCATTTATTTATGCAACTACCCGATAGTTACGCGGATTTACGCAGTTTAGTCTGGCAGCTTTTCGATTTTTGCCCAAAGGGATTGGGCCTCAGCCGTCAACATGGAGTAAGTGCGAATATCACCATTTCGCTGTGCAAACATCGCTTTTTCGAGCAGCGCGTCATATTCTTTACGTAGTTTCTTTTTTGGATTTCTTTTAAACAAACTGAACATTTTTATGACCTAAAATAAAATGTTCTATACGTTTAAGGCTAAAGAGAGATCTGAATCGACACCAATAATCTAGACACTTCCTAGCCGTTCTTTATGTCGTTTTTCGTACTCTACTGGCGAAAGCAGATCATTGGAACCATGTT
>CAPN01000041.1 GCA_000333235.1 Pseudoalteromonas luteoviolacea B = ATCC 29581 | reverse complement strand
GCCACACTATCATCGGCGCTGTTGCGTTTCACTTCTGAGTTCGGCATGGGGTCAGGTGGGTCCACAACGCTATTGTCACCAAGCATAAGCTGGTCGTCTACTCGCGTCTGCAAGTAAACTAAATCTGGAAAAATTCTGATATCGTCTCGTACTGAGTACGTTTTACTTCGTCTACGTCTACTTTAGTCAACTTAACTTCTGT
>CAPN01000042.1 GCA_000333235.1 Pseudoalteromonas luteoviolacea B = ATCC 29581 | reverse complement strand
CAAGGTAAACGCGAACAATTCAGCGGCTTTAACCGGACGCTCGACGCCATTAATAATGTTTTCCGTAAATTCAGCGCCTTCCATGATGAGACAGGCCGTTTGAATGTTGACGGGATGAACATAATAAGCAATGACGGCAGCAATAAACTCAACAGGAGCAGGAAAGCGAGGGTATCCTACAAAGTCCAGCGTACCATAAACGCAAGCCTCAACGCAGCGACGAGCACGAGAGCGGTCAGTAGCAATCCAAACTTTGTTACTCGTCAGAAAATCGAAATCATCTTCGGTTAAATCCAAAACGGCAGAAGCCTGAATGAGCTTAATAGAGGCCAAAGCGGTCTGGAAACGTACGGATTGTTCAGTAACTTGACTCATGATTTCTTACCTATTAGTGGTTGAACAGCATCGGACTCAGATAGTAATCCACGCTCTTTTAAAATGTCAACAAGAGAATCTCTACCATGAACAAAATGTGACTCATATCTAAACCAGTCCTTGACGAACGTGCCAAGCATATTAAGCCACTTCTCCTCATCCAACGCGTCAGTTTTTGACAGAATCGTTAGTTGATGGCGAAAGGTCGCAAAGTAAGAGCTTCTCGAGCTGCGCAAGGATAGGTCGAATTTTCTCATTTTCCGCCAGCAGTCCACTTCGATTTAATTCGTAAACAAGCAGTAGTAATTCCTGCTTTATCAAGATAATTTTTCGACTCATCAGAAATATCCGAAAGTGTTAACTTCTGCGTCATGGAAGCGATAAAACTCTGCAGGTTGGATACGCCAATCATTTTTATCGAAGCGCGCATAAATTTGAGCAGATTTGTCGTCACAGGTTGCGCCGCCAAAACGTCGGCTACAGTAACTTTTCCCAGCCTCAATCTCATCTCTCTTTTTGCGTTCTGCTTCAATATCTGGTTGAACGGCGTCGCGTCGTAACCCAGCTTGGTAAGTTGGATTAAGCACTCCGTGGACAGATTTGTCATTGTGAGCATTTTCATCCCGAAGTTGCGGCTCATTCTGATTCTGAACAGCTTCTTGGGAAGTAGCGACAGCTTGGTTTTTAGTGAGTTGTTCCATTCTTTAGCTCCTAGACCTTTAGCAGCAAGGTCCATATCTGACTTTTTGTTAACGTATTTAGCCACATAGAAACCAACAGCCATATAACTGGTAGCTTTAAGCGGCTCACCTTTAGCATCAACAGGCCACAACCAACCAGAACGTGAAAAAGCGTCCTGCGTGTAGCGAACTGCGATGGGCATACTGTAACCATAAGGCCACGTATTTTGCAAGCTATTTAACTGGCGGCGATTGCGTACCCGACGACCAAAATTAGGGTCAACGCTACCTGTAGGAAGTGTCCGCATAAAGTGCACCGCATGGAAATGAAGACGGCCATTAGCTGTACCATACTCAGGCACACAAAAATACTGATAGCAGTCGGCGTGTGAATCATTAGCCTTGCGACCCTCGGCAGCAAGAACCATACGACCAATATCACGAAAATAGTCACGCAAAGCATTGGGATTATCATAAAACGCCTCTAATCGGTCGTCAGCCAACGTGAGAGTGTCAAAAACGATAAACCAACCATCAGCATGAGCCTGTCGCATTGCATTCATCAAACGCTGAATAGCAAAGCCTCTACGCGATTTCATAGTGGAGGCCTCCAGCAATCTTGAACACTCATCCTTAATACCTTTCTTTTTGGGGTAATTATACTCATCGCGAATATCCTTAAGAGGGCGTTCAGCAGCCAGCTTGCGGCAAAACTGCGTAACCGTCTTCTCGTTCTCTAAAAACCATTTTTCGTCCCCTTCGGGGCGGTGGTCTATAGTGTTATTAATATCAAGTTGGGGGAGCACATTGTAGCATTGTGCCAATTCATCCATTAACTTCTCAGTAACAGATACAAACTCATCACGAACGTCAGAAGCAGCCTTATGGCCGTCAACATACATATCACCATTATCGAACTCAACGCCCTGCATACGAAAAGACAGAATCTCTTCCAAGAGCTTGATGCGGTTATCCATCTGCTTATGGAAGCCAAGCATTGGGGATTGAGAAAGAGTAGAAATGCCACAAGCCTCAATAGCAGGTTTAAGAGCCTCGATACGCTCAAAGTCAAAATAATCAGCGTGACATTCAGAAGGGTAATAAGAACGAACCATAAAAAAGCCTCCAAGATTTGGAGGCATGAAAACATACAATTGGGAGGGTGTCAATCCTGACGGTTATTTCCTAGACAAATTAGAGCCAATACCATCAGCTTTACCGTCTTTCCAGAAATTGTTCCAAGTATCGGCAACAGCTTTATCAATACCATGAAAAATATCAACCACACCAGAAGCAGCATCAGTGACGACATTAGAAATATCCTTTGCAGTAGCGCCAATATGAGAAGAGCCATACCGCTGATTCTGCGTTTGCTGATGAACTAAGTCAACCTCAGCACTAACCTTGCGAGTCATTTCTTTGATTTGGTCATTGGTAAAATACTGACCAGCCGTTTGAGCTTGAGTAAGCATTTGGCGCATAATCTCGGAAACCTGCTGTTGCTTGGAAAGATTGGTGTTTTCCATAATAGACGCAACGCGAGCAGTAGACTCCTTCTGTTGATAAGCAAGCATCTCATTTTGTGCATATACCTGGTCTTTCGTATTCTGGCGTGAAGTCGCCGACTGAATGCCAGCAATCTCTTTTTGAGTCTCATTTTGCATCTCGGCAATCTCTTTCTGATTGTCCAGTTGCATTTTAGTAAGCTCTTTTTGATTCTCAAATCCGGCGTCAACCATACCAGCAGAGGAAGCATCAGCACCAGCACGCTCCCAAGCATTAAGCTCAGGAAATGCAGCAGCAAGATAATCACGAGTATCCTTTCCTTTATCAGCGGCAGACTTGCCACCAAGTCCAACCAAATCAAGCAACTTATCAGAAACGGCAGAAGTGCCAGCCTGCAACGTACCTTCAAGAAGTCCTTTACCAGCTTTAGCCATAGCACCAGAAACAAAACTAGGGACGGCCTCATCAGGGTTAGGAACATTAGAGCCTTGAATGGCAGATTTAATACCAGCATCACCCATGCCTACAGTATTGTTATCGGTAGCAAGCACATCACCTTGAATGCCACCGGAGGCGGCTTTTTGACCGCCTCCAAACAATTTAGACATGGCGCCACCAGCAAGAGCAGAAGCAATACCGCCAGCAATAGCACCAAACATAAATCACCTCACTTAAGTGGCTGGAGACAAATAATCTCTTTAATAACCTGATTCAGCGAAACCAATCCGCGGCATTTAGTAGCGGTAAAGTTAGACCAAACCATGAAACCAACATAAACATTATTGCCCGGCGTACGGGGAAGGACGTCAATAGTCACACAGTCCTTGACGGTATAATAACCACCATCATGGCGACCATCCAAAGGATAAACATCATAGGCAGTCGGGAGGGTAGTCGGAACCGAAGAAGACTCAAAGCGAACCAAACAGGCAAAAAATTTAGGGTCGGCATCAAAAGCAATATCAGCACCAACAGAAACAACCTGATTAGCGGCGTTGACAGATGTATCCATCTGAATGCAATGAAGAAAACCACCATTACCAGCATTAACCGTCAAACTATCAAAATATAACGTTGACGATGTAGCTTTAGGTGTCTGTAAAACAGGTGCCGAAGAAGCTGGAGTAACAGAAGTGAGAACCAGCTTATCAGAAAAAAAGTTTGAATTATGGCGAGAAATAAAAGTCTGAAACATGATTAAACTCCTAAGCAGAAAACCTACCGCGCTTCGCTTGGTCAACCCCTCAGCGGCAAAAATTAAAATTTTTACCGCTTCGGCGTTATAACCTCACACTCAATCTTTTATCACGAAGTCATGATTGAATCGCGAGTGGTCGGCAGATTGCGATAAACGGTCACATTAAATTTAACCTGACTATTCCACTGCAACAACTGAACGGACTGGAAACACTGGTCATAATCATGGTGGCGAATAAGTACGCGTTCTTGCAAATCACCAGAAGGCGGTTCCTGAATGAATGGGAAGCCTTCAAGAAGGTGATAAGCAGGAGAAACATACGAAGGCGCATAACGATACCACTGACCCTCAGCAATCTTAAACTTCTTAGACGAATCACCAGAACGGAAAACATCCTTCATAGAAATTTCACGCGGCGGCAAGTTGCCATACAAAACAGGGTCGCCAGCAATATCGGTATAAGTCAAAGCACCTTTAGCGTTAAGGTACTGAATCTCTTTAGTCGCAGTAGGCGGAAAACGAACAAGCGCAAGAGTAAACATAGTGCCATGCTCAGGAACAAAGAAACGCGGCACAGAATGTTTATAGGTCTGTTGAACACGACCAGAAAACTGGCCTAACGACGTTTGGTCAGTTCCATCAACATCATAGCCAGATGCCCAGAGATTAGAGCGCATGACAAGTAAAGGACGGTTGTCAGCGTCATAAGAGGTTTTACCTCCAAATGAAGAAATAACATCATGGTAACGCTGCATGAAGTAATCACGTTCTTGGTCAGTATGCAAATTAGCATAAGCAGCTTGCAGACCCATAATGTCAATAGATGTGGTAGAAGTCGTCATTTGGCGAGAAAGCTCAGTCTCAGGAGGAAGCGGAGCAGTCCAAATGTTTTTGAGATGGCAGCAACGGAAACCATAACGAGCATCATCTTGATTAAGCTCATTAGGGTTAGCCTCGGTACGGTCAGGCATCCACGGCGCTTTAAAATAGTTGTTATAGATATTCAAATAACCCTGAAACAAATGCTTAGGGATTTTATTGGTATCAGGGTTAATCGTGCCAAGAAAAGCGGCATGGTCAATATAACCAGTAGTGTTAACAGTCGGGAGAGGAGTGGCATTAACACCATCCTTCATGAACTTAATCCACTGTTCACCATAAACGTGACGATGAGGGACATAAAAAGTAAAAATGTCTACAGTAGAGTCAATAGCAAGGCCACGACGCAATGGAGAAAGACGGAGAGCGCCAACGGCGTCCATCTCGAAGGAGTCGCCAGCGATAACCGGAGTAGTTGAAATGGTAATAAGACGACCAATCTGACCAGCAAGGAAGCCAAGATGGGAAAGGTCATGCGGCATACGCTCGGCGCCAGTTTGAATATTAGACATAATTTATCCTCAAGTAAGGGGCCGAAGCCCCTGCAATTAAAATTGTTGACCACCTACATACCAAAGACGAGCGCCTTTACGCTTGCCTTTAGTACCTCGCAACGGCTGCGGACGACCAGGGCGAGCGCCAGAACGTTTTTTACCTTTAGACATTACATCACTCCTTCTGCACGTAATTTTTGACGCACGTTTTCTTCTGCGTCAGTAAGAACGTCAGTGTTTCCTGCGCGTACACGCAAGGTAAACGCGAACAATTCAGCGGCTTTAACCGGACGCTCGACGCCATTAATAATGTTTTCCGTAAATTCAGCGCCTTCCATGATGAGACAG
>CAPN01000043.1 GCA_000333235.1 Pseudoalteromonas luteoviolacea B = ATCC 29581 | reverse complement strand
CGCATGATTCATTGGGTGATATGACACCGATTGGTTATCTAGAAGCTGCATAAAGTTCTACGAAAGATCTGTACTAAATTGGGTGGAGTTACAAGATGAACTATGATTTATACTCAAGACACCTCAACATACAGAATTCAGTGTCGTTCAGTTTGAGGCAAAAAGGCAAAGAAAGGGTCAATCCTGAGAAATTTAAACGCAAAAATGGACAACAGGCGCAGCGCCAGGAAGGGCAGTTTTGTAGGCTGTAATACTTTTTTGCTGGTTTTCAACGTAATTTAACAACGATGTATTTAACCAGCGTCGCGCTTTCCAGGGCAAGTTTTACAGGCGTTTGTGCCGCGTTAGCTATTATCCGCAATCAATGCCTTACCTAAACGCCTGTAAATTCTTGTTGAAGTCACGGTTCTTCAAGTAGTGTGGGTTAGGCACACTCAGTAGCTTGTTGTAGGTTCGGGTATGAAGTATAACCATCCTCATCACCGCCATAGAATTTACTACTATCCAGTTCATTAAATTTGGCACCAACCCGCACCCTTTCTACGAGATCAGGATTGGCAACAAACAACGCACCGAATGCAACACCGTTACAGAGTTCAGCAGCGAGTACCTGTTCAGCTATAGTTGGACTGACGGGGCCATCTTGCCAACTCTTGTGTGGATTAAGAATTAAACTCCCATGCCACATAGCACGAATCTCTTCGGTTTGAGGGCGATTTGCCGCTTCCATGATGTGTAAGTAAGCCAATTGTTCAGGCAAACTATTGACTAACGCCTTGTATAATTTATCACTGTCGGTTTCGACAATGTCATTGTAATTATTTTCTGGTGAGATCCGCACACCCACCCGAGCAGCACCTATAGCATCGCATACAGCAGCAATTACTTCGCGTGTTAAACGTAACCGATTATCAATCGATCCACCATATTCATCGTGTCGAATATTACAATTTGTAGCCATAAATTGATGCAGTAAAAAGCCATTACCAGCATGAATTTCAACCCCATCAAAACCTGCCTCGATTGCGTATTTTGCACTTTGGGTAAAGTCTTCAATGGTTTCAAGTATATCTTGTTTTGTCATTGCCTTAGGCGTCGGGTAAGCTTGTAGACCAGAACGAGTATAGGCTTCTCCTTTCGCAGCAATGGCCGATGGAGCAAGGGATTGGTGTGCACTTGGATAAAGTGATGGGTGGCCAATGCGCCCTGCATGCATTAGCTGCGCGACGATTTTACCTCCTTTATGGTGAACAGCTTGAGTCACCTGTCGCCAACTTTGTGCTTGGGATGAATTGTGTAAACCCGGTGAATTCATAAAACCTTGCCCAACATAATTAGGCTGTATACCCTCTGAAATAATCAGACCTGCACCGGCTCGTTGACCATAATATGTTGCCATCATGGCAGTTGCGCAGCCATCTATGGTTGCGCGGTTACGGCTCATAGGTGCCATAACGAAACGATTGCTGCTAATTATGTTGCCATAGTTTACGGGCTGAAATAGCGTATTCATAAAATTTATCCTTAATTTTTGATGGAATTCAACGCACCTGGTTGAGTAAAGGTAGAACGTTTAAAAAGCTGTTGCTGTGAAATAAGGATGGCGAAAATAATGACTAAAGCCCCAAATAACTGCAAAGCATTCAGTTTTTCGTCCAGAATCAAGTAACCCAATAATGTTGCTGCGATTGGGCTTGCGAAGGAAATAAACGACACCGTAACAACCGGGAGTTTTTCAATCGCTTTGAACCATAAAACATACGCAAACAATGCGCCGATTAAACTTAAATAGCTGTAACCTATAATGTTTTTTATTGTAAATTGAGTTGGTAAACCTTCTTGATAGAGCGCGAATGGTAGTAAAAACAGCCCACCGACTACTAATTGCCAGCCAGTAAACGTAGCCATTGATACATCCTGTGGTTTTCCCCACTTTTTTGTAAAAACAATACCTGTAGCCATCAAAGCTGCCCCGCATAGTCCTGCAATAAGGCCATATAAACTTAATGAACTATGCGGTTTAATCACTAGTAACGCGACACCTATCGCAGCGACTGCGCACGCGAAAAATTGGCGAGGTAAAAGTTTATTGTTAAGTAACATGGAGCCAAGCAACATCACGATGATGGGTTGGCATGACATAACTAATGCGGCAACCCCCCCTGGCAATAAATAAGCAGCATAAAAAAGACAGTAAAAAAAACCGCCAATGTTTAGCACACCGAGAACAATGGATCGGAACCACCAGACTCCAGTAGGGAGTTGACGAGAAAACAAGAGTAGTAAAATCCCCGCAGGCAATGCACGAAGCAAAGAAGCAACTAAAGGCTTATTCTCAACGAGTAATTGTGTTGTAACAATGTAAGTGCTCCCCCAGATGATAGGGGCGAGGCTCGCCACCATCATCCAAAAGAGCAATGCTCGATTGCTCATTTTGCCCCCTTATCGGTTGTACCAAAGTATCGGTCACCAAAATCACCTATACCTGGCAGCATAAAGGCATGCTCATTTAAGCGCTGCTCTATAGAGGAAGTCACTATTTGCAAGCGCGGAAAACGCGCACAGAGATATTCGATACCTGGTGGTGAGCAAAGTAAATTAACCAAAATAATCTTTTCTTCCAGCACACCGGCATTTAATAGTACTTCAATTGCACATGCTGCTGAACCGCCAGTAGCCAACATTGGTTCAAATACTAAGACGTGGCAATCCGCAATATGATCCGGCAACTTTGAATAAAAAAGTTTAGGTTGCTTTGTAAGGGGGTTACGCTGTATTAAAATTTTCCCAATAGGAATTTTTAAATCAATATGGCGAAGTTCATTTTCCATACTTTCACCCGCGCGTACGACCGAGACAGCACAAAGCGGATTTGCAAGTTGTTTGCCTCGATAAATAGCACCAACAGGTGTTGTGACGGCTAAATCATCAAATGGGAGTAGCTCAAAACTTTTTTCGATAAGTAAACGAAAAACTTGATCGGCGTGGAAAATGAATTGACTTTTTGTTGCTGTTTTATCACGCATTTTAGCGTGTAACGATCTTAAACGATTAGTCTGTTCAAGCTCGACAACCGTATTAAGTGTCTGACTCACATTTAATTCGAATGATACAGCAGCTGAATTAGTAGACATTATTCTCTCCTTGAGGTAGCCAAGCATCGGCTTGGCTCAGGTCAGTTAAGCTGCAATTTCTGCAAATGCTTTTTCTGCCTCGGCGATAAATTTAGCAATTTTGGCAGGATCTTTACGACCGTCTTTGCCTTCAAGGCCAGTATGTGCGTCAATTGCTGCGGGGCGCACTTGGCGAATGGCGTCTGCGACATTATCAGGATTCAAGCCGCCTGCCATCATTAACGGTTTAGGTGAACGACGCACTAACTCAGCACTCACATCCCAATTATGTGTCAAACCTGTTGCACCTTTAGCACCCGTTCTTGGGTCAAAAGTATCGGTAATAAACATATCAACGTATTCAGCAACTTCATCCACCAAGCTTAATAGTTCTTCCGCGTTATCTTCTTTCACTACTAAACTTTTTAGGATAAACAAATCGGGGCGCATGGTGCGCAGTTTTGCTAGTTCCTTGGTCGTGATATCACCATGAAGCTGCACTGCTTTTACACCTAGTTGACTACAAAACATGCTTACTTCATTTGCTTCGAGCATATAGCTGATTAATACGCCAGCTTGGTTTGGTGTAAGTTGCTTGATGATGTTGATCGCTTCAGACTCGCTAATATCATCTTTGCCAGAAGGTAAACGCAGGGGAAACCCGAGCCAATCTATGCCGCTATCTAACACAAGCTGCGCTTCTTTTTTATCAATAATACCTGCTACTTGAATGATATTTTTCATGGTAAAGCTCCTTTTATATTTAACGTTAATTTTCCACTACCTCGCAAGAACGTCCTTGTTCAAGAAATATCCTTATGGTTGGATGAAACTAATTCTCACCAAAGCAAATACCTCTATTCTGTTTATTGCATCCTGCAATTCGTGGATGATTTTTTATCTTGACATAAAGATATTATAAAGATTAATTTGCGTCAAGTATCTTTATCTGGAGATATTTAATTAAAACAACCTTGCGTTAATGTGGTGCGATGTATCAAACAACATCGTTATTGATGTTAATTGAGTTGCGTGCAGTGCCAGATTGTCTAAACCCAATCACCCTATTTGATTAATTCATATCTAGTTTTTAGAATATTTTTTTATAACGATCCTAACTTTAGGATCTAGATAGTACATTTATGATCTCTTATTTTGATCACTATCCACAGGATTTCATCCACAGGTGAGTTTTAAGCTAAGTCATTGCAACAAACTCCCCCTTTTTATTCGCGATTTTTATCCTATCCTTGACGATTACCCTCAGTTCATTCCCCAATTATCCACAAATTGATCACGATTTTAATCTCATATTAATTAAATTTATAATATTAAAAATCATATAGTTAAAATTAAAAACAAGCGATTTTGACGTGTTTTCATGCAACGTTGCTTATACACACATAGGTATCCCTTTTGTTCTCATAAAAAGCACGTTAAAATCCGCGGCGAATTTCCCAATCAGATCTGAATATGAAGCACATTGAAATTGTTGTAGGTAGTCAAATGGGGGCAGCAGAATACGTTGCCGAACAAGTTGAACAAGCGTTAAAGCAACACGGCTATGACACGACATTGCATTTGCAACCTCAGTTAGATCAATTACAAAGTGACACACTTCTGATCGTGACTTCAACCTATGGTGCCGGAGACTATCCTGATAATTTAGTCGATTTTATCAATGAAGTGCGCGGATCAACTGCAACGCCATGCCGCTATATCGCCGGGATCGGTGTCGGTGATTCAAGTTACGATACGTTTAATTATGCAGTTAAGAACGCGATTGAACTGTTTGAACAAAAACAAGCCAAACTGCTCCTGCCACCATTGTGTATTGATGTATTAGATGAAGCATTACCAGAAGACACTGCAGAAGCGTGGGTACCTAACTTAATAGACGTATTGGCTATGCGTTAACGTAGGGATCGTGAACAAAGATCGTTATATTCATGTTATTCACAATTTGATCTATTTATGATTCCCTATGTGAATAACTTCTGATCTAACTGCGGATCTACGCATACTTATCCATTGGATAAAATTAAAGATAAAACCACCTGTGTATAAAAACGCATTTTGATCAAAGCTTATACGCCCTTAGATCCGATCTAATTCACATTATTTGATCCGATCTAACATCATGTTTTAAAAATCAAAAACAAGCTTATTCACAGATATTGGCGTTCTTAATCATAAGATCAATAAAGATCTCTTTAAAAGATCCTTTATATATTTAATGATCCTTTATTCGTTGTTGTACATTATTTAATCGTTTCACTTCTTTAAAATTCTAGGTAGAATACGCTCCCTTTCAGAAATTGCTGGTTAATCGATAAGTAGGATCCCGTTAATGCTTTATCACGAACATTTTGATGTCATTGTTGTTGGTGGCGGTCATGCAGGTACAGAAGCAGCCCTTGCGTCTGCACGTATGGGTATGAACACACTGTTGTTGACTCACAATATGGATACGCTTGGTCAAATGTCTTGTAACCCAGCGATCGGTGGGATCGGTAAAGGTCATTTGGTTAAAGAGATCGATGCACTCGGTGGTGCTATGGCTAAAGCAACCGACAAAGGTGGGATCCAGTTCAGAACGTTAAATAGCTCTAAAGGCCCTGCTGTTCGTGCAACCCGTGCTCAAGCCGATCGTCAATTATATAAAGCCGCGATCCAAGAAATTTTGCAAAACCAGCCCAATTTAACGATCTTCCAGCAATCATGTGATGATCTGATTGTTGAGAACCATCGAGCAACGGGCGTTGTTACCCAGATGGGCCTGCGTTTTAAGGCTAAAGCGGTTGTGTTAACGGTTGGTACTTTCTTAGGTGGACGTATTCATATTGGTATGGAAAATTACCATGGTGGCCGAGCTGGTGATCCGCCTTCTATCGCTCTTGCTAATCGGTTACGTGAATTACCATTTCGAGTGGATCGCTTAAAAACAGGCACACCACCACGTATTGATGCGCGCACAGTTGATTTTTCTGTAATGCAAGAACAACCAGGCGATACACCAACACCGGTGTTTTCATTTATGGGTAAACAATCGGACCACCCTACTCAGATCCCGTGTTATATCACCTATACGAATGAAAAAACTCATGACACTATTCGCAATAACCTACATCGTTCACCAATGTATGCGGGCGTGATTGAAGGTATTGGGCCACGCTATTGCCCATCCATTGAAGATAAAATAGTGCGCTTCGCAGATAAAGAAAAACACCAGATCTTTGTTGAACCTGAAGGATTAAATACTTATGAGTTATACCCAAATGGGATCTCAACGAGTTTGCCATTTGATGTTCAACTTGAGATTGTACGTTCGATCAAAGGCTTTGAAAATGCGCACATTTGTCGCCCTGGTTACGCGATTGAGTACGACTTCTTTGATCCACGCGATCTGAAACAATCATTAGAAACCAAATTCATCGAAGGTTTGTTCTTTGCAGGTCAAATCAATGGTACAACGGGTTATGAAGAAGCAGGAGCGCAAGGCTTAATTGCAGGTATGAATGCGGCTCTTCAAGTTCAAGGCAAAGAATCTTGGACACCACGTCGTGATGAAGCATACGTCGGTGTATTGATTGACGACTTAGCAACACTTGGCACAAAAGAACCCTACAGGATGTTCACTAGCCGTGCTGAATACCGTTTATTATTGCGTGAAGATAACGCAGATCTACGTTTAACCGCAAAAGGCCGCGAATTAGGTTTAGTTGATGATGAACGTTGGGCAGCATACAACCACAAACTTGACGTGATGGAACAGGAAACACAGCGTTTACGTAGCACGTGGATCCACAAAGATCATCCTGCGCTTAATGAGGTGAATGCTCTGCTCAAAACGCCACTCACACGAGAAGCAAGTTTAGAGGATCTGATCCGTCGTCCAGAAGTTGCTTATCATGAATTAATGGCGATCGAAGGATTAGGATCTGAGTTTGAAAACCTGCAAGCACTAGAACAAGTTGAGATCCATACTAAATACGCAGGTTATATTGCGCGTCAACAAGATGAAATTGAAAAACAATTGCGCCATGAGCAAACGTTGCTGCCGAGTAATTTCGATTATCGCCAAGTGAGCGGTCTGTCAAATGAAGTGATCGCTAAGCTAACTGACGCAAGACCACAAACAATTGGTCAAGCTTCGCGTATTTCTGGTATCACGCCTGCGGCGATTTCGCTATTATTAGTGTATCTGAAGAAGCAAGGGTTATTACGCAAGTCTGCGTAACGAAAAGGTACACTGTGTTACAACAACAACTTTCTCGATTACTCGCGCAAACGGACCTTGCGCTGAGTGAGCAACAACAAGCTCAATTAGTGCAATACGTTGAATTGCTCGATAAATGGAATAAAGCTTACAATCTGACCTCGGTGCGTGATCCAAACGAAATGATGGTAAAACACATCATGGATAGTTTGGTGGTAGCACAACACCTTAAAGGTGATCATTACATTGATGTTGGAACGGGTCCTGGATTACCGGGTATCGTATTGGCCATTGCTTTACCTCAAGTCAATTTTGTTTTGCTCGATAGTCTAGGTAAACGTGTACGTTTTTTAACCCAAGTAAAACATGCGCTTAATTTAAAAAATGTTACTCCAGTGCAGTCTCGTGTTGAAGAATATACGCCAAGTGTTAAATTAGATGGGGTACTCAGTCGCGCGTTTGCTTCGTTGCAAGACATGGTTGACTGGTGCCAACATTTAATTGATGATTCAGGGCTATTTTTAGCACTTAAAGGTCAATTCCCTGCAGACGAACTAGCGCAATTGCCACAAGGTGTTCGTTTGGTGGAAGACATTGAACTCATCGTGCCAGAGCTTGACGCGGAGCGTCATCTTGTCGTATTAGCCAAGCAACAATAAGCATCAGGGGATATCGTGGCTCGAGTAATTGCGATAGCAAATCAAAAAGGTGGGGTTGGAAAAACCACAACGGCAGTGAATTTAGCCGCGTCTATGGCTGCAACCAAGCGAAAAGTATTGTTGATCGATCTCGATCCACAAGGTAATGCGACGATGGGCAGTGGCGTAGATAAATACGGCGACGTCCCGACGATTTATGATTTATTGATTGAAGACAAACCAATCATGGACGTCGTCACGAAAGAAACCTCTGGTGAATATCATTTGATTGCTGCCAATGGCGATGTCACGGCTGCCGAAGTTAAACTGATGGAGTTATTTGCTCGCGAAGTACGGTTGCGCAATGCATTAGAAAAAGTTCTGGATCAGTATGATTTTATTTTCATTGATTGCCCACCTTCACTGAACATGCTTACCGTCAATGCTATGGCCGCAGCGGACTCTATCTTAGTTCCTATGCAATGTGAGTACTATGCACTCGAAGGTTTGACTGCATTAATGGACACCATTACGCAATTATCAAAACTCGTAAACCCAAAATTGCAGATTGAGGGGATCTTAAGAACCATGTACGATCCACGCAATCGCTTAGCTAACGATGTTTCGGAACAACTCAAACAACACTTTGGTGATAAAGTGTATCGGACGGTGATCCCACGAAATGTGCGTTTGGCAGAAGCCCCAAGTTTTGGTGCTCCAGCGATGTACTATGACAGAGCATCCAGTGGCGCTAAATCATACTTAGCCTTGGCGGGCGAAATTCTACGCAGAAAAGAAAAACAAGCTGCTGCCGTAGCGTAATTTGAGGATAACAATACCATGTCGGTAAAAAAACGAGGCTTAGGTCGCGGTTTAGATGCTTTGCTGAGTTCAGCAAAACCGAACCCAACGGCGAATGCAACGCCATCGAGTCATTCATCCCCCGCTGATAGCGCGTCAGAAAATTCAGTTGGTAAAGCGGATGAAAAGTCCCTGTTGACTTTGCCCATCGAATTTTTGCAACGTGGTAAGTATCAACCGCGTAAAGACATGTCAGAAGAGGCACTTGAAGAATTGGCTAGTTCAATTCGTGCACAAGGCGTGATCCAACCGATAGTTGTACGTCCCGTTGGTGAAAATCGCTACGAGATTATCGCAGGCGAACGTCGTTGGCGTGCCTCGCAAATCGCAAAGCTTGATGTGGTGCCATGTATAATTAAAGACGTCGCCGATGAAGCGGCGGTTGCGATTGCATTAATCGAAAATATACAACGCGAAGATCTGAATGCGATGGAAGAAGCCATCGCGCTTCAGCGACTCATTGATGAATTTGCACTTACCCATCAACAAGTCGCCGATGCGGTAGGAAAATCTCGCACCACAGTCACCAATTTACTGCGTCTTAACAATCTGAATGATGATGTGAAAATTCTGTTAGAACATGGCGACATTGAAATGGGTCATGCACGCAGTCTTTTAGCACTTGAAGGCCATCTTCAATCGGAAGCTGCAAATCTCGTTGTCGCAAAGGCTCTAACGGTACGTGAAACCGAGAAATTGGTGCGCAAAATGCTCGAACCGGCGCCTGAGAAAGCCAACAAAGAGAAAGATCCTGACGTGCATTTGCTTGAACAGCAACTGGGTGAAAATCTCGGTGCAAAAGTTGAAATTAATTATAATCAAAAAGGTAAGGGCAAGTTAGTGATCTCGTATTCGAGTCTTGATGAGCTCGATGGTATCATCTCGCGAATCCATCCAGAATTACAACAACCTTCTTAACGCACACATTTTAGACAGATATGGTGCCGAAATGGCACCGTTGTCCATCGAGTCAAGTTGCAAAATCGCCAGAAACAAGTATAATTTCGCCAGTTTTGACACCCTGATGATTTTAAATTGTAAAGGTTATTTTTTTGTGACTGATCGATTAGCTAGACCTTTGCAACTTTCAGCGCTTAAATTAGTGTTGTTCCAGGCGTGTATCGTACTTATTTGTGCAGTTTTCGTTTTAGTATGTTGGGGAGTAACTGCGGGTCTATCAGCCTTGTTAGGTGGGCTTACCGCGGTACTTCCCAATTTTCTGTTTTCGCTTTATGCGTTTCGATTTGTCGGAGCGAGTAAAACGGAGCAGGTGTATGCCTCGTTCAAACGAGGCAGCGGATTAAAATTTTTGCTGACTGTGTTGCTGTTTGGCGCGTGCTTTAAGTTTATTGCTATTTCTGCACTGCCCTTTTTTGTGGTTTATATAATCGCATTATTCGCAATTTGGTCGGCCCCGATTTTTTTTCATTAACTTTTGGGATAAAACATGGCTGCAGAAGAAGTGACTCTATCGAGCCATATTCAGCACCACTTGACCAATGCTAAGATGTGTTCGACCGATGCCGGTCTGGCCTTCAACAAAGCATGTACGGACAGTGGTTTTTGGACATGGCATATAGATACCCTCGCATGGTCGATTGGTCTGGGACTTATTTTCCTATGGATCTTTCGTTCCGCCGCAAAAAAAGCATCAACAGGCGTACCTGGCAAATTTCAATGCTTCATCGAGATGATCGTTGAGTTTGTGGGTGACAACGTACGTGATACCTATCATGGTAAAAGTGCGTTAATTGCGCCATTAGCCCTTACGATTTTCGTTTGGGTATTCTTAATGAACCTAATGGACTTGATCCCGGTTGACTTCTTGCCTGCACTAGCAGGTTTCGTTGGTGAAACCGCATTTGGCATGGATTCTCATGACGTGTACATGAAAATCGTACCAACCACAGACATTAACATGACAGCAGCGCTTGCGCTTGGTGTGTTTCTTCTGATGATCGGGTATTCAATTAAAATGAAAGGCATCGGTGGTTTTATCGCTGAGCTAACATTACACCCATTTAGCACAAAGAACAAACTTGGTATGTTGTTCTTAATTCCGTGTAACTTATTGCTCGAGACGATTGCACTGGTTGCAAAGCCATTTTCACTGGCACTACGTTTGTTCGGTAACTTATACGCGGGTGAGCTGATCTTCATCCTTATCGGTGCAGTGGGCTTAATGCAGTTACCACTACATTTTATTTGGGCTGTGTTCCACATTCTAGTAATCGTACTTCAAGCATTCGTATTTATGATGCTGACGATTGTTTACTTGAGTATGGCAAGCGCGGATAACCACTAAGGTGCCCTTTGGCTCAAAGGCCAAGAACATTCGCATAAGAAAAGATTTTTTATTTAACTTTAACTTTTAAATTCAATACTTTTGGAGAAAATAATGGAAGCTTTAGAACTTGTTACTGGCTTAAAATTCATCGCTGTTGCACTACTAATCGGCTTTGGTGCTATCGGTACTGCTATCGGTTTCGGTAACATGGGTGGTAAATTCCTTGAAGCATGTGCGCGTCAACCAGAGCTTGCACCACAACTACAAGTTAAAATGTTCATCCTTGCAGGTCTAATCGATGCGGTAGCGATGATCGGTGTTGGTATCGCAATGGTATTGTTGTTCGTACTTTAATCGCCATTTTTTGAACAACTACTTTAAGGAGGAGCGGTCGTGAATTTAACTGCCACTCTACTTGGTGAGTTGATTGCGTTCGTGGTGTTCGTACTTTTCTGTATGAAATATGTATGGCCACCACTAAATGGCGCGATTGAAGCTCGCCAGAAAAAAATCGAAGACGGCCTTGCTGCTTCTGATAAAGCTGAGAAAGATCTTGAGCTTGCCCGTGAAAAGGCAGCTGAGCAGCTAAAAGATGCAAAATCGCAAGCAGCTGAAATCATCGAACAAGCGAAAAAGCGTGCTGCGCTTATTGTTGACGAGGAGACAATCCGTGGTCAGCAAGAGCGTGAGAAAATTGTTGCTCAAGGGCACTCTGAAGTTGAGACTGAGCGTAACCGTGTTAAAGAAGAGCTACGTAAGCAAGTAGCTGCTTTAGCGGTTGCTGGCGCAGAGAAGATTTTAGAGCGTGAAATCAATTCAGCCGCACACAGTGACATCGTTGAAAAACTTGTTGCTGAGCTTTAATTAGGAGGGTATGAGCATGTCAGAAGTGACTACTATCGCTCGTCCTTACGCTAAAGCGGCTTTTGAGTTTGCTGTTGAGAAAGGCGCTGTAGAAAACTGGAACGACATGTTGTTCTTCGCGGCAGAAGTTGCCAAAGATGAGCAAGTGGCGCAGTTTCTAGCAGGCAGCGCCTCTGTACAGAAAAAATCGGACGTATTCGTTCAGATCTGTGCAGAGCAAATCAACGAGCATGGTCAGAACTTGATTAAAGTAATGGCTGAGAATGGACGTTTGGATACGTTACCAGCAGTTGCGACATTGTTTGCTGAATTTAAAGCAGACTATGATAAAGAAATCGACGTTGACGTGGTTTCTGCAACTGAACTTGCCGCAGAGCAGCAAGCTAAATTGGTCGCATCATTAGAAAAACGTTTCGCACGCAAAGTTAAGCTGAATTGTAGTGTTGATGCCAACACTGTAGGTGGTCTTGTGATTAAAGCAGGCGACACAGTGATCGATGGCTCAATCCGCGGCAAGCTAAATCGCTTAGCCACAGCACTACAATCGTAATTGGGAAGAAGAGCAATGCAACTTAATTCCACTGAAATTTCTGCGCTGATCAAGCAACGCATTGAGCAGTTCGAAGTTGTAAGTGAAGCTCGTAACGAAGGTACAATCGTATCTGTTACTGACGGTATCATCCGCATCCACGGTCTTGCTGACTGTATGCAAGGTGAGATGATCGAGCTTCCAGGCAACCGTTATGCAATCGCACTAAACCTTGAGCGTGACTCAGTAGGTGCGGTAGTTATGGGTCCATACGCAGACCTTAAAGAAGGCGTAAAAGTACAAGCGACAGGTCGTATCTTAGAAGTACCAGTTGGTCGTGCACTACTAGGTCGTGTTGTTAACACGCTAGGTGAGCCAATCGACGGTAAAGGTCCTATCGCTAACGATGGTTTTGAGCCAGTAGAGAAAATCGCACCAGGCGTTATCGAGCGTCAATCAGTTGATCAACCAGTACAAACTGGTTACAAATCAATCGATGCGATGATCCCTGTTGGTCGTGGTCAGCGTGAGCTTATCATCGGTGACCGTCAAACAGGTAAAACAGCCCTTGCTATCGATGCAATCATCAACCAAAAGAACACAGGCGTTAAATGTGTGTACGTAGCGGTTGGTCAAAAAGCATCTACGATTGCAAACGTAGTACGTAAACTAGAAGAGCACGGTGCACTTGCTAACACGATTATCGTTGTAGCATCAGCATCTGAATCTGCAGCGTTACAATTCTTAGCGCCATTCTCTGGTTGTACTATGGGTGAATACTTCCGTGACCGCGGTGAAGACGCACTAATCGTATACGATGATTTGTCTAAGCAAGCTGTTGCTTACCGTCAAATCTCGTTGCTACTTCGTCGTCCGCCAGGCCGTGAAGCTTACCCAGGTGACGTATTCTATCTTCACTCACGTCTACTAGAGCGTGCATCGCGTGTAAACGCTGATTACGTTGAGAAGTACACAAATGGTGAAGTGAAAGGTAAAACAGGTTCATTGACGGCATTGCCAATCATTGAAACTCAAGGTGGTGACGTTTCTGCATTCGTACCAACCAACGTTATCTCGATCACTGATGGTCAGATCTTCTTAGAAACTGACTTGTTCAACTCAGGTATTCGTCCTGCAGTTAACGCCGGTATCTCGGTATCGCGTGTTGGTGGTGCAGCGCAAACGAAAATCGTTAAGAAACTAGGTGGTGGTATCCGTCTAGCGCTAGCTCAGTACCGTGAACTAGCAGCGTTCTCTCAGTTCGCTTCTGACCTTGACGATGCAACGCGCGCACAGCTTGAACACGGTGAGCGTGTAACAGAGCTAATGAAGCAGAAACAGTACACGCCAATGTCTGTTGCTGACATGTCATTGTCGCTATTTGCAGTAGAAAAAGGCTTCCTAAAAGACGTTAAGATCAACAAGATCGGCGACTTTGAAGCATCACTACTTGCTTTTGCGAACAGCACATACGCAGAGCTAATGGCTAAAATCAATGAAACAGGTGATTACAACGCCGAGATCGAAGCGAAGTTAAAAGAACTTCTTGAGAAGTTCAAAGCAACGCAAACTTGGTAATGTATTAAAAGGTGAGTGGCAACGCTCACCCTGATTCGGAGAAAGAGTCATGGCCAGCGGAAAAGAGATAAAAAGCAAGATCGGGAGTATCAAAAATACTCAAAAGATCACCAGTGCAATGGAGATGGTTGCTGCGTCTAAAATGAAAAAGGCGCAAGAACGTGTGGCTCAAAGCCGTCCATATGCAGACGCAATTCGCAAGGTGATCGGTCATGTTGCTCAAGCTAATCTCGAACTTCGTCATCCGTATCTAGAAGATCGTGATGTGAAGCGCGTAGGTTACATCGTTGTCTCTACCGACCGTGGTCTTTGTGGCGGCTTAAACGGTAATGAGTTTAAGCGCGTAGTGAAAGAAGTGAAAGCGTGGAAAGAAAAGGGTGTTGATGCAGAATTTGCAGCCATTGGTGGCAAAGCATCAGGCTTTTTCAAACGCTTTGGCGGTACACTACTTGCCAAAACGGCTGGGGTAGGTGAAGCACCTTCTGTTCAGGACGTAATTGGTCCTGTAAAAGTCATGCTTGAAGCATACTTGGAAGGCAAGATTGACCGTTTATACGTGGTATACAACAAGTTTGTAAATACCATGAAGCAAGAGCCAACTATCGATCAGCTATTGCCTTTGCCTAAAGCGAAGAAGCAGATTTCTTCACACTCTTGGGACTACCTGTACGAGCCAAATCCAGAGTCAATTCTGGAAGTACTAATGGTTCGCTTTATTGAATCTCAGGTATATCAGGGCGTAGTAGAAAACGTAGCATCAGAACAAGCTGCGCGTATGGTTGCGATGAAAGCCGCAACAGACAACGCAGGTAACTTGATTGATGAACTGCAATTGAAATACAACAAAGCGCGTCAAGCGGCAATCACACAAGAGATCAGTGAGATTGTTGCCGGCTCAGCTGCTGTATAACGCTTCGGCAAAGTTTAACGAGAGGAATAGACATGAGTTTAGGTAAGGTCGTCCAAATTATCGGCGCCGTTGTGGACATCGAGTTCCCACAAGACAGCGTGCCAGCCGTATATGACGCACTAAAAGTTACAGACGGCGACCTAGCTGGTTTGACTTTAGAAGTTCAACAGCAGCTAGGCGGCGGTGTAGTACGTGCAATCGCACTTGGTACTACAGACGGTTTACGTCGTGGCGCTCCAGTACAAGGTACTGGTGAGCCAATCAAAGTTCCAGTAGGTACAGCGACATTAGGTCGTATCATGAACGTACTTGGTGACGCGATCGACGAAGCAGGTCCAATTGGTGAAGAAGAGCGTTGGTCAATCCACCGTGAAGCACCAAGCTATGAAGACCAAAGCAACTCGGTAGAACTACTTGAAACTGGTATCAAAGTAATCGACTTAGTTTGTCCATTCGCGAAGGGTGGTAAAGTAGGTCTATTCGGTGGTGCGGGTGTAGGTAAAACCGTAAACATGATGGAACTTATCCGTAACATCGCAATTGAGCACAGTGGTTACTCAGTATTTGCTGGTGTTGGTGAGCGTACGCGTGAGGGTAACGACTTCTATCACGAAATGAATGACTCAAACGTACTAGATAAAGTATCACTAGTATATGGTCAGATGAATGAGCCACCAGGTAACCGTCTACGTGTTGCTTTGACTGGTCTTACAATGGCAGAAAAGTTCCGTGACGAAGGTCGTGACGTACTATTCTTCGTTGATAACATCTACCGTTATACACTAGCTGGTACAGAAGTATCTGCACTTCTAGGCCGTATGCCTTCAGCAGTAGGTTACCAACCAACACTAGCTGAAGAAATGGGTGTACTTCAAGAACGTATCACGTCGACTAAGACAGGCTCAATCACGTCAATCCAAGCGGTATACGTACCTGCGGATGACTTAACTGACCCATCGCCAGCAACAACGTTTGCTCACTTAGATGCGACAGTTGTACTTTCACGTGACATCGCAGCACTAGGTATCTACCCTGCGGTAGATCCACTAGACTCAACGTCTCGTCAACTTGACCCATTAGTAATTGGTCAAGAGCACTATGACACAGCACGTGGCGTACAAACGCTACTACAACGCTACAAAGAGCTAAAAGACATCATTGCCATCCTTGGTATGGATGAACTTTCAGACGAAGATAAGCTTGTAGTAACACGCGCACGTAAGATCCAGCGTTTCCTATCTCAGCCGTTCTTCGTTGCTGAGGTATTTACAGGTGCGCCAGGTAAATACGTATCACTGAAAGACACTATCTCTGGCTTTAAAGGCATCTTAAACGGTGAGTACGATGACCTTCCAGAGCAAGCTTTCTACATGGTTGGCTCAATCGACGAAGCGATCGATAAAGCTAAAAAGATGTAATTAGGGGGTCGTTATGACTATGACTGTGCATCTTGACGTAGTAAGTGTGGAAAAAAGCCTGTTCTCAGGTGCCGTTGCTACGATTCAAGTGACTGGTAGTGAAGGTGAATTGGGTATCCACCCAGGTCACGCGCCACTATTGACTACCCTGAAACCTGGTATGGTACGTTACGTAACAGAAGATGGTGCTGAGCACTTTATCTATGTTGCAGGTGGTACACTCGAAGTTTTGCCAAAAGGCGTAGTTGTGTTAGCAGACACAGCAGTGCGTGGTGAAAATCTCGACGAGCAAGCTGCAGAAGCGGCGAAACGCGAAGCTGAAGCGCAAATGGCGTCTTCTAGCGCGTCTGAGCTCGATTACCACGAAGCGGCGCTGCAGCTTGCTGAAGCGGTTGCTCAACTTCGTATCATTCGCCAGCTACGTAAGTAAGCTTAGTGAATTAAAAAACCCGCTCAATGAGCGGGTTTTTTGTTTTTACGTGCTTAGAATCGAGTCACTTTGTATACGCTTTCTATCTGAGCGTTACTTCAGTAATGAAAATTACATAAGAAATCCACTCCTTACCTTACTCTCACGCAAAAACCGTTTTACAATAGGTAAAGTAAACAGACGTTCGTTTTTCAGCCTAAAGTAACGCACATGGTGTACAGGAGTGACAATTGCGAGCACGGTGTTGTTGATGTGTTTTAACAAATAAAGTTTTTGTAACATCAAATAACATACGCTAACAGACTTTATACGGTTGATCGATGTTTACGTCTTCAATTAATTAGCTAGAGGACAAGAAGTTCATGGCACTATCTACAGTGATCTTAGCCGCGGGTAAAGGTACCCGTATGCGCTCAAAACTACCAAAAGTATTGCATTCTGTTGCTGGGCGACCAATGGTTCAGCACGTGATCGATAACGCTAAAGCATTAGGCGCACGTTCAACGAATTTAGTATACGGCCATGGTGGTGAAATGCTTCAACAGCAACTGGCACACAATGAAGTGAATTGGGTACTTCAAGCGGAGCAGCTTGGTACAGGCCATGCGGTTGCGGTAGCAAAAGAACACTTTTTAGACGATGAAACGATACTTGTACTTTATGGCGATGTACCGTTGACGAAAAAGTCTACTTTAGAACGTTTGTTGTCTGTTACACCAAAAAACGGCATGGCTGTCCTCACCGTTGTGCTCGATAATCCAATGGGTTACGGCCGTATGATGCGTGAAAACGGCAAACTGATCGGTATTGTTGAACAAAAAGATGCAACGCCAGAGCAGCTGAAAATCAATGAAATCAACACGGGCATTATGGCTGTGAATGGTGGCTTATTGAAAAAATGGTTAGGCCAGCTGTCCAACAACAACGCACAAGGCGAGTATTACCTAACTGACATCGTTGCGATGGCGCACAAAGAAGGGGTGCAAATTGAGTCTGCGCACCCAGATCACGCGATGGAAGTGGAAGGCGCGAACAATCGCGTACAACTAGCAGCCCTTGAACGTGCTTATCAAATGTGGCAAGCCGAAACTCTTATGCTAAACGGGGCAACCTTAGCCGATCCTAAACGAATTGATGTACGCGGTACGGTACTAACCGGTGAAGATGTACACATTGATGTTAATGTGATCTTCGAAGGTCATGTTGAGATTGGTGATAATGTGGTGATCGGCCCTAATTGTGTCCTTAAAGATTGCAAAATTGGTAATGGGGCTGTGATAAAAGCTAATACGCTTATTGAAGAAGCGGTGGTTGGCGCAAAATGTACGCTTGGTCCATATGCACGCTTACGTCCAGGTGCAATTATGGAAGAAGATTCTCATGTTGGTAACTTTGTTGAAATGAAGAAAACTCGTTTAGGCAAAGGTTCTAAAGCAAATCATTTAACTTATTTAGGGGATACCGAGGTTGGTGAAAAGGTAAACATTGGTGCTGGCACGATTACCTGTAATTACGATGGCGTCAATAAATCAAAAACCATTATTGGCGATAATGCCTTTATTGGTTCGAACTCATCACTTGTTGCACCTGTTGAAATTGGCGCGATGGCGACGATTGGAGCAGGCAGTGTGATCACCTCTAAAGTGGAAGAAAACCAACTTGCTGTTGCACGCGGCAAGCAGCGTAATCTAGATGGTTGGCAACGACCGACTAAAAAATCGTAACAACAACTTTAATTTTAGGGCGCTCCGGCGCCCTTTGATTTCTTTTCTTGCTTATCGATGTTAAATTGAACGATATAAATAAAATATAAAATTAACATTTTTCTTATCCTAGCCTATGGACAGTTTATTTCGCAAAGAAGTGTTAGCACATAAGCGCCATCGTTTGGAAGGCGCGGTCAGCTTAGTTCAGCCGCCTGTTTTTTATCGACTCGCCGTTCTTATAGTTTGTATTGTCCTCGTATCTATTATTTTCTTGGCAATAGGCCAATACACGCGAAAAGAACGTGTAGGAGGTCTAATCGAGCCCAATACTGGCATATTAAACCTCCATGCACCGCAAACGGGGCTAGTGACCGAAGTACTTGTTAGTGAAGGACAGGAAGTTCAGCAAGGACAAGCGTTAGTGCGGATTGCATCAGCAAGGCACAGTACACAAGGAGATGAGCTGACCGAGGCGCTGCTTAATCAGTATCGTTTTCAAAAGCAGCTGTTGCTGTCACAAAAAGAACAACTAGAAAAACAACATCAACTTACATTAATGCAATTGAACAGTGAAAAAAGCAGTTTAGTGGCACGCTTGCAAGAGTTGGAAAAGCAGGCACAGACCTTTGCTTCTCGTGTTAATTTAAATCAAGGTATGGTTGAGCAAATCGGCACACTCAAAGGCAGTGGTTATGTGTCTGAGCTTGAACTTACGCGTCAGCAAGATACCTTATTGGCACTGAAACAACAGTCGTCGACGATACAAAATGAGATTTTGTCATCACAAACGTTGTTGTCTCAGCTTGAGAATCGTTTAGTGACTCTGCCACTTGAACACGAGCGTAATGTGGCGGCCATGAGCGCGCAAATTGCCGACATCGACATTGAATTATCTAATACCGCACAGGCGCAATTGGCGGAACTTAGAGCGCCTGCGTCAGGAACCGTGACGGGTCTTTTGGCGAAACCTGGTAAATCGGTGAATGTGGATCAAAACATGTTGAGCATTTTGCCTCGTCACGCTCAGATGCAAGCCATCATCTATGTACCCGCAGAAGCCTATGGGTTTATTAATGAAGGACAAACAACTCGGCTTCGTTATCACGCCTTCCCTTATGAAAAATTCGGGATTTATGATGGGACGATCACCCAAGTTAGCGCATCAGTTATCTTACCAGAAGAAGCTGCGCAGCCTGGGATAATTAGTAAACCGGCATACCGGGTTGTGGTTTCACTTGCGGAACAAAATATTACTGCCTATGGAAAGGCCACGCCACTTCGAGCAGGAATGACGCTCGACGCCGACATTGTTATTGAAGAGCGCAGTTTGTTGCGTTGGTTGTTTGATCCAGTCTTTAGTATTAAGGGACAACTATGAGCAACGTAAATGAGTCAAATAATGACCAGTTATTCGATAACCCAAGTGACAAACTCGAATTTTGGTCGAGCAATGCGCTGCCGCTTATATTGCAATCCGAGGCTGCTGAATGTGGTTTAGCAAGTTTGGCGATGGTTGCTGGATATCATGGCTATCACACCGATCTGGTTTCTTTAAGGCAAAGGTTTAGTATTTCGATTGAAGGGTGCACGCTGCTTGATATTATGCATTTTGCTGAAAAACTCGGCATGGCAACGCGTCCTTTGCGAATTGAACTTGACGAGCTAGAACTTTTGCAAACCCCCAGCATTTTGCACTGGGATATGAATCACTTCGTGGTGTTAAAAAAGGCGACCAGTAAAAAAGTCGTTATTCATGACCCTGCGAACGGTGAAAAGACTTATACCTTAGCAGAAGCATCGAAACATTTTACGGGTGTCGCACTTGAAGTTGTGCCAACAAAACAATTTGAAAAGCAAGAAAAGCAGCCATCTTTGCGATTTTCTGATTTTTGGGATCGGATCTCTGGATTGAAACGCTCTTTGCTTTTAATTTTTTCATTATCCTTGCTACTTCAAGTGTTCACCTTAGCGAGCCCGTATTACATTCAATTGGTGATAGACGATGTTATCTTAAGTGGTGATACTTCATTGTTAACCGTCTTGGCGGTAGGCTTTTTCTTAGTTCTCGGATTTGAAATTGCGACGAATGCTTTGCGTGGTTTTACGTTATTGCATTTTGGTAATCAAATGAATATTCAACTGGGTGCGAATCTTTTTCATCACTTAGTGCGTTTGCCGCTGACGTACTTTGAAAAACGTCATATGGGCGATATCGTCTCGCGTTTTGGTTCATTACAGCAGGTGAAGCAATTGCTCACGCAAGGTGTGATTGAAGCCCTGATTGACGGCTTAATGGCATTAGTAACGCTGGGTATGATTTTTTTCTATAGTCCGATGCTATCCCTGGTGGTGCTAGGTGCTGTGTTACTGTATGCCTTAGTGCGTATCGTGTTGTACCGACCATTTCGCAATATTAGTGAACAGGAGATAATGGCACGTGCTGAAGAAAATTCAAACTTTATGGAAACGGTGCGTGGTATTCAAACCATAAAACTGTTTGGTTCTGAGGTTAAGCGCGAAGGGCAATGGCAAAATCGCTATGCTAAAGCGATTAATCAAAATATCCGATTGGGTAATTTTAATATTGGCTATGATGCTATCAATCGGGCTTTGTTCGGTATAGAGAACATTATCGTTATTTTTCTCGCCGCTAAATTGGTTATTGCTGGTGGATTTAGTACAGGGATGCTTTTTGCGTTTATGGCTTATAAGCGTCAATTTATTGATAAGACAGCTAAATTAATCGATAAGTTTATCGAGTTTAAAATGCTCGGTTTGCATTTTGACCGCATTGCTGATATTGCACTTACGGAGCGCGAACAACTTGAGCCTGTGCAATTTAAAGCGCATCGAGTGGTCGGGAAAATTCAGCTGCGCAATGTGGCGTTTCGTTATTCAGATGCAACGCCTAACGTGTTGAACAACGTTAATTTGACGATACACGCAGGGGAATCTGTCGCGATCACGGGGCCTTCCGGGTGTGGGAAATCTACATTACTTAAAATTATGTTAGGTTTGGTCAAACCGAGCTCCGGTGATGTGTTGATTGATGATGTCCCACTTAATAGCATCGGCGCGCGACAATATCGGTTGCAAATTGCTGCTGTGATGCAAGATGATGAACTGTTATCTGGCTCGGTTGCCGATAACATTGCATTTTTTGAATCGCCCATCGATATGGAACGGGTCGTCTACTGTGCTGAATTGGCGTCTATCCACGATGATATCAGTGCCATGCCTATGGGTTATGACAGCTTAATCGGTGATATGGGCTCAAGTTTATCGGGAGGCCAAAAGCAACGTATCATCCTTGCGCGAGCGCTTTATAAACAGCCGCAGATCTTATTTATGGATGAGGCCACAAGTCACCTCGATACCAAGCTTGAAGCCGACATAAATGAAGCGGTTTCACGATTAAAAATTACTCGTGTGATCATTGCTCATCGCAAAGAAACGATTGCCTCGGCGGATCGCGAAATAAAACTCGAAAAGCACATTATTCAACCGGCAAAGGAACAAGCTCAATGAAACCAAAAACAAGCTTAAGTGTTTATGTTAGGTGTTGGCATGGCGGTTCAGTTGGTCTCTGCTAGTCTTAGTCGACTTACTATTTTTAAAAATGAAAATACTATGAAAAAAGTTTACATGTTTGTCAGCATGCTAGTGCTTTCTTTGAGTCAATTTGCCTATGCAAATCAGTCATTAGCCCCGGAACTAAAGGTATTTGAAGCGTATTTAGGTACTTGGCAATCTGACTTTCCAATCAGTGAAGGCCAGACGCCTGTACAAGACGTCACCATTTGGGAGCGAGCGCTAAATGGTACGACAGTAAGAACCTTACATTCGATCAATAATGGTATGTATGGTGGTGAGTCGCTTATTTTCTGGGATAAAGCAAAACAACAGTTAGTCTTTTATTATTTCACCACGGCGGGCTTTTATACCCAGGGATATATGGAAATGCTCAATGACAAAGAATTTGTTGCCTATGAAGCGGTAACCGGAAATCAAGATGGCATTACCCAAGTGCGCTCTACTAGCACACTCGATGGCGATAGCATCACCGTAAAAACCCAATACCTTAAAAATGGCGAATGGACGATGCCAGAGCAACGCGTTTATACCCGAAGTGATAAGCAAGTTATTTTTCAGTAATACCACACCAATTAAGCAGCTTTTGCCAAGTAGATAGGGGCTTTTGTCCACCCAATCGTAAAAGTTGCTTTACTTTGGTATTTCGTGATTGAGATATCGACTTTCGATGACTCTCTTCCGCTGCGCTTACCCAATCTTTGGCACGAACCGCGGCGTTAAAACGTAGCCATTGCGTACTCAATTGTGAATACCCTAAATGATAGATCATGTCGAGTAAGGCAAGTTTCACTGGTTGTGGAAGTGAATCATAAAATGCCTCGCCATAAAGCTGTTTTAATTCTTGTCTTAATTCATTAATTTTACGCAGCAAAATACGCTGGCATGCTTTGTGAGAAAGATAGAGCTCACATTGAGCCGTGTAGAAGTTGGTCGCGTAACCTGCCGGCAGTCGTCTTATTTTTTCAAACTCCGCTAGCTTGTGCTCGCGTCCTGCTGCTCGTTTGGTTTTATTTTCTCGCATTGGCAGCTGCGCGAACGCCGTTTTGTTTGCAATATGAAACCCAACGCCAATCATGGGTTGTCCTTGGGTGTCGATATACAGGTGATTGACCTCACCTTCATAGAGGCATAGATGCCGAATTGCTCGGGCATCTTCAGGAGCCTGGGATGATAACGAAAATGCCTTAAACATGTCACCTCGGTTCGAAAGCCAGTTAACTTAGTTTGGTCGCTTATTTACTGATTTAAATGACCCATTTTAATTATAGACGGAACACGCAAGGTCAGGCTAAATTTTGATTTCTCCTCTTGTATATACAAGTGTTGTTCGATTGACTCTCGTTCAGTTAACAAGAAACATGAAAGATTTTTCGCATGACAGGGCGAAATCCACACAAGCAACTACACTTTGAATAGAGAAACCAAGGTGATGATCGTGTTTCGAGTTCTAGTGTTTATGCTTTTTGGGTTTAGTGCTACTACCGTTGTGGCGAGCTGTTATTCTGTGATGGTATATCATGGCGCCAACCCCCCTTACAGCTATGAAGAAAGCGGGGTTTATAAAGGGCTGTTTGTCGATATTTTTGCAGCTATCAGTGAGAAAACAGGTTTGTGCTTTGATTACTTACCTGTATCGGTTGCACGTGGGCAAAAACTTTTTGAACGAGGCTTAATTGATATTGAACCGGGGATGCATGCATCGTGGCGCGTTCACTCTTCCAATCCTGGCATTTATACCATCGATTATGCGCTGTCTCGAGAAGTCATCTTATCAACTAAACCAGAGCTTATTGAAACGCCGAAGCAACTTTATGGCAAGGTGGTTGGTCGAGTGCGCGGTTATACCTATTTGGAATTAGAACCGCATTTTAATCAGGATGGTGATGACGATAAAATTATTATTTATGACAATACATCAGAGAAAGAGTTGCTCGCTCAATTACAACATCAACGCTTTGACTACATGATGATTGGCGATATCACTGCTGATTACTATCGATTTCGCGTTCCAGAATATCGAAACTTTTATGAAGTCTATGAAATCTCGCGTTTACCTGTTGGGATGCGTCTGCAACCAAACCTACAAGGCTTAAAAGCACGCTTAGATTCAGCACTGCAAGTACTCATCAACGAGGGGGAAATCGCCAAAATTTACGCGAGCTACGGCATCCGATCGCATTAATAAAAAATGTATATACAAGTTGATTGGTTGAATTAAAAAAGAGTCAGTTCGTTGTATTAAAAGAATGCTTGAGTTTCGAAAGGTTTCATTTAGAATGCTTGTAAATTTCGAAACGAAACTTATAGCGTTATTATGACGAAACGAAACACCCAGCAACGCCGTCATACTATTTTATCGAGAGTTAATGAGCATGGTGAAGTCAGTGTAGATGCGCTTGCGGCTGAATTTGCCACTTCAGAAGTTACGATCCGAAAGGACTTAACGGCGTTGGAGCAAAGTGGGTTATTACTACGTCGATATGGTGGGGCGATTGCATTGCCAAAAGAAATCGTTGCAAAAAGCGACGAAAAACGCGACTCGCTTCGCAAACAAGCGATAGCTAAAGCCGCGGCATCGTTAATTAAAGACCATAATCGCATTATCATCGACAGCGGTAGAACAACAGCCGCGATGATCCCAATGCTCGTTACTAAACGTGGTTTGGTGGTGATGACGAATGCAATTAATGTCGCTAATCGATTGTTAGAGTTAGAAAATGAGCCAACGCTATTGATGACGGGCGGGACGTGGGACCCACATTCTGAGTCATTTCAAGGGCAGGTGGCCGAGCAAGTTTTGCGGTCATACGATTTTGACCAACTATTTATCGGTGCTGATGGCATTGATGTTGAAAGAGGCACTACGACGTTCAATGAACTGGTTGGGCTGAGCCAGGTGATGGCCAGTGCAGCACGTGAAGTGATTGTCATGGTGGAATCGGACAAAGTAGGTCGTCGTATCCCAAATTTAGAAATACCTTGGCAGCAAGTGACGACTTTGATCACCGACAACCACTTGAGCGACGAAATTCGCCAAGCGATCGAAGCGCAAGGCGTTAACGTCTTATGTGCCAAAGTGAACGAATAATTTCACGTAAACGTGCAAAATAAACGGAGAATTTATGTGTGGAATCGTTGGGGCGGTCACTGAGCGTCCAGTTAATAAAATACTCATAGAAGGCTTAAAGCGCCTGGAATATCGTGGTTATGACTCAGCAGGTGTGGCACTTGCCCAAGAGGGGGAGTTACATACGGTAAAAGCGGTGGGTAAGGTCGCAAATCTCGAAAGCAAATTAGAGCTAGCTGCAGTAAAAGGCACTACTGGTATTGCTCATACACGTTGGGCTACCCACGGCGGTGTAACCGAAGCGAACGCTCACCCACACGTCTCCAAAGGTCAATTAGCGCTTGTGCACAATGGCATTATTGAGAACCACAGCAGCCTACGTGAAGCGCTTAAAGGCGATGGATACGAGTTTGTATCAGAAACGGACACCGAAGTGATGGTTCACCTCATTCATCAGCTTCGTGAACAACATGATTCACTTCTGGCATCAGTTCAAGCGGCAGTAAAGCAGTTTGAAGGCGCCTACGGTACAGTCGTATTTGATAAAGCAAACCCGGATGAAATCATTGTCGCGCGCTCTGGTAGCCCCTTGGTCATTGGGTTAGGCTTAGGCGAAAACTTTATTGCTTCTGATCAATTAGCGCTACTTGCTGTTACCCGCCGTTTTATCTTCTTAGAAGAAGGTGATGTGGCACGAGTGACACGCGAATCTGTCGAAATCTATAACCGCACAGGCGAGCGAGTTGAACGCAATATCATTGAATCCACTGCCAACCAAGACAACACTGGTAAAGGTGAATATCGCCATTACATGTTGAAAGAAATTTATGAGCAACCAATGGCTGTGCGCAACACACTTGAAGATCGTTTAGATGGCTCACGTGTTGCAGTCAAAGCATTTGGTGAGCGTGCGACAGAAATCTTTAAAGACGTAAAACATGTCCAGATCATCGCGTGTGGTACATCGTATCACTCGGGTATGGTCGCGCGTTACTGGCTCGAGCAATTTGCAGGAATTAGCTGTAATGTCGAAATCGCGTCGGAATTCCGTTACCGTCAATCGTATGTGCATGAAAACAGTTTACTCGTGACGATTTCACAATCGGGCGAAACCGCTGATACGCTTGCCGCACTGCGCTTAGCGAAAGAACAAGGCTACATGGCTTCAATGACGATTTGTAACGTGGCGAGCAGTTCACTCGTACGTGAGTCGGATCTGGCCTTTATGACAAAAGCGGGCGCCGAGATTGGTGTTGCATCGACAAAAGCATTTACCACACAATTAGTAGGTCTATTGATGCTAACCGCTGCGATCGCACAAGAGAAAGGATTAAATGCTGAGCATATTGTTAACGCGGTAAAATCACTGCCGATGAAACTTGAAGAAGCGTTGCAGCTTGCAAATGGTATCGAGACATTAGCGGAGGAGTTTGCGGATAAACATCATTCACTCTTCTTAGGCCGTGGTTCACAATACCCCATCGCAATGGAAGGTGCGTTGAAATTAAAAGAAATTTCGTACATTCACGCTGAAGCTTATGCCGCCGGCGAACTCAAGCATGGGCCTTTAGCGTTGATCGATGCCGACATGCCGATTATTGTCGTTGCACCTAATAACGAACTACTCGAAAAGCTTAAGTCTAATGTTGAAGAAGTGCGCGCCCGTGGTGGTATCATTTATGTGTTTGCGGATAAGGCATCGCATTTTGAATCGGATAACACCATGCGTGTAGTTCGCGTAAATCACGTTGAAGACATTATTGCCCCAGTTGTATATACAATTCCGCTCCAGTTGCTTTCTTACTACGTTGCGGTAATTAAAGGTACTGATGTGGATCAGCCAAGAAACCTAGCCAAATCAGTAACTGTTGAATAAGTGTTTGATTATTAATAAAAAGCTGTAGATTCTGAATAAAGTTGGAAACGTCTAAATAAAGATGGAAACAACTGAACAAAGTTGGAAAGTAGCTATTTAGGCAGATGTATCTAAACACCTAATAGTCATGTCCATGTTTCATTAGAACAATATAAAAACCAGCTGCATTTTGTAGCTGGTTTTTTGGATCTAGGTTAGGCGGTGACTCTTTACACATATCCAGCGGGCTTAGTCTTCAACTTTTTACCGCTGTTGTATGCGTTTCCAATCTCTCTGAAATCGAACATGTTCATTTTAAAACTTGATATAGACACTTGTTGAGCACCATGCACATGAGTAATTAGCTTTTCATGGCGCTCTTTATATGGAGCTTTAGCCACAGAACCACCAAATTCACCTGTATTAACTAATACAACATGTTGGTACATATGATAAAACAGAGCGTCGACCATAGAATCAAAAGTATTTACATCCATATTTAAAGCTGGAATCAAATAAGCATTAGACTTACCTTTTAAGTCAGCACTCATTTTAATATCAGTTGAGTCAAAGCAAATGGAGCCAGTCATTCTGAAACCAGTCTCATCTTTAAACGTGGGATGTATTAATTCAATAAATAGTTGATAAGGTCGCCAAGGCTTAATATGTTTCACTTCATCCTTCATCATGAACTGTTTCCCTTGAAGACGCTCAATGAAGGATCTGCCGCTTTGTCTCTTGTTGGGTATTATCCACTTTGCAACATTATTTGGCCCTTCGACATTTGGTATGTTTGCAAAATTTAATCCGGTAAAAATCATAGCTCCTGTTTTATCTGATAAGCGTTTTAATATATCTATATCAGCATCGTTAACAGCTAATTCTGGCCACACAATTAGGTCAATTTTCCCAGTTATATCAGAGCCTTCAGTTTCATGACTATATTTCTTATGTAGAATTAATTCCGCTACTGCTGCAACATGGCGACGATGTTTTACTCGGTACTCTGGCGTATCTAGCATCAGTCCATGCTCTAGAAAGTCAGATTTTTGTGGTAATAAAGACTGCACCATAACAACGTCTAGTTCCTGCTTATCTTTATTCCAGTTTAAGTTTACTTTTTCTACATACCCGGGAATCATTGATAGCTTACAAAACAGGCTTTTCTGGTAATCAATGCGCTTCTCTATCAACTGTAGCAGGGTTTTAATATTCCATACCTTTGGCCATTCACTCTCAATACCGTTTAACTGTAGCCCAGGCCATTGAAGCAATTGAAAAAGTAAATTTGTAAGCCAGCCACTCATCGGTGCAGATTGGCCGTTTAAAGATTCAGGAGAGTGCATCAGTCCGAATTGACGTTTTATAAAACCAGATTTTATGCCTGTATATTGACCATTTTCTTGGATGTATCTATTAGAACCAGTCCAGTCTAAATCTCCAATTAGACAAGAGCGAATAAACATTCCAACATGATACAACGGCCGGTGTTCGTCTAGTACCCAATCAGGAACTCCAAATAAGGGAGATTCGTCAGGTTGAATATTTATTTTTAAGTTAGTATCTAAAGTTTGAATTTCATCCCAGTTAGAGCATTCAACCTTAGTGTTTGAATCGACACCAATAATCTAGACACTTCCTAGCCGTTCTTTATGTCGTTTTTCGTACTCTACTGGCGAAAGCAGATCATTGGAACCATGTTTT
>CAPN01000044.1 GCA_000333235.1 Pseudoalteromonas luteoviolacea B = ATCC 29581 | reverse complement strand
GGGTGACTGCGTACCTTTTGTATAATGGGTCAGCGACTTATATTCTGTAGCGAGGTTAACCGAATAGGGTAGCCGTAGCGAAAGCGAGTCTTAACTGGGCGCTTAGTTGCAGGGTATAGACCCGAAACCCGGTGATCTATCCATGAGCAGGTTGAAGGTCAGGTAACACTGACTGGAGGACCGAACCCACTCCCGTTGAAAAGGTAGGGGATGACTTGTGGATTGGAGTGAAAGGCTAATCAAACCGGGAGATAGCTGGTTCTCCCCGAAATCTATTTAGGTAGAGCCTCGGACGAACACCTATGGGGGTAGAGCACTGTTAAGGCTAGGGGGTCATCCCGACTTACCAACCCTTTGCAAACTCCGAATACCATAGAGTGATATCCGGGAGACACACGGCGGGTGCTAACGTCCGTCGTGAAGAGGGAAACAACCCAGACCGCCAGCTAAGGTCCCAAAGTGTATGTTAAGTGGGAAACGATGTGGGAAGGCTAAAACAGCTAGGAGGTTGGCTTAGAAGCAGCCACCCTTTAAAGAAAGCGTAATAGCTCACTAGTCGAGTCGGCCTGCGCGGAAGATGTAACGGGGCTAAACATACCACCGAAGCTGCGGCTGCATACGTAAGTGTGCGGGGTAGGGGAGCGTTCTGTAAGCGGTTGAAGGTGTGCCGGGAGGCATGCTGGACGTATCAGAAGTGCGAATGCTGACATAAGTAACGATAATGCGGGTGAAAAACCCGCACGCCGGAAGACCAAGGGTTCCTATCCCATGTTAATCAGGGTAGGGTGAGTCGACCCCTAAGGCGAGGCTGAAGAGCGTAGTCGATGGGAAACGGGTTAATATTCCCGTACTTGATATGAATGCGATGGGGGGACGGAGCAGGCTAGGCAAGCATGGCGTTGGTTGTCCATGTGAAAGTATGTAGGCTGGTGACTTAGGCAAATCCGGGTCGCTAAAGCTGAGATACGAGACGAGTTACTACGGTAACGAAGTTGTTGATGCCCTACTTCCAGGAAAAGCCTCTAAGCTTCAGTTTATATCGAATCGTACCCGAAACCGACACAGGTGGTCAGGTAGAGAATACTAAGGCGCTTGAGAGAACTCGGGTGAAGGAACTAGGCAAAATGGTACCGTAACTTCGGGAGAAGGTACGCTCCGGTTTGTGAACACTTCGCGTGGTAAGCAGACTGGAGTCGCAGAGAATAGGTAGCTGGAACTGTTTATTAAAAACACAGCACTGTGCAAAATCGTAAGATGACGTATACGGTGTGACGCCTGCCCGGTGCCGGAAGGTTAATTGATGGGGTTAGACTTAGGTCGAAGCTCTTGATCGAAGCCCCGGTAAACGGCGGCCGTAACTATAACGGTCCTAAGGTAGCGAAATTCCTTGTCGGGTAAGTTCCGACCTGCACGAATGGCGTAATCATGGCTACGCTGTCTCCACCCGAGACTCAGTGAAATTGAAATCGCAGTGAAGATGCTGTGTACCCGCGGCTAGACGGAAAGACCCCGTGAACCTTTACTATAGCTTGGCACTGAACATTGAACCTACATGTGTAGGATAGGTGGGAGGCTTTGAAGCGGCAACGCCAGTTGTCGTGGAGCCGTCCTTGAAATACCACCCTTGTATGTTTGATGTTCTAACGTTGGTCCCTAATCGGGATTACGGACAGTGCCTGGTGGGTAGTTTGACTGGGGCGGTCTCCTCCCAAAGAGTAACGGAGGAGCACGAAGGTTTGCTAAGAGCGGTCGGACATCGCTCGGTTAGTGTAATGGTAGAAGCAAGCTTAACTGCGAGACAGACACGTCGAGCAGGTACGAAAGTAGGTCATAGTGATCCGGTGGTTCTGAATGGAAGGGCCATCGCTCAACGGATAAAAGGTACTCCGGGGATAACAGGCTGATACCGCCCAAGAGTTCATATCGACGGCGGTGTTTGGCACCTCGATGTCGGCTCATCACATCCTGGGGCTGAAGTCGGTCCCAAGGGTATGGCTGTTCGCCATTTAAAGTGGTACGCGAGCTGGGTTTAGAACGTCGTGAGACAGTTCGGTCCCTATCTGCCGTGGGCGTTTGAGAATTGAGGGGGGCTGCTCCTAGTACGAGAGGACCGGAGTGGACGAACCGCTGGTGTTCGGGTTGTGTCGCCAGACGCATTGCCCGGTAGCTACGTTCGGAACTGATAACCGCTGAAAGCATCTAAGCGGGAAGCAGGCCTCGAGATGAGTTCTCACTTGGACTTAGAGTCCACTAAAGGGCCGTTGGAGACTACAACGTTGATAGGCAGGGTGTGGAAGCGCTGTGAGGCGTGAAGCTAACCTGTACTAATTACCCGTGAGGCTTAACCATACAACGCCAAAGTGGTTTTGCGAGATTGTTCCAACAATCTTACGCACTTCCTCCATCCATGGAGGTCGTAACTCACAGAAGTTAAGTTGACTAAAGTAGACGTAGA
>CAPN01000045.1 GCA_000333235.1 Pseudoalteromonas luteoviolacea B = ATCC 29581 | reverse complement strand
ACTTGCCAGAGCTCACTGAAGAAGCTGATCTGGATGACATTGACTCGCTATTAGACGAAGTTCAAAACGATACCACTGATGAGGATTTACCAGAACTCGATGAAGAAGCTGATCTGGATGACATTGACTCGCTATTAGACGACGTTCAAAACGATACCACCGATGAGGATTTACCAGAACTCACTGAAGAAGCTGATCTGGATGACATTGACTCGCTATTAGACGACGTTCAAAACGAATCAATAGATGAGGATTTACCAGAGCTCACTGAAGAAGCTGATTTGGATGACATTGACTCACTATTAGACGACGTTCAAAACGATACCACCGCTGAGGATTTACCAGAGCTCACTGAAGAAGCTGATCTGGATGACATTGACTCACTATTAGACGACGTTCAAAACGATACCACCGCTGAGGATTTACCAGAACTCGATGAAGAAGCTGATCTGGATGACATTGACTCGCTATTAGACGACGTTCAAAACGATACCACCGATGAGGACTTGCCAGAGCTCACTGAAGAAGCT
>CAPN01000046.1 GCA_000333235.1 Pseudoalteromonas luteoviolacea B = ATCC 29581 | reverse complement strand
TTGCTGCAGTTAGAGTTGTTTTACCGTGGTCAACGTGGCCGATTGTACCTACGTTTACGTGCGGTTTCGAACGTTCAAACTTTTCTTTTGCCATGACGGAACCTATCAGTTTTGTAGATCTAGATTACATATAAAAATAATCCACCAAAGGCGGACTACGATTATTCGAAAATAGTAGTATTAACTTTTTTCGTGACAATTAAAAGGAAGTTCTTTAGGAAGATTCATGATCTGGTGCTGATACCCAGAGTTGAACTGGGGACCTCACCCTTACCAAGGGTGCGCTCTACCAACTGAGCTATATCAGCACACCAGAAACTGGAGCGGGCAGCGGGAATCGAACCCGCATCATCAGCTTGGAAGGCTGAGGTAATAGCCATTATACGATGCCCGCTTTAGGAACCTGTTAAACTACCTCTAACCGTCAAATAAAGTGGTGGAGGGGGACGGATTCGAACCATCGAAGGCAGTGCCGTCAGATTTACAGTCTGATCCCTTTGGCCGCTCGGGAACCCCTCCACGAAAAAGTCTTTTAGGAAGCAAAATGGTGCCGACTATCCGAGTCGAACGGATGACCTACTGATTACAAGTCAGTTGCTCTACCAACTGAGCTAAGTCGGCACTGCTTCACTACGGGGCGAGATAATAGAGCAACGATTTGTGTGATGCAACTATAATCTGAAAAAAAATCGCAAATAACAAGTTAAATGCTCACTATTAGAACAAAACGCGTTTAAATTCATCATTTCTGTTGATTTTGAAACCAAAATTTCAAACCTAAAAACACCAACCGGCTCAAATATTCACTGTTATCGTGATGTTGATGCAGTAGCTTTCCATACCCACCTGTATAAACGACCTTACACGGGCTATTTGCAAATGCTATCTTAATGGCTTCATTCACCGCTCCTAACGTGGCCGATAGGCAGCCATTTTTCACGGCATTTGGTGTATTACGGCCAAGTTGATGCTCAAAAGGACTCGTATCGTCTACAAACACCTTTTGCGTTTGTGCCGTCAAGCTGCTCATCATTAAATCTAAACCCGGTACAATCCATCCACCTAAATGACGGCCTGTACTTTCAAGGGCATCAATGGTGGTTGCTGTGCCAGAATCAACAATCACGACGTTGTGCCCAGAGAAAAGCCGATAACAGGCAATGACAGCCAACCAACGATCAATACCTAAATTTTGATATTGAGCATAAGCACACCGCAGCGTATCAAAATCAGGGGTTACATTCGCTTCAATGATCTCAAGGTTGTACTGTTTTGCTTTTTCCAGAACACCATTGAGCAGTGATTGTTTGCCTACCTTTCCAACCACAATTTTACTGACCCGCGAAAAATCAATCGCTTCAAATGCCATCACTTGAACATCGGCACCATTATCAATTGACAGTTTTATCGCGGTGTTACCTACATCCACATACACGTTCATGTTCTGATTGTTACCTTAATTCGAATCAACTGCACGCAGTGATAACTCACCACCAAAATACGCTTTTACCTCTCCATCACAGCGTAATAATAATGCACCTTGCTCATTGATCCCTTCACAGATCCCCTGCCAAGTTTGCGTCCCTGTACTTAAACGCACCGATTTTCCTTTAAATACATTTAAGCTGTTCCATTGCTGAGAAAACGTTTTTAGGCCGCTTTCACGATACGTTGTTAAACGCTTTGCAAGACAAACAATCAGCATGGCTGCTAGCGCATTCTTGTCAATTTTGCCGACCTTAGACGACAGATCTTGCCACGGTTGGTCAATGGCACTTGCTGCACTTTGCGGCATCACCAAATTCACACCAATACCAATCACTAAATGACACGGCCCTTCCATTTGTCCATCTAATTCAACCAAAATACCTGCTAGCTTTTTCTTGTCGAGATAAACATCATTCGGCCATTTTAATTGTACGTCAATTCCGTAAAGTGCTTTTATGGCGTCGTAAAGCGCGAGCCCCACTACCACCGATACGCCCATCGCGGCCTGCATGCCATCTTCTAATCGCCAGTAATAGCTCAAATAAAGATTCGCACCAAATGGCGATTGCCACACTTTGCCACGACGACCTCGTCCAGCTTGCTGCATTTCAGCCAATAACGTATGACCTGAATTCGGATAAGCTTTAGCTTGAATACGGCGCATAAGTTCGGTGTTCGTAGAGTCAATTACCGGAACGACTTCAACAATTCGTCTAGTATCATCTTGTAATTTTACTAACGCTTCATTAATTTTTTGCGTTTGCAACAGGGGTAAACTGTGATTGAGACAATATCCTTTGCCACTTACCGTAAAAATATCGATGCCCATTTCTTGCAATGAGGTAATATGTTTCGCTACTGCAGTACGACTGATCCCAAGCTTTACACCTAAAGCTTGGCCAGATACAAAGCCCCCTAAATTAAGTGCTTCCAATACTTTCAGCTTGTTGCCTTCAACTTGCGCTTTCATTCGCTAAATCGTCACCTCAGTATACTCACCCATAAGACGAACTTCGTGTTCAAGCTCCACCCCAAATTGCTTTTGCACTTTTTGTTGGATCACTTTAATCATGGCGATAAGCGCCGCGCCAGTACCTTGTCCGTCGTTGACTAACACTAAGGCTTGCTTTTCGTATACGCTTATCGAGTTAATACTAAACCCTTTCAAACCGGCTTGTTCAATAAGCCAGCCCGCAGCAAGTTTTACTTTTAACTCATTCACAGGATAGGTTGGCATAGATGGATAACTCATGCGCAATCGTTCAGCATGCGATAATGCGACGATTGGATTTTTGAAAAAGCTTCCCGAATTTGGCAATACGCTCGGATCTGGCAATTTACTTTGCCGAGTCGCAATCACTGCATCCATCACTTGTTTGGGTGTCGGCGTGCTATCCGCTAATGACTGCAATGGCCCATAATTCAACACTGGTTGCCATTGTTTCGATAACTTGAGTGCCACCTTTGTAATAACAAAACGCGCTTTAAGTTCATGCTTAAAAATGGAATCTCGATATCCGAATTGGCATTCACTGGCGTTTAAACGACGTCGTGATTTGGTTTGCAGATCAACCCCTTCAACGTAGTCAATGAATTGCGCCAGCTCAACACCATAAGCACCTATATTTTGGACTGGCGCCGCACCGACTGTTCCTGGTATTAGTGCTAAATTTTCAAGACCTGGAATGCCTTTTTCTATCAAATCTGTCACTAACTTGTGCCAGTTCTCACCAGCTGCTACTAATACCCTAGTTTCGTTTTCTCGAATCTCGATTTCTACCCCTTTAAGGCGCATAACCAGTACACGACCGCAAAAGTCATCCAAAAAAACCGTATTACTCCCTTCACCGAGTAAACAAAATGGCTCTTGAACATCTACTGAAAGCAATTGCTCAATAGATTCAATTTCAATAAGTTGACTACAATTAGCTGGTAAACCAAAGGTGTGAAACGGCGTTAAACTCGGCACTTTTTTGCTATATCCACAGGAAAAAATCTTGAATAGCGCTAGTTTACCCTATCCCCCTATTGAACGCACCAGGATGTCAAAATCCATGCCTGCATGATATAACACTTCTCAATGACAACACGATGAGAACCCTTGCATGAAAAGCTCTCCATTTAAAATTAGCCTGTTATGCGCAAGCCTTAGTGCTCAAGCTTATGCGATAGCAGCCATCGATGAACACACCTACGCAAACTTGGATGAAGTCGTTTCTACACACTTATACCTCGATCTCAATGTCGACTTTGCCGACAAAGAACTCGAAGGTTTTGTTGAACACACTTTAGCGTGGAAAAAGAAGCAAGCACGTAGTCTTGTACTCGATACTCGAGACCTAACCATCCACCGTGTGATCTATGAAACAGCGGAAGGAACGTGGAAAGCCGCAAAATTTACGCTCGCCGATCGCGACGATGTAAAAGGATCGAAGCTCACCATAACATTCCAAAACCAAGCTAAACGTGTCCGAGTCTATTATAACAGCCGCCCTGAAGCGTCTGGACTACAGTGGCTTACACCTGAGCAAACGGCAAGCAAATCTCATCCGTTTATGTACAGCCAGTCGCAAGCTATCCACGCGAGAAGTTGGATCCCTGTGCAAGATAGCCCCGCCATGCGCGTGACCTATCAAGCTCGAGTACAAACACCTAAAGAAGTACGTGCAGTGATGAGTGCTGATAACACCGGCGCGATTATTCGCGACGGCGATTATCATTTTGACATGCCTCAAGCCATCCCCCCTTACTTAATCGCTATCGGTGCGGGCAATTTAGACTACAAAGAAATGTCCCATCAAACAGCCATTTTTGCTGAGCAGCAAATTCTCGATGCGTCTGTTTGGGAGTTTGCAGATACTCAAGCAATGATAGACAAAACGAGCAAAATGTATGGCGAATACGCTTGGGGACGATACGATTTACTCATGTTGCCACCAAGCTTCCCCTTTGGTGGTATGGAAAACCCCCGCTTGTCGTTTATCACTCCAACCGTTGTAGCAGGAGATCGAAGTTTAGTTAATCTTATTGCACACGAGTTAGCCCACTCTTGGTCTGGTAACTTAGTCACCAATGCAACGTGGGAAGATCTTTGGCTAAACGAAGGATTTACGTCTTACGTTGAAAACCGCATTATGGAAGAAGTGTTTGGTCGAGAACGCGCAGTTATGGAACAAGCGCTTGATACTGCTGGTTTAAAAGCACTTCTAACACAAATTAGTGAACCAGATACTCGCTTAAATTTAAAACTTAATGGCCGCGATCCAGACGATGCCTTCAGTTCGGTACCCTATACTAAAGGTCAACTCTTTCTAATTTACTTAGAAGAAAAATATGGCCGAGAAAAATTTGATGCCTTTGTGAAAAGCTATTTCAAAGCATTTTCTTTTAAATCAGTAACTACTGCTGAGTTTGAACGCTATCTTGCGGATAATTTAATTAATAAATACCCAGGCATCGTAAGCCCAGAAAAAGTAACAGAGTGGATCCATGCTCCAGGATTGCCCGCAGATGCACCAAATCCTACCTCTGATGTGTTCGACAAAGTCGATGCTGAGACAAAAGCATGGTTAACAGCAGGTAAAGCGATTGCTGAATTACCTTCTGCACAGTGGACGGTACACGAATGGCTGCACTTTATTAATAACCTGCCACGCGATTTGAACCAAGAACGCATGGTTGAATTAGATAAGGCGTTTAATCTAACTGACTCTACCAATGCCGAAATCGCTTTTGCTTGGTATATGCTTGCCATAGGCAATGGCTATGAAGCCATTTACCCTGCAGTAGAAAAGCATCTCACTGGTATAGGTCGTCGTAAATTGATTGTGCCTATTTATAAATCCCTGATCAGTCATGGCAAAAAAGCATGGGCTGAAAAAGTATACTTGAATGCAAGACCTAGTTATCACCCACTTGCTCAAGGTACTATGGACGATATGTTTGCCCAATAGAGCGCTGTTTTAAATGATAAAGAGGCATTTTGCCTCTTTTTTTGCGCTCGCAATCTGATGCTTCCTAAGCTATAAATAAAGCTATAAAAAGATCGAGCTGAAGTTAAAAGCGGAGCAATTCTATGAAGTTAACCAAACCACTATGGATTGGATTAGTCATTCAATGGGCCTTATTGGTGTTGGCGCTCACCATGTTTCCTGATTCATCTACCGTGCTCATTGGATTTGCCTTTGCCGCGCCTATCATTGCATGGGCCTGTGTTACTTTCTTATTTCCTACTAATTCGAATAAAAATAACAAAGTACTCGATGAATTAACACTTGCGCTTTCATCAGAAAAGGGCATTGATCTTACTTTTCGTTTCGATGACCGTAATAAAAACCTGCCAAAATCATGTCTTGCGATCAATGCCTGTTTAGCGATGTTAGAACATCTCGTTGCAGAAGTGCATAGTTCATCTTGTCGCCTAACGCCTATGGCGGATGATCTGCGTGATACTTATGCTTCAATGACACAAAAAGCCACAATCCAACATTCTCATGGCGAAGATTTAGCAGATTGTATTGGCCGTATGCTCAACGCATCCAGAGAGCTTGACCAAAACTTAGAACAAATTCATAACTCCGTTATGTCGGCTACCACAGCAGTGCAGCAAACACGCGCTGATACCACCAAAAGTCAAACGAGCCTTATGGCACTTGCCGAAAACATCCAAAAAACCAGTAAGCAAATTAATACTCTTAAGCAAGACAGTGACGATATTACCTCTGTTATTGATGTGATTAATGCAATTGCAGAGCAAACCAACTTATTAGCGTTGAACGCAGCCATTGAAGCCGCTCGAGCAGGGGAACAAGGGCGAGGTTTTGCCGTAGTTGCCGATGAAGTGCGAAATTTGGCTGCCCGCACTAGCAAATCGACACAAGAAGTTCGAGCGATGGTAGGTAAAATTCAAGCTGGCACCGATGCGGCAAACCAAGCAATGCAAGAAGCACTTGAGGATACAAATCACACCGTAAAACTTTCTCAGGCGTCAACACAAGAAGTCGATCACATTGAATCCGCGATGCTGGATATTAGCAACATGTCGAAAGTGATTCATCAACAGGTTGTTGAGCAAAAGACAATTTCGGATGAAGCTCAAGGGAGCATTGAAGCGATGGTCAACTTAAATTCGGATGCCTTATCAACCTCAAAAATTCAAGTAGTATCTAATCTGGATTTACTAGCCTTAGCGCAAAGTATTCAAGAGAAGCTTTCACTCTTTATCGTGAACCATCCTCCTGCAGATGAAAACCCACGTGTATTAAAGGTTCGAAATGAACCTAAGACGCGACACAACACAACTCAAACTACTCCAAAACCCTCAGGAGACGTTGAGTTGTTTTGAGTTTTTATACTGCGCAAGCTCGTCACACAAAATCAAGTAATAGTCTTGAAAGTGGGCTTCGTCACGATTACGCAATGCCCGCTCAAACTCCATTGCAGTATGTGCAATATCATGGCATTCGAACGTTTTGGCTGCGCCATTAATTTTATGACAAAGCGATTGGATCGAGATCCAATCACTTTGCTCATATAAACTAATCAACAATTCCCGCTCTTCCTCTAGGCTATTTATAAAACTTATCTTCAGGTCAGAGAGATCTACATTAAAAAAGTTGTCAGAATTTTCTGTAGAGACGGCAAGTAATTGAGCAAGTTCGCGATACATCGTTTGACTATCGAATGGTTTACCAAAATGACCTGTAAAGCCAGACTCAAGGTAGTGTGTTACTTCATGAGCTAACACATTGGCGGTAAGTGCAAATATAGGTCCAGCATAGCCACTTTTTCGCAGTAACAGCATCGCATTTAAACCATCTAGTTCTGGCATTTGAATATCCAGTAAAATAACGTCTGGGAATTCACTTAATGCAATCTCTACAGCTTGCTTGCCATTTTCAACTGCAATAACGTCTAAACCGAATTGCGACAAAAAACGCGCAGCTAATGCGCGATTGTCAGGATGATCTTCAGCTACTAACACGGTACCACAGAGCTTAGTATTTTGCATTTCGGGTACGCGACGTTCCGAGACCTGCGTAGAGGTTTGGCTTTCGCTGTAAATGACAGGAATATTCAATTCAAAACAACTACCTACCCCCACTTTACTCGATACGGTAATTTGCCCTTGCATCATTTCAGATAACTTTCGCGACAAACATAAACCAAGGCCACTGCCCCCAAAACGTCGCGTTATACTGTCATCCCCTTGCTTAAAGCTCTCGAAAATGACTTCTAGCTGCTGAGTATTCATACCTATTCCGGTATCTTCGACAGTAAAGCTAAGCTGATTTTCATCTGTGGTCACAGACAATTTTACCCAACCTTGTTCTGTAAATTTAATGGCGTTGCCAAGCAAATTCACAAGAATCTGTTTGAGTCGAACGTAATCTTCACGGATCCAACAGGCTCTCTCAAAGTTATGTTCTATTCGCAAAGCCAAATTTTTAGCTTGTGCTGATACTTCAAAAAGTGATTCAAGATCATGAATAAGAGAGCGAATGTCAAAATCAGCACGTTGAATATGAAGTTGATCTGCCTCTATTTTACTTAAATCGAGTATATCGTTGATCAATTCATGTAAATGAGCACCTTGCTTATGAATTATCGCAACGCTCGTTTGCAATTCAGGATTATTTCCTGCTACTTGTTGCAGAACTTGAGCATGCCCAAGTATCGCGGTCAGGGGTGTCCTGATCTCATGGCTCATGTTCGCGAGAAATTGACTTTTAACCCCATCAGCTAATCGTAATTCTTCAGCCACCGCTTTTAATTCTTGCGTTTGCTTTTCGACTTCAGCTGTTAAATTCTGCTTAGCTTTGTGCTCTACTTGACGTATTTTCCATGCTACCCAAGTAATAAATATTAATAAACTACACAATCCTAATAGCGTGTACATCAGTTGTCGTTGGCTACGTTGCAAATCTTGAAAGGCTTGCTGCTGCTTTAATTCTTCAACCTGTTGAGCTAACTGTTCTGCAGCAAAATTGTCTTCAAACTCATCTAAGTATTGCTGTAATACTTGAGATTGCAGTGCTCGATGGCTGGCTAAAAAAAGTTCCAGTGAGCGCATCGCAGCACCGTTATCGCCCTGTTTTGCCTGTAAAAGTGCTAACAATATTTCGCCGTCTGCTTTTTTGAGTGGATCATTGAGTGCTTTCGCCAAGGCAAGTATTTTGTCGATGCTGTGTTTGGCTTCCGATAATAATCCTTGGGATAATTGCCATTTTGCAAACGGTACTAAAACCGTTAATTCCGCGAGTTGATTCTGAGATTTTTCCGCATAATATAATCCTTGGATCGCATCTAGCTGAGCTTGCGCAAAGTCTCCCATGCGCATACTCACATTGGCTAGATTACCATGGTGAATCGCTAAATTACGGGTGTCTTGTGTCGATTCATAAAAAGCATTTGCTTGCTTAAAAAAAACACGCGCGGTCTCAAGCTCCCCTAACTCCGCATTCACGACGCCAAGATTCGCATTGACTATTGCCTGGCCATACTCCAATCCTAACTTTCCGTAGATTTTTTTAGCTTTTTCCAACATTCTTGCAGCTGTTTCAAGGCGAGATTGACGAATATAAACACCTGATAAATTTAATAATATGTCTGCTTTATCTTGATCCGTACCAAATTGTTCATAGAGTTCATTGGCTTCTAGATAATGCTTTAAAGACAAAGATATTTGATTTACATCGCCATAAACCAGACCTAAATTACTTTCGATGCTCGCTATTTCCAGTGGTTTTTCGCGTTGCTTAGCAAGCTCCAAAGCCAATTTATAATGATGTACAGCCGGTTTAAATTCGCCTTGATAATACGCACTCACCCCAAGCATTTTTTGTGCAAAATAGCCCATTTCTGATTTTGGTTGTGTGCTGATTTTTAACAATCGATCGAAATACCTAGTGGCAACGTCAAACTGACCCGATTTAACCGCTGATACAGCAATATGTCTCAGTATTTTCTGCGTTTGTTGTTCCGTAAGCACTCTATCAAGCAACAACGCGTCACCTCGGTTCTGGGTGTCTGGCCAAACTTCTGATGAGAAAAACTCCTTTTCTGGATCGGACTTATTCGTAGTTGCTTGAGCGTTGCTTGGCCAAAGTAAGGCCACCAACACAAAACTGAGACTTAATGAAAATTTGGATAAAAAGCCCATGTTCATGATTCCATTCCGAATTGCGCTTGAATGCAGATGTGCTAAGGTCAACATACACTAACTCTTAATGTTGAACAATGTATAACCCGCTGTGCCAACCCATTTTTGACTTATTGGTCGAACATAAAAAATACAAAATTCATTCGCTCTATGAAGCGTTGTTGGAACGTAGAGAAATTCACTCTCAGGATGACTGCCCAACACAAGATCTATTCAAAAAAAACTTTCTAATCATGAATGCCTTATTTGAACTTGAAGCACGCTCATACTCAGAAGGTTGGCACCTCATTATATCCAGTTTGCACATTGAATTAATCACAAAAACCAGCGAGGCTTTGGAAGTGCCTAATGCGCTGCGCGATTACTATCTGAATTGGGAGAATTTTCAAACGTCTAAAGATGATATTGATGCACTCTTGAACCTGTTTTGGCAAAAGCTTCACTCAAACAATTCGCTCAACCCTAACTTTAACCTAGACAGCCTTCAGCCTATGTGGGCGCTCACTGCACCAATCACACTAAAACAAGTGCAAAAGCGTTGGCGTAGTTTGGCACTCCAATATCATCCAGATCGTTTTTCCGGATCTCGAGACCTCTTCCAACAACTCGAAATGGAATATCAACAACTTAAGCTATTTGTCGCAAAAACCATCAACTAATCGTTTCTGCGTGTTCATTTCACTGAAAGTTTGCCACACTTGCGGCTTATTATTCATACTTACTAAGACATTATGAAACGTTTTATTCTTTCAAGTATTGTGGCAATCGGGTTTGCTTGCGCGTCAAGCTCTGCGACTGAATTCAATGACACGCAATACCAACAAATTGACACATTGCGTAAAAATGCACAGCACAGTGAACTCAGTTGGCAATTATTAACATCACTTACAACAGAAGTGGGCCCGCGCCTGCCTGGCACGAAAAACGATCAACTAGCAGTTGAGTGGGCTCAAGCGCAATTTCACCAATTGGGTTACGACAAAGTATGGATAGAACCAGCAACCTTTCCAAACTGGCGTCGCTATCATGAATCTGCACACATTATGACTCCTAGCCACCAACCACTGCACATTACCGCGTTAGGCAATAGTATTAGTACGCCAAAAGACGGATTATCGGGCGAAATTGTGCTATTCGAAACACTTGACGAATTAATCGCTGCACCCACAAACAGTTTAGAAGGCAAAATTGCGTTTATAAACTACCGCATGAATCGTGATATTGATGGCAATGGCTATGGCCCCGCGGTACAAGCACGTAATAAAGGCGCCGTTGAGGCTGCGAAAAAAGGAGCCCGAGGTTACTTAATGCGCTCCGTAAGCACCTCTTTGCATCGGTTTGCTCATACTGGCGGCAGTCATTACGATAGCGAAGTAACCAAGATCCCAACCGCAGCAGTAGCAAACCCCGACGCGGATCAATTAGCTCGGTTGATTTCTCTTGGTCATCAAGTGAGTATCAAAATGAATATTCAAACTGAAGACTTAGGGGAAGGGACAAGTTATAACGTGATCGGCGAAATCACCGGCACTGAACACCCAGAACAATACGTGTTGATCGGCGGCCACTTGGATTCGTGGGATTTAGGTACCGGTGCACTCGACGATGGTGCAGGTGTCGCATTAACGATGGCGGCAGGCAAACTTATTAAAGACATAAAACGCCCGAAACGCAGTGTTAGGGTCGTGCTGTTTGCTGCTGAGGAATTAGGTTTATGGGGTTCCAAAGCCTATTTCAGTGCCCACAAAGCGCATTTAAAGAATATTGTCGCGGCAGCTGAATCTGACTTTGGTGCAGATGTCGTTTATGCCTTTGAATCCAATGTACATGCGAATTCTCTGCCTTTAGTGAGAGAAATTGCCAAGCAACTTGCTCCTCTTGGTATCGAATACATTGGTCGCAATCAAGCTCATGGCGGCCCAGATCTTATCCCATTCAAGCAAGCTGGTTCTGCACCTATCTTTGCCCTTCACCAAAATGGCCTTGACTACTTCGACTACCACCATACAGCGGATGATACTTTAGATAAAGTTGACCCAAATAAACTAAAGCAAAATACCGCTGCGTATGCCGTATTTGCATTCATGGCAGCCGATGCAGCTTCTACGATTAAAGCAAAATAGAGTCCACCTCAGGTACATATACCTAAATTCACCTGAGATTTCTTGGGCATGGATACCCAAACAACTTGAAGATGCGTGTTTCAGAACTTCAAGTTGATTGGGTATATCCATGAACATTATGATCTAATTCTAAATCCATGATTAAGTTATGCTAGGGCGATTCACTCGTTCAAGGAGTGCATCCATATGGCTACTACTTATTGGCTTACTGTGCAAAAAGCCTTGTGTATAGTGGCATTCAATACTATGTAAGAAAGACAATTGAGCTTGAGTTTCAACCCCTTCAGCAATCACTTTCAAGTTTAAATTACCCGCCATTGAAATAATCGCACTAACCAGTGCACAATCTTCCGGATCATCTGGAATATCGCGTACAAACTCTCGATCAATTTTCAACTTAGTCAATGGGAAACGTTTCAAGTAACTGAGTGATGAATACCCCGTACCAAAGTCGTCAATAGCAAGTTCAACCCCGAGTTCACGTAATGCTTGGAGTTGATGCAACGTATGGTGCGTATTATCTGCGAGTACTGTTTCTGTGATTTCTAACGTCAAATACTGTGGTGCCAAGCCGGTGTCACGTAATACTTTTGCGACGAGCGAAGCTATGTCTTGACGTTTGAACTGGGTGCTTGATACGTTAATCGAAATAAAAAAATCTTCGCCTTGATCTTCTATCCAGCTTTTTGCTTGTGCACAGGCTTGATATAGCACCCACTCTCCCATCGCTACGATTAAACCTAGTTCCTCACTGACGGGGATAAACTTGGCCGGAGAAACTTGCCCTAATAACGGCGAAAACCACCTTAGCAGTGCTTCTGCACCACACACCTGCCCATGTCGATTGAGAATAGGTTGGTAGTGAATAGACAGCTCTTTATTAATTAGTGCTTTATGCAAAGCGCTTTCAAGCTTACTGCGAGCTTTGGCGTGCTCATGCATTGCAGACGTATAAAACTGAAAACAGTTGCGCCCATGTTCTTTGGCTTTATACATTGCACTGTCTGCGTTGCGCAGCAATATTTTTCGTTCAGTCCCATCATCAGGGTAAATGGTGATCCCCATGCTACCTGATACAAACGCTTCATGCCCCTCCAAATTAAAGGGGCTATGTAAACTTGATAATACTTTGCTCGCCACCTTTTCAATGTCAACAATCGAGTTAATGTCTGGGAGTAACAAAGCAAATTCATCACCACCAAGTCGAGCCACAGTATCCGAACTGCGTGTACAACCACGAATTCGATTTGCCGCTTCAACAAGCAATAAATCACCAATATGATGGCCAAGCATATCGTTAACCGCCTTAAATCTATCAAGATCAATAAAGCAAATGGCTAATCGCGAGCCCTCGCGCAGGGCTCTTTGAATTTCTTGGTCAAATTTGTTGTGGTAATGATGACGATTAGCCAATCCCGTAAGGTTATCGAAATTAGCTTGTTGCCACATAAGCTGTTCGTTCTTCTTACGCGAGGTAATATCATTAAATAAAGCCACGTACATTTCAATTTCACCGGTTTCAGCAAAAACCGCAGATACCGTTAACCAACTAGGATAAATATCACCGCCTTTGCGGCGGTTCCAAATCTCGCCTTCCCAATGCCCTTGCGTATTAAGCGTATCGTAAAGCTGAGTGAAATAAGCGGTATCGTGACGTCCTGAACTAAATATATCCGGTGTCTGTCCTAGCACTTCATGTTGTTCGTAGCCTGTAATATCAGTAAATGCGCGATTGACTAATTGAATGCGATTTTGCTTATCTGAAACGAGCACACCTTCATGCGTTGTCTCAAACACTGTACTAGCCAAACGTAGCTCACGCTCGGCATCTAAACGTGCGCGAATATTGCGAATGATGTACAAGAACCCTTGCTGCTTACCTTGACGATCATTGACCGCTTCACATCGTACTTCTGCAGGGAAAATATCTGAGCCAATTTGAACTGTGATTTCTGCAATTTGATTATCAACTAAGGTCAAGTCTTCAGGATAATCAAAAAAAGTATATAACGACTGCCCTTGCCAACTGATCGGAAACTGTTGATGCACTTTTTGGTTACCCGAAACAATTTCATGCCGATTATCGGTAAAGACCAAATAATCATCGAACGCATTAAATATAGCCCTCAATGTCGCACTGTCTTTTTCTGCTAACTTTTTCGCCTCACGCAAACGAAAAGACATAAATGCCAAAATAATGGAAGCGCCTAATAATATGGCAATCGCAATATACATCAAGAGCCATTTTACCATGTCAGCTGTTTCTATCGCTTGCGTTTGCATGGCGACTTGTTGCTCTAGATTCGATTGATAATGCCAAAGCTCTTGTTGTAAATCACGTTGAGCACTAATGTCCTGTATCACAGAAAGCAAAAGGGTTCTGCCAAGATGCTCAAAAGGGCTAGAAAAAACCTGTACCGTACGCACTTCACCGGAACGTAATTTATGCTGAAAAATAAAGTAATTACGACCTTGATTGGCAGCTTCAATGCGTTCTGCAGCAACTTGCTCTGCAGACAATTGATTTATTGATTGGATTTTTAACTGGGTAAATTGCGCTTTGTCATATCCATAAAACGCGATAGCAGCATCGTTCACATCAATGATATCGCCACTTTTTGGATCGATAACGAGCATAACAGCACTATGACGTGCAAAAGCACTCTCTGGCAAAGGCAATGCTTGGCAAACAACACAATAAAAAAGAAATACACTTCCAAGAAGAAATCTGATCAAGTCTCAACCCTTACAACCGGCGACATCGGACTTTTATATTAACCGCTCGCCAACATTTTAGCATAGAATGGGGACGCGATGTTGCGCAAAGTCAAATAATTTCAAATGTATCAACATGCTCTACTGAGCTGTACTGCACCATTAAATCATCGTTTACACCATAGTTACATTTTAATTTATGACAATCGAACTATAGGCACAATAGGTTTTTTACCCTCGTTGACATAGTGTAGCAAGCGCCATCATTCTTGCCATTTGTTTGTCAATAAACTCAAGTCACCTCATGATTTACGCAATTTGAACTGCATAACAAAATCCACCGTATTAAGGGACTTTATAACGAGAATCTTGCTACACTAGTGGGCAAGTATTCGATAACTTTGCCATTATGAAATACAACGATCTGCGTGATTTTATCGCGCTATTAGAAAAAAAGGGTGAACTGGTGCGAGTCTCGCAACCAATCTCTACCTACCTTGAAATGACCGAAATTGCTGATCGAACTCTGCGCGCCGGTGGCCCCGCTATTCTTTTTGAAAACCCGATTGGGTACGACATTCCTGTTCTCGCCAACTTATTTGGCACACCTAAACGCGTTGCCATGGGCATGGGTCAAGAAGAGGTAAGTGAACTTCGTGAAGTTGGTAAACTTCTCGCTTTTCTAAAAGAGCCAGAGCCGCCTAAAGGAATACGCGAAGCAATCGGTCAGATCCCGGTGTTTAAACAAGTACTCAACATGCCAACAAAAGAGCTTAAAAAAGCCCCATGTCAAGATGTTGTGATCCGTGGCGAAGAGGTCGACTTGCATAAATTACCGATCCAGCATTGTTGGCCTGGAGATGCTGCCCCTCTGATCACGTGGGGTTTAACCATCACGAAAGGCCCAAATAAGAAACGCCAGAACCTTGGAATTTATCGTCAACAACTCATCGCTAAAAACAAGATAATCATGCGTTGGTTATCGCATCGCGGCGGTGCTCTCGATTATCAAGAATGGTGTCAGCAACACCCTGGTGAACCTTACCCTGTATCTGTGGCATTAGGCGCGGACCCTGCCACCATCCTAGGGGCTGTCACCCCCGTACCTGACACTCTTAGCGAATACGCTTTTGCAGGGTTATTGCGCGGCAGCAAAACGGAAGTCGTCAAGTCAATATCGAATGAATTACAAGTACCAGCGAGCGCCGAATTTGTTTTAGAGGGCTATATACAACCAGGAGAAGTCGCTCCTGAGGGGCCTTATGGCGACCACACAGGTTATTACAATGAAGTGGATGACTTCCCAGTGATGACAGTCACTCACATCACCCATCGCAAAAACCCGATTTATCACAGCACCTATACAGGCCGTCCACCCGATGAACCTGCCATATTAGGTGTGGCACTCAACGAAGTGTTTGTGCCCATTTTGCAAAAGCAATTCCCTGAAATCGTTGACTTTTATTTACCACCCGAAGGTTGCTCATACCGGATGGCCGTTGTCACAATGAAAAAACAATATCCGGGTCACGCTAAGCGCGTAATGCTAGGTGTGTGGTCATTTTTACGTCAATTTATGTACACTAAATTTGTGATCGTGTGTGATGATGATGTCAATGCGCGAGACTGGAATGATGTCATCTGGGCAATTACCACCCGAATGGATCCGGCGCGTGACACAACGATGATCGAAAATACCCCTATCGATTATCTTGATTTCGCCTCACCCGTGTCCGGATTAGGATCTAAAATGGGCCTCGATGCGACAAACAAGTGGCCTGGCGAAACAGACAGAGAATGGGGTACGCCAATTGTAATGGATGAATCGGTCAAACAACGTGTCGATGAAATATGGGACTCACTCGGGATTTTGCCCAAGTAGAGGGATTTATGATAGAGTGCGCGGCATTCGCGTCACTTGTGCAACGTTATTTAGGAAAAGCATGCAAACATTAAACGCAGTGGTCACCGAGATAAAACCACTCACTGAATTTGTCTACCATGTCACACTGAAACCAGAACAACCAGCTCAGTTTCTAGCGGGTCAGTACTTACAATTAGTGCTAGGTGAAAAAGATAAGCGAGCATTTTCAATTGCGAGCAAGCCGTCTTTGCAAAATTCGCTAGAACTGCACATTGGCGCGGGCGCTGCGGATTCTTATGCAATGCAAGCACTTGAACATATAAAGCAAGCTCACGCAAATAATCAAAGCGTGCTATTAGAAGTTGGACTGGGTAGTGCTCACCTACAGCAATCATCGCCTATGCCGATAGTTTTACTTGCCGGTGGTACTGGATTTTCGTATGTAAAATCAATCGCAGAGCAGCTTGAAGAAAGTGGCTTTGATCAACCGGTTCTGCTGTACTGGGGAGTAAAAGTTGAATCTGCGCTTTACGCTAAAGCTGAAATGGAAGCATGGGCTAAACGTAACGCCAAATTCCAATTTATCCCAGTGATAGAGACACCAGAAGGTGACTGGTCTGGTCATACCGGTTTTGTGCATAAAGCGGTGATGCAAGACATCGTTTCTCTTGAACCCTATCAAGTATACATGGCTGGCCGTTTCGACATGATTGGTATTGTGCGCGATGACTTCATTGAGCATGGGGCTGTACGTGAAAACATGCATGCCGATGCGTTTGCGTTTATCAAATAAGCGCGAAAGTCTAAGGAGGTCTACCCAATCAAAATGGCGTAGACCTATTACAGCGATGATGTAGTTAGTTTATTTTCTACAACCGCAGCCAATTCTTCCGCTTCATTGCTACCCAAACTCACGGTTGTTCCGTCTTTAAGCAACAATTCTACGGCACTCAAGCCTGACACCGTATATAGCCATCCTGTTGAGGTCAACCGGATCCCAAATCCTACATACCATGGATAACGAATTACTTTGACGGATCTAACCTCGTTAAAATTGAGTGTCTTTCTCCAAAACCTCGGCCCAAAAAACCAAGAAATGTGATTGCCTTTCACTTCAATTGTGAGAGTTGAAAACAAAAACGTCACCATTGAAAGCAACAAAATGGCTAACCAAATAGACTCTTTCGCCCCTGTAGGTTGACTTATTAAGAGTCCGATAAGTAACAGAATGGACGAACCCAAAATGGTTACAATTGTTGTACCAAACTGAGAATGGCGATAAAGCACTTCTATCTCCTTGAATAATAGCTTACAAGGAGTTATATCACACCAGTAGGTAAATGATAATAAGAATCACAAAGCTTTAAATGCAGAAGCGTGAAGATGCTTGATCCCGCCTATTAAAAAGGCATCAAAGCGGATTACGCCCAGTGATGCCTATTGGGAAAAGGTCAATCGATTTAACGTTTTAAATTTAAGAGTGCGCTTTTCTCACCATCACTTAAAAAGGCAATCTCAAGTGCATTGCGCTGTGCCTTTTCACAATCGTCTGGAGATAAACCAGCAAGCGTTGCGACTTGCTCAAACTCATGACGCAACTCAATCCCCTCAACTGCCGGATCATCCGTATTAATACACGCTAATATACCGTGATCTAAAAATGCCTTGAGAGGGTGCTGAGCCAACGATACTACGGTACTGGTTTGAATGTTACTGGTTAAACACGATTCGATGCCAATATGGTTATCACGTAGATAATCCATTAAACGAGGATCATGGATAGCATTTACGCCATGACCAATACGCGTAGCACCAAGCTCTTGGATGGCTTGCCAAATGCTTTCTGCACCCTTTGCCTCGCCAGCGTGCACTGTAACCGCCAAATAAGCATCTCGTACGGCTTTAAAATGCGTCTTAAAGAGCTCTCCAGGCTTACCATATTCATCTCCGGCGAGATCAACTGCCACAAGATGCTTTTTGTGCGCTAAAATGGCTTCGAGTTCCGCTTGGCACTTTTCCACACCAAAGGTGCGAGACAAGATACCGATTAAATTTATCTTAATATTGTGCGTTTTTGCTGCTGCTTGGACGCCATCGATCACCGCTTCGACCACACCTTGAGGATGTAAATTGTGGTTCATTGCCATGTAATACGGGCTAAAACGCAATTCAGCGTAATCCATCCCTTGCGCTTTTGCATCTTCAACGTTTTCAACCGCTATTCTGCGACAAGCATCATAATCACCAAGCACTTTAACGCCCCAATCCAATTTGGCTAAAAAAGACATTAGATCTGGTGCGTTATCCATTACCTGCACATGTGGACGAAGACTTTCAACGTCGTTGGCTGGCAACGTTAAATTAAACTGGCGCCCCAGTTCCAAAATGGTCGTTGCGCGCACATTGCCGTCAAGATGACGATGAAGATCGAGTAACGGGAGATTTGGATTAATCATAAGGCCTCAGTTTTTTTAGATAAAATTTCGCGGATCATACGTACCTCGCGAAAGATTACAAGGACATGTGTCCATTGTTAACCGTGTTGGTGCTCCGTGCAAGCGTAATTAGGAAAGCCTGACCGCTGATGAATTACAAAAAAGGAGCTGTTCAGCTCCTTTTTCACTTAAATCATGCATGCCTTTTGATATTGCCCATCGGCAATATAGGCTTGTTTTTGTTTGCCCTTCCAAATTTTTGGAACGCGCTCTCCGAGCGTATCAAAGATTTTCGCCGCCAATTGAGGATCGTTGGCAGCAAAAGCAAGGCTAGCTAAACTAAGTAACAACTCGGTATTGTCTGTGTGGCTTTTTAGTGCCTGCTGAACGCCTTGTTGCAGCGACAACAAACTTTCATTGCTCAACTGAACCAAAATCGCGGCCAGTACAGTAAATTCATTTCGTTTAATGAGTTTGTGCAAATGCGCTTCTTGCGAAGCAAGCGTGCCACTTCGCGCCAATGCCCCTAGCCAGTGCACCTGAACGACAGACTGCAACGATTTTGGGAAAGCCTGATATAACGAGTCAATATCTCCGATAGGTGTGGACTTAAACCAAGGGCCAATAAAATTATCCCATGCTGATTGATCCAGTTGTTCTGATTTCGCTAACTTTACAAGTACGTCTTTAAGTCCTGAAAAATCTTTCTGTCCAACCAACACAAGCGCATACTGCTGCAACACTCCCGCCGATGCCTGTTTGTCTTGAGCCAGTTTCGCTAATGCATTAGCGGTTTCTGATGATTGTTCCAGTTGCGCTTTCAGGGGAGCGGTAAATTCATTTAATTCAAGTTCACTGGCTTGCGTTCGTGCTTTTAGCCAATCTTGTTTCTCGATACAGGCTTTCACTAACGCTGCTTGGCGAAGCGTGGCGTACTGCTCATCAAGCGAGGTTTTTCGCCAGACGCGCTCAACCTTATCCCAATCTTGGTTTAGCATCGCCCACAACCCAAGTTCTAATTGCTGTTGTTGTTTATTTTGACGACGCCAAGACCAATGTTTTGAAGGCGTTTTGACTAAGGCGAGGATCAATCCTACCAATTTGCCAATGAGATATACGCTCATGACGATCAGTAGCGTTAAAAAACTAAACGAAACCACGGTGCCTTCGATAGTGGTCTCATTAAGCGCGATTAAAACATAGCCCTTTTCATCGATCAGCCAATGAGAACCAGCCAATATCAAGGCGAGAAACAGAAAGAAACTCAATACTTTGATCATAATGTCGTGCCTTCAATCAGCTGAGGCGTAACAAGCTCAATGTTAGGCTCACTTGCTACAGGCGTTTGCACCAATCGATCTAATTCCAATAATAGTCCTTTCGCCGCACCTGAGTTTACATCGTAATGTGCATAAATGTGTTGCTTCGCCGATTCGAGCGCGGCGACATAAATCGCCGTTTGTTGCTGTGCGGCTGCCGTTTGCGCTTGTGTTAAATACGCTTCAAGCATGGTTCTTAGTACTCGCTGCTCAGTGTCAGATAAAAGCGGCGCGGTGGTGATCGATTCACGTTTGCGGATCGAAATGAAGTCATTAAGAAACTGCTGCCAACTGCGTTTTAAATTTGCTCGCCAATCACTCACGTCTTCACTTAATTGTGCACTTTCGATCGGCATCGCTTCTGGTAATTTAAGTGAAAGCAACGGCAACGTTCGAGCTTGTTGAATAAACCCTGTAAGTGTCACATACAAGATCTCTGTTGGAGGCTTTTCTTGTCCAAGTACGGTCGCTAAATCTTGCGCGACTGCCGCAGATACAACATGCGGTTCAGGAAAATACGACGCGAGTCCATCTAAGCGCGACAATATCACTTGAGCGCTTTGCCAATCATGCTCAACCACGGCTTTAAAGCGCAGTAGATGACTTAAATAACGCGCTTCACTGAGCGCAAATTGCTTTTCAGGGAGCGTAGCCAACTCCTTCACTTGCAACAGCGCATCAGCTAATTGCTGCTCTTGTGTCGCAAGCATAGATTGTTGTTGGGCAAGCAATTCCGCTTGCAACGTACTCAACTGCGTTTCAAGAATTTCAACTTGTGTGAATTTAGCGAGTGCTTGTTGCTTTAAAGTGTCATTCTGAGATTGCGATGCACTTAATGCAGAAGCTAACTGAGCGAGTTGCTTTTCGCCATACCAAACAATGGTGCCACTCACGCCAATGCTTGAGAAAGCAACCAACAAAGCCAATACACCAACTTTACTTATCGGCGCTTTTCGCGGTGGAGCCGAATTAATTTGCTGATTTTCGGTCTTATCTGCAACGCTTTTTATTGGTTCTTGCATGTTCTTTTCCTGTGAACGAGTTGCCTGCGAGTTAATGTTCGCAAAGGGCGGTTCGGATTTTTTTGTCACCGTATTTTCTGAATCAGCCTGTCGCGGTGCAGTGGGTAACGGTGCTTGTTCTGGCTGCACACTGTCGTCTTTTTCATTGCGATGCTCAGCGCACGCATTTCGTGCCGCTAAGATTGCCTTAAACACGGTTTCATCTTGCGCGCCGAACGTAACATATACTCTATCACTGATCTGGTACTGTTCACGGAGATGCGCCGCAATGCGTTCGCTGACAACAAAAAAAGTACACGTTTTAAGCCAATCTAGAAGCGCGGTCTGTTTAGTATTAAAAACAGCATCGACAGCAGCCACACTCGTCAACACTATACCGTCTATTTGTGCCTTCTGCCAGTGGTCTAACCAGTTGTTCGAGATTGGCTCTGCCGGCAGACGCTCATACACATCGAGTAAAGATAAAAGGGCTTGGCGTGATTTCAACTGTTTGGCTAAATCGACTCGCCCGCCTTTGCCTTTCACAATCACGACCCGCTTACTCTCAACATTTTGCAAAGCGTCGAGCGCTAGCATTCCTTCTGTATCTTGATTTGCGGGCACGATTGCTTTGGTATTAAAAGCCTGACTCAATGCACCGGCTGTGCTAGTTCCAACAGCAACGTAGGTTGCATTAGAGGGCAATGTTGTCCGCACTTTCGCAAGGGCATTTACTGCATCTTGTGAAATAAAAATAATAAGATCTGCCTCATCAAGCACGGCAAGTTCTTGCTCGCTTGGCTGCAATTCAGATAACGTCAGCACAGGTGTATGACTGACTTTAAAACCCGCCGCTTCTAAATTGCAAACTAACTCATTGCCTTTGCCAATCGGTCGTGTGATGAGAAGGTGTTTCATTATTTCGAACCGTAAACGGCCGCTAAGATCGTATCAGCGCCCATCGATAACAAGGTTTCGGCAAGTTGTGTTCCGAGTTGCTTCGCTTCTATTGCATCGCCTTTCACTTCTGCCTGGAGCATTTCGCTACCATCTACAGCACCGACTAAACCGCGTAACCATAGTGTTTCGCCTTGAAGCTCAGCATAAGCACCAATTGGGACTTGGCAGCCTCCTTCCAAACGAGTATTCATGGCTCGCTCAGCATCAACGCGAAGACGAGTCGGTTTATGCTCTAAAGGTGCAAGCAGCGCTTTGGTCCGTTCATCATTACTACGGCACTCAATACCAACCGCACCTTGCCCATTTGCAGGTAATGAGATTTCTGGTGCAATAAAGTTGCGAATACGTTCAGGCATTTCTAATCGTAATAGGCCTGCTGCTGCCAGAATGATTGCATCATATTCACCGGCATCGAGCTTTGCCAAACGCGTGTTTACGTTACCACGCAAATCTTTAATGATCAGATCTGGCCTTAATGCACGCAGTTGGCACTGGCGACGTAAACTGGAGGTCCCGACAACGGCACCTTGAGGGAGTGCCTCAATGGAGTCAAACGCGTTCGAAACAAATGCATCACGAGGGTCTTCACGTTCGCATATCGTGTGCAATTCAAGTCCATCAGGAAACTCTACCGGCACATCTTTCATCGAGTGTACGGCAATATCTGCACGCCCATCCAACATTGCTTGCTCTAACTCTTTAACAAACAAACCTTTACCACCAATTTTAGCCAAAGGTGTATCTAAAATAATATCGCCTTGTGTCGTCATCGGCACAAGCTCGACCACTAGATCCGGGTGGTGCGTTTCGAGTTGTGTTTTAACAAATTCGGCTTGCCAAAGCGCAAGAGCACTTTTTCGCGTAGCGATACGAAGAGGAGCATTATGTTGTGTCATATTTAAACCTTTATTGCGAAGAGTCTCTTCAAGTCAACGCGTTAAACTGGACTTTTCCAGATAACATGTCGTTTTAGTGGACTCTGAATTCTTTTCGGGCGATCAATCCACCCTCAGCGTTGACAGCTTCAACACGCCAATCGCCGACTTGTTTATGTTGAATATTTTTAAGCGAATAAGTGCGGTAACGAGCAGAGTTAATGCTCAGCTTTATGTCTGCAATCAATGAATCTTCGTAATACCATAAGTGGCGAATTGAACTGCCTGCTAACTCTTTTACTTCAGTAAAAAAATAAAGCTTACCTTCAAATTGATGGACTGAAACGTCACTTTTTAGCACATCAATTGGTTCCAGTTTTACTACCCCCGTCGTTAAGACGGCCCGGGATATACTGGCTGTATCTATCTTTGCCCCCAGTGCGACGTTGGCAACAATCGCGGTATTAGGAAACGGACTATCCTCATCCGATCCGTCATCTACCTTCATACTTCCATCGGGCGATGATACCGATTGCACCTCAGTTGCACGACGCAAAAACTCAGTATTGGGTGCTTCAATTTGCTGTATAGGGCGTGAGGTCAAAGCGGCTTCTTCCAGTGAAGTATCCAAAGTTGGTTCATCAACCGGCGCTTTGGTATTTTTGACATCATCAACGCGCAACGCACTCTGCTGCTCGCTTGCAGTCGACTCAATCGTTGTCATGTTTGGCGCTATGTCATAATTCTTGATTGGAGTAGATTCCTCTTGTGTCACCTCAATATGTTCTGCAGACATCAATGGCTCACTGCGCTCATTCTGTTGCTGGGAAACGACATCGTTTGGATTCAATTCGTCGGCATTCACCGATAAAAGCAACATATACCCACCCGCGCCAAACAAGAGGCAGCAAGTAATAATCGCAGCCCAAATACGACGCCAATGCCACTCATAGCTGACGGTCGGCGAATTTATCGCGGTTGGTTTAACATTGGTTCTAATCACCAATCTTTGTTTCATGTTGGATCCCTCTAATGTTCCCCAAGCGTTGCGATGAGCCAGCTTCTAATTTGACTAAGCTCGTCCTGACACACTTCGTGTGCCATAGAATACGTAGACCATGCTGGTTGATAGCCATTCGCAATCAGCGTATCTCGAGCTTGTTCACCGGCAAATAATGGCACAACCTGATCTTGAACACCATGAGCCAAAAAGAAATTTAATTGTTCTTGACGTTTTTCATTTTGCAATTTTTGAGGTGCGCACATATACGTTGACAATGCCATGACTCCAGCCAGTTGAAAAGGAAGTCTGGGAGCAAGGTGCAATGCAATCACACCACCTTGAGAAAAGCCAGCAAGCACAATCCGCGACGAATCGATACCTAACTCCCGCTCTCGCTCGATCAAGGCCGTAACCAACTCAGCTGATTCTCTCACACCTGCCTCATCAGCTCTTTTATCTAGATCAAACGATTTAATGTCATACCATGCGCGCATGCGCATTCCCGCATTGATGGTAATGTATTTTTCCGGCGCATGCGGAAACACAAATTTGACGCCGAGTTCTCGTGGAAGTTGTAATGCCTCAGCAACAGGATAAAAACCATGACCTGAATCTCCTAAGCCATGCAACCAAATAACCGTGGCACGATGCGTCGTTTTAGCAGCATACTCGACGAAATTAAGCATCAGTTGGCTACCCATTGAATCGTTTCGCTAGCTTGTCGAGTCGCCGCGTCAGAAATAAATTGCCAAAACTCGGCGCCTGAACGGTTATCTATCCACTTATCACCGTGCAGTTCGAAATGATGACCATTGAATTTAGTTGCTACCCATAATTGATGTAACGGCGGTTGCTTGTTAATAACAATTTTACTTTTGTCAGGAAAGATAATTTCAAGCAAACCACTGTTGGTTTCGTAATCTAAGTCAACTTCACACTCTTCGACTTGTTCTTCAAGTGATAACAACATCGCATCAACGAGCTCATGATATTCGTGGTCAGTCATAGGTACTTTCCTTTTAACAGTAAGTTGATTTCATTTTTGTGTGCTAAGAGCCTGTGCCGTAAACTTCGCATGTCTACACCACCCTCAGTCTATCAGGAATAAAATTCACCAGTGAATAGCTGCATTTTTCATTAATTCTGTTAACCTGCGATTATAAAGGCATCGACTCTATTTATCTAATGAAAGCGAATAAACTCAACGTCATTTACCAAGCAATCACTCTACTTATGGCCACAACCCTCGTTGGCTGCGGGCAAAGCGGGGCACTGTATTTACCAGAACAAGAGAAAGCCAATCAGCAAACGCCAACTGCAGCACAAAGCCAGGTTGCTGATACGAAAAAGGATAACTAAATGGATTACTTTAATTATCAAGGCACAACGCTTTTTGCCGAAGACGTTGCCATCACCGAAATTGCGGCAAAATACGGAACTCCATGTTATGTGTATTCTCGTCGTACTTTAGAGCGCCACTATCGCGCCTTTACGGACGCCGCCGAAGGGCATCCTCACTTGGTCTGTTATGCGGTAAAAGCCAATTCAAATATTGCAGTACTTAATGTGCTTGCACGCCTTGGTGCTGGATTCGATATTGTTTCGAAAGGTGAGCTTGCACGTGTGCTCGCTGCGGGTGGTGATGCAAGCAAAGTGGTTTTTTCAGGGGTTGCAAAAACCGAAGACGAAATCGCCTTTGCCCTTGAACATGGTATCAAATGCTTTAATGTAGAATCTCGCGCTGAATTAAAGCGCATTAGTACGGTTGCCGAAAAACTCAATAAAGTCGCTCCAATTTCAATCCGTGTAAACCCTGACATTGATGCCAAAACACATCCCTACATTTCAACCGGCCTTAAAGAAAATAAATTTGGTATTGATATCAAGCAAGCCTTTGACGTTTATCAACTCGCTTATGCTCTGCCCGGACTAAGCGTAGTCGGCGTGGATTTTCATATCGGCTCACAACTCACCGAAGTTGAGCCATTTATGGCCGCGATGGATAAAGTGCTTGCCCTCATCGACACCTTAGCAAGCGCGGGTATCACACTGCACCATATTGATATTGGTGGCGGTCTAGGCGTGCCTTATGATCAAGAAAAACCTCCTCATCCAAGTGCGTATGCCGCCGAAGTCAAAGCGAAATTAGCAAACTATCCGCATTTGCAATTAATCTTTGAACCCGGTCGCGCGATTGCCGCCAATGCTGGTGTACTTGTTACTAAAGTTGAATTCATTAAACAAACCGCCGATAAACATTTTGCGATTGTCGATGCTGGTATGAACGACATGCTACGTCCATCTCTTTATGGAGCATGGCAAGCTATTGTGCCCGCTTTGCAACACACCGATGTGGCAGCCAAAGTGTATGACATCGTTGGGCCAGTATGCGAAACAGGAGATTTTATTGGCAAATCACGCGAGTTAGCGATTAATGAAGGCGACTTGCTTGTACAACGCAGTGCAGGTGCCTATGGCTTCAGTATGAGCTCAAATTACAACTCTCGCCCACGTGTCGCCGAAGTCATGGTGGATGGCGATAAAACGCATCTAGTACGGGAACGCGAATCGCTTGAATCATTATGGCGTGGCGAACACCTGTTGCCCTAATTTGCAAAACCCACCTCGATGTTTTGAAAAATCGGCTGCAGCTTAATACAGGTTATGGCATGCTGTAGCCAGTAACAAAAAGTAAATCGGATCGTATGTTAATTAATTTTTCAAAAATGCATGGTTTGGGTAACGACTTTATGGTCGTAGATAATGTCACTCAAAATGTGTTTTTATCTCGCGACCAGATCAAACGTCTGGCCGATCGAAACTTTGGCGTTGGCTTTGACCAATTGCTGCTTGTAGAACCGCCTTACTCACCAGAAATCGATTTCCACTACCGGATCTTTAATGCTGATGGCAATGAAGTAGAACAATGTGGGAATGGTGCGCGCTGTTTCGCACGTTTTGTCCGAATGAAAGGGTTAACCAATAAACACAAAGTTGCGGTATCGACCAAAGGTGGCAACATCACACTCTTCACCGAAAAAGACGGCCAAGTTACCGTCAATATGGGTCAGCCCGAATTTGAACCGCAACAGATCCCGATGAAAGCAAGTAAGCGTGAAGCCACATATATTTTCCGAGTACTGGATGAAACGGTGTTTCTCAGTACCGTGTCGATGGGCAATCCGCATGCTGTTTTACTTGTCGATGACATTGAGAGCGCCCCGGTACATAGTCTTGGGCCTACACTTGAAACCCACGAGCGTTTCCCGGCTAAAGCCAATATTGGGTTTATGCAAATAATCAATCCAGAGCACATCAAATTACGAGTGTGGGAACGTGGTGCCGGCGAAACTTTAGCCTGCGGCACGGGCGCATGTGCGGCGGCGGTGATCGGCATGCTTCAAGGTAAACTGGAAAATACGGTTCAAGTTGACTTGCCAGGAGGCAGTCTACAGATCCGATGGCAAGGTGATGGGCATCCGGTCAAAATGACCGGCCCCGCTGAACATGTTTTTGACGGACAAATCGCAATATGAATGACAAGCCCAGTGAAAAAGTCACCTTACAAGAACTAGAAGAACATCAAGTTGCGGCTTATTTAAGCCGACATCCTGACTTTTTTCGCCGCCATCCTTATTTACTATTAGACTTAGAGCTGCACGGTGAGTCATCTGGGCTACCAAATTTAGCGCTTCAACAACAACGATTGTTAAGAGAGCATAATACTGAGCTAAAGAAACAATTTGCAAAGATGGTCAAAACCGCTAAAGACAATGAAAAAGTGTTCCATGTCTTTAGCACTTGCCAGCGCGCACTTTGGCAAGTCAATAGTCTCGAAAAAATAAATCAAGTCGTTAAGCACCATTTACTTAATGTGCCGTCGATTTGTGCCTGTGAACTACTCGAATTTGAACTTCGCTTTACCGCTTTTGTCGCAAATCGACTTGGTAGACGCGGTTACTATTTAGGGCGCTTAAGCAAAGAAGAGCAGGCGCTATTTTGGCCACAAACCGATGCGCAATCCGTTGCTCTGTATTTACTTGGAGATTCAGAAAAGCCAACAGCCATCCTAGCTCTTGCCAGTCGCGATGCCGATCATTTTTCACCCGAAAATGACAATTTATTTATGAATGAATTTCTACAATCCTTGCTATTACGCGTGGATGAGCTTTCGTTAAAATGAAAACCGAGTTAAATGAACGTTGGTTGCATGCCGTCGAGCAGTTTCTCGCTTACATTCAATTTGAAAAACGTTACTCCAACCATACTTTAACTCAATATCGCTTACAGTTACTTCAAGCCGCTCATTTTTTTGCGCCTCATTGTAACGAATGGCAAGAAGTCACAACAGACTTGATCCGCAGATACAGCATGTCTCTACGCAGCGCGCAATTGAATCCCCGTTCAATCAACATAAAGCTTAGCTGTGTTCGTTCCTTATATAAATTTTTACAGCAAAAGCAAAAGGTTGATAGCAACCCTGCTCAAGGATTAAAAGGGCCTAAGTTCCAAAAGCCATTACCTAAAAATGTCGATGTCGACCAAATGGCACAATTATTAGAAATAAATGACGAAGATGAGTTAGCCGTTCGAGACAAAGCAATGATGGAACTCATGTATTCAAGCGGTTTACGCATAAGTGAATTAGTGGCGGTAAATCTTGGAGACATCCGCGACGGCGAGATCCGTTTGATGGGTAAAGGACAAAAAGAGCGAGTCGTACCCGTTGGCCGAAAAGCCCTTGCAGCCATCAATGCGTGGTTAACTGTCCGTCCTCAATTTGCAGACCCCTCTGAGGTCGCGATGTTTGTGAGCAAACGACGCACTCGGATATCTGCGCGCCATGTCCGCGCAAGAATGAAGGATTGGGGAATAAAACAAGGGCTTAGCGCGGCAATTCACCCTCACAAATTGCGCCACTCGTTCGCGAGTCACCTCTTAGAGTCTAGCGGTGACTTGCGAGCAGTCCAAGAAATGCTGGGTCATAGCAGTCTGTCAGCCACGCAGGTTTATACTCATGTGGATTTCCAACACCTTGCCAAGGTCTATGACAGCGCCCACCCAAGGGCAAAAAAACAAAATAAGTAATCGCTTGCGTTTCAATTGCGTATACTAAAGTAAAATTGAATTCAAAGAGTACTTCAAATGCGTTTTAATCGAGCCATAGGAACCATCAAGGCAATCAGTTTCGACTTAGATGATACCCTTTACGATAATCGCCCCATCATTAAAGCTGCGGTTAATGCCATGCTCAATCACGTCAAACAATTCCCGCAATGGGTCGCGGCAGGAGAGCACTTTTGGCGTGATTGCCGAAGAGCAGCACTAGAACAAGATGAAACACTCGAAGGGGATGTCACTCGATGGCGTCAAGTTGCACTGCACTATGCATTTCGCGAGCTAGGTTTTAATGAGCATGATATTAAAACACACGCAAATGCCGCCTATCAGGCTTTCGCAGAGGCAAGAAGCAAGATAGAAGTCTCCGACGAAGTTCTTCAACTCCTCAGTCAATTGCGCCAGAAATACTCCCTGATCGCGATCACTAACGGTAATGTCGAAGTCGATGAGTTTAATTTAAAAGATTGTTTTGATTTCGTTTTACTTGCAGGCAAAGATGGTTCGGCCAAACCCAATCCGGATCTTTATTTATCCGCGTGTCAGCGCCTTGCTATTGCTCCGGATCAGTTACTTCATATTGGAGACAGTTTAGATACTGATGTTTTAGGTGCGCTCGTCGCTGGCTGTCGAAGCGGCTGGCTTATCAACAACTTTACCCAATATCAATCCAAATCATTGCCCGATTTTGAGTTTAACGATATTCGTGCACTTTCGACTCTACTTTAACGTGGTATGACCCAAGCAACCTGGAGATGCTTGTCTATAAACGCAAGCATATTCAGATAACTTGGGTATTTAAAAAGCGAGTACCTTTAGTGACTGATCAAACTCCCACTTACGACCTTATTATCTACTAAAGAGAAAAAGCCATACCAATTTTTTGAATCAAACTCTGCTTCACGTTTGGTCCTTGATACCGTACCTTTTTGTGCTAATTTTTCTACATTATCGGTGTGTTTTAAGCCTGCAAATTGCCAAGGTTGTTGCTGCAAAAGCAATGCTTCTAGTGTGCTCAGCGCGGTATTTTCAAGACTGAACGATTCTCGTAAATTGACTCGATTTACCGAACCATCCGAGGCTAACTCCAAGGTCTGGTTACAGCCCGTCAACACATTCAGTGCCGACTTTTGGTTATAAAAACGGATGACATTTCGACCACTTAAATCAACATTTTTAGTCGAAAAATCAAGACAGCTAAGCGGCTTTGGCGTCACTAAAGTAAACACTTCTCCCACTGAAACACCCACCAATTTATCTTCGTTGACTGTATCCGTCTTTTTATAGCTTTCTACATCAAGTTTTAAATCGGTTTTTAATGCCGCTTGCTGGCTTTCACTGCTTATGGGCGATCTTAATGAAATCTCTGCGTTATCAACATTCAATTTAACGCTTTCTTGTTGATCAAAAAACTCCAGTTCGTTGCTCAAAGACATCGGCAACAAATTGTCGTTGTATTGGTAACCGACCAATTGCCCATCTTGAAAAAACAACGCGATATAGCGACCAACAAGCGACACACGTTGTCTTGGACCAACTTGCCAATCCAAAGAAGGACGCCCAATTTGTTCAATAAATTGGTCATAATGTGTGCCCAGCGTCATTCCAAGCACGGAATTTTCCGTGAAAGAAAGTATTGATCCATCCAATCGAGTTAAACGCCGTGGCGAGTCTGTCGTATCGAGTTTCAGCTCAACGGTATGCTCTGCTGTTGAAGTATGTGAATATTTTACAAGTGCAAAATTCGAGAAACCGTCAAGATTTTCAGCCGTTATCTTATCGCCTTCAGCGCATTGCACGACAGGTGTAAACTCTGCCCTCACCTCAAGTGCAATCATATTTTTACCATGTGTTGCTTCGGACAGACCTTGTTTATATGACGAGGTGCTTTTAAGGACAAATTTGTCATGCTCAGCGTATTCTTTTTGCAAACGCGCAAGCAAGGCTCGTTTCATGTGCTTTGAGGTATCAGAGAGATAATTTGGATTACGAAAAGGGCCACGAAGCGTACGATACTCTCTCATTTTTATATCATCTACTTGTTTGGCTTCACATACACTCCCTTTACCCCATACCTCGGTGGTTTGTGCTGACATTGCCCCAAAAGAAAGTGTCATCAGACCTATTGCGTATAACGCTTTCATGTATACTCCTTTTTATTATTCTACTGTTCCAAAACAGAAACTAGTTCATATTTCAGCTAGTTGCAACAATTAAGGAGATAATTTGAACATTCTAATAACGGGTGCGACGGGCTTACTTGGTCGTTGTCTATATAGCACGATGAATACAAAACTAGGTACGGAGCATAAGATTATAGGCGTTGGTTACAGCCGGGCAAAAGCACCGCTGTATTCACTTGACTTGGGCAAAGAAGATGCACTAAAGGCCTTTTTTGAAACACACCAACCTGATGTCGTGATCCATGCAGCAGCAGAACGCAAGCCAGATGTGTGTGAGCAAGATCCTGAAGCCACACGAGCGCTCAACGTCGACACGACCGACCGTCTCGCGCGTTTAGCTTCGCAGCACAACGCAAAACTGTTTTTTATAAGTACTGATTATGTATTTGATGGAAAACACGCACCATATACGGAGAATGATGAGCATTCTGCAGTTAATTTCTATGGCCGCAGCAAGTCCATGGCTGAAGCAAAAGTATTAGCAAGCGATAAGAATCACGCCGTGGTTCGCGTGCCTGTATTATACGGGGACGTAGAAACCCTAAGTGAATCTGCAGTCACGATTATTGCCAAGCATGTCTTGTCAGACAACCAAAGTGCGCACGACAACTGGGCTATTCGTTATCCGACTCACGTCGAAGATATCGCGTTAACGTTAATTGACCTTATCAAACTCCCTGCAAAACAAGCGTGTGGCGTTTTTCATGTCTCTGATAACCAAGCGATGACCAAGTTTGACATTGCGCAAACCATTGCGGAAATTTTAGGTTTACCCGCAAACCAGTTAACGTCCTTAGACGAACCAAGCCAAGATGCGGCGAGGCCCTATAACTGTGCGCTAAAAGATACACGCTTATCGGCCCTTGGGATCCACCACCGCCGCCCATTTAAGGAAGCACTAGCACAGTGCCTTATTCCTCATCTTAAGTGAACAATCATGGTCATATTTTTACCCTGAATCCAAGTCAAAATAAGGTTTAATAGACTGATATTATAAAAAATCTAACCAACCTAGTCTTTTCAATATAAGCGGTTTTGCCCAAAAGGCACTTCTAACACATTGCGTCCATCACGAAGTGGTTGTCCCACCATTTCGTCGTAAGCGCTTTCATGACGCAGTACCATTTGCAAATAGCTAATGCCATCGAAACGCTTTTGCACTTCCAATGGGTTCAACGCTTTGACAAATTGTCCATTGTCTTCTTTCAGATAGTATTCAACGTGATTAATGACGACACTGACCTGGTATAAGGCCAAGTCCACACTATGAACAATGACTTTTTGAATTGGTTCGTGTTGTGTTAGTTCTGAAAAGAGTAATCCAGCCATGGTATATTCCTCGGATATTACAATGCCTATTTGTTCAGCGGCTATCCGATGAGGCATGCTAGCTAGCTGAACGAATGTCTTTCATCACACACTCATACGTACTGAAACCGCAAATCGTTCATGTTAAACTGCAACCAACGTATTTATCGACAATTTCGCCATGACAGAACCTATGCGGCTTGCAAAATACCTTGGTCATTGTGGTATTTGTTCTCGGAAACAAGCATCTCGATTAATTGAACAAGGTGAAGTCACCGTAAATGGACGCCTTGCAGATCACATCGACCATGTCCTGCCAAGTGATGAGATTATCGTTGCAGGCCAGAAGATCGTAGGTCCAACAGAAAAACAACTCTTTGCTTACCACAAACCTGTAGGCATCGATTGCAAGTTAAACCTTCACGATCCAACAAGCCTTGTGCATTCATTGCCTAAACACACTCGTTTATACCCTATCGGTCGACTGGATAAAGACAGTCGTGGGTTACTTCTTATCACTAACGATGGCGAATTGTGCCACCGATTAAATCATCCCGACTCTCATGTTGAGAAAGAATATCATGTCACCCTCGATCGAGCATTTGATGAACGTTTTTGTCAAAAAATGGCGAAAGGCATACCGGTAGATGGTCAAATTACGTTGCCCTGTGAAGTGACCCCTTTGAGTACTCGACAATTTCGAATTGTACTTAAGCAAGGTTTGAATCGGCAGATCCGAAAAATGGCCAAGTATTGTGGCTACCGCGTCATCGATCTCATGCGCGTGCGCATTGGCGCGTTTCAACTCGAACTTCACTCACTGCCTGAGTCACATTTTATCGAGATCCCCATACATTACTTTGATATTTAAGAACGCAATAAACGCTTAAAAAATTCTCCTCTACTCCTTGCGCAAATGGATTACATGTGTAATCCTTAATTCATCGATTACATTTGTAGGCAACCTTATGATTGAACTTTCAAAAGCGGAATTCGCGGTTATGGATGCGCTTTGGCAAGGCCATCCTGCCAAAGCTGCTGACATCATACATCGGCTCAGCGATCAAACAGAATGGCACGAAAAAACCATTAAAACGCTCCTTGGACGCCTAGTAAAAAAACATGCCGTGGCATTTGAAAAAGAAGGTAGAGAGTATGTATATCATCCACTTATTGCCAAAGATGAATACACCTTAAAGGCCAGTCGAAATTTCCTCGCGCATTTTTTTAATGGTCAATTATCACCGCTCATTTCAGGCTTTGCGAAACAAAAAGAATTAAATCAAGAAGACATTAATGAGTTAAAGAAAATCATTGAAGATTGGGAAAAGCAACAAGGAGAGTAGCATGCTCAATTGGTTATTTACTCAACAACTATGGCTAAGTTTAGGTTTGATCGGATTACTCGCGTGTGAGCGCTGGTTACTTCCTAAATTAGGTGCTAAGTGTGTACTTAGATTGTGGCTCATCATTCCTTTAGGTGTGGGTTTGGCCTTTTTACCAAGCCAGATCGCGCCCCCACTGCACACCGATTTAGGGCGGTTTGTCGTCACCACCGCTCACGTACCTGATACGGCTTGGAGTGTCAGTTTGGTGTGGCTATATGGCTTTATCACCGGCTCTCTATTGCTTTTTGTCGCATGGCAACATCATCGTTTTGCCAGTGTTATACAACCTCGCTTTGACGGTCTGTATTGGCGCGCTAAGGCTATTTCCGCCCCCATGCTCGTTGGTTTAGTTCGACCGAAATTATGTATTCCTGAACATTTTGAACAACTATTTGATCACGAGCAGCAACAGTTGGTGCTTGCCCATGAATACACCCATTTACGCCGAGGCGATAATCAGTGTAGTGCGCTAATGCTTTTGCTTTGCGCAATTAACTGGTTTAACCCGCTCGTTTGGTTTGGCTTTGCAAGTTTTCGACGCGTGCAAGAACTGGCCTGCGATGAAGCCGTGTTAAGCAATAAAACGGCTAAGGAGCGTTTAAGTTATTGCAAGGCTTTAGTGCAATGTCTACAAACGTCTCACACCCCGATGCTGTTTAGTCAATATGGAGATAAAACTATGATAAAACAACGATTAAACCACTTACGCAACAACCGCCTTCCCTCCCGCACAATTCAAGGCGCCTTAACAGGACTTCTGATCAGCGCAATCAGCTTTTTCGCCCTAGCAGGTCAGCAGGATGATGGGGCAAAAAAAGCTGTGCATTCTGACGTAAGACCCATCATGCGAATCGAGCCTAAATACCCAAAGCAAGCAGTGTCAGAAAAACTCGAAGGCTTCGTGCAACTTGAATTTAGCATTGATGAAAAGGGGAAAACTCATGGCATAAAAGTGTTGAAGTCACATCCACAAGCGATTTTCGATTCCGTCAGTATCGACGCGTTAAAGCAATGGACATACACTCCAAATACCAATCCAAATGAGCGCTTTATGGTCCAATTAGATTATTTACTTGACCACGACAACGAGTCGCCACACAAACAACAGAAGATGGAACAAATCAAAGTGATAAATTAGTCACCGAGATAGCCCTTCAATTGAAAAATAAAAAGCCGTATGGCTCGAACCACACGGCTTAGTCATTCTTAGCATCCAATTCACTATAACGCATCATCTTCAAAATCACACTCAACACAACCAAAAGAGACATTGGATTGACAATAAAAAACACCATGCCATCATATTAAAAACCCAATAAAGGAACTAACATGAAGCAACTTCGAAGGATTGCTGTATCTTCAGCAATCATTTTAACGTCTGCAGCACACTCGAATACGAATGAAGAAACAAGCACACTTATTAAAAAGGTACACTCTAATTTAACGGTTTACAGTGCAAAACTAGGCTTAACGCCTGAACAATTTAAATTTGCTGTAGACCAATTTATGCGTCTTCAAAATGGATCAACCGAGGTGAAACTGATTTCAGAAATTCCAGAGTTTACCAACCCTGAAAATTACTCTGAAGCAGAATTGACTCAGGCTATGAATAACCAAAAATTAGCGATTGCAAATTATTTATCTATTCCAGTTACCAGTGTGGATACATTCATCAAAGAAATAGCGAGCCCATTGGGTGATGAGTTTGTAGACTACGTGAACACCAAAAACTTAACGAAAAAAACTGACTGATCTCGAAGTAATGACGATTCGGTGTAAAGAAGCGTGTTCAAGCGCAACAATGAACGGCGCAGCCGTTTCCTTAGCCCGCATTGTTGTCACTCATGAGCCGCAATAAATGCTAGAAACAAAAAGTTCTCGTTGATTTGAAAGACGACCAAGGTCAGAACATGGTTCGAGAAGTTTGGCAATAAATGAATAATGCCATTATAAAACACTCAGCATAATCGCCACGATACATCCCATTGACATTAACCACACTAGACTTCTCAACGTTGCTTTATCAAGCCAATACAGCACACAAAATAAGGCACGTAACACGATAAAGGTAATAAACAACCATTCCTGAGTTGTACTTATATCGCCTTTACCAAGGGTCGCCGCCAAAGCAATCGAAAACACGATGGCGGCTTCAAACGAATTTTGATGTGCCGCAACAGCGCGCGCGCCTAACCCTGTAAGTCGAGCTTGCTGTTGCCTAGGTAAGTGATTATCGTATCCGCCATCTTTTTGCTGAAGAATGGCCACTGGAACTTTGGCAAAATAGGGCAACAAAATCATCGCCAGTGCACACCAAAATATCGTCGTCATTGCTGTTCGTCCTTTTTCAACGTTTATAATAGGCGTAACTTAAGCCATTACTTCTGGCTTAGGCTTTGATAAAACAATTTGGTAACGCGCTCTTTTGGTAGCCAACTCGCATAGCTTAAGCCCATTCCTTCAAGCGGATCGGCTTTTAACACCGCTTCTTCTGAATCATGCTTTGCCATTGCTGCGAGCATCTTCGCTTTTGCCCCTTCGATAAGCTCAATATAACGCACAAGATCGGCTTTACTTGCCACAGGTCCATGTCCTGGGATCAACTTGGTTGACTCCTTAACTTGGCTGTTTAAGTCTTTCAGAGCAGCTAATAAACCATTAACCGATCCACCTCCTTCTACATCGACATACGGTAGGCCACCGGTGTTAAAGAACATATCACCAAAGTGAATGACATCCGCTTTAGGAAAAAACACCGCAGCATCGCCATCCGTGTGCGCATTTGGATAGTGACGAATATGGGCATGCTCATTATTGAAATGTAATGTCATGTCATTGCCGAACGTTAATCGAGGCAATGCATCGCTATCTGCTCCATGTTTGTCTTCAAGGCGCGCATGAACATGGTGATGTGCTATCACATGACTCCCCGCTTTTGCAAAATTTTCATTGCCACCGGTATGATCACCATGATAGTGCGTGTTAATCACAAATTCGGGTACGCCTGGTTTTAACGATGCTATTTGAGCTTTAATCTGCTCACTGAGATTGGCAAATTGGTCGTCCACCAAGTAAATACCATCGTCACCAACATGCACGGCAATATTGCCACCGCGACCAAATAGGACATACACATTTTCGGATAATTGCTGCGTTTTCCAGTCAATTTTCGGTTCGTCATCCGCGAAAACCGACGCACTAAGCGCGGCTGAAATCAGTGACAGCATAAACCATTTTTTCATTGTTGTTCTCCGTCGATGTTCGTTAATTGATTACACTATTAGCTTGGCTTGTGGATCACTACGACGCAACTTCTCACATCGATCTAATGGGCCTCATTTTGTGGCTTAATGATAATTTTATGTCGCAATTCTCCCGGCAACAAAGGCGTTTGCTCTCCTTTAGCGTATGCATCAAACCCCGCTCGATAGTACTCAGATAAAGGGTGTCCACTTTGCCCACCAGCAACAGTCATAATCGCCTTGTCGAGATGACCTGGCTGCACGATAAAACGCTGTGATGCGCCAAAGTGAGGCATCTGCACCGCTGGCATAAACGTATCACCTGTGGCTGGCATTGTGGGCATATCTAGCAATTTGGCTAGAATTGGCATTTGCTTACTAAATGGGTGCTGTACAGTGAGCGCATTCACTTCCCCCCATGTCCAACTTGCCATTATCGAGCCAAAGCGCTCTGTCAAATTGCTTGTCACACGAGTAAAGCTCGATATTAATAGTTTGTCGATGTTTTCATGACCATGTAACCAAGATTGAGGTTGCTCTTCAATAATTTTCCAAATGGCCGGCTCTAAATAACGTTTAATCGGTTTTAATGACACACCCTGTCCCATCATTTCTTGTTCGATCGTCGCAAATACCATATTAATCACTTCATTACGAAATGCTTCAACTAGCGTATAACCGACCGAGTGTGGGCACGCGCATTTTTGCCAGTTCTGTAAATGCAACAGAGGCTCTTGATAAACATCCACACCGTCTTTACTACGCTCTAGCGTTGCCACAAGTAAAGCATGCCAAGGTTCCAGAAAACGTGCTTCATTGTCTAATTGCAATTGATTAAATGCAGCTTCATCAAACTGAGATTGCTCAAATAGGCGATCACGAATTTGCACCGCTCGTGCACCCAGTGCATATCCACCATCGCCAAAACGAGCATGATCACCGACACTCACAACCCTTGAGTTTCCTGTCCATAAACGGCCTGTTTCGGGGTTGTAAACAAAAGGACGATCTAATTCATTCACGTGCCAAGTCGACGAGAAGTGTTCGCTCGAGATGGCTACATCTGAAGGATTACTGCGACTAGGCACTGCGCCCATATTACGCCAACCTGCATTACCATTCGCGTCAACCACCATAAGGTTTTGCACAGGGATCCCAACCGTCGGTGCAAGTGCTAACGCCTCTTGTGCCGTTGTCAGTGTTTCTAATTGCAATAGCGCAAGATTAACTGCATAAGGCTGATGCGCCACCCAACTGAGCGCATAACGCTGCCCTGCAATTTGCGTGACTGGCCCATATTCGCTCAGTTCCAACGGAAACAATTCTGTTTGGCCCTTTGGTAAGGCCAATGATTCTTTTATAATTTGTGTTGGTATACTTTCGTCGACCTTTACCCAGTCCGCGGTGTCTAAATAGCCGTTGGTAAAACCCCATGCAATCTCATTATTGGTTCCAACAACAATTGCTGGCGCGCCCGGCAAAGATACCCCCGTTACTTGAATAGGTTTTCCTTGATGAAAGTAATTCAACTGAGCGCGATACCAAATCGGCGGAACATTCAGCCCTAAGTGCATATCATCGGACAACATCGCCGCACCCGTTGCGGTCAACGCCCCCGTCACTGCCCAGTTATTGCTACCAATATCCAGAGGCGACTCGATGTGAATATGTGCGACCTTGCTTGATTTCGGTAAGGTTGGGACCGCCGTATTTTGCAGCGGTAATTGACTGCCATCTAATGCAGCTTGATAGCGACTGGGCTGCGTTAAGAATTCACGCATTTCCACACCAAACTGCTGCTCTAAAACGATTAGCGCTTTGTCACGTTCAAACGTTCCCGCCTGCAAATCGAGATACATACTGAAAATAACGAGAATACTGTCTTCAGGCTGCCAAGGTGCTATCGGTGCTTGTGTCAGCAGATATTCAAAGCTTGGGAAGCCTACCTGCTTACGCCCTTCATTAACGCCTTGCGCATAGGCTTCAAGCGTTGCTTGATGCTCTCTTGGCAGCTTCAATACGATGGCTTGTGCACGTTTGCGAAGTTGGTGAAAACGCATTCGTTTATCTAAATCTAAAGCGGCACGTCCAAATAACTCACTGAGTTCACCCGCCGCATTTCGACGAAGCAAATCCATTTGAAAATAACGGTCTTGACCATGAGCATAGCCCAACCCATAGGCAGCATCTTGCCGATTGTCGGCTTGAATAACAGCTTGCCCAAGCACATCACGACCTATCTCTACCTCTTTGAGTAATGTTGCTGAGTGGCCTTGACCATCAAGCTTAGGTAAGCTCAGCGTTAAAACGCCATAACTGACTGCCGTCGCCAATAGCCCTAACACTAACACTACGTAAACCAACCGTTTGAACCAAGTGATCATCGTTCTTCCTATCCGTGCTATTTGTAAATTTCTCGTCTTTTAATATCAATATACCCACTTTACGTGACCATTTTATGCACATTGATATGTTTTCTAAGAGATTACCTAGGTTCTTTTCAAGCAGCAAGCGACTTCCTAAATTCGCCACAAGCACAGCTACTTTCTTATAAATGCCTGACTATTCGATGAAAAACAAAGCTTTTCGAGTATTTTAATCTTCCACTTTGCTTTCGTTGTTCGGCAAGCTGCACTATAGTTAATGCATGAGAAGGAACCACTAACACTTCATGCACCTTTCATCACCTATTTCGCCAAGGAAAGCTCGTTCGCTGCGAGTTGGATTTTGGACATTGCTTATTATTGTCATTACCACGGGCTATTTTGTAGATCGCGTTAACGTTAATCGATTGAAAGAAGTGTCCCGCACCAATGCGTATGAAGAAGTCAACCTCTATCGCGCTAAACTGGAAAATCAACTCAACAGTAATCTACAAATGGTTCGCGGCCTCGCTGTCGCCGTGGCGGAAAAAGACAATCTTGATCAAGCGCGATTTGAAAAAATTGCTGCACCGCTTTTTGAATACAGTCAAATTCTGCGAAACATAGGCGCAGCACCAAACTTAGTGATTACTTGGATGTACCCACTCGCTGGAAACGAAAAAGCAGTGGGTCTCGATTACACCACAGTACCGGCACAACGCGATGCAGCGCTCCTTGCCAGAGACAGTAAGCAAATAGTAATGGCTGGGCCGCTTACGCTCGTGCAAGGCGGTGAAGCGCTTATCGCAAGGGTGCCTGTTTTTGACAGCGATTCAGACGTTTTTTGGGGACTGCTTTCCGTGGTTATCGACCTTGAAAAACTTTACTTCGTATCAGAAATCCCACAATTACAAGATAAATACGAGATTGCAATTCGCAAACTCACGGATGTAGACAACCCAGATGGTGGTGTGTTTTTAGGTGACGCTAGGGTGTTGAATCAAGACGCCGTCAAACTATCGATCAATCTAACCACCGATCAGCAGTGGGAATTATTTGCTTACCCCAAATCAGGTTGGCAAGCAGACGCCGCTCATTTATGGCCCTTTCGACTTACATTAATCACCTTTATTAGTTTGTTTTTAGGGGCGTTTGTATTTCTAAATCGCATTATTCGTCAGATCCAAGATAACGAACAACATCTCAGCACCATGAGTCACTTGGCCGAAGTGGGTGCTTGGTCAGTGAATGTAAAAACCCGCGAGATAATTTGCTCTGACGCTACCAAAGCCATTGTTGATGGAGAGCCCTCTTTTCAACCCGGTTGGTTAAACAGCATCGAGTTCTTCCAGTCAGGCCATTATCGCCGCCGTATTCAAGATTTAATGGACAGCGTAATCAAAAATCAACAACCATTCGAAGAAGAATTTATCATTACCACCCTAAAAGGACGCTCTCGTTGGATTTCGATTAAAGCCTATCCAAAGGTCGAAAACGGCCGAACAATTGAGGTCGTTGGTTCGATGCAAAACATCGATTCCCGCAAAAAAATGGAATTAGAACACGATAAAATGGCGCGCCATAATGAATTATTGGCTCGGATCACAACCCATGAAGCGGTACTCAGCAATCAAATTGACCTTGCCCATCAACTCATCACCGATGCGCTTTGCACCGGGTTAAGCTCTGCACGAGCAACGATTTGGCAAATGAGTGACGATCATCAAAAGCTCTCACCATTGGCGTTTAGTCATACAAAGAGTAAGGCATGGGAGCAATTTCCACCATGGAAAGCCGGTTCGCTTCCTATGCTTTTTGAAACCATAGAGCGTCAAAAACTGATCGAAATGCCCAAAGCTAGACGCAATGAGCTAACAGAAGGATTACTCGACCACTACCTAATACCGTTTGAAATTCAAGCTATGTTGTTTTGTCCTATTGTTCATCACGGCGTAACGATTGGCGTGCTGATTGCCGAATATGAAGATGCTTCTTTGTATTGGTCGGCAAATGATAAACGTTTTATTCAGGCCTTGTCGGTCGTACTTGGCAGTCTTTATGCTAACAAAGAATCACAAAAAGCCCGTCAGCTTGCCCAAGTAGAAAAAGAATTGGCGCAGCAATCAGCGAAGATAAAATCTGAATTCTTGGCCAGCATGAGTCATGAGATCCGGACACCAATGAACGGCATTTTAGGCATGCTCACCGTATTACAACAATCTCAACTCTCTTCCTCTCAACAACATCAGATCCATTTGGCGCAAAGCTCTGCGGAGTCCTTGTTAACGATAATTAATGACATTCTCGATTTTTCAAAAATTGAAGCCGGTAAAATCGATATCGAAAAAGTCGACGTCAATTTGGTTGAGTTGCTGAGTGAAACAATTGAAGCATTCGCCATAAAAGCTGACGAAAAAGCAACCTCTTTAGAAATTGATTGCCGTAACTTGCAAATTGGCGCAGCGAAAACAGATCCGCATCGCCTAAGACAAATACTGAATAATTTATTGAGCAATGCCATCAAATTTACTGAACAAGGACGTGTTACATTAACGGCTTATACAGAACAAAATGGCCAAGAGACAAGGCTTTGGTGCAGTATCGAAGATACAGGAATTGGTATTGCGAAAGAAAAGCTAGCGACGATTTTTGATTCTTTTACACAAGCCGACAGCTCAACTACTCGCAAATACGGTGGAACAGGGCTCGGTTTGTCCATTGCAAGTCAACTGTGTGTGCTTTTAGGTGGACAACTAAGTGCCTACAGTAAGCTTGGTGTTGGCAGTACCTTTACTTTTTTTGTAACCCTTGATGAGCCTTATGCGATTGAACAACTTGATGATTCTGCACCGTTATTAACGATTCTAATACCATCTGACGTTGACACCACCTCACTACGTCATGTTCTTGCACCTTGGCACATTACCAGTCATGTATTTCACGAAGTTACTCCGCTCTTGGCGTTCATTACTCAACATAAAAACCAAGCGCTCATGTTGGTTGCCGACCCAATGGCGTTAAACGAACAAGAGCATGTTAACCGCTTAAAAAATGCGTTAGCAGATAGCTCAGTGCGGATAGCCAAACTCTCAACCCCTGCACACAGCAATACGACACTTTGGGCTGGTGCGGATCCAATGCTTGAAACGTTGTATCCACTAACGCCTGCCAATGCGCTTGTCATGTATCAAGATGCTAAATCCGTTGCGCCAGAAGCCACAGCCGTATTAAAAGGCCATGTTTTATTGGTAGAAGATAATAAAGTAAATCAAATCGTTGCGTCTAATTTACTGAGCAAAATGGGGCTAACTTTTAGTATTGCAAACCATGGGCTTGAAGCGTTGGATAAACTTAAAAGCGACGAACATTTTGACCTTATCCTGATGGATTGCCAAATGCCAGAACTCGATGGTTACGAGACCTCTAAACAGATCCGCCAAGGAAATGCAGGACAACAACGACGGTCCATTGCGATTATTGCGTTAACCGCCAACGCGATGGTTGGAGATAAAGAAAAGTGTTTAGCGGCAGGGATGGACGCGTACCTAAGTAAACCCTTGCAATACAAAGAACTTGTCGACACTATTAAGCTTTGGTTAGCTAAATCGACGCCAGCCACTCACTCAAAAACTTGTTCATAAGAGGTAGATTGAATATGGAACTTAATCATTTAGAACAACGGATTTTAGGCTGCTTAATTGAAAAGTCGATCACAACGCCCGATCTTTACCCTTTATCACTCAACGCACTGACGACTGCCTGTAACCAAAAAACCAATCGTGAACCAGTAATGGAACTCTCTGAGCAAGCTGTTTTAGATGGTATCTATCAACTTCGTGAGCGTAAACTGGTGGTAGTTGAATCCGTCGGAAGCCGTGTAGAAAAATACCGTCAACGACTTTGCCAAGGCGAATTTTCCAAACTCTCACTCAATGAACAACAAGTGGCCATTCTTTGTTTGTTACTATTGCGTGGAATACAAACCCCTGGCGAATTGCGAACCCGCAGTAATCGATTAGCAGAATTTCGGGATGTGGCTCACGTTGAAACAGAATTAAACCTCCTCATTGAAGATGGACATGTTCAATTACTGCCTCGCTCGCCAGGTCAGCGCGAAGCCCGTTATGCTCATACGTTTAGCTCTGAAGACAGTGAAACAAATCTCATCTCACAACATTCCGCTGAACATGCCATTTCAAAGAAAGAACTGGATGATTTACTAAACGAAATTGCCGAAGTAAAAACCGAACTGCAACGGATTAAGGCCCATTTGGGACTTTAATTTAAGTGACTAAATCCACATAATAGACGCTCAGTTAAAATAATCGCAATCAGCAAAGAGGAATCATCATGCGTGCTGAAATATTGGCAGAAATGAAAGTCCAGCCAGACATTGATGTCGCTTTTGAAGTGACCCGACGAGTCAATTTTATCAAGCAACGCCTAAAAGCTTCTGGCTGTCGCACGCTTGTACTAGGTATAAGTGGTGGTGTTGACTCCTCTACGTGCGGTCGCTTATGCCAACTCGCCGTTGATGAACTCAATTCAGAACGTGTCAATCCGCATTATCAGTTCATTGCAATGCGCTTACCCTACGGGATCCAAGCTGACGAAGCGGAAGCACAATTGGCGGTTGAGTTTATTCAGCCGTCACAGCGTCTCACCGTCAATATCAAACCAGCCGCGGATGCAATGCACGAACAAGCGCTTGCGGCAATGGCTGGCGGTCAATTGCCATTACCTGGCGAAGCGACCGTTGACTTTATCAAAGGCAATGTGAAAGCACGCCAACGTATGGTGGCACAATACGAAGTCGCTGGCTTAACTCAAGGTTTAGTCGTTGGTACTGACCACAGCGCCGAAAATATTACCGGTTTTTATACTAAATTTGGTGATGGCGCGTGTGATCTCGCACCATTATTTGGCCTCTCCAAGCGTCAAGTGCGCGCTTTAGCTGCTTATTTAGGTGCACCAGAAAACTTAGTCCATAAAGTGCCAACCGCAGATTTAGAAGATACGCGCCCAGGTTTAGCAGACGAAGATGCATTAGGCTTAAGCTACGGCCAAATCGATGACTTTTTAGAAGGCAAATCGGTTTCAAGCGATGTCGAAGAGAAACTCATCGCCATCTATCTGCGTACACAACATAAACGCCAACCAATCCCCACAATCTACGACGACTTGTAGGCGCTTTATTCTGCACCCAAGCTAGACCCAAAGCTTGGGTGCATCCACAATTCATAGGCCGTATAACCTGCTTCTAATGCAATTAGCGCCAATAGAAAACTGATCAACTGACCTGTTTTAATCCGAGCGCAGACATAGGCACCAAAGGGCGCACCGATGACAACAATAGGAATAGCGGCCAATAAATACGCTTGGATCTCTTGGTCTATGACGTTTAGGTAGGCACCGTTAAATACGCTCCCAACAATCGACGTAAAAGCCATAATCAATACTGAGGTAGCTGTGGCCCGCTTAACATCAGCATGATAGGCAATCACTAGTAGCGCAAAAACGGCAATGTCTGCACCAGAACCGACTAAACCGCTGGCGATCCCTCCGAAAAAGGCCACAACCATAAAGCGCAGTGGCTGAGGCTTAATATGCACCTGACTCGGCAAGTGATGGGCTTTACGCCACCAGCGATAGGTCAGAGTTATTGCAAAACACAACAATAGCACGCTAAAAATGGTTTTTGTCAGTAAGCGCGGTGCATGCGGTGCTATATACGCTAAACTCAATAAGACCCCAATAGATGCCATTGGGAGCGCCATCCATACCACGTTTTGATAAATAGGAATCCGACGACATAAAATCGTGATTGAAGCCGCCGTCATTCCAAAACTTTGAATTGCCAATGAAAACACTTTAGCGGTCGGAGGTTCAATGTGGAGTATTTTAGTCATTACCGGAAATGCCACCGCGCCACCCCCAAGCGCAGTACCCCCGGCCACAAATGAGCCAAATGCCATCGTTAAGGCAATTTGCCATTGCGAAAACACACTGGTGACTGCCGCCATCGCGCCTTGCCATGTCATTAATACACAATAAACAAGAGCGATAAACCAAAGCGGAAAAGCAGAGAGCTTAAAGCACGTTTTAAAAACTCGCGGGACCACAGGTACCTCTGTTGGGCGATTACGTCGCTATTCTGATCGCTTTAGCGCATATAATCGTAAAGCTAGACACGAAATGTGTGCTGATTATGACATTTTCAAACGATTTAGCTATAGTACCCGCAGCAATTTATATTACGGAAAAATCAGTATGATAAGTTCGCCCATTCTTATTACCGGTGGTGCACAGCGGATCGGTTTAGCCTTAACCGAACATTTTCTCGCAAAACAGATCCCTGTGATTTTAACCTATCGAACCAGACACGATGTAATAGATAGACTAGAAGCGCAAGGGGCCATTTGCATTCAAGCCAACATCCAATCAGTCAGCGATATTGATGAGCTGTGTAAAATAGTGAAACAACAATGTTCGTCGCTTCGTGCTATCATCCACAATGCATCGAGCTGGAATAGCGAATCTTTATCGGATGACTATGCAGGGTTATTCGATGACATGATGCTTATTCATGCGAAACTACCATACTTGCTCAACCTCAACTTAATGGACTATCTTGAAGCGTATGATGGCGTGAGCGACATTGTTCATATAACGGATTATGTTGTCGAGAAAGGTAGCCCTAAACACATTGCCTACGCTGCCAGTAAAGCTGCGCTAGATAACTTGACACGTTCGTTTGCCGCAAAATGCGCACCAAAAATTAAAGTAAATGCGATTGCGCCTTCTTTGATCATTTTCAATGAACACGATGACGAACAGTATAAAGCTAAGACGCTTCAAAAATCGTTAATGGGGATTGAACCAGGCTGCATTGAGGTCATTAATAGTATCGAACTTGTCTTATCAAGTCGCTACATTACTGGACGCAGCATTCCTGTTGACGGTGGCAGACACTTAAAATAATACTAGTTGGCAATTATTGAACACCCAACTGGTATTGCCTCTATTCACAAGAGTAAAGAGAACACTATGCACGATGAGTTAAAAACCAGCTACCGCAGTATTATTGAAGCCGTAGGTGAAGATCCAAACCGAGAGGGACTGCTCGATACACCGAAACGTGCTGCCAAAGCGATGGAGTACCTTACCAAAGGGTATCGTCAAACACTCGAAGAAATCACTAACAACGCAGTGTTTAGCACCGATGCAGATGACATGGTGGTGATCCAAGACATCGAGCTATATTCTATGTGCGAACACCACTTGTTGCCGTTTGTTGGTCGTTGCCACATTGCTTATATTCCAAATGGCAAAGTATTGGGTTTGTCGAAATTCGCTCGTATTGTTGATATGTATGCACGCCGCTTCCAAATCCAAGAACAATTAACGCATCAAATTGCCAAAGCAGTCGAAGAAGTCATTGGTGCAAAAGGCGTTGGTGTCATTGTTGAAGCTAAACACATGTGCATGATGATGCGCGGGGTAGAAAAACAAAATTCTCAAATGCGTACCTCTGTTATGTTAGGTAGCTTTCGCAACGATTCAAAAACACGCAACGAATTTTTAATGCTCATCAAACGTTAAACTGAGATTTCGAATGTTAAATGCCATTATCAACATCACCAATTTACGTCTTCGTACGTACATTGGTTTTAACCCTGAAGAGCGAGAGAAAAAACAAGACGTCGTCATCAATATTGAGATCCATTACCCGGCCGATGATGAATGTGTAAATGCGGATCAGGTATCTCACGCGTTAAATTACAAAACGATAACCAAAGCGATCATCGCAAAAGTAGAAGATGGTCATTTTTTATTGTTAGAAAAATTAGTGTCAGATATTTTAAGCGAATGTCATCAACATCCGAGCGTACATTACGCCAAAGTCCGCGTCGACAAACCTCATGCGCTCCGTTTTGCTGATTCCGTTTCACTTACGCTAGATTGGCATCGATAATTCAACGGCGCGCAGTGCAAACCAAATCACCATTGCATAACGCGCCGCTTTACCAATCGTCGTCAATATTAAAAACCAGCCAAACTGTAGGCGAAATACTCCGGCAAACACGGTGAGCGGATCGCCAATAATTGGCATCCACGCCGCGAGTAAAGACCATTTACCGTAACGTTTAAATCGCGCTTTGGCTTGAACTAACTGCGTATCGTTGACAGGAAACCAACGCTTATCTTTAAAACGCAAAACTTGCCAGCCCAACACATAATTAATACAGCTGCCTAACACGTTTCCTACCGTTGCCACTAACCACAAAGTAAACCAAGTGTTTGATTGACTAACCAAGAACCCCAGTAACACCTCAGAAGAGCCCGGCAGCAAAGTAGCCGACACCAAAGCACTTATAAATAACGTGAAATAACTCATCTCGAACAGTTGCTTTACCAAGCCAAATAGGACTAAATGGGCACAAACACTGTGCCACACTAAAGGAATTCTATGATATCACGGATTATACTGCTTACTTTGTTAAGTACGACCTTCGTCTTCGGCGCCGCATGCAGCACAATACCTGCTCATCCCAAAGGCTATGAAACCTATGTAAGTAAAGGCGATGATTTTAAAGATACTCAGTTAACCGACATCGAAGGTAATCCCGTTATTTTTTCCGACAACAAAAAGAAATTAATCATTTTGTTTGCCACTTGGTGTTCCGATTCAAAGCGCACATTAAAAGAACTGCAAGCATCAGCGCTACACAACCAACCTGACCTTGAAATCATCGCGATTGGACGTGAAGAGACTACCGACTCACTCGCTGCATTTAAAACTCAATTTAATCTCAACTATACGCTCGTCGCCGATCCAGACAAATCGATTTATTTACGCTACGCAAATCAAGGTATTCCGCGTTTACTATTACTGGATGAAAAGAACCAAGTTATGCAAACGTGGGTTGCTGAAGAACCAAACACAATTAATAAGGTAACATGGTAACAATGCAAGATAGTGCGCTTCATATTCTGACAATGGCCAAAGTGATCCAGACCGCGGTCGCACCGGTATTTTTAATTACAGGCATCGCTGCAACACTAGGCGTTTTGTCGAATCGACTAGCTCGTATTATCGATAGAACTCGATTGCTGGATAAACGCTTAAAGCGTACGCTCGACGAAGCAGAAAAAATCTCACTGCAAAAAGAAATGCGTACCTTATTAAAACGGTCTCGTTGTATTCACGTTGCATTTACCGCCAGTGTACTAAGTGCATTGCTCGTCTGTGGAGTGGTCATGTTATTGTTTGTTTCGCACTTACATACAACGGATCTGGCCGTTGCGATTGCAAGTTGTTTCATCGCGGCGATGGCCATGCTGATTGGCGCATTTTTCGCGTTATTGGGCGAGATATTCTTAACCACACGCAGCATGCATCGTGGTTTAATCTTTGCCGATTTTAGTCAAGACGAGTAAGTCTCAACCCATAAGCTGGGTACAATTTAATTAGGGTCAAATAATGAAAAAATTCGTAGTTGCCGCTGCACTTTTCGCAGCCTCCACAGGCAGTGTTTTCGCAAACACGGTCTTTGAAAAACCAGAAGACGCGATTGAATACCGCAAAGCAGCGTTTCAATTGATCCGTTACCAGATTGGTGACATGGGTGATATGCTCAAAGGTAAAGTGCCATTTGATGCAGAGCGTTTTAAAGTACGTGCCAACAATGCCGCAGCATTGTCGAGTATGCCTTGGGAAGCGTTTATCGATGGTTCAGACAAAGGCGGCACCGAAGCGCTTGGTGCAGTTTGGACAGATAGAGCGACCTTCGATACTAAAGCTAAGGCATTTGCGGATTACGCCAATGCGTTAGCGGTTGCTGCACAAAGCGGTGATCAAGGATCCATCAAGAAAGCATTCGGCGACTGGGCAAAAGGCTGTAAAGACTGCCATAAGAGCTTTAAAGAATAAGCAAAATTGCAACACAACAAAAAAGGGGCTAAATGCCCCTTTCTTGTTAAATTTGATCCATCCTAAATAGTGTTGGCACTTTTCAAACTTAATTTGGAGAGTGTAATGAAATCAAATAGCAAACGAACTCAACGAGATTATTCCCTCGCTTTTAAATTAGCCGTTGTCGATCAAGTTGAAAAAGGCGAGTTCACTTAAAAGCAGGCTCAAGGCCATCACTACCCCCCGCTGTCGTAGAATTAAATACTAGGCTAATCGCACCTCCACACCTGAGACATCGGGTAGAGAAGTGACAGGGATAGGTGGCTGGTTGTGACCAAAGAAATACAAGATTGACCTACCGGAAGGCGATCAAAACCTTAAAATAGAATAGAAAGATGGCTAGGGTCATGCCAACTTAACGATAAATTATGGATGAGTGGCGAGCGATGTGGCATTTGGTAACGTAACCATGAAGTACAGTGTAGTAAAACTGTCATTCATTTTTTACTTACCTCCAAGGGCGCTCTTTATGTGCACCTTTTAACTCTGACCCTATTGGTATTTTTTGGCTTGAAGGGTTAACTTCCCAAGTATTTTTACGGCGTTTTCAACGGCGTCTGTCCATGGCAACCCAAAGCTCAAGCGAACGCAGTTTTGATATTTTTGCGCCGCACTAAAAAGTGAGCCAGGGGTTAAGCTGATGCCATGCTCAAGTGCTAAATGAAACAAACGATTGCCATCATAGTGTTTGCCTAAATCTAACCACAAGACGCAACCGCCCTGCGGATCACTCACGCGAACATCCGCAGGGAAATAACGTTGTACAGCTTGGCGCATTTTATGTTTATTGCTAATCAATCGCTGCCGAAGGAGCTTTAAGTGTCGCTCATAGTCTCCAGAAGCCAGATAATCTGCCAGCACCCATTGATTCATTAATGACGATGAACAGCTCAATGCTCGTTTAATACGCCTTGCCTTTTCAGCGAAAGGCCCTGCAATTAACCAACCAATACGGTAACTTGGCGCCGCTGTTTTAGAAAAAGAAGCACAAGTGATCACTCGCTCAGGTTTCGCAAACTTTAGTGCTGGGACGGCACGTTCTTCACCAAAATGCAAATCACCATACACATCGTCTTCTATTAATGTAACCTGATGAGTATCTAGCAATTCAACGACTTGTTTACGCTTTTCATCATCCATTTTACTGCCTAAAGGATTGTTGATGCAGGTCGAAAACAAGCACGCTTTAATGGGATGTTTGACTAAGGCTTGTTCGAGATCGGTGAGCCAAATTCCGCCCTCTGGGCACAGGGGAATTTCGATGGCTTTTAATCCCAGATTCTCGACAAGCTCCACAATGCCAAAATAACATGGCGTTTCAATGGCCACGACGTCTCCTGGCTTAGTCACACATTGCAGCGCAATGGCCAGCGCTTCTTGCGCCCCATTCGTGATCACAAGCTCCTCTTGGGGCACCAACAGTCCCATCGCTAAATAACGATGTACAATTTGTTTTTTGAGCGGTGCATAGCCGTCCATCGCACCATAATTAATTGCTTGATCACCTGCTTGTTGCATCGCTTTACGCATCAATTTGGCTAAGCATTTGTCTGTACTTGCGACTGCGACCGGGTTTGCAATGCCTAAAGGAACCATGTCTGGCGCATGAATAGCTTGGTAGACCTGCTCGATTAAAGCCTGTTTGTTCACTTGAATTGGACGATTAACCAACTTCGCTTTTTTCGGCTGTGAAGGGCGCGTTGCACTCATGGCAAGAAAATACCCCGACTTTTCACGCGCAACAATCTGACCTTGCGATTCTAATGCCTGATACGCTTGTTTTACCGTCGGAATGCTAATTTCTAACTTCGTAGCTAACGTTCGCAGTGATGGCAGCTTATCACCTGGTTGCAATGACCCTTGCTCTGTCATTGTTTGGATCAGCTGGATCACTTGTTGATATAAAAAACCGTCCGCCTGTCGCCCAATTACGGTGCTCATATTGCCTCTTAATCTGTATAGGTCGAAATAAATAAGTTCTGTATATGGTATATACAGTTTATTTCTCTAAACTAGCTTATATTCCAACCAGAAGCAAACTGTAAGTTTATGCTTACACACTCCAAAGGCAATGTATAATGAAGAGTCTAATCCTGTACTTGAGTACCGTATTGATTTGGGGATCGACGTGGTTAGCGATCGAATTTCAGCTTGGTGAAGTCAATGAAGTTGTCAGTCTATTCTATCGCTTTGCCATTGCCGCGGTATGCATGTGGGCATTTGTTTGGCTAAAACGAAAACCAATGCAATTCCCGTTAAAAGATCATGGGTTCTTTATGTTATTAGCTGTCGGTAACTTTGGACTCAATTATTTATTTTTATATTGGGCACAAGGGTATTTAACTTCGGCGATGGCCTCTATCGCGTTTTCGCTACTCTTAGTCTTTAACATTATCAACACCAAGATTTGGTTCAAAAAACCCATTGCCAAGCGGATTTACTTTGGTGCAGGACTTGGGGTGCTTGGGATCATCAGCCTGTTTTGGCAAGATCTACGCACCTTCAATTTAGCGAATGGTGCGGTTGTTGGTTTATTGCTCGCGTTAGCAGGCACATTGTGCGCGTCGTTTGGCAATATGGTCAGTGTTCGCAATTCTGCAAACCAAATCAGTGTTATTCAAGGAAACGCGTGGGGTATGCTTTACAGTGCAATATTACTTGGCCTCTATGTCCTGTTCAGTGGTCACTCGTTTATTGTTCATGCTGCGCAATCCTATTGGCTCTCGCTTGGCTACCTTGCGGTGTTTGGCACCGTCATTGCGTTTGCCTGCTACTTTTCATTATTACGTTCTATTGGCCCAGAAAAGGCAAGTTACGTGATTGTACTTTTCCCACTTGTTGCTGTGGTTTTAAGTACTTGGTTTGAGGGATTTGAATGGCATGAACACACCTTTATCGGATTTACTTTAGTGTTACTTGGTAATGCGCTAGTTCTTACGCCAATTGAACGTATCAAAGCCTACTTAAATCCGCTTTCCCCAGTGGCAAGATAATGCTTGCCAATGGCGCCACTCGTTGGCGCCATTTTTATGATCTGAGTATATACCCAATCAATGCCCTGCCTAAACACCTGTAAATGCTCGCTGAAGTCACACATCCTCTAATAGATTGGGTACACATAAGCGTAACGCGTTTGCTTCACAGGAAAACCGAGCAGGGGTTATTGCTACAATTTCACCATCTGCCTCTATTAAAAGATCGGGAGTATGGATTTCAACGTTGGAATCTTGCCAGCTTTCAACAAAAGATAGCGATTGATGCCGTTTCACTAACATAGCTGCAAACGCCGCGATCCGCTGCCACCATGCAACGCCGTAAAATCCGACAACCGTAAACTTACCATCTTGCAGATCATTGTGTGGTGCAGGCGTAAGCCCAGCAGCAAAATGCTGTCCATTGGCAACTAACACCATCATTGCTCTACGAGCAGATAAGCGTTGTAAGGCCACCGTAATCCCTTTAAAGCATAATAATTGTTTAAGCCCAGTCACAACATAGCTCAGCGCATGCCGAGTTTTATGGCCGTTTAACTGACTCACTACAGCCGCATTAAACCCAACTCCTGCCACATTATGAAAATAGCGTGCTTCATTGATGCAGCCTAAATCAATTTCACGTATCGAGTTTGAAAACACGGTTTTTCGCCATTGCTCGGTTGAATAGTCAAATTGCCTCGCAAAATCATTACCCGTGCCGCTTGGCAGTAGTGCAATTTCATGCCTTGTTTTCGCTAGCGCATTGATCACTAAATGCAAGGTACCATCCCCACCTACCGCCACAACGCGTTGATGTTGTTTCGCACAGTGGTAAATAGCCTCTCGATCTGCATCAAAGTGACCGCTAGTTTCAAACCACTCAACGTTACATCCTACTTTTTCTTGTTGTTTTAACCAGGCTAAATGCGCCTTAACTTGGTTAGAGTTGCTCGGCTTATAAACCACTAACATCAGACTCTCTTTAAAAAATAAACTAATATGAATAACTAATCAAAATGTGTGAATACAAAAGCAAAAGAGCCTTAACACCACCGTAAATAAGGGGCGAAAAACCAATAACCAAATGAATTCAAAGTGAACCATCGAAGCAAAAGCAATAATTTCGAATCAAATTAACTTATGCGATTGGGCCAATTTTTATCGTTTTATTTTTACGCTTTTTGCCTGCAAAATAAACACCGTCAATCAAACATACATTGCAGGAGAATACAATGCTTAATGGCGCTGGTGCATGCTGTGACACGCACGCTCACCTTGTTACAACTAAAACAGTAAAAACAACCACTAACTGGTTATCACTGTTTAATCGCCTTGGCCACTTGTTGGCGCTTGGGTACGCTATCCAAGTTAAGTAATCTTGCAATTGGGTGTTAATCACCAGATTAACACCCTTGCAATTCCTTTTTCCCTGCTTTTTTCACTTACATTCCTAACCTTTTACACTTTTATCTATATTTAGTTTAATTTTTAAGCAAACAGTTCAATAAACTGTTTACACACGGTTTTTCGCTCAGTATTATTCTCGCCCATGGAGAGATGGCTGAGTGGTTGAAAGCACCGGTCTTGAAAACCGGCATACGTTAATAGCGTATCTAGGGTTCAAATCCCTATCTCTCCGCCACTTTTAAAGTATTGCGCCGGTGAGATGGCCGAGAGGCTGAAGGCGCTCCCCTGCTAAGGGAGTATAGGGTTTGTAGCCCTATCGAGGGTTCGAATCCCTCTCTCACCGCCATTCCTTATAAGAAAGCCGCTGCTAAAGCGGTTTTTTTATGCCTGATAGAAACTCAAACGAGAGAGGATGAGAATCCTCGACAGGTTCGACAAACGGTCGGGAACCGTTTGTGCCCCATGCGCCGCGAAGCGGGTTTGGGCAGGACGCCCAAAAGCAAATCCCTCTCTCACCGCCATTCCTTATAAGAAAGCCGCTGCTAAAGCGGTTTTTTTATGTCTGAAGGAAAGTTAGAGCGGATCCCAACAGTGTTGTCGTTGCTCGTTTTCAGTTGTACCTTCAAGTGTCCCCATTCCACACTTTGAATAAAATGAATAAATTAGCTAAGCTTCTTAGGTTAATTGCCCGTCAATAGTTAGTAGGTGTTTCGCATTTATGAATGCTTTGGTTTTCTTTGAAGGTGTAGAGTGAAAAACACACTAAACACCAATGAACTATTGACCTTTTACGAACTGTCTTCAGATATTTTTTGCATCGCCTCAAGTGATGGTATTGCTAGTAGCGTAAATAAAGCCTGCGAATTCGCGCTTGGCTATCCTCGTGCCATCTTATACGAAACGCCGCTCCTTAATTTTGTTCATCATGACGATCTAGACGCGACATCCAAAGCACTCGTGTCTTTATTAAAACAAGAAGTCGATCTACTTCATATAAACAATCGAATAAAGTGCCAATCCGGTGCGTACCTGGCACTTTCATGGCGCGTTACCTTTGACGTTAGCAGCCAAAAGTTCTTCGCAACAGCCCGCGATATGACGAACGAACTCAACGCAAAAAGCCAGTTATATCAATTACAACACGCTTTATTGAATGAAACGATTGTGTCGCAGACCGATAAACGCGGCATCATTACGGATGTGAATGAACGCTTTTGCAAAATCAGTGGCTTTGCTGCCCACGAGCTTATCGGTAAGACGCATCAAATGGTCAATTCTGGTATTCACCCGCGAGAATTCTTCAAAACCATGTGGCAAAAAATCTCTCGCGGACAAACGTGGGAAGGCACAATCACTAATCGGCGCAAAGATGGTGGCTTGTACTATGTCCGCAGTATCATCATTCCAATGAAAGATCACAATGATGAAATCACTCATTATCTTTCCGTTCGTCAAGACATCACCGACAGCATTGTTAATCAAGTTGAATTAACCAAAACGCTCAATATCCTCAACGAAACCAGTGCCATTGCTAAAGTTGGTGGTTGGGAGTTAAAAACCGCCACAGGCGAGCTGATTTGGACAGATGAAACCTTTAAAATATTAGAAGTTGATAAACGGACAGGTCATAGTCCTACATTGCCAGAAGGCATAAACCTGTATGTTGAAGCACATCAACCCATTATTGAAAAAGCAGTTCACGATGCTATGTACCACGGTAAACCCTATGCGCTTGAATTATTAGCTAAAACCGCGAAAGGAAATGAGCGATGGGTATTTACCAATGGTAAAGCCAATTACAGTAATGGAAAAATCTATTCAATCTCTGGCACTATTCAAGATATTCACGAGCAAAAGCTTGCAGAGCAGGCGCTTGCAATTGAAAAACAACGTTCCATTCAAAACTCTAAACTGGCGTCGTTAGGTGAATTGGCTGCAAGCATCGCCCATGAGATTAACAACCCACTTGGGATTATCTCTGGTAGTGCACAGTTACTTGAATTACCGCGTATTCAACAAAACCCTGAATCTGTGCAAGCTAAAGCGCTGACAATTATCAAATCGACCCAACGCATTGAGCATATTACCAAAAGTTTACGTCGTTTTGCCCGTTCCAGCTTTGATGACATGGACAGCTCCCCTAGAATCGACACGCTTTTGCATGAGGCTTTATCACTAACTAAACCGAACTTACGACGCCATTTAATTGAGTTAACCATAGAAGGCGAGTCCGATGCACAGATCCGGTGCAATGAAATTGAATTAGAGCAAGTGTTTATTAATTTAATTAATAATGCTGTCGATGCCATCAAAGCCACAAGTAATCCATGGATCCGCATCGAGCTTTTAGACTTGGATGAGCAGGTTCAAGTTAATATTATCGATTCCGGGCATGGCATCCCTGAAACACTCAGACAAAAGCTGTTCGAACCTTTTTATACGACGAAGCCTAAAGGGCAAGGAACCGGTCTTGGACTCTCGATTTGTAAAGAGATCTGCGTTCGTCATAACGCAGTGCTATGGCTCGACTCATCCCATTCCAATACCTGCTTTTCGGTTTTATTTACTCGGCTAGGGGAAGGTGACTGATGACATTTAAAGTCGTGTATATCGACGATGAAGTTGAATTAACCAAGTTGCTTGGGGAGTTTCTTGATGGTATGCCTATTGAGTATTTTGCATTTAATGATGAACTTTCAGGCATTGCTTTTTGTCACAGAGAGCATCCTGATCTAATCTTGATTGACTATCGTCTCAAACAGATGACGGGAGAGCAAGTCGCGCGTAAAATCGGCGGTGTTGCCCCAAAATATTTAGTTTCGGGAGAACTTGAACTCCCTGAATTTTCGGACTTTCAGCGCGTACTAACAAAACCTTTTAAATTCAGAGAAATTAAAACGATTATTGCGTGCGCCATGATGGACCATAAAGTGAAGAAGTAACCACTATGAGTAAAACTAAACCTAAAATACTGATTATTGATGACGATCTCGATTATTGTGGCGTGATCGCTGAAACTTTAATCGACCAATACCAATGTTATTTTGCACACGACGGACACAGCGCTCTCGATCAGTTTGATGCAATTAAACCTGATATGGTGATGTTGGATTTGGGCTTACCCGATATGTCAGGTTTTACGCTGGCAGAGCAAATAGCCGAGAACGCCGGAAATCATAAATATTCACTGTTCGTGATTTCTGGCGACAGTGCGCTCGATACCAAATTAAAAGCGTTTGCTTCCGGTGCCGACGATTTCATCGCAAAGCCTTTCGAAATCAAAGAACTAATTTCTCGAGTAGCAAAAGATCTTCGCCTCTTAGAAGAACGAAAAGCACTTCATATTGCCAATCAAGAAGCCTTTCAACTTGTTGATGTCACAATGAAACAAGCGTCGCAGTACAGTTACGTGATGAACTTTTTTAAACAACTGAATGCGTGTGATAATCAACAACAAGTTGTCACGGCCTTTTTTGACGCGATGCGCTTTTTTGGACTGAGAGCCAGCATTGGATTGCGTTACCCTACCTGGACACTCTTTGATTTTACTGGCGGACCGGTGAGCCCCATTGAAGCCAATGTGTTTGAAACCATCGTCAATAAAGGACGCCTTATCGAATTTGGCCCGCGAATGATGGTCAATGGCAAAAAAGTTTCTTTTTTAATTAAAAACATGCCCTCTGATGACCAAATAAAAGGCGAAGTTCGTGACTACGCCGCAGCGCTTATCGAAGGGGTCGACGCCAAACTAGAAGACCTCGCCCTAAAAGGCGGTATGACACTGGCGATTAGCGATCTGAAGCAAACAGTGCATGATATTAACGACGCAATGACAGAGCACAACAAAATCGTGAACTCGGTATTATCTGACATGCTACAAGAAATATCAGCAAGCTATCATTCTTTAGAACTGACTGAGCCCCAAGAAGAGTTTTTCACTCATCTCGTCGAAAAAGGCGTAACACAACTAAGTCATTCGGAAGGTGCACTCTATAACACTCAAGTCGACTTACAGCGGTTAATTCAGCAGCTCGAGGCACTAAAACTAGTATAAACCTCGGTTTTGAGGGCTCGGTTATTTCAACACAGACATAAACGAACCTGCAAAATGACGTTTAAAGTGCCTGCTTGATGACCGAAATCAGCCTATCAATATCTTCTTCGCAATTGTATAGATGAGGCGACACTCGAAAGCCTTTAGCCCGTTTATCTAGCGCAATCGAGTGCGCTTGCAAGGCCTGATAAACACGTTCATCCGCATCGCCAAACGATAAAATTGCAGTACCCGATGCTTGTTCTTGCTCTAGTGGTGACACAATGTACTGTGCCAATGCGCGGTGCAATTTACTTAGCAATTGCCAGTTGTGCGCACGCACCTGTTTTACCCCTACTTGATTAAAATACCCGATGCTGTGTGCCGCGCATACGTAGGCATGAACACTTGGCGTTCCGCCCCAAAATCGCAGTGCTGAGGTATGATAGGCAAAGTGGTGGATATTAAATTCAAATGGATTAGCATGAGAAAACCACCCTACATCCTTAGGCTTACAGATGGAAAGTAACGGCTCATTAACCCATAAGTAGGCCGCGCCAGGGCCACCGCACAACCACTTTACGCTCGAACCGAGCAAGACATCGACAGGCGTTTTTTGTAGATCGAGCTCGATGATCCCAGCAGACTGGGCAACATCAGCAATGACTTTTATGCCTTTTTGCCTAGCAATAGTACTGATAGCATGAAGTGGAGCTTGCTCCCCAGTGTTAGAATAGACATGACTTACAAACACATAATCTATGTCTGTTTGCAGATGAGCTTGCCATGATTCGATGTCACTTAAATCCATTTTGGCAGGGATAAATTCTAGCTCAATGTCTTCCCGTGCATGGCGTGCCGCAAATCCCATACTCGGAAAATCAACTTCACTCATGAGTAAGCGTAAGGGCTTGTTCTGTTGAGGTAGGCTTTGCAAAAACTTTGTTAAACCACTCGACAGATTTGCTTGAGGACAAAATAGACGAGCTTCACTATTAAATAACGTGGCTAATTGCACAGTAAATTGCTCAATACCCGCAAGCCACATTTCCCATGGTTCTTTATTTCCTTGCTGCCAAGGTTGATAAAAGTGAGTTTGTAGATGGTCAGCTAAGCTTTTTAACGGTCGCCCAACCGAATGGCTTAACAAATAATGCCCCTGCGAGGGAAGGTGAAAATCCGAGTTAAAATCAGCCATGCTATTTGTTTCCCGATAAACATTGACGCAAAAATTGCAGATCACAATGCCGAGTGAATATATCGTCACGTTTTGCGGCGGCTCGCTTATCTCGCAATACTTCTAACTGTCTTAGTAACACGGGCAATGGCGGACCACTTGCCGTGACTTTATCTAAATGTTGCTCTGCCATTTTTTGCGAAGGGTGAGCGATGTATTTTGTCACTAATTGATTATGATGCTGAATGGCGGTATCGCCATGGAGCTTACACACTTGAATAAACATACTCGTGGTTTCTTCAAACCAGCTCGCATTTCGATGGTGTTTTGCCGCCTCCAAAAGTGCGTCCATTAAATTAGGTAAACGCATGCATTCGCGAAGCGTTGCTTGATCTTCTGGCATCATGTATAAAAATTTATCGACGAGCATTTGAGCATAATTCACGTCATTAGCTTGGCAAAGACCGAGCATCATATCAATGACATTGATCCCTGCAAAATCCCCTGCATTTGCGCCACGATAAATCTCTTTTCCAACGCGGTAAGGTTTGTAATAAGGGCGCACTTGATAGAAAAACGCGTCCGTATCCAATTCACGATAAAGCACTTGATTCGACGCGATCACATCGAGCAATGCACGCTTTGCCTCTTCAAGTAACGTCAGCGTAATTGGATGTGAGATCCCTAATGCATGAATTTTAAATAATGATTCTGCAGCTCGTTTATACGCCAAAATGCCTCGAGTGTTGTAATCAATAAACAGTTTTTCTGCGTGTAAGTCAGTAAAACGCTTATACACCCCGTTGACCGCTCGATTATGCGTCGTTAAGTGCGCCGTTGCAAAACGCGGTGTAACGCCAATGGATGCTCCAATATGCATAGCCAGTGCCGATGCCTCTTGCAACGGCGAAACGGTTTCACGGCTTGGCTCAGTGATCTCATGACGTCTGCACGCAGCCATAAATAACCCCACGTTTCCAAGCAAATCAAAGGCATTTTCGAACCCTTCATCGGTGTTACCCTCCACAAGAAGCTGCTTGATGTGCGCATTACCTTGGCCGGTAAGTTCCTGTTTTAAATTATCACCAACCCCCATCACGTTGGCTTTATCTTGTTGTTGCCAATAAATGGCTTCCAACTCATTATTGATCTCAACAAATTCGGTTCGGATCCACGCGTCGAAGTGAGTAGATAGGCTATGCATAAACAATCTCTGTAAATAGGACTGAATAAGCTTAGCAAATCACACGATGTAAAAATCACTAAAATTCATTATCAAAAACCATTAAATTAGAGATAATATTAAATTTATAGCAGAAGATTAGTGATATTTACTCAAATGAGTCTTGATAAAAAAGATAAGGTGCTGATCCACGCATTGCAACGTAATGCTCGATTATCCAACAGTGCGCTCGCGCACATGACCAATCTCTCAGACACACCCTGTTTAAGGCGGGTAAAAAAACTCGAGCAAGAAGGCGTGATCCAAGGCTACCATGCCGCGCTCAATCGCAAAGCACTTGGTTTAGCCGTATTAGTTTATGCGTTTGTACGACTCAATGAAAATTCGGCGACGGCGGCAGACTCCTTTGAACAGCATGTTGCTTCTTTAGATCATGTTTTAAGTTGCTCAGTCATTTCTGGTAGTTATGATTATTTGCTCGAGGTGGTGGCTCACGATCTTGAACATTATGAGTTTTTTTTAAAACATCGCCTCGCGACACATCAACATGTTACCTCCGTTGAATCAACAATAGTGTTAAAACAAACATTTACTAGACGCACACTACCAATTTAAGGCTATACTTAGGCAACCCTTGCCAACAAGGAAACGAATTACCTCTAGTGTTAACCCTACAATCACCTTGGCAAAAAGCAGCGCTCTATTTGCTGTTCTGCTGCATTTACTATTTTAGCGGTCATGCTTTACTGGCATTTACGGTACAAGCTCAAGTGCTGCCAATTTGGCTACCTGCAGGCGTTGCATTGGTTGGTGCCTATGTATTTGGTTTTCGCTTTTTACCAGGTGTATTTATTGCGTCTAGCCTGTTTAATTTAAGTGTTTCTGACGTAGGGTTATTTGGAGAGTTAAGTGGTGTAAAACTCGCTGAGGTCAGCATGATCGCCAGTGGTGCTTCGTTACAAGCAATGGTTGGCTATTGGTTACTGCGCAAATGGTTAGGCAACCCGCTCTTTCCAAGCTCGCGAAGCCATGCTTTTTATGTGATTGGCCTTGTTGGTATTGGGATAAACCTCATTTCAGCTAACATTGGTGTCTCTGCATTAAGTTTATTCAATAACGATTATAGCCCGGCGAATCATTGGACCAACGTGATTTATTGGTGGCTTGGGGATAGCTTAGGGGTAATTTTAATCACGCCTATTTTAATGGTTATAATGCAACCATTTTTGCAGGGATATCAGCAAAAACCTCGTTCTTGGTCCGCCTTGTTAAGTAGTGTGGCGCTGATTTTATCTGTCGCTGTCACCACCTTTTTGTATACCAAAAATAACCGCCACAATGCTGAACTTGTCGCCGATCGTGAAGCGCAAGTTGTCGAAAACATTTTACAGCGTCACTTGGGGCAAACGCTGGTAGCCGCATACGATCTCAGTGCCGTCGTGCACAAAGACCCAGACCTTAGTTTGGCTGAATTTAAAGTTGCCGCGGCATCGCTTCGGCGACAACACCCTTTTATCCATGCGCTCTCATGGAGCTATATGATTGAACCAGAGCAAGATGCTTGGTTAAACGAAAAACTCGCAACGCTTTATGATGCAAATGTAAAAATAAAAGGTGAACCGCTCAATCACAAAGATCCGAGAGTCGTCGTAAGCTACTTATTACCCGAAGCGGAGAATCGTGGTGCACTTGGGTTTAATATGTTTGCCCAACCCGATCGAAAAGCCGCACTTGAAGCAGCAATGGAGAACAACACGCCTCAGGCGTCGAGTATTGTTCCCCTGATTACCGATGGTCAACCTGCTTATCTGTTGTTTACACCCGTTTATTTGTTCAAAGAAGGGCAACAAATTGTCGGAGGCTTCACTACGATAGTGGTCGACACCAATATCATCATTGATGAAGCGATTTCCCAAAGTAACGCTCAATTACTTAATGTCTCTTTATATGAAGCAGGTAAAACCCAACCTTTTTACCGTAACCGGGGGAACGAGCCTCGAGAAAATCGTCACTATACCAAAGAGCGTACCATTTTCTTTGCTGGCCAAACTTGGCGTTTGGCACTCAGTCTACGCGATGAATTTATTACCAAATTAAACCATCAACAAACATTAATGTTGATGGTCTTACAAGTGTCGATTTGCGCCTTACTCACACTGGTGGTTTTACTGTTTGTGCGCCAAAGTGAAGCGCTGAATCACATTGTTGAAGTAAAAACGCAATCGCTTGCTCAAGCAAAAAAAGAATCCGATCTGGCAAACCAAGCGAAAAGTCGATTTCTTGCTAATATGAGCCATGAAATACGCACTCCGCTAAATGCGGTGATAGGGTTTGCTTCATTGGCAAAAATCACCAAGTCTAGCGAAGATCTGCATAACTACATCAATCGTATTGGTCATGCTGCGAAAACCTTATTGAGTCTGGTCAATGACATTCTTGATATTTCAAAAATTGAATCGAATAAGCTAGTTTTAGAAACGCAGGATTTTAACTTACATGATCTACTAAGCCGACTCGACAGTATGTTTGCAACGTCGGCAAAAGAAAAAGATTTAACATGGCGAATTGATCATGACATTCCTGAAAACTTGTGGGTTAAAGGGGATGTTTTACGATTAGAACAAGTACTGATTAACCTTTGCAGCAATGCTATTAAGTTTACCGCTCGAGGAAAAGTCATCGTTAAAATCAACCACACGGTAGAAGATGAGTACATCATGCTCTCGCTTGCCGTAATTGATTCGGGGATCGGTATAGATAATTCGAAACAAGAATTAGTGTTCGCACCGTTTAGCCAAGCCGACAGCTCGACTTCACGCCAATTTGGAGGGACAGGACTTGGTTTATCGATTGCACGAGACCTCGCGCGCTTGATGGGTGGCGAGTTAGAGTTAGAGAGTAAGCTAGGTGTTGGTACTACATTTAGCCTTTCCTTAACATTACCAATCGGAACTCGACCGATTGAGGAACACATCGACATCGACAATACCGTGCTTGGTCAATTACAAATTTTAGTGGCTGAAGATAACCCAGTGAACCAAATGGTGATCAAAGCGATGTTGAATTCGTTTAATATTGAACCAACGATTGTCGAAAACGGTCAGCTTGCCGTGAACCTTGTTCAATTAGAACAGTTCGATGTGGTATTAATGGACTGTCAAATGCCAGTGATGGATGGCTACCAAGCCACAGCCCTTATCCGAGAGCGCTTTTCAAAAGAGCACTTACCTATTATTGCGCTAACAGCAGATGTTATGCCCGAACACAAAGCACAAGCGCAAGCTATCGGGTTTAACCACCATTTAGCAAAACCTATTGATAGAGAAAAACTCGGACAGGTTTTGATGACCATAGGAAAACAAACATAATGCTCAGGATCATCAATCTATTCGTTTTATGTTTAGTGATGTTTCACCACACGAGTCATGCGAAAACGTGCTTAAGTCACTACAATTCAAAAATCAATATTGCGCAACAAATCAAAAATGCCCCATACCGATCCGCCCAACCAGTAGGACCTGTGTGGCATCACTTTGACGCTGATAAACCTTTTGCCGAGTATATTGCTGCAACAACTAACATTATCTCGGATCGCAACCCTCGAAGTCAGCTTCCTTGCCCAATCAACACTGAGGTTACCCAATGGCTACAAGCAAAGGATCGTTTACCAATGAAGCCTACGCTTGCTCACATCCAATCACCCTTTGAGCTCACTCAAAGTACAAAAAAAGTGGCGCTACTTTACCATGGATTGACCGACTCTCCATTTAGCTATCACTCAATTGCCACCTTATTCTTTGATGCAGGTTATGCCGTAAGAACCATTTTATTGCCTGGCCACGCCACGGCAGCAGATGACCTCCAACGTGTTACGTTACCTATCTGGCAACAAACCATTCAGGCATCACTACTACAAGCTAAGCGCGAATTTAATCATGTATTGGTGGTCGGTTATTCTACTGGTGCTGCATTAGCACTTAATGAAGTTGCAAAGTCACCCGATAAAATTCAAGGATTGGTCCTATTCTCTCCCGCTACGGAGCCCCACAATAAGCATGGTTATCTTGCAAAGTGGATAGATATGATCCCACGCATAGACTGGATTGATAAAGATGCTGACATCGATTTATTTAAGTATGAAAGCTTTCCTTTTGCGGCAGCAGCACTTGCTCACGAGGCGATGTCTGCGCTCAAAACGGATACTTTCAACCACAAAGCACTTGCTAGGCTGCCCAAATTTTCCGCATTAAGCGAAATCGATTCGACTATTGATAGCGCTGCTACCTTGCGGTATTTAACAGGCTGGGCAAACGAACAAGATGTGCTCATGTGGTATGGTTCAGAACAGGTTGCACGTCGTGCTTTACCCAAAAACTATAAAATCTTAACACCGATGTGCAGAGGTACCTGTCCTGAGATGAAAGGAATGTCGCACGTAGGGATTTTACAATCACCGACACATCCCTATTATGGACAAGCTCCAATATATCGAAATTGCTCGGCGTACTTGGATGATTTACACAAATACACTCAGTGTAAAAACGCAACCAAGGTATATATTGGAGAACGCACGGCGTATAACATAGAACATTTCTTTCCTTTAGCCCGCATTACCTATAACCCATATTTTGATCAACTTACCAAGGAGCTTACGGCGTTTTTGGCAAAGCTATAACGCTTTGCGTACCAATACCCCGAAACCATCTTGGTTAATGCAATGCAGATTTGTTTGCAATATGCAAAAACGGCAAATCTGCTTTTTACGTGTGGGAGGTCAATTCAAGTCATTTTTAACCTATTTACGATTAAAACTGGCCTTTCTTTAAGCTGAGATCTTGTCGGTCCACTTTTTCACTAATGCGCTGTTATAGTGCAAAAATGATCCAACTTGGAACGATTATTCGGCGATATTCAGCAAAACTTAATAAAAAAATCGCTATAACCGTTAAGAATAGCCGGATCAAGCTTATGGCATAGTCTATGCTGTATAGTTATTGACAACGATTTTTCGCTTACAAAGCGACCTGGTGCGTTTACTAACGTGCAAAACAATAGGTAAAACTGGGGGAACACCATGACACATAAACATTCAAAATCGGTATTATCGAGCGATCCAGAATTGACTCAACCAATCGACGATCATCTACTTAACGAAAGCGACAGCTATCGCGCTGAAGTGTATGGCTTACTGAGCCCGACCAAGGAGCAAAAACGCAAAGGCGAAGAGCCAAAAGTGTTTGTCTTAGGCTACAACTAATGACGACATTGCAATTGGGGTACTATCAATCGTACTCGTTGCCACCATCTGTGCTGCGTAGACATAATTACGCAGCGCCTACCGATTATACCCAATTGAAATACTTGTAATCTTTCAATTAGAAAGGCATGCTGTGAGCTATCACTTTATGTAAAGGTAGCGTCATGAAAAAACTGCTTGTCGTACTTCTAAGCTTCGCCATTTTTAGTGGCTGCACTGATAAGAATTCTGCTCCAGCCAATAAAGTTGAAACGCAAGATAGTCAACGCCAAGACTCTCGCGCCGTCGATACCGCAGTCAACCTGACGCAACCACCCGTTACCCAAAAACGCGATGTTTCGCTTAATGAAAACACCGATGTTGACGATTTATATCAACAACTTAATGCACTAACCGAAAACAAGCAATGTAATGAAAGTGCGCAATGTAAGGCACTTCCTGTCGGAAAACGCGCTTGCGGGGGCCCATCAAGCTATGTGGTATTTTCCACGAATTCGGTCGATCAAAATGACGTTGAGTCACTAACCGCAAAAATCACGGCAATGGAGTCACAGATAAATGCACTTGAAGGACGCATGAGCATCTGTGAACATGTAAATGAGCCTCTTGTGCAATGTTCAATGCAACAATGCACAACAACAGAACAAGCAAACCCAGAATTGTAGGAGCTTCGCATGAAACGGTATTTAAGTTTAATTAGCTTACTCTTGCTTAGTGGCTGTGAAACATTATCTGTTTCATCTTTAAGTAACGTGTCATTCAGCCAAGCACCAACAGTTTGCGATGGTACCTACCAATGTAGAGTTATCGAATTACCTGCCCTCAATGGGTGTGCATCGCCTGCCGGTTTTGAGGTATTTTCAACAAAAACATTAAGTGAGAGCGAAGTGGATGCGCACGTTAAAAAGGTACTACAACGGAACCAACCATCGCAACGCGTCACAGATGAGCCTTGCCCTACCGTGTACCCGGTACAAGCGCTATGCATTGCTAACCGCTGTGAATCATTCACATTAGGCCAATGACGTTAATTTGAAATTAAAACAGGACCAAACACCGCGAGTAAAACTACCATTATCGCATAACCTGTTACGCGCAAGATTAATTTCACACGGATCTCATTATAACGCCAATTAAAATAAAGAAAGCGTACTAGATCCGTGGTTGCCATCCCAAACAAAGCAAAAATAAGCACATAAATCACTTGTCGGGTTATCATAATCTCTCGGTTTATTTCTACTCGCTTCTAACACCATATGCTGCTTTTATAAAGAATACCAACTTTATTAATTAACCCCAGCGATTTAAGCTGCTTAGTAAGCACATGCGCAGAAACAAAAAAGCCTCGACACAGGTCGAGGCTTTTTCTTAAGCGGTTAGAATTACTTCTTCGCTTTTTTCTCTTTCTCAGCAGCAATTACCGCGTCAGCAACGTTGCTTGGACATGGCATGTAGTGTGAGAATTCCATTGAGAATTGACCACGGCCAGACGTGATAGTACGTAAGTGACCGATGTAACCAAACATCTCAGAAAGTGGTACTTCACCTTTGATACGAACGCCCATTGCGCCCGGCTCTTGGTCTTTGATCATACCACGACGACGGTTAAGGTCACCGATTACGTCACCTACGTTGTCTTCTGGTGTGAACACGTCAACTTTCATGATTGGCTCAAGAAGTTGTGCACCTGCTTTTGGAATTGATTGACGGAATGCACCTTTAGCAGCGATTTCGAACGCGATTGCTGATGAGTCAACTGCGTGGTATGAACCGTCATATAGTTCAACTTCGATGTCTAGAACTGGGAAGCCTGCAAGCACACCCTGATCCATCATTGACTTGAAGCCTTTCTCAACTGCTGGCCAGAATTCCTTAGGAACGTTACCACCAACAACTGTTGATTTGAATGCGAAACCAGTACCTGGCTCACCTGGCTTGATGCGGTAGTCGATCTTACCGAACTGACCAGAACCACCAGATTGCTTCTTGTGCGTGTAACTGTCTTCGATTTGCTTCGTAATTGTTTCACGGTAAGCAACCTGTGGAGCACCTACGTTCAATTCGATACCGAATGTACGCTTAAGAATGTCAACTTTGATGTCAAGGTGAAGTTCACCCATCCCTTTAAGGATAGTGTCACCCGTTTCTTCATCTGATTCAACTTGGAACGATGGATCTTCTGCAAGCATCTTACCTAGCGCGATACCTAGCTTCTCTGCAGCACCTTTATCTTTAGGTGTAACCGCGATAGAGATTACCGGCGTTGGGAAGATCATTGGCTCAAGAGTACATTCGTGCTTAGGATCACAAAGTGTGTGACCTGTTTGAACGTTCTTCATACCAACGATAGCGATGATGTCACCCGCTTGAGCAGAGTCAAGCTCGTTACGATCGTTCGCGTGCATCTCAACCATACGACCTACACGCTCTGTTTTACCTGTAGCAGAGTTAAGGATCGTATCACCTTTCTTCAGCTTACCAGAGTATACACGAACGAACGTTAGTGCACCGAAACGGTCATCCATGATCTTGAACGCAAGCGCACGGAATGGCTCGTCAACAGATACTGTAGCAACTTTACCCGTTGGCTCACCAGTTTCTGGATCAGTGATGTCTTGTGGTGCAACTTCAGTTGGTGAAGGTAAGTATTCAACAACTGCGTCAAGTAGAAGTTGCATACCTTTGTTTTTGAATGCAGAACCACAGAACGTTGGGAAGAATGCAAGATCACGAGTACCTTTACGGATACATGCTTTCAATTGCTCAACAGTTGGCATTTCGCCATCCATGTAAGCCATCATTAGCTCGTCGTCTTGCTCAACCGCTGACTCAACTAGAAGCTCATGGTATTCTTCAACTTTGTCAACCATGTCTGCTGGAACGTCTTGGATTGAGTAGTTTTCTGGTTGACCAGACTCATCCCAAACGTAAGCTTGTTTAGTAAGTACGTCTACAACACCAACAAACTGGTCTTCAATACCAATTGGAAGAGTCATAACAAGTGGATTTGCGCCAAGTACTTTCTTAACTTGACCGACTACACGGTAGAAATCCGCGCCCATACGGTCTAGTTTGTTTACGAAGATCAAACGTGATACTTCTGCGTCGTTCGCATAACGCCAGTTAGTTTCTGACTGAGGCTCAACACCGCCAGAACCACAGAATACACCAACACCACCATCAAGAACTTTAAGTGAACGGTATACTTCAACTGTAAAGTCAACGTGTCCGGGAGTATCGATAACGTTAAAACGGTGATCTTTCCAGAAACAGGTAGTCGCTGCTGACTGGATCGTGATACCACGCTCAGCTTCTTGATCCATGAAGTCCATAGTCGACGCGCCGTCGTGTACTTCACCTAGCTTATGGATTTTACCAGTAAGCTTAAGAATACGTTCTGTTGTCGTGGTTTTACCAGCGTCAACGTGCGCGAAAATACCAATATTTCTGTATTTTGATAAATCTGCCATTGAAGTGCTCTGTTTAAGTAGAAAAATTATTCGGCGGGAGTATATCACCTCTTGAAACGAACATCATCCTTGAAACCGATTAAAATGCGTTCAATTTGAGAAATTTTTTTTGTAGCGCGTATATTGAAAATATAAAAGGTCGCTTTCCACATAGTCAAGTAACCTTAAGACCCTCTAATACACAAACACCTTGCAGTTGTCTGTTTCAGAGCTCATCCGTGTTATCAATACTCGGCACGCTTATGCAAAGGATGCAGCGACCTTTTAAATTAGCCTCACAACGCCGTGGGAACACGACGGCACTCCCTCCGGGTAAGTTTTACGGGCATTTACTCCACGTTATTGATTTTGCTAAGTAGAAAGCAATGAGAATGTGAAACTTATCGGTACGACGCAGGTTTGATTCAGTGTCTTAATCAGCCTAATAACCCCGCAGTTCCACTCTCTCGTGCTTTAACATCCTTTTGAAAAATCTGATTAAGAGTTAATCACCATCGATTATATCGCCAATTGACCCTAAAATAGAACCTTCTCCTTGACGTGAGCCTCCTATTTTAGGCGCATGTTCTAACACCCTGTCTGCCATTCTTGAAAAAGGCAAACTTTGGATCCAAACCGTACCATGACCACGTAAGGTAGCCAAAAACAGTCCTTCTCCACCAAAAAACATACTTTTTAATCCCTTTATACGTTCAATATCGAATTCAATGCCACCAGTAAAACCAACAACACAACCGGTATCTACCTTAAGTGTTTCACCACGCAACTCTTTTTTAATGACGGTACCTCCGGCATGAGCAAACGCCATACCGTCGCCTTGTAAGTGCTCTAAAATAAACCCTTCACCACCAAAAAAACCTGCACCGAGCTTGCGTTGAAAGGCAATATCCACTTTAGTGCCTAGGGCTGCACATAAAAATGAGTCTTTCTGTAAATAGACAGACTGCCCTAATGTCGACATATCCATAGGAATAATCGTACCTGGGAATGGCGCAGCAAACGCAACGTGCTTTTTCCCTAGTCCCTGATTGGTAAAATACGTCATGAATAGCGACTCACCACTGATCATGCGCTTTCCGGCACTAAACAGTTTGCCCATAAAGCCCTGATCGACTTCAGAGCCATCACCCATTTTCGCTTCAAATTGAATGCCATCTTCTAAGTAATTCATGGCACCGGCTTCAGCTATTACGGTTTCACCTGGATCTAACTCAACTTCAACCATCTGCATCGATTCGCCAATAATTTTGTAATCAATTTCATGACAGCGCATAATAAACTCCTTCATTTTTCGTATCCTTCCATCTTGCCGTTTTTTTTACGTCAGTCCATGGTGAAAATGTAAGCATTTATGTGTGTTTACCCATTTATAGACTCATCGGTATCGAATTTTCAACCAGGCAAGTCAAATGAGAACTATTTTCAAAAACCTATTGACACTCACGCAAATGTTATTGATAATCAATCTCAACAAGTAATTCTTAACTGCTTACCTTGCTAAGCAGATAAGTACGCACTTTTTGCTTGTTAAACAATCCTGTTTCTCGACCCTGAAACACGTTGGCGAACGATAAGCGCATCGGTCAAATGTCGGTGGTTACAGCGCCCCTTGAAACCACTGGCATTTAACCTCTTCACTATTTTACTTGCTACATTGCTCATATCGGTGACGGTAGATATGAACTAAAAAAGCCCGAAAGGGCTTTTTTTATGTCTGATGCATTCCTTTTTCCACGAAAAAGTCGCGCCCACACTCAAATGAGAATTATTTGCAAATAGATGTTGACAGAGATTCAAATCTAACTGATAATCAATCTCAACAAGAGAGATGAAGAAATCTGCTTGTTGCTACGAATCTGTTTCTCGACCCTGAAACACGTTGGCGAACGATAAGCGCATCGGTCAAATGTCGGTGGTAACAACGCCCCTTGTAGCCACTGGCATTTAACCTCTTCACTATTTTACTTGCTACATTGCTCATATCGGTGACGGTAGATATGAACTAAAAAAGCCCGAAAGGGCTTTTTTTATTAATGATGAAAAAGTTAACCCACAGAATTTATCGACGATTTTTTCTTGCGCGCGCCAATCGCATTTTTTTCTCTTCCACTTTTGCTGCTTTCTTTGCTTCGGCTTCCGCACGTTGAAGTTGTACTTGCTCTTCTTCGACTTCTCGCATAGCCGGCGTTTCCATTGTGATACGTCCGATTACGGCATCACGTAATTCATTGATTAAGATTTCAGAAAACTTGTGGGTGTCAACTTGCGCTCCACTACGCAAACAACCACGGAGTTTTCCTGCGCGTTCGATAAACTCCCAATCACATTCAGGTAATTCGTCCATTTTATAACGCGCTTTAAGCAAGTCTGGGTATTCTAAGAGCAAATATTCTGCGGTGAAACTGGCGACTTCTTCATAATTCATAGCAGTATCGCGCACTGCGCCGGTCGCTGCTAAACGATAACCCGAATTACCATTTTCCACTTTCGGCCACAGCATTCCGGGCGTGTCATACAACATAATGCCGTCTTCAAGTTTAATTTTCTGTTGTGCTTTTGTTACTGCCGGCTCGTTACCTGTTTTGGCTACAATTCGACCTGCCAACGTATTGATTAAGGTTGATTTGCCAACGTTAGGGATCCCCATAATCATTGCTTTAATTTGTTTATCAGCACCTACTTTATGCGGCACCATTCGCTTACACAGTTCATTTATTTGCTGTACTTCTGCAGCTTTCTCATGACCAAAAGCCAGAGTTTTTACACCGGCCTGACGCTCTAAGTACTCTTGCCACTGTGCTGTTTTAACGGGATCGGCTAAGTCAGCTTTGTTCAATATTTTGATGACCGGTTTTTCACCGCGTAATTCCGCGACCATCGGGTTTTCACTACTATAAGGAATTCGCGCATCCAACACTTCAATAATGACATCCATCTGCGGCATGATTTCTTTGATTTCATTCCGTGCTTTGTTCATATGGCCTGGAAACCACTGGATAGTCTGTCTAGTCATTTGAATTTTAAACCTTTAATTTTTAAGACAAGCTTATGAGGTACTAAATGGGGTATTAAAAATAAAACTAACCACGTAGTTCGAAGCCTTGATGTCATGCTAATACGAGTAGTTTACTACAGAAATGGACATTGATGTGTATTTATAAACCGAAGTCCATAAGACATTAGAAATTAGTTTCAAGCGGAGTGTTTTACCAGTATTACCAGAGCGCACTAGCTTAGCTTGCGCAGCTATTACAAAATGATAGTTAAAGCAACACCTTCAATTTGTTGCATGTGATAAAATAAACAGTGTGATATTTCAACTAAAACCGAATTTCGTCTTTTAGCTACTATATTTAGTAGTTTCGAAAAGGTTCAAACGTTACTGTCTTAAAGTGCTACTCAGATAAAATTACTGTTGTACTAAATAGACAATTCTCTTGCACGATTATCAGCAGTTGATAAGATACTCCGTTATGTATAAACGTACAGTCTTTTGATTTGCCAAACGCTGTTTCATCCACTCTCAGGCAACTTAGCAAATAAACGATTTGAGTAATTAATGGAAAACGTTAAACAGTCACGCTGTGTAATAGGGATTAAAGGTCAAACCCCCGACACTGATTACCCCGTTGATATCTGGTTCAACTCGCTGAAATCGGTAGCCAATGTGCTGTCGAAAGAAAACCAGCAGTTGTTAAAAGTAATCGCCGAGCAACAGCCGCAATCAGTGACTGAGCTGGCGGCGCTTACTGGCCGAGCGGTCAGTAACGTGTCAAGAACACTCAAAACATTGGATGGTTTAGGTATTGTAAGGTTGGTATCTTCAGATTATGCAAATACAAAAAAAATAGAACTGGAATATCATAAATTCTTGGTCTTGGTATAAAGGATACGTATGAGTATAAGACAACTTTTAGCAGAAATAGCTGGTGGATGGGTACAAGCTAAAAATGAGAACTTTACAGGTCACCCAATAGCTAATTTACTAAGACGAGATTTGATTCAGGCAATAGAAACCACGCTACCTTCTCCAAATGATTATTTATTAAAAGCGAGCGCAGGGGCTGGAAATTGGGCAGACGTCCCATGGTTGTCGATCCTCAATCCGGCAATAACAGAGTCAACACAGTCCGGTATTTATCCAGTTTATTTGTTCCGTTCAGATGGCAGTGGTATTTATCTCTCGTTGGGCTTTGGAACTACGGAGCTTAGAAAGCAATATGGAACAGCCCTAGCAAAGCAGAAGGCGGAGGAATTGCGCAATACCATAAGGGGCTTAGATAATCGACTTGATGATTGGGGTCAGAAAGTTGATTTGCGATCTAATACGACATTAGGCCAGTCTTATGAGTGGGCTTCAGCTGGTGCAAAATTTTATCCTTTAGATAATATGCCTGATGACAATACTCTTACATCGGACCTAAAAGAATTATTAGAAATATATGCGGATGTAAATTTAGAGACCAATCAGAATTCAATGCCAGCAGTAAAAAACGCGCAGCTTTTATCCAAACCCTTCCTCCTTCTAGCAGGCATTTCTGGCACAGGTAAAACCCGCTTTGTGCGCGAGCAAGCAAAAACATCACAGCAGTTTGCTGATACCTATTGTTTAACCTCAGTACGCCCCGACTGGCATGAGCCGAGCGATTTGCTGGGGTATATTTCACGCTTAAATGGCCCTGCTGAATACATTACTACCGATGTATTGAAGTTTATCGCCAAAGCTTGGCGCGCCATTGAGGATAGTAACTTAACCGTTGAAGTGCAAAAGAGAGAAGACCTAGGTAAACGCTTAGTGGTATCAGGTGAGCGTGCTGTACTTGAACAGGTGCTGCCTTACTGGTTGTGTTTGGATGAAATGAACCTCGCCCCTGTTGAGCAGTATTTTGCTGATTATTTGTCGGTACTGGAAACCCGTGAGTGGCATTGGCAAGAGGATAGCTTTACCTACAGCTGCGATGCTTTATTAAAACCCGCAACCATTGAAGAAGTTGCTGACAAAGAAAAGCTGCGCAAAGCACTCGGCTTTAAGAACCGTGAAAATAAAAATTATGACGAGCTTTGGCAATTGGTTTGCCAATATGGTTTAAGTATTCCGTTTAATCTGCTTGTTGCGGGCACAGTGAATATGGATGAAACCACTCACGGCTTTTCACGCAAGGTAATTGACCGAGCGCTGAGCTTTGATTTTGGTGAGTTCTTTCCAAACAACATTGATGAGTTCTTTGCTGAAGGTGGGCGCACAGTGGCTAAAAGGTTGAGTTATCCGGTAATAAGCCACGCCAAACTTGAAGAATTTAAAGATGTTGAAGCAGATAACAACAATGTGCTGGTTGCGTTGATGGATGTGTTAGAAACGGAGTTAAATCAGATCTGGCCAACACCAGAGGTTGTTAACTTGCGCCCAGACTTATTGCAATGCAAAGAAGGCGATACAGAGACTGTGCTGAATATACCTTGTCGTAGCAAAACAAAGCTTGAATGGATGAATAAGCAACTCAACAATGGCTTTTGCTCTTTCTGGCCTTAATCTTTAATCCGCGATAAGGAAGTGCAAAAGAGATGGCTTACACAGAACGAGAGACAATTACCTACTCGCACGATGATTTTGATATTTTTATATCCAGCGACAAGCTTGGAGCGCTGCGTAATAAATTAGCCAATACCTATGAACACCGTGGGTTAAATGCACCCCATGGCTGTTTTGTTTTTTTAGATGAAAAGCCATTTAATTGTTTAGATGGCGGTGCACTAGAACAGGTGTTTTTCTTTGAGAACAGGGCGTACTGGGTAGAAATCGAATTCAAAGACAGCGTAAATCCGCAGTCAACGAACATTACCCATAAATATCGATTACTTGAACAAAGTTTTTCAAAAAGCCCTAGGCGTAATGCGTTACAAGCCATGCTGAATTTTGGTAATGATGTTGGCCGCTGTGAACTCACAATCGAGTACAGTAAAGGTGAACAGTTATTTTCGTCTAGTCTTTGTTTTACTGTGTTTGCGACCAAAATGATCATTGAGCATGATTTGCAGCTAATGAATCAAAAGCTTGATGAAATATACCCTTTTTGGCGTTATGCAGTTTCGGGAAAAACCACGCAGCTGCATACAAAATCAAATAACAAACGGGCGCATTTTGAGCTATTTTGGCTCGCACAATTTGAACATTTGGTTGAGCAATTTAACCGTGCGATTAAACACATTTTAGTATCGCCTCATAACCGATTGCAGTCTACTTCACGCTCAATTGGTCTTGATCGACTCAAAGGTGCGTTGTCTGTCAAAAAGCAAGAAAAGGCAAACGAACTGATTGCATCTAAACGTGCCAATATAAAAATTGCGGTAACATCACAAAAGTTGGCATTAGATACGCCTGAAAATCGGTTTGTTAAGTATATTTTGCAGCAGACTAAAAGTAAGCTGACACATATTTTAGGTTTTTATGCTGGTGAAGATAGTAACTTTTCTGAGTCGTTTTTACTTCATTTACAGAGTTGGCAACACTCGGTTGAGTGCGCATTAAAACATTCGATGTGGCGAGACGTGGGGAAATTCGAGGGCTTAGCATCGAGTTCTAAAGTATTGCAGCAAGCAAATGGTTATGCGAAGGTTTATCAGATTTGGCAACAGCTAAAATATTATCTTGAGCAATCCCGAGGCGATGCGAACTTAGCGGTAAAATCAGTTGCTGAAGTTTATGAGGTGTGGTGTTTTACCGAAGTACTTTCCTTAGTTAAAGCGTTGGGTTTTGTTGAACTAACTCAAACAGCTAGAGAGATTAAACATCGACAATTTATAAACGACAATCCGAAGGATGAAATGGCATCTGCTTTCGAGTTGGTTCGTCACTGCGATGGGATGCGATTGGAAATCGCGCATGAGCCAAAGTTTAATCCCAAAGGGGATGCAAACCGCACATGGTTAGGAACTCACAAACCCGATATTGTGATCCGCGCTACGCTAGCGAATAATGAATCCTTTTTTATACTATTTGATGCCAAATATCGTATTGATAGTCAGCAGTTTAAAAACATGGATGGTGTACCTATCGATGCAATCAACCAGATGCACCGCTATCGGGACGCAATCATTCATCAAACCAAGCACCAGTTTGAAGCCCCATCAAAAAGTCGCCCAGTAAAAGGCGCGTTTGCGTTGTACCCTGGCTTTTTTACTGATCAAAATGTACAAAATAACCCATATTCTGACGCCATCAACGAAATTGGAATTGGTGCGTTTGCATTGTTACCAAGTGGAGCGGCAGAACAACAGCACAATGTTTGGTTGAAGCAATACCTAGAAAATGCTTTAGGTGTCCCTAAAAAGATTAACAACTATGCTAGTTCTAGCACTGTAGATTACTATTTTATAGAAGACACCGCGCGTATTGCTCCATATGGTGTTAATCCAATACGACATTTTGGCTTGACAATGTTGGCACCTATTAACGAACTTGGTAGAACCAATCAGTACCTAATGCAAGCTAGGACAGGACAATTAGCTGGGTACCATACGCAGCTAGTTGCAACGAACAGGCAAAATGTTCATCGCAATATTATTCGGGAAATTCGTTATTGTGTTTTGTCTGTTCGAGATGCAGATAATGATACTGAACAATATGGGCGTTACCTTTACCGAGTCAAACATGTGAAGTTATTACCTCGGAACCAAATTGACCTTTCAATTTCTGGAAAAGATAGCCAAGAAACACACTTCTATTGGCAGTTTGAGTTTTACCCTGAACCTTTGAAATTAAATAAACCAATTAGTAAGACGTACGAAGAACATTTTGAATTTAAACTGTTAAAAGCGGAGCACCTGTCTGCTATTGACTCTTGGCAAGATATCGCTAGCGAGTTGCAGGTCTATGCTGAGTTAGTTAGAGGTTAAAATCAGTTGGGCATAGCCAAGCTATATTTGGCTATGCCCTTAGGTGAGTCATGACAAGTTAGTTGAAGAGTCAAAAAACTCCTGTAGGATAGTTTGTGCACAGATTTTGATATTAAGGATAAATTGTGACTGGTTTCTCACAAAAGATTCCATAACTCAGAGAAAAACTGGTAGACCCTAGCGCACTAGACACTTTATAGCTTTATAATTGCATAAACTATGAGGTGATGTAATGAGCGGAAAACGCTACCCAGAAGAATTTAAAATCCAAGCCGTAGAACAAGTAACCAAGGAAGGCCATTCTCTGACTTCGGTCGCTGAA
>CAPN01000047.1 GCA_000333235.1 Pseudoalteromonas luteoviolacea B = ATCC 29581 | reverse complement strand
TACGGGTTGGGGATTTTTGGTTTTTGTAGGCGAAGGTTTATCCTTCGCTGGGGTTGTTTAACGCGAGGCATAAAGCCTCGCCTACGGGTTGGGGGATTTTTGTTTTTGTTGGCGAAGATTAATCCTTCGCTGGGGTTGTTTAACGTGAGGCATAAAGCCTCGCCTACGGGTTGGAGATTCTTGTTTTTGTAGGCGAAGGTTTATCCTTTGCTGGGATTTGTTGAACGCGAGGCGCAAAGCTTCGCCTACGGGTTGGGAATTTTGGGTTTTTGTTGGCGAAGGTTTATCCTTCGCTGGGATTTATTGAACGCGAGGCGTAAAGCCTCGCGTTGTTTCAGGGGATAAAGGGGATCATTCTTCGGTTAAACGGACGAACTTTTCAGCCAATTCGTCCATCGACTCGCGCCGATTTGGATCTGGCTTGATGCAATCGATTGGGCATACGCTCACACACGTTGGTTTATCGTAATGACCTACACATTCAGTGCATTTGTCTGGGTCAATTTGATAAATTTTTTCACCCATGTAAATAGCCTGATTAGGGCATTCAGGATCGCACATATCACAGTTGATGCATTTAGAATTAATCAGCAGTGCCATGGTTTAACCCTTCTTAAACGGATTACGGGTGTCCTCGTTATCGTTTAAGTTGCGCATCAGAATAGCGTGAGACAGATCAATGTCTTCGGGCAATGGAATTTTCACAATGTGGCCAGAGCCTTTCGCGTCGTCGATTTTCTCGCCTTTGCGATTTTCCATATGTTCCAAATTGAAATGAATATTACCTTGTGGTGTCATTAGTTCTAATCGATGCCCTGTACAGAATTTATTCTTCACATCAATTTCAACTAAACCATTGTCTGCGCGGCCAAGCACTTCACCGACGAACTGTTGTTTATCTGATACAGAATGGCCGTATTCGTAGTTTTGATAGTCTTGGTGAACATGGCGCTTCAAAAAGCCTTCGGTATAACCACGGTGAGCAAGATTCTCTAGCGTCGACAGTAAGCTTGGATCAAATGGGCGACCTGCAACCGCATCGTCAATCGCACGGCGATATACCTGAGCGGTGCGCGCAACGTAATAGAATGACTTGGTACGGCCTTCTATTTTTAGACTATGTACGCCCATTTTGGTGAGTTGATCCACATATTGAACGGCACGTAAGTCCTTTGAATTCATGATGTAGGTACCATGTTCGTCTTCGAAAGCAGGCATATATTCACCAGGACGGCCTTGTTCTTCGAGTAAGAATATCTCGTCGGTGGGTTTACCATCACCTAAGGTTGGAATGATCTGTTTCGGGTCAAACTTATGCACGACATCGCCTGTTGCTGTTTCGGTTGCCGGTTTTACGTCGTAGCTCCAACGGCATGCATTGGTGCAAGTGCCTTGGTTGGGATCGCGCTTATTAATGTAACCAGAAAGTAAGCAACGACCAGAGTACGCCATACACAGCGCACCATGAACAAATACTTCAAGTTCGGTGTTTGGACACAGTTCGCGGATCTCTGCGATCTCTTCAAGTGATAACTCACGAGATAAAATAACACGTTCAATACCTTGTTTAGCCCAAAAGTTAACGGTGGCAAAGTTTACCGCATTAGCCTGCACCGAAAGATGAATTGGCATTTCTGGCCATTTTTCGCGAACCAGCATAATGAGGCCTGGATCGGACATGATAAGCGCGTCGGGTTTCATGTCGATGACGGGCTCGATATCCCGCATGTAGGTTTTTACTTTCGCGTTATGAGGTGCGATGTTTGAAACGACATAGAGCTTTTTATTCTGTGCGTGAGCTTCGTTTATGCCTAGCTCTAGGTTTGCGAGGTCAAATTCGTTATTGCGCACGCGTAAGCTATAGCGCGGTTGTCCGGCATACACTGCATCGGCACCGTACGCGAATGCGTAACGCATGTTTTTTAAGCTTCCTGCCGGCGATAGTAGTTCTGGTTTAAACATAGCAACCTCATACATTGAACTGAGTGCAAATCAGCTGATTCGGTAAAATTAAGAAGGTAAAAATATGCCTAAATTTACGAGGCATTTTTAGAGGCGGCGAATTATACAGAATATTTTGCTAAATAACATTGCTTTTAGTGTGGTTATTGGTCGACCTTTTTGCGAAGGATTATCGTTCGCCAAGGTTGTTATAAAAGCGAGGCATAAAGCCTCGCCTACGGGTTGGGGATTTTTGTTTTTGTTGGCGAAGGTTTATCCTTCGCTGGGGTTGTTTAACGCGAGGCATAAAGCCTCGCCTACGGGTTGGGGATTTTTGTTTTTGTTGGCGAAGATTAATCCTTCGCTGGGGTTGTTTAACGTGAGGCATAAAGACTCGCCTGCGGGTTGGGATTTTTGTTTTTGTTGGCGAAGATTAATCCTTCGCTGGGGTTGTTTAACGTGAGGCGCAAAGCTTCTCCTGCGGGTTGGGGATTTTTGGTTTTTGTAGACGAAGGTTTATGCTTCGCTGGGATTTGTTGAACACGAGGCGTAAAGCTTCGCCTGCGGGTTGGGGATTTTTGGTTTTTGTAGATACCATCTCTATTTTTAAGCATCAAGAGTATTTTTAGCTTTCTTGATGCTTAAACTCAGTTTGATTTTTGACTACACCAAAACAGATCTGTATTAGCTTTCGCATATTTGCCCCAATAATCTGCATGGATGTTTTGCCATTCTTCTTCAAGTTTCCTTTTTGCTTCTTAATCAGTGCATTATGTTGACCAGCAACAATAGCAGCCATGTAGAGTTTACATCTTATTCGAGACGGCCCAAGTTTGCTTAACGTAGTTCGCCCTTTCATAGCCCCTGATTCTTTTAGCTTCGGGATTAAACCACAGTAAGCAGCCACCTGTTTTGCTGTTTTAAATTGCTTTGCGGCAAATAGGCTAGTCAACTCTCGCGATAGCACAGGACCGATTCCTGGAATGCTTTCTAATAGCGCTTGGTTTCGCTTCAACTCCGGATACTGAGCTATTAAGGCATCTATAAATGATTTAGTTGCCTTAATTTGGTCGTCAAAGAAATGGATTGTATTTTTAATCGACTGCGTAACATATTCAGAGCCTTCACTAAATTCAGATGCTTCCAATCTGTTCACTTCTCTTTGTCGATTCGACTCTAGTGCGTCAAGTCTGCGAATAAGGGCTTGCAGCTCCCTAACTTGAGCGTTTACTGGTTGCCAATACATGCTATTCGCATGTTTTGATTCTCCATACCTGGCAAGCATAATGGCATCGGATTTATCGGTTTTATGAACTAGATTCATTGACTCTGCAAACTTTTTTGCCTTGCCCGGATTAACAAGCAAAATAGTAAAGCCTTGTTTATATAGAAAATGGATCAGCGGCTCATGATAAACCCCTGTTGGTTCCATCGTGATGGTGATATTCGCTGGAACTGATTGGGTCGTCTTTAACAACCAGTTAGCAATATCCTGAAAAGATTGAAGATTATTTCGAAACACCTTGGTTTTTACTTTCGTATTGCTTGAGTCCAATAAGCAACATAGATCTACTTTTTCTTTACTAATATCAAAACCTGCAAATATCATCTCTACGACTCCCCTTGCACATACAGCATCGACTTCAATAAGCGTGCTTGGATACCATTCAGTTTGTTGAGAGTTGAAAACTAGGGCTTTATCTACATCTCAGTCATCTTTACTTGGCGAAGGTACAGGCTCACTAGTTTTCGAGTAATAAATGATAGCTAGTCATTTACTACTTAGAGATACAAGGCGAAGGTTTATCCTTCGCTGGGATTTGTTGAACGCGAGGCGCAAAGCTTCGCCTACGGGTTGGGGATTTTTGGTTTTTGTAGACGAAGGTTTATGCTTCGCTGGGATTTGTTGAACACGAGGCGTAAAGCTTCGCCTGCGGGTTGGGGATTTTTGGTTTTTGCAGGCGAAGGTTTATCCTTCGCTGGGATTTGTTGAACGCGAGGCGCAAAGCCTCGCCTACGGGTTGGGGATTTTTGTTTTTGTTGGCGAAGGTTTATCCTTCGCTGGGTTGTAGTGAGTGGTGTAAATTACACAGCAATATTCGGGATCTAAGCGAAATTAGGTAAAACAATTTGCTTAGAATGTGCTGCTTGAACAAAAAATGTGCACAAAAAAGAAAACGAACCTAGGTTTTTTTGGCCAAACCGCGTATAATTCGCGCCCGTCAATATTCACAAGCTAATTTTGGAGCAAAAGATGGCTTTAGAGCGTACTTTTTCTATCGTTAAGCCTGATGCGGTTGCTAAAAACCACATCGGTGCTATCTACAACCGTTTCGAGTCTGCAGGTCTTAAGATCGTAGCATCAAAAATGGTTCACCTTTCAAAAGAGAAAGCGGAAGGTTTCTACGCAGAACACAAAGAGCGTCCTTTCTTTGGCGCACTAGTTTCTTTCATGACTTCTGGCCCAGTTATGGTTCAAGTTCTTGAAGGCGAAGACGCAATCCGTAAAAACCGCGAAATCATGGGTGCAACTAACCCTGCTGAAGCACTTGCTGGTACGTTACGTGCTGACTACGCAGTAAGCATCGACGAGAACGCAGTACACGGTTCAGACGCTCCAGAATCTGCAGCGCGCGAAATCGCTTACTTCTTCTCTGACGAAGAGATCTGCCCACGTACTCGTTAATTTCGAGTCTGAGCATTGAAAAAAGGGCTTTTAAGCCCTTTTTTCGTCCGTTGGTTCACTTGCAAAATACCTAAGTTTGATAAGTTATTTTCCAAGTTAACTAACTGGTTTTGTTTGGTTGATTTTTGTACAATTGTGCGCTGCACACTTTTGTTTTACCGTCATTGAGGTTGTTCCATGAGCACTGCTGCTAAGAAAATTAATCTACTTGATCTAAATCGCGAAGGGATGCGTGAATTATTCGCCTCGTTTGGTGAAAAACCGTTCCGAGCGGACCAGATGATGAAGTGGATTTATCACTTCGGCGTCAGTAATTTTGATGAGATGACCAACCTCAATAAAAAATTGCGTGCAACTTTACATGAAAAATGTGAAATCAAAGCGCCAGAAATCGCGGTAAAACAAGTCGCCTCCGATGGCACGATTAAATACGCGTTAGCACTTGAAGGGGGCCAAGAGGTAGAAACCGTATGGATCCCTGAAAAAGACCGCGCCACGTTATGTGTTTCATCTCAAGTGGGATGCGCACTTGAATGTACGTTCTGTTCGACGGCACAGCAAGGGTTTAACCGTAACTTAAAAGTTTCTGAGATCATCGGCCAAGTATGGCGCGTCGCAACCGACATCGGTTTGTATAACGACAGCACACGTCGCCCAATCACCAACGTGGTCATGATGGGAATGGGTGAGCCATTACTGAATTTAAACAACGTGGTCCCTGCGATGGAACTTATGATGGATGATTGGGGCTTTGGTCTTTCAAAGCGCCGAGTTACATTAAGTACGTCAGGGGTTGTTCCTGCGCTGGATCTGTTAAAAGAGCGCATTGATGTTGCGTTGGCCATTTCGTTACACGCACCAAATAACCCATTACGTGATGAAATCGTCCCGATCAATAAAAAATACCCAATCGAAGAGTTCTTAGCGGCATGTCGACGTTATATTGATGGGTCGAAAGCTAATAAAGACGTAACGATTGAATATGTCATGCTTCAGGGGATCAACGATACGACGGATCATGCACACGAATTGGTGCAGGTGTTGAAAGGAACGCCATCGAAAATCAACTTGATCCCGTTTAACCCGTTCCCAGGTAGTGATTATCAGCGCTCTAGTAACAGCCGTATTGACCGTTTTTCGAAAGTGCTCCAAGAAGCCGGCCTTACTTGCATCGTGCGTCGTACACGTGGCGATGACATTGATGCGGCATGTGGTCAATTAGTGGGTGACGTGAAAGACAGAACGAAACGTTTGTTGAAAAAGAAACAAATGGATGAAAATGCCATTTCGATTTCAGTCAATGCAGGCTAAATAGCGTTTAATGGCGTCATTTTTGATAAATGTGCGCCATTTGTTCAAAAAAGAGTGATCCGCAAGGGCTTTTCGGTAATATAGTGCCACAGCATAAAGAGTAATAACGGATTGAGATACCAAACGTGATGCGTAAAGTACTTGTATTACCCCTAACGTTGCTCGGGTTGAGCGGCTGCGTAACCCAAACCACGTACTTGGGCAGTGAAAAACCGGTTGTTGAAAACAAAGTCGATACCATTGACGCTGCAAAGACTCGTATTGCGCTCGCGCTTCAATATCTTACTTCTGGAAACACCACTCAAGCTAAATTTAATCTTGAGCGGGCAGCAGACATGGCGCCTGAACTGCCAGAAGTGCATTACTCATTTGCTCATTATTATCAGACAGTTGGCGAAGATGCATTGGCTAAAAAAGCGTATTTGAAAGCCCTTGATATTGCACCAAACGATCCTAATACATTGAATAATTATGGGGCATTTTTATGTCGAGTAGGTGAGTATGCACAGGCCAGTGAGCAGTTTCTAAAAGCGATAGCGATCCCCAGTTATTTACGAGTAGCACAAAGCTATGAAAACCTTGCTCTGTGTTCTATCAAAGCGAATAACTTCGATGCTGCAGAGCAACATTTACGTAGTGCCGTGAACCATAATGGTCAGCGTCAAAGTGCCATGTTACTGCTAGCTCAATTACTGTATGCAAAAAGTGATTTGCATCAAGCTTTGCAAGTATTAAAGGTTTATGAAAATAAAGGCTTTATTTCAGCTCAAAGTGCCTTTTTGCAGTACTTGGTTGAAACCCGTATGGGGCGCATCGAGCAAGCTGAACTTCAGCGTAAAACGCTGCTTCAAACTTACCCAACTTCCGTTCAAGCTTCTTGGGTTCGAGATAATACGCTCGCGCAAAGTGATGTGGAGCAGCTTCGTGAGCAGTTTCGTCAAGCCCAAATACAGGCCCTGACCAACACTACCGATGACCGTATTGTGCAACAGCCGACAATCAAGGTGACCCGTAAAGTCGCTGAAAAGAGCAATGTTACAGCGGCTTCAGAGCCTCAAACGATTACTGCAAGCGGAACGTCTTTGCGTCCGCAAATCGCTTCAACACGTGCAAGTGAATCACCCGTCATCGCAAAGACGACAAATACATCCTCGAATAGCTCAAATACAACGGGTGTTGTACAATTTTATGAGCCAGATCCAACCGAAGTGGTGTTTTCTCGTCCAACGAGTTTACCTGAAGTGACTTTTTCAGAAAATACGGCTGCTAACTCGCCGTCATCGGTACAAACTCGTTTATTAAACCCGGATCTGATGCCACCCTCTGTCCCATATCACGTACTGCAAATTGGCGAAAATCTGTTTAGTATTTCGGTAAAGTACAACATTAAAATGAGCCAGTTGTTAGAGTGGAATGCGCTTAAAGAATCAGAACGTTTAGCGATTGGCAGCAAAATCTATTTGAATAACCCTCGCATTAGCGCACAGATCCAAGCTGGCGATTCCTTGCTCGACGTAGCAAATCGCCACGCTGTAATGGTTGATGAGTTAATGCGCTGGAATAAATTAACCCCCGATGTAGCCTTAAAAGAAGGTTACTCTTTATTAGTAGTAGATCCGACAAATTATAAACTATGAGTGAAGAAACCCCCCAACCACAAGTAACGCTTGGCCAAACACTTTCACGCGCCCGCCAAGCAGCGCAGTTGAATGTTGAGTTTATTGCCGCGCAATTGAAACTCACGCCTCTTCAAATCGACGCGATTGAAAAGGATGACTATCTTTCGCTCGGTCCAGAGACGTTTGTACGTGGTTATATTAAAGGTTTTTGTCGGTTGGTGAATGTGGATGTTGATAGCACATTAGCCTTGTATATCGGTCATCCTGAGCCAGAGAAAAAGCGTCGCATGAAGAGCTTTTCTCGACGCACAGAAAAAGAAGCCAACGACAATCGATTGATGTGGGTCAGCTATTTAATTTTAGCGTTAGTGATTGGTTCATCGCTATTTTGGTGGTGGCAAACAACCGCTACTGAGCCTGTAACCAATGAACAGAGCGAAGCGGTAAGATTACTCGATGAATCGGATCTTTCTAATGAACTTGAAACATTAGAAGAGCCTGAATCGCTAGATACTGGCGCTGACCCATTGAGTGATGAACTGGTGGGTGAAACGCGTGTCGTTGAAACCACGTCGAACTCGACCAGTAATGAAGAGCAAACGGTTACCGATGTCGACACCAGCGCACCCGTTGTATCACCAGAAGCGATCATTGAAACGGCACCGACCGTGGTAGAAACGCCTCCAGTTAAAAGTGAATTTAGTACGATAGTGATGCAATTTCGTGAAGAAAGCTGGGTTGAGATCTTCGATTCGACCTCGGAGCGCATTGCATTTGGGGTAAAAAAAGCAGGTTACGTGATGACGGTCTCGGGCAAAGCGCCATTTTCTGTTGTGTTAGTGAAACATCACGCGGTTGATGTTACGCTTGACGGCGAAACGGTTGACCTGTCGTTTTTACAACGCAATCGTCTAGCCAAATTTAAACTACCGTTAACTGAGTGATCGTGATGTTTTCAGAATCTCCAATTAAGCGCAGAAAGTCTACTCGAATTTATGTTGGCAATGTCCCTGTCGGTGATGGTGCACCGATCGCTGTGCAATCCATGACGAACACCAATACGATGGACATTGATGCAACGGTTGCACAGATCCGAGCTATCCAAGCCGCAGGTGCCGATATTGTGCGTGTTTCTGTGCCAACGATGGATGCGGCAGAAGCATTTCGTTCAATAAAAGAACAAGTGGATATTCCCGTCGTTGCTGACATTCACTTTGATTATCGTATTGCGCTTAAAGTGGCCGCTTATGGTGCAGATTGTTTGCGTATCAACCCGGGTAACATCGGAAGCGAAGATCGTATTCGTGCAGTGATTGACGCAGCGAAAGAACATCGAATTCCAATTCGTATTGGCGTAAATGGTGGTTCGCTTGAGCGCGATTTACAAGAAAAATATGGTGAGCCAACACCTGAAGCGTTGTTGGAATCGGCTATGCGTCATGTGGATATTTTGCGTCGCTACGATTTTGACCAATTCAAAGTGTCGGTCAAAGCATCGGATGTGTTCCTTGCTGTTGGCGCTTATCGTTTACTTGCCAAAGAAATAGAACAACCTCTGCATTTGGGGATCACCGAAGCCGGAGGGTTTCGCTCTGGTTCAGTAAAATCAGCCGTGGGTTTGGGAATGCTGCTAGCTGAAGGCATTGGCGATACACTCAGGGTGTCTCTAGCCGCAGATCCGGTGCAAGAAGTTAAAGTGGGTTACGATATTTTAAAATCCCTGCGTATTCGATCTCGTGGCATTAACTTTATTGCGTGTCCCAGTTGTTCGCGCCAAGAGTTTGATGTGGTGAATACCATGAATCAACTAGAAGAACGTTTAGAAGATGTCATCGAACCGATCACCGTTTCTGTGATTGGTTGTGTTGTAAATGGACCTGGTGAAGCACTTATCAGCGACATCGGTTTAGCCGGTGCGAACCGTAAATCAGGACTTTATATCAATGGTGAGCGCCAAAAAACGCGAATTGATAACGATGACGTTGTCAATCAATTAGAAGCCCAAGTTCGTGATTATTTAAAGTCAAAGATAGATGTGAAGGTCGTTGAATAAAAGATCGTTTACGTTTTAGCCTAGCTCGCTATAATAGCGGGCTATTTCTTTAGGTTTAGGGTTGAACCCTTTTCTGTGTCACCGTAAAAGGCGACACAGCGCATTTTAAAAAGGTTAGGTTTTCGTGGCAAAACAAATTCAGGCAATCCGCGGCATGAACGATTGTCTGCCAGGTGATACACAAATTTGGCAGAAAGTAGAACAGACATTACGCGATACTGTAGCGTCTTACGGCTACCAAGAGATCCGTTTTCCGATTGTTGAGTCAACCGACTTATTTAAACGCTCTATCGGTGAAGTAACTGATATCGTAGAAAAAGAAATGTACACTTTCGCTGATCGAAATGGCGACAGTTTAACGCTTCGTCCAGAAGGGACCGCAGTATGCGTGCGTGCAGGCAATGAAAATGGTCTTCTGTACAACCAAGAGCAACGCTTATGGTATATGGGGCCAATGTTCCGCCATGAGCGTCCGCAAAAAGGCCGCTACCGTCAATTTCACCAATTTGGTTTGGAAGCGTTTGGTGTGGCTACGGCAGACATTGATGCGGAAGTCATTTTATTGACCGCACGTTTATGGAAAGCGTTTGGCATCAGTGAACATGTGCGTCTTGAACTTAATTCATTAGGATCGAACGAAGCGCGAGCAAACTACCGCGATGCACTCGTGGCCTTTTTAGAGCAACATGTAGACGTACTGGATGAAGACGCAAAACGTCGTATGTATTCGAATCCTTTGCGTGTTTTAGACTCGAAAAACCCTGATATCCAAGCGGTATTGGTGAATGCACCAAAGCTATCTGAACATTTAGATACCGAATCAGCAGAACATTTTGCAAATTTATGTGAACGTTTAGACGCCGCAGGCGTCGAATACCAGGTTAATGAAAAGCTAGTCCGTGGCTTGGATTATTATAATCGTACGGTATTTGAGTGGGTTACGGAGAGCTTAGGTGCTCAAGGTACGGTGTGCGCCGGTGGTCGTTACGATGGCTTGGTTGAGCAACTAGGTGGTAAAGCGACTCCAGCCGTGGGTTTTGCTATGGGAATGGAGCGACTTGTTCTATTGTTGCAAGCGCTTGAGTGTGTGGGTGATATTCGTCGTGACGTAGATGTTTATGTGGCGGCAATGGGTGACAAGGCGAGTATTCAAGCGCCTGTTATTGCAGAACAATTACGTACTAACGTGCCAGGATTACGTGTGATGGTGCACACTGGCGGTGGTAATTTTAAAAAACAATTTAAGCGTGCAGATAAAAGCGGTGCCTTGGTGGCGCTTGTTCTTGGTGAGGATGAACTCGCCAATGGTCAAGTAGCAGTAAAATATCTACGCGAGGAAAAAGAACAAGTTACGCTGACATTTAATGAAGTCGAAGCACTTCTTGCGAACTTGATTGCATAAGAGGTAAGCATGGAAATTTATTCAACAGAAGAACAACAAGCAGAAGCAATAAAACGATTTTTCCGTGAAAATGGCGTTTCACTCGCTTTGGGTATTGTATTAGGTTTAGGTGGTTTATACGGTTGGAAAGCCTACAACGCCTACAAAATTGAAAGTGCTGAAGCAACATCGAACGCGTTTACTGCCGTGATTGAAAGCGATGATGCACTGGCTAAGAGTGAGTCGTTCATTGCTGAATATAGCGGTTCAAACTATGCCGTACTTGCGGCTTTCGTTGCGGCAAAAGAGGCTGTTGAGCAAAAACAACTTGATAAGGCGGCGGAAAAGCTAAGTTGGGCGGCTGAAAATGTTAAGAATGCAGAGTTAAAAGCAACCGCATTGTTGCGTTTAGCACGTGTACAATTGGCGCAGGGTTCAGCAGATAAAGCGCTTGAGACACTTAGCAAAACCATGCCTGAATCATTTAAAGCGCAAATTGCAGAAATTAAAGGTGATGTACTTCTCAGTAAAGGCGACAGCAATGGCGCACGTGATGCATACCAAAGCGCCATTGATAATGGCGGTGCTGAAAATAATCCAATGCTACAAATTAAGCTTGACGATCTCGCACAACCTGCAAAATAAGGAGCGGTTATGAAAAAGCTTAGTTTGGCTGCATTAGCCCTTGTGGGCTCGGCATTGCTTGTGGGCTGTTCTTCAAACGACGACGAAGACGAAATTGTTTTACCAGAAATTAATAACCAGTTTGAAACACAAGTAGTTTGGCAAGACAGTGTAGGTAATGGTGTTGAGCACTATTTCTCGCGTTTGACCCCTGCGGTTTATAAAGATACGGTTTATGCGGCTTCGCGAGATGGCATCATTAAAGCTTTTGCAGTGGCTGACGGTAAACAATTATGGCGCGCGGATGTACGTAAAGAAATCTCGTTTTGGCCTTGGGCTGATGATGTGGGAGCGAAACTTTCGGGCGGTATATTACAAGCCTATGGTAAACTGTATATAGGTTCTGAACATGGCGAACTTATCGCACTCGATAGAGACACAGGGAAAGAAATTTGGCGTAAATCGGTGCCTGGTGAAGCATTATCAACACCCGCGGCGGGCGATGGCCTGATTTTTGTTAATCTTGGTTCGGGTAAGCTCGTTGCGTTACACCCTGATACCGGTGAAGAGCGTTGGCGTTATGAACAAGAAATGCCAGCCTTGACGCTACGCGGCTTAAGTTCTCCGACTTCGGCTGCAGGCGGTGTGTTGGTTGGTGAAGAAACGGGACGTTTGTCGGTACTTATCGCTGACAGTGGCTTTTCTGCGTGGACCGCCGACGTTGCGGTGGCAAAAGGATCGTCTGAATTTGAACGTTTGGTTGACGTTGACACTAAGCCCTTGGTGAGCGGCGCTTATGTTTATTCTATCGCCTATAATGGTAACTTAGCGGCGTTAGATTTACGTAGTGGCAACGTGGTTTGGAAACGTGAATACAGCAGCTACCGTGAAATGATATTAGATGGTTCGACAATATACTTGGTTGACAGCGATGGTGTGATTTACGCCGTTGATAAAGATTCAGGTATTGAACGTTGGACTCAAGCGGCACTGCGTGGTTGGTACTTAACTGGGCCGGGGGTCATTGGCGACTATTTAGCGCTAGGTGACCAAGAAGGCAATTTGCATTGGGTCAATAAAACGACTGGCGAGTTAAGTGCTCGTGAAGAGTTTGATAGTTCAGGCTTTTATGTCGAACCTATTGCGGCCGGTGACAAACTGATTGTGATCACTCGAGATGGTGAAATAAGCGCAATCGCTAAGCCTTAAAACGGCATTGTCCGAATGATTTTTTGAGGCTTCGCTATGCGAAGCCTTTTGTTGTTTAAGAAAGGGGTTATTTATGCTTCCTGTGATCGCTCTTGTTGGGCGACCTAATGTGGGCAAATCCACATTGTTTAACCGATTAACTCGTACTCGCGACGCGTTAGTTGCAGACTTTCCTGGTTTAACACGTGATCGTAAATATGGTCAGGCAAACTACGAAGGTTTCGAGTTTATTGTTGTTGATACTGGTGGTATCGATGGCTCTGAAGAAGGCATTGAAACGGAAATGGCTCAGCAATCGCTGCTTGCGATTGAAGAGGCTGACATTGTGTTATTTCTCGTCGATGCGCGCGCTGGATTAACCAGTGCAGATCAGGGCATTGCACAGCACTTACGTAAACAGCAAAAAAAGAGCTTTGTCGTTGCCAACAAAACAGATGGTATCGATGCGGATTCTGCGGTAGCGGAGTTTTATCAATTGGCGCTCGGTGATGTATTGCAAATTGCTGCTGCACATGGCCGTGGCGTAACGCAGTTACTTGAGCATACGCTTCGCCCACTATTAGGTGATCTACAGGAAGAGATAGCCTCTGAAGAGGAATATGGCGAAGAAGCATTTGCGGCGTTTGACGAAGAGCACGTTGAGGGCGAAGACGTTGAACAAATCAACGCAGATAAACCGGTTAAATTGGCGATTATAGGTCGTCCAAACGTAGGTAAATCAACACTGACTAACCGTATTTTAGGTGAAGAGCGTGTCATCGTTTACGATATGCCAGGTACGACGCGTGATTCCATTTACATACCAATGACGCGCAACGATCGAGAGTATATTTTGATTGATACGGCAGGGGTGCGTAAGCGCAAGAAAGTGTCTGATGTCGTTGAAAAGTTTTCTGTGATCAAAACACTTCAAGCCATTGAAGATGCCAATGTGATCTTACTTGTGATCGATGCTCGCGAGGGTATTTCGGACCAAGATTTGAGCTTGCTAGGGTTTGCACTCAATGCCGGGCGTTCGTTAGTTATTGCGGTCAATAAATGGGATGGATTAGACGAATACGTAAAAGAGCGTATTAAATCTGAACTTGATCGTCGCTTAGGATTCATTGACTTTGCGCGAATTCACTTTATTTCTGCACTCCATGGTACCGGTGTTGGGCACTTATTTGAGTCGGTTGATGAAGCCTATGATTCTGCAACGCGTCGAGTGTCAACCGCTATGTTACGTCGAATCATGGATATGGCACAAGCGGATCACCAACCTCCAATGGTCCGTGGTCGTCGTGTGAAATTGAAATATGCGCATGCGGGTGGCTACAACCCTCCACGTTTTGTGATCCACGGTAACCAAGTGGATGATCTGCCTGATAGTTATAAGCGCTATTTGATGAACTACTATCGTAAAGCGTTAAACATTATGGGGACACCAATCAAGATTGAGTTCCGCGAGGGGGAAAACCCATACGCCGGTCGCAGCAATAAAATGACCATATCGCAAAAGCGTAAACTACGTCGCTTTATGGCTGAAAATCGCAACAAGTCATAAGGTTGCAATGCGGTGAGTGAAACCTGTGTTTTCGCTCACCGAAATTCTTTTCACTGTGTTTAGCTTCAGACTACACAACGTTAGCTGCACTGGATCCTGGATCTTTAAGTCGATTGGGGATATAGGGTGTAGTGGTAATCCTTACGTTTTTCACCTAGGATTGAGATACCTTTTTTGCGTTTGGAATGTGCAATGTTGCAATGTGTGAAAGCCATCATTTACGTCGATAATGTGCCAGAAGTCTTAGATTTCTATTATCAGGCGTTTGGTTTAGCAACGATAATGCTCAGCGAAATGGGCGATTACGGAGAGCTCGATACGGGGGAGATCGTGGTCGGTTTTGCGACTCATCCGCTAGCCCAATCTCAATTTAAGCAAAACTACATTCGCAGCCATCCAAAACAACCAGCACTCGGTTTTGAGTTAATGTTGCAATCTGACAATGTACTAGCCGCATACGATAAAGCAGTGCAAGCAGGCGCAGAGCCTTTTTCTCCACCAATAACAAAAGGGACGTGTAGTAAAGCATACGTGAGGGCAATTGAAGGAACGTTAATTGCTTTAACCAGTGCTGTCGTTGAAAGCGAGAACTAAAGCTCTCGCTTCATGTATTTAGAGCAGGGGGTTACTCTTCGATTGCACGAGCAAAGCCAGTAGGTTCGATTTCCAAACATACGTTGTCGTCGTTCCAATTAAGGCCTAATAACGCGTTGTCAGCATTTAGATCCTCAATCCAATCGTCGAGAATTTCATCTAATGAAACCGCGACAGGGGTAAAGTTAGCCCACTCGTCTTTGCATTGTGCTTTGGCTTTTTCTTCGCTGTCCCAAAGAAGTAGCACATCCGTGTCGTCAAATTGGTTTGAATCGCACACCACAAGTCCTTCGTCATCCGCACCTAGGGCCCACACTTGGTCTGCTTTACGCGCGTTTGTGACGAAATTAATGAGTTCGGAGTCGAGTTCTAAATCATTCATAGTGTTATCTCTTAATCAATTACGTGGATCGCTACTGGCTAAAGGCAATGTTTTACTGAGCTGCTGCATACAAGCTTGCAAAGCAGGGTAGTTATCCATTGGCCAGAGCGAGCGAAATGCAATCCAATCCAACAGGCAGTATAAACTGATCGCTAAATAACTGCAGTTAATAAATGACGGCTTAATGCATTCTTTATCAAGTAACTCAAGCAGTGAAGCGACACGCTCGCGTTGTAGGTTAAAAAACAATTTATCGTCGTTCGTATTGAAACCAGAGCGCTGACATAGCAGTAGTTCAACGAAAGAATCGTTACACGCATTAATGTAAGTTAACGCATTTTCCTGCTGCCAAGTAAGGGCTGATAATTGAAATTTTTGTGACACATAGCGAAAAATGACATTTGAGTCACAAATTACCGTTGAACCATCGACAAGAAAAGGGATCTTTTTGGCCGGGTTATGTTCACGAAGTACAGCGCGTCCTTCGGTTGAAAAAATATCTAAATGCGTGTAATTAAAGGGCAGTTTTTCGGCCTCAAGCCAAATGCGCAGACGACGTGCGTAAGGGGAAGTATCAGAGCCATAAAGTTGCATATTGCTTTCCTTAATAAATGACCAACATGAAAACAGATTACTCAAATAAGTGATAGTTTTTACCTAAGTGAGCATTTTAATTAATGGTCTTAAGTGTCGGTTATAATCGCATAAAAAAACGCAGCAAGCTGCGTTTTTTATACTCGAACGAATAAGTCACTAGTCGGTACGACTTGTTACCTCTAAAAGATGATACCCAAATTGAGTTTGCACTGGCCCTTGTACTTCTTTTACGGGAGCTGAAAACACCACTGCATCAAATTCTGGTACCATCATCCCTGGGCCAAATTCACCTAAAGCGCCACCATCTTGCCCTGAAGGACAGTTTGAATGATTTTTTGCCAACGTAGCAAAGTCTTCACCGGCTAAAATGCGTTGTTTGAGCGCTTCACATTGTGCTTCACTGTCGACTAAAATGTGTCGCGCGGTAGCGAGTTTCATAGGCTGATCCTTAATATTTTACTAATCCTAGTTGAGTCTAGGATAAAAAACTGGTTTTGCGACTATTTCAGCATTTTTTCTATCGCACTGCGCAGTTCTTTTGAATCTGGCGTTGTGCGGCTATTAAAACGTATTACTTCACTTCTATCTTTTGAAACCAGGTACTTGTAAAAATTCCAATTCGGTGAACTTGTCTGATCATTCAGGTGCTTAAATATCGGATTCGCATCGCTGCCTCTCACACTCGAGGTGGCAAGCATCGGAAAGGTAACCCCATAATTAATAAAACACACTTTGGCAGTATCCTTTTCGTCTTTTTCTTCTTGAAAAAACGCATCAGATGGAAACCCTAACACGACGAGCCCTTTGTCTTTGTATTCTTGGTGTAATGCTTCGAGCCCTTCAAATTGTCCTGTAAATCCGCAATTGCTTGCAGTATTGACGATAAGTAAAGGCTTATCTTTAAATTCGCAAAAATTAATGGACTCTTTAGAGTGCAATTTTTTCATTTCTACGTTGGTAAAGTCATCGCATGTTGACGCTAATGCGGTGGTGGGCAAGGCGAAAAGGCCTACGCAAAGGGTGGCAATTCGTAACATGGCTATTTCCTTCTCAATTTAGCTGCTCTACTATACGACACGATACTCCTTTTTGATCATGAATGGCTATGAATACCACTTCTTTGTTTGCTGAAAACACTAAAATTCGCATTGCAACGCGAATGGATTTACCTGCAATTGTTGCGATTTACAATGAAACCATAGCAGGAAGAATGGTGACCGCGGATACACAGCCAGTTACCGTTGAACAAAGAGAGGCGTGGTTTGATAGTCATACTGATAAACGACCGCTTTTTGTACTTGAACGTGATTCGGACGTTGTCGCTTGGTTGAGCTTTAAGTCCTTTTATGGTCGACCTGCCTATGATGGCACGGTGGAAATTGCCATATACCTCACGAAAACGGTGCAAGGTGCAGGTCTTGGCCAGTCATTATTGACGTTTGCCATACAGCATGCCCCAAAACTCGGCGTTGATACTATCCTTGGTTTTATTTTTAGTCATAATCACCCGAGCTTGGCATTGTTTGAACGCCTTGGCTTTTGCGTATGGGGCGAATTACCTAATGTTGCTAAGATGGATGGAAAAGAATACAGTTTAAGTATTTTAGGAAAGCGTGTCGCTTGATTTTATTCACATTTTTAATGTGAAGTTGAGTGGTGTTTAAAGAACAGGAAAATATTATCGTAACACCTCGATAAAGTACATTATGGTCTACACTGTTAATTGAAGGAATAACGATGGTGAGTGTATGTCCAATCAAGTGCTAATAATCGACAACAACAGTGTATTAGCAATGCGCTTGAAAGTGCTTTGCGAATTGCTTGGTTGTGCTGTTGAACATAATCATTATTTGCTCGTCAATGACATGTTCAACTTTGCGGAGTATGACGTCATCGTTATTGCCCATGGTTTACCGCGTGAATACATCTCGATTTTACAACCGCTTCATAAACACCATAAAATCATTCTCTTAGCACCAAAGCCTGACAACGCTGAACATTTAAAAGCGTTCAGTGAAATGAATAAGGTGCTGCCCAATGCCATTGTTATTTATCCTTTTTTTGCTAATAAAGACATTTCGAATTTGCTTGAGCGGGTGCTCGAAGTCGGGAGTCATAATCGCTTAGTGTTACCGTCCGTTTTGGTTGTTGACCATGATGAAATGCGCATGCAACAAATGGCCAATAATTTACGCAGTGCACAAATCAAAGTGTTTGTGGCTTCAAACCCGACTCAAGTGGCTGAAATTATTGACACACATGAGGTAGATCTACTGATTAGTGATTTTAATTTCAATACCACATCGGGCCTTGATATTTTTACCCTAGTAAAAAGCAGACTGCCTAATTGCCGCTGTTTACTGATGACATCGAGGGCATCCCAAGTGGATATGTTGGTGGCCATTCGCCAAGGTGTCGATGATGTTTTGGTTAAGCCGGTAAGCGAAAATATTTTGTTGCAGGCTTTGCATCGAATTTGGCAAGTTGAGTTATTACGCCGACACAATCAAGAACTGGTTGAGCGCATGCAAGACACGGTGGATGCACTAATTGAACGCGATAGCTTACTACGCGTGATCTATAAGCATACCCCAGACCCCATTATGTTATTTAACCGCACCGGAGCGATTATTGAAGCGAATGATGCGTTTGCTCAATTGGTTGAAGTGCAATCAGAAGAGCTAGTTAAAACCTCGATTTTTGATATTTTGCAAGGGACGTGTGCCGACACATTGCAAGAAACTATCGCTTCGCAGACCCGTAAGCGGCAATTTACTGTAGATGTGAGCTTTCCAACTGAACATGGTTTGGTGCCAATGATGGGATCGTTCAATGAAATTGACCATCACGGTGAAATGGCGTATGCCGTCATTTTTAAAAATATCGCTCATTTGAAAGAAAAAGAAGAATTACTTACCGAGGCAAAAGCGATGCTTGAGGAACAAGTCCAAGCACGTACCGCACAGCTTCAATTAGCAAAAGAGCAAGCTGAGGCAGCCAATTTAAGTAAATCAGAATTTTTGGCCAATATGTCCCATGAACTGCGCACCCCAATGCATTCAATATTGAGCTTTACTCGTTTTGGCCTTGATAAGTTGGCCAATAACGAAGTGCCGGTCGATAAACTGACTAAATACCTGTCTCGTATTGAAACGAGTGGTGAGCGCTTACTTTCTCTTTTAAATAATTTATTGGATCTGTCTAAACTGGAAGCTGGTAAGTTTCCATTTCGGCCGGATTATCATGATCTTTCTTCGATTGTACGAACGTCAATTGATGACGTATCAGGCAGTGCGCTTGAAAAACACATAGAGCTAGTGTTTAAGCCACCTAAAGATCCTGTTCGGTGTTGGTGTGATCAAGAGCAGCTTAACCAAGTGTTTCGTAATTTACTTGGCAATGCACTGAAATTTAGTAGTGCTGATTCGCAGATAAAAGTCATTTTAGCCATTAAAGACGATACTGCCTTGATCCAATTTGTTGATGGCGGGGTGGGTATACCAGATGATGAGCTTGAGCACATTTTTTCTAAATTCGCGCAAAGCAGTAAAACGAACAGTGGTGCAGGTGGTACGGGCTTAGGCTTGGCATTATGTCGTGAGTTTGTTGGTTTGCACAGTGGGAAAATCTTCGCCACTAATAACGACAATGGTGGAGCCACGATTCATGTTGAACTGCCACTCTATGAGGCTAAATGAACTGTTTTTGAATCGGCGTTTTAGAGTGAAGCAGCAGGACGCATAAAAACTGTAAAGAAAATTATGCACTTATAAGTAGTCAAAGCGGGTAAAAGTGGCATTACAGCGAAAAACGACCATAGTTAGTAGTTAATAACTAAAAGTAATTATGAATTAGCGCGACTTGAGCATAGCAAGTCCGTTCAAATCAAAAGGAAGATTAGATGGAGTTAAAGCGTATTCTTGCGGTGGATGATGAGCCGTTTAACCTCGAAATTATTGAAGAAATACTTGAAGATCTAGACTTTGAACTGAAAACAGCGTCGAGTGGCCCAGAGTGTCTAGACATGGTTGAGTCATACAATCCTCAAGTGATCTTGTTGGATGTGAGTATGCCACAAATGAATGGCTATGAGGTGTGTAAGGCCTTGAAGTCTAATCCTGCGACCTCTCACATTGTCGTTATGTTTGTTTCTGCCAGAGGCTCTGTTGAGGAGCGCATGGAAGGGTATTCGGTTGGTGCAGAAGATTACATCGTTAAACCCTTTGGACACACTGAATTAAAGTCTAAATTGGTCAACTTAGATAAAATGCTAGCTGAAAAGGCATCGTTAGCGCAACAAATTGAAGAAGCCACGAATACCGCGTTTAGTGCCATGGCAACTAGCAGTGAAATGGGACAAATTGTTAATTACATCGAGCAAATCGGCGAGATTAATAACATTGACGAACTGGCTCATGCGCTGATCCGTTGCCTCGAACAATTCGGGCTGGCAAGTAATGTGGAGTTTCGAGTGAATGACACGAGTAAGCATTTTTCGATGTCAGGGCTGTGCTCACCAATTGTGGTTGAACTGTTTGATATTTTAAAAGGTAAAGGGCGCTTGCATGAGTTTACCAATCGGATCTTGGTTAATTATCCATTGATAAGCTTGTTAGTGTTAAATATGCCTGCGGATGATATCGATAAACGCGGACGTATTCGCGACCATATTTGCTTTATTGTGTCGGTGACAGAACAACAACTGCGCGCGATTATGACGCGGTCAAAACTGCTCGAGCAGCAACGCAACTTAAATGATGCGATTTCAATGGTGCACAATAAGTTTCATGGCATGATCGGCTTGCTCGATAAGAATCGTCAAGAAAATGAAGGCGTATTTAAGCAATTACAAGAAGAGTTTGAGAACCGCATTCCGACAATGGGGCTCGACGAGGATCAGGAGATATTCATTTTTACTAAATTGGATTCTTCTATTCAGCGCTCAATCGCCCGTGAAGGCGCGATCCAAGAAGTGAAAAGCGCCTTTAAAGAAATTGAAAGCGATCTGGCACTATTAGCACAGCACGTGAATAATTAACCTGAGCTCTGGATAATAAATCTATCTCTAGCGGATACTTTCAGCGCTAACCGTGTTGAATTTACTTGCAGTAGGCCTACTATTGACGAGTAAATTCGCCTTGTTATCCCTAAAAGTTTCCGGCTGCAGACTTGAAAAAATTTATCAATTTAATATCGATACGTTCGTAACTTTCTTAACCAAAGCTTAGGTTAATTAAATGACACGTTGTTAAGCATCGCGCGGCAGTCCTTTTTCAATGATACGGATGAGTCGCGCGGTTTTTCTTTTCTGCTCGTTACCTTTTGAACGTTGCTTTTCAAGCGCCCAAAGTAGGTGTTCTTTTAACATCTCGGAGGCGCTTTCTAACCTCGTGTTTAGCACATCGATAATTGCTTCGTTGTAGGGGGCATTGCCAAGACCTACACTAAGATTGCGTAACCAACGCTCATGTCCGATGCGCCGTATTGCACTACCTTCCGTGTGTTTTAAAAAAGTGCTTTCATCCCACATAAATAACTCGGTTAATGGTTTGTCTTTTATTGAGTCACGAGGGAGAAAGTCGGCTTCTTTGGTAATTTGACCATAGCGGTTCCAAGGGCAAACGAGTTGGCAATCGTCGCAGCCGTAAATGCGATTGCCGATCTTTTCGCGAAACTCTACAGGTATAGCACCATCCAATTCAATGGTTAGGTAAGAAATACAACGTCTTGCATCGACCACATAAGGCTCAATAATGGCGCCTGTTGGACATAATGTGAGACACGCTGTGCATTTTCCGCAATGATTCGATTTATTAGCTTCATCTACAGGGAGGGGAATATCCACGAATAATTCGCCCAAGAAAAACCATGATCCTGCTTCGCGAGATAACACTAGGCTGTTTTTACCACGCCATCCTAAGCCTGCTTTTTCTGCTAATTGACGTTCCATCACTGGGGCCGAGTCGACAAAAGGTCGATACCCCAAGGTGTCTACCTGGAGCTTAATTTTCTCGCCTAGCTGTTTTAAGCGATTGCGCATGACTTTATGGTAGTCGCGGCCGAGCGCATAACGGCTGACGTAGGCTGTTGATGAACTAGCAAGCGCTTTCGCGAAACTTGCGTCGGGCGGTAAATAGTCCATTCTAACGCTGATAACGCGTAGTGTCCCGGGCACCAACTCCGCAGGACGAGCGCGCTTTAAACCATGAGCCGCCATGTAATTCATCGAACCATGATAGCCATTTTCTAACCATTTAAGAAAAGGGCCTTCATGTTCGGTTAAGTCGATATCGCTTATTCCTACTGCCGCGAATCCGAGCTCAATTGCCCATTGCTTAATTTGGTTCGCTAAGTCACGATAATCTATATTCGTATTGCTCACGGAAGTTCTTAATTTATGAAACAGTTCAGCGCTAATTTACCACAAAAAGCGTATACCGCGCAGCAAGTAAGGGAGAATGAGGAGCAAGCAGCCCAAGCCTGTCATACGACGCTTTCTCAACTTATGATCCGTGCAGGCAGTGCGGTGACCGCCTACATTCAGGACTATTATCAGGCTCAGGCAATAATTACACCCAATGTGCTGGTGCTGTGTGGCAAAGGGAATAACGCTGGTGATGGTTATGTCATCGCAGAGCAATTACACGATGCGGGTATTTCAGTGGTGGTTTGGGCGCTTTACGACCCGGCGCTATTGCGTGGCGATGCGCACGCAGCTTATGCTCGCTATGTTAAAAAACAAGGTGCATTAGTGCTAATTCAACCGTCGGATCTTGATGATTTTACGATAGTGGTTGATGCTGTCTTTGGTGCTGGATTTTATGGTGATTTACCCGATTTTGTGCAATCCATCTTTACTCAAATATCAGCAATTGACGCGCACTTCGTTAGTGTGGATATTCCTAGCGGCGTAAATGGTGATGATGGCACTTGCAGCCCAAATGCTTTTCAAGCAGACGTGACAGTCACCTTTATTGCGCTCAAACAAGGGATGTTGACAGGCGCTGCGAAAGGTTTATGCGGCATGCTTTATTTTGCTGGTTTAGGTGTTGCTAAAGCGTTTGCCACTTTAGTCAATGCGCCATCGAGCTTTACCTCGGAAAAACAACATTTTTCGCAATTGCCAGAGCGCTCATTCGACAGTTATAAGCAGCAACTTGGTCATGTTCTGTTAATCGGAGGTGGCAAAGGCATGGCTGGGGCTATTCGTTTAGCGGCAGAGGCGTGTTTACGAAGTGGTGCAGGGCTGGTTTCAATTGCGACTCATCCCGACAACGTGGCGTGTGTATTGCAGGGGCGATATGAATTAATGGTGCACGGGGTGTTAGATGGTTCGATGTTAAAACCATTGCTTGATAAAGCTTCAGTGATAGTGATTGGCCCAGGCCTTGGATTAGATGAGTGGGCAAGCTCACTGTTAGAGGCGTGTGCTCAACGCCAATTACCCTTAGTGATGGACGCGGATGCGTTAACGTTGTACGCAAAGAGTCAACCTCAAATTCAGCTAAAACCAAGCGTAATTACGCCACATCTGGGTGAAGCAAAGCGCTTGTTAGCCGATTTACCTGAATCTGTTTTTCGCAATCGTTTTACTATCGCGGAAGCGTTACATCAAAAAACAGGCGCAATTTCGGTGCTAAAAGGGCCAGGAACGCTAATCCAAGATGCAAAGCGGAGAAATATTAATCGATCAGGTACAAGTGCGATGGCCAGTGCTGGGATGGGCGATGTATTGTCTGGTATTATTGGCGCTCTTATAGCACAAGGCACCCCGATATTTGCAGCGGTTAGTTTAGCTGTGTATATTCATGGATTGGCGGGCGAAGAAGCGGCTCGTGAAGGCGCTCGGGGTCTGCTTGCAAGTGATTTATTTGTCCACATTCGACGATTATTGGGGTAAAGACATGTCGCCGTTTTGCAAAGCGTTAGAAAATGAAGAATCTACCGTATTAATGGGTAAGCAACTCGCTGAGCTTGTGCGTGGTGGAGCCGTTTTGTATTTAACGGGAGATCTTGGCGCAGGTAAGACGACGTTAAGCCGTGGAATTGTGCAGGGGCTAGGTCACAATGGGAAGGTAAAAAGTCCAACCTATACCTTAGTTGAACCTTATGAATTACCTGATGTCAATGTTTATCACTTTGATTTATATCGCCTAGGCGACCCGGAAGAACTTGAATACATGGGCATTCGAGAGTATTTCAATTCAGACTCAATTTGTATTATTGAATGGCCAGATAAAGGAATGGGTTTTATACCAAAGCCCGACTTAGACATCGAGATGCATTACCAAAATGACGCACGTAAAATCGAAATTACTGCGCGCTCATCTCGCGGTCTAGCGTTAGTCGAGAAATTGCAACGTGATGAAAATAAATAAAATAACACTCTTTACGCTGTATGTATTTGTAGTGCTGGTGGGATTACTTAAGAGCCCTTGCGCCGTCGCAAATAATCAGATAGATGGCGTACGCGTTTGGCCATCCCCAGAAAGTACTCGTGTGGTTTTCGATTTATCGCATAAGCCAGAGTATTCCTATTTTATGTTGAAAAACCCTTATCGGTTGGTTGTGGATTTTGCCGACACGAAGCGTTTTCCTGCTTTACCAGATGTGACTGATGAGCATCGTATTATTAAGCGAATTCGTTATAGTAAACCAAAAGACAAACAAGGTACGCGAGTCGTTTTTGATCTAGTGCGCTCGGCCAAACCCGTGGTGTTTGCGTTAGCGCCTGCAGGACCATACAAAGACCGTTTAGTCGTTGACCTCTATGGTGCGCAAATGAGTGCCTACAGCGATGAGAGCACCAATAAAAAAGTGTCTAGCCGTGAAAAAGAACGCAATATCATCATCGCAATAGATGCAGGTCACGGCGGTGAAGATCCAGGTTCCATTGGGCCTGCGGGCACGTACGAGAAAAACATTACACTGCAAATTGCAAAACGATTAGCTCGGCTGATTGATAATGAACCCGGTATGGAAGCGCGTTTGACGCGTACGGGCGATTATTTTTTAAAATTGAATACTCGAACGGTCAAAGCGCGTGAGCGTAAAGCTGATTTTTTCGTTTCAATTCATGCGGATGCGTTTTCGAGTCCGGAACCAAATGGATCTTCCGTGTGGGTATTATCATTGCGACGAGCGAACTCTGAGATCGGTAAATGGCTTGAGAATACGGAAAAGCACTCACAACTTTTAGGCGGCGCCGCGGATGTGATTAAAGACACCGAAAATGAGCGTTACCTTGCAAAAGCCCTGCTCGATATGTCAATGGATCATTCCATGAAAACCGGGTTCAAAGTAGCAGAGGAAGTAGTGGATGAGCTGCGTAAAGTCAGTAAACTGCACAAAAAGGAACCTCAAGCTGCAAATTTCGGGGTGTTAAAATCGCCTGATATTCCGTCTATTCTCGTTGAAACAGGTTTTATTTCGAATCCGAATGAAGAACGTATGCTGCTTTCAAGCTCTCACCAAGAGAGACTAGCGAGTGCTATTTTCAATGCAATTAAATCGTATTATTGGAAGAATCCACCGGCAGATTCGTTATTTGCTTCCTTGAAAAATGAGTCACCCATAAAACATCAAGTTAAACCGGGGGAATCACTAAGTCTGCTGGCCAATCGTTACAGAGTGAGTGTGGACTCACTAAAGCGAGCGAATGGTTTAAAAACCGATACCTTGTTTGTTGGGCAAATTTTGATGATCCCTAAGGCCTAACGAATGGCATTGATCGAGATATTACCGGCTCAATTAGCGAACCAAATTGCCGCGGGTGAGGTAGTTGAACGTCCAGCCTCGGTGGTGAAAGAGCTAGTAGAAAATAGCTTGGATTCGGGGGCTACACGCATTCAAATTGATATTGAGCGTGGTGGGCATAAACTGATCCGAATCCGTGATAATGGCAGTGGAATTGCGAAAGAGGAATTAACGTTAGCTTTATCACGCCACGCAACAAGTAAGCTCAAAACCTTAGATGACTTAGAAAACATCATCAGTTTAGGGTTTCGCGGCGAAGCATTGGCGTCGATTAGTTCGGTTTCACGTTTAACGCTAAGTTCAAAACCTCAAGCCCAAGAAACAGCATGGCAAGCGTTTGCAGAAGGGCGAGATATGGCAGTGCAAGTGCAACCAACCTCTCACCCAGATGGCACCACCGTTGAAGTGAAAGATTTGTTTTTTAATACGCCAGCACGACGTAAATTCTTGCGTACAGAAAAAACCGAATTTGCCCATATCGATGAATTAGTAAAGCGCATTGCGCTAAGCCGCTTTGATGTCGCATTCACATTAACTCACAATAATAAAGTGATCCGGCAATATCGCAGTTGTGGTAGTTCCGAAGCGAATGTGCAACGCGTGGCGCAAGTTGGTGGTAAGGCGTTTATAGAGCAAGCTAGTTTTTTAGAATCCGGTACTGATGGGCTGCATCTATTGGGTTGGTTGATGCCGATAGGTACGTCTGGTGCGACACAATATACCTATGTAAATGGTCGTATGATGCGAGATAAGCTTATTCTGCATGCCATTCGCCAAGCCTACGAAGAAATCATTGGCGCACAAGAAATACCGAGTTTTGTTCTTTATTTAGAGCTAGATCCGCGGCAAGTGGACGTTAACGTGCATCCTGCAAAACACGAAGTTCGTTTTCATCAAGCTAGATTGATCCATGACTTTATCGTTCAAGCCGTAAGGCAAGTGGTTATGAATGACGCCAAGCCTACGCTAAACAACGACATTGAGACGACCAATATTTCCGATGTTGAGAATAAGCAAGATGAGTCTTCGCGACACGCGCCTGTAACTTCATACGCACCTAATCAGACACCACATGACGCACGAGAGTATGTCATGCCGCTGCGTTTAGCTTCTCAGTCAGCAGGCTATTCGCCGAGCAAGGAAAAGCACGAGCGCTCTTCACAGCACTATAATGTAAACCGTTTCTATCAAGCGTTAGAAATCAGCGATACTCAGGTTGAACCGCAATATCCTAGTCATATAGAGCCACTTGATAGCCATCAAGTAACCACCAAGTTAGCGAACGTCTTGGCGATAAATGGGGGGATCCGTTTGTGGATGGCAAATGGCGCTTTAATGGGAGCAAGTTATCGAGACGTGTTGCCTTTGTTTTGGCAACATCGATTAGAGAACGATGGTGCATTGAATTCAAAAGCTTTATTACTGCCAGTAAGAGTCAATATTTCAAGTCAAGATTCAGCGCGGATCAAGGAACAAAACGCGACACTATCGTTATTAGGGGTTGATATTCAAATTGCGGCAAAATTTGTTTTAGTAAAAAAGCTGCCGCCATGTTTGTATCAGTTAGAGCCCGCTACGTTATTACATGGTTTGTTGGCTTATTTAAACCAAAATAAGCCTGAAAAAGAACTCGCAAGTTGGTTTTATTGGATGAGCAAGCAAGTGCCAGACGCTTATTTCATAAGCCCTCGTTTTGCCGAGGATCTTCAAGACATTGAAAAAAATCCAAGTTGTGTTGCCCGCTTAGCGGAAAAAGCAGTTAAAATAGATACTAAGGTCTTAATGACACAAATTGTAGAAGCAAAGTAGAGTGAACTCGAAACCTGTAATCACCCTAATGGGACCAACCGCAGCTGGAAAAACGGATTTAGCAATCGCGCTTTGCCAGCATTTAAACACCGAAGTTATCAGTGTCGACTCGGCGTTGGTTTATAAAGGTATGGACATCGGCACAGCAAAACCGTCCCGTGCTGAGCAGGCACTCGCGCCTCATCATTTAATTGATATTTTAGATCCGAAAGACAGCTACTCGGTTGCCGATTTTTGTCGCGATGCCATCAATCACATCGACACACTGCACGCGCAAGGAAAAACGCCAATTCTTGTGGGTGGGACGATGATGTATTTTAAAAGCTTGGTAGAAGGCTTATCACCTTTACCTGAAGCAAATCGTGCTGTTCGTGCTGTGTTAGAGCAAGAAGCGCAACAAAAAGGGTGGCCTGCTCTTCACGCCCAGTTAATGGCGATTGATCCAGTTACGGCACAAAAAATCAGTGAAAATGATTCACAGCGAATTAATCGAGCGTTGGAGGTCTATCGCTTAGCGGGTAAACCAATGAGTGAATTGCAAGAGGAAAAACCGCAGCCGCTACCTTATACGTTTCATCAATTTGCAATTGCACCTAGCGATCGAAGTGTGCTTCATGAGCGTATCGAATTACGCTTTAAAAAAATGCTTGATGAAGGGTTTGAAAATGAAGTTTTGGCCCTATATCAAAGAAACGATTTACACCCTGATTTGCCGTCAATCCGTTGTGTTGGGTATCGGCAAATGTGGGAATATTTAGCGGGACGTTGTGATTACGACGAAATGGTATTCAAAGGGATTGCAGCGACTCGACAACTGGCTAAACGGCAACTCACTTGGTTGCGCAGTTGGACAGACGTCACTTGGTTAGAAAGTGGCAATGAAGAAAACTTGCAACGTGTTGTAAGTTCGCTAAGCTATTAGAAGAAAGCCAATTGATAAAATTGGTTTGGCAAAATTACAATAACACCTAAGCACTAAGGAAAATAACATGGCAAAAGGCCAATCGTTACAAGATCCGTTTTTGAATGCGTTACGTCGTGAGCGTGTTCCCGTTTCAATTTTTTTAGTTAACGGAATTAAATTACAAGGCAAAATCCAGTCTTTCGACCAGTTTGTGATTTTGCTCGAAAACACAGTAAACCAAATGGTTTATAAGCATGCTATCTCTACCGTTGTACCAGCTCGCGCGATTACCTTCCAAGGCATTCAAGGTAACGAAGGCGCTGACAGCGCAGACGATGGCAATTATTAAGAATTAGGAGCGTAATGCTTGTTTGACCGCTATGAAACCGGCGAACAGGCAATCTTGGTTCATATTAACTTTTCTAATGAAAATAATCGTGAAGATTTGAATGAGTTAGAGATGTTAGTGTCTTCTGCGGGTGTTAATACTTTGGCGGTTGTGCAAGGCAGCCGTCAAGCCCCCCATGCTAAGTTCTTCGTCGGTACTGGCAAAGCAGAAGAAATTGCCGAGGTTGTCAAAACCCACAATGCAGATGTCGTCATATTTAACCACCAACTCAGTCCCTCTCAAGAACGTAATTTAGAGCGAGTGTGTCAATGTCGTGTGTTAGATAGAACAACGTTAATCTTAGATATTTTTGCGCAGCGTGCACGTACTCATGAAGGTAAGTTGCAAGTTGAATTGGCGCAACTTAGGCACATGTCTACTCGACTGATCCGTGGTTGGACTCACTTAGAGCGTCAAAAAGGCGGGATAGGTCTTCGTGGACCTGGCGAAACTCAGCTTGAGACAGATCGTCGATTGCTTCGAGAGCGTATAAAGAGCATCATGAAGCGCCTCGAAAAGGTATCAGTAGTTCGAGAGCAAGGGCGACGGGCTCGGGCACGCAATGACATTCCTTCACTGTCGTTAGTTGGGTACACCAACGCAGGGAAATCAAGCCTGTTTAATCGCATCACCGGAGCGGATGTGTATGCGGCTGATCAGCTATTTGCGACACTCGATCCAACGCTTCGAAAAATAGAAGTGGAAGACGTAGGGCCTGTGATTTTAGCCGATACAGTGGGCTTTATTCGTCATTTACCACATGATTTGGTGGCGGCATTCAAAGCGACGTTAACCGAAACACGTGAAGCAGATTTGCAGTTGCATGTTATTGATGTAGCAGATGTGCGTCGTGCTGAAAACATAAAAGAAGTGCAAAAAGTTTTAAAAGAAATTGATGCCCATGAAATCCCGCAACTCGAAGTATATAACAAAATCGATTTGCTCGACGAGGTGAAACCACAGATTGATAGAGATGACGAAGGTAACCCTATTCGAGTGTGGCTTTCAGCTCAATCTGGAGAAGGTATCGACTTGTTATTTCAAGCAATGACGGAACTGATTTCGGCTAAAGTCTTTCATGCGGTGCTTCAAGTGCCACCAAAGTTAAGTCGCCTTCGTGGTGCGTTATTTAGTTTAAATGGCGTACAAAGCGAACGATACGATGATCAAGGAAACTGGGTGGTCGATGTTCGTATACCGATGGTAGACTGGGAAAAGTTGAAAAAGGAACAGCAACAAAACTTAGATAGCTTGATTGTTGAATCCTGAGATAGGACAATAATGCCAACACAGGCTTGTGTTGCAAGTGAGTGGGAAAATTGAAAGTTTATCGCACTGCGAGATGTTAGTGGTGCGATATATACCCAATCTACTTGAAGATACATAATTTCAGCAAGTATTTACAGGCGTCTAAGCAAAGTGGTGAAGCTTTGGCGCTGATTATTGATGTAGTCTAACAACTGGTATTTACTATGTCTTAAATCAGCATGGCGTCTCTCATTCTACACCCGCTTGTTGAAAAAGGATCTTGAGGTAACTTGGGTATCTCTGATAGATTTAACTTAATTCATTTTAATAACAATGGAGTATAGCTATGGCCTGGAACGAACCGGGTAACAATGGCAATGATAAAGATCCGTGGGGCAACCGCGGCGGCCGTGACCAAGGACCACCAGAGCTGGACGAAGTATTTCGTAAATTTGGCGACAAATTCGGTGGTTTGTTTGGTGGTAAATCAGGCGGCAACGGCGGACTCAGCGGCATTGGATTCACCCTTGTTTTCTTAATTGCACTTGTCGTTTGGGCGCTAAGTGGTATTTACACAGTAAAAGAAGCAGAACGCGGAATTGTTTTGCAATTTGGTAAGTTTGATCGTATCGCAGAACCGGGTTTACGTTGGAAAATGACGTTTATTGAACGTGTTATCCCAATTGACATTGAAGCGGTTCGATCACTTTCGGCTTCCGGTTTTATGCTTACTGAAGACGAAAACGTAGTAAGTGTTGAGTTTGAAGTTCAATACCGTGTTATTGATCCAACGTTATATCGTTTTAGCGTAACAGACGCGGATCATTCTTTACAGCAAGCGTTGGACAGTGCGCTTCGTTATGTGGTTGGTCATTCGCGCATGGATGAAGTACTGACTACGGGCCGTGAAATCGTTCGTCAACGTACGTGGGACGAACTCAATAAAATTATCGAGCCGTATAACCTAGGTCTTATCGTAACCGACGTAAACTTTAAAGACTCTCGTCCTCCGGCTGAAGTAAAAGATGCGTTTGACGACGCAATTTCAGCGCAAGAAGATGAACAACGTTTTATCCGTGAGGCAGAAGCGTATGCACGTGAAATTGAGCCGCGTGCACGTGGTCAAGTGACACGCATGACTCAAGAAGCTGAAGCGTACCGCGAGCGTGTAACGTTAGAAGCACGAGGTGAAGTCGAGCGTTTTGAAAAACTCCTTCCAGAATATAAAGCGGCGAAACAAGTAACGCGTCAACGTCTTTACATTGACATGATGGAAGAGGTTTTAGGTAGAAGTTCAAAAGTGTTAGTTGATGTAGAAGGCGGCAATAACATGATGTATCTGCCACTGGATAAGATCATGGATCAGCGTAATACCCAAGGTCCGCTCACCTTGCCAAATCAAAACGACATTAATCACTTACGTAGTAAGTTAAGCACTTCATCGCAAAACAATAGTGCGCCTCAAAGCAGTGATCGCTTTGCGAACGATCGTTTTTCGAATGGGAGATAAGATAGATGAGAAATTTTAGTGTCGTCTTACTACTTGCTGCAATTGTATTGTGTTTCTCAAGCGTTTTTGTGGTGACGGAAGGGCAGCGTGCAATTGTTTTGCTGTTTAGTAAAGTCCAAAAAGACAGTAATGAGAATGCGGTTGTCTATGAACCGGGTTTACATTTGAAAGTGCCGTTTTTCTCACAGGTTCGTCATCTTGATGCGCGTATTCAAACATTGGATGGGACACCAGATCGTTTTGTTACGAGTGAGAAAAAAGATTTGATCGTAGATTCGTTTGTGAAATGGAAAGTAAACGATTTTAGCGCTTATTACCTACGTGCTCGTGGTGACAAGCAGTACGCTGAAACATTACTCAAGCAAAAAGTGAACAACGGTCTTAGAACGAATTTCGGTTCTCGTACTATCAAAGAGATTGTTTCTGGTGAACGTGGCGAATTGATGGAAGAAGCGTTAGTTCAGGCCTCTGAAAGTGCCAAGGAGCTTGGTATTGAAGTTCTGGATGTGCGAGTCAAGCAGATCAACCTGCCTGGTGAAGTCAGCAGCTCAATCTTCCAGCGTATGAGAGCTGAACGTACCGCTGTGGCTAAAGAGCATCGTTCTGAAGGTCAAGAAAAAGCGGAGATCATTCGTGCGGAAGTGGATCGTCGCGTGACCGTAATGTTAGCCGACGCAGAGCGTAATGCTCGTGCAGTGCGCGGTGAAGGTGATGCACTGGCTGCTAAGATCTACGCTGATGCTTACAACAAAGATGTAGAGTTCTTTAGCTTTGTTCGTAGCTTAGAGGCGTATAAAAGCACGTTCAAAGACAAAAATGATGTCATGGTGTTGTCGCCGAAAAGTGAATTCTTCAATTATATGAAGAACAGTAAAGCAAACTAAGCTTAATTGGATAGCTACCTAGTCATCTCGACGAGGTATAGTATAAAACCTCGCTCTTGTAGCGAGGTTTTTTTATTTGAACACTACTTAATTGATTTTAGTTATAATTACATTTGTTTGTGCAGATGGAAGAAAAATTAGCCATTACAGGGGTGTTTTACCCTTTGCTTTTCTGATAAAATCTGCCCCTAATTTTTTCTAAGTGATTTTGCAATGGGTAAAAACGTCGTTGTATTAGGCACCCAATGGGGTGACGAAGGTAAAGGTAAGGTTGTTGACCTACTTACAGATAAAGCGTCTTATGTCGTTCGTTATCAAGGTGGTCATAACGCTGGCCATACACTAGTGATCAACGGAGAAAAGACGGTATTACATTTAATCCCTTCAGGGGTATTGCGTGATAACGTAAAGTGTATCATCGGTAACGGTGTAGTACTTGCACCAGATGCGTTGATGAAAGAAATTGGCATGCTAGAAGAGCGCGGCGTACCAGTACGTGAGCGTTTATTAATTAGCGAAGCCTGTCCGCTGATCCTGCCATACCATGTGGCATTGGATAAAGCGCGTGAACTAGCACGTGGCAATAAAGCGATTGGTACTACTGGTCGTGGCATCGGTCCTGCGTATGAAGATAAAGTCGCTCGTCGCGGTTTACGTGTTGGTGATTTGTTCCACCCTGAGCAATTCGCTGCGAAACTAAAAGAAGTATTAGAATTCCATAACTTCAGTTTAGTTAACTACTACAAAGTTGATCCGGTTGATTTCCAACAAACTTATGATCAAGCAATGGCGGTTGCTGACATTCTTAAGTCGATGGTTGTTGATGTAACTGAGTTGCTTGATACTGCACGTAAGAACGGCGAGAACTTGTTGTTTGAAGGTGCGCAAGGTACATTGCTTGATATCGACCACGGTACATACCCTTATGTAACGTCGTCAAACACAACGGCAGGTGGTGTTGCAACGGGTTCTGGTTTTGGTCCGCTTTACCTCGATTACGTACTCGGTATCGTCAAAGCCTATACAACTCGTGTTGGTTCAGGTCCATTCCCAACTGAACTTGACTGTAAAGTTGGCGAGCACTTAGGTGTAAAAGGCCATGAATTTGGCGCAACGACAGGTCGTAAACGTCGTACTGGTTGGTTTGATGCTGTTGCGATGCGTCGTGCGATCCAAATTAACAGCATCACAGGCTTTTGTTTAACGAAGCTCGATGTGCTTGATGGACTAGAAACGATTAAGATTTGTACTGGTTATCAAATGGAAGATGGTACAGTAACGAACGTATCGCCACTGGCAGCTGAAGGCTACGAGAAAGTAACTCCCGTGTATGAAGAAATGCCAGGTTGGAGTGAAAATACGTTTGGTGCAACAACGGTTGAGCAGTTACCTCAAGCGGCGGTTAACTACATTAAGCGTCTCGAAGAAATCACGGGTGTGCCAATCGATATTATTTCAACTGGCCCAGACCGTGTTGAAACAATGATTGTACGCAACCCATTCAGCGCATAAGTTCATGAGAACTTTTCGATGAATCGACAAAAAGCTGCTTAGGCAGCTTTTTTTGTGCCTGTTGGTATAGTTCTTGTAGGCTTAATGGTAGTAAGAAATAAACGTGTCAAAAAATTAGGCGTGATTATGTTTAAGAAGTTTACAGCGATGCGATGTGTGATGTTTTCCTTTAGTATGCTTGGAAGCACCGCTGCCGTATTTCCAAGTATAGCCAATGTCAATGAAGCGGTTCCGCTTTATGAGCAAGAAGAGTTGGTTAACTTAATTAATAAGAATCAGCATCTACAACGTGTTAAAGCAGATGATTGCCAGTTAGTTCAAGACATTAAAGCGAGAGCCGAAGTGATGGCATTACCAAGCTATCAATTTTTATTTGGCGATATGCTTGCCTATGGCGTGTGCGTGGACCGTGATGTTGAGCTCGGTGTTTATTATATGCGCAGAGCGGCTGAGCAAGGTCTAGCTGGGGCACTTGAGCAGTTAGGGCGCTATTATGATACCGGTCAACTCGTGCAAGCAGATAAAGCGATGGCAATTACCTATTTGCGAGAAGCGGCCGCGCAGGGCAATTTAAATGCGCAAATTCGCTTTGTGAACTTGTTAAATAAAGGTCACGGAAGCCCGCTAGATTTTGAATCGGCCTACCGGTGGTTATTTCATTCAATTGTTGCTGACAAAAAAATGCATAGGCAAGTAGAAAGAGCCTTGGCAGACCTCGCGAGAAAAATGCCCGATAGCGTCGTAGAGCGCGCTCGTTTACCTAATTAATCAGAATTAACAGACCTAAATGGATGTCAGTTGTTTTTCGTTGTGAAATGATGATGAACAAAAATAAAAAAACCACCAGCTAAACGGTGGTTTTTTTTGTGAATTTGAATTAGTTACTTCGAATTCAATTTTTCCCCAATGGTCATGTCTTTATTCGAATTACCAGACAATAACGTCATTTTTGCAGGTTGCAGCGAAATAATGCGATCACCAACCACTGGTAGTTTGGCCATATCCGTTACAAATGGTCTGATGCGAATTTTATCGTCATCTTTTTTCTGCTCAGAAAGAATAAACAACGGAATCGCATCTTTGTTATTTTCTAGATACTTTTCCCAACTAAACTCTTCAGATATACGCGTGGAACTTACTTTGCCACCTTTAGCAATTAAGCTTGAAAGTTTAGCGTAGTTGCCTATATCTCCAAATAGAATCTGGCGAGACAGAAACGTTGAACTGTCTTTGTTTGCTTTCGCATGGTTCGTTGATGAACGCAAAGAAAATACGTTTTGCTCACCCAGTAAATGCGAAAAATACTGTACTCCTAGCGCATTGTGATGACGGTTTGGCGATAAAGCCAACACAGATTTCATGCTTGTCAAAGGTAGATAACGCTCAGCGTGTTCAGATTGAGGGTTCCCGTAATAGCAATTTAATCCATCCATACGTGCCATTTTACAGTTTTCCCAAGCCGGATCAGAAAGATATACCGGTACGTTTTGCTCTTTCAAACCAAGTGCGATGGCTCTTGCGACATGGTTAGCACCAATAATTAAAAACGTATTTGGCGCAGGCTGACGTACCCCAAGGAGCTTGGCAAGCGGCGTTGCGGTTAAGCTTTGCGCAACCACTGTAACAATAATTACGGTGAAGATAAGCGGCACCATTTTGTCGGCATCCGGTACTTGTGCTTCAACCATACTAAGCGCGAACACAGAGCCTACAGCTGCTGCAACAATCCCGCGGGGTGCTATCCAACATAGTAGTAAACGCGATTTAAAATCCAACTCAGAGCCATATGTCGAGACCGCAATACAAAGAGGGCGAGCTATAAATAACACCACCAACATAAAGATCACGACGTTTAAATCGAGCAGCATTAAATCTTCAACTTTTAGACGGGCTGCAAGCAAAATAAACAGCGTTGAGATTAAAATCATCGACAAGTCTTCTTTAAATTCGAGTACTGAGTCGATTTCTAAGCCATCTTGGTTTGCAAGCCAAATCCCAAATACAGTAACGGTCAGTAGTCCTGATTCATGCGCTAATGCATTCGACGCGGTAAAGCTCATTAATACAAGGGCGAGGATCGCGAACTTGTGAAGTTCAAAAGGTAACCATTCTTTGCGAATTAGCTTTGTGGTGAGCCAACCTGCAAACACTCCTAAACACAGGCCCACACCGACTGTTTTAAATAGAGCGATTAACGTGTGAGATACAATGCCTTCGTCGCCCACAAGCATAACTGCTTCGAAAATTAAGACGGCGAAGAGTGCTCCGATTGGGTCGATTACAATACCTTCCCAGCGAAGAACACGATCGATTTCTTTTTTCGGACGCATTGTGTTTAGCATCGGAGCAATTACCGTAGGGCCTGTCACAACGAGCACAGCACCAAGGACTGCTGCAACACGCCAATCAAGTCCCAATACGCCATAGGCGCAAAGACCAATCACCACAAACGTGGCCAACATACCTACCGAGCACAAGTTTCGGACGACCTTGCCTATACCTTTAAGCTCTTGAAAGTGAAGGGTAAGTGAACCTTCAAATAAGATAACGGCAACCGACAAAGACACCACGGTGAAAAGTAAATCGCCTAATAATAAATCGGGGTCAAGTACACCGGTTACAGGCCCAAACGTTAACCCGAGTAATAATAAAAATAAAATGGCCGGTACACGAAAAAACCAAGCAGTCCACTGAGCCATAACAGAGGCGACAGCAATGCTTGCGAAGTAAATCGCAGTCATTATTTCTCCAAAACAATTAAAGACAATGGCGAGTTGCATTTCCATTTTTGCCATTGTGGTTGAACTAATTGAATTACGTGTCGACAGTTTTTAACTTCATGTCGGCGCTGTAATTCAAACAGCAAATTTATAAAAGTATAACGTTTAGAAATTGAATTAGTCACTTGAGCATGTAATTTCTTCATAAAAAATTATTTAGCTTGGAAAGTATAGCTAAATCAGATGGTTATTTGAGCGTAAATTTTCCCAATGACCCAGGTTGCGCAGTCGAACCCTTGAATCTGACGGTAAGATGCATTAAGGTATAAAAAGTGAGCAAGAGCTTACATATTGGTATAAAAAACAGATTTAACCATCTGGGTATAGGTTACTACCCGTCAAAACCAAATCTAATTACGCAAAGGCCCTTTGCGTGTTCGAATCGTCTGGATATCACCAAACCATGGTGTACCAATCCACATCGATCAGATGCGAGTTAATGGTTTACCTAACACGGCGCATCACAATCCATCATGTTGTCTGGGCGAAAGCCAATTTTTTAATAGACGTTTAGGGATGTACGTGCTTTTTGGCTATGTACGTTTTTCGCTCGCTTTTTGTCAGGCAACGACCTCAATTGAACATATTATGTTTTCAAGACATCGACGTGTATCGTTTGTTTGATGCACATTGTGTCGTTTTCGCTAGATTGGAGGAAAGCATGTCAAGTAAGCTGAAAAAGCGCTTGGTATTAAAAATTGGCAGTGCGCTCATTGCGCCCATGCAGGACGGTTGTCGTTCTGAAAATTTACTTCGTGTTGCACAGTTTATTGTGGATGCACGCAACAAGGATTATGAAGTCATCTTGGTATCTTCGGGGGCGGTAGCGGCTGGCTCTCATCATTTTGCTAAAGACGTTGAGCGCTCTCTGGCAGTTAAGAAAGCGATGGCGGCAGCGGGACAAACTGCGATGATGGCGATGTGGGACCGCTTTTTCGATTTTCCATGTGCGCAGCTTTTACTTACACACGCGGATCTGCGTAATCGCGATCGGTTTACGAGTTTTCGTCAAACTTTATTCACTTTACTTGAGCAAGGGATCCTCCCTATTATCAATGAAAACGATGCAGTGGCGACCAATCGTTTAAAAGTGGGTGACAATGACAACTTGTCTGCAATGGTGGCATCGGCGGCTGACGCAAATACCTTAATTCTATGTACTGATGTAGACGGATTATTCGATAAAAATCCTAATTTACATGCAGATGCAACTTTAGTGAAAGAAGTGCCTTTAGTAAATGACGAACTGATTGCGGCTACAGGAGGAGCAACGAGTTCTGTCGGTACTGGTGGTATGAAAACGAAATTAGAAGCTGCACAAAAAGCGACGTCTCATGGCATTACAACCTTTATCGTTAATGGTTTTAAAGATGAAACGTTCAAGGCGTTAATTCAAGGTGAGAACCCTGGTACGAAATGCGCAGCGTATGAAAAGCCATTAAAAGAATCGATCCATTGGTTAACCCATACATCTGCCGCGCAAGGTGAATTAGTTGTTCCGCACGATGCCGCAGAAGAGATGAAGGATCAAAATGGCAATATTCGCTGTGATGAGCTTCAAGCTGTAGCAGGAGATTTTTCAGCAGGTGAAACGGTGTTAATCAAAGATGAAAAAGGCAATGCCATTGCCAAAGCGAAATCTAATTACAGCAGTTGTTTACTGAATTTTATCGCACAGCACCAAGAAGGCTTGTTTACCTCACAAATGCAAGACAGTATTGGCCCCATTATATCGCAGCAAGATATTGCAGTATTGGAGAAGTAAGAATGAGTTTAATCACGGAATTATCGAAAGGCGCAGCACGCGCTGCAAAAGCGTTAGCGATTTTGTCTACAACCGAAAAAAATAAAGTGCTTACTACCATGGCGCAGGGTTTGCGCAAAGAGAAAAGCGTCATACTAGACGCGAATCAACTCGATTTAACCCATGCTAAAGAAGCGGGACTGTCATCAGCCATGATAGACAGATTAACGCTAAATGACGAACGCATTGAAGCAATGGCACAGGGGATTGAAACGATTATCGATTTACCCGATCCTGTCGGTTTAACACGTGAGCTTGGTACTCGTCCAAACGGCATTCAAATTCGCAAAATGCGCGTGCCCCTTGGTGTTGTTTGTATGATTTACGAGGCGAGACCGAATGTGACTGCGGATGCCGGGGCACTTTGCTTTAAATCGGGCAATGGTGTGATTTTAAGAGGTGGCAAAGAGGCGTTACAAAGCTCGTTGGCAATTGCCAGTGTGTTGCACCGAGCGCTTGAATCCCATCAGTTACCAAAAGAGCTTATTACTGTTGTGCCAAATCCAGATCGTGCATTGATGATGGAATTAATGCAGCAAAAAAATTACATCGATTTAATTATTCCACGTGGAGGAGAAGGTTTAATCAACTTTGTGACAGAAAATAGCACGGTTCCAGTGATCCAGCATTTTAAGGGAGTCTGTCATTTGTATGTAGATAAAGACGCTGATTTATCGATAGCCTTAGCACTGCTATTAAATGGTAAAACACAGCGCACTGGCGTGTGTAATGCGTTGGAAGGGCTTATTGTGCATCAAGATATAGCGAGCCAATTTTTGCCGATGGTTGCAAGCGCATTAGAGGAAAAGCAAGTGAAAATTAATGCGTGCCGTCAAAGTGCGCACTATTTTAAGCACGCCAATGTGTTAGAGGACAATGCGTTTGGTGAAGAATATTTAAGTCTAGAAATTGCTGTTCGCATTGTAGACGATTTTGCTCGTGCGATTAGTCATATCGACCAATTTGGCTCGCATCATACCGAAGTGATTTGTACTAAAAATCAAGAAACCGCGGAGCTATTTCAACGCTGTGTCGATGCTTCGGTGGTGATGGTAAATGCATCGTCTCGCTTTTCTGATGGTGGTGAATTGGGCCTCGGAGCCGAAATTGGCATTGCAACGACTAAGTTACATGCGTACGGGCCAATGGGGCTAGAATCATTAACCACCGAAAAATACTTAGTAAACGGTGTCGGTCAGGTGCGTCAATAAACAGACCCCGTGGCACTGCGCTCAGCATGTTGCCACGGATCCTGGCGCTACGTAACCGCTGTGGTTTTAAAACGGTTTCGATAGGCATTCGGTGAAAGGCTAGTTAGTTTGGTAAAGCTTTTTCGAAATGCACTGATGTCTTCATAACCCACAGCGTTTGCTATTTTTTCAATTGAGAGTTGCGTCGTTTCGATCAATATTTTTGCTTCTTCAATTCTCAAGCGTTGTCGATACGCGGCGGGTGTCTCGGTTGTCGCGCTTTTAAATCGTCGTATTAAGGTTCTTCCACTTACCGCAAAACGTTGTGCCAGTTCTTCAACAGAGGAATTGTCCAGCAGGTTTTTTTGCATCCAATTTTGCACATTATGGATCAGCTCGTCTTTATGTTCAGGGACAAGGCGTCTATCCATGAATGGCATTTGAGAAGAGCGATTGGGATCAATAAGAAGCAGCTTAGAGATTCTATTTGCGAGCTTTTCACTGACTAATTCTCTAACTAAAACTAATGCCAAACTCAAATTTGCCGATGCAGCTCCAGCGGTAAACATCCCTTTGTCTGCCACGACGATTTTATTCATGGTGAGAATGACTTTGGGGTATCGGTTTGTAAACATGGTTGAAAGCCACCATGCGCAGGTTGCTTGATGTTCATTTAGTAAGCCTGTTGAGGCCAAAGCAAGTGAACCAGTGCAGTAGGCTGAAATAGGGCGTTTAAGTTTTTTAAATTCTAAAAGTGCGTGCGTGAAAGGGGCGAAATTACGCAGATAGCTGGTGATACACTCTTCGTTTCGAATTATCATCGAGGCAACGATAACCGCATCCATTTCTTTAAGTTGGTTGGCGTCGATCAAACTTATTGTGTTTAGCCGTACACCAAGATCATTGGTAATCGGCTCTCCGTTAGGTGATACGATCACACATTCAAAAAGCGGCTCTTTCGCTTCTGGTTTATTAAGTTGCCAGTAGATATTGCAGTATTCGAATGTTTCTATAAGGGTAATCATCCCGCCAACTATCGCTTTCTCTGTCGCTAAAATTGCAATCCTACGCGCCATTTGTCTTTATTGTCCTTTTATTTGTCAATTTGAACTCTGTTGACCTTGGTTTGGGTTCATTAAGATGACGTCACTAGCTAAAGTGAATAGAACGAATTGTCATGCTTGGTTTTCTTAAAGAACCTCGGTTTTTTTTAGAATTAAATTACCCAATGGTTACATAACACGGTAGCGGTTTCCTATGACTTTGTCTCTAATTTCTTCCCGTTAATTCTGTTTTGAAACCCGTTCTATCCGTAGCTTAATTAAATCAATCATATTGATACAAAAAACAGACACTCATAATGACATATTACCACCGCAGTGTAGCTGCAAAATTGGGGATTGAGAGGATAACAATAAATGATGCGTACAGATTTAATCGTGGAATTTATTATTAAACGAGCATGGTGGGTTTTACTGTGGTCAGTTGTTTTACTTTTGGGTTTCGCGAAAGGGTTGGGTGGGTTGACATTTAGCAATGACTATCGCGACTACTTTAGTGCTGAAAACCCTCAATTAATGGAATGGGAAAGACTTCAACAAGTCTTCACCAAAACCGATAACGTGCTTATTTCGGTTAGCACAAAACAAGGTGATTTATTCACCACGGCACACCTTGAAGTAATTAAATCAATCACTGAAGCTAGCTGGTTTGTACCTTATGCTAATCGAGTCGATAGCATAACGAATTATCAACATGTTCAATCACAAGGTAAAGATGACATCATTGTGTCTGATTTGGTTTTAGAGCCTGGGCTAATGAGCCACGATGAATTACAGAAAGTGAAAGAAATAGTTACCACAGAGCCACTCTTAGTGCATCGCTTGATGAATGAGGAAGGGACGACAACCGCGATTAACATTGAAGTTAGATTATCAGATAAGCCCAGAGAGGAAATTGCAGAGATAGCGAATGCCGCTTATCAATTAAAGCAGCGTTATAGTCAAGAACATCCAGATTTACTTTTTCACATCACAGGCAGTGTACCCTATAACTTCGCGATGACGAATGCGACTAAACAAGATATGGCGTCGTTGATGCCGGCTATGTACTTATTAATATTAGTGTTATTTGTTTTATTCACTCGAAGCATCATGGCAACCTTTGCGGTATTTATACTAATGGTATTTTCCATGATTGCCACTATGGGAGCCTCTGCTTGGATGGGCGTTGTGTTAATGGCTCCTTCAATGAGCGCACCGACCATTGTAATGACGATGGCGGTTGCTAATGCGGTGCATTTATCAATGAGCTTTTTTAGTTTCTATCGAGGAGATATTGATAAAAAAGAGGCTATTCGGCAGACGTTAAAATCAAACTGGTCACCAGTGTTGATTACTAACTTAACGACCGCAATTGGTTTTTTATCGATGAATATGAGTGACGTCCCGCCTTATCGTGATTTAGGTAATATGGTTGCTGGTGGGTTGATATTAGTTGTGTTTTTTTCCTTGTTTTTATTTCCTGCATTGCTTCGCCTTTTACCGCTTCGAGCGAAACCGCAAAAGCAAATCCAGAACACAATTTATGCTCGATGTGCTTATTTAGTGGTGTCTAAATATAAACAGATCAGTATTTTGTTTATTACGATCAGCTTATTAAGTAGTTTTGGGATCATGAAATTAGAGTTAAATGATCGCTTTATTGAGTGGATGGACGCGCGTTATGAATTTAGAAATGACAGTGATTTTATTAACACGCACCTAACTGGTTTATATCGACTAGATTGGGGACTCGATGCAGGACAAGAAGGCGGAGTAACGACTCCGGAATATTTAGCGCAACTCGATGAATTGACTTCGTGGGCTCGCAGTCAGCCCGGTGTTGTGCATGTACATAGCATGTCAGACGTTATAAAAGAGCTTAATCAGAAATTTCATGGCGGCGATGAAGCATATTATAAAGTACCTGAAAGCCAAGCGTTGGCCGCGCAATTGTTACTTATTTATGAGCTTTCGCTTCCTATGGGGCTGGATCTAAATAATATGCTCAATGTTTCGAAGTCATCGACTCATTTCGTTATTCGAACTGCAAATTTATCCACTATAGAATTGCTGGCACTGGAGCAAGCTACAAACCTTTGGATTGCGCATTACGAAGGGCCTATCAAACCTTCAGAAGCGGCTAGTACCACGATTCTTTTTGCTAATATTTCTGAACGTAACATTCGTTCTCTATTGACTGGAACCGTTTTTGCGCTGGTGCTAATTTCCTTTTTACTCATTGTGCCCATGCGTAGTTTGAAGTTCGGCTTACTCAGTTTGGTACCAAATTTACTGCCTGCGGCTATTGGTTTCGGCGTGTGGGGGCTATTAGTTGGCAACGTCGGCTTGGCAATATCAGTGGTCGTTGGTATGACAATGGGTGTGGTAGTTGATGATACCGTTCACTTTATGACTAAGTACCTTCGCCATCGTCGAGATGGAAGAATGCAACCGGCACAAGCTTTAACCGCTACATTTGAGCAAGTTGGTCCTGCGTTATTTGGCACAACCTTAATCCTCGCGGCCGGATTTGCCTTGCTATCTCTATCTGGATTTGAAGTGAATCAACAAATGGGGGCGCTTACCACCATAGTGATCTTGGTGGCTTTTTTCGCCGATTTTCTTTTATTGCCGAGTCTTATTCTGTTGTTAGATAAAAAAGAAAAAATAGAAACAGTTAAGCGCGCGAATATGGCTGATATCGCCATTTGATTTTAAGGAATTGAAATAATATGAATATTAAATTTAATCAGATAGTTAAAGTATTAGCGGTCGCTTTACCCCTCTCTAGTGTAGCGTCTGCATCATTGGCTGTTACACCGTTATCAGGGTTGGATGTTGCAAAGGAACGTAAATTGCGTGATACGGGGTGGGGAGATTATCAAGCCGAAACTACGATGATTTTACGTAACGCACATGGTGAAGAAAGTGTGCGTAAGTTATCGATAAATGTGCTTGAAGTGCTTGATGACGGCGATAAGTCGATCAATTTCTTTTCTTACCCAAAAGACATCAAAGGCACTGCACTGCTGAGTGTCAGTCATATTCATAGTGATGATGAGCAATGGCTTTATTTGCCAGCGCTAAAGCGTACCAAACGGATAGCGTCTTCCAATAAATCTGGGCCTTTTATGGGGAGTGAGTTTTCTTATGAAGACCTTAGTTCGTTTGAAGTAGAAAAAAGCGATTACACCTTATTAAGGCAAGAAGCGTGCGGTGAATTAACCTGTTTCGTTTTGGAGTCAGTTCCTAAAGATAAATATTCGGGCTATAAAAAACGTATAAGTTGGATAGATACAACGCATTATCGCGTTCAAAAAACAGAGTTTTATGACAAGCGTGATACCTTGCTAAAAACGTTAACACTTTTCAATTACAAGCAATATTTGGAAACCTATTGGCGTCCACACACCATGAAAATGATTAATCATCAGAGTGGCAAAAGTACGGACCTATTAACCGAAGAAATACGTTTTAAAAATGGGTTAAGTGACAGTGATTTTAGCCAAACTCAGTTAAAGCGTGTTTTCTAGTATTTCGTTGTTCTGCCCAGTGAGTAACTTGATTACTTAAGTTATTCACTGAACAAATTTGCCGATGACAACAAGGAGTTGACGTTGTTTCGTACCGTTTTATTAACCCTATTCGTTTTATTTTATACCGTGGGCGCTTATGCTGAAGAATCAATAAGTACTCAAGTGTCGCTAGAGCAGCGCTTGTTTTGGCAATCCCCCGTTGACCCTGAGCAACACTCTGATTCAACGATACTGAGTATCGAAACAGAATATGCGATAAGTTGGCTAGAAGGCACTCATGGCGTGATATTCACCCCGTTTATTCAACTCGATACAGATTCAATTCGAGATAATACTGATGTCAGAGAGTTACTGTGGACTTACCGCCAAGATACATGGGAAGTTCGATCAGGCGTAGGGAAAGTATTTTGGGGGCAAACGGAGTCGATGCACTTAGTTGACATCGTTAATCAAACGGATCTGTCTGGTGGTGTCGATGGTGAAGACAAACTTGGTCAACCCATGATCAACATTGTATTTTCTAGAGAATGGGGAAGTGCTTCTTTTTTTATTTTGCCGTATTTCAGAGAGCGGGAGTTTCCAGATTCACAGGGACGACTGCGTTACTCGGTGCCGGTCGTTCCAAATAGAAATGAGTATGAGGCAGGCGATGAAGAGCACCATCTCGATCTCGCAAGTAGATGGCATTACATTGAGGGCAATGCTGAAGTGGCATTATCTTACTTTGATGGGACATCTCGTGAACCTAGTTTTTATACATTAAAAGAAAACGATGAACTTGGACTGGTGGCGTTTTACCCGCAAGTTCAGCAGTTTGGATTAGAGTCGTTATATATTGATGGTAGTTGGATATGGAAATTTGAAGGGATTTACCGAACTTACACGAACAATCACTTTCATGCCATGGTCGCGGGCGTTGAATATACCCAATACGGCATTTTTTATAGTGGCTTTGATCTTGGTTGGATAGTTGAATATCAATTTGATAGTCGAGATCAACATGCTTCTGCAATCGGTCAAAACGACCTGATGCTAGGCGCACGCATTGTGTTTAATGATCTTGCTTCTACCGAAGTTTTGATTGGATTTATTCAGGATATGGATGATAGTTCGAGCCATTATGGCTTTATCGAAGCGTCGGGGAGGCTATCAGATTCATGGAAGTTTAAGATGGAATCCTGGTTTTTTAGTGCTAAAAGTCCAATCGATCCGTTGAGACATTTTGAGCGTGATAATTTCCTACAAGCTTCATTACACTACTACTTTTAACGGTTTTCGTCATGAGCAGCGACAATACTAATCTTTAATGATACTTGATCATGTGAGGGACTAAAGCTGTCGCTCACGGTGTTAAAAATGTCTTATTTACGAGTGCATGGATGCAGAAGGTAGAGCAAAGCAGGAGCAATTGCCGAGAACAACTAGATAGCAAAATTTTCGCTTAATAATTAACCAGCTTACCTTGCCTCACAATCGAACACTTAATTAAGAGAATTGGTATAAGATGTTCGTAAATTAAGGCATAAAAAACATGGAAGTAGAGATTAAGATTAAAGGCGCAATAATTTTGAGTAACGATAGGTGTGATGATTATGTTGAACTTTAAACAGCAATGATAGTCTAGAAAGGGTGGAAAGTGGTGGAGCTAAGCAGGATCGAACTGCTGACCTCCTGCGTGCAAGGCAGGCGCTCTCCCAGCTGAGCTATAGCCCCACATTCCAATTGGTTTTTCTGTTAAGAATCACCGGAAGACGAGGCGCATTATAAGAATTTATAAAAAGCCGTCAAGCTTTTCTTGAAAAAATATTTTACCCAAAGCGAAATTGCTTTGTTAGACTGCGTAAAAGTCCTTTGTATAGGTAACCCCATGAAGTTGTACCACATTTTCACATGCCTCGGATTGGCAATAACACTAAGTGGCTGTGCATCACGCCCAGAGCCTGAAAAATATGAAATTGAAAGTGAGAAGTTTTATCAACGTGGTGTTGATGGTGGACGCACCGAGTTTGTTTTTATAGTCACTGTCGTTGATCAACATCAGGCAAAGCCTGCATTAGGACCATCACAAAGTGAAGCGATGACTCGAAAAGAGATGCAAAAGATGCAAGAAATAGAGCGATTTGAAGACTCGCCTGCATTAAAAATCAAACTTGAAGATGAGGCGGTAAAACGTTTGAAAAAAGCCCTGTTGGACAGACAAGTGTGCCGACAAGGTCACACTATTGACCAAGTTTTCTGGCGCGATCGCAGTGTCCAATTACGCGGTGGTTGTTATGAGTAGTGAGCCTTCGTTTGCCGGCTTAAAAGCGCGTTTAGCGCAACTTTCCATAACGTATGAACAGTATGAGCATCCGCCACTGACTACGTGTTTTGATGCGGATCACCTAAAATTGGTGCGAAGTGGCGCTCGGCTAAAAAACCTATTTTTACGCGATAACTATGGTCGAGTTCATGCATTGCTCTTGACGACGCCAGAGCGGCGTGTGGACTTAAAAGCGCTTTCTAAGCAATTGGGGCTATCGCGTCTGGGATTTGCCTCTAATGAGCGCTTAGAAAAGTACCTTGGTGTAAAACCGGGTTGTGTTTCAGCGCTTGCGCTTATTAATGATAGTAGCCAACACGTTCGCCTTTGGATCGATGAAGCGCTTTGGCAACAAACACATTGGCAATGTCACCCTTTTGATAATCGCTATACTTGGGTGCTAGCAAAACACGATCTAATTCAATTTTGGCAAACACTAGGCATTACACCCGAGGTGTATGGTATACCCAATCAACGAGAAGATGCCCTGAAATAGGCATTTGCAAGTTGAATAAGCACACAGTAAACAATGTTACTTGTGAATGTGTTGGGTGGCTAATGCGCCAAACATGGCAACGGCGGTTAATACCCAAAGTAATGCCGAGACGCCACCAAGATCATATGCATATCCGGGCAAAAATGATCCAAGAGCGCCGCCACTGTAGTAAAACGATACGTATGCTCCATTTGTGACGGTAGCAGGCGCTTGGCTGATTTGGTTCGCGTAGCCTGCTGCGGTGGTGTGGATCATAAACATGGCCATGCAAAATAGCGTAAATGCACTAATAAATACGCTAAATGTGGGGATTTGCATAAACACTAAGGTAAAAACATAAAGGACAAAAATCGTAAATATAAAACCTGCAGCCGAACGACAGCGTTTTACAAGCCAAGTTGCACTGCTACTTAGCGCCGCACCGAGTAAATACCCCGTATAAACTAGCCCAACGTCTTTGGTGTTTGTGATGTTAAACCAATCGCCAAGAATGAATGGAAGAAAATTCATCAGGCCAGCAAAGCAAAAAAACATGCTAAATACACCTAGATAAAGTGTAAGTACTGGTTTGCTGTGCAAGGGGCGCAAATATTCCTTTGGCGATGTATAGGGCTTTATTTGTGTTTGGTGTCTACTAGGTTGAATAAACATTGCAAAGACACACAGTACAATGGCCATAAAATAATAAAAGCTTTGCCAGCTAAACCACGATGCAAAGCTTGCCGCAAGCACTCGACCTAAGTAACCACCAATGATGGTACTGCCAATATAAAACGCCATTTTTTTTTGTACTTGAGTACCTTGGAATTGCATTGCTACGTACCCAGTCATACTGGTTAATGCAGCCGGTAACAGTAAGCCTTGCAATAAACGAATGCCCTGAAGGTAAATAAACGGCTCAACCCATACAAACGCCAAGCAACTAAAGGCAAGCGCAAACATCGTCCACTTTAATACTTGCAACACATTGCGCTTTGCTAATATTAGACCATAGAAAATCGGCGCTATCGCCAAAGGAAGCATCGTCAAGGACATCAACGAGCCACTTTGTGCGGTGGTAATATTGAACGTGTTCGTAAATACAGCAAGCAACGGTTGTGGCGCGTACAAGACGAAAAAAATACAAATCGAACACAACAGTAAATGAGTAAATGCCATGAGACGCCTTTAGTCGATAAACTAGAGCTTAGGTTAATTTATTATTGATTTTGCTACCTTTCTTTGAGCTAAATCACAAATCCTTTTCGCGGTGCTGCTACATTGTGACATGAAATCCGTGTTGATACTTCAATTCGTTGGTCTGCCTGTTTACAATGTACGTAGATTAAAAGTAATGGGAGTCACCCAATGGGTTCACTACAAGATCAACTGTTAAAAGCGGGATTAACGACTGCCCACCAAGCGCGCGTGGCAAAGTCAGAAAAGCGTAAGCAACAAAAGAAAAAGAAAAAGGGTGCAACGAGCGACCCGAGTGATTTGCAAAAACACATTGAGCAAACCAAGCAAGAGCAACAAGCTAAAGCCCAACAGCTCAATGAAGCTCGCAAAGTCGAATTGAAAGATCGCGAGCAAGTTGCTCGTGCAAAACAAATTTTAAAACATCACAATCAAGATGAAATCAAAGGCGATGCGGTATTTAATTTTGCTTACGATGGCAAAATTAAAGAGCTTGAAGTGAATGAAGCAACACGCAAAGCGCTGGCCAAAGGTCGTTTGGCAATATGTGTACTTGAAGGCCAGTTTTATGTATTGGCAGATGAGCCAGCTCGCAAAATTGCGGCTATTGACCCCAGCTATATCGTAGTACACGCCATTAACGAAGACGATAAACTCGATGACGACGATCCATACGCGGGTTATGAAGTGCCAGATGATTTGATGTGGTAGTGTAGTTTAAGTGCACATCTTTTCACGAATTGTAGAAAATTCGTATGCTTAGTCTACACTTTGAGTGGATTTAACGTTAAACGATAAGAGATAAAACAATGAGCAAGATGAAATATTTAATTGCAGGTGCTGCACTGTCTTTAACTGCGACTGTTACTACTACTGCACATGCAGCAGATGGCGCGGCACTTTATACCGCAAAAATGTGTCAAACGTGTCACGGTGCAGAAGGTAAAGCACCGCTGATGGGTTCTTACCCAAAACTAAATGGTCAAAATAAAGACTATTTGGTACAACAAATGAAAGACATTAAATCGGGCGCACGTGCCAATGGCATGTCGATGGCGATGAAAGCGATGGTTGCCAATGTATCTGAAGAAGAAATGGTCGCGATTGCTGAGTACCTAGAGCAAGTAAAATAAGGTTAGGTGAACGGTTCAGGGTCGAATCGAACATCTATTTGAAAACCATCGCTTAGGCGATGGTTTTTTTATTGAAACAACAAACTTTCTAATTTAGACTTCTATACATCCAAACGACGTCTATGCATCCTGGAGTAACTATGTTTGAACTGCCTAAATTTAGTCTTAAAGGCAAGGTAAGTGAAGAAGAATGGCAATTACGGGTCGATTTAGCGGCATGTTATCGATTAGTTGAGCATTTCCGTTGGGGTGATCTTATTTATACGCATATGTCCGCACGCGTGCCAGGAACTGAACATTACTTGGTAAATGCATTTGGTTTGTCTTTTGATGAAGTGACGGCATCGAATTTAGTGAAAGTGGATTTACAAGGTAACGTGTTAGATGACTCACCTTATCAGATAAATCCCGCAGGGTTTACCATTCACAGTGCAATTCATGAAGTGCGAAACGATGCGCATTGCGTGATCCATTTACACACAAAAGAAACGATTGCAGTGGCCACACTTGAATGCGGTTTATTGCCGTTAAGCCAGCACGCTATGTTTTCTTTGCCGTCGCTGTCGTACCATGGTTACGAAGGATTAGCGGTCAATGAGGCGGAAAAAGCGCGTTTACAAGCCGATTTAGGTCATACAAACCACATGTTATTGGTGAATCACGGTGGATTAACGGTTGGGCCAACGGTTGGCGACGCGTTTATGCGTTTTTACGATCTACAGCGGGCTTGCGAGATCCAAGTTGCCATTATGGCAACAGGGCAACCTGCCGTAGCTGTGCCCCAGCCGATCATAGACAATATTTATAATCAGGCCAAAGTAGTCCACAGTGGCAGTACCGGTGGGCAACTCGCTTGGCCTGCGATGCTACGCAAAGCGTATCGTCTCGATCCTGGTTTTGCGAAATAGGAGCTAAAATGAAAGTTACTCGCGTCGAAGTGTTTGATATTCACTGTCCAGAAAGACCTCAATGGACACCTGTTTTTGTTCGTATTCATACCGATGAAGGTATTTCTGGAGTCGGTGAAGCAGGCCTTGCTTATGATTTAGGTCATAGTGCAGCGGCCGCCATGATTAAAGAAATGGCGGAAGCATTTTTAATTGGCCACGACCCATTTCAAACTGAACTGCTTTGGGCTCGCATGCTCAGAGAAAGCTTTTGGGGTCTGGGTGGTGGTCCAGTGATTTACTCAGCCATGAGTGCGATAGATACCGCGCTTTGGGATATTAAAGGTAAGGCACTTAATTTACCGGTATACCAACTATTGGGTGGTAAAGTGAATGAAGAATTGCGAACTTATGCCTCGCAGCTGCAATTTGATTGGGGACCAGAATTTAAAAAATTAATTCGCCCTGAAGAATACGCCGAAGCCGCATTAAAAGCGGTTGCAGAGGGTTACGATGCCGTTAAAGTTGACCCAATTATGTACGACAAAGATGGCAACACCTATTATGATCGTACTAAAATTATTTCACGCGGCGAAATGAAGCTGTACCGTGCTCGCATGAAGGCCATTCGTGATGCAGTAGGTGATGAAGTCGATATTATTTTTGAATGTCACAGTCTGCCAGGCGCTACGTCTGCAATTCAAATTGGGGAAATCGCTGAAGAGTTTGATTGCATGTATTACGAAGAGCCAGTCAACTATTTAAACCACTCACTACACGATAAAGTGGCGAAAAAAGTCAATGTTCCGCTAGCAGGTGGCGAGCGACTTTACAATCGTTGGGCATTTCGTCCTTATTTTGAAGACCAAAGTATTGACGTATTACAACCGGATATTGGCCTGTGTGGTGGCTTTACCGAAACGAAAAAAGTATGCGATTACGCCGATATTTTTGATATTCGCATTCAGGCTCACGTGTGCGGAGGTCCAGTTGCTACCGCGGCTTCATTGCATTTAGAATCTGCCATTCCAAATTTCTTAATCCATGAGCACCATACTTACGCGCTTAAGCATTGGAACCGTGAATTGTGTATTCAAGATCCACAGCCTGTGAATGGTAAGTTTAAAGTTTCAGACTTGCCAGGTATTGGCATTGAACTGAATGATGAGGTGGTGATGCGCTCACCTCGTGTTGAAGTTAAATAACGGACTGATTTGATGATAAAAGGGCCGAAAGGCCCTTGGTTTTTAATTGGATTTAATTAAACTTTTCCATCAAAGTACCTGATATATAAACTCAAGCTAAAACTCTTTAAGTTATTTCAAATTACTTTTTTTCTTTAGGATCCGAGGGATTTTTGACAACTTAAAATCAGTATAACTTTCAAAAACTAGGGTTGTCATTACTGCTGTAGTGATAGATAAATTTATAAAGCCCGTAATATCAAAAATACTGTAAAAAAACTGGATATTGTAACCCAGACCATTTCGAAAATAGTTTTCTACTAGCGCTGTAAAGCATTTAACTGTAGATAACAGAATTAGCCACGGGAAAATTTGGTCTCCGAGCGACATTTTTACTTTAGAAGAAGGCCAATATTTCTCTTGTAGTTCATAGCGTTTAACTATTGGGTATAAGACTATTAAGTTTATGATGAGTTGAACTCCGAAAATTAGACTATTTTGATATAGCCTGTTTTCTTCTGTGGAACTTAAACTTATAAATCCAAAATTAAATATAATTTGTTCTAAAAAATATGGCGAGAGTATAAGTGTACCAAGCACAAAAGTGTTGAAGTCTTTGAATTTTAATGCTGCGATTACAAGAAATGTATTGTAAGCGAGATAAGCATAAATAAAAGGATTTGGAGCATTTGTTAATACTGCTAGCAATATCACGACTGACATTGCTAGCATGAATGAGTGTGATTTTGTTGATAAATCCAGCATTTAAATTAGTTCTTTAGCCATTGTTATCTGATTCGGTAACTGGTATCGGCTTGTCAGGCTTTTGAATCGCACCACCGCTGATTTTTTTACATTGATTAAGCGCTAACTTTTTCATGATCGTATTCCTTTTAGATATTAAACACTGATTTAGCTCCTAAGAGCCTAGCATTCCATGACAACTTAAAACGATGGTTTTGCTATCTATCCCCAATCCCTAGGTGCGTAGCTTTACAACGACGAAACACCTAAAGTGGTTAGGTAAAACTTAACTGACAAGGTATGCAGTAAGCTAGTTCCTACTTTTTACCCCATCGTTAATTAAAAGTAAATCTTTTTAGCATCGAATTTGCTGTTTGGCTCAATCGTTGGTATGAAAAAATGGGCGTTTAAACGCCCATATGTCTGACTTTATTAGTTATTTTGTATTAGGTTAGCATTCGAACTTGGCGATTTCGTGTTCGAGTTGTTTTGTTAAATTTTTAATACTGTCTGTGGCAAGGTGGGCTTGCTCAGACACGCGGGCAGTCTGTGAGGCTGTGTCTGAAATGGTTACAACTCGACGAGCTGTATCTTCACCTGCATCTAACTGTTCTTTTGCTGCGATCGCAATTTGATGACTCATTTGCGAAATCGCACTTAAGGACATCGCGACTTTACGAAGTTCATCACTGGCTTTTTTCGACATCGACACGGTTTTTTCACTGGTTGTGATGCTGGTGGTCACGGACGATTTTGCTTCTTGTGTGGCCGATTGCAGCTTGTTGATCATCGTGCGAATTTCTTCTGTGCTAGTTTGAGTGCGCTGAGCCAATTGGCGAACTTCGTCTGCAACAACGGCAAATCCACGGCCTTGCTCACCGGCTCTAGCGGCTTCTATGGCTGCGTTCAAGGCCAGTAGGTTGGTTTGTTCTGCAATACTTTGGATAACACTCAAGACGTTTGCAATATTACTTACTTCGGAGTCAAGGACTTGAATATTATTACCAGCGCTGTCAATTTGTTTTTCGAGTAACGCGATGGTATTCGCTGCTTCCGTGGTGAGTTTATCTGCGTTTTGCCCTTGGCTTTCTGCTTCTTGGACAGAATGTGCTGCTTGCTCTGCATGTTCTACCACCGTTTGAGCCGATGCCGTTAATTCGGTAATGGCAGACGCCACCATTTGAGTTTCATCGCTGAGACTTCGAGTTAATTGTTCTAGTTCGGTGGAGCGAGATTCGCCATCATTGCTTTGCACTTGGAGTGTGTCGCTGGCGGTCTTTATTCCTTCGACTACGCCGCGTAACCCTCGTTGCATGTATTGCATTGCAGCAATGATACTGCCTTCTTTCGCTTTACTGGCGTCAATGTGAAAGTCGAGTTTGCCGCGAGAGATTTGTTTCACAATTGCTAATACTTGATCAAGCTCACCACCGAGTTTATTGGTGATGCTAAGCCCAAATCGAGCCAATACTAACGTCATAGCAACGGCAATGATTAACGATAATGCCAGTAACCAACTCGCTGTTGCCCAATAACGTTCATCCACTTCTTTGTAGCTTATACCCGTTCCAATATACCAACCAAATAGAGGCGTTTTTTGTACCACAGAGGTTAAATCGACCACTTCACCATTGCGTTCAGAAGTCCAGTGATAAGTGATGATTTCACCGGTTCGATTGCCGACTAAATTTTTGACCATGTCGCCGATGCTCGCTCCTTTGGCATCGGTAAAATCTCGAAAACTTGAACCATGTAACTGAGGGTCATGTGGTGCGGCAATAAAATTAAGTTTATCGTCAACGGCATAAACGTATTCAGAATCTTTGTATTTGTTTTCTTGTAAAATTTGAATGGCAAATTGTTTTGCTTTTTGTTCGTCAAGTTCCCCTTTTTTGACGAGCGCTTCAAATTGGGTAACGACGTTTACGGTGCTTTTCATTAATTGGTTGATGCGTTCGATGTTATCTGACTCGCTGGCAACACGAAGAGATTGCAAACCAACAATTGCGACGAGTAACAAGCTGATAAATATCGCGACAGCGAAAATGATTATTTTTATTCTTAATGTGAGTCCTGACAGCACAATGTACCCCTAGTCTTTTTTGCTCATTTATGATCTATCATGATTTTTTGACAGATGTAACTAATTTATAGCGCAAAATAGGGAGATTTGAGGTGATTTTTACTCAAGTTTAAGCAGTTTTAAGTGATTCACGCAAAGATAATGCACGTTGTATTGGAATAATTTAACGTGCATTTTTATTTTAACTATTTAATTTAGTTTGATTTCTTCTAAAGATAATGGTCGATAGTGACCTGCTTCAAGCGAATCTTCAAGTAGGATATGCCCGACTTGTTCACGGTGTAGTTCGACTACTTTATTGCCAACGGCCGCAAGCATGCGTTTGACTTGATGATACTTGCCCTCGGCAATAGACAAACGCAATTGATAGCTGGCTAAGCGCTCGGCGATAGCGGGTTTGGTTAACGCTTTTTCGCCATGCAATTGCACGCCTTGTCGAAGAGCTTCGAGTGCATGTTCTTCAATAGGATCTTGGGTTTCTACAAGGTAAGTTTTATATTTTTCATGTTTAGGCGATGTGATCCTATGTGACCAATCGCCATCATTCGTAATTAAAACAAGGCCTGTTGTATCGATATCAAGGCGGCCAGCAATATGAAAATCTTTTAAGTTTGGTTCATCTAATAGTGAAAAGACGGTAGGGTGCAGCTCGTCTTGGTTGGCGCAAACATAACCTTTTGGTTTGTTGAGCATAAAATAGCGTTTACCTAAATAGTGTAAACGTTCTCCTTGCCAAGTAACTTCGTCTGCTTGAGTAATACTCACGTCAAATTTAGAAACGTCTTCACCATTGACTTGAGCGTATCCGCGTTTGATCCCGCCGCGGACTTTAGTACGTGGTAATTCGGTAAGGTGACTAACAAATTTGTCTAATCGACATGGAAACTTCATTGTGGCTCTCAGGTTAGGCATCGCGGTAGGCGTGCATATTAAATTTTTCGATAGATGTCTGGCAATAAGTCGTAAACGTGGACGCTTAGCGAATAAAACTCAGAACAATAAGTACTCAGGCACTCGAGCAAGGCTTCGCTTAGTACCTGCTTTTGCTCTGTGGTTCTTCCTGCCATGATGTGCGCTTGAATGTGGACAAAACCATCTAAGTGATCCGCAATGGTAAAGTGTTGATAGGCGGCTGCACGAGTTTTGACTGTGATAGGGTCAAATAGCTCAGTGGCAATTGCGGCTTTATGTACACGCTCGACCAAAACTTGTGGCAAGATAGGGAGGTTTTCGGAGTGCTCTATGATGATATGAGGCATAGCAAGTAGACACATCGTAAATTTGCTAGCTAGTTTAGCAAGCTTATGACTGATACAAAAGGAATCTACAATGATAAATTGTCAAATACCCAGTAAAACGGCTTTACTAGCCGTTTTTGTTCTGGCCGCGCTTGGTGGTTGCAGTGATGATGCAGCCAAGGTGAGTTTAGGCCTTTTTACTACTAAAGACGTGATTGTAAGCGGTTGGACAGATCCAAAAGTAACCGGTGTCACATGCCATGTAAGTCATGTTGAAGCGAATTTAGATTTCGCGGATCCGTCTGATATGTCCATTGCGTGTCGACAAACTGGGCCGATTACCAAAGAGCAGTTAGCGACAATAGATTTAGATAAATCAGGTGAAGTGGTGTTTAGTACCTCAAAAAGCGTGTTGTTTAAATCATTGAAAGTTCGTCGCGTTTTTGATGCAAAGAGCAAAACGCTTTTGTATATCTCTTATTCAACTAAAGAAACGTCAGGTAGTCATCATCATGCTTTATCGAGTGTGCCATTATATGGCACTCAAGCATGGGATTGGGCACTGCAGCAAGGTGTAAAATAATGTTAGCGTGGTTTAAACCTAAACCTCTGGTCGATGAAGACGAATTGGCGTTTATCGTGGATACCTTTGTGTGGGCTGCAACCCATTTAGATGGTAAACATTTTTTACAATACAGCAAAATTGTTACCCCATCGCGTGAAGATTTTCCTGATACCGTGAATAGTATCGAGTCGATGGCAAGCAGTGTGTTTAAGCGCGTGGTTGATTTCGCAGGGATGTCGCACTGGCCACTTGCGTTGGTAAATCCAAGTCATAGTCGTCAGCAATCGTTGCCTAGGATGTCGGTAATTAATAGTTTACGTGGACCATCGAGCCAAATTAATTTCGATAATGCCCCTCCCATTGAATTTTCGTTTAACCCTCAGCAAATCAATCAACCCGAAGATTTAGTGGCAAGTTTCGCGATAGGATTATCCCATTTATTAGTGGCAACGGTGCAGCAGCAAACGGGCGAGTTGCCACCGGGTGGCAAAACACAACTGCCGCAAGCGTGTGATGTCATCGCGGTATTTTTAGGGTTTGGCGTCATGCTGAGTAACACGGCGTATCAATTTAAAGGTGGGTGTGGTTCGTGTTTTAACCCCTATGCCAATCGACAAGCAGCACTAACTGAAGCGCAAACGCTATTTGCACATGCCTTGGTAGCGCATTTTAAACCGCAAAGCCAGGCAAGTAAGCATTTGAAACCGCACTTACGCAGTCAATATAAACAAGCAAAAGCGCAAGTAGCGCGGTATTTTTCAAGTACTTCTCAACCTGTTTTACTTGCGATGGAGTCGCGGCAACATGCTTAGTTATTTAGATGAATTTATACTCATCGTCATTGCTCACTTTTTTGCAGTGGCAAGCCCAGGACCTGATTTCGCTATTGTGCTTAAACAAAGTGTGCAGCATGGACGACAAAATGCACTGTGGACCAGTGCAGGTATTGCGCTTGGTATTTTTGTTCATGTTGCATATTGTTTATTGGGGGTTGCAGTCATTTTGTCCCAGTCAGAAGCATTGTTTAATGCCCTAAAATACGTTGCAGGAGCCTATTTGCTGTATATCGGTGTTCAAGCATTGCGGGCCAAACCAGCAACAGGACCGCTTGCTGATATCGCGGCAAATGAGCGCTTTGAATCCGCGTTTATTGCTTTGCGGCGAGGGTTTTTAGTAAACGTGTTAAACCCCAAGGCGACCTTGTTTTTCCTGTCGCTGTTTACCTTGATTATCAGTGCCTCTACGCCTGTTGCAATTCAGGGTATTTATGGTGTTTATATGGCTATCGCTACCTGGGCGTGGTTTTCTGGATTGTCTATGGTGCTGAGCAAACCGAACGTACGACAATTTTTTCATCGTGCTGGCCATTGGTTTGACCGTGGAATAGGGATTGTATTAGTGGCGTTAGCGGTAAGAGTGGTGGTGCAATGAGTGAACAAAAACAAGTTTATAATTTTTCATATGGATCAAACATGGCAACAGCGCGTTTATTCGCACGATTGCCAAACGCTCGATTGATTGGTGCGGCTCATTTAGACAATTGGAAATTGACGTTTCGCATGCATTCAACAGATGGCTCAGCAAAGTGTGATATTGAAAAGGCGCAAGGCGAGCGAGTATTTGGGATGGTATATGCTTTAACTGAAGCCGAAAAGCGCATTTTGGATGACATAGAGGGTGAGCGTTACGATTGTGTGGATATTCGCGTTTCGTTCCAAGATGGGCGTAGCTTTAACGCATTTGCCTATGTTGCCAACACCCATGATGATAGTTTAAAGCCTTATCCTTGGTACTTAAACCATGTTATCCAAGGGGCAATAGAAGCTAACGTTCCAGAGTTCTATTTAAGCATGATAAAGGCGACGTTGGTGCAAGAAGACTTAGATGATGCGCGGGCAGCGCGAGAATGGTCGTTATATAAAACGATAAATAGAGCCTAGCTGCGAGAAAACAACAATAACAGGGATACAACAAGATGCTTATTAAAAAAATCGCCTTTTCGGTGTCACTCGGGTTGTCTGCTTTGGGCTTAAGCTTACAAGCAAACGCACAAGTCAATGTGGCTGATATTGATGCGGCTGTTCACAGTGCGATGAAGCAATTTGCGATTCCAGGTCTTGCAATTGGTGTGGTTGAAAACGGTAAAGTTGTGCTTGCCAAGGGGTATGGAGTGCGTCACCTCGATGAAAAAGCGCCAGTAACAAGTCAAACGTTGTTTGGTATAGCATCCAATACCAAAGCTTTTACCGCCACTGCGCTCGCGATGCTAGTGGATGAAGGAAAGTTAAAATGGGACGACCCCGTCATCACTCACTTGCCAGAATTTGAACTGGCAGATCCTTATGTGACGAGAGAAATGCGCATTCGCGATTTGCTTAGTCATCGCAGCGGTCTGGGGCTTGGCGCTGGTGATTTAATGATATGGCCAGATACCAACAAAAGCACCAAGGACATTTTAGCTGGCTTGAAACACTTAAAGCCGGTGTCGAGCTTTCGCTCTGAATATGCTTATAACAACTTAATGTTTGTCACCGCAGGTGAAGTGGTTGCACGTGTATCAGGGCAATCTTGGGCTGAGTTTATTGAGTCGCGGATCATGAAGCCCCTAAATATGACTACCTCCAAAGCGGGTTTCTCACGCATTCCGAAGGAAAATCAGAACTTTGCAACAGGTCACATACCTTATGAAGGCAAGTTGCATCCATTTTTTGTCAATTACCTCGAAGATTTTCAAGGTGCAGGCGCAATTGCGTCAAACGTTGAAGACATGAGTCAGTGGTTACTAACACAACTAGGCTACGGTAAAACGCCACGTGGTGAAACGCTCGTGAGTAAAGAGCAACAACAGCAAACGTGGCACCCACATATCATGCGTTTAGCTTCCGAGTCTGCGTTTGAAAGCACGCGACAACAATTTCGAGGCTATGGGCTAGGATTTGCGATTGAAGACTATTTTGGCTACAAAAAGTTGGGTCATGGTGGCGGAATTTTAGGGATGGTGTCACAAGTGGCGATGCTCCCTGAAAAAGGCGTTGGTGTCGTCGTGCTTAGTAACCAACAAGCCTATCCGGGCCTCAGCGCTATCATAAGCGAAGTATTTGAAGATGTATTGGGGTTAGAAGACAAAGATTGGGTCAGTGAGATGGCCAAGACCTATCACGAAGGCAAGAAAAAAGCCTATGCCCAATTAGGGCCTGCAAAAATAGCTTCACCTCAACCGAGTTTAGCGTTACAGCACTACACTGGCACACTGCACAGCGCGTGGTACGGCGATGTAGTGATTGAATCGATAGGTGAAGCGTTACGCATTGATTTTACACACACAGCGCGACTTAAAGGTAAGCTTGAACATTATACCGGTAATACGTTTGTGGTTAAGTGGGATGAAAAGCTACTCGAAGCAGATGCTTACATCACTTTTGATGTGGATGAACAACAGCATGTTAGCGGCGCGCAGATGAAATTCGTTAATCCACAAATTACCGATTTTAGTTTTGATTTTCATAACCTTAATTTAAAAGCGAAATAATAACGTTGTTGCGTGTTATGCCAAAGTAGCAAAGCATCAAGACTGGTGCTTTGCTAGACTGACAAGCAGATTCGATTCCAACAAGGATTTACGTTATGCGTACGGCGTTAATCAGCCATCCTCTTTGTCGACGTCATAAAATGATTGACGATCACCCTGAGTGCCCAGAGCGACTCGATGCGATTTCAGACAGAATTTTAGCGTCGGGATTGGATCTTTCTTTATTGCAAAAAACGGCACCTAAATGCTCAGTCGACGACATTCGTACTGTCCATAGTTCAGCCATGATTGAGCATGTTTTGTCGTCATTACCAAGTGAGGGGTTAAATGAACTCGATGGTGATACGTGGTTGTGTCCTGAATCGTTCAAGGCGATAGAACGAGCAATTGGTGCTGGTATTATGGCCGTCGATGGTATTTTAAACGACGAGTTCGATGCCGCGTTTTGTGCTGTGCGTCCACCGGGTCATCATGCTAATCAAACGACTTCTTCAGGGTTTTGTGTTTTTAATAACGTGGCTATTGCGGTTAAGCACGCTCAGGAATTAGGTATCGAACGTGTTGCGATTTTGGACATCGATGTGCATCATGGTAATGGCACGCAAGATATTTTTAGAGAAGATAAAAACGTGTTGTTTTGTTCACTCTTTCAATACCCATTCTACCCAAACACACCCATTGAAAATAATGATCATATTGTGAATTCTCCCTTACCTATCAATAGTAACGGTAATGACTTCAAGTTAGTGGTTGAACAACACTGGTTACCTAAGTTGCGCGAATTTAAACCGCAAATGCTGTTCATCAGTGCCGGTTTCGATGCGCATTTAGAAGATGATATGGCAAGCTTATCTTTCGTCGAAGCGGATTACAGTTGGTTCAGTGAACAAATCGCCTCTGTGGTCAAAGAGATAAAGTGCAAAGGTATCGTGTCTTTTTTAGAAGGAGGATACGAGCTCTCATCGTTGGGGCGAAGTGTTGCTGCACACTTGCGGGCTTTGGTCGACAGCGAGTAGGGAAAAGGCATCAAGCACTGAGTTTAATTGAATTTTTTCGACGCAGCAGTGACCATCAAGTAGTAACGTTTCTTTAACCAGTGCAGTGAGAACAGATAAGGTAAGTGGGGTCAATGGTTGCCCTGTTAGACTAAAGTGGTAGTTCTCTTTTGTAATTATTCTTGTTTCAGCGAAATATTCTTTATCTATATGAAAAACTTCGTTTTTTAACTTTTCATCAGTGTCGATCAGTTGCACTTCCCCAAACGAAACTAGCAAAACTGGGTACGAGTTTATGCTCATATCTTGTTCTCAATCAAAGTAAAAAGTCTGAGCGAAATTATACTGCAAAGCGGATAGGTAAGGCGAGATTGTTTTAATGAAATCGGGCGATACTAAGCAGCTTAAGATCAAGGATGTACTTTCGAATCAGTTATTAGTCTGTGATAAACATACTGCACTGGTTGATGCTGTTCGAATGATGCGTACTAAAAACGTTAGTTCTATTTTTGTGACTGAACAGGATGTCATTGTAGGGATTTGGACAGAAACCGATTGCGTTCGTATTGACTTGAATAAAGTAGACCTCAATGTAACACCGATTGGTGACTACATGGCTTCACCTGTTCATTCGATCAATGTTGAGAAAACACTCAGTGAAGCCACGATTAAATTTCATCAATTAGGCATTCGTCATTTATTGGTGGTGGATAAATTCAATGTCCCATGTGGCGTTGTATCACTTTCTGACATAGTAAGAAATCAAGGTCTTGATCATTATCTGCATTTTCGCCCCATTGATGCACATTTCGATAAAAACATTTGTATTTTAGACAGCGAACAACCACTACTTGATGCTATTGCTGTTATGCGCAAAAATCGTGTAACTGCGGTGCTTGTGTATAATTTAGTGGAATGCCTATTCGGTATTATTACCCAACGTGATATTGCTCAGGTGATGCTGAACCCAAATTGGCAAGTGCCATGTTGGGATGTGTGTTCCTATCCTATGCATCACGTTACGCCTAAAGATACGTTGTTCGATGCATATCGGCTTATGACGGATAACGCAATTCGACACTTAGTGGTTAAAGACAATGAGGACGGTAAAGTCATTGGATTGCTTGCGCTTAAAAACGTACTGACGGAAATAGAAACTGCCTATTGTAGCGAATTGGAAAAAGTGTTGGTGCAACGTGACTTGGCGCTGCAAAAATCTGAAAAAAACCTTTATTTAGCTAATCGAATCATCAATGCGTCGCTTGATGGCATTATGATCACGCGCAGTAATGGAGAAATTATACAAATTAATCCGGCATTTAGCGCATTGACAGGGTATCAAGATTTTGAAGTGATTGGCAAAAAGCCCAGTTTGCTCAGTTCTGGGGTGCATACACAAGAGTATTACGATGAAATGTGGCAAACCTTACAAAAGAAAGGTGTGTGGCAAGGAGAGATCTGTAATCGCAAAAAAAATGGTGACATTTATGTCGAATGGCTAACCATTATAGAAATAAACGAACCATACAGTGATGAGGTTTTGTTTGCAGCGATTTTTAGTGATATCACTGAGCGGAAAAATGCAGAAGAAAAAATAGTCCGACTAGCCTATTTTGACGAGTTAACCGGGTTACCAAACCGTCGTTTATTCAACGATAGATTATCAATGGCCTTGGCGGCAGCTCACCGAGAGCAACAAAAGCTTGCTGTGATGTTTATTGATTTAGATCGTTTTAAAGAAGTGAACGATACCTTAGGGCATAGCGCGGGTGATCAACTTCTTGTGCAAGTGAGTGAGCGGATAAAACGCATTTTGCCAGAAGGGGATACGTTAGCACGTTTAGGTGGGGACGAGTTCGTGGTTTTGTTGACTGAAGTAAAGTCTATCGAACATGTCGTCAATTTTGCTAATAATGTACTCGGAGTGCTTGCGGCGCCGTTTCAGATCTCAGGCATGGCGGTCGGTGCGACAGCGTCTCTTGGTGCGGCAATGTATCCAGAAGATGGATTAGACAGCGAAATGCTGTTAAAGCATGCGGATGTTGCGATGTATCGTTCAAAAGAAGTCGGCCGCAATTCTTTTCAGCTTTACAAAGCCTCTATGAATGCACGTTCTCTGGAGCGACTATCCATGTTAAGTCGTTTTCAAAATGCGCTTGAACTCAACGAATTTGAATTACACTATCAACCTTTAGAGTGTTTGCAGTCAGGCAAAATTGTCAGTATTGAAGCGCTCGTTCGTTGGCGAGACCCTAATTTAGGCATGATCTCTCCTAGCCAATTTATCCCACTTGCTGAGGAATTAGGGCTCATTGTAAAGTTGGATAAATGGGTAATTGAACATGCCTGCAAACAATTTAAAACGTGGCGTGAAAATGGGATTCAAATAAACCGCATCGCGGTCAACATTTCAGCTCACCATCTTGGACAAGGCAATCTTGCACAAACAGTGCAAGCGGCACTGGATAAATATCAGATTGATGGACGCCATCTTGAAATTGAGTTAACAGAAAGCAGTTTTGTCAGTAACTTTCACGAAGCGAAAGTGGCATTAAAGCAGCTTAAAGCGCTTGGCGTGAGTATTGCTTTAGACGATTTTGGTACAGGCTATTCTGCATTGAGTTACTTAACCAAATTACCAATTGATATTTTAAAAATCGACGCTAGCTTTATTGCTAAAATTCCAGATGAGTATGGGAACAGTGAAATTGTCAGTGCCATTGTGCTTATGGCAAAAGCGTTGAATTTACGCGTGGTGGCGGAAGGGGTTGAAAAGCTCGAGCAGAAAACGTTTTTACAAGAACTTGGCTGTCACACGAGCCAAGGGTACTTCTTTTGTAAGCCCCTTAGCGCGCTTGACTGGAATACGTTTTACACCGCTTGGAAAGCGACTTCGTAAGCGGTAAATTTGCGAATGTTAATCACGCCAGTGTCAAAGATCAGGTACTGGCCTTTAATGCCTTTTAAGATACCACTGGCAACGGGATCTTTATCGAAATTAAAGGAAGTTAATTTTTTTGCACTTTCTAGTTTAGGATAGTGTAAGTCTAAGATGTCTTCATCGAGAATTTCAATCGAGCCTTCGCCATACAGCGTATTTAATTCAGCGATTTTATCGGCAATTTGTGGTAATAATTGGTTTGCCGCAGCGTTTAAATCAACGTCGACACTGACGTCTTTTAGCATGTTTCGCCAGTTGGTCTTGTCGGCAATGAACTGTGCTAAGGCGACTTCGACTAAACCCGATTGCAGGCGGGTCTGTACTTTAAAAATCGGCAAAGCTTGGGTTGCACCTTGATCTATCCAACGTGTGGGAATTTGGGTATGGCGGGTGATGCCAACTTTTAACCCGGAAGTGTTCGCTAAATAGACGTAATGCGGGATCATGCAATTCGCTTCTCCCCACTCGGGCTCTCGACAGGTTCCTGCATCAAAGTGACACGTTTCAGGTTTCATAATACACATATCGCAACTTGCGAGTTTACGCATACAGACAAAACAATGGCCTTGAGAGTAACTTTTTTTGGTTTTTTTACCACAATTACAACAGAAAATATTGCCTGAAAATGTGAGTGAAATTGGTTTACCAATAAACGCATTTAGAGCAACTTTTTCGTCGCCCAATGGTAAAAAATATTGAATCGGTTGACCGAGCTCGGCTTTTAGTTTGCTGAGAGTACCTTGCATCTTTACGCCCCTAAAGATGGATAAACACAATTTGTCATTATATCGTTAAATCGCTTTAGCGGAAAAGACATAAGCGTGCGATTAGCTTAGTCCTTTTACGTTAAGTGAAGGCTATTTAACCTGATTTAATGCATCGGCTTGGGCTTTACAGGCGTTCATTTCATCAATGCATTGATTGATGCAAAGATCTTGAGCCATTGTTGCGTTGGTGCTTGTGGCTGAGCAACTTTGTTCACATTGATATTGTTGCTGAGCACATTGTTTTAGCTCTGGTGTCATGGGGCTTTGACATGCGCTAAGAAATAAAAGCGACATTAACGGTGCGAAAATAAAGCGAACGCGCATGGACATTCCTTGATGAAAGTGCAAAAAAACGGTGAAGTAGTCGTACTTCACCGTGTTATCGTGGTTGTTTGTATTGCAAATCTAGATGTTGACTTGAATGTTGTCAATGAGACGTACAGACCCTAAAAACGCAGCAACCAGAATGACAAAATGGTGATCGGTTGGTTGCGCAGGTTGTAATGAATCTCGCTCTGCAATGCCAAAATAGTCAATTTTCAGCCCTTTTGCTTCAATTGCCTGTTTAGCCTGCTCGATAAGTGTATCAAAACGGCGGTCACCAGTTGAAATCGCCATGGCGGTATCACTCAGCGTTTTATATAGGATTGCAGCGGTTGATTTCTCTTCGATGGTCAAATAACCGTTGCGGGAACTCATGGCTAAACCATTGCTCTCTCGTTTAGTAGGCACACCTATGATTTCAATCGGCATGGAGAGATCTTTTACCATCGTGCGAATAACGGCGAGCTGTTGGAAGTCTTTTTCACCAAAACACGCGAAATCTGGCTGCACTAAATTAAATAGTTTAGTCACAATGGTTGCCACACCGACAAAATGGCCTGGCCGAGATGCGCCGCAAAATCCTTGAGACACACTCGGAACGTCTACGTAGGCTTGCGTTTCAAGACCATGTGGGTAAATCACCTCGACACTCGGTGTAAAGACCATGTCGGTATTCAGTTCAGCAAGGCCGCGTTGATCGTCTGATAATGTACGAGGGTATTTATCGAGGTCTTCGTTTTTCCCAAACTGCATGGGATTTACAAAAATACTGACAACAACTTTGTCTGCCAAGGTCTTCGCTTTTTCAACAAGCGAGAAATGGCCTGCATGCAAGTTGCCCATGGTAGGTACGAACGCGATGCTTAAACCTTGTTGACGCCACGCCTTAATTTGGCTGCGAAGCGACTTTATTTCACTGATCGTTTGCATTAATTAAACTCATGTTCAGGGCCAGGAAACGAACCCGATTTTACATCATCACTGTATTTTTTAACCGCATCGACCATGTTGCCTGTCTCTGCTAAGAAATTTTTTGAAAACTTAGGAATGTAACCTGCTGATATTCCAACTAAATCGTGCATAACCAAAATTTGGCCATCCGTTTCTTTACCTGCACCAATACCAATGACAGGGATCAGTACTGCGTCGCTGATAAGCTTTGCTAACGCAGACGGAATGCATTCAAGCACAAGTAATTGTGCACCTGCTTTTTCTAATGCTTTGGCATCGGCAATCATTTTTTGAGCTTGTTCGTTATCGCGACCTTGGATTTTAAAACCGCCAAATACATGAACCGACTGCGGTGTTAGCCCTAAATGACCACATACAGGGATACCTTGTTGGGTGAGCTTTTGAATGCTTTCGATTAACCATTCGCCGCCTTCAAGCTTAACCATGTTTGCGCCTGCACGCATTAACGTTGCAGCGTTCTCGCAGGCCTGTTGAGGCGTTGAGTAGCTCATAAATGGCATATCTGCGACGACAAATAAGCTTTTGCTGCCTGCGCGCACACAGCGAGTGTGGTAAGCAATTTCGTCGGTTGTTACGCTGAGTGTATCCTCACCACCTTGCAAAACCATGCCAAGGGAGTCGCCCACTAATACGATTTCAACCCCTTGATCCGCAAAAAGTTTAGCAAAGCTTGCATCGTAAGCGGTCAGTGCAACAATTTTTTCTTTGGCTTGCTTCATTTTGCGCAAACTCGACACGGTGATTTTAGTCACAATGTTTCTCCGTTATAGGTTACTTTAGGCGCTGATCGGAACCATCCCATTCGCAGGAAGTTGTTCTTTTAGGTGCTGAATGAGCGTACCACAAGGTAGCGTCAAGTTAGGGGCGATATCGCAAAGTGGATAGATCACGAATTCACGTGCTTTCATTCCGTAATGCGGTACCGTTAGACGTTCTGTTTGGATATTTTGGTCGTTAAATAGCAAAATATCGAGGTCGAGCGTTCGAGGACCCCAACGTTCGTCTTTACGCTCGCGACCGTAGTCCAGCTCAATTTGTTGCAACACGTCTAAGGTGGCTTCCGCATCTAGCTGAGTTTGAAATGACGCAACGGCATTGACGTAATCGGGTTGATCTTGCGGACCCATAGGTTTAGATGCATAAAAACGCGAGACATGAAGCATACTAATCGCAGCGTGTTGTTGCAATGCATCAAGCGCGCCTCTAAGTTGTAAAAGCGGCTGGTTTAAATTTGCACCTAGTCCAATGTATACTAAATTCATGATTGATTCGGTTTTCTTTTTGGCTTTCTGCGACGAGGTCTGCGAGCTGGGCGTTCATCGAGCGTTTTCACCAGGTCTTTTTGCCCGTTAACATCTCTGCCTAAGTAATTTGTCCACCAAGCCGCTAACTCTGCTAACTCTTGTTCGCCACACTCGACACGAAGTAATAAAAAGTCATACGCTGCTCTGAATTTTGGTTGCAAACTGAGTCGATAAGCACGTTGGCCGCTGCGTTTGTCGAGACGTAATTGTAGATGCCAAATATCACGTGCACCAATAGTAAATCGCTTTGGAACAGCCACTTTTTTTGCACTATCAGATAAGACCGCGTTCATTGCCACATTGTAGGCATCGTGGACAAACAGATTATCATTTTGCATCAATTGCTCAGCGTGTTTACGCAGCGGAACCCATAATAACGCGGCAAAAATAAACGCTGGGGTGACTTTTTTCTCTTCGTTAATTCGAGTGTCAGTATTGGCAAACATTTGGTTGATGAAACGCAGGACGAACCCGTCAGTATCGTCAATAATCGCTTGCTCTGTTGCTGGAAATAAGTATTTGAACAGGCCAAACTCGCGAAGTAGCGTGAAGTTTTCTTGTGCTTTACCGTTTAAAAAGAGTTTCAAGCATTCTTCAAACAAGCGTGCAGGAGGAATGTTATCTAATAGCTCAGCGAGTTGTGTGATGGGCTTGGCTGTCGCAGGCGAAATTTGCATATTGAGCTTAGTAGCAAATCGCACAGCACGTAGCATACGCACAGGATCTTCGCGGTAACGTGTTTCTGGATCGCCAATAAGGTCTATTTGACGGGCGTTGATTGCAGCAAGGCCACCTGCATAGTCTCGTACTGTAAAATCGTCGATAGAGTAATACAGTGCATTGATCGAAAAGTCACGACGTTCTGCATCTTCTTCAATTGTACCATAGACGTTGTCACGTAATAATTGTCCTTCGTCACTGGCTTGGCTAATGTTATTGCCTTTTGGTGAGTCGCTGTGATGACCGCGCATGGTGGCTACTTCAATGATCTCTTGTCCAAACACAATATGAGCCAATCGAAAGCGACGACCAATTAAACGACAGTTGCGGAAAATACGTTTTATTTCTTCTGGTGTAGCGTTTGTCACCACATCGAAATCTTTTGGTTCAATTCCAAGCAATATGTCGCGAATACAACCACCGACTAAATAGGCTTCAAAGCCTGCGTCTTTTAAGCGATAAAGCACTTTGACCGCATTTGGACTAAATTGTTTGCGTGAAATGCCGTGCTCACTACGTGGAACAACTACCGGTTCAGGTAATATCATCGCGGCTTTTTGTCCATCAGTATTGCTCCCTTGACCAATGATCTGGCGGCAAAATTGAAATAGCTTGGAAATAATAACGTTTCTCCTAACAAGTTTGCAGCTTGAAGTTTAGGCGATTTTCTAAGGGTCGCTATCATATACTAGCTCTTAACAAAAATTAAGAGGCTGAAACAGTGAATTGATAGCCCGCTTCGCTTAGTTTAACGACAATTTCGGGTGTTTTTGCGATTTTATCGCGTGAATAGACCTTTGTCGCGAAGTTAAGTAGTTCTTTTACATTGTTGACGTTAATGTGATTGTCGGGCTCAATACCTAAAAACTGCAGTGCTGCAAGTAATGCCGGAGCGGGGTTGTTTTTGTCGACCGCAGGGGCATGATTTTGTTTCGATAATTTAAATCCCGGTTTTTGAACAGCAAGTGGCACATGCGCATAGTGCGGGATGGGGTAATTCAGCTGCTGAAACAGGCTAATTTGCCTTGCGGTAGGTTCGAGTAGGTCAGCACCGCGTACCACATGGGTTATGTTTTGCAGGTAGTCATCAACAACTACTACGAGCTGATACGCATACAAGCCATCACTGCGTTTGACAATATAATCCTCGCAGGCAAGATGGTCGGAACAGTGGACTTGACCTTGAATACCATCCTCAAAAGAATGTATTGGAAAGCACTGCTTAATGCGAAGTGCATGTGATTGATTGCAGAGTTTCAAGTCTCGACAATGGCCATCATAAAACCCACCACGTTGTTTTATTTGCTTTCGAGTGCATTGGCAGGCATAGACCTGTTGGTTCTGTGTCAGACTATCTAGAACTTCTTGGTAAAAAGTGTGGCGTTTGCTTTGCCATACTACGCTTTCATCCCATTCAAGACCAAATGCTTCAAGAGTTTTAAGGATATCTGTGTCTGCGCCTGCAACCACTCGGGGGGTATCGATGTCTTCCATTCGAACAAGCCAGATACCTTGATGATGTTTGGCATCAAGATAGCTTGCTGTTGCCGCAATGATTGAACCAAAATGAAGTGGACCAGAAGGGGAGGGAGCAAATCGACCTCGATAGCTCCCGAGCGATAGTGGGGTAAGCATGCTTGGGTGGGTTATCCGCGCCCCGTTTGCTTTTCTTTTATTTCAGCGAGCGTCTTACAGTCAACACATTGGTCTGCTGTTGGACGAGCTTCTAAGCGACGAATACCGATCTCAATGCCACACGAGTCGCAAAAACCGAAATCATCGTCTTCAATTTTTTGTAATGTTTTTTCAATTTTCTTGATTAGCTTACGCTCGCGGTCACGTGCACGTAATTCTAATGAAAATTCTTCTTCTTGTGCTGCACGATCAACCGGATCAGGGAAGTTAGCCGCTTCGTCTTGCATGTGCGTTTTAGTACGATCTACTTCGCTGCGTAAATCCGCGCGCCATGCCTCCAAAATCTTTTTGAAATGGGCAAGTTGTGCCTCATTCATGTACTCTTCGCCTGGTTTTTCTTGATACGGCTCCAAACCAGCTTGGGCTAACAACCCAAGTTTCTTTTGCTCTGGCATAGCAATCTCCTAAATCCTTAAACTCTTACCCCAGCTTTTTACGGCGGCTATAAATAGCAGAAAGCTCACACCTAGGCAATTACTTTTTTCCGGCATAGTGACAGAAATCCAGTGTAAAACCTAAGAAAAACGACTGGCTATTCATGATTTTTCAACCTCTTCTCAGTAGGTTAAATCATTACGCTAAGTTGCATTATATTGGGGTGGTATTTCGTAATTTCAAGCATGATTAAATGTTAACTGTTCGGTTAAAGTGAGCGATTGGTCATCGATTGAGCAGCGAAATGCCATGATTTCGACACCTGATTTTAAGGCTTGTTGGCAAAGTTGTGCGTATTTTGGGTCGATATGTGTTGCAGGTTGAACGTGATTGATGCCGTTGTGCATAACCAAAAACAACAAAACGGCGCGATGACCTTGTTGTTTCATTTCGATGAGTTCGCGTAAATGTTTTTGCCCACGCACCGAGGGAGCATCAGGAAAATAGCCACAATTTTGCTCCAATAGGGTCACCGATTTCACTTCAATATAGCAATCTGGTTGCGAGCCATCTTGGCTTTTCAATAATATGTCGATTCGACTCTTTTCGGTCCCATACGGGACTTCGGTGGCGATGATGTCATAATGGGTGAATGGCTTTAGTTTCTTTTGTTCAAGCCCCTCAACAACCACGTGGTTGGCTTTGCTCGTATTGACGCAAATTAAATCGCCATCTGTGCTTGTGGTTAATTCGAGTGAATGGGGATACTTACGTTTGGTGTTATCACTGGTACTGAAATAGGCCAACGTACCTGGCTCAGCGCACCCAGTCATTCTGCCTGTATTGGCGCAATGTACTGTGATGATTTCTTCTTCTATTTGTAGGTCTACTAAAAACCGTTTATAGCGTTTAATCATTCGTCCGGTTTGCAGTGTAGAGCTGTGCTTCATAAATGTGGACTTCCTAATTAGGGGGATAGTTATCACTCGCGTATTCTTCATTGCCAATGAGATTGATGCGTAATGAAAATAAACTCGAAACGATAATAATCCCTAGTGTACACTAGATATTTGGCTATATATGAACAAGAGTGAGAATATGTCTGAACAATTTTTAATCCGTTTAAGTGACGCGCCAGCGACTGGTGTATGGGCACAATCGAATTTGAGTTTTGATAGTCAGGGTGCTGTCATTCATTTAACGGATCCCAATAATGTAAAACAAGTGCAACGCGCAGGGCGAAGCATTGCCTCTCAGGGGGTTATTAAAGTTACCTTGCAAGGGGAGCGTTGGAATACTGAATTTCAGTGGGCGTTTTACCAAGGTTATGTTTCACCAAAGCAACTAAGTGGAGTCACTTTTGTAGAGAATGCGAACAGCAATTTACAAGAGCTCGATGCGTTAGTTAAAAGTGCCACGTGGGCACGCCAAATGATTAATGGTACAGCTGAGGATATTTACCCAGAAAGTTTAGCAGCAAAAGCTGCAGAGTTTATTCAGTCGCTTGCCCCAGAACACGTAAGCTACCAAATTATCAAAGGTAAGGCGCTGTTAGAGCAGCAATGGATCGGGATCCACGAAGTTGGTCGTGGCAGTGAACGCCCTCCTGTTTTGCTTGAGCTGGACTACAATCCAAGCGGTAAAGAAGATGAACCTGTGATGGCGGCATTAGTCGGTAAAGGTATTACCTTTGATTCAGGTGGTTATTCTATTAAAGCCAGTGAAGGCATGTTGGGCATGAAGTGTGATATGGGCGGTGCAGCAACGGTTACTGCTGGACTTGCGCTGGCAATGCAACGCGGTGTGAAAAAACGCATTAAGTTATTCCTTTGTTGTGCAGAGAACTTAATTTCTGGTCATGCTTATAAGCTTGGCGATATTTTAACGTATAAAAATGGCACGACGGTTGAAATCGTGAACACCGATGCTGAAGGTCGTTTAGTGTTGGCTGATGGCCTAATGGCTGCAGGTGAAACAGGTGCTCCATGGATTTTAGATGCTGCGACGCTGACTGGAGCTGCCTTAATGGCAGTAGGTCAAGAATACAATGCGGTATTTGGCCTTGATAAGCCTCTGGTGAGTGAGGTATGTAGTTTTGCGAGTGCGGAAAACGAAGCGGTTTGGCCTTTACCGCTTGAAAAATGGCACCAAAATGCGTGTCCGTCAGCGTATGCAGATACTGCAAACAGTCGTCCAGTAAAGGGGGGCGGCGCTGGTGGTGCATCAAATGCGGCTGGTTTCTTATCGCGTTTTGTACCAAACGATGGACAAGGTTGGATCCATTTGGACTTAGCGGCATGTTTCCGCGATAGTGCGAATGCTGAGTGGGCAGCTGGAGCTACTACGTTTGGCTTTAGAACGGTTGCACGCTTTTTAGCAGAAAAGGCGTAAATTTTAGGTCTTAAATAAAATACCCAATCTACGTGAAGTCATGCATCTTCAAATAAGTTGGTTATAACCTGCCATTGGGACCCCATCGGCAGGTTTTTTTTTGCCGGCCGTTTTTAAGCTTACAAGTGTGCGCTGTAAAGGCTATACTACACGCAATTCAATCCGTCGGAGACGATCCCGTTGTTAGCTGTATTTCGAATTATCGCGATGGCCGTGTTCATTGTGATGAGTTTTTTAGCCGGTTTAGTGCTTTGCATTTTTAAACCATTCCATCGAAACAATGTGCATATTGTTGCGTCTTGGTTTGGTAAAATGGCGCGTATTGTCGGTGTCAAAGTGGTTATTACAAAGTCGCCAGAATTAAAAGACGTTGGTCCTGTAATGTATGTAGCGAATCATCAGAATAACTATGACTTGTTTACATTGCCAGGAGCGGTTCCTGAGAATACCGTTAGCATGGGTAAAAAAAGTTTGATTTGGATCCCGTTTTTTGGTCAGCTTTATTGGTTATCTGGCAACATATTAATCGATCGTGGCAATCGGTCAAAAGCGGTAGGCACCTTATCTAAGGCTGCCAGTAAAATCAAAGAACAAGGCCTTTCAGTGTGGATGTTCCCTGAGGGAACGCGCAGTTATGGACGTGGATTATTGCCATTTAAGACTGGTGCCTTTCATACAGCGCTAAATGCTGGTGTGCCAATTGTGCCTGTATGTATGAATTCGACTCATCGGCTTATTAAGTTAAATCGGTGGGACAATGGTACAATCTTTATAGATATGCTACCGCCCATCAAATTGGACGAGAACGTCAGCGCGCGTGAACATGCGGAATCGACGCATCGCTTAATGGCTGAGCGGATCGCAAAGTTAGACGAAAAAGTGAGAGAAGTGAATGGAAAATTGGCGTGAGATCAGCGAAGACATCGTTGAGTCGTTGCTAGAAGATGGTTCTAACCCCGAAGTTCTTTACGAAGTTGAGCATCATTTCGTGTGTGAAGATTTTGAAAAGTTAGAAGAAGCGGCATTAGCGGCGTTTAAACTAGGTTATGACGTTGAAGAACCAGCAGAATTAGAGCTTGAAGAAGGCGGCACAATTTGGGGCTTTGATATCGTAGTTGAATGCGAGCTAGATGTGGATGCAATCATGGAAGACGTAGACAAGTTAGCGGCACTGGCTGAAAAAAGTGGTGTTGAATACGATGGTTGGGGCACATACTTCCAAGAGTAAGAGTGAAGCTTGATTTAACCTGACACTGAGCCGAGTTTTAACTCGGCTTTTTACTTTTGTTTACTTAACATTTTGTTAAATACTACTCAAAATCTAGACAAGACCAATAAAAAAATGTTAATAATCTCTTCTGATTCATTTTGCAGTTAAAAACGACTTCATGTTAGTCACGTTACCGATCTCAGAGCTTTTGCCAGGTATGTTTGTGGACAGTGTTAGCAAACAAAGCGGCAACTCAAAAATAAAAATAAAATCTCGCGGTATGGTTCGTGATAGTGCAATTATTAAACAATTGCAGAAAAAGGGCGTTTTAGAGCTCAAAATCGATTTTACGCAAAGTGATATTGAGATCCCCGAAAAGTACCAACCAAAAATAGTTGAAGACACATCGGTCGTTGAGACAAGCCTTCCAGAAAAGAAAACGGCTAAACCAATCTCTCAGAACATTAACGATGGTGATGAAGTTTCTCTCGAAAAAGAGTTTGCTAAAGCCGTCCAACAGTTCGAACAACATAATCGTAAGATCCAAGCGTTGTACGGGGATTTAACCTCTGGCATGAAAGTGGATATGAGTTTGGTGAATGGGGTGAGTAAGGAAATTGTGGAATCCGTTTTCCGAAATTCCAATGCCATGGCAATTATGACTCGTCTGCGAGATAAAGAAAATTATAACTGGCGACATATGATCAATTGCACAATTTTGATCACGGTTTTTGCTAAGTATTTAGGCTTAAAACCAGCGATGGTTGAACAGCTAGCCATGGGGGCAATGTTGCATGATGTGGGACATGCTAAACTGCCACAAGGTATTCTCAATAAAGACAGTAAGCTCTCAGAGTTAGAAATGAAGGCGTTAGAAAAACACGTCGCGCAATCACTCGGGTTAGTGAAAGGGGAAGTCGGTTTATCTAAAATCGTTATGGATATGATAGTAAATCACCACGAACGGTTAGATGGAACAGGCTACCCACGAGGATTAAAAGCAGAAAATCTATCCAAAGCAGCACGTATTATGGCCATTGTTGATGTCTATGATGCGATAACAGCCGATCGACCTCACGCAGATGGTAATGAGCCTGTACATGCTTTACGCTATCTGTTGACCAATAAATCGTTATTTGACCCTGAGTTGGTACAACGCTTTATTAAATGCATGGGGGTTCACCCAGTTGGAACGATTGTTAAGCTGACCAACGAACGACTCGCTCTAGTACTTGAAGGGAACCGACAGCAACCGACTGCGCCGAAAGTTCGAGTGTTCTATAACACCAAACACAATCATCATATAACAGCAAAAGAGATGGATTTAAGTGACGATGAACATGGCGTGAAAATCATCGCCGCTGTTCGACCATTAGATTATCAGATTAACCTTAGCCGTTTATTAAAAGATCATTTGCTGGTTTAGTGCGAGATTTACGGCATTGTTGTTTCGTTTTACGAAATCCAGCTAAATGAGCGCCGAGAAAACAGCTACTCATCATGATTATCCACACCAATGATCCCGTTTCAGAATGAAAAGCAAAACACGTTGCAAATAATGAAAGCGCAGCACTAATCAGTGCAAATAGCCAATACTGATCGATTGGTTTGTTGCATTGTTTCGCATTTTTACACGCACACTGATTTGCTTTAATAAAATAGAAGCAACTCACTCCGCTTAGCATTAACGCTGCGGCGACTAGTAGCCATTCCATGTTGATGTCCAAGTTGTTAATCACCGTCATCACTATACCCAAGTTACCTAAATTCATCAATATTAATGATAATTATTATCAATTAAATGGATTAGTGGTCCAATCTGTTTACAATGTGTTTAAAAGTGCTCATATAATGCGCGAACGAACAGCGTTAGGTCTCGAAGAGCAAGCTTTTTGGTAGAAAATTCGTTAGGGTGCATGGCGATAAAATTTGGTACTTGAGCCAAAAAACAACATGGGATTTGAGAATGAAACAATTTACTAAAACACTTATCGCAATTGGTCTATCGAGTCTTTCCGCGCAGTCTTTCGCGGCTGCATTTCAGTTGGCTGAGCAAAATGTCTCTGGTTTAGGGCGAGCGTATGCCGGTGAAGCGAGTGCTGCAGACGATGCTTCAGTGGTAAGTCGTAATGCGGCGTTAATGACGCACTTTGATAGTGCTCAGCTTTCGGTCGCGATGATGTTTGTTGAACCAGATGTAAGTTTAGCCGGAACATCAACAAATAATGGTTTACCCTCTAGTGTTCTTGATGACAGCAGCATAGCGCCAAGTGCTATAGTACCAGCAGCGTATTATACGCGTGCATTAAACGACAACTGGTTTCTTGGCGTAGGCATGTACTCTCAGTTTGGTTTAGCGACGAAGTTCAACCAAGATTACGCTGCTGGTCAATTAGCAGGTGAAACGGAAATTGTCACGGTTAACACGAACCTGAGCCTAGCCTATAAACTCGATGATCAATGGTCTGTTGGTTTTGGTTTAGATCACGTTTATGCCGATGCGAAAATTGTGCGAAACTTAGGTGCAAACCCCTTTGGTGTGCCAGCTGCAACGGAAGCTGTGCGCCTTGAAGGAGAGGATAGTGCGTTTGGTTTGCACTTTGGTGTGTCGTATGATGTTGACGCGAATACACGTGTCGGTTTTAGCTATCGTAGTGAAACAGAAGTGACGTTCGAGGGCGACTTTAGCAATCAATTGCCTGCGACAGCGCCTTTTTATGGTACTGCGACAAAGAAACTACCAGGCTCAGTTGAGTTAACGCTGCCTGCAATCGCAGAATTATCAGCTTCACACCAATGGAACGACATCATCTCGTTACATGCTAGTGTGCTTTGGACCGGTTGGAATAGTTTTCAAACGCTTGCCGCGCAAGTTGAAGGTCGGGGTACGGTATTTAGCAAAGATGAGCTGTTCTCTAATTCATGGCGCTATGCGTTAGGATCTGAATATCGTTTCTCTTCAGAACTCACTTTACGTTTGGGCTTAGCGTATGACTTATCGCCTGCCAGTGACGAGCATTTGTCTATCTCTATCCCAGATACTGATCGTATTTGGTTCTCAATGGGTGGCGAATACTACTTTGATAAACACAACAGTGTCGATCTGGGGCTCAGTGTATTACGCGGAAAAACACAAAGCTTTATTGAAAAAGACAGTTTTGGTAGCCAATGGGGATTTGAATCACGTGGACATGCCACCGTAATTGGTGCGCAATATAACTACCAGTTTTAAGGTTTATATCCACTCTACTTGAAGCTCAGAAATAGGCATATTAACGTTGTTTGGGTGCAAATAACGCTACATGCGATTGAATAACGCGAGCAATGTGCTCGCGTTTTTTTAATCGTTAAACAATGAACGTTCTAATTTTTCAATAAGTTGTTGCTCTGAGATTGGTTTATCTACTTTCACCTGTGTGACCGTTACATTCAGTTGAACCAGGCAAGTTTGTTCAAGATGCTTCAATACCTGAATAAAGTTTGCTTCAATTACCTCACTATCATTTTGTTGTGGATTGGGAGTATGGACAATATATTGATCACTATGCCATGCCACAATTAGCTGCTTGCTAGTTAATGTTTCGCAAAAAAGCGTCAGTAATTTCGCTAAAATATGTTCAACAACAACTAACCCAAGTATGTTTCGGATGGTGTTTAAGCCATTTATTGAAATAAGTGTGAATGAGTGGATCTCATTATTTTGATGGTCTATTTGTTCTAATGTACTTCGTAACGCGCGACGATTTGCTAAAGGAGTACTTGCAGAAATGAGAGTCAGCTCTTCTAAGTAGGTGCTTAATACGTTTACGTCTTGCCAGCGACGATAACAAAAATAACTTAAGCTAATCGCAGAGATAAATATGGCAGTAAATAATTCGTCGAGCTCAATATGCTCATAACGTCGGCTTAACTCAGAGAATTGCTCAAATAAGTCATAATACGCAGAGAGCATAAATGTACAAAAGGAAACGAAACTGATTACATAAATATCATGCCGAGTACGCTTTTTGACTTTATCACGAAGTGTTTTCAACATTGCAGCGCACCACACCCAATAAATTAAGTGTAATTAGGGTAACACAATGTACCCAATTTAACCTGAGCTTTGGATTATAAATTTATTACCATTATCTACTTTCAACGATGATGGCGATCCGCGAATGACGCGTAAACTCGCTTTAATATCTCCAAACGCTGTTGACTGTCGGTTGATGATTTGTTCTATATATTAATATTTTAGTTAGTTTTCTACACAAAGAGCAGGTTTCGTTAAGGTAGGCGAAATGGCGTGATAAAAAAGCCCTGCTACAGAGTGTAGCAGGGCTTTTAATTGCGATGAATAAAAGGCTTATAAGCTTTCTATTTTTGCTTTCTGTGCAAGTAACTTGTCTTTAGCATCTTGATATTCTGCTCGTTTTTCATGCTCTTTGGCGAGAACAGCAGCTGGTGCATTATTGACAAACTTCTCGTTAGCGAGCTTGTTGCTAACCTGTGCTAATCCTTTTTCTGCCTTCTCAAGTTGCTTTTCAATACGCGCTAATTCGGCGTCGACATCAATCAGACCAGCCATTGGGATCATAATCTCTAAGTCGCCGATGAATGCAGTGGCGCACGCTGGAGCATCCTCTTTGTTGGCCAAAATAGTGACGGTTTCAAGTTTCGCTAATGAACTTAAGAATGCGTTATTGCTTTCGAGACGACGTTTATCTTCATCGTTCACACCAGCAAGTAGAACATTCAATGGTTTACTTGGGCTAATATCCATTTCACCACGAATATTACGGATGGCGAGAATGAATTGCTTCACCCATTCGAGATCTGCCATTGCTTGCGTATCTACTTGGCTTGCATCGAATGCAGGGAAGCTTTGCAGCATAATTGTTGACGCTTCAAGGCCCGCAAGTGGTGCAACACGCTTCCAAATGGTTTCGGTGATGTAAGGCATAAGTGGATGCATTAAACGCAACAACCCTTCAAGCACCGTAATCAATGTATGGCGTGTACCACGTTGTTCTTTTTCTGTGCCTTTGAAAAGCACAGGCTTAGTTAACTCTAAATACCAGTCACAGAATTGGTTCCAAGTAAATTCGTATACTGTGTTTGCCGCAAGGTCAAAACGGTAGTTATCCAAATGTTCACGGAAGGTTTTTACGGTATGTTGGAACTGGCCTAAGATCCAACGATCTGCCAACGATAGTTGCTTATCACCACCATTAAAACCGCAATCTTGTTCTTCGGTGTTCATCAAAACGTAGCGACTGGCGTTCCAGAGCTTATTACAGAAGTTACGGTAACCTTCTAAGCGGTTCATATCCCAGTTGATGTCGCGACCGGTTGATGCCATTGCAGCCAGCGTAAAACGCAGCGCGTCAGTGCCGTGCGGTTCAATACCTTCAGGGAACGCTTTACGGGTATTTTTCTCAATTTTTTGCGCTAGTTGCGGCTGCATCAAATTACCGGTGCGCTTTTCTACCAGATTCTCAAGATCGATACCATCGATCATATCAAGCGGGTCGAGAACATTACCTTTCGATTTAGACATCTTATCGCCATTTTCATCGCGGATAAGGCCAGTTACATAAACCGTTTTAAATGGTACTTGTGATTTGCCTTGGTCATCTTTTACAAAGTGCATCGTCATCATGATCATTCGGGCGACCCAGAAAAAGATGATGTCGAAACCTGTGACTAACACATCGGAAGGATGGAACGTTTTTAAATCTTCAGTTTGTTCAGGCCAACCTTGTGTCGAGAATGTCCAAAGTGCAGATGAGAACCAGGTATCGAGAACGTCTTCGTCTTGCGAAAGTACAACGTCGTCAGCAAGATTGTGTGCTGCACGCACTTCAGCTTCGTCGCGACCTACGTATACGTTGCCTTGTGCGTCATACCAAGCAGGAATACGATGACCCCACCATAACTGGCGAGAAATACACCAATCTTGAACGTCACGCATCCAGGCAAAGTACATGTTTTCGTATTGTTTTGGTACGAACTGAATATCACCGTCTTCAACAGCTTTAATTGCAGGCTCAGCAAGTGGCGCGACACGCACATACCATTGATCGGTAAGCAGCGGCTCAATAACAACACCTGAACGATCGCCATAGGGCACGGTTAAACTGTGATCGTCGATTTTTTCGAGTAACCCTAGTGATTCAAACTCAGCGACGATTTTCTCACGCGCATCAAAGCGATCGAGGCCGTGGAAGCGCTCTGGAATAGGTGCATCCAATTCAAGTTCTTTGCCATCAAAGGTAAAGGCTTCACCTTGAACGAGAATCGCAGCATCTTTGTTAAACACATTGATCATTGGTAATTCATGGCGTTTACCAACTTCGTTGTCGTTAAAGTCATGAGCTGGCGTGATTTTTACGCAGCCTGTGCCTTTTTCCATATCCGCATGTTCATCAGCAACGATAGGAATACGACGATTTACGATAGGCAGTAAAATGTCTTTACCGATAAGATCGAGGTAACGTTCATCGTTAGGGTTAACCGCAACACCTGTGTCGCCAAGCATGGTTTCCGGGCGCGTGGTTGCAACCACAATATACGCTTTACCATCTTTAGTTTTTACGCCGTCAGCAAGTGGATAACGTAAGTTCCACATGTGACCTTGTTTGTCTTTATTTTCAACTTCAAGATCAGAGATTGCGGTATGAAGCTTTGGATCCCAGTTTACTAGGCGTTTACCACGGTAGATAAGGTCTTCTTGGTACAGGCGAACGAATACTTCCTTAACAGCATTGGATAAGCCTTCATCCATCGTAAAGCGTTCACGGTCCCAGTCTACGGACGCACCAAGACGGCGTAATTGACGGGTAATGTTGCCGCCTGATTCACCTTTCCATTCCCACACTTTTTTAATGAATTCTTCACGTCCTAGATCGTGGCGACTTTTGCCTTCCTCGGCAGCGAGTTTACGCTCAACAACCATTTGTGTCGCAATGCCAGCATGGTCTGTACCCACTTGCCATAAAGTGTTATTGCCGCTCATACGCTTATAACGTGTTAGCGTATCCATGATGGTGTCTTGGAACGCGTGGCCCATGTGTAAGCTACCGGTGACATTCGGTGGCGGGATCATGATTGAGTATGCATCACCTTGGCCAGAAGGTTTAAAGTAGCCATTGTTTTCCCAGTCTTCGTAGAGAGACTGTTCAATATCTTGTGGATTGTAGGTTTTATCCATTACACAGAACCTTAAATATACCTTATTTTGAGATGTCTTCTGTTGTCAGCGTCGCACCAAGACTACGGAGGAATTTAAAACGCTCCCGAGCGGCTTGTTTTAACGAATCTTCAACAGGTACAAAGTCATAAACGTGATTAAAACGTCGAATGTAGTCAGGCAGCGTGTTCGATAAATTGATAAGCACTGTTCGTCGTCCGACCGGAGGGGTTACACCTATCTCTACAGGTGCGCCACCTTTGGGACCTTCACCTTGAAGGTTGTGGGGGACAAAACTATCCGCTTCAAATTGCCAAAGGTACTCATCAAATTGATGGGCAGCTGCCAAATCGTCGATATACACAAACACGCGCTCACCTTGGCGAAATTGGGCCAACGCAATATGAGCGGCTAAATCAAAATGAGCCGGTACTGTAGCATCCGGCCCACTCACATTATTTAGCACATAAAAACATGCTTTTATGGTCATAGATTATGTAGTTTTTATCACCAATCAGCGAATCGGAACGCGGCCCATTTTGGCTGAAATTGGCGATTGGATCGACGGTTAAAAACAAAACCGCATTCTGACACAGAATGCGGTTTCCTTCAATTGCCAAGGGTGTTTAACCCTTGTTCAAATCGCTAGGATTAGTCGGCTTGACCTTGACCAATGTTAGCGCGATTTAGCAAATATTGTGTTAACAATGGCACAGGACGACCAGTTGCACCTTTGTTTTTGCCACTACGCCATGCAGTACCTGCAATGTCTAAGTGTGCCCAGTGGTATTTCTTGGTAAATTTTGATAAGAAACAGGCTGCAGTGATCGTGCCGGCGGCTCGTCCACCTAAGTTGGTGAAGTCGGCAAATGGGCTTTCTAGTTGTTCTTGATAATCATCCCAAAGCGGCAATTGCCATGCTCTGTCGCCACTTTGTTCAGAGGCTTTAAGAATGTCATGAGCTAAAGGATTATGGTTAGATAATAACCCTGTAGCGTGATGACCAAGTGCCACGATACATGCCCCAGTTAAGGTTGCGACATCAACAACGGTCTCAGGATCGAATTGCTCTACATAGGTCAAAGCGTCACATAAGACCAATCGACCTTCGGCATCAGTATTAAGTACTTCAACGGTTTGACCAGACATCGTAGTTAGGATGTCGCCAGGTCGGTAAGCATCGGCACTAGGCATGTTCTCACAACCTGCTAAAATGCCAATTACATTCAGAGGCAATTTTAATTCGGCAACGGTACGCATAAGCCCAAGTACTGCGGCTGCTCCACCCATATCGTATTTCATTTCATCCATGGCTTCACCCGGTTTTATTGAAATACCGCCTGAGTCAAAGGTTAAACCTTTACCGACGAACACGACGGGTGCTTGTGAATCAGGGGCGCCTGTGTAATGGATAACCGACATAATCGATTCATTGGCACTACCTCGGCCAACCGCAAGGTAAGAGTTCATACCGAGCTGTTCCATTTCTTTTTCGCCAATGAGATTTACCGTAACGTTATCGAATTCGGTTGATAGTGCTTGTGCTTGCTCGCCAAGGTAGGCAGCATTGCAAATGTTTGGTGGCATGTTGGCCACGTCTTTACAAAGTTTTGCCCCCGAGGCGATGGCAAGGCCATGATCAATGGCTGTTTCACCAATGGGTAACTCGCGACGGGTTGGCACATTAAACACGATTTTGCGTAAAGGACGGCGAAGATCGCTTTTTTTGCTTTTCAGTTGATTGAATGTGTACAAACAGTCTTGAGTGGTTTCAACGGCTTGGCGCACTTTCCAATAGGTATCGCGACCTTTAACATGCTGTTCGGTTAAAAAGCAGACGGCTTCCATCGAACCGGTTTCGTTAAGGGTATTGATTGTTTTGGAGATGATTTGTTTGTATTGTTTGTCATCTAGTTCACGTTCTTTACCGCAGCCAACGAGCAGCACTCGTTCACTCAGTATGTTAGGGACGTGATGCAGCAGTAAAACTTGGCCTGTTTTGCCTTCAATGTCGCCGCGGCGCAACAAGTTTGAAATATAGCCTTCACTGATTTTGTCGAGTTGCTCACCGATGGGGGATAGACGACGTGGTTCGTAAACACCCACGACGATACATGCGCTTCTCTGTTTTTCTGGACTACCGCTTTTAACGCTGAATTCCATTGCGACTCCTAAGTCTGTGATAGGTCAGTTTGAACTTTATACGCCAATTCCTATCAATACCAGTAATGACCTGAAGTTTCTCTCGTTTGGCCTTAACAGTTGGTAGGATTATTGGTGCTGTTGGCATATAATAAAGTGACTAAAATAAAGAGTTTACCCATTTTTTTGCACTATTCCAGTGAAATAAGACGCTTATAGGGGCAAACATTGCTAATTTTTCGTTATTTAACCGCCGAAGTGTTGAAATCGCAAATCGCGGTATTCTTAACTTTGATGACGATTTTCTTATCTCAGCGCTTCGTGATGATCCTAAGCTCTGCGTCAGAAGGAAATATACCGGGTAAAATGGTATTAGCCTTTTTGGCTTTGAAACTGCCGCAATTAGCCTCATTGATTTTACCCCTGAGTTTATTCTTAGGAATTATTCTTGCCTATAGCCGTATTTACGCCGACAGCGAAATGACCGTGCTTAGAGCTTGTGGAGTGAGTGAGTGGTATGTGGTGCGAGTGACGCTTGCATCGAGTTTAGTCATGGCGCTTTTGGCTGGGTTTCTTACCTTATATATCGCGCCGTGGGCGAGTGAAAAAGAATATCAACTTCGTGAGCAAGCCGATGCAGAGTCGGGTTTATCAACCTTACGAGCTGGCCGATTCCAACAAACCGGCAATGAAAAAGCGGTGGTATTTGTCCATAACATCGACAATGGCGGTACGGATCTTAATAAAGTGTTTGTTGCTCAATTACCACGCAAAGAGTCTAATCAGCTTGCACGCATTGTGTATGCCGAATCGGGCAAGGTTGTGGAATCTCAAAGTGGTGAACAACAATTGTTACTGGGCACGGGGAAACGCTACGAGTCTGATGACGATACGTTAGCCATGAATATTACCGAGTTTTCTAGTTACCAAGTGCAAATACGAGAACAAGCGATTGAACATCAGCGACGTAAACTTGAAGCTGTACCTACCTTGAGCTTATTAGATATGGAAACTTCAGAGGCGACAGCCCAATTTCAATGGCGTCTTGCTATTCCCCTTGCTATCCCGCTGTTAACGTTAATCGCAGTGCCATTGAGTGTTGTTAACCCACGACAAGGCAAGTTTGCTAAACTAGTTCCTGCGATCAGTCTTTATCTTGCTTATTTCATTTTACTGAATGCAGCACGGTTTGCCGTCGCAGATGGTAAAATTCCTGCGTCAATAGGGCTTTGGTGGATCCATGTGTGTGCGTTGTTCATTGGTATTTATTTAATTGTAAAAGGTCGACCTGTCGGTGTTTGGTTACGTTCCATATTTCTTCGTAGGGAGCGCACATCGTGATGAAAACGCTTGACGTCTACTTAGGAAAAAGCCTCGCCCAGACCACCGGATTTACTTTGTTGGTGCTGGTGGGTATTAGTACCTTGATTAAATTTATCGAACAACTTAAGTCAGTCGGACGAGGCTCCTACGACATCATGGATGCGCTGACTTATACGCTCTACAGTGTACCTGGTGATCTGGTCGTGTTTTTCCCTATGGCAGTGCTTATTGGTGGCCTTACTGGACTTGGCGCACTTGCGTCTAACAGTGAGCTTATTGTCATGCAAGCGGCAGGCATGTCACGGTTGCAAATTATTGCTTCGGTAATGAAAACAGCGGTGTTATTGGCTGTACTAATGATGGCGATTGGCGAGTGGGGTGCACCACAAGCGGAGCGCATGGCCCATGACTTAAAAACGCGCGCAATTCATGGCGGTGAAGTATTTAATGCACAAAAAGGGATCTGGGCTAAAGATGGCAGTAATTTTATTAATATTGCTAACGTAGACCAGTTTGGCGTGCTCAATGACGTAAATATTTATCATTTTGATGAGTCATTGTCGTTGATGTCAATTACTCGGGCAAAATCAGGCCATGCACGTAATGACGGTTGGTTATTTAAGGAAGTTGAAACCGTTGATATTAAAGATAGTGCCATTGAATCGAAAAATAACCCGGAGTTATTTTATGCTTCCGCGTTAAACGCAGAAAAACTTGGGGTCGTTTCCATCGATCCTGAATCTTTATCATTTTCTGGATTATGGTCGTATTTAGATTACTTAAACCAAAATGATCAAGATACCAGTACTTATGAATTAGCGCTGTGGCGTAAAATAGTCCAGCCTGTGACGGTTGGCGTTATGTTATTGGTTGCCCTTTCATTTATTTTTGGTCCGCTGCGCTCGGTGAGTATGGGAGCTCGTATCGTGATGGGGGTTGTCACAGGGATAGCCTTTCATCTTAGTAACGAGATATTTGGCCCAATCGTGATGGTTTACCAAGTACCCGCAGCAGTGGGGGCTATTATGCCGAGCTTACTGTTTATTTTCTTTGCCAGCTATTTACTGAAAAAACGCAACTAAACTAAGAGTGTGTTGATCGTTTAGGTGTGATTATTCTTCAAATAAAAGGCTTGTGTAAAAACAAACAGCAAAATTTTGCGCGCCCTTGTGATCGCTAAGCCATTTTAAGTCATTAGACTGAAAGAACTTTTCTCGCCAACAGCCTCATTTCGTTGGCGAGAATTCATAAATTATCTGCCGTTTAAATTTAATCGTTCATCAATCAAGGTTGCGATAAATCGAGCGGTTTTCTTCCTTACTTAACACAATTACATTCGTCCCTGTTAATCGGTCTTGTAATGCACGTTTGTGTTTGAAATCTAACAAAACGGCTAAATTACCGAGGCCGAGTAGCGCCGTTATGCTTCGAAGCGCGGCTTTTGCCCACGTCAAAGGTTTTCCATCCGCGCTTACCACCTGTAGACGCCAAGCTCGCATCCCAATTGTTTGCCCGCTTTTGGTCCAAAAATAGGCAAAGAAAAACACCGACACGCCAATGATTAGTGCAAAACGCAGCCAATAAAGTAGCGGAGTATTTTGCACAAGTGCAGAAATGTCTTCGTGTCCTCGTAGTGTAAGTACACCTAAACTAATAAAGCCTTGGATAATCAGTAAAAACAGTACAGTGGAGAGCATGGCAAAAGCGATGACGACGAGTCCATCATAAATAAGTGCAGCACAACGTCGGAAAAAACCTGCATTCAATGGTGAAGACATGGGATACCTCATAAAGAAATTACATGGCATTTTACATCAATCATAGTAAAAGTGCAGTCATCGCCGTAATTTGCTCAAAGAAGAAGCAGTTAACACAGTGAAATCAAAAAATTGCTTGATGCTGTAATGAATGTTTGTATAATGAAAAACATAGAGACGAGGGCATAGAAAAAAAGCTCAAGCTCAAAGTGGTTTTTCTTTATCTTTTCTTGAAGAAGATTAAAGAAAAATGAAGCCAGTGTGATGGAATTGGTAGACATGACGGATTCAAAATCCGTTGCCTTCGGGCGTGACGGTTCAAGTCCGTCCACTGGTACCACTTTATAACCCGTTGAAATTCAACGGGTTTTTTATTTTCCAAAACATGCTTTTCACTTCTTTCTGCTGAATTGACCTCCAACTGTGACGATTTTTTGCCACAGTTCCGATTTTCGTTATCGAGCTTGTCACACGAATCCAAAGCCATATTAGTCGTTATAAATTCGCTGGCCTGTTTTACACTAACAGAGTCTAAACGTTGCGTTGGTCTGTCTATATTCTTCGCTTGTAAAGCAAGGTATTCACTCGAAGGGTGAGCATAGCGCTGCACCATTTCCAAAGTTTTCCATCCGCCTAGTTCTTTTAGAGCCAACAGATCTGTACCTGCTTCAATATGCCTAGTTGCCCAGTTGTGTCTTAAGTCATGAAACCTTAAACCATCCAATTGTGCCTGTTTAGTAATTCGCTTCCACAGTAAATCTTTTATGTCTTTAACTGGATTATTAAGGCTATTCACAAACACATAGGGTGAGCTTCGTTGTTCTCTTAGTTGAACCAATAATTGTAGCGCTTTTTCAGATAATGGGGTTATTACGTGATCTTTCGATTTATGCTCTTTGGCATCGATGTAAATGCATTGCTTAACAAAGTCGATTTGCGACCATCTCAGCGAAAAAATATTGTTTCGTCTAAGACCTGTGAGTAGTGCAAACATGATCACGCTTTGAAGGTAAGGGGGGGAGTATTCTAATAGTCTTTTCACATCTGAATTATCGAGTTTGAAAAAGGCGCGTCTAGGCTCTTTTTGTATTTTTAATACAGGTATTTTATCTATCCAGCCGAGTTCTTGGTGGCAGAAGTTGAGAAACGCTTTTAACTCAGCTAAATAGCGGTTACGTGTGGCGGTTGAGGAGTCTTGTTTTTTTGACAACATGGTAAGAACAAGATGAGTGTTGACGTTTTGAATGTTTGGATCAGCTAATTGCTCTTGCCACCACTTTAGTTTCGACGCTTTTTCTTTGATGGTTCGATTAGTCTGTCTGGATTCGAGATATAGACACACGGCTTCAGAAAAGCGGTGGGATTCGGGTTCTGGGTTGATTAGTTGTTGCCAAATCTCTTGTTTTAGCTGAGCTTCAAAGGCTTCTGCTTTAGCTTTAGCTGTTTGAAGCGTGCTTTTGTTGATACGTTTTCGTCTGTCATTGTGAGTCAGTTCGAATTTGGTGTACCAATATTTGCTTTCTTTTTTTTTGTAGATCATAGGTTGTTTTCCGTGTTGAAACCTATGATATGAACTTAATGATTTTAAATAAAAAGTCTAGAGAGGTCTATGTTCGATTATTTACTGCTTTGATTGCAGCATCGAGATTAGTTACGTGGATATATCGTTTTGCGCTTTCGTTTGATTTCCACCCGCCAGCGCGTGCTATCGTATCTAGCGTTTCACCTTTGCGGCATAAGTCTGTAGCAAAATAGTGGCGGAGATGGTGACGTACAAAGTCTTCCGGCAAACCACAAAGCTTAATTGCTTGCGACCACCTACTTGGTGAAATATTTGGTAACTTTCCTTCGGTATTAGCGAAAATTCTTGAGTCCACGATCTTATGTTTAGCTCTATATTCAAATAATTTTGAAATGCACTCTATTGCACCTTCGCTAAGGGGGACATCCATCATTTTTCCAGCTTTATTCTGACTTGCAGAGAGATGTATTCTTTTATCTTTTAAAAGGATTTGATTTTTTTCGAGTAGCAGTAAAGTTGTATATCTAAGCCCTGTGTGCCACAACAGTTCCAAAAATCGCTTCTCAAGCTCATTTTTAGAATAGTGCTCTATAAATTGCGACCAAACTTCCCAGGGTAATTCGATGAGGTTACGTTCATTCGATTTATAAGAAGGCACTTTAGGAACTTCTTTTATCAAGGACAAATCTTTAGCTAGTTCTAACGTTTTTCGTAGTTCCGTAGCGTAAGAATTCATAGTGCTATGCGCCCAGCCATTTTGAAACATGAGCGCGAAGGTAGAGTTTATCATTCGTGTATCGACTTGCGACAACGGAATGTCTCCAACTAAATAACTTAGCACAGCGAGTTTGCGGCGAGATTCGGAAGCTGTTTTGTTATTCGAATGACATCGATTGATATACATATGATGGAACACATCACTGAGCAGATCTCCAGAATGCTCAACAAGAGTGATGTTTTTATCAAGACAAGCTTTATGAATTAATTGATTTGCAGTGACGATTGCTTTTTCACGTTCTGCTGTGTTTAAACTTAGAGTCCCACGCTTTCGCTCTAAAATAACTCTAAGTTTAATATCTGTTTCTGAACTGCTACGAAATGATAACTGCAAATTATTACTGTCTGTTCGAGAAATAATATCTAATTTCAGAATGTTAACATAGTCAAACATGTCGCCAGAGTCACTATAAGATTTTAATCGTGTTTCTAAACTGTCTGTTTTTTTTACTTTGTCGGACTTTGTCAACTTAGAGAACTCTTCTATTCTTTCGCTTAGTTCGCTGAAATATGGATCTCGTCTAACTTTTAACTTTTCTTCATCGATTTTGGTTTGCGATAGTGCCGAAGACATATCTGACCTAGCAAGCGTGTACTTTTTGAATGTCTTCTTTGAAAAGCCGAAATTAGTATTTTCAACATTAGCCTCTTTTTTATCAATGAGAAAACAAGTTTGTGCTGTACCTACAGATGTGTCCTGATATTTCTGAGAATTAAGAGAGGTAGGCGTTATTGTATTTGTCCCATGATTAACGTTCTCGTTGACTAAAGAGCTAGTTTTAGAAGTATCTAAATTTACTTGATAAAGATTTTTAAACTCTGCTCGCTTTCGCGAGTTATATTCTTGAGCTTCGGTTGGCAAAAACCACCACATTTCTGTTTCTTTATCATAATCGCCATGTATTTTGCCTTCTTTTGCAAGTTTTAACACTCGTTCAATTGGAAATCCAAGCTGTTCTGCGAGTATTTCTTCATTAATCCATCTTGTTGCAGCGTTATTATCTGCACAATTGATCGTCGCGGCACCAGGGTGTCGCGTAGGTTCAATTTTAAATGTGCTTGATAATTGCATTTAACGAGTTTCATACTAATTCGATAAACGCATTTTTACTTATTTAAAAAATTTCACGAAATTTTAAGTTTTTTTGAAAACCGCCCCCGCTGTAATGAGCTAAAACTTTAAGAGTGAGTTGTGAGCGTTAATTTGTAGGAGTTGGGTTAAGTTACCCTTCACATGTTGGGAGTTGGCAATATCTCAATGTTGTGGAAGAGCGAAAAGCGGTCGTTGCTCTAACACCCACTTGGACAGTATGTATGGTACGCCCCGTTTTGCAAGTTAATAACTAAAAATAACGGAGATGGTTTGCGCTAATGTATTCAGAGTCTATTAGAGACTTTCATTAGTCCCAGCTCTACGATGAGATCTGCGCCAGATTGTCCTCAAAAATGAGAAAGTATTTTATCTTACTGAACTGTCCACAAGGTCTTCAATCTGGAGGTCTAACCGTTTTGTCATCATTAATTATCATATGCAAACTGACTTAAAATCTAATTTCAAAGGGCTTCTTCTTGGTCATTACAGACCAAGCAATTCTTGCTATTTTATTTGCTAAAGCAACAAGTGCGACATTAAATGGCTTTCGACACTTTAAATCTATCAACCATGTTCCAAAGAACTTTTCCGCTGTTTTATCCCGCCACATAACGGCACGAGCTGCGTGGATGAATAGCTCTCTCAGTTCCTTATTCCCTCGCTTGGAAATACCTAACATTCTATGATTACCGCCCGTTGAGTATTGAAATGGAACTAGGCCTAGCCAAGCGGCAAAATTACGGCCATTATCAAAATCCTGTGGACTACCAACTGCTGAGATACAGCATGATGCAGTCATTGGTCCAACGCCTGGAATTGTTTGTAATAACTTAGCTATATCGTTTTCTTTATTTAACGCTAATAACTTATCTTCTTGAGCTTTAATCCACACGTTTAGTTGATTGTAATATTCATATTGAGTTGTTAGCTCTGCAATCAATAGCGGTGGCAACACTTCATTTTGATCAGCTATCCATTGGAACAAGTTTTTCATTTGATGGTGGCCTCTTGGAAAGCTGAGGCCAAACTCTAGTAATATCGAGCCAATACGATTCATGCAAGCGGTTCTTTCTTTGATATAGCCTGAACGAACACGTCTAATAACGATACCTAGTTGAGCTTCTTCTGTTTTTACTGAAACAAACCGCATATTTGGTCTGGTAGCTGCTTCAGCAATAGCATCGGCATCAATATAATCATTCTTATGGGACTTAACATAAGGCTTTACGTATTGAGCAGGTATTAGTTTAACCTCATGACCAAATTCTTTGCATTTCCTTGCTAGCCAGTGAGCACCGCAGCAAGCTTCCATTGCAATGGTTGTTGATTCTTGGACAGATAGAAAATCGACTAACTTTGCTCTGGAATATTTATGACGAAATACTTCTCGGCCAGCATAATCGTGACCAATTAAATGAAAAGTAGATTTACCTAAATCAATACCTATGACTTTTGCAACTGACATGATGGTTTCCTCCTGTAATAGCCAACTCTATGAGTTTAGCTAATGGGTGGGGCGTACCATCTAATTAATGAGTTACTGTCCAAAGGACGGCTCCGTGCCAATAGTAGACGCAGATAACGCTCATCTTGCACAGTGCAAGACGCGACCCCTTTGTTTATGTTTACTTTGTATATGCAATTATACCTTGAGCTATACCGACGAGTACCAAGGCACCCGTGAGTAAATTAAGTGCAAAGGCGACTTTCCCAGAAGATTTTGATGACTCTTTAAAAATGTTTTCTAAGCTTTCCATTCGGGAATTAAGTTGTTCAAGTGCGTCATTAACCTTACAAGTCGCATTGGTTTGCTTTTCAAGGGCAACTTGAACATCCTCTGTGCTACGAACAATTATTGCAGCTTTTTGTTGCTCATGAATTTGAGAGCCAGGTTGAGCAGTACCTGCCATTTCATCCAAAATCTCGGATTTTGTTTTTCCTTGAACGTAACTCATAAACTCAAAATCTCCTTGTAAACATAACGCTCAATTAATGGACAAAATATTGTTGGCTAAAATTAAGTGAGCTAGGAGCAAAAAACAAATACAGCCACCCTTTTTAGCATTTTCTTAACTTGCCATTAATCACATTACTTAGTTTTTTCATCATCATCGATTTCACTAGGAGTTTCAGAGATAGTTTTACCATTTGATAAATCTTTCGCTTGGCTATTTGGAATAATTTTCACGTCAAAAATATGCCCTATAACTTCTCTTGGTGAAGTTGACAATGACCAGACCGAGAAATATAGCACACCAGTTAATAGTACAAATACAAAAGAACCAAGGGCGCTTTTTACAATATCGAAAAAATGATTTGGTTTTATAGTCATTAACTCAGAATGGACTTTCGCTGAAAAGAACTCTTCTCGCTCTTTTAAGTCAGCTTCAAGTACATTTGCTAGAAAGTTTTCGGTTAAAACTGTAGCTTCGCTTTTATAAAACTCCAATTGTGAAGGGGAAGTGGAGATTTCATTAAATGGCTGAAGTTCCTCTTCACTAGGCTCTCTATTATATTTGTCTTTAAAATTCTGTATAAATTGGATTTTCTGGCGCTTATAAACCGAATATGAAATAATTCCATGTATATCATCATCAGATTCAACTAGTTTTTTATAAATAAAATTATAATCTTTCGCCACAACTTAACCTTTCACGTCTCTCATCGCAAGAGAGGCTTTAGACCATGCATCTTTGAGTTCTTCTCTACTCTTTTTTAGCGCATAGTTACTAAAACCATATACGACGCTTGCTCGGTTAGAAATGCTGTCAACTTTGGTTAATTTCCCACTAGCAGCACGTCTAACAGCAGACGTATGATAATCATACTTAGTCTCACTCATGTTAACCCCCAGATGATTTTTTACATTCACACTATATCACAAATCGGCACTCAAAACTCAACAAGTAAACAATTCCAATCTACAAGCGATTCGGTCGTTTTTCTGCAGTGAACCGTCTCGAGTTTCTACTTAAGGAATTTTTATCATATTGGATAACTTATTGCTACAAGTAGCTTTATTCCTTCAAAGCTAAAACTGTTTTGGGACAAAAACGACCAAATCGCTCTTTTTCCTGACTATATGAGAAACTTGTAACAAAGAAGCCCAAAATAGACAAAGCGAAGATCTGCTTTTTGCTCAATTGAGACCTTAACTCTAACTCATTTTGGGGCAAAAGTAAGTTAAAGCCGAGTCTCTTAAAAAGACACTAAGCCCTTCTTGCGAGAAGCGCAAATGAACATACAAGCACAATTCGCCTTCGGCGAGCCTTGTTAAATTCGAAACTAATTTAACAAGGATTTATGATCATGAAGAACATGCGATTGAATGCGGCTGTTGTCGCCCTATTGTTTGACTATTTAAGTCATCGTCTTATGAGCAATTACGATGAAATTTGCGACCTTCCGATGAAAGATAAAAACCAGTACATTGATTTACTACTTGTGAAGTATTTTGGCTTTGGCGTAGAAGACGAAGACATTCCACTCGTGCGTGCAATGTTGACGTGTCTTTGCGAACACGACGGAATGCATTGGCATCATGACAATACACAACTAGAATTCGATTTCTAAACACGCTAATTTCGCAGTAGCGGCGCTATTTATCTTCGAGTACAAATCAAGGAGATAAATATGAAGACACTTTCAATCATCAAAAAATACAAAAGAAAATCACGCTCAAAATGGCAAGATAGAGATGACTCTACTATCTTGCTGCTCGCGACAGTAAACAGTAGTCCGATGTTAGAACTGACTTATGATCGCTACATTTACTTACATCGGACGGATGTTGGTGAATGGCTTGGGATTAGTATCAGCAAACAATTGCAAATCGAATTAAACATTGATGAGCAATATCACGAAGACGAAGCAATGCTGAGTATTCTTTTGCATTTTCAAGATGACATACTCAACTTTCTTGAACATTTTGAGCAAGAGTTTGAGTCAGCATTTGGTATTGATCCGTTGTCGTATTTCGCTGCGGCTGAAATACGGTGGCGCTCACTGCTAGAATAACGCGCGTTTAGCGACTCGAAGAGTCGCTTTTTTTGTTTTCATGAACTGAGTCATTGGCAAATTCGCACACTGTGGGCATACATAACAGTGAGATCCGACTTAAGCTTAGAGAGTGCTCAATCACTACTTGAAAAATGCCGTCTCCCCGGAGTTGCCAGACACCGGAAAATTATTGAAGTGTTTTTTGATACTTCGACTGAAGTCCCCGATTTCAGCAAGAGTTAGCGCTGGTTTAGCTAACTTGAGTATGAACACGAATGCGCTGTTTATATTCATAGTGAATGGCCGAGCAAAAAAAGTGAACGCAGACACTCGTTGTCTGCTTTCTTTTATCTTAATTTCCCCAGCACAAACCTACTTATTGTTAGGCCAATAACAATAGGAGACGGCATATGACACGAGGACAATACATACTCTTTTTTATCGATAAGTTAGTTGAGTTTTTCGAACGGCTAGGGGATTTGATCGTAGTAATCTGGCTAATAGAAACGTTCACAGAATTTGAACCGCATCCAAGCTACTGGTTCAAAGAAAAGTACGGGCTGCTTGCCGCGGCCACTAGTTACTTTCTTTCAACTTTTCTGCTTGAATTGAAGAAATACATGACTAAGCATACAAAAGAGTAAATTTTACTGAGCACCTACAAGGTGCTCTTTTTGTAGCTGTGGTAGGTATTGGCTAATGTTGCGCTCTTATTGTCTGTCCTATTTAATTGACGCTAAACAAAATTATGAATTATAAGTAATTAGCTAGTGTTGAAAGGAGAAAAGGATGGACGATACAAATCAATCAATAAATGGCATTTTGATACTTACTACACTGACCATTTTTCTTGTCCCAATAGTGGTCGCGATTCTATCTAGATTCAAAAGAAAGAAAATAGAACTAGAACTACTTGAAAAAATTAATGCATTAGACTTAGCCAATTCTGAAATATCACGTCTTAACGATAAATACGGATCCATAATTGATTTGGAGCAACACACTGTCAATTTATTAAACGACACTCATACTAAAGTAACAAAGTTAACTAGCGATGCTGAGAAAATGCAGCAAACAGCTGAGCAAAAGTTATTTCAAGCAAATGAAGAGTCGCAATTAATTATTTCAAAAGCGAACAGTTCAGCAGAAATTTTGGCAAATTCGCTTACTGCTGAAGCCAAAGATAGATTAAAAGCTGCAAAAGAAAAAGCAGATATTATCGTGACCTCCGCAAGAGTAGAGGCTGAAAAAGTAATTGATTTTGCGAATCGTCGTGCTGAGGAAATAGCAGGTGACGCGTTAGAAGCTAAAGCGAAAGCTGACCAATTTGAAAGTGCAATACGCGCTATGAAAAATACTATAGAGGGTTATAAAGATGATTACATTATACCCAACCACGCTGTTTTGGATGATTTAGCTGAGGAATATAGTTTTAAAGAAGCTGGTGAGCAGTTGAAAAGTGCACGAAAGCGTGTCAGAGATATGGTTAAAAATGGGTTTGCGGGTGATTGTGATTATGTTGAAGCCTATCGGAAAAACTACGCGATTCATTTTGCTGTTGATGCGTTTAATGGAAAAGTCGACTCGGCTCTTGCGAAAGTAAAGCACGATAACTTTGGAAAAATAAAACAAGAAATTTTAGACGCTTATGCTCTTGTTAACCATAATGGAGCCGCATTCAGAAATGCGTGCATAAGAAAGGAGTTTCTGGAAGCGCGATTAGAGGAGTTGCGTTGGGCTGTTGCTGCACAAGAGTTGAGAAAAATTGAATTGGAAGAACAACGTGAAATTCGCGAAAGAATGCGAGAAGAGGAAAAAGCCAGAAAAGAAATTGAAAAAGCTATAAAAGAAGCTGAGAAAGAAGAACGGATGCTGCAAAAAGCACTCGATGTGGCTCGGAAGGAATTAGCAGCTGCGCACGGTGAAGAGAGGCAAATATACGAGACTCAATTAGCAGAGCTTGAACAAAAACTAAAAGAAGCTGAGGCTAAAGGGGAGCGTGCGATGTCAATGGCACAGCAAACTAGACGAGGCCACGTTTATGTTATTAGTAACATAGGTAGCTTTGGCGATAATATTTTTAAAATTGGTATGACAAGACGTTTGGAGCCAAATGACCGAGTAAAAGAGCTTGGAGATGCGTCTGTTCCATTTGAGTTTGATATACATGCAATGATTTACTGTGATGACGCCCCAGCTCTAGAGAAAGCCCTACATCAGCGGTTCGATTTTGCTTCGGTGAATAAAGTCAATCCGAGAAAAGAATTTTTCAATTTAAACCTGGCTGAGATAAAACAAGCTGTTGAACAGAAAGGTATAAAGGATATTCATTGGACTATGAAGGCTGCTGCGCTAGAGTATAGAGAATCGAAAAAAATTGCTGAAGAGCAACTAAGTAAAGTTGCTAGCTGATTTAATTAGCACAGGTTTTGAGTGTAATGATGTTCACTACATTGACGTGTTAACAGTGTTAACGCTGTTAACTGAATAAGTCTTAACTCGAGCTGTCAGATTCAATTAACAGAACTCAATCAAAACTGACCATCGCAAATGTGCCATTTTAAGACGTTCAGCGCGAACGTACTTTTGCCCCAAAGTGCGTTTGAGTTAAGGTCTCAATTGAGCGAATAGCAGATCTTCGTTTTCTTTTTTGGCTGACCATTTACAAGTCTCCAAGGAACAACCAAGATGACGCAACGGATTGCTATCCGACGGAGTTAGCAGCGTAAACGAGCCAAGTAAATTCAAAAAGTTATCCTAACTGAAAGAACTGGGATGGGATGTGCTGCGCGGTTTAAAAAAAGGTTGCTTACAGCCCCTGAATTCGCTGTAATAGAAACATAAAAAATACGACTGAGCGATGCTAGGAAGCGCAAAGTAAGGTAAAGGATTGAGCAAATCACCCATTTGCCCCTTAGGCTTAAAAAAGCAAATTCCCACAGCATAAACGATACCAAGCTACGTGCAGGTAGCGCCTCAGTTCAACAAGGGATTATGTGACACAAACAACGTGTCCTATAAATACTAAGATGTTATAACTTTTGCTCAATAAAATATAGTATCATCAATTTAAGGGAAGTCGATGTCTAAAAATAACCAAATATTGCTTGATGCAATAATTAAACAAGAAATGGAAAATTTTGAGGAAAATATTCCTTTAAGCGACTTCTTTGAGTTCTACTCTGCACTCCAAGTGTTGAAGGAAAATGAATTAAGCTATGATGAAATAAACTCTGGTATTGCAGGTAAAAGTCATGATGGTGGTGCTGATTCTCTTTATTTATTTGTAAATGGTGAGCTAGTAAAAGAAGATGAAAATCTTTCTGATAAATATAAGAAAAATGTTGATATTGAATTTGTGTTAATTCAATCAAAATATGAAAGCTGTTTTTCTGAAGATCCACTTTTGAGATTATCTAGATTATGTAGAAGTCTTTTCGATTTAGACTTTGATGCTTCCGAATTTTCTGGTCAATATAATGAAAAAATATTAACTGCATTTGAGTTGTTTAAAAACACTTATGTTGGACTTATTACCAAGAAACCGAAGTTAAGAGTTAGTGTTTATTATGTGTCCAAAGGAGTTGATTTACATCCAAATGTAGAGAAACAAGCCAAAGATTTAGAGAAAGATATCATAGAAAAGTTACCTGCTGCTGAAGCTAAGGTTACATTTATTGGTGCTGAAAAGTTAGTAAAAATGGCACAAGAAAGACCTAATGATGTATTTCGGTTAAAAATATCAGAAACTCCACTATCAACTTCAGAACAAGTGTTTATTGCTCTTACAAACTTGGCAGATTACTTTAACTTCATTACTGATGACGATGGAAAGTTAATTCGACATATATTCGAATCAAATGTTAGAGACTATCAAGGTAAAACTAACGTAAATAATGAAATACAAGATACACTTGAAAACCCTGGCAATGAAGAGTTCTGGTGGTTAAATAATGGCGTTACTATTTTAGCTAGTGAAGTTGCTGCCCCCGGAGGAAAAGAGCTAGTTGTTCACAAGCCTGAGATTGTAAACGGTTTGCAGACATCTTCTGAAATACATCGATTTTATAATTTACACCCAGATAAGATTGCTGATGAAAATCGAGATGTACTTGTTAGAATCATTGTTCCTGAGAGCGAAGAGACTCGCGACAAAATAATTCGAGCGACTAATAGCCAAACTCCAATTCCAAAATCATCACTTAGAGCAACGGATCAAGTACACCGTCAAATAGAAGACTTTTTGAAACCAAGAGGTCTTTTCTATGACAGAAGAAAAAACTTTTATAAAAATGAAGGCAAGAAACCTAAAGAAATTATTAGTGTACCCTTCATGTCCCAATGTCTAATTTCTGTTCTAATGCAGAAGCCGAATTTTGCAAGGGCTAGACCGTCAACGTTACTAGAAGATGATGATTCATATTCTAAACTATTTCATAAAAACAATGATCTACAAACATACTATTTAGTAGCTCTTTTCGGTCGTAGAATTGAAGAACAGTTGAAAAAAGATAGAAATTATACAACTACAGAAATTGCAGATATTAAATTTTATATCTTGTATACAGTAAGTTGTTTAATGACTCAAAGTCTGTACCCAGGAAGTAATCAGTTATCAAAACTAAAACCTGACGATTTAAAAGATGATATGTATAAATATGCCTTAGCTACAACTTATGATTTGTACCGTGAACTTGGAGGTACAAATAAAATCGCTAAAGGTTCTAAATTAATTGAATTTTTAAAAGACAAAATCAGGACTGATAAACAGTTATAACAAAAAAGACTAGGGGTCGCGTCTTGCACTTTACATGATTTAGAAGTTCGCCGTCTGCTTCTGGCACAGGCTGTGTAAAAACAGGGATTCCATCAAAAAATATCGGCTTGGGTTGCACTTAAGCATCCAAATGGCGGTCATCACATTCACAAGGTGCAGA
>CAPN01000048.1 GCA_000333235.1 Pseudoalteromonas luteoviolacea B = ATCC 29581 | reverse complement strand
TTATTGTTATAAAACATCTCTATGTAATCGAATATTTCACTTCTGGCATCGTCTCTCGTTGAGTAGATTTTTCGCTTTACTCGCTCACGTTTTAGTAATTGAAAAAAGCTTTCAGCTACAGCATTATCGTGGCAATTCCCGCGGCGACTCATACTGGCTTCAAGTCCATTTACTTTTAAAAAGTGCTGCCAATCATGACTGGTGTATTGGCTACCTTGATCTGAGTGAACAGTGACCTTTTTCTTTGGATTACGCCGCCAAACTGCCATTAACAAAGCGTCTAGTACAATTTCCTTAGTGAGCCGTGGTTGCATTGACCATCCAATCACCCTACGTGAGAACAAGTCAACAACCACTGCTAAGTAAAGCCACCCTTCATGTGTTCGTATGTAAGTAATATCAGTCACCCATGACTCATCTGGTGAATTAGGATTAAACTGTCGTTGTAATCGATTAGGCACAACGATATGACTCTCACCACTGCGATGACGTGGTTTTCTGTATCCAACTTGTGCTTTCAGTCCTTCGTCACGCATCAGTCGATAGACGCGGTTAACGCCACATTTTTCGCCGATATCACGTAAGTCAGAATGGACTTTGCGATAGCCGTAAACCCCACCTGACTCTAACCAAAACTGTTTTATCAAACCTGTAAGGCGTTGATTGGCTTTGGTACGTTTGGAGTGAGGCTGCTTATTCCACGCATAATATCCACTCGGGTGAACATCGAGCATTTTACAGAGCCAACGAACAGGCCAACTGTCCGAGTTTTCTTTGATAAAGGCATACCTCAGTCGGACTGCTTTGCGAAGTATGCCGC
>CAPN01000049.1 GCA_000333235.1 Pseudoalteromonas luteoviolacea B = ATCC 29581 | reverse complement strand
AACGAGCAAACTATGAAGCGGCACTAGCTCAGCTGGTAGAGCGCAACCTTGCCAAGGTTGAGGTCATGAGTTCGAACCTCATGTGCCGCTCCAATCTCTCTTTTAGCGTAATCCTCTGAAATTCCAAAAAATCTATTCCTTGCTTTAATTCTTAAATAAATTTTATTGCTTAATTTTAGCACTACACGTAAAATACGCGCTCTTTCGGCCTTGTAACTATCGTTCCTTGCCTTAACCCGACTGGCCGAAACGGGACAAGGCTTAATTAACCGTAAGGAATATCCATGCGTCATTACGAAATCGTATTCATGGTTCACCCAGATCAAAGTGAGCAAGTACCTGGTATGATCGAGCGTTATACTGGTTCTATCACAGAAGCTGGCGGTACTATTCACCGTTTAGAAGACTGGGGCCGTCGTCAATTGGCATACCCAATCGAAAAGCTTCACAAAGCACACTATGTTCTAATGAACGTTGAAGCGCCTACTGAAGTAATCAACGAGCTTGAAACTTCTTTCCGCTACAACGATGCAGTGCTTCGTAACCTAGTTATGCGTACTAAAAACGCGGTAACTGAAGCATCTCCTCTTGCAAAAGAAGAGAAAAAAGAAGCAGCATCTGCTTAATCGTTAATTGAATCTGAAACTCAGGGTGATGGGGTGAGTGGTGCAAACGGATCCGTTTAGCAATCAACTCGTTTTATCTGGCACGGTGTGTAAAACACCTAAATTTAGCCAAAGCCCAGCCGGCATTTCACACTGTCAGTTTGTGCTAGAGCATCGCTCGACGCAAATAGAAGCAGGATTGGAGCGACAAAGCTATGTTCGTCTTCAGGTGGTTGCCAGTGGAGAACTATTTCAGGCTCAAACACAGCATTTATACGTTGGACAAGTAGTACAAATACGCGGTTTTTTAAACCGACACGAAAGCCGAAATGGCTTGAGTCAACTGGTATTACACGCCCAGCATATTGAAAGAATTAATTGAGGAAATTACTCATGGCACGTTATTTCAGACGTCGTAAATTCTGCCGTTTTAAAGCAGAAGGCGTACAACAAATCGATTACAAAGATCTAGCTACTCTTAAAAACTATGTGACTGAAAGTGGCAAAATCGTACCAAGCCGTATCACTGGTACTAGCGCTAAATATCAGCGTCAACTAGCAGCAGCTATCAAGCGCGCTCGTTACCTAGCACTTCTTCCATACACTGACTTACATAAGTAAGCAGCGGTTAAACAGTTTTTAAAAGGTGTAGAGACATGCAAGTTATTCTACTAGACAAGATCGCAAACCTAGGTAACTTGGGTGACCAGGTTGCTGTTAAATCTGGCTTCGCTCGTAACTTCCTTTTCCCACGTGGTAAAGCAGTTCCAGCAACTCAAGCTAATATTGAATCTTTCGAAGCACGCCGTGCAGAACTTGAAGCAAAAGTAGCTGAAGAGTTGACTTCTGCTCAAGCACGCGCGGATAAACTAGCTGCTCTTGCAGAAGTAACACTAGTTTCTAAAGCTGGCGACGAAGGTAAACTTTTCGGTTCAATCGGTACTCGTGATATCGCTGATGCGATCACTGCTGTTGGCCTAGAAGTAGCTAAGTCAGAAGTACGTTTACCACTTGGTTCAATCCGTGAAACAGGTGAGTTTGACGTAGCGATCCAACTTCACTCAGAAGTTACTACAACGATCAAAGTAATCGTTATCGCTGAAGCTTAATTTGATTAAGCAAAGTCGTGCGCAATAGCGCACGACTTTTCCCCTCTGTAACAATCTAAAAACCACAAATAACGGATTATCACAAAGTTACCGTGCATATTTTTATCATTGTAATGCGCTGTAATTGTCTAAGGTATTCTTTTGATTTGTTCATAACCTTATGAATAAAAGAGAAAATCTTCTATATCACACGTCAAGAGTAATCATTCTTAGAATACTAAAGTGTTGTTAGTACCCTTTTTTAAGTGTTCGCGCTCGTGATATTCTTTACGCTCATTGTTATGGCGTTGTTTACAAATTAGCAAATTTAATGCAATGATAAATGACAGCGATGTCATTGTTGTGCGAGGTAATATGTTGAGAAAACGTAATCTGGGTTTTACTTTAGTAGAGTTGCTTATTGCAATCGCTATTTTAGGTATTTTATATAGTTTAGCGATGCCAAGTTACACGCGATATATGCAAGAAAGTCGTCGTAGTGATGCACAACAGGTGCTTGTACAGCAAGCTGCTGTGCTTGAGCGTTTGTATACTCGACAAGGTGGTTATCCGAAAGAATATGCAGCTGCACAAACCGATTTCTATCAATTTACGTATCAACCCAGCGAAACTCAAACAATAGATACGTATAAGCGATTTACGTTGACGGCGACACCAATCACTGGCAAAGCGCAAGCAAGCGATCGTTGCGGTACATTATCTGTTGATGAAAAAGGCTCGTTTGGAGCGGCTGCAAATGATTGTTGGTATTAAGATGCGCGGCTTTACTTTGCTTGAGCTGATGGTTGGGGTGGCGATTGTTGCGATTCTTGCCACATTAGCGGTTCCATCATTTGTAGAGCAGATAAAACGAGATCGCATTGTTACTCATGCAAATCAGATGCAGGCAGTTTACCGTTTTGCACGAAGTGAAGCCGTTAAAAGAGAGACCGCTATAGAGCTACGCGCCGCACAATCAAGTTGGAAAGTGATTGAATTAGTAAATGGTCGAGAAATTGAGTTGAGAAGTTTCACTCCTAGCCATTCGTCAATTCAAATCGCATTTCCAACTTTGCAAATTAAAAAGACCGGTGAAATTAGTGCTGCCAAGAATGTATTAATTACGGATAATGATAACAGCACATCGGATATTCGTTTTTGTGCGTTGCCAAGTGGCCAAAGTTGGCTTGAAGCTGGAGTACGCGGATGCGCTTAATAGCTCCAAAATACGGGTTTTCGCTGCTTGAGGTGATGATTTCGATAGTCGTAGCGGGTGTCGCTTTGCTTGGATTAGCTGCCACTCAGTTAAAGACATTACAACTGTCGACCAACAGTTATTTTTATACGCTCGCGTTGATACAAGGGCAAAATGCGATAGAGCGGCTTTGGGTTGAACAGTGTGAATTACAGCATTCCGATGTCGCAAAATATCAAGACGCTAATTTTCAAAATTCACTAAAACCCGCAGATTCGCGTTTTAGCCTTAATTTGCCGGCTGCATTTTCTAAAGAGATGAGCGTTGCGGTGAGTTGGGCGGATGAACGTATGGCAGACCAAGCAATGAATCAAATTCGCTTATCGGTTTCTTTTCCAACGATGCCGAGTAGTTGTATATGAATTGGCAGAAAAACCTAGGTTTTACCTTAATCGAATTGATGGTCGCATTAGCAGCGGGAGCGATTCTATTGTCGGGCGTTGCGATGTCATACAGTGCCATAAAAAGTACCTTACAGACGGCGCAAGATATTGAATTAGCCCAAGAGGTGATCCGATACACTAACCAAGTATTAACTCGCAGTATTAAACAGGCTACAACGGATCCTCAGGTGCTCAATAATGGCAAGGAACTTTTATTGCAACAGGCAGCAAATACCGTGAGTTGTACAGGTGTGCAAATGGTGCTCGCGTATACTGAGCATTACGTTCAGGATGGCATTTATTTAACGTGTGATACAGGGTCTGGTGCAGTTAAGTTAGTAAAGGGATTAAGTAGTATCGATTTTGCGTATAACAGCTTATTGACCAGTATTACAGTTACACCAACAAATGCGGTTGCACCATTTGAAAATGGCGTGCGCATTGATATTTCAGCTTCACAATTAGTTTTGGTCAATGCATATGGCTCCTAAGGCAAAGCAAAAATCACAAGGTTTCACGTTAATTACCGTGATGTTGCTTACTACAATGGCAAGCGTGGTGGTATTTGCAGCATTAAAAGAATCGATAGTTCAAGAGCGTTTGAGTGGTAACTTTCAAAAAGATCTTAATGCGCGTCTGCTATCAGAAAAGGGGATCTTCAACCATGCGGAAACGATTCGAAATGGCATTGCTGCATCGAATCCTACCAACATAGATGCGGTGCTAAACCAATATGGCAGACTCAGCGGTATGGGAAACATTGAGTCTGATGCAACATTTTCAACGCAATTAGTCAAAACCCTAAATAATGAACTGGAGATTCAGAGTAAAGGAGTCCGTTTTAACGGCGATGCGAATGCAAGTATGATAGCACGCTTTCGGTTTGAACCGGCTGTATATGAATCCGTTTTTGGCACTGCGGTAACCGGTTGCAAAGGCGTAAACCTCTCTGGTAGTGGTCAAGTTGACAGTTATGATTCATCGAAAGGCACTTATGAGGAAACAAAAACCAACGATGGTGACGTAAATACCGTGATCGGTGATTCAGATGTTGTGTTGGCTGGACATTCTCCAATCAAAGGCGATGTGCAGGCATCTGGAGTGATTTATCTTAAAGGCTCTTCTCCAGTTATCGGCAATATCCATTCGAATACCGGCGTAGAAATATCGCCGGGCAATGGAGAGCGAGTCGTTGGTAACGTTTTAACCCGTGGGTTCTTTATGCATAAAGGAGGCTCAGTAACGGGCTATGTGCGAGCGAATGGCGATGCAACGATGAAGTGGGGAAGCCGAATTCTAAATGACGGTAATGATGCTTTTGCGATTCAATATGGTGGCAAGGGTACTTTTCCAGATACGTTTACTCACAGCCAAGGCGGTGTTCCCTACACTCATTCTCGTTTTAACGTAAACCCGAATGTTGCACCCGTAAAAGTGTATGATCCGAGTTCGCCAGACTACGATCCTAAGAAACCAGACAAAGAATGTGATCCTTTAGAGCTTCCATTAAATATGCCACAAGTAATGGAAAACTCTTCTGTTTTTACGCCATTCTCTACGGGTCCGACACAGCATTATGTGTTTACTCCATCGTTGGGGGTTTTTAGCAAAAATGGGGCTGGTAATCGTGTCGCCAAGCAACAGACTATTTATGTGCTGACTAATGTTACACAAAATCAAGGTTCGACGAACAATGGAAAGCAACTTGCTTTTGGATTAAAAGGGGTTAGTTTAACCAGTGACAGCGAAGTTTTTATCCGTGGCGGAGATGTTATTTGGCTTGTCGATGGTGATATGAAGATGAGCGGTAATACTCGCCTTCACATTGCAAAAGAAAGCAGTTTGACCATCTTTATTACGGGTAAGGTTGATATTGGCGCAAGCGCAAAGGTGATCACAGAGAAAGAAGGCATTACTGCAAGTGGATTTCCTTCATTGAGCTTTTACTCGTCAAACAAAGACGCGAGCGGTTTTGTCTTTAGTGGTGCAACTGATCTGTATGCGGCGATTTATGCACCGTTAACCGATGTGATTATGAAAGGCAGTGGTCAATTGTATGGTACAGTGCGAGGTGCCTCTATTAACGGTTCTGGTGGTAGTGGTGTGCATTTTGATGCTGCATTGAAAAATCTGAAAATAGGTGGTTCAACAAACCTAAAACAAGGCGCAAAATTAATGTTTTTAGGTTGGCGCTATCCTTCCTAAAGTTCGATTCTTAAAAAATAACAATATCGAACCGTTTATACCCAACCTACTTGAAGATGCGTTACTTGCGTAAGCATTTATAGGTGTTTAGGCAAGGCGGTCGTTGTAAGTAGTGGCTTCTTCCCCAATAACGAACATAGCGCCTGTGAAACTTACCCTGTGGGAGCGCCACCGTGTTTCCACTATGTTGTTACGCTAATTTGCAAGGCGCTTACCTTCTTGCATTTGCGTGCTTAGCACTGAAAACACGGTGATGCTCTGAAACACGCATCGTCAAGTTGAATGTGCATAGTGTGACATGCTTTAAGCGGTTTTTTTTGCAATGTATTTAAACCTTTCGTTACCCTCATACGTCTTAACTCACATTCCTAGGTGATTATCTCAATGGAAAATTTGACATGATAATCGACGCAAAACACGCGTTTGAAAAAGAACAAGAGCACGCTCTCATCGATCGATGTATTAACGGTTGTCAGCGTAGCTTTGCTGATTTATTCACTCGCTACGAGAAAAAAGTATATGCGCTGAGCTTACGTCTAAGTGCTGATCCGAGTGCAGCAGAAGACATCACGCAAGAAGTGTTTGTACAAGTTTGGAATAAGCTAGCGCAATTTCAAGGTCAATCTAAATTCAGCACGTGGTTATATAGCGTGACAAGCAACATTGCGATTAGTTATCTACGAAAGCAAAAGAACTGGCTGCAACGGGTTGTTAGTAGCGAAGATGTTGGTATGGAGTCTGTTGAGGTTGATGCGTGCCCGATGTTAGGTGGTTTAGATAAATTGATTGTGCGCTTACCTGAGCGAGCACGTCTTGTTTTCGTGTTGCATGCGGTGGAAGGATATCGCCATGAAGAAATCGCAACCATGTTAAATATGGCAGTAGGTTCAAGTAAGTCGCAATATCATCGAGCCAGACAGTTAATGCAGGAGTGGTATGAAAATGAATAAAAAGCCATTTGATGAAATGCTCAAGCAAGAGATCCAAAATCTCCCTGATGAAATCACGCCGACCCGCGAACTTTGGCCTGGAGTGGAGCGCGCAATTTCAAGCGAGGCGATGGAAATTAGCGCTTCAACGAATATTAAGCCGTGGCTCGGTGTTGCAGTTTGTTTAGGTGCAGCCCTTTTTAGCGTTTTAATGATCATGAAGCAAGAGCCAAATAATGCAGTCCTCATTGCCGACTTTTTTGAATCACAAAAACAGAGTTTACTGGTGAGATACCAATCTCAGCCAGCTTTAACTGACAATTGGCAAGCACAGTTAGTTGAGCTTGAAGCTGCAGAGGCAGCCATTCGACAAGCCTTGGACGAAGATCCTCAAAATGCAGCACTACTAAGAATGCTTTCTCAGGTCTATCAACAACAGCTAGATCTGATCACCAAAGTTCATCAGCCAACCTGGCAACAAATATAGGAATATTGATATGAAATTATCTTTAGTGAATTATGCTTTGATCCCAAGTTTGTTTCTCTCCGCCATCGCGTTGGCAGGTGAAAAAATTGACAAAAGTATCTCAGTTCCAATGGATGGAAAGATTATCATTGAAAATGACCGCGGTGACGTTGAGATCCGCGCATGGGAAAAAGCCGAGTTTAAAGTGACAGGCGAATTGGATGATTTGGCCAAAGGATACCGTTTAGAAACGGTTGGTAATGTGACCGAGTTTATTGTCGATTTGCCTCGCAATCGTAACTGGAATAATGAGGGAGAAGGGTCGCAACTTGTCATCTATTTGCCAGCTAAAAGTGTCCTTAATTTTGAAGGTGTTAATGTCAACGTCTCAGTTAGAGATATGCTGAACAATACGCGGGTAAAAACAGTGAATGGCGATGTAAATGCACAGCAATTAAAAGGTATTTTACATTTAGCGACAGTAAATGGTGGTGTGAAAACACAAAACTTAGACGGTGAAATCCACCTCGAGACGGTTAATGGCGATATTCGAGATACCGCTTCGAAAGGCACTTTGCGTTTTAACGCGGTCAATGGTGATATTAAAAGTGAAACTCAAGCGCATACGATTAAATTTGAAAACGTTAATGGCGACGTAGAATTTAAGATAGCGTCTCTAAAGGAGCTTGATTTTAATACTGTAAATGGTGAAGCTCAGATTTATGTTGATGCGTTGGAAAAGGGCGGTCGCATTAATATGAATAGCGTCAGTGGAGACATTGATCTTTATTTGCCAAAAGCTGTTTCAGCAAACTTTGATATTCAAACTCATTCAGGTGGCAGCATTCGCAACGGTTTTAATGATGAAAAAGCGACTAAGGCAAAGTATACCTCGGCACGTCGTTTAAAATTTATCAGTAATGGTGGTAATGCCGATGTTGAAATTGACACGGTAAGTGGCAACATTTCACTCAAACAACGTTAAAATCGATATCGCCAGTCATGCTGAAACACAGCTGATTGGCGAAATCCTTGCAGGATGATTTGCACATTTGACTCAAGCCGATAAAATAGAGCTTCATTGCAAAGGTATGAAGCAAAATGGCCAGACCCGATAAACAAGTCGAATCGTTAAAAGTTCCCCCTCATTCTATAGAAGCCGAGCAATCTGTGTTAGGCGGCTTGATGCTCGACAATGAAGCATTTGACCGTGTAGCAGAGCTTGTGGTCGCACAAGACTTCTATACGCGCACCCACAAGCTTATCTTTGAAGCGATGGAGAAATTGGTCGAAAATGGCCAACCAATTGACTTGATCACCATTTCGGAAAATCTTGAGAAAAATGGTCAACTGGCAAGTGTAGGTGGTTTTGCCTACCTAGCTGAAATTGCGAAAAATACGCCAAGTGCTGCGAACATTGACGCCTATGCACAGATAGTACGTGAGCGTGCGGTTGTTCGAGAAATGATTGGTGTTGCAAATGAAATTGCTGAAGCAGGCTTTAACCCAGAAGGTCGAGATAGCCATGAATTATTGGATCTCGCTGAAAGCAAAGTGTTTAAAATAGCCGAGCAGCGCACTAAAAGTACGGAAGGCCCTCAAAGCATTCATGCTATATTAGAAAAAACGGTTGATAAAATCGAAGAGCTATACCAATCGCCACAAGATGGCGTCACTGGAGTGAGTACAGGTTATTCTGACCTAGACAAAATGACGGCAGGTCTACAACCTTCTGATCTCATCATTGTTGCAGCACGCCCATCGATGGGTAAAACAACGTTTGCGATGAACTTATGTGAGCATGCGGCGATGACTCAAGATAAACCAGTTTTGATCTTCTCATTAGAAATGCCCTCCGAACAAATTATGATGAGGATGCTCGCGTCACTTGGTCGTATTAATCAAACTAAAGTAAGGACCGGCCAACTCGACGATGATGACTGGGCTCGTTTGTCTTCAACCATGGGCTTACTGATGGATAAAGGCAAGATGTATGTTGATGATGCATCTGGTCTTACACCAACAGACGTGCGCTCTCGCGCAAGACGCATTGCACGCGATCATGGTGGTATTTCCATGATCATGGTGGACTACCTTCAGTTGATGCGTGTACCAAGCTTATCAGACAATCGAACTTTAGAAATTGCGGAGATTTCGCGCTCGTTGAAAGCATTGGCGAAAGAATTACAGTGTCCTGTAGTTGCGTTATCACAGCTTAACCGTACGCTAGAGCAACGTGCAGACAAGCGTCCAGTTAACTCGGATCTTCGTGAATCAGGTTCCATTGAACAAGATGCGGATTTAATTATGTTCATATATCGTGATGAGGTATATAACGAAGACAGTGCGGATAAGGGCACTGCGGAAATAATTATTGGTAAACAACGTAATGGTCCGATTGGTAAGGTTAGGTTAACGTTCCAAGGGCAATACTCGCGTTTTGATAACTATGCCGGCCCGGCGTTTGAAGACGAGTATTAATGCGTTTAGTAGCAGCAGAAATTGATTTAGCCGCCTTAGCTTATAATTTAGCAAAGGTTAAGCGTTTTGCCCCTCACAGCAAAGTGATGGCAGTCTTAAAAGCAAATGCCTATGGTCATGGTCTTGTTACCATTGCGAAGCATTTAGCGGACGCTGATGCATTTGCCGTGGCACGAGTCGATGAGGCATTAGCGCTGCGTGCAGGAGGGTTAACTAAACCCATCGTATTACTCGAAGGTTTTTTCCATCCGAGTGATTTGCCAATCTTGCTCGCGAATAATTTTCAGACAATTATACATGATGAAAGTCAATTACAGGCACTCGAACAGGCAGAACTGGAAGCGCCAATAGCGACGTGGTTAAAAATAGACACAGGTATGCATCGCCTTGGCATTGAACCTAGCCAATTTACCGCTTTTTATCAGCGTCTTAAAGCTTGCCAAAATGTAAAAGAGCAAGTGAATTTAATGACGCATTTTTCTTGTGCTGATGATCTAGAAAGTACAAAAACAGAACTGCAAATGACGTTATTTCGTCAACTAGTTGCTGAGCAGGGCGAGTCATTGTGCCTTGCAAATTCCGCAGGGATATTAGGTTGGCCGCAAAGTCATGGTGATTGGGTAAGACCAGGGCTTATGATGTATGGCGTCTCACCGATGCTAGATAAAATCGGTCAAGATCATGGTTTAAAGCCGGTTATGCGCTTAACTACTAAAGTCATCGCGATTCGCTCAATTGCAGCAGGAGAAGGTGTTGGTTATGGCGCACGCTGGCAATCGAAAAGTACCACAACGCTTGCGATTATTGCGGTTGGATATGGAGATGGGTATCCACGTCATGCGAAACAAGGTACACCCGTAATTATCAAAGGCAAGCGCTATGGTATTGTTGGTAGTGTTTCTATGGATATGATCACTGTAGATATTGGTGATAATCATCAAGGCATTACGATTGGTGATGAAGTCGAAATGTGGGGACCAAATCTGCCTGTGGAAGAAATAGCGCAGTGTGCAAGCACAATCCCTTATGAATTACTTTGTAATGTCACTCCACGTGTGAGCTATGAATACAGTTAACTAGAGTTTGTTGAAAGTTACTTCAGAAAGTAAACCTCGAAGATAAACAGCCCCAAATTTTTCAATATGAGGCGTGTATCCGTAATTGGATTGACATTTTTGTTAAGTTTTTTTCTCGCCATGTATGGTTGCAATAACGCGCCTAGCACTGGCGTTGTCACGATGCTCGCCAAGGTAAACACCTTGCCAAATCCCAAGTAAAAGTTGTCCATCTTCGATAGGAATGCTAACTGAAACACCTAAGACACTTGATTTTATATGAGCTGGCATATCGTCAGCACCTTCATAATTATGCTGATAGAAAGGCTGATTTTCCGGTATACAATGATTGAAATGCGCTTCCATGTCATGCCTTACTGTTGGATCTGCATTTTCATTTATGGATAAGCTCGCTGAGGTATGTTGAAGAAATAAGTGCAAAATGCCCACAGAGCAAAATTGTAACTCTGGGATTGCTTTTAATATTTCTTTATCAATCAGATGAAAACCCCGCGAGCGGGGTTTTAGGGTGATTTTTTTCTGGAGCCACATTAGAGTTTATCGAAACTAACTTCAATGTTTGCCGAGCCATCCGGCGAGGTAAATGGCATTATGATCTTAGGACCATCACATTTATGCGTGATTGTGTGTCCAGGTCCTGACACGACAATGGGGGTTGCCATATCAAATTCGTACCCTTTTTCACCAAGTAAATTTTTGGCTCCGCCCGTCACCATATTGGTGATTTCACCAACCATATCAGTGACTTCTTCATTGATCTTGTCAGGCCGTTCACCTAACATGCGCTCCATAATGGCAAGAGCAAGACTTTCCTCAAAAGTGATCGAAAATGAGCCTTTTGTTTGCGGACCAACCATGCCGATAAGTCCAGATACATCGCCACGCGCAACTTCATCTTTTTTCATTCTTGGCTTACCAGGCGTCAACTCAGTTTGTGCCATGGTAGCTAAAACATTAATCAATGAAGATAAAAAAGGGTTGATGAATTCTACATTCATTGTATTTGTCCCTTACAAAAATTTCTAATTCTCAAGGCTCTAAGTTAAGTGTAGTGCTGATTTTCTATCCTGCACTTATTCTTTGCAACTTTCACACCGACCGTGTGCTTCAATCGTTTGACCAGAAACAGTAAATCCTCGTTCGGCGGCCATCGCGTTCAATTCGTGCGATAAAACGGAAGAGTGCAGTTCGTCAACTTGACCACATTTATCACAAATAAGCAACTGAACGGGGTGATGATGGTCGAAGTGGTGGCAAAGCATAAACGCATTGGCACTTTCTATTTTATGGATAAAACCAAGTTCGGCAAGAAAATCAAGTGCACGATATACTGTCGCTGGTTTTGCACTGTTCTCAGTGACTTTTAGTTCTTCTAATAGATCGTAAGCACCAACACCACCTTGTTTACTTGCGAGTAAGCGAAATACTTTCTCTCGAATCGGTGTGAAACGCGCCCCTTTGTTTTCACACACTTGTTTGGCTTTAGCCACTAATACTTCTACATTCATGCTTACATACCCTAAATCAACGCTTTCATCTTATCACAACCTGAACAATTCAAAACCACTTAGACTCTTTATTTTCAAAGGATAATAGCCAAAGTTACGATAAAATCGCGGTTCTGGAGGTCTTTTGGCTATTGGTTTATTTTGTTGTATTAAGGTTTATTTAGTAATACATCTTTCACCTGCAACGAGAGCAGAAAAGCTTTCAGCGGTCATCGGTTTGCCTAAATAATAGCCTTGCCCCACGTCACACTTTAAGTCTTCAAGTTGTTCAATTTGAGTTTGTGTTTCAATCCCTTCTGCGACGACTTTTAACTCTAAAGTATGTGCCATATTTATAATTGCACTGACAAGCGCTTTTCCTTCTTTGCGATCCATGTCTTGAATAAATGCACGATCAATCTTTAGCACATCAAATGGATATTGTCTTAAGTAACTAAGTGAAGAGTAACCGGTACCGAAATCATCCATAGAAAGCAGGAAACCAAAGTTATGTAATTGATACAGCGTATTACGTACCGATTCATCTCCACTGAGTAACAGACCTTCCGTAATTTCCAGTTCGATAGCTACTTTTGGGTTGATGTTTTGATGCATTAGCTCTTCGAGATAATGGAGTAATCTTACGTCCCTAAATTGTCGAGGAGACAGGTTAATGGCAATGCGAATTGGAAAGTTCAATTGTTTTTGCCATAAACGCGCCTGATAGAGGGCGGTTTCTAATACATATTTCCCTATTTCAACGATGCAACCATTTTGTTCAGCAATGGGTATAAACTCATCTGGCCGTACGTTACCAAGCGTCGCATTTTGCCATCGTAATAAAGCTTCGGCACCTAACAAGTGTTTTGTCTTGAGATCATATTGCGGTTGAAAGTGCACGGTAAACTCATCTTTGCTCAGCGCGTTTTGCATTTGAGCTTCAATTTGAAGGCGGCGAGCTAAAATTTCACTCATTTGCTCGGTGTAAAATGAAAAGGTATTGCGGCCTTGATGTTTCGCATTGTACATTGCTGAATCGGCTTTACTAAGCAGTTCTCTTGGTGTCGAAGCATCATTTGGATACATGGCAATCCCCAAACTCATGGAGACAGAAAACTCTTTGTTGTCGATACAAAATGGGTTTTGAAACAATTTGACTAAATTATTCGCGATAGGGGTTACTTGACTGGGATCCTGCAGAGACTTCAGTAAGATAATAAACTCATCTCCGCCTAAACGCGCGACGGTATCTTCTTCACGAAGTGCTGCTTTTAGCCGCGAAGACGCTTCAATGAGGAGCTTATCGCCGGTTTCATGCCCCGCTGAGTCGTTGACCTTTTTAAAGTCATCAAGATCGATAAACATCACGGCAATTTGTACTTTATAGCGCTTAGCTTCGAGGATCATCTGAGACAGACGTTCCAGTACTAAATATCGATTTGGTAAGTTCGTTAATGCATCATAGAAAGCATGTTTAAAAATAAGTTCATCTTGTTTTTTCTGCGCAGTGATATCACGTACAACAATGGCTACTTTGTCGAATGCGTGGATCGGGCTCAAGCGTGCTTCAAAAAAGCACATATCGTCAGTGACTGCTAATTCATATTGAAACTCTACTAAACGTTTATATTTTAAACACTCCTTGATGGTCTTATCGAATCGCTTTCCAAGATTGGCAGGAAGGACTTCAGTCATTTTTTTGTTTAAAAATTCATCTGGTTGCAAATAAAGCGCATCGATGTTTGAGCTATGAAATTGAATGATGGTGGAATCTTCAGTTACGACAAAGAACAGATCTGGAATGGCGTCTAAAAAACTTTCTAATAATGCTTGTTCTTCTAGACTGTGTTCTTTGGCTTCATGCAATGCATGCATTTGGTGCGATAAGGTTTGCGTCATAACGTTGAAGTTTTTGGCAAGCTCGCCAAACTCACCACTTCCATTTACCTCTAATGTGGGCATTGTGTCTTTGTCAGTAACGGATTTCGTCGCTTTGATTAACTGAGCGATAGGATGCAACAGGTAGAAGTGCACAAACACGGCGATAAAGCTCACAATGATGCAAATGAAAACAAAGATAAATGCACTTTTTTCTATTGCATTGCGCTTAATTTGGCCTAAGTCATTGCTAAGACTATAATAAGCAAAAACCACCCCTGTTTGAGTCGGTCGCAACTCTTCGCCAAGGCGTTTACTGGCATACGGAAAGTAAGCCGTGATCGACGAAAAGTCTTTTGTAATGTGTGTGCTTGGAAAATGTTCAACTTGAGCTTGCTCGAGGTATTTGGCTTCAATGATTGGCGAAATGGATTGCCAATATAGCCCACTATATCGAGATTTAGAGCTAAATCGGACAATACCGGATTCATCGATCCCGATAAGCAAATCAAAGTGGGTATCGAGGCTTCTAAGTTTAAACAATCGTTCGGCTTCTAAATGTTCGCCTTTTTGAATTTGACGTTCTATGTCGCGGGCTAAAGAAGATACCGTATTAACGACATTACGTTCGCTTTGAGCGAGTAACATATCCGTTTGGGCTGAATAGGTTAACCAAACAACCACGCCCATCAGTGCAAGCAGAAAGGCGAGAATACTTGCAGGCAACCAAATCCGGATCCGTGTCGCTTTTATTTTACTCACTTACACCTCTTAATACTGCGCTAGAAGTGGTTGTATTTTCGATGAACGTTGGATTGATAAGTTGTTCAGTCTCTAACATGCGGCTTAATAAATTACGTTCAATCATGGTTGTCTGTAAGCGTTGAATGGTGTCATCTAGAAGTGGGTTGTCACCGGTTAGGAGTTGATGATTTTGTGCATAGTCTGGTAGCTTAACACCAGTAAATGCTTGTTTTAATTCATCTTCTGGTATTTTTAGTGCATGAGAAATATGCGCAATGGCAGTTGCTGGTGAATCAGACAACAGTGTTCTTGCATTAAAATAAGCGTTCACTAAGGCTTGCAATTGTTCAGGTTGATTGTCTATGACCTGTTGTGTGGTGACTAATACATCGAGGATGACATTGGGCATTTGTTTAGAGCTATAGAGTAATTTAGCTCCTTTGTTCATTAATTTTGTTTTAACCGGATCAAAGGTCACGATTGCATCATTTTGCTCGTAACAAGCAAGGTGAGCATCGAAATTACAGCTTTGCATGTCGATGTCTCTCGGTGATAGCCCAACTTCATTAAGTGCATGATCAAGCACCAAAGCACCAACAGCATTGTACTCGACCGCAATTTTTTTTCCTTTTAAGTCATGTAGGCTGTCAATATAGGGTTTTGCAAGAAGGACATCTGAGCCATCGGAGATATCCATTACCAAAAGTAATCGAATATCATATTGGTCTTCTAAAATCGTCAAAGTTTCATCTAAGGTTAGGGCGGCGACATCAATTGAACCTGATCGGAAGGCATGGATAACCTCAGATGATGAAGGCATCTCGATCATTTTAATTTGACTAGAATGAAATAAACTAAGTTCTTCAGCAAGATAAAGCGGGGTATAACCAATCCAATTGTTAGCTGCAATTCGAAGGTGGTTTTCGAAATGAGGCTTACAACCAAATAAAAGTAAACATAAGATGACTAATCCTAGCCCTTTAAAAAGCAATACAAGTCGAGACACAGTTTCTCTTCATAATCAAAGGCAACAAGTTGTTTAGAGTTTAGACTACATCTGGTGATTTTTTACCTATTTAAGGATTTTATATTTACTTAGATCAAGTTTTTATTCTTTGTATGAGAATCACTTATTCTATTTGCTGTAAATCTAAATCAATATCAATAGCAAGTGTGGGTTTAAAAGAGGTAAAATCGCGGTATCTCTCGTTATATTAGACATTTTATACGCATGAAAAAAGTGCTTTTGCTTCTCTTCTCTTTCTTAATTGCTAATCTAGGCTGGCACGTTTTTGAAGGTAAATCCTTTTGGTCGTTATTCAATTGGGAAGCTGATGACTATTTCAGCTTAAAGATAGTGCTTATTGGGGCGACTGTGTTTTTATTGGTTTTTGCTTTCTTTTTTTATTGGTTTTCTGCGCGAGAGAATAGACTTAGAACAGCAACGTCAGAGGAAAGGAATAGGCTTAAGAGTGAGTCTCAACAACTTATCCTTGAACAGCGTCACTGCCATGAGCGAAATAAGCAAATACAACAAGATAAAGAATTGGCAGAAAAACGCTACAACAGTGTTTTTTTTCACGCCCAAGATGCACTTTTTGTTATGGATAGTGACGGTAGGGTACATGAGTGTAATCCTACGTTTGCGCGCCTGATTTTCAATCATCAAGTGCCTGCGGTATTTCGAATTGACGATTTAATTGCGGATGAAGAGGTTATGCAGCAGTGGCTGCAAAGTATTGAACGACGTAACAATATACAAAATTGGGAATGGCTCGCACTAAGCAAGCAAACGGGCAGTTTATGGGTATCGCTCTCTGGGCATTGGATATGTCATTGCGATAAATGGCACTTTGAAGGGCGGCTGTGTGATATTACTGAGCAAGTTTTATATCAAGAACAATTAAAATATAAAGCGGCACACGATAGTTTGACCGATCTTTGGAATCGTCATTCTTTTCTTAACGAAGTAGCGGTCATTGCGAAAGGAGAGAATGACGATTTAGTTGTCGTTAAAAAGAAAAGTTTTGCGTTACTTTACATCGATATTGATCGTTTTAAGCTGATCAATGATTCATTAGGTCATCAATTAGGTGATAAAGTTTTAATGGAAGTTGCCCAACAACTTCGAATGAGGTTCGGTCATATTGGTGAAATCGCTCGGTTGGGGGGAGATGAGTTTGCAATACTGGTTGCAACGAAACAACTTGCACATTCGATGGATGTTGAAGTTGCCTCATTACTGATTCAACTGACGAAACCTATGCGGTTCACGTCTCACTCTATCACGATAAGCGCCAGTATTGGTATTCGACAATTTAATGCCGGTTGTCATATTGATGCGCAACGATTGTTGCATGATGCGGACCTAGCGATGGAAGAAGCAAAGCGTCGTGGAAAAAATGGCTTTTTTGAATTTTCTGCAAGTATGGCTATTGCTAAAAATCATCGTTTAGCCATAGAGCAAGCGCTAAACCAAGTGAATGTTATGGATGAATTTTCACTGGTATATCAACCTATTTATGACATACAAGGTAGCTCTATTAATGGCTTCGAGGCATTAATACGCTGGCACAATGTTAAATTGGGCGCTGTCAGCCCCGCAGAGTTTATACCAATCGCGGAAGAGAGTGGAAAAATCTTAAAGATTGGTGAGTGGGTGTGCCTTGAGGTATTTCGTTTTCTTTCACTATTAGAAAACGCGGATGTGTTTGTTAGTGTCAACGTTGCACCTTTGCAGCTTGAACAGCCAGATTTTGTCTCATGGTTTATACGACAAATGAAACAAGCCGGAGTTTCACCAAATCAAATTAAACTCGAAGTAACTGAAACAGGACTCATGAGCGCCACACACGATGTGACAGAGTCGTTGGAGTGGTTTTTAGAACATGAAATTGAGGTTTATATCGATGATTTTGGTACGGGCCATAGCAGCCTTGCTCGGCTTAAGAGTTTGCCTGCAACCGGGATAAAGATAGACAAAGCATTTGTAGACGAAATCGCTTTAAGTAAAAAGGCCAATCAGTTGATCGGTGCAATCACTGCAATAGCTGAAAACTTTCAACTTACTGTAACGGTGGAAGGGATCGAAGACGAGGCACAGCATAAAGCCTTAAGAACGTTGTATTGCCATCAATGCCAAGGCTATTGGTTTAGTAAACCAATGGATCCTGAGGCAGCGTTAGCGCTGTTGCAAAAGCCGGTAGTACCGTCGTTAAATGCCACTATTTAAAAGTGAGCGAATTTAAAAAGTAGACAGGGTGACTCCATGTTGTTGGAGTCACTGTTTAGCTCATTTTTATCAAATCAGCCATCTATACGAGTAACGATAAAATAAGGATTGAGGTAACTTTCTTTTTGGTTATAGCGCAGTGGCGAACCATCTAATTGAGTTACGCGTGCCCCAGCTATTTCTGCGATAGCTTGACCTGCGGCGGTATCCCACTCACTGGTTGGGCCGAGTCGAGGGTAAATGTCTGCGGCACTTTCTGCAACCAAACAGAGTTTTAAGGAACTGCCTTTTGGTACCATGTCAACTTCGTCAAATTGCTCTAAAAATTTAGCTAGATCGGGAGAAGGGTGGGAGCGAGAGCCAACTACCTTGATTGTTCCTTGATTCTCAATCGTGGTTACTTTTAGTTCGATACGTGCTTCTCCGCTTTCTTTGAATGCACCGATTGCTTCGGCAGCAAGATAGCTAACATTGAGTGCCGGCGCATGAACGACACCGAGTACCGGAACCCCTCGTTTGATAAGCGCGATATTGACCGTAAATTCACCATTTTTCTTAATGAATTCTTTTGTCCCATCGATTGGATCAACAAGCCAATACGATTGCCATGTTTGCCTTTCGCGCCAACTAATGTCGGCGTTTTCTTCACTGAGCACAGGAATATCTGGCGTAAGCGCTTTAAGACCAGCGTTGATAACTTGATGTGCTGCAATATCAGCATCCGTTACTGGGCTTTTGTCTTCTTTATATTCAACGGCAAAATCTTTTGCGTAGATTGCCATGATGGCTTTACCTGCTTCACGCGAGAGGTTTAATATCTCTTCTAGCAGCTCAGTTTGGTTCATGGTTTATCCTATGACTTTTCGGTCTTTTAAGTGGCTTAGTAACGTATTAATAGAGTCATTGAGGGTTAAGCGACTCGTATCTAGCCGAATATCAGGCGCGATTGGTGGCTCATAATCTGAGTCAATTCCAGTGAAATGCTTAATTTCACCCGCTCTGGCCTTTTTATAAAGGCCTTTAGGATCTCGTGATTCACACACATCTAGTGGCGTATCTAAGAACACTTCGATAAATTCGCCCTCGCCGACAAGCGCCCTAACCATATCACGTTCGGCGCGAAATGGGGAAATAAACGCTGTTAACACAACAAGCCCTGCATCGACCATTAATTTCGCCACTTCGCCTACACGACGAATATTTTCTACGCGGTCCGAGTCACTAAAACCGAGATCTTTACACAAGCCATGACGAACATTGTCACCATCTAATAGATAAGTGTGGATGCCGGATTGTTGAAGTGCACTTTCGAGTGCGCCTGCAACAGTGCTTTTGCCGGAACCGGAATAGCCAGTAAACCACAAGATACAAGGCTTGTGCTTTTTTTGTTCACTACGTGAGTGTTTTGTAACAGCATATTGGTGCCAAACGATATTTTCATCCATTGTGCCAAAGCCTTTTTAAAATGGAAAAACAAGAGGAAGAATGGTTAACACGGTTGCAGAATACACAAGTGACAATGGCAAACCCATCACTACGTAATCTCGTGGCCGGTAATTTCCTGCGCTATACACCATTAGATTGGTTTGATAGCCAAATGGTGAAATAAAACTTGCGGATGCTCCAAATGCCACGGCCATCACAAACGGCATCGGATTTACATTAAACCCTACCGCTAACGCGTAGGCAATAGGGAATGATAACGCCGCTGCGGCGTTATTCGTGATCACTTCGGTAAACAGTAATGTCATAAAGAAAATAGCAATTAGTGCTCCATAAGGGCCTAAGTCGCCTAATAAGGCAAATAATCCAGAACTGATTTGCGAAGCTAGACCTGTATCTATCATTAGTTTTGCAAGGCCGATTGCACTGCCTACCACCGCTAAAAGTTCAAGCGGGAAACGACGCTTTATTTCATGGATTTTTACCATTCCTGTCAGCACATACACAACCAACAGTACTAATAAGCTCTTCACTAAGGGTAACACTTCAAAAATAGACAGCGAGATCACACTCAAGAAACTTGCCATGACAAAATTAGATTGCTTCGGCGCTAAGTGCGTTTGTAAATCAACGCCAGAGATATAAACGAATTCACGTTTTAAATTAGGCAATTCATAAAATTGTGGACTTGGTGCCAAGATCAATGAATCGCCAGCTTGCAATTGGACTTTGCCCAACCCACCTTGTAAGCGATCGTGGCCACGACGAATTGCAATTACGGCAGCATGGTACTGTTCTCGAAAACGGATCTCTTTGATGGTTTTACCAAGATATTTAGAAGATTGACTAACCACCACTTCTACTAAATGATTGACGTCTTTTTCATGTTTATCATGAACGACTTTCAAGCCGTCGAAGCGTTGTAGTAAAGGAACTGATTGGATATCCCCAACGAACAACAAAATATCACCTTTGAGGATTTCCTCTTGTGGCGTGACGGCACTGATACGGCGATCCCCACGAATTATCTCTGCTAAGAACAGGGATTTTAAATCGCGAAGTCCATTTTCTTCGACAGATCGGCCGATGAGTTTTGAACCAGCTTGTACTTTACCTTCGAGGTAAAATGGCACAACTTCCTGACTTTTAACCCCGTTGTCGGGCAAATACTTTACTGTGATTAAAATCGTAATTAAGCCCGCAATAACCACGGCAATACCAATGAGGGTAAAGTCAAAGAAGCCAAATGGCTGCATGCCAGCTTCGATGGCAAAACCATTTACAATTAAATTGGTGGATGTGCCGATAAGCGTGAGTGTTCCGCCTAAAATCGCGGTATACGACAAAGGAAGTAATAGTTTTGACGGACTGTGCTTTTGACTGTCTTTTACCGCGCCAATTAAAGAGGCAACGACAGCCGTGTTATTGGTAAAAGAAGACAACGTAGCGGTCGATAAACCGAGCTTTAAAATACTACGAAACAAGCTGCCATTCCCAAGACTTCTCGCAAAATGCTGAATTAAAGTGGTTTTTTCAACTGCGATTGACGTGAGAACCAGTAAAACCAACGTGATCAATGACGAATTTGCATAGTTGATGAGCATACTTTCTAAGCCAATGAGGCCCGCAAGATATGCCGTTGTGATGGCGCCAACAAAAATCCATGCTGGGTTGATGCGGCTGCCAAAAAGGCAACCGACCAACGCGAACATAATGCCTGTTAAGACCCATTGTTCGAACATAGTTAAACTTTCCTCTAAACAGGCAATTAGATCTTACTTTAACTTACTAATATCAAGCGCTTGCCAATGAGGGAAATGCTTGCGAACTAGTGCATTGAACTCGATCTCAAAGTCACTAAATTCATTGGTTGAGTGTTCGTTGCTAACTAACACACCTTCCACCATGCCCGCACCAACGGTTAGGTTAGATAAGCGATCAATTAAAATAAACGCGCCCATTTCACGATTGTTGCGGTACAAATCTACCGAAATAGCTTCAGTAAGCTCTAGGGTAACAATCGCAATTTCATTTAGTTCAAGCTTATCGGCTTGACCATGGCTTAATGTGTTCACATCAATGGTGTAGTCGATGTGTTTTACAATCGCTGATGTGCGTTTGCTAGCAAGTTTGAAATTGTAGGTTTTACCAACAACAAGCGGTGCATCGTGCATCCAAACTAATTTAGCTTGGATTTGATTACTTACTGCAGCGGTTGAGTCAGCAGGTACAATTACATCGCCACGACTAATGTCAATTTCATCTGCTAACGTTAAGGTGATTGCTTGTCCTGTTTCGGCCCGTTCTAAGCTACCATCAAACGTCACAATATCTTCAATTGTAGAGCGCTTGCCTGAAGGAAGAACCTTGATTGCTTGACCTTTACTTAACGTGCCCGAAGTCAGTGTGCCTTGGAAACCACGAAAATCGAGGTTTGGACGACTCACGTACTGCACAGGGAAACGAGCTTCGAAGTCATTATTGGTTTCAGCAGCTGGCGAATCTTCTAATAGTTCAAGCAATGGTTTGTCTGTGTAATAGGGGGTCTTCTCTGAACGAGTTACTACGTTGTCGCCTTTTAACGCAGAGATCGGCACAAATTTAATGTTTTTAACGTTTAGTTGTGCAGCAAACTTTAAATAATCAGCTTTAATTTTCTCATAAATGGCTTCGTCAAAGTTGACCACGTCCATTTTATTGATCGCGACAACAAATTGAGAGATCCCTAACGAATCACAAATAAAACTGTGGCGTTTGGTTTGCACTTGAACACCATAACGCGCATCGACTAACAGGATTGCAAGATCAGATGTGGATGCTCCAGTTACCATGTTACGGGTGTATTGTTCATGTCCTGGGGTATCTGCAATGATGAATTTGCGTTTCGCCGTCGAGAAATAACGATATGCAACATCAATCGTGATGCCTTGTTCACGCTCTGCTTGGAGACCATCTACAAGCAATGCTAAGTCGAGATCTTCACCTGCATTACCAACTTTTTCGTTGTCGCGGTGAAGCGCAGCGAGTTGGTCTTCATAAATTTGGTGGCTATCGTGCAAAAGGCGGCCGATCAGGGTCGATTTACCATCATCTACACTGCCACATGTCATCATACGCAATAGACTTTTACTTTGTTGACGCGATAAATACGCTTCAATACCTAGTTCTTTAACTTCAACGGCAGTAGACATTAGAAATACCCCTCACGCTTTTTCTTTTCCATTGACCCTGATGAATCGTGGTCAATTACTCGACCCTCACGTTCAGACGACGTCGACAACAACATTTCTTCAATAATCCCCGTTAAGGTGTCTGCGGTTGATTCAACCGCACCCGTAAGCGGATAACAACCAAGCGTACGGAATCGTACGGATTTCATTTCCGGCACTTCGCCTTCTTCAAGCGGCATACGTTCATCATCAACCATGATAAGCGTGCCATTACGTTTAACCACAGGGCGAGGCTTGGATAAATAAAGAGGCACGATTTCAATGCCTTCTTGATAGATGTACTGCCATACATCCAGTTCAGTCCAGTTAGAAAGTGGGAAAACGCGAATGCTCTCACCTGGATTGATTTGGCTATTGTAGTTATTCCAAAGTTCAGGACGCTGGTTTTTAGGATCCCAACGATGGTGTTTATCACGGAACGAGTACACGCGCTCTTTTGCACGTGATTTTTCTTCGTCACGACGTGCACCACCAAAAGCCGCATCAAAACCATATTTATTTAATGCTTGCTTTAAACCTTGCGTTTTCATTACGTCGGTATGTTTGGCCGAACCGAAGGTGAATGGGTTCATGCCCATTGCAATACCTTCTGGGTTTTTGTGTACAAGCAAATCAAAGCCATATTCTTTTGCAAGGCGATCACGAAATTCAATCATTTCACGAAATTTCCAATCGGTATCGACGTGCAATAAAGGAAAAGGAATTTTTCCTGGGTAAAATGCCTTACGTGCGAGGTGCAGTAACACCGAAGAGTCTTTACCAATCGAATACAACATGACTGGGTTTTCAAACTCTGCAGCGACTTCACGGATAATTCGGATACTTTCAGCTTCAAGTTGCTGAAGATGCGTTAAAGCCATGGTTTGTCATCCTACTTCAAACTATTAAATTTCTTTATGTTGCAAGTCGGCAGTTAAGCCTACTTGCGTGAGGGGTTGGGCAAAACTCGACGTTTGTTGTGTTTTACCAAACCACGCTAATTCTTGGTGAAGCGATGCTACTTCCCCGATGATCAACAGCGCCGGAGACTGGATAGCATGTTGTTCAATCTCACTTGCTAAATTTGCCAGTGTCGTTGTGACGACGCGTTGGTTTTTTCTGGTGCCATTCTCAACAATAGCAACAGGAGTTGATTCTGCGCGACCATATTTAATCAATTGAGCCTGAATGTGAGGTGACTTTACCACACCCATATATACAGCGACTGTTTGATTTGGCTTCGCAAGGGACTCCCAATCCAGTTCTTGACCGTCTTTTTTACAGTGACCTGTTACAAACTGAATCGCTTGAGCATGGTCACGATGTGTTAGTGGAATACCTGCGTAGGCGCTACATCCTGCAGCTGCGGTAATTCCCGGTACGATTTGAAAACGCACGTTTTGACGAGCAAGCTCTTGAACTTCTTCACCGCCACGCCCATAAATAAACGGATCGCCACCTTTAATACGGCATACTTTTTTACCTGACTTGGCCAAGGTCGCTAACAGGGCATTGGTCTCTTCTTGTGGTACACTGTGATGACCCATGCGTTTTCCTACGCAAATCAATTCAGCATCACGGCGCACCAATTCCATAATGTCATCCGACACCAAATAATCATACACAACCACATCAGCTTGTTGCATTAATTGCAAAGCTTTTAAGGTCAATAACTCGGGATCGCCAGGTCCCGCACCAACTAAATAGACTTCACCTTCTGGCTCGTTGCTTTGACTGAGCATCGAATCCAATAACGTTTCGGCATTCGTTTGATTACCCGATTGGATCTCGCTAACGACAGCAGAATCAAACACGCTCTCCCAAAACTGCCTGCGATCTGCAAAGTGAGTAAAACGCGCTTTTACTTTGTCGCGGAATTGACCAACTAGCTGTGCTAGCGGACCGATATGTTGCGGGATCAAAGTTTCAAGCTTTTCTCTTAAACGTCTTGCAAGTACTGGAGCGGTGCCTGCACTGGAAATAGCAATGGTAATAGGGTTGCGATCAACAATCGATGGAAAAATGAAACTGCATTTTGGCTGGTCATCGACCACATTTACAAAAATGTTTTTGGCTTCTGCAGCGGCAAAAACCTCAGCGTTAACCTGGTCGTTATCAGTCGCGGCAATCACCAACATCGCACCCGTTAAATGATCTGGTTCAAAAAAGGCTGGGACAAAATTGATAGGGTATTCGTCGGCTAAGCTAGTCAGGCTTTTATCAAACTCAGGCGCTACAATCGTTAATGCAGCCCCGGCTTTCAAAATCGCGCGAGCCTTACGAACGGCAACTTCACCGCCGCCAATAATGACCACGGGTTTGTTTTCAAGTTTTGTAAAAATGGGTAAGTACTGCACGATAATTCCTCTTAGCCGACTGAGACTCTAGCTCAGGTGTACAGAATATAATGTCGTGTAATGGCCAAAAAATAATAAAAATGGAATCTATATAGCTTTTTGTTATAAGTGACCCACTTACTTTCCTTTTTTCTTTAAGAAATCATACGATACAGACACTTGCAACCGCATTTCGCATAATAGCTGTTCTTAGAGAGATTCGTTATGATATATACCCATACATAGAGATATAGCAAACAGACTGGGCATTATATTGCAACAAAGAAAGCGGCTGTTTTAATAAAGTACTTGGGGTTTAGCTACCTTGCCGTCACTTTGCTTGGAAACAAAAATTCTAACGATGGGCTTTAACATGGCACCAGAAACGCGAGAAAGCGAAAAAGAAAAAGTGGCTTTGGAACACGATGCTGCAAAACTATTTATGAAATTATATGAAAAGCAATATGACATTCCGATGCGGCATATTTGGCATAACATACCTTCTAAACCCGATGTGAGTTGTTACCTTGGTGAAACCAAATTGGACCTTGAAATAGCTCATTTATATGCCAGTGAAGCTGAAGCAATGGCAGTATTAGGGCGGGCGCTGTCAATTGAAACACAGCGCGAATTGGCAATGATGGCGTTAACCCCAGTTAGCGAGCATTTACATACAGCACTCGGTCGGTTATTAAAGCAAAAATATCAGAAGCGTTATACATCAGAGCGAGTGTGGTTAGTGATAAGAAATGCAAGTGCGATGTGGCATCGCGAAGATTTGACGCGTGTATTATCGCAATTGAGCGTGCCTCCTTATCAACCCTTTGAACGGATATGGGTTATTTGTGATTATTTTGGTAAAGATGGCTTAATCGAAATAAGCCAATAAAAGCGCCGTTATGCAACGCCGGGCGGAAAACTTGTCATTTATGAGGTTGCGCATGCCCAACAGAGTTTTGTTTGATTCCGAAAGAACTAAAAATACCTATAAATTGAGCATCTAGGTCGGTTTTCCTCTTGTTTTAAGAATGAGTGTCAGTATAATGAGCATCCACTTTGCAGGGGCGTAGTTCCAATTGGTAGAACAGCGGTCTCCAAAACCGATGGTTGCGGGTTCGAGTCCTGCCGCCCCTGCCACTTAACTTTTAAGAAACAGTCCAAATCTAAAATAGATAGCATTTGAATTTTCAAATAAAAGACATATTTATAAATTTGGATTGAATGACTTACCTTGCCGCGTGCAGGGTTGTTGTGTCTGTACTTAAGGTAAAAAAATGATGAGCACGAATGTAGAAACTCCGTCTAGCTCGATGGACACGGTAAAATGGCTAGTAGCTTTGGTATTGCTAACTGGCGCGGTTGTTGGAAACTACATGTACACTGAGTTATCGGTACTTGTACGTGCTGTCGGTGTAGTTGTAGCGATTGGTGCAGCGCTAGGTGTTGCAGCAACGACTGAAAAAGGTAGAACGTTCATAGCGTTTGCGAAAGAAGCACGCATTGAAGTGCGCAAAGTAGTTTGGCCAACGCGTCAAGAAACGATGCACACAACGTTTATTGTTATGATCGCGACAGTCGTAATGGCGTTAATTCTTTGGGGATTAGACGGCATTTTATTCCGTGTTGTTGGCTTTTTAACTGGAGTGGAGATCTAATCCCATGTCGGAAGAAAATAAAGAAAGAAAATTGCGCTGGTACGTAATCCAAGCGTTTTCTGGTTTCGAAAAGCGTGTTGCTCAAACGATTATTGAGCACATCAGAATCGAGGGATTGGAAGAGTACTTTGGTGAAATCTTAGTACCAACAGAAGAAGTTGTTGAAATGCGTGCTGGCCAAAAGCGTAAGTCAGAGCGCAAATTTTTCCCAGGTTATGTGCTTGTCGAAATGGAAATGAACGACAAATCATGGCACTTGGTGAATAACACGCCTCGCGTAATGGGATTTGTCGGTGGTACATCAGACAGACCAGCTCCGATCAGCAAAAAAGAAGCGGATCGTATCCTTAACCGTCTACAAGAAAACATTAATGCACCTAAGCCTGCGAAAATGTATGAGCCTGGTGAAGTGGTTCGTGTTATTGATGGTCCATTTGCTGATTTCAGTGGTGTGGTTGAAGAAGTTGACTATGAAAAGAGCCGCGTGAAAGTATCGGTATTGATTTTCGGTCGTTCTACGCCAGTTGAACTTGAATTTGGTCAAGTTGAACAAGATAAATAATTCGACACTGAATTAGACGATTGCAAAAGGCCGCTGATTAACTTATAATCAGCGGCCTTTTTAGTGTTAGAGCGTGTCTCGCACGTAAAAAGTTGATTTTAATGAAATGGGAAGCCGTTAGAGTACGCGTCCTCGCGCGCACGAGGCTAAGACCCACCAAATGAGGTATTATCATGGCTAAGAAAGTTGAAGCTATTATCAAGCTACAAGTTGCCGCTGGTATGGCTAACCCAAGTCCACCAGTAGGTCCTGCACTAGGTCAACGTGGTGTTAACATCATGGAATTCTGTAAAGCGTTCAACGCACGTACAGAAGGTGTTGAGAAAGGTGCTCCGGTTCCAGTTGTAATTGAAGTTTACAGCGACCGTTCATTTACGTTCACAATGAAGACTCCTCCAGCGTCTTACCTTCTTAAGAAGGCAGCTGGTATCAAGTCTGGTTCTAAGCGTCCAAACACTGAAAAAGTGGGTACAGTTACTCGTGCTCAACTTGAAGAGATCGTGGAAACTAAACGTCCAGATCTAACAGCTGCGGATCTTGACGCAGCGGTACGTACGATCGCAGGTTCTGCGCGTGCAATGGGCTTGAACGTAGAGGACTAATAGAATGGCTAAATTAACTAAGCGTATGCGCACAATCCGCGAAAAAGTGGATGCGACTAAAGATTACGAAATCAACGAAGCGGTAGCTCTTCTTAAAGAACTAGCAACAGCTAAATTCGTTGAAAGTGTTGACGTTGCTGTTAACCTTGGCATTGATGCTCGTAAATCAGACCAAAACGTACGTGGTGCAACTGTTCTTCCTAACGGTACTGGCCGTGAAGTTCGCGTAGCTGTATTCACTCAAGGCGCTAATGCAGATGCAGCGAAAGCAGCAGGTGCAGACCTTGTTGGTATGGAAGACCTTGCAGAACTTGTTAAGAAAGGCGAAATGAACTTCGACGTAGTCGTTGCTTCTCCAGATGCAATGCGTGTTGTTGGTCAACTAGGTCAAATCTTAGGTCCACGTGGTCTTATGCCAAACCCTAAGACTGGCACTGTAACGCCAAACGTTGCTGAAGCAGTTAAAAACGCGAAAGCGGGTCAGGTTCGTTACCGTAACGACAAGAATGGTATTATCCATACTACGATCGGTAAAGTTAACTTCACTGCTGAACAACTTCAACAAAACCTTGAGTCTCTATTAGTTGCGCTTAAGAAGGCTAAGCCTGCTCAAGCAAAAGGTACTTTCATCAAGAAAGTAACTATTTCTACGACTATGGGCGCAGGTGTTTCTGTTGACCAAAATACACTAAACGCACAAGTATAAGCTTGAGTGTTTACATGGCGCGAAATTTATACTATAATTTTGCGCCATTTTGTTGTGAATTGTAAAGTTCCAACGAAAACCAAATTCGGGTTGAAGCGCATAATGTCGACAGCTACTCTATAGTGAATCGATACATTGCGTTTCCGTCCAAGACCGTAGGAGGCGTAAGCCTTAATAAATGTCCTACGTAGACGGTGTGATCCCAGCTAGATTTCCTAATCTTCTGGTTCTCGCCGTAAAAAGCATCTCCATTCCGGTGGAGAAAAAGTAGAACTGGGAAGTATTTCCCTATAAACCAGGAGTAACACCCATGGCTTTAAATCTTCAAGACAAAAAAGCAATTGTTGCTGAAGTCAACGAAGCTGCCACTGGTGCTCTATCTGCAGTTGTTGCAGATTCTCGTGGTGTGACAGTAGATGCTATCACTGCACTTCGTAAAGAAGCTCGTGAAGCTGGTGTATGGATGAAAGTTGTTCGTAATACACTTGCTCGCCGCGCAGTTGAAGGCACTAACTTCGAATGTCTTAACGATGCACTTGTTGGCCCAAGCCTAATTGCGTTTTCTAACGAGCACCCAGGTGCTGCAGCGCGTCTGTTCTCAGATTTCGCTAAGAAAAACAAATCGTTTGAGCTTAAAGTTGCAGCGTTCGAAGGCAACATCGTTGACGTTAGCGTTCTAGCGAAGCTACCAACATACGACGAAGCTATTGCACGCCTAATGAGCACTATGAAAGAAGCTGCGGCTGGTAAATTGTGTAAAACAATTGAAGCTGTACGCGTACAAAAAGCTGAGCAAGCTGCTTAATCTTAAGCCTTTACTCACTTTTTAGAATCAAATTTTAGAACCTGTGGGTTCACCATTAATTAGGAAATGAAAATGTCTGTAACTAAAGACCAAATCCTTGACGCTATTGCAGCGATGTCTGTAATGGAAGTTGTTGAACTAGTTGAAGCAATGGAAGAGAAGTTCGGTGTAACTGCAGCTGCTGCTGTTGTTGCTGCTGGCCCAGCTGAAGCTGCTGAAGAAAAGACTGAGTTCGACGTAGTTCTTACAGCTGCTGGCGCTAACAAAGTTGCTTGTATCAAAGCAGTACGTGGCGCAACTGGCCTTGGCCTTAAAGAAGCGAAAGACCTTGTTGAGTCAGCTCCAGCTGCACTTAAAGAAGGTGTTTCTAAAGCAGAAGCTGAAGCGCTTAAGAAAGACCTTGAAGAAGCAGGTGCTTCTGTTGAGATCAAGTAATCTAGCGGTAGCTAGGTTCGCTGCCTGAGAAATCAGGCATGGGCTGGTGATTCTTTAATCACCGGCCTTTTTGCGCTATAGCGCGACGCATTATAAGTAATGTGCTCAAATAGCTAAATTTCACTATTATTTTCAACTGGTTAGGTAAAATTAACAGGGAAAATAGCAGTGACATTTAGAACAACAATCTAAATGTTGTATTCATGGCTTAGATGCCTGTTATGTCTGTTCTACCCGAACAGGTTGGGTCAAAGATCAGCAAGCTGAGGAACCCCATGGCTTACTCTTATCTTGAAAAGAAACGTATCCGTAAGGATTTTGGCAAGCGTCCACAAGTTTTGGACATACCGTTCCTACTGTCAATGCAGTTGGAATCGTATAAAAAATTCTTAGCAGCGGACCCTGATGGCGATCATGGTTTGGAAGCAGCATTCCGTTCTGTTTTCCCTATCAAAAGCTACTCAGGTAATGCTGAGCTCCAGTACGTAAGTTATCGTATTGGCGAGCCGGTGTTTGATGTTAAAGAATGTCAAATTCGCGGTGTTACATACGCAGCACCATTGCGTGTGAAGTTGCGTCTTGTTCTTATGGACAAAGAAGCTCCGGGCACAGTGAAAGACATTAAAGAACAAGAAGTGTACATGGGCGAAATTCCGCTCATGACTGACACCGGTACTTTTGTTATCAACGGAACTGAGCGTGTTATCGTTTCACAGTTACACCGTAGCCCTGGTGTGTTCTTCGATAACGACCGCGGTAAATCACACTCGTCAGGCAAAGTGCTGTATAACGCACGCGTGATCCCATACCGTGGTTCATGGTTAGACTTCGAGTTTGACGTAAAAGATAACCTTTACGTTCGTATCGACCGTCGCCGTAAATTACCTGCATCAATCATCCTTCGTGCACTTGAGTTCACAACGGAAGAAGTGCTAGCCCTATTCTTCGATACGACTACGTTCGAAGTAAACGGCGGCAAGGTATTGATGGAGTTAGTACCTTCACGTTTACGTGGCGAAACAGCAGCATTTGACATCAAAGCTGAAGACGGTGAAATCATCGTTGAAGCAGGTCGTCGTATTACTGCGCGTCACATTAAAAATATTGAAAAGTTAGGTATTTCTCAATTAGAAGTTCCTCACGAGTACATTATTGGCCGTGTTTTAGCGAAAAACTACGTTGACGAGTCAACGGGTGAAATCGTCGCAGAAGCAAACGCTGAGTTAACGCTTGAGTTACTCGCTGAGCTTGTAAAAGCGGGCCATAGCCATATTGCGACACTTTATATTAATGAAGTGGATAGCGGTCCTTATATGTCTGAAACGTTACGTATCGATTCGACAAATAACCGCTTAGAAGCATTGGTAGAAATCTATCGCATGATGCGCCCTGGTGAGCCGCCAACGAAAGAAGCAGCAGAAGCGCTTTTTGATAACCTATTCTTCTCGGAAGAACGTTATGATCTATCTACTGTAGGTCGTATGAAGTTCAACAGCCGTGTAGGTTACGACAACGATCAAGGCCCAGGCACATTAAACAAAGAAGACATCGTTTCGGTAATGAAGGTACTTATCGACATCCGTAACGGTAAAGGCGAAGTTGACGACATCGACCATTTAGGTAACCGTCGTATTCGCTCAGTTGGTGAAATGGCAGAAAACCAATTCCGTGTTGGTTTAGTACGTGTTGAACGTGCTGTGCGTGAACGTTTAAGCCTTGGCGATCTTGATGCAGTAATGCCACAAGATTTGATCAATGCTAAGCCAATTTCAGCAGCAGTTAAAGAATTCTTTGGCTCTTCACAGCTGTCACAGTTTATGGACCAAAACAACCCGCTATCAGAAGTTACGCACAAGCGTCGTATTTCTGCATTAGGCCCGGGTGGTTTGACTCGTGAACGTGCAGGCTTCGAAGTACGTGACGTACACGTAACTCACTATGGTCGTGTGTGTCCAATCGAAACACCTGAAGGTCCAAACATCGGTCTTATTAACTCACTATCAACGTACGCACGTACCAACGACTATGGTTTCTTAGAAACACCATATCGTAAAGTGGTTGATGGTGTAGTGAGCGACGAAGTTGATTACTTGTCAGCTATCGAAGAAGGCCACTACGTTATCGCTCAGGCAAACACAAACCTGAATGACAACAACGAGTTTATTGATGAGCTTATCCCATGTCGTTTCAAAGGCGAATCGACGTTTATGGGTAAAGAAGACATCCAATATATGGACGTATCTCCACAGCAGGTTATCTCTGTGGCTGCAGCCCTTATCCCGTTCCTAGAACACGATGATGCGAACCGTGCATTGATGGGTTCGAACATGCAACGTCAAGCAGTACCGACACTTCGTGCAGATAAGCCGTTAGTTGGTACAGGCATTGAGTTAACACTTGCGAAAGATTCTGGTGTAACTATCGTTGCTAAGCGTGGTGGTGTGGTTAAGTACGCAGATGCGAGCCGTATCGTTATTAATGTAAATGAAGATGAACGCGTTCCAGGTGAAGCGGGTATCGACATTTATAACCTAACTAAGTACACCCGTTCTAACCAGAACACCTGTATTAACCAAAAGCCAACAGTAATGGTTGGTGAACCGGTTGTTCGTGGTGATGTGTTGGCTGACGGTCCGTCGACGGATCTTGGTGACTTGGCACTAGGTCAAAACTTACGCGTTGCGTTCATGCCGTGGAATGGTTACAACTTCGAAGACTCGATCTTGCTATCTGAGCGCGTGGTTGATGAAGACCGTCTAACGACAATTCACATTCAAGAACTACAGTGTATCGCCCGTGACACTAAGTTAGGCCCAGAAGAAATTACTGCGGATATTCCTAACGTTGGTGAGTCTGCGTTAAGCAAGCTTGATGAGTCAGGTGTTGTTTATATCGGCGCAGAAGTAAAAGGCGGTGACATCTTAGTTGGTAAAGTGACACCAAAAGGTGAAACGCAACTAACACCAGAAGAAAAGCTACTACGTGCTATCTTCGGTGAAAAAGCGTCTGACGTTAAAGACAGCTCATTACGTGTACCAAACTCTGTATCTGGTACGGTAATCGATGTTCAAGTCTTCACACGTGATGGCGTTGAAAAAGATAAGCGCGCGCTTGAAGTTGAAGACATGCAATTGCGTGAAGCGAAGAAAGACTTCAACGAAGAGTTTAAGATCCTTGAAGGTGGTATCTTAGGCCGTGCACGTGATCTTCTTGTTTCTGCAGGTATCAGTGCTGAAAAGCTACAAGGCCTTAATGCTGAGAAATTGCTAACGCAAAGCCTTGCTGATGAAGAAAAGCAAGCAGAGCTTGAGCAACTTGCAGCACAGTACGATGAAGTAAAAGCAGAGTACGACAAGAAGTTCGAAGACAAACGTCGTAAGATCACACAAGGTGATGATCTAGCGCCTGGCGTATTGAAGATTGTGAAAGTTTACCTAGCGGTTAAACGTCGCATTCAGCCTGGTGATAAGATGGCGGGTCGTCACGGTAACAAGGGTGTTATCTCGACAATCGTTCCAATCGAAGACATGCCATATGACGAGAAAGGTCGTCCAGTAGACATCGTGTTGAACCCACTAGGTGTACCATCACGTATGAACATTGGTCAGATCTTAGAAACGCACATGGGTCTTGCTGCACGTGGTATCGGTGAGCGTCTTGAAGACATGATGAAAGAGCAAGCTGAGCTTGCTGAAATCCGTGCCTTCTTGAAACGTGTATACGATCTAGGTGACTGTCGTCAGAAAGTGGATATCGACACATTCTCTGATGAAGAAGTTCGTCGCTTAGCGGATCACTTAAAAGGTGGTCTACCAATCGCTACACCAGCATTCGATGGCGCGAAAGAATCTGAAATCAAAGAGCTTCTGCAACTTGGTGGCTACCCATCAAGCGGTCAAATCACGCTATTTGACGGCCGCACGGGTGATGCGTTTGAGCGTCCAGTAACCGTTGGTTACATGTACATGCTGAAACTTAACCACTTAGTTGACGATAAGATGCACGCGCGTTCTACAGGCTCTTACAGTCTTGTTACTCAACAGCCGTTGGGTGGTAAGGCTCAGTTCGGTGGTCAGCGTTTCGGTGAGATGGAGGTATGGGCACTAGAAGCATACGGTGCTGCCTACACGCTACAAGAAATGTTGACAGTGAAGTCGGATGACGTGAACGGTCGTACGAAGATGTATAAAAACATCGTTGATGGCAACCATAAGATGGAGCCAGGTATGCCGGAATCGTTCAACGTATTGTTGAAAGAAATCCGCTCACTCGGTATCAACATCGAGTTGGAAGAACTTTAATCCGTAGCGCATTTCGCGTCTAATCGGACTGCAAGAATGAAGGGGCAAGCGTTGCTTGCCCTCAAGATTAACCTCCGACAGGAGAGCTAAGGTGAAAGACTTACTTAAGTTTCTGAAGCAACAAAACAAGACCGAAGAATTTGATGCAATTCGCATTGGTCTTGCTTCACCTGATATGGTGCGTTCATGGTCATACGGTGAAGTTAAGAAGCCTGAGACGATCAACTACCGTACTTTCAAGCCTGAGCGTGACGGCTTATTCTGTGCCCGTATTTTCGGCCCAGTGAAAGACTATGAGTGTTTGTGTGGTAAATACAAGCGCTTAAAACACCGCGGTGTTATCTGTGAAAAGTGTGGCGTAGAAGTAACGCTCACTAAAGTGCGTCGTGACCGTATGGGCCACATTGAATTGGCAAGCCCAGTTGCGCACATTTGGTTCTTAAAATCACTTCCGTCACGTATCGGCTTAATGCTTGATATGACGTTGCGTGATATTGAACGTATTCTTTACTTTGAATCATTCGTAGTAACAGAGCCGGGCATGACAACGCTTGAGCGTGGTCAGCTCCTCACAGAAGAAGAGTACTTAGACTCTTTGGAAGAGTACGGCGATGACTTCGAAGCGAAAATGGGTGCAGAAGCAATTCTTGACCTACTTCGTGAACTAGATCTTGCGCAGCTTATCGCAGAAATGCGTGAAGAGTTACCAACAGTAAACTCTGAAACTAAGCGTAAGAAAATCACGAAGCGTTTGAAGTTAATGGAATCATTCCACCAATCAGGTAACAATCCTGAGTGGATGATCATGACTGTATTACCAGTATTACCACCAGATCTTCGTCCACTCGTACCACTTGATGGCGGACGTTTTGCAACGTCAGATCTGAACGACCTTTACCGTCGCGTGATCAACCGTAATAACCGTTTGAAGCGTCTACTTGACCTTGCTGCGCCTGATATCATCGTGCGCAACGAAAAACGTATGTTACAAGAAGCGGTTGATGCATTGCTAGACAACGGTCGTCGTGGTCGTGCAATCACTGGCTCGAACAAGCGTCCACTTAAGTCGCTTGCAGACATGATTAAAGGTAAACAAGGTCGTTTCCGTCAAAACTTACTTGGTAAGCGTGTTGACTATTCAGGCCGTTCTGTAATCACAGTGGGTCCATACCTGCGTCTGCACCAGTGTGGTCTTCCTAAGAAGATGGCACTTGAGCTATTCAAGCCATTTATCTACGGCAAGCTAGAGCGTCGTGGTATGGCAACAACCATCAAAGCTGCGAAGAAGATGGTTGAGCGTGAAGTTCCAGAGGTTTGGGACGTACTAGATGAAGTGATCCGTGAGCATCCAGTTCTATTGAACCGTGCACCAACACTTCACCGTTTGGGTATCCAAGCGTTCGAACCTGTGCTAATCGAAGGTAAAGCGATCCAACTACACCCATTGGTGTGTGCGGCTTATAACGCTGACTTCGACGGTGACCAAATGGCGGTACACGTACCGTTAACACTAGAAGCACAATTAGAAGCTCGCGCGCTAATGATGTCGACAAACAACATCCTATCTCCTGCGAACGGTGAGCCAATTATCGTTCCATCACAGGACGTTGTTTTGGGTCTTTACTACATGACTCGCGATCGCATCAATGCGAAAGGCGAAGGTCTAGTCTTTAAAGATCAGAAAGAAGCTGAAAAAGCATATCGTACAGGCGTTGCTGCTTTGCACGCGCGTGTAAAAGTACGTATTTCAGAAATCCAAATTGACGAAGAAACTGGCGTTCAAACACCGGTCACTTCAGTTGTGGAAACAACAGTAGGTCGTGCGATCCTATCGCTTATTCTACCAAAAGGTTTGCCTTTTGAGTTGATCAACCGCTCTTTGGGTAAAAAGCAAATTTCTGCATTGTTAAACGAGTGTTACCGTCGTCTTGGTCTGAAAGACACAGTTGTGTTTGCTGACCAGATTATGTACACCGGTTTCCACTATGCAATGAAGTCGGGTGTTTCTATCGGTATTAACGATATGGAAATCCCACCGACGAAAGTCGCTATCATTGAAGCGGCGGAAGAAGAAGTTGCTGAAATTAACCAACAGTTCCAATCAGGTTTGGTCACTGCGGGTGAGAAGTACAACAAAGTTATCGATATCTGGTCACGTGTTAACGAAAACTTATCACGTGAGATGATGGCGAACTTATCAAAAGACAAAGTCATTAACGCGAAAGGCGAAGAAGAAGAACAAGCTTCATTCAACTCAGTGTTTATGATGGCCGATTCAGGCGCTCGTGGTAGTGCGGCTCAGATCCGTCAGCTAGCGGGTATGCGTGGTCTAATGGCTCGTCCAGATGGTTCAATCATCGAAACGCCAATCACGGCAAACTTCCGTGAAGGTCTAAACGTACTTCAGTACTTCATCTCGACGCACGGTGCGCGTAAAGGTCTTGCCGATACAGCACTTAAAACAGCGAACTCGGGTTACCTAACGCGTCGTCTAGTAGACGTAGCGCAAGATTTGGTAATCAATGAGACTGACTGTGGCACGACTGAAGGTCTAATGATGAAACCACTTATCGAAGGTGGTGACGTTGTAGAACCATTACGTGAGCGTGTACTCGGTCGTGTTGTTGCTGAAGATGTGATGATCCCTGGTACGCAAGATGTATTAGTTGCGCGTAACGTGATGCTTGACGAGAAGCTGTGTGATCTTTTAGAAGAGCATTCAGTAGACGAAGTTGTCGTTCGCTCTGTAATCACGTGTGAGAACGATTTTGGTGTGTGTGCTAAGTGTTATGGTCGTGACCTTGCACGTGGCCACTTGATCAATGCTGGTGAAGCCGTTGGTGTTATCGCAGCGCAATCAATCGGTGAGCCTGGTACACAGCTTACGATGCGTACATTCCACATCGGTGGTGCGGCATCTCGAGCGTCTGCTGAAAACAGCGTACAGATCAAGAACAACGGTAGCATTAAACTGCACAACGCGAAGTTCGTATTGAATGCTGACGGCAAAATTGTTATCACATCACGTTCAACGGAAATCGCGGTAATCGATGACCAAGGTCGTGAGAAAGAGCGTTATAAAGTCCCTTACGGTGCAGTATTGTCTGTTAAAGACGGTGCACAAGTGAAAGGTAATGACGTGGTAGCGACGTGGGATCCACATAGCCACCCAATCATCCTTGAACACGAATCAAAGATCACGTTCAGTGACATCGATGATTCGAACACCGAAGCACAAACAGATGACCTTACTGGTCTAACTCGTGTGGTTGTAAAAGACCTAGCGAAAGTGAATGCGAAAGAGCCAAAACTTATCATCGAAAACGATGAGCGTGGTTTACAAGAGATCCGCTTACCTTCATTCACTACGATTGAAGTAACAGACGGTTCAAAAGTATTACCAGGTGCGGTTTTAGCGCGTATTCCACAAGAAGGTTCGAAAACTCGTGACATCACGGGTGGTCTACCTCGCGTTGCTGACTTATTTGAAGCGCGTAAACCAAAAGATCCAGCAATTCTTGCTGAAATCACAGGTACGGTAAGCTTCGGTAAAGAGACCAAAGGTAAGAAACGTCTTGTAATCACGCCAGCTGAAGGTGATGCATACGAAGAGATGATCCCGAAATGGCGTCAACTTAACGTGTTTGAAGGTGAAAACGTTGCACGTGGTGAAGTTATTGCTGACGGCCCAGAGTCGCCGCATGACATTCTGCGTCTGCGTGGTGTGACTGATGTATCTAACTACATCGTAAACGAAGTACAAGAAGTATATCGTTTACAAGGTGTAAAGATTAACGATAAGCACATTGAAACTATCATTCGCCAAATGTTACGTAAGTGCATCATCCTTGATGGTGGTGACTCTATGTTCCTAGCGGGTGAGCAAGTTGAAGTGTCTCGCGTTAACATCGCTAACCGTGAACTAGAAGCACAAGGTAAGATCCCAGCTAAATTTGAGATCCAGTTAATGGGTATCACTAAAGCGTCACTTGCAACTGAATCATTTATCTCAGCCGCGTCGTTCCAAGAAACAACGCGTGTTCTAACAGAAGCTGCGGTTAATGGTAAGAAAGACGATCTACGTGGTCTGAAAGAAAACGTGATTGTGGGTCGTTTGATCCCTGCAGGTACGGGTTTTGCCTACCACCAAGAACGCATCAGTCGCCGTAAGGCTGCTGAAGAGCCAGTAGAGCAAACAGTAAGTGCAGAAGAGGCAACTCAAGCACTAACTGATGCACTAAATGCTGACCTTTTAGGTGGTAATGAATAAGAAGCGAAGCACACGCTAATCTTCTAAAAAGAGCCGTGGTAATGCCACGGCTCTTTTGTTTAATCATTTCATTAAATTAACCTAATGAAATGCAAAAGCTTTTCTTGTCAAAAAAGTGACTTAAAACGGTTTTATACTTTCGTTCTAGGATCAGAAAGTGTGATTTTAATTGGGTTTAAAGGTACTTTTGGTTGACAGGTTAAACTTTGGTCATTAAAATTCGGCCACCCATTTATTCGGTGAAAAAAATAACCGACTTCTTGGGAACGATTTCATTTTTTCAGTAGTAATATTAATTATCAGGAGCTATTTAATGGCAACGATTAACCAGCTAGTGCGTAAGCCACGTCGTAGCAAGGTTACTAAGAGCAACTCAGCTGCTCTTAAAGCTTGTCCACAAAAGCGTGGTGTATGTACTCGTGTATATACAACAACACCTAAGAAGCCAAACTCTGCACTACGTAAAGTAGCGCGTGTGCGTTTAACTAACGGCTTCGAAGTAACATCTTACATCGGTGGTGAAGGCCACAACCTACAAGAGCACAGTGTAATCCTAATCCGTGGTGGTCGTGTTAAAGACTTACCAGGTGTGCGTTTCCACACTGTTCGCGGCGCACTTGACTGTGCTGGCGTAACTAAGCGTAAGCAAGCTCGTTCTAAGTACGGTGCAAAGCGTCCTAAAGCCTAATGGTTCTCCGTTAGTAAGGCCAAGCACTTAAACATTTGTAATAAAATTGTTTTGGGAATTCGTGTAGAGCACGAACCTGAAGATACCGGAGATATAAAATGCCAAGAAGACGCGTAATAGGTCAACGTAAAATTCTTCCAGATCCGAAGTTCGGATCAGAACTTCTTGCTAAATTCGTTAACGTAGTAATGTTAGACGGCAAGAAATCTACTGCTGAAAAAATCGTATACGGTGCGTTAGACGTGGCTGCTGAGAAATCAGGCAAGTCGCACCTAGAAATCTTTGAATCGGCGCTTGATAACGTTCGCCCACAGGTAGAGGTTAAATCTCGCCGTGTTGGTGGTTCAACGTACCAAGTTCCAGTTGAAGTTCGTCCAGTGCGTCGTAACGCGCTTGGCATGCGTTGGTTAGTTGAAGCTGCTCGTAAGCGTAGCGAAAAATCAATGGGCCTTCGTCTTGCACAAGAAATGCTAGATGCAGCTGACAACAAAGGCACTGCGGTTAAGAAACGTGAAGACGTTCACCGTATGGCTGAAGCGAACAAAGCATTCGCTCACTACCGTTGGTAATCTGCCCAGAACCTTTAAGAGGATACTATGGCACGTACAACTCCTATTGAGCGCTACCGTAATATCGGTATTTGTGCTCACGTAGATGCAGGCAAAACGACCACAACAGAACGTGTTCTGTTTTACACTGGCCTTTCTCATAAGATCGGTGAAGTGCATGATGGTGCTGCAACTATGGACTGGATGGAGCAAGAGCAAGAACGTGGTATTACTATCACGTCTGCGGCGACGACGTGTTTCTGGAAAGGTATGGATGCTCAGTTCGCTGAGCATCGCATCAACATTATCGATACTCCCGGACACGTAGACTTCACAATCGAAGTAGAACGCTCTTTGCGTGTACTCGATGGTGCGGTTGTTGTGCTATGTGCTTCATCAGGTGTACAGCCACAAACTGAGACGGTTTGGCGTCAAGCGAACAAGTATGAAGTGCCACGTATGATTTTCGTCAATAAGATGGATCGTACCGGTGCGGATTTCTTATCAGTTGTGGGTCAGGTTAAAAAGCGCCTTGGTGCTAGCCCTGTGCCAATTCAGTTACCTATTGGTGCTGAAGATGAATTTAAAGGTGTGATCGACCTCGTAAAAATGAAAGCCATTAACTGGAATCAAGAAGACCAGGGTATGACGTTCACGTACGAAGCGATCCCAGCAGAGCTTCAAGATTTAGCGGACGAATGGCGCGCCAACTTAGTTGAAAGCGCAGCGGAAGCAACTGAAGAGCTGATGGAAAAATATTTAGAAGAAGGTGAATTAAGCGAAGAAGAAATCAAAGCCGCAATTCGTCAACGTACCCTTGCGAACGAAATCGTTCCAATGACCGTTGGTAGTGCCTTCAAGAACAAAGGGGTTCAAGCTGTATTAGATGCAGTAGTTGACTACCTTCCTTCACCAACCGAAGTCAAAGACATCGATGGTGTACTTGAAGATGGCTCTGAAGCAACTCGCCCAGCAAGTGATGATGCGCCGTTCTCGGCATTGGCATTTAAAATTGCCACTGATCCATTTGTTGGCTCATTGACCTTCTTCCGTGTTTACTCTGGTACTGTTAAGCAGGGTGACGCGGTTTACAACCCAGTGAAAAGCAAAAAAGAACGTTTTGGTCGTATCGTGCAAATGCACGCTAACCACCGCGACGAAATTAAAGAAGTACATGCAGGTGATATTGCTGCCGCAATCGGCTTGAAAGATGTGACAACAGGGGACACATTGTGTGCTCAAGAGTCCATCATTACGCTTGAGCGTATGGAATTCCCTGATCCTGTAATTTCTGTTGCGGTTGAACCAAAAACGATTGCTGACCAAGAGAAAATGGGGATCGCGCTAAGTAAATTAGCCGCTGAAGACCCGTCTTTCCGTGTTGAAACCGATCCTGAAACTGGTCAAACGATCATTTCTGGTATGGGTGAACTACACTTAGAAATCATCGTTGATCGCATGAAACGTGAATTTAACGTGGCATGTAACGTTGGTAAGCCTCAGGTTGCTTATCGTGAGACGATCCGTAAGTCTGTTGAGGCTGAAGGTAAGTTTGTGCGTCAATCTGGTGGTAAAGGTCAGTATGGTCACGTTTGGCTTAAACTGGAACCGATGGATGTTTCGGATAACGATGCGCCAATCTACGAGTTTGAAAACGCGATAGTTGGTGGTACGGTACCGAAAGAATACATCCCTGCAGTTGATAAAGGCATTCAAGAAGCGATGCGTCAAGGTGTACTTGCCGGTTATCCACTTCTTGGTGTTAAAGCAACGTTATTTGATGGCTCGTTCCACGATGTGGACTCGAGCGAAATGGCGTTTAAAATTGCAGGTTCTATAGGCTTTAAGAAAGGGGCGCTTGATGCCGACCCAGTTATTCTTGAACCTATGATGAAAGTTGAAGTCATCACCCCTGAAGCAAACATGGGTGATGTAGTCGGCGATCTAAATCGTCGCCGCGGTATAATTGAGGGCATGGAAGACTCGTTTGGTGGTATGAAGCAAATTAATGCGCAAGTTCCACTCTCTGAAATGTTCGGTTATGCTACGGATCTTCGTTCTGCAACACAAGGTCGTGCGTCTTACTCCATGGAGTTTTTGAAGTACGCCGAGGCCGCTAAACATGTTGCGGATACCATTATTGCAGCTCGCGCTGTGAAGTAATTTTAGTTCGGTCCGGTCACTAGGATCGGACTTTAATTTCTTTTATAGGAATTTTTAAAATGGCAAAAGAAAAGTTTGAACGTTCGAAACCGCACGTAAACGTAGGTACAATCGGCCACGTTGACCACGGTAAAACAACTCTAACTGCAGCAA
>CAPN01000050.1 GCA_000333235.1 Pseudoalteromonas luteoviolacea B = ATCC 29581 | reverse complement strand
AGCAAAGTACGCCGAGCGCACTTTCACCTTTAAGACCAAAGACCCTTGTCCCAATCTGGGACAAGCAAACAATCGCTAACTAGCAAAGTACGCCGAGCGTACTTTCACCTTTAAGACCAAAGACCCTTGTCCCAATCTGGGACAAGCAAACAATCGCTAACTAGCAAAGTACGTCGAGCGCACTTTCACCTTTAAGACCAAAGACCCTTGTCCCAATCTGGGACAAGCAAACCATAACTAACTAGCAAAGTACGCCGAGCGTACTTTCACCTTTAAGACCGTACAACCTTGTCCCAATCTGGGACAAGCAAACAATCGCTAACTAGCAAAGTACGCCGAGCGCACTTTCACCTTTAAGACCGAAGAACCTTGTCCCGATCTGGGACAAGCAAACATCGCTAACTAGCAAAGTACGCCGAGCGCACTTTCACCTTTAAAACCAAAGACCCTTGTCCCAATCTGGGACAAGCAAACAATCGCTAACTAGCAAAGTACGCCGAGCGCACTTTCACCTTTAAGACCAAAGACCCTTGTCCCAATCTGGGACAAGCAAACCATAACTAACTAGCAAAGTACGCCGAGCGTACTTTC
>CAPN01000051.1 GCA_000333235.1 Pseudoalteromonas luteoviolacea B = ATCC 29581 | reverse complement strand
ACTTGCCAGAGCTCACTGAAGAAGCTGATCTGGATGACATTGACTCGCTATTAGACGAAGTTCAAAACGATACCACTGATGAGGATTTACCAGAGCTCACCGAAGAAGCTGATCTGGATGACATTGACTCACTATTAGACGACGTTCAAAACGATACTATCGATGAGGATTTACCAGAACTCACTGAAGAAGCTGATCTGGATGACATTGACTCGTTAGTAGACGAAGTGCAAAACGATACAATAGATGAGGACTTGCCAGAGCTTGCTGAAGAAGCGGATTTAGATGATTTAGACTCGCTGTTAGATGACGTAGCAGAAGACGCATTACCAGCGCTGGAAGAAGAAGCCGATTTAGATGATTTAGATTCGCTGTTAGATGGCGTAGCAGAAGCGTCGGCAGAAGACGCATTACCAGCGCTGGAAGAAGAAGCGGATTTAGATGATTTAGACTCGCTGTTAGATGACGTAGCAGAAGCGTCAGCAGAAGACGCATTACCAGCGTTGGAAGAAGAAGCCGATTTAGATGATTTAGACTCGCCGTTAGATGACGTAGCAGAAGCGTCAGCAGAAGACGCATTATCAGAGTTGGAAGAAGCCGATTTAGATGATTTGGATCCGCTGTTAGATGACGTAGCAGAAGCGTCAGCAGAAGACGCATTACCAGCGCTGGAAGAAGAAGCCGATTTAGATGATTTGGATCCGCTGTTAGATGACGTAGCAGAAGCGGCAGCAGAAGACGCATTATCAGAGCTTGAAGAAGCGGATTTAGAAGACCTGGATCCGCTGTTAGATGGCCTAGCAGATGAGGCAGGAGAAGAATCAATTGAAGAGGTTCTACCTGAGCTCGACACGGAGATGGAATCTTTTGATTCTCAAAGTGATGAAGCGATATCAGCTATCGACTCTGATGCGGATGATTTAATTGATGGCGAATCTTTACTGGCTGAATTGGATGCTAACAAAGAGTTTGTTGATGAAAACAGTGTTGAAGAGGTAAACCAAGAGTTTCGCAATGTCGATGACTTACTCAATGAACTTGACGAGATTGACGAAGCGCCAAAACAGCCAGACTGGCATGATCCGCTTGATGATGACGTTGATGAGGTTGAAATCGACTTAGGAGATGATCCGCTCACCGATGAAATTGATTTAATGGCTGAGGAAGAGCCAATTGAGGATATTGTTACTCCAAGTGCTGAACTAGATGAATACCCAGAACTAGCCTTTGATAGCAACGATGATGGTGCTTTATTAGAAGGCGGAGAGTCAGCTGAAGATGAATTAGCGACAGCGCTAGAGTCAGATGCCTTTACCGATGCGCTCGATGAGTCTTTGTTGGATGACGCCAAGCTCAAAGAACCCGTTCTCAATGATGAGCCCGAAGTCGAGGATCTAGAGGATGATTTAACGGACCTTGAAATCACAGGTGAAGAACAAGTTGAAGCCGAGCAAAGTGAAGTTGAAGCAGACAGTGTCGAAGAAAGCCACGATGATTTAGCTGCAGAGCTAGACTCGGAAGCCTTTACCGATGCGCTCGATGAGTCTTTGTTGGATGACGCCGAGCTCGACGAACCCGTGCTCAATGATGAACCCGAGATCGAGGATCTAGAGGATGAGTTAACGGACCTTGAAATCACGGGTGAAGAGACGAACGAAGTCGAGTCTGACTTATTGCAAAATGAAGCGGAAGTAGACAGTGCCGAAGAGCGTTCCAATGATTTAGCCGCAGAGCTAGACTCGGATGCCTTTACCGATACGCTCGATGAGTCTTTGTTGGATGACGCCGAGCTCGACGAACCCGTGCTCAATGATGAACTCGATGCCTTAGATGAACTCGAAATCGATGCTCCAGAGGATGATTTAACAGACCTTGAAATCACGGATGAAGAACAGGGCGAAGCTGAGCCTGACAAAGAGAGCGCTGATGATTTAGCCGCAGAACTAGAGTCAGATGCCTTTACCGATACGCTTGATGAGTCTTTGTTGGATGAGGCCGAGCTCGACGATCCGATACTCGAAGAACCAGCACTTAATGATGAACTCAATGCCTTAGATGAACTTGAACTCGAGGGTCTAGAGGATGACTTAGCAGACCTTGAAATCACGGGTGAAGAGGCGAACGAAGTCAAGCCTGACTTATTGCAAAATGAAGCGGAAGCAGACAGTGCGAAAGAGAGTCTCGATGATTTAGCCGCAGAGCTAGACTCGGATGCCTTTACCGATACGCTTGATGAGTCTTTGTTGGATGAGGCTGAGCTCGACGATCCGATACTCGAAGAACCAGCACTTAATGATGAACTCGATGCCTTAGATGAACTGGAACTCGAGGGTCTAGAGGATGACTTAGCAGACCTTGAAATTACGGGTGAAGAGGCGAACGAAGTCGAGTCTGACTTATTGCAAAATGAAGCGGAACGAGACAGTGTTAAAGAGAGTCCCGATGATTTAGCTGCAGAGCTAGACTCGGATGCCTTTACCGATACGCTCGATGAGTCTTTGTTGGATGACGCTGAGCTCAACGAACCCGTGCTCAATAATGAACCTGAGATCGAGGATCTAGAGGATGACTTAGCAGACCTTGAAATCACGGGTGAAGAGGCGAACGAAGTCGAGCTTGAGTTATTGCAAAATGAAGCGAAAGTAGACAGTACCGAAGAACGCTCCGATAATTTAGCCGCAGAGCTAGACTCGGATGCCTTTACCGATACGCTCGATGAGTCTTTGTTGGATGAGGCCGAGCTCGACGATCCGATACTCGAAGAACCAACACTCAGTGATGAACTCGATGCCTTAGATGAACTTGAACTCGAGGGTCTAGAGGATGACTTAGCAGACCTTGAAATCACGGGTGAAGAGGCGAACGAAGTCGAGCCTGACTTATTGCAAAATGAAGCGGAAGCAGACAGTGCAAATGAGAGTTCCAATGATTTAGCTCCACAATCAACAGCGAAATTCGATAAAGAGATAAGTAATAAAACACCGGAGTCTTTTTTAGCTCAATTAGATGAGGCACTAGGGCAAGAAGCAGTCGATTTAGATATTGACGAGGACATAGACGAGCAAGCACCGCTTATTAATGAGCAGGCAATCGAAGACGAGTTCATGGCGGACTTTGCTCAAACGGACTTTGATTCGTTGCTTGATGAATTGTCTGAACCGGAGCCGATAGAATTAATCGATGAAGGCAAGTTAAATGTCGATCTAGACGCCTTGCTCGCCGACGAAGACATTCCAGAGATGGAGTCGTCAGAAGAAACGCTAGAAAGTGAAGACTTTTTAGACATTGACTCTTTACTTGAACAAAGCGATGACGAAGAGCTCGAATCAGAGCCCTACGACGAAATTAATATGGACGTCGGGTTAAATGAATTTGATGAGTTTTTAGCTGGTGATAATCCCGTCGATGTTGACCTCGAAGAGGGGGGATTTTCAGCCAAGCTTGATTTGGCAAGAGCGTACTTAGAGATTGGCGATGTTGAATCTGCGGTTCAAAGTATTCAAGAAGTCATTGATAATGGTCCGGAGAGTATTCAAGATGAGGCAAACGCGTTAATGAATAAAGCGCGGTAAAATATACCTAGGCATGTTCAAATTGTTTGGGTATGTGCCCCATCATCTTTAGGTAACAGGGTTAAGTAAAGGGCTTTATCGGCCCTTTACTTTTAATGTGAGAGTTTATTCCTTACAATGCGCTTCAATTTTAGTCTCGGTGAGTGAAAAACTATGCGTTTTGCATTGGGTATTGAATACCAAGGTGAACGGTACAGTGGATGGCAACGCCAAAACCATGTCAACAGTGTGCAGCAAGAGCTGGAAACCGTTTTATCGAAAATTAGTGATCATGCTGTTGAAGTGGCGTGTGCAGGACGAACCGATGCAGGTGTGCATGCGACAGGTCAAGTTGTTCATTTTGATACTCATAACCCAAGAGATTTAAAAGCGTATACGTTAGGGGCTAACTCTCAATTACCAGATGACATTGCCGTTCGATTCGCAACACTCGTTTCTGATGACTTTCATGCTCGTTTTAGCGCAACAGCAAGACGTTACCGTTATGTGATTTTAAATCATGCCTATCGACCTGCAATCTTGCGCAGTGGCATTACGCATCATTACCCACAACTCGATGCTGAAAAAATGCATCATGCAGCTCAATTTTTGCTCGGTGAGCAAGATTTTAGTTCATTTCGAGCGGTACATTGCCAATCACATACTCCTTTTAGAAACATTCATCATGTTCAAGTAAGCCGCACAGGTGATTTTATTGTCATCGATATAAAAGCGAATGCATTCTTGCACCATATGGTACGAAACATAACAGGAACACTCCTCGATATTGGTTCAGGGCGATTGCCCGTTGAGTGGATGCCTGAACTTCTCGCACTCAAAGATAGAACCAAAGCCAGTGCTACAGCCAAGGCAAATGGCTTGTATTTGGTTGATGTAGATTACCCTGCTGAATTTGGTGTGCCAAAGCAGCCTTTAGGTCCATTGTTTTTGCCTGAATAAACGAAGCTCAGGATAGACTAAACCGACCAGTTTTTTCTATTACTTGAAGAGAATCCGTGATTTAATGGGCACAGTATGTCTGCAAGATGTAGACCGCGACACAGATTTAAGCACAAGAGAGTTGCAAATGAGTTGGTTAGAAAAAATCTTACCTAAAACGTCGAAATCGTCGACGAAAAAAGAAATTCCAGAGGGTGTTTGGGCAAAGTGCGGCGATTGCGATGCAATCCTTTATAAAGCAGAATTAGAAAAAGCACTAAATGTATGCCCAAAATGTAATCATCATATGCGCATGAGTGGTCGTAAGCGTCTTGAATATTTCTTAGACGATGCTGAACGTGTCGAATTAGGTTCTCAACATGAGCCGCAAGATGTTTTAAAATTTAAAGATTCTAAAAAATACTCGGATCGTATTGTTCAAGCTCAAAAAGCAAGTGGCGAAAAAGATGCCTTAGTTGCGATGAAAGGGCGTTTAAAAGGGATCCCAGTTGCTGCGGTCGCGTTTGAATTTAACTTTATGGGTGGTTCAATGGCGTCGGTTGTTGGTGCGCGATTCGTCGATGCAGTTAACGAGTGTCTTGAACATAACATGCCGCTAATTTGTTTTTCTGCGTCAGGTGGTGCTCGTATGCAAGAAGCATTGATGTCTTTGATGCAGATGGCTAAAACCAGTGCTGCATTGGCAAAAATGAGCGAACGTGGTCTGCCATTTATTTCGGTATTAACGGATCCGACGATGGGTGGTGTATCTGCTTCTCTTGCGATGCTTGGTGATATTAATGTGGCTGAGCCAAAAGCACTGATTGGTTTTGCGGGTCCTCGAGTCATTGAGCAAACGGTGCGTGAAAAGTTACCTGAAGGTTTCCAACGCAGTGAGTTTCTTTTAGAGCATGGCGCTATCGACATGATTATAGACCGTCGTGAAATGCGTGATAGCTTAGCCCGTATTATTGCAAAGTTTATGAACTTGCCTTCTTTAGACCAAGAGCATAGAGTAGCGTAACTTTTTTACAGAAGCGTTGCTTGTTTATGCAAATTTCGATTCCAAGCCAATCTTCTTCATTGCAAGATTGGCTTTCTTATCTTGAAAAGATCCACCCTAAAACGATTGATATGGGACTTGAGCGAGTAGCTAAAGTAGCAAACGCTCTCGGCTATATTGATAATCCGAGTAAAATTATCCTAGTTGCAGGTACCAACGGCAAAGGGACTACATGTCGACTACTCGAAGCACTCTTATTGGCGCAAGGCTATTCTGTTGGAACATATGCATCTCCGCATTTGGTCCGATATAACGAGCGCGTTCGTGTTAATGGGAAAGAACTTAGCGACCAATACCATGTCGATGCGTTTCATGAGATTGAGCAAGGGCGGGGGACTACTTCCCTTTCTTATTTCGAATATGGCACATTGGGTGGATTGTCTATTTTTAAACGTCTATCTGTCGATTATGTTGTTTTAGAAGTTGGGTTAGGCGGCCGATTCGATGCGACTAATATCGTCAATCCGTACGCGAGTGTTATAACGACAATCGACCTTGATCATAAAGAATATCTTGGCGATACACGCGAAAAAGTAGGCTACGAAAAAGCGGGTATTTTCCGCAAAGGCATTCCGGCGATAGTTGGTGACCTAAATATTCCGGATTCGGTAACAAAGTACGGTAAAGACATCGAGGCAGATTTAGTACTAAGTGGTCGTGATTTTCGTTTTGAGCCAGATCGAACGTGCTTTAAATGGACTTATAATAATCAAACTCACGAGTTTCTTAATCCTGCCATTCCAGCGCAAAATGCAGCAACAGCCCTTACCGTGTTAGCCAAGTTAGACTTATTACCTGAAATCGATTTGGTCAAACAGGTATTAGCAAATCTCACCGTTGAAGGGCGTTTTCAATGTTTAAGTACTCAGCCACTGGTCTATACTGACGTTGCACATAATCCAGAGTCTGCACGTTATTTAGCGTCAAAGTTGCAAGAGTTTGTTGATAAAGGGTTTAAAATCCACGCATTAGTCGCTATGCTTTGCGATAAAGATAAAGCGAATGCCATTGCACCCTTAATCGATGTGGTTGACTCGTGGACCGTAGCAACGTTGCAAGGACAACGAACGGAGCCTGCAAGTGTGTTAGCGGATCACATCCGCAGTGTATCAACAAATCCAGTAGAAACAGCGTTAGATGTTTCACAGGCGCTTGATTCACTTCTACCGCGATGTGCAGAAAAAGACGTAGTAATTGTGTTTGGATCGTTTTATACCGTAGCAAAAGCTATTGAGTATTGGCAGTGAGACTATAGAGGCAAATCGGTGAATTCTACTTTTGTAAATCGTTTAGTTGGAACAAGCATTGTTGTGGTCGCGGCGATAGTCTTTATTCCGAGTATTCTTGATGGTGAGAAAATTCATCACGAAGAGACGTTTCCGGCTATCCCTGAACAACCAGAATTTACTACAATTGATTTGCAGTCAGAGATAGATGCTCAGGTGGCTGTTGCTGAACAGCCTTCTGAACCTGAGATGAGTAATGAAACTGCACTGGACGAAGATAATGCGGCTTATCAAGCTGCCACTGTTGAGGAATCAGTGGTACCTGAACAAACTGAAATAAGCAGTGAGTTGTTGCCTGAAACAAACGTTACGCCCGTAGAATCGAACACTGTCGAGGTAGCAACATTAGAGGCCAATAGTGCACCAACCGAGTCAGTAAAGACTATAGAGGCAGCAACTGTTGTTAAAAGCGAATCTCGCAACCCGGCACTTGAGAAAGCAGCGTATGTAATTCAGCTTGGTAGTTTTTCACATAAATCGAATGTTGAAGCACTGCTCAAAAAGTTAAATAACGCCGGGTTTGACGCATTTACCCGCCCGGTTAAAACGCCAAATGGTACACTCACTAAAGTGTTTGTAGGGCCGACAACAGATAAAGCGAACTTAGAAGCTAAACTCCCAGAATTAAAGAAATTAACTAAACTCAACGCACGTCTTACCGAATTTGAGCCCGCAAAATGATCTGGCAATTCTGGTCGCTGTCTTATAGAATGCGCCCCAAATTTACGACTTATTGGTAATTATGCTTTGGGTTGATTATGCCATTCTCGGTTTAATAGGGTTGTCTACATTTTTTGGACTTATCCGAGGCTTTGTCAAAGAAGCAATGTCGCTGACTGTGTGGATTAGCGCATTTTTCATCTCTAGCATGTTCTATCAGTATCTAGCTACCTTCCTAACATTCATTTCAGAACCCCTTTTAAGAAATGCTGCCGCAATTGCCATACTTTTTATTGCGACTATCCTGTTAGGTGGGTTTATCAATTTTGTTCTTGGCGAATTAGTGCAAAGAACAGGGTTGTCTGGCACCGACCGAGTCTTTGGCTTAGTGTTTGGTGCACTTCGAGGTGTGCTAGTCGTAAGTGCCTTGTTGTTCTTCCTTGATGCGTTTACCAATGCCCCAGCTACAACTTGGTGGACGTCATCTAAGTTAATTCCTGAGTTTGGGTTTGTCGTCGAGTGGTTCTTTTCATATTTAGAGAACAACTCTAGCTTTCTCAATCCAGTAAACCGTTAATCGGCGAGGAAAATTTTAATGTGTGGTATCGTTGGGATAGTCGGTAAATCGCCTGTCAATCAGGCAATTTATGACGGCTTAACTGTTTTGCAACATCGCGGCCAAGATGCAGCGGGCATCATTACCATTAATAACAATACGTTTAGTTTGCGTAAAGACAACGGCTTAGTAAAAGACGTTTTCCATACGCGTCACATGAAACGTTTGCAAGGCAACATGGGCATTGGCCATGTGCGTTATCCTACTGCAGGATCGTCGAGCAGTGCAGAAGCGCAGCCTTTTTATGTAAACTCGCCATTTGGTATTGCCTTAGCTCACAACGGCAATTTGACCAATGCAGAGCAACTTAAAGAGTTGATATTCACTCAGGCTCGCCGCCATGTAAACACGACTTCTGATTCTGAAATCTTATTGAATGTGTTGGCTCATGAATTGAGTAAAGTTGATAAACTGCGATTAGATGCGGACGACATGTTTAAAGCTATTTCATCAGTCAATAGCTTAGTCTCAGGTGGTTATGCAAGCATCGCAATGATCATCGGCCACGGAATGCTTGCATTTCGTGACCCACACGGTATACGTCCTCTGGTTTTCGGAAAGCGCGAAACCGAGCAAGGTGCAGAATATATGTTCGCATCAGAAAGTGTTGCACTTCAAACTGACGGTTTCGAATTTATTCGCGACGTCGCACCGGGAGAAGCAATCTATGTAACCGAATCTGGAGAGCTTTTCTCTCAGATCTGCGCTGAAAAAACAAAACTTGCGCCGTGTATTTTCGAATTTGTGTATTTCGCTCGTCCTGACTCTGTGATCGATAAAATGTCAGTGTACGCCACACGTGTAAACATGGGGACAAAATTAGGTGAAAAGATTGCGCGAGAGTGGGGTGATAAAGACATCGACGTCGTTATTCCAATCCCAGAAACTTCGTGTGATATTGCACTCGAGATTGCATCAGTTCTGCAACTGCCTTATCGCCAAGGGTTTGTAAAAAATCGTTACATCGGTCGTACCTTTATTATGCCAGGTCAAGAGCTGCGCAAAAAATCAGTACGTCGTAAACTCAATGCGATTGATCGTGAATTTAAAGGCAAGAACGTGTTATTAGTCGATGACTCAATTGTACGTGGTACAACATCAGCTCAGATCGTTGAAATGGCTCGAGAAGCCGGAGCGAAGAAAGTGTACTTTGCATCCGCTGCACCAGAAGTTCGATTCCCGAACGTATATGGTATCGATATGCCATCAGCCGCTGAATTGATTGCACATGGTCGCGAGGTTGAAGATATCAACGCGTACATTGGTGCTGATGGACTAATTTACCAATCACTTAGTGATTTGAAAGCTGCGGTTGGTCAAGAAAATCCAGAAGTAACGATGTTTGAAACAGCCGTATTTGACGGTAAATACATAACGGGTGATATCGATCAGGCTTATTTGAACCGTATTGATGAACAGCGTAACGATGCTGCTAAGTCGTCTCGAGACACCGCGATGTCGGCAGGGCTTGAATTACATAATCAAGAAACCGGCACCAACGATTAGTCCGATCAATAAATATAAAAAGAAAAGGAGCGCATTGCGCTCCTTTTTGCTAAGGACTGGATATGGAATCAAGTAAACGTTGGGCTAATAATGCCATTCGTCCAAAGTATTGCCGTCGCAGCCAATATAATAACAAGTAGGATTAAACCACAGGTCACTACAGAGCTTGCGTAAATAAAACCGCGCTCTTCAGGAATGTGCATTAATATTGGTACACCGGTATAAAGTAAATACACTGAATAGGCGAGCGCGGCCATGCCTACACAGGCTACAAACCAAAGTTCAGGATAAAATGCGCCAAAGGCCGACATAAACATTGGTGTTGCAGTGTACGCTGCAAGTTCTAATGTTTGCGTGAAGGTTGGTTTTGCACCAAATGTAACGGCCATCCAATGCGCAAGATAAGATAACGCGAAGACGCCGAGAATTAAAGCACAGTACATTGCTATACCTATCAATAATGCGCTTTCATGTGTCAAGAATACTTTATCCCCTGCACCAATACTCCAGCCCAAGTAAACAGAAGAATAATATCCCATCAAACTTGGAATTAACGCAATTAAGGCGATATGAGATAAGCTGTATTTTACGTTTTCGTGGCGATTGTCGATTGTTTGCCACTCTTCAATTGGATGAGCATATAAGCCCCAGAGATGATTTAAAATCATAATAGCCCCTTAAATATATGTTTCGCTGTGTTTTTCGCTGTGTTTTTTTTATACAGCTCAATTTAGGTATGAGCTACTGCGCATTTTTTGTCAAGAAATCGTAAAGCATGTTACGCAACTATTTTAAACTAGACTTTATGCTAATGCGGTGTGCTGTAGAATTCACGGGATGCTCATGCGTTTTATCCTGTGATAAACTAACGTGTGTTTTTATTTTGAATCGTAAGTCATGTTAGAGAAGTACAAAGAGCTTTTAGCACCTATTAACCAATTTTTGCAGTGCGAAACGCCGAATGAATGGGTAATTGCGGCATCGAAACCAGAAAACCTGTCGGTCATATTAATTGATCACTTAGTGTGTGAATTAAAAGCGGCGCAAAGTGCTATGTTTCTGATACGCAAGTACGCCGTTGATAAAGAAAGTGGTGATGCACTGCTTGCGTGGCTCAAGCCATTTGAAGACTTTACTTACCGTAAGGAAGGTAACTGGAAAGACTTAATTAAACACAATACTTTGTCTAAGTCGATGTTGCCTAAATCTGGGACGCCTTACGGACAAGACTTGATAGATAAAATGGTGTTGTTGATTAAAGAAGAGCTGCATCACTTTTATCAAGTCTTAGAAATCATGGATGATTACAACATGCCATATGAAAATATCAGCTCAAGCCGCTACGCAAAGGGCCTGTTGACACATGTTACTAACCACGAGCCTGATACACTTATCGACAAGTTAATTTGTGGGGCCTATATAGAAGCCCGCTCTTGTGAACGTTTTGCTAAACTCGCACCTCATGTTTCTCAATCTTTGGGGGATTTTTACGTGTCTCTGCTTCGTTCAGAAGCTCGTCATTACCAAGACTATTTGACATTGGCTGAAGAAATTGCAGGTCATGATATATCTGAAAGGGTGGCCTATTTTGGAAAAGTAGAAGCTGGTTTAATTTCGTCTCCCGATGAAGACTTTAAGTTTCACAGCGGTAAACCCCAAACTTAGTCAACCCAAACGCTGGTTTATTTGAATTAAGGACACACATTAAAAAGGTTTAGCGTGTAACGTTAAGCCTTGTTCAGTTGCGATTAGGTAACTAGATTGAGAATACCAATCGCCGAGTACGGTACGCGTAGAGCCTTCGACTTCATTAAAATGTGTATTTGGACGATGGGTATGCCCATGGATCATATTCTTGACTTGATGACGTTCAAACATGTCTTGAACCGCTTCTAAAGTCACATCAAGGATCTCGAGCGGTTTATCCATTTGGCTGAGTTTACTCTTTTCGCGTGCTTTTTGAGCGACGCGTTTGCGATACCAAAGTGGCATCGCAAGCATCAATCGAGGCCACCACCAACCTCGGCTCTTTTTTCGAAATGCTTGATATGCGAGATCTTGAGTACACATTTCGTCGCCGTGCAAAATGACTGTCTGGGTTCCATATAAGTTGATCACGACTTGCTCTGGAAGGAGGGTCATTGCAGCTGATTTCGCGAAGTCATTACCAATTAAAAAATCCCGGTTGCCATGAATAAAAAAAACGTTAATCCCTTTTTTTGACAGGCTTTTTAGTTTAGCGGCAATCCCAGAAGTAAATTCATTCGAATTATCGTCGCCAACCCATACTTCAAAAAAATCCCCCAAGATGTACAGTGCATCGACATTGGTTGTCATGTGTTCGTCTAGAAAGGCATAAAACGCTTGTCTTATGTCTAGGCGATTCTCGCTAAGATGCAGATCGGATATGAAATAGGTTTGACGCATGATTTTTAGTTAACTCGTGGTTGATACCAGTCTGGGTTAATTTTGTGAGTTTGTTCATAAAAACAAAGGGAAGCACTGGCCTCCCTTCATACCCAATCAAGTCGATTGGGTATATTTAGTGATGATTCACGAAAAAGCGCGGTTATTCAACAGTTACTTTTTCGATGATCACATCTTCTAATGGTACATCTTGATGAAAGCCATGAGAGCCAGTTGCAACCCCTTTAATTTGGTTCACAATGTCCATGCCCTCAGCTACTTCACCAAATACACAATAACCCCAACCTTGTGATGTTTCACTGGTGAAGTTTAAGAAAGTATTATTATTTACGTTAATGAAAAACTGCGCAGTCGCTGAATGTGGATCTGGTGTACGAGCCATTGCGATAGTACCAACTGAGTTACTTACTCCGTTATTCGCTTCGTTTTTAATTGGCGCTTGAACCGATTTTTGCGTCATTCCAGGTTCAAAACCACCACCTTGAACCATAAAGCCATCAATTACACGATGGAAAATAGTGCCATCGTAGAAACCTGATTTAGCGTAATTTAAGAAATTTTCTACCGTCGCTGGCGCTTTGTCAGCAAATAGGTTTAGGCGGATTTCACCGTGATTGGTGTGTAGAACGACCATGTTATTCCTATGTCAATAAATTAAAGAAAAGGCCATTAGTTTACAGCACATTGGACAATTGTACAAAAGGCCAAAAACATGAATTGGGTATAGTTTGGCTCTGCGCATGGTGTTATTATTATGTAAGACAAACAACGTACGATTAGGAAAGCGACTCGATGTTACAAATTTACAACACATTAACACGTCAAAAAGAAGAGTTTAAACCGCTAACGCCCGGTAAAGTAGACATGTATGTGTGTGGTATTACGATTTACGACTATTGCCACGTTGGTCATGCTCGTACTTATGTATCTTTCGATGTGATGAATCGCTACTTACGCCATTTAGGGTACGATGTTACTTATGTGCGCAATATCACGGATGTTGATGACAAAATTATTAAACGTGCCAACGAAAATAATGAAGCGATCAATGACTTGACCGTCCGAATGACGAAGGCAATGCACGACGATTTTGCGGCGTTGAACATGTTACCTGCTGACATTGAACCAACCGTCACAGGACACATGGACGAGATCATTGTGATGGTTGAGCGTTTGATCGAAAAGGGTCACGCGTATGTGGCAAAAAATGGTGATGTGTTGTTCGATGTCTCTACCTTTACTGACTACGGTAAGTTATCACAGCAAGACTTAGAAATGCTGCAAGCAGGAGCACGTGTCGAAGTTGTGCAAGATAAAGAAGATCCGTTAGATTTTGTGCTTTGGAAAAAGGCAAAACCAAGCGAGCCGTCGTGGTCATCCCCTTGGGGAGAAGGGCGCCCTGGATGGCATATTGAGTGCAGTGCAATGAGTTCAAAACACCTTGGTGAACATTTTGATATTCACGGCGGTGGGTCAGACTTGCAATTCCCTCATCATGAAAATGAAATTGCGCAATCTTGCTGTGCGAATCACGGGCAATACGTTAACACGTGGATCCATACAGGTATGGTTCAAGTTAATAAAGAAAAAATGTCCAAATCATTAGGCAATTTTTTTACGTTGCGTGATGTGCTTAAAGAATTTGATGCTGAAACTGTACGTTATTTCTTAATTAATGGTCACTACCGTAGTCAATTGAATTATTCTCACGAAAATTTAGAGCAAGCTAGGGCCACTGTTGAGCGTATTTATACTGCTTTGCGTGGTGTAAAGCCGGTAGCTGTTGACCTGTTAAGTAACGACTACGTAGCCCGTTTTGAAGCCGCGATGAATGACGATTTTAATACACCAGAAGCGCTACCAGTTATTTTTGAATTAGCAAAAGAAGTTAATCGTCTAAAAGAAGCTGAGCCTCTAGAAGCAGGCAAGCTAGCATATGTATTAGTGCAACTCGCTGGTGTGTTAGGTATAGCGCAGCGCGATCCTGAGGCTTTTTTCCAAGGTGGTCAGGATTCTGATGAAGTCGCTAAAATTGAAGCGTTAATTGAACAACGTAAAGCTGCCCGTGAAAGCAAAGATTGGGCAGCTGCAGACGCTGCACGTGATGCATTAACAGCAATGGGTGTGGTACTTGAAGACAGTGCTGGTAAAACGACTTGGCGTAAAGCGTAATAAAAACCATAAAAAAGGCCTCATACTAGATGAGGCCTTTTTGTTTTCGAACTATAATTCAAGCATCTAACCCAAGCAACTTGTCAATTCGCTGCGAATAACGCGAATTGGTAATGATGGCTTAATACAACATTCACAATAAAGGTTTGCCCCTCATCATGATGAAAGACATTAACCTCATTCTTGATACGTCGATTTTTAAGTTTGGTGACTACAGTTTGTTAGTTGGCGAATTGCTATCATTTTTTGCGGTCATTTTTGCTACCTACTTAATCTCAAAAATCTCTCAACGTGGTTTCCAACGCCTTGCTAGACGTCAAGGCATGATGACCCATACATCGGCCTACGTTATAGGTCGCATTATTCATTATATCGTGTTGTTTGTGGGTTTCTTAATTGCGCTTTTAGCACTTGGGATAAAATTGACGGAGCTTGCTCTTGTGGCGAGTGCGCTAGGTGTAGGTATTGGTCTTGGCTTACAAGGGCTAGTAAATAACTTTGTATCAGGGATCATGATCCTATTAGAAAAAAGTCTCAAAGTGGGGGATTTTATTGAGCTAGGAAATGGACTCGTTGGTGAAGTCATGGAAATTCAGATGCGAGCAACGCTTATTCGCACTAACGATAACGTCGATATTTTAATCCCCAATGCAGAGCTAACCTCAGGTATGGTAACTAACTGGACACTCGCTGAAAGTGTGCGACGTTTTAGGATCCCTTTTTCTGTGGCTTACGGAAGTGATAAAAACTTAGTGAAACAAGCTGTCTTGGAAGCGGCGCACAATGTCGAATACACGTTAAATGACGAAGGGAGAGAACCGCAAGTTTGGATGACAGGGTTTGGTGACAGTAGCCTGAATTTTACTTTGGGTGTGTGGGTACAGCCTAAATTGGTGAAGCGTCCGACGATGTTAGTATCGGATTATTTATGGGCGATTGATGATAGCTTTAGAAAATATGACATTGAAATTCCTTTCCCACAACGTGACTTGCATATACGCAGTGATTATCGAGCCGATAAATCTGCTGGGCTTAAGGTGGAAAACCGAGGCGATAGTGTTTAATGCGAACACTGCAATGACCTCAACTCGCTTATTTCGTGAAACTTTGGGACGTTAAGGCGGGCACTGATTTAATACATCGTTTTTTCGGTTGTTAGACTGCGATGAGAATCAAATGGATAAAATAAAAAGAGGCACAATAATGTGCCCCATTTTTCATCGCGTACAGATAAAGCGATTGGAGTGTGTATTGAAATCGCCTTAGCTGTGGTATTTCTCGCAGGCTTCTAATGTGTTCTCAATTAAGCTGGCGACGGTCATAGGACCGACACCGCCTGGCACTGGTGTAATGAAGCTCGCTTTTGATTGTGCTATGGAATATTGAACATCACCGACAAGTTGGCCACTGTCGAGACGGTTAATACCTACATCAATTACTATCGCGCCTTCTTTTACCCAATCCCCTGGAATAAACTCTGGTTTACCAACCGCCACGACGAGTAAATCAGCACGTCTTACGTGCGATTCTAAATCTTGAGTAAATTTGTGACACACTGTCGTTGTGCAGCCAGCTAATAATAGTTCAAGCGACATTGGGCGACCAACAATGTTAGAAGCGCCAACAACAACAGCGTTCATGCCCTTATATCGAACGCCGGTAGAATCGAGCAGGGTGATAATCCCTTTTGGTGTGCACGGTCGAAGAGCCGGCATTCGTTGCGCAAGACGACCAATGTTGTATGGATGAAAACCGTCAACGTCTTTATGAGGATGGATGCGCTCGAGGATTTTTTCAGCATCGAGACCTGCAGGTAATGGTAATTGCACAAGGATCCCATCTACTGTGCCATCATTATTTAACGTGTCGATCAAATCAAGCAGCGCTTGTTGGCTCGTGTCGCCCGGTAAGTCATACGACTTAGAAACAAAGCCTACTTCTTCACATGCCTTGCGTTTTGAACCAACATAAACTTGGCTAGCAGGATCTTGACCGACTAGCACAACGGCTAGACCTGGTGCACGTAGTCCTTGTTCAACGCGCTCAGCAACGCGTTTTGCCACGTTGTTTCTAACTTGCTTCGCGATAGCTTTTCCATCAATGATGTTTGCTGTCATGTTTGACCTTTCATTTGGGATTGAATAACTTGAACGATATGGCGTTTTAAGGGGTTACGCCAACGCTATTTTAAATAGCGTAAAAACGGGCACTATTTTCGCAGAAAAGCACACCTGCGCCAAGCGAGTAAACTAAAATATCTAGGATAAATGTCCGCAATTTCTCGTTTTTGAGTAACAAGTGCTTAATTTTCAGTGGAATTAGTTATATTTTCAACAGGGTGTGGTAAAATTGAGCAGTTAAACGCTTTTCTAAAAAAAATGTTTGACCTCAATGGGGCAAATCACTATTATGCACCCCGTTGTCAACGAGGACTCTCGGAAACAACAGAAAGTCGGCGATTAGCGCAGTTTGGTAGCGCACTAGTTTTGGGTACTAGGGGTCGCAGGTTCAAATCCTGCATCGCCGACCACTTTTTAAGATAAGAATTAAAGTATCGCTTTGCAGTTTACTTCGAGTTTGCGCCCTTAGCTCAGCTGGATAGAGCAACGCCCTTCTAAGGCGTCGGTCGAAGGTTCGAATCCTTCAGGGTGCGCCATTCTTGTTTTATTCTTATGTAGTGGCGGCTGTAGCTCAGTTGGTAGAGCCCCGGATTGTGATTCCGGTTGTCGTGGGTTCAATCCCCATCAGTCGCCCCACCTACATAACGTTTTATCGGCGATTAGCGCAGCTTGGTAGCGCACTAGTTTTGGGTACTAGGGGTCGCAGGTTCAAATCCTGCATCGCCGACCATCTTCTCAAAAAAATCTTTATCGGCGATTAGCGCAGCTTGGTAGCGCACTAGTTTTGGGTACTAGGGGTCGCAGGTTCAAATCCTGCATCGCCGACCATCTCCCAGTTTGTTAACTTATTGTTTGTTTCTTTTTTGTCCGAACGCGCCTACAACTTCATTTATTTCCCCGTATTTACTCGACTCTAAGAATTTATCGGTTATAATGCCGCGTCTAGTTTTATTAACATAGCGCCCTGTCGGGGCAGGCAACGAGTTCTGTCGTCGCGCTTGTGCCAATTCGAGTAGTGAGTCTCAATTTGAGTATCTACTTGGTGATTGACCAATGCTCATTTGCGATGAATAACTTGTTTGTAAGGAAGGCGGAGTGCCGCCAAATTTGAAGATTGAGGTAAATCATGCAAGTTTCTGTTGAGACGACTCAAGGCCTTGAGCGCCGTCTGACCATCACCGTTCCTGCAGAGAACGTTGAGACTGAAGTTAAAAAACGCTTACAACAACTGTCAAAAACACAGCGTATTGATGGTTTCCGTCCTGGTAAAGTACCAGTAGCTATCATCAAAAAGCGTTACGGCTTAGCAGTTCGTCAAGAAGTTGCTGGCGACCTGATGCAACGTAACTATATCGAAGCAATCATTGCTGAGAAAATCAACCCAGCTGGCGCGCCTGCATTTGCTCCTAAAGCACTTGAAGAAGGTAAAGACTTAGAGTTCGTTGCTACTTTTGAAGTTTACCCAGAAGTTGAGCTTAAAGACGTTGAGAAAATCGCAATTGAAAAGCCAGTTGTTGATGTAACAGATGCTGACCTTGCTACGATGCTTGAAACACTTCGTAAGCAACACGCTACGTGGGCAGAAGCTGATACTCCAGCGGGTGAAAGCGATCGCGTTACAATCGACTTCGTTGGTTCTATCGACGGTGAAGAGTTTGAAGGTGGTAAAGCAGAAGATTTCCCACTTCAACTTGGTCAAGGTCGTATGATCCCAGGTTTTGAAAACGGTATCGTTGGTAAAAAAGCAGGTGATGAAGTGGTTACTGACGTAACTTTCCCTGAAGATTACCATGCAGAAAACCTAAAAGGTAAAGCTGCACAATTTAAAATCACGATCAAGAAAGTTGAAGCACAACAACTACCAGAGCTTAACGACGAATTTGCGACTAAATTCGGTGTAGCTGAAGGTGGTGTTGACGCACTTAAAGAAGAAGTGAAAAAGAACATGGCTCGTGAGCTTAAACAAGCGGTAAAAGCGCAAGTTAAAGAGCAAGCGATCAAAGGTCTTTTAGAAACAAACGACGTTGAAGTTCCACAAGCGTTAATCGAGCAAGAAATCGACGCATTGCGTCAACAAGCTGCGCAACGTTTTGGCGGTAACGCGAAAAACATGCCTGAATTACCAGCTGAATTATTCCAAGATCAAGCCGTTAAGCGTGTTAAAACTGGCTTATTACTAAGCGAAGTTATTAAGGCAAATGATATTAAGATTGACGATGCGAAAGTAGCAGAATTAATCGAAACGGTTGCATCTGCTTACGAAGATCCGGCTGAAGTAGTTGCTTACTACAAGTCAAATGACCAACTTATGCAGCAAATGCGTAACGTTGCAATGGAAGAGCAAGCAATTGACACTATCCTTGCAAAAGCGACGGTAACTGAAGTTTCTAAAGCTTTCGATGAGATCATGAACCCACAACAGGGTGCATAATCACAAAGTTATGTAGGTCTTAGTTGACCAAATAAAAGCTCGAATAACCCAATTAATCTGGGAGTTATTCGAGCTTTTTTGTTTTTAAAGTTATCAATTTCTTCGAAATCAAAATTTCTCACTTTAATTTTGCACAATTTGCCCATACATTTAGAAAAGTAACATGGGAATCTAACCTGATTGTGACGAATTGACTTGCTTTACGCTCCTTTCCCGTTATTCAGCTATATTCTTGCTTCAATATCACGTGCTTATTCATTACAATGGATGGAAGGAATTTAACAAAAATGAGAAATGGTATGATTGATCCTCTTAATGCGCTAGTCCCAATGGTTGTTGAACAAACGGCAAAAGGTGAGCGTTCTTATGACATTTACTCTCGTTTATTAAAAGAACGTGTAATTTTTATGACAGGTCAAGTTGAAGACCATATGGCGAATTTAATCGTCGCCCAGTTATTATTCCTAGAATCGGAAAGTCCTGAAAAAGATATTTTTCTATACATCAATTCGCCAGGTGGATCAGTAACAGCGGGTATGTCAATTTACGACACAATGAATTTCATCAAACCAGATGTGAGCACGGTCTGTATCGGTCAAGCTGCATCAATGGGTGCATTCTTATTGTCAGGTGGCGCGAAAGGTAAGCGCTTTTGCTTGCCAAACTCTCGAGTCATGATCCATCAACCTCTTGGTGGTTTCCAAGGTCAGGCGTCAGATTTTGAAATTCATGCTAAAGAAATCCTGTCGATAAAAGCTAAATTGAATCGATTGTTGGCAGAACATTCAGGTCAGCCACTCGAAGTGATCGAAAGAGACACAGATCGAGACAACTTTATGAATGCACAACAAGCAGTCGATTATGGTATTGTTGATTCAGTTTTGACCCATCGTGGTGATAAGTAGCGCTTTCGCGCTACCTAACTATGTCAAATCAGCAATTATTTGATATAGTCAGGGTATGTTATTGGCCATCAGCATTGGATGGCGATTAAATCAAAGAGGTAGTTGAATGTCCGACACTCCATCAAGTGGCGACAAAAGCACAAAGCTCTTGTATTGCTCGTTTTGTGGTAAGAGCCAGCATGAAGTGCGCAAATTGATAGCAGGGCCATCTGTGTATATTTGTGACGAATGCGTTGAGCTTTGCAATGACATTATCAGGGAAGAGATAAAAGACATCGCTCCCAAACAGGCATCCGCAGACAAACTGCCTACGCCAAAAGAAATTCGTAATCATTTAGACGACTATGTCATCGGTCAAGATCACGCTAAAAAAGTGTTGGCAGTTGCTGTATATAATCATTACAAGCGTCTACGCAATCAAGAAACGAAAGCTGATGTTGAACTTGGAAAAAGTAATATCTTATTGATCGGTCCAACGGGTAGCGGTAAAACCTTGTTAGCTGAAACGCTAGCACGTTTACTTGATGTACCATTTACGATGGCCGACGCGACAACATTAACCGAAGCAGGTTATGTTGGTGAAGACGTTGAAAATATTATTCAAAAGTTACTTCAAAAATGCGATTACGACGTCGAGAAAGCACAGCGTGGCATCGTGTATATTGATGAAATTGATAAAATTTCACGTAAATCAGATAACCCATCCATAACACGCGATGTGTCGGGTGAAGGTGTGCAACAAGCCCTCCTTAAACTCATTGAAGGTACCGTTGCGTCAGTGCCTCCTCAAGGTGGTCGTAAACACCCTCAGCAAGAGTTTTTACAAGTAGATACCTCTAAAATTCTATTTATTTGTGGTGGTGCGTTTGCTGGTCTAGATAAAGTTATTGAGCAACGCAGCCATAAAAACACAGGCATCGGGTTTGGTGCGCAAGTAAAAGGGGCTGATTCTAAGCAGACTCTAACTGAAGCGTTCCAACAAGTAGAACCAGAGGATCTTGTGAAGTATGGCTTGATTCCAGAGTTCATTGGCCGATTACCAGTTGTTGCAACATTGACTGAATTGGATGAATCTGCGTTGATCCAAATCCTAAGTGAGCCTAAAAATGCACTAACTAAGCAGTTTGCTGCATTATTTAAAATGGAAGGTGTTGACTTAGAATTCCGTGAAGATGCACTGAAAGCGATTGCACACAAAGCCATGGTTAGAAAAACCGGTGCACGTGGTTTGCGCTCCATTGTTGAAGGTATTTTGCTAAACACTATGTATGAGCTACCTTCTATGGAAGAGGTCGCTAAAGTCGTTATTGATGAAACAGTGATCAAAGGTGAATCAGACCCACTCCTCATTTATGAGAACAACAGTCAAGATAAAGCCGTATCTGAATAAGAAGAAGGCACAAGAAAAAGGAGCCTGAGGCTCCTTTTTTTATCATTGTATTGAACTTTACTTGGCTTATCCCCATATAGCTGAGTATCCCTTTAAAGATTATTAGTGCGAAGAGAGTAGAATGACACTTGAAAGAAAGGATCGAGTAGAGATCCCTGTACTGGCTCTGCGCGATGTGGTTGTTTATCCACACATGGTTATCCCTTTGTTTGTTGGGCGTGAAAAATCGATCCGCTGCCTAGAAGCCGCGATGGATGCGGACAAGCAAATCTTTTTAGTTGCTCAAAAAGACGCAACTGTTGACGACCCTTCTGTCGATGAACTGTATAGCATGGGAACGGTTGCAACCGTTTTACAATTGCTGAAACTGCCAGATGGTACAGTAAAGGTTTTAGTTGAAGGTAACCAGCGCGCTAAGTTGGTTAAATTCATTAATACGGATGAATTTTTCCAAGCGGAAGCGGAATTTGTAGAGTCAACGCATATTGACGAGCAAGAACAAGACATATTCATTCGAAGCGCGATTAGCCAGTTTGAAGGCTACGTTAAACTAAATAAAAAAATCCCACCTGAAGTGCTCACGTCAATTTCGGGATTGGACGATGCGGCGCGCCTAGCAGACACGATGGCAGCGCACATGCCACTGAAAGTAGTTGAGAAACAAAAAGTTCTTGAAATCAGTGATGTGACTGAGCGTCTAGAGTATTTAATGGCGCTAATGGAAGGCGAAATTGATTTACTGCAAGTTGAGAAAAAGATCCGTGCGCGTGTTAAAAAGCAAATGGAGAAATCTCAACGTGAGTACTATCTCAACGAGCAGATGAAAGCTATCCAAAAAGAATTGGGTGAGCTCGATGATGTGCCTGATGAATTTGAAACCATTAAGAAGCGTATTGGCGATGCTGGAATGCCAAAAGAAGCCTCTGACAAGGCGATGGCAGAGCTGAATAAGCTTAAAATGATGTCACCGATGTCTGCAGAGGCAACCGTCGTTCGCAGCTATATCGATACGCTAATTAATGTTCCTTGGAAAAAGCGCTCCAAAGTTAAAAAAGATTTAGCCGGTGCAGAAGACATTTTAAACTCCGACCATTATGGACTTGAAAAGGTAAAAGAGCGCATTGTTGAATACCTTGCGGTTCAGCAGCGTACGAATAAGCTCAAAGGTCCGATTTTATGTTTAGTTGGTCCGCCAGGGGTCGGTAAGACCTCTCTCGGACAGTCGATTGCCAAAGCGACAGGTCGGAAATACGTTCGCATGGCTTTAGGTGGGGTTCGTGATGAAGCTGAAATTCGTGGTCACCGTCGTACATACATAGGTTCAATGCCAGGCAAGCTTATTCAAAGTATGACTAAGGTTGGCGTGAAAAACCCACTGTTTTTGTTAGATGAAATCGACAAAATGTCGTCGGACATGCGAGGCGATCCGGCATCGGCGTTGCTTGAAGTACTAGATCCAGAACAAAACAGTAATTTTGCTGATCATTATTTAGAAGTAGATTATGACTTGTCGGACGTTATGTTTGTCGCGACGTCAAACAGTTTTAATATTCCAGGTCCACTTTTAGACCGTATGGAAGTGATCCGTTTATCTGGATATACCGAAGACGAAAAACTGAATATTTCGAAACAGCATTTGATACCAAAGCAAGTTAAACGCAACGGTCTTAAAGAAAAAGAAATTACGATTGAAGATTCAGCCATTATTGGCATTATTCGCTTCTATACGCGTGAAGCTGGTGTGCGTAATTTAGAACGTGAAATTTCTAAGCTGTGCCGTAAAGCGGTCAAAGAGATTCTGCTTAATAAAACGATTAGCCATGTCAATATTGATGGCGAAAATCTTGGCCATTATCTTGGCGTACAACGATTTGATTATGGTAAAGCTGAAGATGGTGATCGAATTGGTCAAGTCACCGGACTTGCATGGACAGAAGTGGGTGGAGACTTATTAACTATCGAATCGGCTGCAGTACCAGGTAAAGGTAAGCTTACGTTTACGGGTTCACTGGGTGATGTAATGCAAGAGTCAATTCAAGCAGCAATGACTGTTGTACGCAGCCGCGCAGAAAAGTTGCGTATCAACGCCGATTTTTACGAAAAGCGCGATATACATGTGCATGTGCCAGAAGGTGCCACGCCAAAAGATGGGCCTAGTGCAGGTATCGCAATGGTGACAGCACTTGTGTCTAGTTTAACTGGTAACCCAGTGCGCTCAGATGTAGCCATGACCGGGGAAATTACTCTACGTGGTGAGGTATTGCCAATTGGGGGATTAAAAGAAAAACTGCTAGCGGCACATCGCGGTGGGATTAAGCGTGTACTTATTCCGAAAAAGAATGAACGCGATCTAAAAGAAATTCCTGCGAATGTACTGGAAGGTTTAGATATTCACCCAGTTACTTGGATTGACGATGTATTGAAACTTGCATTAGCCAATCCTGTAGAGCAATTTACGCTCGAAACCGCGTAATTTGTGAAAAAACTAAAAAAAGTGTCTGAAAAGGCTTTTCAAATCTAAAAGGTATGTTAAGTTAGGCACTGTATTTAAGCCTAGCCCTTGTGTGGTCTAGGCTTGACGAGAATTTTAGGTTTAGAGAGTCGCTAAGATGTCTCTATAATTTTAACTTGCAGTGATGTGGTTAAACTAAGCTATCTTTTAAGATTAAGTTTGGCGTTAAAAACCTTCGCTCTTGATAATAACAATGTAAGAGGATGATATTGTGAATAAATCTCAATTAATCGATCAAATCGCAGCTGACGCTGACATCTCTAAAGCGGCTGCAGGTCGTGCTCTAGATTCATTCATCGAATCAGTAACTGGTGCGCTTAAAAATGGCGACTCTGTAGCACTAGTTGGTTTTGGAACTTTCTCTGTGCGTGAGCGTGCAGCTCGTTCAGGTCGTAATCCGCAAACTGGTGAAACAATTCAAATCGCAGCAGCGAATATCCCTTCTTTTAAAGCGGGTAAAGCACTTAAAGACGCGGTGAACTAATCACCTGAAGTCGGTCACCTATTTACAGTGATCTTGTTCTGATTAGAGTGACTTGCTTCAACAAAAAAAGCGTATCTGGTAAGATACGCTTTTTTTACATAGTTAACAGCGTAAACAAGGCTGGCACATTGGGTGTAGCTTTGGCTTAGATAAAGAGAATAACACATGCTAGAAAAGATCAGAGAAGGCTCACAAGGTGTTGTAGTCAAGATTATCTTAGGCTTAGTGATCTTGTCTTTTGCTTTGGCAGGGATTGGTGGTTACCTGGGTCGAACTACAGAACAACCAGTCGCAGAAGTAAATGGCGTGGTCATTGGGCAGGGCGCATTTTCTCGTGCATTCGAGAATGAACGTGCGCGTTTAGAGCAACAGTTTGGTGAATACTTTAACCAAATCGCACAAGATCCAGCGTATATGGAGCAGGTGCGTAAAGGCGTAATTGAACGCCTTATTCAACAAGAATTGCAGTCGCAATTAGCAAAAGAGCTTGGGTTGCGTGTAAGCGATGAAAAAGTAAAACAAACGATACTAGAGATGCCTTATTTCCAAATGGGCGGCGAGTTTAGCAATGACCGTTATTTACAAGTCATTCGCCAAATGAATTTTCAGCCAGATACGTTTCGTGAATTTTTACGTGAAGATATGACACGAAGTCAATTAGTACAGGCTGTTGCAGGTACTGATTTTGCGCTAGAGAATGAAATTCAAGGTGCGTTAGCTCTCGAGACACAAACTCGCGCGATTAATTACGCTGTACTAGATAAAAACAAAGTCATTGAAACTATCACAGTAGATGACTCGGAAGTGCAAGATTATTACGATTTGAACCAAGGATTATTTCAGTCAGAAGAGCAAGTCGCTATCGAATTTGTTGAATTAAAAGCGAGCGACATCGTATTAACTGAAGGTCCAACAGCCGAAGACGTAAAAGCTTATTATAACGAGCAAAAAGCACAGTATATGGAACCTGAGCGTCGTCGAGTTGCTCATATACTGATTGATAACTCAGAAGATGATAGCGCAGCAAAGGAAAAAGCAGAGTCAGTTCTTGCTCGTATTAAAGCAGGAGAAGATTTTGCGCAGCTTGCACAAACAGAGTCTTCCGATATAGTTAGTGCTGAAAATGGCGGTGACTTAGACTGGATTGACGAAGGAATGATGGACCCAGCGTTCGAAGAGGCAGCGTTTGCACTGAAAGAAAAAGGCGATGTCTCAGGTATTGTTCAATCGGAATTCGGTTATCACATCATTAAATTGACAGACTATCAAGCAGAAAAAGTAAAGCCGCTTGATGCTGTTTATGAAACCTTGCTGGCTGAATTAGAAAAAACGGCAAAAATTGATGCATTCTATCAAAAGCAAACTGTACTTGCTGAAAAGGCGTTCGAAATTTCAGATACATTGCTTGATGCCTCTGAAGTTGCCGGAGTTGTTGTTAAGACACAGCCATTAATAGGCAAATCAGCATTACCTGAGCCTTTAAATAATCCATCTGTCACGCGAGCGCTTTTTTCTCCTGAAGTTTTAGAAGATCGTGTTAATTCCGAATTGATAGAAGTGGCGCCAGAGCATATTGTAGTGGTGCGTGTTGCAGACTATAAAGCGGCTGCCACGAAATCACTGGAAGAAGTAAAAGATGGCATTATAGCGACAATCAAAGCTCAAAAAGCCTCTGCTGAAGTGAAAGTTCAAGCTCAAGCATTGTTTGAACAGATCCAAGGTGGGACTGCATTTGCAAGCGCGGTAGAAACAGCAGGTTTAGAAATGAAAACTGACGACGCTCTGACACGTCGTAGTTATTCAATCGCACCTGCGTTAGTGCGAACTGCGTTTAAGCTTTCGCATCCGACAGCTGACAATATGCCAGTTCAAATGGTGGAGTTAGGTAATGGCGATGCGGCGCTTATTCAATTGACCGCGGTGAATACTCTAACTGCAGAGCAAGCAATTGAAGACGCGCAAAAGCAAAATTTTGCAATGTCGCAAGCAAACAAGAACTACTATGCATTGTTAGAAGCATTAAAAGCTCAAGCGGAAGTTAAGTACGCGCAAAGAGAAGTAGTGCAGGAGTAACTAAAACGAATTCTATGTTTTAGATACCTGTTCATATGAAAAGGCCTGATTTTAAATCAGGCTTTTTTATATCCACTCAATAAACATCAAGAGTTGGGAATTCAGACTCTTTTATTGCTAGAAAAAAGCAACGTTAGTCGTGACCTACTGGTTATACTCGATTAGCTATAACAACCCACCATAACACTTGAACATATTTAGGGACCAAAGCTATCACACGCGGTGCTAAAAATGTCTTATTTAGAACAACTAAATAGCAACATCTGCAACTAGTTATCGACAGGCTCGCCTTGCCTCAAAAATAGATCACTAAATTAAGAGGATTGATATTGTGATTAAAGACCTACCAACAAAATTTTACCTAGCGCCATACCTTCACGTTGACAACTGAAGTCAAGTCTTCGAGTTACTTCTGTTTTAAATAATTGTTCAAGTTTAGAAAATGTTGCAGGGACAAATTTAACTGTTTTTACTCTTAAACTACGACGCGTGCGTTTGTCTAAAAAGGCATAGGCTGTGTAGGTGAGTGCGTCTTTTGCGGCCTCTAGTATTTCCTGAGACACAAGGTGCTGATGAATTGCTTGTTGCGCCTCTTCAATAGGAATTACTTTACAACTACTCGCCATTACACAAGTGGCGTAAATATCTAAGATACCAACAGCTCGAACTTTTTGTGATTCTGGATCTTCATAAATCGCCATGACACAAGGGACTTTCGTTTCGTCAAACTCTTGAGACTTAATTGTGCTAATAGTTAGGTCTTCGGATATATGTTTGTGAATGAGTTTTTCTAACTGATTAAGTTTAGGCAGGGCGAGTTCACCATCGATAGTAACCTCGACATTGTCGAGTAGTAATTCACTACTCTCCGCACCTTGTACCAGGGGTAAAATATGCTGGTGTAGCGTTTCATCATCGAAAGGTTTGGATAAAACAAATGCCGCGCCGGCTTGTAGCGCTAACTGAACTTGTTCCTCGTCATCTACGGTGGTAATCATCGCGACTTTCATGCCAAGGTTACGTTGCATGATGGCATTGAGTAATTGTAAACCCGACATATCAGGCATATTCCAATCAGTAAGGACAATATCTGGTTTCCATTGACCGATTATTTGCAACGCTTTTCGTGCTCTATCTGCTTTTTGGATCAATAACTTACGATATCCAAATTTTTCAAGGCCGCGGCGTACTATTTCTAAAGTTGCCAAGCTATCGTCGACAATCAAGATTTTCACAAAATCTCCTAACGAAGTTTCATTAAATTAGTATAGGCTTTTTTTTTATGTAACACTAAACTGATGATATACCGTTAAAAAAAAAGAGGCTAGTTATGTGGCAAACTGCCATCTCCGCAGAGGTAATTCAAGGGCTGGTAGGCAATTTAGGTTTGTTGATTTTAGCAGGGTGGTTTCTCATATTATTGTTAATATTGCGAGAATTTCGTCATTACATGCACATTCAACAAACTAGCCAGTCAAATTCAAGAGATGATAGCGCCGTTTTAGCGATGTGTCGTGAATCAGTAGATAATGCATTAAATTACGTAAAAGAGCATGCCGATACAATTTCTGAACTTGCAAGAGTGCAATTAGCTTTAGAGCAGCAATTAGCCGAAGTGCGAAGCTCTACTCATGATCACATTTCAGAACAAGAACAGGTCAATATTGATGAATTAAATAAAAAGCTAATCCGATCGCATGCTTTAATTAAAAAGTTAAAAGGCGACTTGGATAAAAGTGTTGAGCGCCTGCACGTCACTCGCAGAAAATTATATGATCAATATGAAACCGTTGAATCATTACAAAAAGAGAAAGCTGAGCTACTCGAAAAATATGAGCAATTAGAACAAAAAATTGAGTCTAATGGTGGTCAAAACGTAAAGTCACTGACCCTAACGTTCGAGCAAGAAAAAAGGGATATGCTTGAGACGCTACAAAACTATCGTCGTCAAATTTCAGAGCAAGCGCAAGCCATCCAACAATTAGAGCTTCAACACAATACGACTGAGAATAAAAGTAAAGTAGCTGAAATTCAAAAAGATTTAGAGACGACGCAACGCGCGCTTAAGCACCTCACTAAAGAGAAAAATTTTATCGAATCGAAGTATCTTCAGTTAGTGCAGGAATACGACAAACCATCCCGTTGATTGGTTTATTACAAATATTTCTTGCTAGATAGGTACAGCATTGTCATTAATTCAAACTTTTACTAAGCTGTGATTAAATCAAAATGTAGAGAGACAAGGATGAGTTCACTTTTGCGTATTTTCATTGGCGTTTTTATACTCTTTTCGTTCAATGTCATTGCGCAGCCGGACATAGTAAAAGTATATGTGAATGTTTCTGAAGATGTAAAAACAGAGCAGTTAGTTTTTGATTATTTGAAAGACAATATATCTGGTTTTGTCATCGTCGAGGAAGAAGCCAGTATAAATCGTTCGTTAAAGAATATTTTAAGCGGTGATGGTCAATGTGTCAGAAACCTTGTTAAAAACCAATCTCGAAGTGAAGCACTTATTTTTAGTGAGCCCTTAACTTATTTTTTAGGTTTACAACTTTTTTTAAATGCCAATAAGGAAGTTAACTATGTGCATAACTCGCTTAATTTATCGGAATTTATCGAAGCACACCCAAATCTCGTTTTAGGTGTTGAGCATGAGCGTTCATATGGCGACGAAGTTGATTCAGTAGTTAAAGGATTGGACGTTAAAAATGTTTATGTAAAAGACGGTGTAGAAAACGAAAGCCAAATGCACACCATGTTAGTTGCGGATCGTTTTGATCTGTTACTTGAATATCCATCGATCGTTGAATTCAACCATAAAAAGCTTGCCATTGCATCGACGTTCAAACCTAAACAACTCTCTATTAAAGGCCTGGATCCGTTGGTTCCCGGGCACATTGCCTGCATTGATTCTGATGTTACTCGTGCATTTTTAAAAAATATCAATGCAATGTTGAGACAACTCAAAGCAACTCAGCAGTATTATCGCTGGCACGCTGATTACATCGATCCTTCATTAATCAACGCGTTTAATGAAAACTTCAATCGTATCGCTCCAGCAGAGCATTTACGTTAAATTTAAGTTATTCGAACATGCATACTCAATCTACGTGCAGATGTGTAATGCTAATAGTTGAGTAATCGTTGCGTTATAATGGAATTAGGGTTATTAAAAATAGCTTCAGTATCACCGTATTCTACAATTTTACCTTTGTGCATAACCATTACTTGATCGCTCATATGTCGAACCGTGCTTAAGTGATGCGTTATCAATATGAAACTGAGTCCAGATTCCTTTTGTAATTTCAAGAGCAGGTTAACTATTTGAGCTCGAACTGACGGGTCGAGAGACGACAAGGCCTCATCGAGCACTAACACTTTAGGATCGAGAATAATGGCTCTAGCGAGCGCTATGCGCTGCAATTGACCACCACTAAACATATGAGGATAGTATTCTTGATGATCAGCGAGTAAGCCGACTTTGATAAGTGTTTCTTTTATTTTGACTAGCCGCTGTTTTGCACTAAGCAGTGTGTTAAATCTTAAGCAGTCATCTAATATATCACCAATCGTTAAGCCTGGATTGAGAGAGCGGTTCGAATCTTGGAAAATTAAACGAATATGGCGGCAGCTCAATTCACGAATACCATCATCTTCAATTGTCGCAGAACCCAATAATATTTGGCCAGAATCGGCAATTTCTGCCCCCGCAAGCACGCGGGCTAATGTGCTTTTCCCTGAACCTGTTTCGCCTATGATTGCAAGGGTTTCACCTTCTGCGACGCAAAATGAGATATCATTAAGCACATGCAGCAAACGACGTTTGAAAATTCCTGAGCGAATACGAAAAGTTTTATTTAATGCTTGAACTTTGAGTACAGGTTGCACGTTACTTTCCTTTTATTAAAGGGAAATGGCAAGCATATGCATGGCCATGAGAACGCTCTACAATAGGCGTCACAACACAGGCTTTTTGTGCTTGAGGACAGCGAGGGCCCAAGCGGCAACCTATGGGTAAATGCGCCAAAGGTGGGATGGTCCCCTTTAATGCATAGAGTGCTTCTTTATGAGTGATACCTTGTTCAAAGTCGGGCATGCTTTTGACTAAAGCTTGAGTATACGGATGTAACGGTAAGTTAAATAATGAAGCCGTCGGGCCTGCTTCGACCATTTGACCGCAGTAAAGCACATGCATGGTGTGTGACCAATCTGCTATTTCTTCTAATTCGTGAGAGATCATTAGCACCGACATATTTTTAAGTTGATTTAAACTTTTTAATAGTCGAAAAACTTGAGCTCGAGTCGTGGTTTCAAGTGCAGTAGTAGGCTCATCAGCAATAAGCAACTTTGGATTTCGAGCAATTGCCATGGCTATCATTACTTTTTGACAGATCCCCTCCGATAACTCATGGGGGTAGCTAGACATGACCTTTTCGTGGTCGCGAATACCAACCTTATGGAGTAAAGCAATTACTCGATGTTTTCGAGCGGAGCGGCGAGAGAATATGCTGACGTCTTTTAAAAACTCATCGGGAATGGACTCGGCAATTTGATCTTCAATGTTAGCGGTTGGGTCTAGACATAAACTCGGCTCTTGATAGATCATTGCAATGTCTTTACTCACTATTTTACGGCGTTTCTCTGGACTTAAACGCATTAAGTCAACGCCTTGCCAATGCATTCTGTCCGCCGTGACTGTCCAGCGATTATTTAACGCGCCAACAATTGCTTTGGCTATTAGGCTTTTCCCGGATCCAGACTCACCGACCAATGCATGCACTTCGCCTTCCTTCAGGCTCAAATTAATGCGATCAACGGCTCTAATCACAGAATCGGCAGTTTTAAGTTCAATGGTGAGATTACGAATGTCTAAAAGCTGCATTAATCCGCCTTACGATCTTTTAGTACTTGTCTTAACCCATCACCAACCAAATTGGTCGCAAGTACCGCCAAAAACAATAATACGCCAGGTAAACCAACTGTCCATGGTGCGATGTAGATAAGGCCCAAATTTTCTGCGAGGATTGCCCCCCACTCTGTGACTGGAGGTTGAGCACCGAGTTTAAGGAAGCCTAATGCTGCAATGTCTAGGATAGCGGTACTCAGTGCCATGGTAAATATAACGACGATTTGTTCGTAAATATTCGGGAAAATTCCTCGTCTGATAATGTACCATTGATTCGCGCCATCTAAGCGAAACGCGGTAATGTAATCTTTATTAAGCTCTTGAACGACGAGATTTCTTATTGAATGAATATGTTGAGGTAACAGTGCAAAAACAATTGCCCAAACGGTATTCATCAAGCCAGGTCCAAGGATAGCGATAATAATGATAGCAAGGAGTAATGATGGAATTGTTAAGGTAATATCAAGTAAGTGATTGAGAAAACTAGAGCGAATACCTCGAGTTAATCCTGCAAATGTACCAAGTATTACCCCAAAAAAGGTGGTGATGAGGGCTGCTACGACAGATAAACCAAAGGTATATGTTGCTCCATTCATTAAACGAGATAAAACGTCTCGTCCTAGATCGTCAGTACCAAGTAAAAAACGTACGTTGCCGGCATCATGCCACGAAGGTGGCAGAAGTAATGCGTCACTGTGCTGTTGATTTATTCCATAGGGTGAAACGACAGGTGCAATGACAGCAAGAACCAGTAACGCCATGAAAATCCACAACCCTACTAACGCGGGATGATTACGTTTAAACTTTTTCCATAATCGAGAAAGCGGCGAACGGTTTGATTCTTCGCTGTATAGCTTAAATTTTGCCATGCGCTTTGTTCCTAGAAATCGGGTCGAGGAGGGAGTGTGAAAGTTCCGCAGTCATATTCGCTAAGATCACAAACATCGATACCGCTAAAAGGCCGCCTTGAATTGCAGGGTAATCACGCTGATAGATACTGTCGATCAGCCAGCGACCTACACCTGGCCATGAAAAAATCACTTCAGTGATCATAGCAAGTGTAATGAGTGTACTAAATTGCAAACCAATTTGTTTTATAACGGGAAGCAGGGCATTACGAAGCGCATGGTGGATGATTAATTGTGCTTGCGACAATCCTTTCGCTCGGGCAGTTTTGATAAAATTTTGCTCTAGAACATGTAACATGGAATCACGCGTAAAACGGATAAGAACCGTCGTGGGGTACATTGCTAATACAATCGTCGGAAGAGCTAAGTGATGCAAAGCATCTTGAAATGCGAGGCCATGGTAGGGGAAATCGGCGAGCAAAATATCGAGTAACATGAAATTAGTTACAGCGTCAATTTCAAACAGCAATCCAATCCTACCAGACATCGGAAACCAACCAAGCGTTAAACAAAACGTCATAATAAGTAACAGGGCTAGCCAAAAAATAGGGATTGAAAAGCCTAGCATGGTAACGCTACTTATTAGGTTGTCTGGCCATCGGCGATGGTAAACCGCTGAAATGATACCACAGGGAATGCCAATCACGACGGAAGTTATCAAAGCGTATACGCACAGTTCAATTGTCGCTGGGAATAGAATTCGAATATGTTCAAAGACATTTTCGCCTGAGGATAATGATATGCCCCAATCGCCGTGAGTAATGCGGCCCAAAAACGCAATGTACTGTTGGAGGAGGCTTTCGTTTAATTTGTATTTCGCTTCCAGTAGTTGGGTGGAAGTATAATTGCTGTTTGTTAAGCCACTTAGATTAGTTAAAAGCTCTCCAGGAAAGAGGTAACTGAGCGAAAAAGTAAAAATACTTAACGCAAAGAGCATAAAGGTGAGCAAACTTAAACGTCGTAATAAGTATTCACGCATTGTTATTGAGCTCTCCGTGCTTTTGCCAAGGAAATTCCACCAAATGGCCGAAGTTCGATGCCCTCCACATCACTACTTGACGCTTGGAAGCGTAAGCCATGTGCAATCGGCATAAGTGGTAACTCTTTGGCAATCATCGCTTGTGCTTGTTGGTAATATACTTTTCGCAATTCAATGTCGTTAGTATCGAGTGCCTGAGTGAGCAATAAATCAAATTCAGGGTTACACCAATTGGATGGGTTTTTGCCACTAAATGTCGCAGTGCAGCTGAGTAACGGTGTAAAAAAATTATCAGGATCTGGTGTATCTGCAGCCCATCCCAACAGCACACTGTCGTGTTCGTGACGCCCTACACGGTCAATAAAAGTGTTCCATTCGTACTCTACAATTTTAGCAGTGACGCCAATCAATTTTAAATCGCTTTGGATAAGCTCGGCCATTTTACGCGCATTGGGGTTATAGATCCTTGATACAGGCATTGCCCACAGTGTCATGCTGAAACCATCTGGGTAACCTGCCTCGAGCAAGAGTTGCTTCGCTTTTTCCGGGTCGTACTCAGGAAGCTGACTTTGGGGAGCAAACGCCCATGAAGAAGGTGGTAGGTTGGATTTAGCAGCAATACCGCTTCCATAAAAAACGGCCTGCATCATCTTATTTACATCAAGTGCGTGTGATAGCGCACGTCTCACAATAGGATTATCGAAGGGCGGCCTTTCTGTGTTAAAAGCCCAGAATCCAATGTTTAAATTTGCCGCTTTATCGACCCGAATATCCTCACGGCTGATTAAAAACTCAAGTTGCGTTGCGCTAGGGTGTGCGGTGATATCACACTCTTTAGTTAACATTTTGGCAATGCGAGACGTCCCGTTGGTAGTGATATCATAAACGAGTTGCTCCATGGCGACAGGATGTTTCCAATAATGTGCGTTTCGATGATAGCGGATTAAATTGTCGCGTAAAAAATGCTTAAATAAATAGGGTCCGGTACCAACAGGAAGCTGGTCAAATTGGGCTTCTTTGCCTATTTTGAGCAAGTTTTGAGCGTATTCTTTTGAGGTGACAACGGCAAAGTCAGTCGCTAAGTTAGATAGGAAACTACTTTCCGCATTAAATAATTCAAAGCGAACGGTGTAGTCATCAATTTTGACCACTTGCCGTATCAATTGATCCATACCGATACTTTGGAAATAGGGGTAGTTAGCATCGCCAACAAAGTGATAGGGGTTATAAACATCGAACAGACGACTAAATGAAAAAACGACGTCATCTGCGTTGAATGTACGCGTTGGAGTAAAATAACTCGTCGTATGGAATTGAACGTCTTTTCGCAGATAAAAAGTAACTTCTTTGCCGTCGTTGGCGATGTCCCAGTGAGTTGCTAATTCCGGACGAAATTCACCACTATTCGGATCTATGCTCAAAAGTTTATCATAAAGTTGATTGGCGATTATGTCGATTGTTGAACCTGTGGTTGTGACCTGAGGATTAAACGCCACGGGGTTTGCTTCAGCACAATAAACTAAGCCTTGCGCTTTGCGAGCACGTTCAGTTTCACTGTTTTTCATACAACCAGACAGTAAAACAGGCAGTAACATCAATACCAGCTTGTACACAAGTTAAGCCTCGTTTTTTTGCTGCGAATCGAGCAAATTATACTTCTTTAAGTAGCCTCTCAACTGATGATACGTCAATCCGAGAATTTCTGCAGTTTTCTTTTGATTAAATTGAGAAAATTCCAGTGCTTTTTGCAATAATTGAATTTCATAGTCTCCAGAAACGGTTTTTAAACAAAGCGGAAATTGCACATCGCTTTCTTTGTTGAGGCTAGGGCTTGAAGTGTGTTGTCGTTCTGTTTTGCTAATATGTGGCAATTGCTGGACACGTTCAATAGGCTGTTTTACCCGTGTATTTGGTCTAAAAGGGCTTGAAAAAGGGTCTAAAACAATATCATGGACTGGCAATTGTTCGCTACCATGACGATATAAACTTCGCTCTATTACATTTTTTAATTCACGAATATTACCAGGCCACTCATAATCGAGAAGCAAATCACGAGCTCGTTTAGTGAAACCACTAAACAACGACCATCCAAGATCGCGTGCCATGTTAATCGCGAAGTTTTCCGCGAGTAACATGATGTCTTCTGTTCGACGGCGTAAAGGAGGAAGCGTAATGACATCAAACGCTAAGCGGTCAAGTAAGTCATGGCGAAATTCACCATTATCAGCAAGGGTCGGCAAATCCTCATTGGTTGCACAGACTAATCGTGTGTCTACTTTTATGGTTTGACGACCGCCAACCCGCTCGAATTCGCCATATTCAATCACGCGAAGTAATTTTTCTTGCACCATAGCGGAAGTGTTAGCAAGTTCATCTAAAAATAATGTACCACCATTGGCACGTTCAAATCGGCCTTCATGACGTTTACTCGCACCCGTAAAAGCACCACTTTCATGGCCAAAGAGTTCGCTTTCTAACAAGTTTTCATTGAGGGCTGCGCAATTCATTTTTACGTATTGCTGATCCCATCGTTCAGATAGATAGTGTAAACGTGCAGCGATAAGTTCTTTACCAGTACCTCGTTCACCAATGATCAATACTGGCTTATCCAAAGGCGCTATCATAGAGACTTGATCAAGTACGGCGAGAAAACTATCGGATTGACCGAGTAAATTGTCCTGGTGACGCATATTGGCTAACTCTTAGTTATTTTTGCTAATAACTAGTGTATTTTATCATTAGTTGATTTTAAAGCTTTTTGTTATATTAATTAAGTTTATGATTTTAAATGATTTAATCGCATAAAAAAGTTGGCAAGGATATTGATAGAGTAAAGCATCACGTTATTTACTAATCACAGAGGTAATATTATGGGAATTTTCTCTCGCTTTGCAGATATTGTGAATTCTAATATCAATGCAATTTTAGATAAAGCTGAAGACCCTGAAAAAATGGTACGCCTTATCATTCAAGAAATGGAAGATACGTTAGTTGAAGTGCGCTCGACTTCTGCAAAAACCCTTGCAGAAAAAAAAGAGTTAGCGCGTAAAGTTGAGCTGCTCAACGCAGAAAAAGCTCAGTGGGAAGAAAAAGCTGAACTTGCTTTGTCGAAAGATAGAGAAGACCTTGCTCGTGCGGCGATTTCTGAAAAGCATAAAGCGTCTAGTGCAGCAGAGGCTGTTGCCAAAGAACTTGCTCATGTTGAAAGCCACATTGAAAAGCTACAGCAAGAGGTTGTAACGCTACAAGAGAAGCTTGCCGATGCAAAAGCACGTCAGAAAGCGATTATTCTTCGCCAACGTTCAGCAGAGTCTCGCTTAGAAGTGAAAAAAGCCCTCGATAGTGCGAAAGTCGATTCGGCACTGCATCGTTTTGAGCGATTCGAAACGAAGATAGACGAATTAGAATCGCAAGTTGAATCTTACGAACTTGGTAAAAAATCACTGTCTGATGAAATCGCACAGTTGCAACAAGATGAAAAAATCGATGATGAACTTGCTGAGCTTAAAAAAAAGCTGGCAGATAAAAAATAAAAACAACTAGGCGCGCTAGGAGTAGTTATTGCGCGCCTTCGTAATCGACTACAGGAGAGGATTTATGTTTGACCCAGAATTACTTATGGCCCCGCTGATTATTTTTATGGCTGTTGTCGCACCACTTTGGCTTATCTTACATTACCGCAGTAAAAAACAAGTCAGCCAAGGTTTGAGCGAGCATGAACATCGTCAACTGTTAGAGTTGGCCAGTAAAGCAGAGAAAATGGCTGATCGCGTTGAAACGTTAGAAACATTGCTTGATCAAGAATCACCAGGTTGGAGACGTAAAGTATGAAAACCAAACGCCGAGAATTATTTAGAGATTACAAACGAGGCAAAATAGCAGGGGTGTGTGCAGGCCTTAGCGACTATTTTAATATGGAGCTTTGGTTAGTTCGTATCTTGTTTATCACAGCGATTTTGCTTTCAGGTCCGTTTTTTGTTGTGCTGTATGTCGCTTGTTGGTTTATTTTAGATAAAGCGCCAACGGAGCATCATGCTGCGAGTCAAACAGAAGATGTGCATGAAGAACGTGTAAACGTTAAATTCAAAGTGTGGCAAAAAGGCGAACCGCCACGTCAAGCTTTATTTGAGTTAAAAGAGCGCTTTACGCGTTTAGATACGCGAATTCAACGACTGGAAATGCATGTGACCTCACCGGAATTTACCGTAAGTCGCGAGATTGATCGTCTATAATCGTACGGTGGCATTCGCCACCGACGCATGTATAGGTGGTTTAGCAATAAGGATACTATGAGCAACAAATTGCCTATTTCGATAAAAACCATTCTAAATGAAGCCGAAAAAGTAGTTCAACGCGGCTTTGATAAACATGTCAAGATTGCGGTTACAGGGTTTAGTGGTAGCGGTAAAACCGCATTCATAACAGCCTTAGTTCGACAACTTACCGCTCAAGTGAACAAAGATAACTTGCCGTTTTTTGACGTTGTCCATAGCGGTCGTTTTATCGCGTGCAAGCAAACAACACAAGAAGCGATGTCAGTGCCGACGTTTGATTATCGACGAGCCGTGAGTTGTTTGTTGGATGCCGAGCCTTCGTGGCCTCCTGCTACTTCGCGTATTAATATGCTCACGTTAGCGTTAAAATATTATGCAAAACAAGGTTTACGAGCACATTTAGCGCCAGAGTCAACGTTGTATATTGAGCTCTATGATTATCCAGGTGAATGGCTAGTCGATTTACCTTTGCTCGACATGGATTACGCAGGTTGGTCTTTACAACAACTCGAAAAATATCAATCGCCACTTTATTCTACTTATGCGGCCGCTTTCTTAGAAGAACTCGCTTCTTTAGACGTGTGTGCGCCTGCTGACGATTTGATTTGCGCAAAAATCGCAAAAATTCATGCAGAGCTATTAAAAGCATTAAAAGCAAACACGCCGGCAACCGTTTTACAGCCAGGTAGGCAACTTCTTCCCGGGGAGCTGTTAGATGCTCCAGTACTCGGTTTCTTTCCTTGTCACAAACCTGAAAATGAACAAGAAAATAGTGTCTACAGGCAACTTGTCGAGCGTTTTGAGGCGTATAAAGAGACTGTAGTTAAACCATTTTATAAAAACTATTTTTGTGAATTCGATCGACAAGTCGTGCTAGTGGATATTTTTGCGTCATTACAAGGTGGGCCTGCCTACATGACTGAGTTGCAAGAAGCCACACAAGCCATGCTTGCGTTGTTTGAGTATGGTAAAAGTAATTGGCTGTCGCGTTTATTAAAACCGAAAATAGATAAAGTCTTATTTGCTGCTAATAAGTGTGATTCGGTTAGCAGTACACAACACAGTAATATTGTTCGTTTATTAGATTCACTGCTGCAGGAAAGTCACAACACCTTGCGGTTTGACCATGTGAAAATCGATACAATGGCCATGAGCTCGGTTAAAAGTAGCATTGACCGAAAAGTCCAAGAGCATGGGAGTACACTGGATTGTGTATATGGAAAACCCACAAATGAATCTAACTGGATCACTTATTTACCTTCTCAAGTTCCAACCAGCATTGAAGCGAGTGCAATTTGGCCTCGGCACGGTTATGAATTCACAAGCTTTTCTCCTTTGCCTGCACAACAAGGGCAGATCGGGCATATTCGCATGGATCATGCTTTGCAGTTTTTACTAGGGGACAAACTGAGATGAATACGACAACGAAATCGGTAAATGAAATGAAGGCTAGGCGAATAGAGTCTCACCAGGAGAACATTTTTGCTCATTCAGACTGTGTCGCACCAGCAAAAATAGTGAAATCCTCAAAAGAGCGTGATTTAGAAGAAATTAGCCTGTCAGATACGCTGCCACTTGACGAAGTTTATACGGTTAAGAAAAAACGTACTTGGTTGAAAGTTTGGCTTTTTTTGGCGTTAGTTGCAATAACCGTTGAGACTGGCCTGAGTATTTGGCAAGCCTTTGAATCGTCATTTGTGGTTGGTGGAATATATGCGTCTCTTGCTGCATTGTCTGTCGGTTTAATTGGAAGGTTCATCTTTTCAGAATTGAAAGCACTTGTGCAACTTAAAAAGCACGATAATGTGCGATTAGATGCTTCGCGTCTGCTTGAAAGTGAACAAATTGGTGAAGCTCAGAGTTGGATTGATAGTCAGCTAAAATCGGTAGAACTGCACCAAGCGGAGCAATTTAAGAAGCTAATACAGCCTCATCATACTGATAAAGAAAGACTCGTACTTTTCGATAAAGAAATTATGGAAAGTTTAGATAGCAAGGCACAAAAGACCGTTGCAAGCCACAGCGCCGGAACTGCAATGCTGGTGGCACTGAGTCCGATGGCAACGGTCGATATGTTCGCCGTATTGTGGCGAGGGGCGAAAATGATTGAAGCGGTTAGTCGGTTGTACGGCATTCGTTTAGGTTATCGAAGTCGGATTAGGTTGTACAAAATGTTATTGCAACAAATGGTCTTTGTAGGCGGTACAGAATTAGTGTCTGATCTTGCGGCTACCGCACTTGGCGCAGAGCTACTTGGGAAATTGTCTGCACGTTCAGCTCAAGGGTTAAGTGCAGGGATTTTTACCGCTCGGCTTGGGCTTAAAACGATGGAGTTATGCCGACCAATTCCGCATTTTCAGGGTAGAGAGAAACGCTTAAAACATATCGTAAAAGAGCTTTTACTACGAGTTAAAGAACCTGCGTTAGAAGTAAAGTGACAACTTTTCTATACAGATGTCTAGGTCCTAAAAGTAAACCTAGACATCTGAGCATCTGGCATGCTTGTGATTTTTAGTACTTGGAATAACTATTGGAGAAATGAAAATAAAAACGAGCAGCAGGTAATGAACAAATTTCACGATGATACAAATTGTATCCATGGCCCTCACCATCACGAAGACCCATACGGTGCGCTTACGGCGCCTTTATATCAAACATCTACTTTCCACTTTAAGGATGCAGCTCAAGGCGCTGCAAGATTTGCGGGCGAAGAACCGGGTTATATTTATACTCGCCTCGGGAATCCAACAACACGAGATCTAGAACAAAAAGTAGCCGCATTGGAAGAAATGGAAGATGCAGCAGCCACCGCAACTGGTATGGGCGCAGTTTCTGCGTCGGTATTAAGTTTCTTGCAGTCTGGGGACCATCTAATCGCTTCTAAAGCACTATATGGCTGCAGTTTTGCACTGTTTTCGCATATGCTGCCTAAATTTGGAATTGAAGTAACGTTTGTTGATATGACCAATCAAGATGAATTACAACAAGCAATTCAAGGCAATACTAAAATGGTGTTTGCTGAGACACCTATAAATCCAACAATGACCGTTTTAGATCTCGAGATGATCGGCAAGTTTGCTGCACAACATGAGCTTATTAGCGTAATAGACAACACTTTCTTGACGCCATTACTACAAAAACCGAAGCATTTTGGTATTGATATCGTTATTCACAGCGCAACAAAATATTTAAATGGACATGGTGATGTTGTTGCGGGGCTTGTGTGTGGCTCTAAAGCACACGTCGAAGTGATAAAAATGACCGTATTGAAGGACATAGGCGCAACAATCAGCCCTCATGATGCGTGGTTGATTAATCGTGGTTTAAAAACGTTATCGGTACGCATGGAAAGGCACTGCGCAAGTGCGCAGCGCGTTGCTGAGTACCTTGAATCTCATTGCAAAGTTAACCAAGTTTATTATCCAGGGTTGCCTTCACATCCTGGCTATAAATATTTAGGTAAACAAATGCGTGGTGCAGGTGGCGTCATTGCGTTCGAAATCAAAGGGACGTTAGAAGATGGTGAAACTTTTATCAATGCCATGAACCTATGCACACTAGCCGTATCGCTCGGTGATCCTGAAACGTTGATTCAGCATCCCGCGTCTATGACACATTCACCTTATACGCGAGAAGAGCGGTTAGCGGCAGGAATTTCTGATGGCCTGATCCGTTTGTCGGTAGGACTAGAAAATGTTGAAGACATTATTGGTGATTTAGAACAAGCATTTAGACTAATTTGAAAAATGTAAATTTATATATACGAAAGGCCTCTCTAGGGAGGCTTTTTTTCTGAGTTAGTTCTGAGTGTAATTTTATATTTACGATTTTGTATATATTAGTGTACAAATGCTAGGGGTGTTGATGTGTGGCCAGCGCGCTCTGCTATTAATATTTTCCTTACTTTCTCATAGTATCAAGGTAACAAGTTGAATGGTGCAAAAAACAAGAATAAGTGCACATAGAATCTTTTTGAGAAGGTCATCATGGCAAAATCAAGTAAGTACGTTTCAAAAACGCCAGACGAAAACGGCATTATCCATTGGTCAGTGGAAGAGAACCAGATTTGGCAAGAACTCGTTGAGCGTCAGCTGAAGTGTATCGAAGGGAAGGCATGTAATGAGTATTTAGAAGGCTTGAAGAAAATCAATCTTCCTCATACTCGGATCCCACAATTACACGAATTAAACGCCGTTTTAAAAAACGAAACAGGTTGGCAGGTAGCACCTGTTCCTGCACTGATAGATTTTGATGAGTTTTTCCGTTTACTGGCAAATAAACAGTTTCCAGTAGCAACGTTTATTCGCTCACGTGAAGAATTTGATTATTTGCAAGAGCCAGATATTTTTCATGAAATCTTTGGTCACTGCGCGATGCTAACGAATCCTGCATTTGCCGAATACACGCATCAATATGGTAAGCTTGGTTACGCAGCAGAGAAAAAAGACCGAGTATACTTAGCGAGACTTTATTGGTTTACGGTTGAATTTGGCTTAATGCAAACCGAGCAAGGTTTGCGTATTTACGGTGGCGGTATTTTGTCTAGTCCGGGTGAAACGCAATATGTGTATTCTGGCAAACCGGAAATCAATCCATTAGAAGTGTTAGATGTTTTGCGCACCCCGTATCGCATCGATATTATGCAGCCACTTTATTACACGATTAATTCGATTAACGATTTGTTTGATATATCTAAGATGGATATTATGTCGTTAGTTGAGAAAGCAAAAGAGCTTGGGTTATTTGAACCTAAATTTCCACCGAAAGAAAAATTAGCAAGCTAAGGAATTTTACATGTCTGATTTAAGTGCACAAAAATGTGAAGCGTGTCGTGCGGATGCGCCTAAAGTGTCAGATGCAGAACTCGCAGAGCTTATTAAGCTTATCCCAGATTGGGTGCCAGAGGTACGTGATGGTATTATGATGCTAGAACGTGTTTACAAGTTTAAGAACTTTAAATTGGCTTTAGAGTTCACGAATAAAGTCGGCGATATGGCAGAAGAAGAGGGCCATCATCCAGGATTGTTGACAGAATGGGGCAAAGTAACAGTCACTTGGTGGAGCCATTCTATTAAAGGATTACATAAAAATGATTTTATTTGTGCGGCAAAAACCGACGACGTATTTAAAGCACTGTAATACCTAAAATTGAAAAAAAGCCGGCAGTTATTTGTCGGCTTTTTTGCTTTCGCTTTTCTGATTTTGCTGCTCTGTCATTTTGGACATTAATTCATCGGTTTTGTTACTTGGAAACTTAAATTTGTTCGAATATTTAAGTAACGCGATGTTGCTCCAGATAACGCCAAGCACTAAGGCGATAATTAAAAAGACTTGCCACCATTCAAACTCATTATGCATTTTTTCTTCTCGTAAAATTGTTTACTACATTATGCCTTTTATTTCTTGTCTTATGCTAACATTCGGAGCAATTATTCGAGAAAGAAATCGATAGCGTCAGCATAGGTTCAGTCGTCACAATTATCTTGGAAGTAGATAATTGTGTTTAACGATGGTTTAGACCCAATCTATTTTAAGATGCGTGACTTCAGCAAGAATTTATAGGCGTTTAGGCAAGGCATTGATTGCGGGTAAGGCTTTCCCCTTATCAAAATCAATAACGCGGCATTAATGACTATAAAACTTGCCTGTGGAAACACCACCCGTTGTTACGCTACTGTGAAAGGTGCTTATATTCTTGCAATAGCGTGCCTCGTGATGAAAGCGGGATGGTGCTCTGAAACCAGCATCATCAAGTTGATTGGGTACATATATTTAGCGCATGATGCTGAACAAACTGGAGTTGTTTTACAGTAATGGAACAAGTGTTAATTTGGCCCAAAGAATATCCTCTGTTGGTGAAAGGCCTAGTTGAAAAAAACGGGGCGTTTATCCTCGATGCGCTTGAGTCTTGGCCACAATGCGGCCAGAGTGAAGATGAGCAAGGTGTAGTTTCGACGATTTTACCGCCGTTATTCTATTTACAATGGATGAAACCGCTTGAGCCTTTTGAAGCGTGTTTTTTTCAACATATCGCTGAATTTGATGATAAAGGAAGCCACTACCTCAATCAGTTAATGTATCACTTTGAACAAAGCGATATGTCGATTGAAAGCCAAATTGTGACTTTATTGAGGCCCTTTTGTCGTTATTCAAATATAGCGGTACAAGCGGCGTTTGAAACTTCAGTTTCATTATTTAAGTTACTATTTGATAAGCGTTATTTCCATGTCATCACAACATGTTTAGAGCAAGGTGCGTGTTTAAGTGCCGACGACGTGATGTGTTTATGGCAAGAAGTCGAGTTTCGAGAAACATTAACGCAATTCATTCCAAGCCAAGTAAAGGATAAAGATGCACTTACGTCTGCTGTCTGCAAGGCAATCAGTGAAGGTGGTGATTATTACACTTTACTTTTGTTGTTAAGCGAAGACGACGTGACTGAAAAGCTAGAGCATGCTTTATTGGTTCACCTTGGACAAAGCGATGCAAAACAAAGCATGGTTCAGCGGTTTTTAGAGCAAGGCGCAATGGCTAAGCATACCAATGAAGCGGGTGAAAACGCCCTACATCTAGCAGCGAACAAAGGTTTTTTAGATGTTGTTGAGCGCTTATTTGGCGCCGAGACGAACATTCAAGATCACAATGGAAACACTGCGATTCACCATGCGATTTTGGGTAATGCACAATCGGTTGTAAAACGATTGATTCAGCTAGGCGCGGATCCAAAGTGTAAAAACAAAAAAGGTATGAGCGCATATGCATTAGCTGTTGCTGAGCGTCGAACTGCGATTATTAAAATGCTTGAGCAAGAGTTCTACCTAAAAGAACTCTCTGAAGAAGAGCAATACCATCAAATTCGGTTCGTTCACAGCTTGTATTTTATTGCTGCGGTATTATTACCAGTGCAGTTATTTTTCTTTTTTGATGACGATTTTCATTTCAAAACGGAAATGACTGTAAGTGTATTATTCAGTGCTCTGTTGTTGTTGTTTTTAACTAGGAGGATTAGAACCAAAGACGTATACCCACAGAGAAGGCACCCATGGAGCTTAATACTGTTAAGGGTGCTAGCTTGGTTTAGCGTTTTGGGGTTAATCGGTTTGAGCGCAGTGGTTGCATTAACATTTATTGGCCCTTATTTGGCGTGATTGTGATAGTTCACTGCAAATTAAATTGCGGGGCAACCTTTGCAGGGCATTCCATGCGGGGCATCCCATATTAGTGGGTAGATAGCTTTAGTATTTCGTGATTTAAAATTACAGCACACTACGTTGAGAAATCACTCTGTTAGTGTGCTGTTAAATGTTACTTTTGGTCTTTGTGATATTCGTGCGCTGCCTTTTCTTCAGCTAAATCATCTTTTAACTTTTTGATTTTAAGGCCGAGTTCTTGGCCACGATGTCTTGCATAGTAAGTACATCCAACAAACATACACGTTGCAAAAGTGAGCTCAAGTAACACAAACAGTAACTCATCTTGTGCTATCCAAAGCAGAGTTGATCCATGTATAAAGTACAGCATTACGATAAAGTTAGCCCACGCGTAAGTGTACGTTTTGTCTTGAATAAACCCTTTTAATGGTAAGAGTAAGGGTAAAATATAAATGGCAAAAACAAAACCATTACTGTAGTCACTTCTTGGCTCAAAAAAGTACAGCCAACTTGGCATCAGTGCTAACAAACCGATATAACCAAACAGCGCCAATCGCTGATATCGTTTAGTGATAGGTTTTTTTTCTACAAGTTGATTCATGAGTGCATTTTTCTCGCAATGTTAACTAACCTTACGCCAACCGCTCGGCAAATCGCGACTTCGTGCGTTGATAGTTGAGTGTTTCCAGTTAATCCAGATACATGTGATGGACCATAGGGTGTTCCACCCGATGCCGTGCTGCTAAGCTCGGGAACATCGTAGGGCACACCAAGCAACATCATACCATGATGCAGTAATGGTAAGCTTAAATTTAATAGAGTACTTTCGTTTCCACCATGCATACTGCTTGACGAGCAAAAAACAGCCGCGGGCTTGTCGATAAGCGTTCCTTTTAGCCATAACTCACTAGTTGATTCCCAAAATTGCTTAGCTTGGTGCGCCATCATGCCGAAGCGAGTCGGGGAGCCAAAGGCCAAAGCGTCACAACTTTTCAAATCATTAAGTGAGACAACGATATCCGTGTCATATTGCTTCACGAATGTTCGCAATATTGGTTCTCCACCTGTGTGTGTAATTGCATCTGCAATGGTCTGCGCCATCGCCCGCACAGATCCTTGGCTCGAATGAAATAAAATAAGTATTTTCACGATTTGGCTTGGAATAGTGCTAATACGGATTCTGGTGGGCGCCCTATGGCTGCCTTACCATTAACACTGACGACGGGTCTTTCCATCAGTTTTGGGTAAGTGACCATTGCGTTGATGACGGCATTCTCTTCACTCGATTTAGAGAGGCCTGCAAGTTTGTACTCCGCTTCTTTGGTACGCAATAAGTCGTGAGCACTCGTTAAACCTAATTGCTGAATGAGTTCGCGAAGTTCTTCAGCATTTAATGGCTGTTTTAAGTACTCTACCACGGTTGCTTGGTAACCATGTTGTTCAAGGAGATTGAGTGTTTCACGAGACTTAGAACAACGTGGATTGTGATAAATGGTCACAGACATAAAAGTTCCCTTACGAAATGAATTCTCACGATAGTGTAAGGGAACTTGTTACTGACTTAAAGTTTTGCCAATGCTTTTTGCATTTGACGATATTGGCTGAGTAACGCTTTTAGTCGTTGCTGCTTAATTTCTTCTTTTTCTTCAACGTGATTTAGTGCTTTTTGAATCTCATCTGCTGCTTTCATATAAGCACCATACTGAACAAGTAAGTCGGCTTTTGCTTCATGATAGGCTGCGCGATTTTCTTGTGCTTCATAAACGCTAACCAGTAACTCTTTAGCAAGATGATGATCTGGCTTTTCAAGCAAAAATACTTTCAAAATTTGCAAGGCTTGTTCGTATTCTTTTGCTTCAATTGCGGCGTGAGCTAGATTCAACGTAATCACTTGGTTATTGGGACGTAAATCATGTATCGCAGTGAGCACAGTAACCGCCTCTTTAGCGCGACCTTGTGCGATTAATAAATCGGTTTGTGTATCGAGGTAAAACAAATTGTTTGGATCTTCTTTACGCAACTTCTTTAGTAGTGTTGATGCGTCTGCTAATTTCTTTTGATCTAATAACGTCAGTGCTAGCCCATACTCTAAATCACGGTTATCAATCGCCGTTGAGCGCTCTAATGCAGAACGAAAATACTGCTCAGATTCATGAGACTCGTATTGATATCGAGCGATAATACGCGCTTTAGCTAATGCAAAATTTAAACTGGAGGGTACATACGTCTTTTCGTATTGTTCGGCTCTTAAACGAACGTCAGAGATCCTTGAGTCAGGTAAGGGGTGAGTGAGTAAAAAAGCAGGTGGCTTGTCTTTATAACGCATTTGCTCAGCAAGCTTAGTTAAAAACTCGCTGGAGGCATAGGGATCAAAACCTGCACTTTGCAAAGTTTTCATCCCAAATCTGTCCGCTTCTTGTTCTGCTTTGCGGCTATGGCTTAGTGTTTCTAATGCCGATTGCGTTTGACTGGCAGATAATATTGCCATACCTGCATCTGGAACGACGATGGTAGTTAATAGGCCAGCAATGAGGCCTGCTACTGTCATGGCACTATTTTGCTGCTGATTTTGAATGCGCCGTGCTAAATGTCGTTGGGTAACGTGAGCAATTTCGTGCCCGAGCACTGATGCTAACTGGCTTTCATTATCAGATTGGGCGATAAGCCCGGTATGAACACCAACATGGCCCCCGTAAAACGCAAAAGCGTTAATGTCGGTATTTTTAATCCAGAAAAAGCGAAATGGAAAGCGAACATCATCGGCATTGGCGACGAGACGATTTCCGATTGACGTTAAATATTCATCGAGTACAGGATCTTGAAAAAAGCCAGCCCTTGAACGAACTTGCATCATTAATACATCACCGATTGCTTGTTCTTTTTCAATGGAAAGCGCTTGTGAAGCTGAAGTGCCTAAATCTGGAAGGTTAAAAGAGCCTTGGGCTAAAACTGGCATGTGCCAATGCAACGCACCAGCACATACTAATGACGCAAAAACGCGCTTAAACTGCATATTATTCCTTTCTAATATCTTCCCCAAGCATGACACGTGCTAAGTCGACTTCGTCACCACATGCTCGAGCATCTTTTTCACAAAGTTGATAAAAATCTTTAATTGAGACCCCATCAACCTTAACAATGTTCATTTCTCTCGTTAAATAAGCAATAATTTTGTGCACGACCTTGTGCGCGTGAAGGATAAGCGCTTTATCCGCAATGTCCCCGCGGCCAAAATAAAAGGCGATGAATTTATGCAATTGGTTTATCCGAAGAATATTTTTCATGGTTACGGGATCCCATGTGCGAAATTCCATAAAACTATTGTCTTTGATGTAATTATCAATTTGCATGTCTTTCGCATAGGGAAATGCCCATAGTTCGAACCCTCTATCGGTAAAACTTTGGTGCAACCCCAAGCGAGGCTTTTGTTCGCAATGAATCGTGCCATGCTCGTCTTCATGGCCGCCTAATAATTGAATGTTCCAGTTTCGTTTATCAATGATACGTTTTACTGCATTATCAAATCCATGATGGAGGACACCTTCACTTTCACTGACCGAAGACGCTACTAAGTGATAAAATGGTGGTAATTCGCCCCAGTTTATCTGCTTTTTATACCAGTTAATTTCTTTAAGTGTTGGATTAGCGGGTAGTTGGGCTTTACTATGCGCACCGGCCATGAGATCTTCCTTACTGCTTTTCTTGGCTTAAAGAATAAACCATAGTTAAGTATGAGGCTAGCCTTGCGTTTCGCATTTAACATTTGTTTTAGCGAAGGAGATTTATTTGGCCATAACTTCGACAATGTATGATCTATCAGAATTGTCCTGTCCACAGCTTTTTGTGCAATTCAAATGGCGGTTAAAACAAGGTGGAGGAGAACAGGTGACCTATTTATTCAGCGCCGAGCAAAGTTTAACTGATATTATTCGCTACCTTGATACCAAAGAATATGCCTATTGCATAGAAGAGCAGGCTTGCACTGTAAAACTTAAAGTGGAGAGAGTTCGTGTTTGAATTTGTAAAAGCGTGGTATACCCGTAAGTTTTCAGATCCGCATTCAGTTACTTTATTATTCCTACTGATTTTTAGCGTCGGCTTACTGTATTTTTTCGGTGAGTTTGTGATCCCCGTTTTGGTGGCGCTCGTGATTGCTTATCTTCTCGATTGGCCTGTTACCAAATTAGAAGTTCTAGGACTTAAACGATTACTTTCGAGCACTTTAGTTATGGTCGGCTTCGTTGGATTAGTGTTAGCGATCGCTGTTGGGATTGTCCCTACGCTTTGGAAACAACTTTCAAACTTAGTTCAAGAAGCGCCTTCAATGGTTGAACAGGGCAAATACTGGTTGTTACACCTTCCGGAAAGTTATCCAACATTGATTACCATAGAGCAAGTTAAAATTGTAGTGAATACAGTTGAAAATAAAGTTATTGAGTTTGGACAAATGCTTTTGTCCTTGTCGTTGACATCATTAAAAGATGTCATTGCTTGGCTTATCTATTTAATTTTAGTTCCGCTCCTTGTGTTCTTTATGCTTAAAGATAAGCGCCAACTTACGAAGGGCATTGCACAAGTACTACCCCAACAACGACGGTTGATTAGCCAAGTCTGGCATGAAATGGATCAACAGATCATGAACTATATTCGGGGCAAGGTCTTTGAAATCGTTATTGTCGGCGTTTCAACTGTCGTTGCATTTTCAATTCTTGAATTGCGCTATGCCGCATTACTTGGAACATTAGTCGGGCTGTCAGTCCTTATTCCGTTTGTTGGTGCTGCACTCGTAACAATTCCGGTTGCCGCAGTGGCCATGTTCCAATTTGGCGTTGAAGCACAGTTTTGGACAGTCTTAATTGTCTATGGGATCATTCAAGCTTTAGATGGAAATGTGCTTGTCCCATTGTTATTTTCTGAAGCAGTTGATTTAAATCCCGTTTATATCATCGTTGCAGTTTTGTTTTTTGGCGGGCTGTGGGGGTTTTGGGGGGTATTCTTTGCCATTCCCTTAGCTTCCCTTGTAAAAGCACTATTTAATGCTTGGTCTGGCCAACGAGAAAATAATATTGATGAAGTAACTGGTTGATATTTGAACGGTGATCACGATTTTACTAACTAAAAAAGCACTTTAGAGTAAGTTCTTACTTGCATTGTGGAGAAAAGTTAGTACAATTCCGCAGCTTCCCGTAGTGGGAAGCAAATCCTTATTAATGAAAACAGTCAATCTATATAGAGGACGGTATGGTAACTATTCGTTTGCAACGTGGCGGCGCTAAAAAGCGTCCATTCTATCAAATTGTGGTTGCGGATAGCCGTTTCTCGCGTGACGGTCGCTTCATCGAGAAAGTAGGTTTCTTTAACCCAATCGCTTCAGGTCAGGAAGAGAAAATTCGTTTAGATCTAGCTCGTGTTGAACACTGGGTAGGTCAAGGCGCATCTCTAACAGATCGCGTAGCTAAATTAGTTAAAGACGCTCGTAAAGCGGCTTAATAGGCGTAAGTGTAACCATGAGTCAAGAAAACACCTCGATTATTGTAGTAGGTAAACTAGGTGCTCCTTATGGAATTAAGGGTTGGCTTAAGGTGCATTCATTTACGGACGATCCCGAAGGGATCTTCGATTACAGCCCATGGTTAATAGGGCAACAAGGTAGATGGCAAAACTTTGAGGTGGTTGACTGGCGTCGTCACAACAAAGGTTATATCGCCAAGTTTGCGCAGATTAATGATCGTGATGAAGCGTTAGCATTTACTAACGTAGAAATCGCGGTATATGAAACGCAATTAGCAGAACTGCCGGAAGGAGAGTTCTATTGGCGAGATCTCATCGGCATGAGCGTGGTCACAGACAAAGGCTATGATCTCGGAATTGTTGATGACTTGATGGAGACAGGTTCAAACGACGTTTTGGTTGTGAAAGCAAACAAAAAAGATGCGTTTGGACAAGCTGAGCGTTTAATTCCATTTTTACCGGATTCGGTAATAGTGTCGATTGAACACGAAGAGCGAAAAATTACGGTTGATTGGGATCCTGCATTTTAATGCAAGAGAGTAAAACACGATGGTTTGGCGTTGTATCGTTATTCCCGGAAATGTTTGATGCTATTACCAATCAAGGTGTAACAGGCAGAGCCGTTAAAAGCGGAATTGTCGAGTTTCACAGTTGGAATCCTAGAGATTTCACTACCGACAAACATAGAACGGTTGATGATCGTCCTTATGGCGGTGGGCCTGGCATGTTGATGATGGTTGAACCATTGAAACAAGCTATCGTGGCAGCAAAAACAGCTGCAGGCGAAGGCGCAAAAGTAATTTATATGTCCCCTCAAGGGCGTAAGCTAGATCAAGCGGGCGCAGCTGAATTAGCAGCAAACGAAAAATTGATCTTAGTAGCTGGTCGCTACGAAGGTATAGACGAGCGGATCATCGAGTCGTATATCGATGAGGAATGGTCTATAGGTGATTTTATTCTCAGTGGTGGTGAACTGCCAGCTATGACATTAATCGATGCAGTCGCTCGATTACTGCCAGGGGTGTTAGGTCACAATCAATCTGCAGAGCAAGACTCGTTTTCGAACGGCTTGTTAGATTGCCCTCACTATACTCGGCCAGAAACATTGGACGGAAAGTCGGTTCCTTCAGTATTACTGAGTGGTAACCATAAAGAAATCGACAAGTGGCGGCTTAAGCAGCAACTTGGGCGAACTTGGCTACGACGTCCTGACTTGTTGCAAAACCTAGCTCTGACTGAGGAGCAAGTGAGATTACTCTCTGAATTTCAGCAAGAGTATCAAAAGACTTGTGGCTAGAAGACAGTTACACCTAGGAAAGTGAGAAATATAATGGCAAAAGTAAACCAAAACATTATCAAAGAGCTTGAAGCTGAACAGCTTAAGCAAGACGTTCCTGCGTTCGGCGCTGGTGACACAGTTGTTGTACAGGTTCGTGTAAAAGAAGGTAACAAAGAGCGTCTACAGGCGTTCGAAGGTGTGGTTATCGCTAAGCGTAACCGTGGTCTACACTCAGCATTTACTGTTCGTAAAATTTCGAGCGGCGAAGGTGTTGAGCGTGTATTCCAAACACACAGCCCATTAGTTGACAGCATTACAGTTAAGCGTCGCGGTGCAGTTCGTCGCGCTAAGCTTTACTACTTGCGTAAACTATCTGGTAAAGCTGCTCGTATCAAAGAGAAGCTTAACTAAGAGTAGGGTTACCTTACTAAAAAACGGGTCACTAGAAATAGTGGCCCGTTTTAGTTTATATAAATAGAAATTGAATATATCTGGTTAATACAAAAATCTCCCTTGGTCCGTGCTTTTACTTTCATCTATTCGACTATCTTGTTAGACTCAATGTATTAATTAGTTTACTAGTGTAATTAAAACTTTACATGAGTCATTCACCAGACCTTACATCGTTACGAGAAGCCATTGATGCATGCGATGCCGAGCTTGTTAGCTTATTAGCTAAGCGTAAATCCCTGACTGAACAAGTTGGAAAAGTTAAGCAAATGACTGGCGCACCGCTCTATGCACCAGAAAGAGAGGCTGCGCTTATTGAAGCAAGACGAAATCAAGCGCAAAGTGCTGGCGTAAACCCAGAATTAGTTGAAGATATATTGCGCCGCATGATGCGCGAAGCGTATGAAAATCAGCAAGGCGAACTCGCCTGTGTTGCACCAGAGCTGTCACCGGTCGTGGTGGTTGGTGGGCAAGGTGCAATGGGTCAGCTGTTTGTTAAGCAATTTAAACGTTCTGGATTTGAAGTTAGAGTTTTGGATAAAGTTCAGCAATCGGAGGCGCATGATCTTGTAAAAGATGCGAAGCTCGTATTGGTAAGTGTTCCTATAAACGCTTTTGATCGAGTTATCAGCCAGTTACCACAACTTAACGCTGATTGTTTGCTGGTGGATGTTACATCCGTAAAGCAAGCACCAATAAAGTCAATGTTGACTAAGCATCAAGGGCCAGTGATGGGTCTACATCCCATGTTTGGCCCTGACATATCGCATTGGGTTAAACAAACTATTGTCGCTTGTGAGGGAAGAGCCGCAGCTAGTTGCGATGCACTATTATCGCAACTAGCTGTCTGGGGCAGTAATATCGTTCAACTGGATGCTAAAAAGCATGACCAAGCAATGCAAATTATTCAAGTTATGCGGCATTTAACCACCTTTGTATATGGCCAATTCTTATCTAAGCAATGCCATACATTAGCAGAACTTAGAAGCTGCTCATCACCAATTTATCAGCTAGAACTAATGATGGTTGGCCGACTGTTCGCACAATCACCAGAATTGTATTCGGATATTATGTTAGCGCAATTTGGCGATGTCGAAGGGCTTTTAGCAAGCTATCAAGATACTTTTGCATCAACTTTAGAAAAGCTTAAAAGAGGTGATAAAGAAGCATTAATCGAATCATTTAGCGAAGCGAAAGCGTATTTTTCGGATGCAGCTTCCCAATTCCTCCAGCAAAGTAGAGGGTTATTAAACAAAGCAAATGATGCGAAGGTTTTAGACTAGTTTAAGTTGTGGGTCTGCCTTTCTAAGTTGATTAAAATAAAGCTATCTTTTCGGTATAAATGAACATGAGGTAACTTGAGTATACACCCAAGTTACCTGACCTTTTTTAGAGCACTTCAACTTGTTTTAATGATTCGCTTTGATAGCACCCTAATATCCTGACATATTGAGTGTGTTCTTTTAATTCTTCAAGTGCACGCTGAACATGGCTCTCTGCAAGATTAGCTTGAAGGTCTACGTAAAACACCTCTTCCCAAGGGTTGCCTGGTACAGGGCGGGACTCGAGCTTCACCATATTAATTTGATGTTGTTTGAATACCATTAGGGCATCAGCCAATGAACCAACTTGATGTTTGGTTGCCATAATTAATGTCGTTTTAGTTGGGATTTGAGTCGAAACTTGTAGCGCCTTACGCGCGACGACAATAAAACGACTGTGGTTTTCTGATTGGTTTGCAATGCTTGATTTAAGTACTTCGAGTCCTGCTGTTTTGCCTGCTTGAGCAGAACCAATCGCGGCGCTGTTTTCGGTTTGTAAAGCGCTAACAAGAGCACTTGACGTTGAATCGCAAGTCTCATGTTGCACATTCCCAAGCCCTTGCAAGAAACGGCTGCATTGAGCGAAGGGTTGCGGATGCGCATAGATTTTGGTGATATCACGGATTGTAGTCCCGGGGGATGCAAGCAGACAGTGCTCAACCACATGCGTTACTTCTCCAACAATACTGACTTGAGCGTGCTGTAGTAAGTCGAATACTTCGTTGATACTGCCTGAGCTAGTATTTTCGATTGGTAACAAACCAAAATCGGCTTGCCCTTTTTCCACTTGGCTTGTAATTTGTTCAAAGCTATTACAGCCTATCTCGACAAGTTTGCCTGGCCTACGGCTAAAGTATTTATGACAGGCTAATTGACTATAAGAGCCTTGACCGCCTAAATAGGTAACGCGATAGGTATCACTCACTGAGTCTGGATTGAGATTTCGTTGTAACAAGGCTTGTTGATTTAATACGGAATCTTCGAGAACAACCTGAAACACATTGTTGATATAAAAGCCATCGAGGCCTAAAGATTTACCATATTGGATCAGCTTTTCTAGCAGCGCTTGTTCTCTTGCTTCATCTCGGATTGGTTTGTTGTTTGCTATTTTATACTCAAGAACGCTGTAACTTAAACGTCTGCGTTTTGCTAATAAAACCAATAAGTCTGAGTCAATTTCATTAATGTCTTTTCGTAATGCGTTTAATGTATCTTCTGTCATAGGTCCTCACTCCCAATGCAAAAAAAAACCTCCCAGTTGGGAGGCTTAGCTATTTGATTTTTGCACGCAAACAGTTAAGCCTCTTCACCTAAAAAAGAAGCTAAAAAAATAAAACGTAGTGCGAGCAAAATTGGAATTCATTGTCGATCTTTCACTATTTGAAATAATTTACCAAAAGAACATACCGCTGAATCAATATAAGCGTCAATAAAAATTTGGCTTTTTTTCTTTCGTGTTTTTTTAAAAAGTCATATTTGTGTATTGAGGCGATAGAAGTGATTCTCGAATAAAAAATATTCATATGCGCAAAGAGATGTATTTTTCGCATCGAAAAAACTTATATCTCGTTGTCATGTTCTGTTATATTTGCTTGAAAGCTCGAAAAAATTACAAATACTAAAAGGGTTTAATAGTGGGGAACAGGCGCCCGCCATCTCGATTTGCTGCTAATTCGTTAAGCATGAAATTAACGTTATTGATATCCGCGATCTGTGTTATTGCGGGTCTATGTGCGGCTGCTTTTATGTTGAAATCGGAAGAAAAGCTGATCATTTATGAGGAATTTAAACAACTTAAGCGTAGTTCATCTGCGATTGTTGAACGGTTTCAACATTATTTAGAAAGTAAAACAAATGTTGCAGAACAAGCAAATGCAGTCGTAACCAAACAACTCTTTAGTGACTTTTCTAATCTCACTACTCAGAGCGCTTATATCATATCGAATACGCCAGAGGGGTCTATTAGCACCTCTCAAAATGGCTTATCTGCGGCGTTTATTCCCCGTGACATGGATTTGACAACCGATGACAGTATACTGACGCAATCAGAGTCGCTATGGAATGTACTGGCACCAACGCTTTTGCAAGATTTTGCCAATTTTTACTTGTACACAGAAGATGGTTTTACTCGCGTTGCACCCCCCAATATTTTATTGCAGGGGGGGCATCAGCATCGTTTCTTACAACACCAAGATCTTGAACTTATCAAAGATGCAGTGAATCCAACGAGAGAGGCTGTTTGGAGCGACGTACACTTCGACCAAATTTGGCGTAAGTGGGTGGTGAGCTTACTTGTACCAATCTATGTACAAAATAAATTTGTCGGCATGACAGGGGCTGATGTCGCACTTGATGCGCTTTTAAAGCAGTTACCGGTGGCCGGAAATGAGTACGGAATAGTGATTTTTGATAATGCAGGCAAAGTCTTAGCTGCACCAGAATATCGAAAATCGATCAATGATTTGACTACACTAACTCAATTGTCTGATTTACCGTCAGAACTACAAGTTTTGGTTGAGGAGACGCTATCAAAGCCTTTAGTTGAACGAGAAGCCACTTTCATCGCAAACAATGAAGAATTCATCATTAACATACGTACACTAAAACAACTTGATTGGTTTGTTGGTATTTATAAAAAACGCTCTGCCGTTCTCGCTTCTTTAGATGAAATCAAATACAAGTTTTTTGGCCTATTTATGCTCTATGCATTATTTGTCGCAATGTTACTGCATCAAGCACTTTATCAACTGGTATTAGGTCGAATTAACAATTTGGTCGAAGCGATATCAGGATTTGGTAAGGGTCAATTGGAAGCGTTAAATAACTTGCCAATAAATGCTGATGAGATCGGTTTATTGAACATTTCAATGAAAGATATGGCGATTGAGATTCGTAAGTTAATCGATGGATTGAATGTACGTATCATTGAAAAAGAAGATGCCGAAAAAGAAGCTAATCGTTTTTTAAAGGCTGTGGGAGCATCGGGTACTGGGGTGGTACTTACGGACGCACATTTTGTAATAAATTACGTAAATCCAAAAATGCTCGATATGACCGGATTCTCAGAAGCGCATTTTATTGGTTCACCTCTTTTAAAAATCATTTCAAAAGAAATGTCGATACTCATTGAAGACATTGATCATGATTTACGAAGTCGAAATTCATGGCGCGGAGATACGGTTCTTCAAGGTAAAGAAAATAGGCCAATTTGGGTGTCATTGAGTGTATCACCAATTCGTGAAGAAGGTGGGCGCATCACGAGTTATGTTGCCTCGGCGCAAGATATTTCTTTCGTAAAAGAATCGCAACGAAAAATGGAAGAGTTGGCTTATTTCGATACGCTTACAGGACTCGCTAATCGGACGTTTTTTAGAATGCAGCTTCGAAAATCGATGGCACTTGCACAGCGAGGCCACTATGCCTTTGCTTTGTTTTATTTTGATTTAGATGAATTTAAACGCATTAACGATACTTTAGGGCATGACTCTGGTGACAGGTTGTTAATTGAAGTCGCCGATCGCTTAAAACAACGATTACGAGCCGAAGATACTATTGCGAGACTAGGTGGTGATGAATTTGCCGTTTTACTCAGTGGAATAGAACAGCGTGATCATGCAATGGACGTTGCACATACGATTCAAAACACACTAAGTAAGCCAATTATGCTTGGCAATAACGAAGTAATAGTAAGTGCAAGTATCGGTATAACGTTAGCACCGTTTGACAGTAAGGAAGAAGAGCAACTTCTCAAACACGCCGATCTTGCTATGTATGAAGCTAAAGCTAAAGGGAAAAATACGTTCCATTTCTACAGTAAAGAGCTTGATGCAGCCGCAAACGAACGTCTGTATATTGAAAATGAATTGCGTGTCGGGATTAAAGAAAATCAGTTTAGTCTTCATTATCAACCTCAAGTTGATAGTCGCAGCAATCGAATAGTGGGCTACGAAGCTTTAATTCGTTGGGCTCATCCAGTGGAGGGAAATATACCACCTAGTAAGTTTATACCGATAGCAGAAGCAACAGGCCTTATTGTGCAAATAGGCGCATGGGTTTTAGAAGAGGCGTGTCTCTTTGCTAATCGAATGTTGTCATTGGGTCGAGCGGCAAACATATCCATAAACTTGTCGGCTAGGCAATTTAAAGATGCACAATTAATCGATACTCTGTCTGCCATTTTAGACAGAACTAAATTGCCTCCAGAATACTTACATTTAGAATTGACAGAAAGTATGTTGATGGGCGATGTAAAAGCTGCCATTAATCAATTGCATCAAATCAAGGAGCTTGGTATTGCGTTATCCATTGATGACTTTGGTACAGGATATTCATCCTTGAGTTACTTGAAACGATTTCCAGTAGATATTTTGAAAGTTGATCGTTCATTTGTAAAAGATATACCCGAAGATTTGAACGATATGGAGATTACGGCGGCAATCGTTGCGATGGCACAAAAACTAAACCTGCAAGTCGTAGCAGAAGGGGTTGAGTCGCGAGCACAAATGGAATTTTTGCAGCGTAACAACTGTTTTATAGTGCAAGGTTATTACTATAGCCCTCCAGTCGCTGAGCAAGACTTAAGTTTACTCGAAGATAAACTAGCTGGAAATTAACCTCCAGCTAGCTTCACTTTAAAGCCTTCTGATTCCAAGATGGCTTTTAGTTTGTCGCGGTCATCACCTTGAATTTCGATTAAACCATCTTTCACCGCGCCACCTTGGCCCATTTTACTTTTTAGCGTCTTAGCTAGTTTTTTCAGATCATGTTGACTGGGATCGATACCCACAACGAGCATGACCCCTTTTCCTTTTCGACCTTTAGACTGGCGTTCAATTCGAATAAAACCGTCTTTAAACAACTTAACGTCAAGTTCTGGTTTGTCGTTTTCTGCTTTGATCCGGCCAAAATCGGTAGAATAAACAAGACGTGTCTCTGACATATTGCTCCTCGCAATGATAATTGGTCATTTTGGTTATGATAACAAATATTTGCAAAGTCGATTTTTATTTTTGGCTAAAATGGATAAAGAGTTTATATTTAAGGAAATTAACGGAGAGTAATGCTTACTTGGTCGGGAGTAGCAAATGAGTTTGAGTACAAGTGCATCATCAGACGGAAAGACTTTAACTATTCAAATTAGAGGAAAGTTTGATTTTAATTTAGTGCAATCTTTTCGACAAGCTTATGCGGAGCTTGGGGCTACCACAGAAAAGGTTGTTATCGATCTGAGAGAAACAGACTATATGGACAGTTCGGCGTTGGGGATGCTTCTAAATATGAAAAAGACACTAGGTGACAGCGTGTCTGCTATTCAAATCGCCAATTGTCGCCCTCAGCTAAAAAAGATCCTGCAAATTTCCCGTTTTGATAAGAAATTTGAGATAGATTGAGCGACATGCGGATTTTAGTGGTTGATGATCAACCGTTAAATTGCACACTGCTACGAGCGATGCTTGAGCAGCAGAGATACGACGTTGTTGTGGCTGCGAATGGTAAAGAAGCCATTGACATCGTTGAACAGCAAGAAATAGACATCGTATTGCTCGATGTCATGATGCCTGTTATGGATGGCTTTGAAGCTGCTCCAATAATAAAACGGTTAACTGGAGAGGTTTACCTACCGATTATTTTTATAACAGCGCTTGAAGATCATGCAAGTTTTGAAAAATGCTTGGCGGTTGGAGGGGATGACTTTATACATAAACCCTTCGATAGGGTGATATTAAGTGCCAAAATCAAAGCACATGCACGGACTCGAAAATTAAGTCAAGAATCTCACGCGCAGAAAAAAATTCTTGAATATCATGCAAATCAAGTTGAGCGAGAGCATGAGATTGTAGAACATATTTTTAAAAATGCGTTAAACGAACAAGCGGCTTATCCTACTCATTGCGACTTTCACCTATCCCCCGCGTCGATGTTCAATGGTGACATGTTTTTGTTAGCTAGAAGCCCTATGGGCGGTTTGTATTGCATGCTCGGTGACTTTACAGGCCATGGTCTTGCCGCCGCGGTTGGGGCGCTCCCCGCATCCAGAGTGTTTTATACCATGGTGAATAAAGGGATGTCAGTGAGCGATATTGCACATGAAATGAACTCACTGTTAAATAATCTTTTACCTGGGCATATGTTTTGTGCAGCGACTATTTTTGAGTTGAATGAATCGGGCAGAAGCTTGTCGATGTGGCTTGGAGGATTGCCAGATGCTTACTTGATTGATAGTCAAGGTAAGATCATAAAAACAATAGAATCTCAGCATATGGCACTGGGCATTTTAGATGAAGATGAGTTTGAGCGAAACCTAATCCATCTAGAAGTATCTAGTCAAATGAGGCTCTTAGTATCAACTGACGGGATTATTGAGACAGAGAATTCGGATGGTGACTTTTTTGGCGATGAGAAACTTAAGCGTTTAATTGCGTCCACGTCAAACATTTCTACTCAAGATATCGTCAATACTGTGAAGCACTTTGCGGGCTCAGATGAACAACAAGACGATTTAAGCATAGCGATATTAAATTGTTTACCACTTCCTTCAATTAAAAGCTCAGAGGTCACTTATTCACAATTACCACTGAGTGTATCTATGTCACTTAATGCTCATCAAATAAGAACGACGGATCCCGTATTAGAGCTTGTTGACGTACTGTCTAAAGTAGAAGGTCTATCAGCCCATCGCTCCAATGTGTTCTTGCTTATGTCCGAAGCTTACAACAACGCAGTCGATCATGGTGTTCTTGGTTTGGACTCTGCAATAAAAGATAAAGAAGATGGCTTCTTTGAGTTTTATTCTTTACGTGCTGAAGCTCTAAGTACACTAAAAGACGCTATGGTGATCCTAACGGTCAGTTATGAACCAGATAATCGGCGTCTTGTTATTTGTATTTGTGATTCCGGTAATGGGTTTACTCATCAACGAGAAAAAGAGCATTGTATGGTGCGAGAACATGGTAGGGGTCTGAGCTTGTTACAAGAAATAGCCTCAAGTGTTTGCTATAATCAGGCGGGCAATGAGGTGGAAATGATTTATTCATTAAAATAGTCTTTTCAGCAAATAGACGAAATGCTAGTCTAGCAGGAAAATAGCAGTTTGGACGTCTAAATGATTTCTCAATATTTAACGAAAGCTTCAGTTGTTCTTGATGCAGATCTAGTTGAATCATGTCTCGAAGAATTAGATCTATTTTTAACTCAATACAAAGATAGCTTTCAAGGAGTTTGGTCATATCGAATTCCAGAACTTGGTGCAGGTGGCGCCTGTAGCTTGTTTGGTGCTTTGCAAGAAGCACCGTTTGAGTTAACTACGGTAGTCGTGCAAAACGAAGCGTCAGTAAATGCATTAAATAGACTTCAAACGATTGTTGAATTCATTAAGAAGTCTACAGGCGTAGATTGGTTTGGGATCTATCAAGCAAGAATGACCGAGGAAGGAAAACAGCTCGCTAAACTGGCCTACCACGGTGCCGAGAGTCGCCCACTTTTTCCTCTATCCAGCGATTTTGCAAAAATCAGCAATAATGTTCAAGTAGGCTTGTCCGGAAAGGCTCGGATTATTCAAGATGTAGAGGTTTATTTAACGCAAGGTGGTGAATATTATACCTGTGATCCTAAGGTGAAAGCGGAAGTGTGTTTGCCACTATTTGATGAAAAAGGTTCAGTGATTGGAATTATTGATGCAGAGTCATTTACGCACGAATTTTTCTCTCCTGCATTACTTGCCTATTTTGTAGCGGTGAGCATTAAAATTCCTCATTATTTACCGAGATAATCCAGCTCGTTTTCTGGATTTTTTATGTTAACATTACGATAGAATTTAACCCCAAAAAATAAGAGATATAGCATGTTCTCAGCACTTAAACCGTTACCAACCGATCCTATTCTTGGCCTAATGGCAGCATACAAACAAGATACTAACCCAAATAAAATTGATTTAGGTGTAGGTGTTTATAAAGATGAACAAGGTGATACACCCGTTCTTCGTGCTGTTAAAAAGGCAGAAGCATTTCGTTTAGAAAATGAGAAAACGAAATCTTACATCGGCCTTGCTGGTAATTTAGATTTTTGTCAAAAAATGGAAACATTGTTGCTTGGTGAGCATGCAGCTTTATTAGCGAATCGTGTTAGAACTGCTCAAGCCCCAGGCGGTACGGGGGCACTGCGTGTTGCCGCTGAATTCATTAAACGTTGTAATTCAAATGCGACAGTGTGGGTTACAAACCCAACGTGGGCAAACCACATTAGCCTATTTGAAGCGGCAGGCTTAAGTGTTAAAGAATATCCTTATTACGATTATGAAAACAAAGGGTTACTTTTTGAACAAATGATCAACACGTTAAAAGCCGTGCCAAAAGGTGATGTTGTTTTGATCCATGCGTGCTGTCATAACCCAAGTGGTATGGACTTAAACGCGCAGCAATGGCAAGTTTTCGCAGATCTTGCAAAAGAAGTTGGTTTTACCGTGTTAGTTGATATTGCTTATCAAGGATTTGGTACTAGCTTAGATGCGGATGCAGCGGGATTACGTTTACTAGCAGATTCTGTTGATGAGCTTATCATCTGTTCTTCTTGTTCAAAGAACTTTGGTCTTTACCGTGAGCGTATTGGTGCATGTTCAATCATGAGTGAAAATGCGGCGACTGCCGATGTCGCAAACTCAGTATTATTGAGCGTAGTACGAAGTATTTATTCTATGCCTCCAGCACACGGCGCAGACATCGTTGCAACAATTCTTGGTAGTGAAGAACTTACAGCGGAGTGGCATCAAGAATTGGATGAAATGCGTGGTCGTATCAATGAGTTCCGTGGTTTAATTAAAACACGATTGGCACAAGCGGGCGTTGAGCAAGACTTTTCTTTCATCGATCGTCAGCATGGTATGTTCTCGTTCTTAGGTATCAACAAAGAACAGATCCAACGTTTACGTGACGAATATTCGATTTATATTGTTGGATCGAGTCGAGTAAATGTTGCAGGCATTAGTCATAAAAATATGGATTACTTCGTAAATGCGATGGTAAACGTACTTAAGTAAGCGAGCTGATAGCTGACCAAATAAAAAACCGCCATTAGGCGGTTTTTTATTTGGTCAGCTCTTATATAGTATATCTAAACAATTTCAATACCTTTATTGCTGAACTTTATCATTGCTATGATTAACCAGCTTGTTTATTTATTTCGGTTACTTTAGCGGAAGATTTTGTCGGCTTTTTAGGCGAAGGCGAACCTCCTTTTAAAACTGCCGCGAATTCATCTTTATTCTTGGCAATTTCAAGCGCCAGCGACTCAACTTGTTGTTCACTGAGTGGAACATCGACTTTTTCTAGCAATGTTTCAAGAGACTCGGCAATGTCCAACATTTTATCATAGGCATCCGCCTCTTTTTTGCTGGTGAAGGTCATACGCTCAACTCCGTCTCTTTCAACCACATATTTAATTACAACCGCCATGGTAGTCCTCGAAATGATACTGGTTTTTTATACAGTAAAGCTAACTTGATTAATTTGCAAGTATTCGTGTTAATTTTTCATCCTTTTTTCGATTGGTTATTTTGACTTTAGCTTAGTTTTTTACTTTGATTAAGTTCGCAAATCGAACTAGTCAATTTGCTTAACCGGAAAATGAAACACTTAACAAGGAAACCAGTTATGAAAACCATTAAATATGTTTTGTTCGCAACGATAGCGCTTTTTTTATTGCCTGTTTATGCGTCTTCATTATCAGCAAAATCTGAAGTAAAAACAGTTGAGGTGGCAACAAAAGTCAACATAAATACCGCAGGTGTTGCACAGTTATCGACACTTCCAGGTATAGGTGAAAAAAAGGCACGAGATATTATTCAATATCGAGAGCAAAACGGTCAATTTAAAACACTTGAGCAATTGCAAAGTGTAAAGGGAATTGGCCCAAAGTTGTTAGCGCGGATTAAGCATCAAGCTGAGCTATAGGGCATTGAGTATATCCAAACAACTTGTAGTGCCTATTTCAATGTTTCCACGTGTTTTCAATATTAGGCACGCCAATCTAAGGCTGTAGGTGCCTTTTGAAATTGATTATCAATGCGGAGAAAACACGGTTGCGCTTCGACGGGACAAGTTTTACAGGTATTTATGCCATGTTTTTGATAAAGGGAAAGCCTTTAGCTGCAATCAATGCCTTACCTAAAGGCCGGAAAACGTAGTTAGAAATTAAGCATCTTCAAGTAGATTGAGCACATACCTGCAGAGTTACTCTAATACTCTATGGGTATGTGCTGTTAACCTAAGACTTTTGTTCTGTGAGATTGTGTAGGTTGTTAGCCAAGAGGTTGTTTTTCAAATAACTGAATCGCTTCATCGAAATACTTTTTGCCAAACGCGATTTCAATAGGTGCTGTTAATAATGGGTAGAGTAAACCAGCGACCAGTAAGATAGGTAATAAAGACCAACCTTCAAAGTAGGCAAGGGAAGCAAAGACAGGCGTCAATAAAAGTAGTTTACAAATCCGCATGATTATTTTGCTTTTAACATCCATTAAAGAAAGTGCAATCGACAAGATTTGATGTCTTTCAGTGACTTTGAATTTCTCTAACTTTTTAACTTGTTTCAGTGTAATGGCCACGTCCTATCCTTTTTTAATGGTCAGAATATGTGTCACAAAGGTAACAATAAACACAATGCTAAAGGCGGCAAAAATCACTTCCATCCAACCGGGCATGCTTAAACCTGCAAATTCCCAATCGATATTTCCACAATCACCAGTCGCTGCGAAAAACACCGGGACCCATTCATGTAATGGCATAAATTCAGGGAAGTTTGGAAACATATCACAGGTGAACGCAAACGGATCATCGGTCGTTTGCATATAAATGTGCTCTTTTGCAATTAGGAACCCCCAGATCGAGGCTATTCCCCAAATGATAAAAGCAACGCTTCTAATGACTAGATTGTTGGGTTTAAGATAACCAACGATACCTGCGACAAGCACTCCAAGTACCGCAGTACGTTGATAAATACACATAATGCAGGGTTCAAGTCCCATAGCATATTGAAAATATAGTGCGATACATTCAAGTAAAAAGGCACTTGACGCGAGTAATAGCCAGGCTTTTTTACTTACAACCAAAGCGTGTAATTGATTCATTGATAAACTCTCTTATTTTTGTGTCATTATCGGGGATTGCGCTGTTTAATATCAACCCTTTTGGAACCGATCAACATTGTGGCACGACAAATCACCGTGATTAAGCTATTAATACTTGATAACTTTGCTTGTTAGTTCTCGATCATCTGGTACAATCAGTGGATTATAGGTGAACAGATTACACTTTAGTCGCAATTGAGTGGACGTTAGATGAGAATTTTCAAAGCGAAAAGCCCAGCTGGATTTGCTGAGGAGTACATAGTTGAATCTATCTGGAATGGTGAGTTCCCTCCTGGTTCTATTCTGCCTGCTGAGCGTGAATTATCTGAATTGATAGGCGTAACTCGTACAACATTACGTGAAGTACTGCAACGTCTAGCCCGTGACGGATGGTTAACAATCCAACATGGTAAACCGACAAGAGTAAATAACTTTTGGGAAACATCGGGTTTAAATATACTCGAAACGTTAGCGCGATTAGATGAAGATCGTATGCCAGAGCTGACTGACCAGCTGCTGTCCGCGCGAACGAACATAAGCGCAATATATACTCGTGCCGCGATTAAGCTTAATCCTGAAGCCGTATTAGAGATTTTGGGTAAACATTCTGAGGTAGAAGATACGCCAGAAGCTTACGCTGATTTTGATTACGAGGTGCATCATAACCTTGCTCTTGCTGGAAATAACAAGATTTATGTTCTCATCTTAAATGGCTTTAAAGGCCTTTATTCAAAAATTGGTTGTCATTACTTCTCTGACACTAGAACGCGGCAATTGGCTAAAGAATTTTATCAAGATCTTATGGGTCTTGCTGAGCGTAAAGAACATGACGGCGCAATTTCGCTTATGCGTAAATATGGTCATCGTAGTGGCGAAATTTGGCAACAGATCCGCACCGATTTACCAAGCGATATAATGGATAACTAATTCAAAATGAAAAAAGGCACATTGGTGCCTTTTTTAATGTCTCCGATCAGTGTCTTGTCTCATAGTCTACAATCAGCACGCTTTCTATGTAGTTATATAGAATATTTCATAAAGAGGAACGGTATAAATTATCATCAATCGGTTTTTTCAATTATAGCCATCGCTAAATTCGATTGTTAATTTCAATGTACCCGCCATACACTAGCAAAAAATTTTCAGCGCTCGCTTGAATTTATCAAGTAAGCCTCCATATTTCTTGTATTGCCATTTTTTGGCGTTTGGATCTAAACCTAACTATTGGAGAAAACAATGGGTGTATTAGTAGGCCGTAAGGCGCCTGACTTTACTGCAGCAGCTGTTCTTGGCAACGGCGAAATCGTAGACAGCTACAACCTACATGAAGCTATCAAAGGTAAGAAAGCGGTTATTTTCTTCTACCCACTTGATTTCACTTTCGTTTGCCCATCAGAGCTAATCGCATTCGACAAGCGTTATGCAGAATTCCAAAAACGTGGCGTTGAGGTGATCGGTGTGTCTATCGATTCTCAATTCTCGCACAACGCATGGCGTAACACACCGGTAAACCAAGGTGGTATCGGTCCAGTTAAATACGCTCTTATTGCAGACGTTAAGCACGAGATTTGTAAAGCGTATGATGTTGAACATCCAGAAGCAGGTGTTGCTTTCCGTGGTTCGTTCTTAATCGACGCAGAAGGTAACGTACGTCACCAAGTAGTAAACGACTTACCGCTAGGCCGTAACATCGACGAAATGCTTCGCATGGTTGATGCATTAGCATTCCACGAAGAACACGGTGAAGTATGTCCAGCAGGTTGGACTGAAGGTAAAGCAGGTATGGACGCAAGCCCAGCTGGCGTTGCTAAGTTCCTATCTGAGAATACAGATCAGCTTTAATCTGTAATTGCACTAGGCTATTCGCCTATTGTTAAGAAAAGCCCGTAGAGTTCGCTCGCGGGTTTTTTTAATGGCTAATATTTGGCTTGGCAGTAAATTATGCGAGCCGCTTTAGTTTTTGAAGCTCAAATCTGGCTTCACAGCTCGCGTATTTGGTAATATGGGTAAATGACCATGTCCAACAATTAACCCCACGGTATGGTTCGATATCAGTCTATTTGGGAAAAGTCGAATGATTGATTTTGCAACCAAGGGATTTATCTTTTGGTGCATATTGTTCACCTCAGGTTTAATTCCACCACTGACTGAGCGTGCGTAGCCCAATCACACCAAAATAAACACTAAACATGCTGATCACAGGAACGGCCAAAATACTCGCTAAGATAAGTTCGCTGTTCATTATTTTTCCTCCTTGATTTCAGATATCACTTGGTGCTCAGATACATCTAGCAGTTCAACCGTTTCTTTAAGCTGCTCTTTCACCGATGTTTGCAGGTTTGATCGAGTTTCATGAGCCAAGTTTTGAATGCTTTCTTGGATTGAAGAGATCAAAATAGCACTGACATCGCTCAATAAGTCTGAACTGAGCGTGTTTGCTTGAGCTCCTATACTCATGCCTAATAAGCAAGTTGCTGCAATAAGTTTGTGTGTTTGTTTCATGGCGTTCTCCTAGGTTTAATAATTTAGTCGCAATTGTTATTACAAAGGTTGTGCCAAGATGAAAAATTTTTTAACTACATGTTTTAATTGAAGTAAATTCTATTGTTAGGTGTGGCGATTTCTTTTGTTGGCGAAAATTACTACGAGTTTTGGCGATTTTAACTAATAGTTAGTTTTTTTGTGAAAAAGGTAACTTGGGCATTTAACCAAGTTACTTTAAAACGCGATTTTGCAGAGAGTGAGTATGCGATAAAGGTATACCTCAGAACCTCGGGTTTTAAGCTATGTTGGCATCGCTGATTTACTGTTCAAGTAGCTGAAATAAAAGCTTTTTAACTGTTTCAGGTTCAAAAGGTTTATCACAAAGTGCATTTACACCAGATTGTGAAATAGTAGATAAATGTGCATCATTGGCTTCGCTTGTAACCATCATCACAGGAATATGGCTATGTTTATCGCTGGCTCGGATTTTTTCGGTGAGCTCTTGGCCATTGACTTGTGGCATGTTGTAATCGGTCACAATTAAATCGAACATTTGCTCATCGAGAATCGCAAGTGCCTGTGCGCCATCTTCTGCTTCAGTAATATGTTGAGCACCTAAGTTAGTGAGTACGCGGCGAATGTGATTGCGAGCAAGTCGAGAATCATCGACGAGCAGTATGCGAATATCCTGAACGTCATACAAATCTAATTCAAGCTCTTGTGGTGCTAAAATATCGAGGGTGGCATTAATCGCTTTCCCTAAATGCGCTTTGCAAAAAGGTTTTGGTAAAATCGCAACCACACCTGATTGTTTAAAGATTTCAAGCTCCTCTTTACGATTTTCACTCGAAACCAACATAAACGGGATATGATGATAGTTTTCATCATTTTTTAGTTTGGTAAGTAACTCAATCGCACTGCCATCCGGCATGTGCAAGCTACTAATAATTAAGTCAGGAGCTCTTTGCTGAAGTGCCTCGAGTGTACTTACAATACTATCGGCAAAATCAATGTTAGAAATTCCTTCGCCATTGAGTTCTTTTACAATAGCCTTACGTTGCGTTGTCGAAGGCTCAATCAATAAGATGCAGAGATCTTCAGGTGAGATATGGTCCATACAAATCCTAAACTTCAGGATAAAAAATAGAGGCTTGAATATAACGAATCTAACCCAAAAGCTCCACCACTTGTTTACACAGGTAACCTATGAGCAGTTTAGTTAGTTTAAAAAACTACTTTCGAGTCATGTTACCTAAGGTTTGTTCTGGTAAATCAATTAGGATTAGCACAGCTCCTTTGCCACCATATTCTAAAGGCGCTTGATGCATTGCGAGTACATCAGGGTGTTGAACTAAATATTGTGGTACTTTGTGCTTTAATACGCGTTCACCAATACCATGTACGATGCATGCACAGTAATAATGGTGGCGTTTACATGCATGGATCAACGCTGCTAGCTCGTGCTTTGCGCTTTCTTTGTTTAAACCATGAAGATCGAGAATAAGCTCTGGTGCGATATCTCCGCGACGCAATTGTTTTGCTAAAAAGCGATCAGCGCCTTCTCTGACATAATTAATTGTCGCATGTGTATCGATGTCGGGAATGTAATCATCAGAAAAGTAGAATTCGGCAACGTGTTGACGGCTTTGCTCCTCAACAATGTTACCTTGAAAACGAACAGATTGACGCTTGAATTGAACAGTATCTTGTTTGATTTGTTGAACACTGCCGACGGCTTCACGAAAAAGTGCAAAGTCGTCTTCAAACTCGGAGGATATTTCTTTTTCTTTCATTCGCCTATTGTAATGAAAAAAAGCGTAAAAACCTAGCGCAAAACGCGATACACTATAAGGATAAGTTGAACATACTACGAGGGACGCCATGAGCGAATTCCAACTTACTGAAGCTCAAGAAAAAGAAGCATTGAATGAACTCCATACGATCCAAGATTGGTTGCGTTGGACAGCGTCTCAATTTGTTGCACATGGCCTATTTTTTGGGCACGGAACTGACAACGCGTGGGACGAAGCCGTGAGTCTAATTCTCCCTACTTTGAATTTGCCAGTGGATACGCCAAAAGAGTTAATGTCGGCAAGGATCACAACCTCAGAAAAATCCAGAGTTTTTTCATATGTACGTGAGCGTATTGAAAATCGGACTCCAGTTGCTTACTTAACGAATCAAGCATGGTTTGCTGGGTTGCCTTTCTATGTCGATGAACGTGTGCTAGTACCACGTTCACCGTTTGCTGAACTTATCAATAAAAAGTTTCGCCCTTGGCTAGAAGAACCTGCAAGTGTACGCCGTATTCTCGATATGTGTACTGGCTCTGCGTGCATTGCCATTGCATTGGCACATGCTTTTCCCGAGGCTCAAGTGGATGCGGTTGATATTTCGTATGATGCGTTAGCAGTCGCAGAAACAAATATTAATGATTACTTGATGCTTGATAGAGTGTTTGCAATTCAATCAGATGTATTTAGCGGCTTACCTGGTCAAAAATACGATTTGATCGTTGCGAATCCACCTTATGTTGATGAAGAAGACATTCATGATATGCCAGAAGAGTTTCATCACGAACCGATGCTAGGACTTGCGTCGGGCGCAGATGGTCTTGATGTCACTCGAAAGATTCTTCAAGAAGCCGCATTGCATCTTAACGATGGCGGTTTACTGTTTGTCGAAGTAGGCAATTCTATGATACATATGGAGGACGAATTCCCTGGTGCACCGTTCACTTGGATTGAGTTTGAGCGTGGCGGTTTAGGGGTGTTCGTAATTAGTAAAGAAGACTTAATGTCTTATTTTAACGACTAGCCTCCATTTTCTCGTTATTGGCGAGTGATGCTGAGGCGGTCACTCGCAATCACGTAGTGGAATGAGGATAACGATGGCGGGAAATAGCATAGGTCAACTTTTTAAAGTGACCACCTTTGGAGAAAGTCATGGGGCAGCGCTTGGCGGTATCGTTGATGGCGTGCCAGCCGGACTTGAAATCTCCGAAGCAGATTTACAAATTGACTTAGACAGACGAAAACCGGGTCAAAGTCGATATACAACACAGCGTCGTGAAGGTGATGAAGTAAAGATTTTATCTGGTGTTTTTGAAGGAAAAACAACGGGTACATCTATTGGCCTACTCATTGAAAATACTGATCAACGATCACAAGATTATTCTCAAATCAAAGAACTTTTTAGACCTGGTCATGGTGATTATGCTTATTGGCATAAGTATGGCCACCGAGATTATCGAGGTGGTGGTCGAAGCTCGGCTCGTGAAACGGCAATCCGAGTTGCGGCAGGCGCAATTGCTAAAAAGTATTTGTTTAAAACTCACGGCATTAAAATTCAAGGATGCTTGAGTCAATTAGGCCCGATTAAAGCAGAATCATTCGACTGGCAAAGCACCGAATCCAACCCATTCTTTTTCCCTGACGTATCGAAGTTAGAGGCGCTCGACGAATATATGCGCGACTTAAAAAAACGAGGTGATTCAGTCGGTGCGAAAGTGATGATTAAGGCCGTCAATGTACCGGTGGGGTTGGGCGAGCCAGTTTTTGATAGATTAGATGCAGAACTTGCCCACAGCCTAATGAGTATTAATGCGGTAAAAGGCGTTGAGATCGGAGACGGTTTTGCGGTCGTTGAGCAAAATGGTTCAACTCACCGTGACGAATTAACACCTGATGGGTTTACTTCTAATCACGCAGGGGGAGTGTTGGCAGGTATTTCAACTGGGCAAGACATTATTGCCAGTATTGCTTTGAAACCAACATCAAGTATTACAATACCAGGCAACAGTATTAATGTGCGCAACGAACCGGTTGAACTCATCACTAAAGGGCGCCACGATCCGTGTGTTGGTATTCGTGCAGTGCCAATTGCTGAAGCGATGATGGCTATTACGCTCATGGATCATCTGCTTCGTCAACGAGGGCAAAATCCTCATGTTGACGTACCAGCCCCCCCCATTGCAGCGCAGCGGGGTAAATAACCCGAACTAGGGTTTAAAAACGCTCAACTAAGTTGAGCGTTTTGCTATTCACGTTTTTTTACTTCATACACGCTTTCAGCAAGTTAGCGAGTGTTTACGAACGGTAATAAATTTTTCCCTTTCTTTTTTCCGGCAAAACCGATAGCCTTAGGGCCAACAAAAGTAATAATTACGTAAAAATAAATGGAGTAGTACCATGGCGGAGCAGCAAGTACAGCCACTTCAGGCACAGAAGCATGCCAACACCAAAATTAAAAATGGCGTAAATATCGATTTCTTAAAAAGCCAACATATTATCCCTGTCGTCGCTCACGAATTTGCACGTGCAGCAATCGAATTTCCTCTAGCGTTCGTTAAAAATAACGAGACTGGCACATACCAAGCCGTTGCTATGTTCGGTTTAGAACCAGGTGAAAACCTTTTTGTTGAAAACGACGCTTGGACTGCGGGTTATTTGCCAATGGCAATGACACGTTATCCTTTAGGGCTAGTTAAACATCCTGAAGAAGATCAGTTTGGTGTTGTTATTGACGAGTCAAGCCACTTAGTCAATGAACAAGAAGGCAATGCACTTTTCGAAAATGGCAAAGAAACTGAATATTTAACGCGTCGTAAAGAAGGCCTAGTATCTTACGTTGAATTTGGTCGTGTTACTGAAGCGTTCACTGCGTATCTCGCTGAGAAAGGCTTACTATCTCAACAAACGCTGACAGTTGAAATTAAAGGCGAAAAACGTGATATCAATGGTATTTACCTTATCGATGAGCGTAAAGTCGCTGAGCTTAGTGATGCCGATTTCCTTGAATTGCGTAAACGTGGTTACTTAGCGCCTATCTATGCGTTTTTAACTTCAACGCATCAAGTTGCGCGTCTAGCTCGTTTGAAAGCGCAAAAATAAGCACTTTGTTTGATAGAAAAGGCTCCTATTGGAGCCTTTTTTATTTGAATTCTGACTATTATTTTGCTTCATCGCAATCGGTTGATTTTCAAGTTAGAAGGCGGCAAGTTAAACATATCAAACTCCACGTTCACTAGGTATAAAAAATAAATCAGGGAATCGTAAAATGAATAAAAAGCAACTTAGTTTACTGATAGCGCTTGGCATGACATCTCAGCTAGTTCAAGCGACTGAAGCACCTATCGCATTAGCTATTCATGGCGGCGCGGGGACAATAGAAAAGGCTAAATTTACGCCTGAACAAGAACAAGCATACCGTCAAACTCTCAAACAAGCACTTGAAACTGGATATCAGCTACTCGAGGAAGGTAAACCAAGTTTAGATGCGGTCACTGCCGCCATTATTGTTTTAGAAAACTCACCTTTTTTTAATGCGGGAAAAGGGGCGGTTTATACTTTTGATGGTGAACATGAATTAGATGCGTCGATTATGGATGGACAATCACGTCAGGCGGGCGCTGTAGCGGGTGTAAAGAGAATTGAAAACCCGATCACCTTAGCCAGAAAAGTCATGACAGACAGCGTTCACGTGATGTTAAGTGGCGAAGGAGCCGAATCATTTGCAAAACAACAAGGCGTTGCTTTAGTTGATAACAAGCTCTTCGATACGCCATTTCGCTACGATGCGTTATTAAAAGCCAAAGAAAAATTAGAAAAAGCGAAAAATCATACAAAGGATTATCAAGCCGCGCATTTTGCTTTACCCATGGAATTTAAAATGGGCACGGTCGGGGCTGTTGCACTCGATAAATTAGGTAACTTAGCAGCTGGTACGTCAACGGGAGGCATGACAGCAAAGCGTTTTGGACGTGTGGGTGATTCTCCAATTATTGGCGCAGGAACATTTGCTGACAATCGCTCATGTGCAGTGTCTGCTACTGGGCATGGCGAATATTTCATCCGTTACAGTGTTGCATCGGATATTTGTGCACGAGTCGCGTATCAAGGAAAGTCAATTGAAAAAGCCGGTAATGAAGTGATCCATGATGTATTAGCACCAATCGGTGGTACAGGCGGCGTGATCATTGTGGATTCTAAAGGAAATATTAGTATGCCATTCAACACGCCAGGCATGTATCGAGCAAGTAAATCGTCTACTTCACCAACCTATGTGGCGATTTTTAAAGAAGAATAGCGTAAAAAATACGCAAACTTTTTGTTGCTAGCTATAGTTTAAGAGTAATCGCGAGCAAACAACAAAAAGGAGCGACGTCGATGCAATCCATAAAAGTAAAAGATTATCTAAATCATCGCCCTGTGACTTTTACTAGTGAAATGCGGATAGAACAAGCAGTTGAGAAGTTGTTACAAAGTGGCCAATCAGGAGGTCCTGTGATTGACAGTGCTCGTCATGTTGTGGGTTTTTTGTCTGAGCAAGATTGCATACGCAAAATGCTTGAAGCAACCTATCAAAATGAGTCTCATAGCATGGTCAGTGATGTGATGAATCTTGCTCCTCTTTGTGTTAAACCCAGTGATAGCGTTTTACAAATTGCTGAGCGTATGACATCAGAAAAACCGAAGCTTTATCCAGTTGTCGATGATGATGGAATTTTAATGGGGGTGATTAGTCGTGCGAATGTATTACGTGCGATTGATAAACATCTTCATTGCACCTATGAAGCAGGACATCGTTTCGTATAATAACAATCTTTAGTAATGTTTGATCATTTTGAGGTACCAAAGCTGTCGCGAACGGCGTCAAAAATTTTTTATTTAGAACAATGAAATAGCAAAATTTAGCCTAGTAGTTGACTCGCTTCACTTGCCTCAAAATAGATCACTTCATTAAGCGGATTAAATATATACCTTATTGCGCTAGTGCACCTGGTATTAAAAGCACAATGAAGTGCTGAAACAAGCATCTGAATGTTGTTTAAGTATATAGGCGCCTTCATTAGTCTAATAGAGTACTTTTTTAGGTCATTTTTATGCTTATCTCCTCTATACCACAAGCTTGGTAACCCTCTATCCTAATGGTTTCGCTGCACGTGATTTCCATAGGATTCAAAGCAAGTGTTTGCTAAAATAACGTGATTTTAATTGTTCACAAAGGTGAGTAGTGATTGACGTTTCGCTTAAAAAAGCAGTAGCAAACTGTCTCAATAAAGACCAATTCTTTTTCCGAAAGCGTATCCAAGGAGCACAGAAAGTAACTGACGAGCGCAAACGAGCCTCAATTTTTGAGCGTATCGAATCGGATATCCAAAAGAGTATAGCGCTGTGCGAAAAGCGTCGCGATGCTTTACCTAAAATTACTTACCCTGAAGCGCTGCCGGTCAGTCAAAAAAAAGATGACATTAAAGATGCGATAGCAAACCACCAAGTGGTGATTGTGGCAGGGGAGACTGGCTCAGGAAAAACCACTCAATTACCCAAGATTTGCTTAGAACTAGGTCGCGGTGTTAAAGGGTTTATCGGCCACACTCAACCAAGGCGGCTTGCAGCGCGAAGCGTTGCTGCAAGGATTGCAGAAGAACTCGAATGTGAAATTGGTCAAAGTGTGGGATTTAAGATCCGCTTTAGCGATAACGTCAGTGATACCTCCCACGTAAAACTCATGACCGATGGTATTTTGTTGGCTGAAATTCAACAAGACCGATTTTTATCGCAATACGATACGATTATTATTGATGAAGCGCACGAGCGCAGCCTTAACATAGATTTTATTTTAGGTTACTTGAAGAATCTGTTACCAAAACGTCCCGATTTAAAAGTGATTATTACTTCAGCAACAATAGATCCTGAGCGGTTTTCAAAGCATTTTAACAATGCGCCAATTATTGAAGTGTCAGGAAGAACATTTCCTGTAGAAGTGCGTTATCGCCCCTTAACAGACATCGATATTGAAAGTGCTGATGGTGATAATGAGTTGATGCAAGGGATATTTGACGCGGTAGATGAGCTCTGTCAAGAAGGTCAAGGTGACATACTCATCTTTATGAATGGTGAACGTGAAATTCGTGATACTGCAGAAGCACTGGGCAAGCGTAACCTAAAAGGCGTAGAGATTTTGCCTTTGTACGCGCGTTTATCGAACGCTGAGCAAAACCGTATTTTTGCCGCACATAGCCAACGACGTATTGTGTTATCGACCAACGTGGCTGAAACGTCGTTGACTGTACCAGGGATCCGATATGTGATCGATCCCGGCACGGCGCGCATTAGTCGTTATAGTTTTCGAACTAAAGTACAGCGTTTGCCTATTGAAGCGATTTCAAGAGCAAGTGCAGAGCAACGTAAAGGCCGTTGTGGTCGTGTTGCTGCTGGTGTGTGTATTCGTTTATATAGCGAGGATGACTTCAATGGCCGTCCACAATTTACAGATCCTGAAATATTAAGAACAAACTTAGCATCGGTTATTTTACAAATGTTATCTCTAGGGCTAGGTGAACTCACCAAGTTCCCATTTGTGCAAGCACCGGATAATCGTAATATTACCGATGGTATGTTGTTGCTTGAAGAGTTACAGGCAATTAAACCAGGCCAAGGTAAATTTGCAGTGTCTTTAACGGATACTGGTCGTAACCTGAGTCGACTGCCAATAGATCCAAGGCTTGCAAAAATGGTGTTGGCCGCAGAACAACTGGGCGTCCTTCGTGAAGTTATTATCATTGTGGCTGCGCTTTCGATTCAAGACCCACGTGAACGACCTCAAGATAAGACGCAAGCAGCTTCAGAAAAGCACGCTCGATTCGATGACCCGGATTCTGATTTTATCGCGTTTTTAAACTTATGGATCTTTATCGAGAAACAGCAAAGCGAGCTTAGCCACAATCAATTTCGTAAAATGTGTAAGCAGGACTTTCTTGCTTACATGCGTGTACGAGAGTGGCAAGATATTGTTTATCAGTTAACCATTATTTGTGAGGAAATGGGGTTTAAAATCAGTGAGCAAGTTGGTGACTATGAACGTATTCATCAATCGCTTCTGACAGGGCTTCTAACCCAGGTTGGCTTCAAAGACGATAAACAGAATTACAAAGGAACTCGTAATAGTCAATTTCATATCTTCCCAGGGTCTAGCCTGTTTAAAAAATCGCCTAAATGGGTAATGTCTGCTGAATTGGTGGAAACAAGTAAGTTATATGGGCGGATTAATGCGCGAATTAATGTCGAATGGATTGTACCTCTCGCGCAACATTTGGTGAAAAAAAGTTACAGCGAGCCGCACTGGGAGAAAAAGCCAGGTGCCGTGGTGGCATTTGAGCAACAAACTTTATTTGGGCTTATTCTTGTAGCCAAAAAGCGCACAATCTACAGTCAAATCGATGTTGTATTGAGTCGAGAGTTGTTCATCCGCGAAGCGCTAGTAAACCAAGATTTGGGGGCGTCTGAAGGCTTTTTACAACATAATCAAGCATTGATAGATGAAATTCACTGCCTTGAAAATAAAGCAAGACGTCGTGACATTCTGGTAGATGAAGAAACGTTGTTTGCCTTTTACGATGAGCGTATTCCTAAAGACGTGAATACTCGTGCAGGTTTCGTGAAATGGTATAAAAATGCGCGTCAACAGCAAGCTGATATCTTGTTAATGGACAAAGCCATGCTAATGCAACATGAGGCTGATGGCATTACTGCGGCTCACTATCCTGATGTTTGGCAGCAAAACAACTTGCTCTTACCATTGAGTTACCATTTTGAACCGGGAAAAGCTCTTGATGGTGTGGCGGTTACTATCCCAATTGCATTATTAAACCAAGTTGAAGAGGTTGGTTTTGATTGGCATATTCCAGCGCTAAGACATGAACTTATTTGCGGGTTAATTAAAAGCTTACCCAAATCGCTGCGACGTAATTTCGTGCCAGCACCAAATTATGCCGATGCGGTACTAGCATCCATAACACCAATGCACGGTAAATTGATTGACTCTGTATCGCAACGATTGCATCGGATGACGGGAGTCAGCGTACCAGCAGAAGCGTGGGATATTTCAACGTTGGATACGCATTTAAAATTCCAATTCCAGATCATTGACGATAAAGGCAATATCATTGCACACGGGACGGATTTAAGTGTGTTAAAAGCAAAACTTCAGAACAAAGTCAGCGATACATTATCTGCTGTCGCAAAGCCTGGTATTGAGCAACAAGGTTTAATTGACTGGACTTTTGCCGATTTACCACAGCAATATACTCAAAAACAGGGCAACTATGAAGTTAAAGCGTTTGTAGCATTAGTCGATAAAAAAGACTCCGCGGCAATAGAGTTGTTTGATCACCCTGATAAAGCGAAAATCGCTCATCAGCAGGGGCTGCGCCGTCTAATACTACTGAATATTCCATCGCCAATAAAATACCTGCAACAGCATCTGCCTAATAAAGCTAAACTCGGGTTGTACTTTAATCCCTTCGGCAAAATCAATGACTTAATTGATGATTGTATTTCAGCCGGAGTAGATAGTTTGCTCTGTGAATTGGGAGAGATCCGCGACGAACAAGCTTTTGTGAAAGCGAAAGAGCATATTCGAGGTGAGCTAGGTGATACGGTGGTTAAAATCGCGATGAACGTTGAACAGGTGTTGAGTATTGCTCACCAAATTAATAAACGTATGAAAGGTAAAGTCGATTTAACGATGATCACCGCTCATGGTGATATAAAATCACAACTTGAACGTCTCATTTTTAAAGGGTTTGTAAGTCATCATGGTGCACAAAAAATAACGGACCTGTTGCGTTATTTTAAAGCGATAGAAAAACGTCTTGAAAAATTACCAATTGATCCGAATCGAGATAGGCTATGCACTCTTGAACTTGATAAGGTCGCCGACGCATTTGCTACATTAAAAGCAAAAGTACCATCAGGCATGCCATTTCCAAAAGTGATTGATGATATTTTTTGGATGCAAGAAGAACTCAGAGTTTCGCTGTTTGCGCAAACACTTGGTACGGCCTATCCGATTTCGGCAAAACGTATTTTAAATGCGATTAAAGAGGCTGAAATGTAGGAAAAATAATCGGTAATCTTACCATTTGGCAAAAACGGATAAAAAAGGAAAATGTGCTTGCTTTTTGAGCAAAGCACGATAACTTAGTAGGAGAGGACGAAATTGGGATTGGAAAAGGAAATGGCTACCGCGATGCCTGTGCAAAACGCAACACGTAAAGTGCCTCATATTTTAGTTGTTGATGATGAGTATTTTAATTTTGAAATGCTGTCAGCGGCTTTGTCTGATGGATTTGTGCTGAGTTATGCAAATTCGGGGAAAAGCTGTTTGTCTAGTGCAATAGCAAACCCTCCCGATGCCATCTTGCTTGACGTTTGCATGCCGGGCCTAGATGGTTATGATACGTGCCGTATGCTGAAAAACACCCCTGAAACAAAAGACATTCCGGTCGTTATGGTGTCAGGACTCGAAACAGAACAAGAACAGCGAGCTGGTTTTGAGGCGGGTTGTGATGCGTATGTGGTTAAGCCTTTTTCAATGCAATCTTTATTAGAAAAAATTAAAAAAGTCGTATAGGAGTGAGCCATGCTACACGAAGACAAACGACGGTTCATGCGCATGAACATCAATACGCAAGCGACGATAACCGTGCTTGAAACGGGCCATAAACTCACAGCACATTGTCAGGACTTAAGCGCGACAGGCATGTCACTGGTGGTCGAAGAACCCATTGAAGTGGACGCCGTGGTAGAGGTTCACATTGAATCTTCTGGCGGTACAGTCTTACCTCTTAATGTGCATGCAAAAGTATTAAGAGTGGCGCAAGAAAGTGATGAAGAATACATTGTTGGTGTTGAAATTACTGAATTTAATTAAAAAGGAGCAAATGCTCCTTTTTAATTTTGAAACTAAGATTCTTAAAATACTCGACAAATTAAGCCTTTAAGGTAAAAACCTTCAGGATAATTCCCTGCAATCGGGTGATCAGGAGCTTGATTCAGGCGTTCCATAATTAATAGTTCTCGCCCGGCATCTAATGCGGCATCAGCGACGACTTTTTGAAATAAGTTTTGGTCCATTAACCCCGAGCATGAGAAAGTAAGTAACGTGCCTCCGGGTTTAAGAATTTGCATTGCTACCATATTAATGTCTTTATATCCACGACAGGCTCCAGTAAGTTGAGCTTTGCTTTCAGCAAACTTAGGAGGATCCATGACGATAGTATCAAATAAACGACCTTCTTCTCGATATTGACGAAGTAGTTTAAACACATCCTGTTTGACAAATTCGACTTTCGTTAGATCGAGCTTATTGTGTTCAACGTTACGCTTTGCGAGTTCCAAAGCTGGTTCTGATACATCAACATTGATCACTTTATTGCAACCACCACGCAGTGCATACAGTGAGAACGTACCGGTATAACAAAAACAGTTTAAGACGTCTTTGTTTTTAGAAAAGCGCTCTAATGCAGCTCGACTATCGCGTTGATCAAGGTAAAAACCGGTTTTATGCCCGGCGACGATGTCGACTTCGATGTTAAGACCGTTTTCTTGAATAATGACGGGCTCGGTAGGTAAGTTACCGTGAAGGCTACCGGTGACTTTGTCTAAACCTTCCTTTTTTCTTACATCTACATCTGAACGTTCATAGACCACACACTCAGGAAAGATCCGACGTAAAGCTTCGACAATATTGGCTTTGAAACGCTCAGCACCTGCGCTTAATAGTTGGCATACAAGTACGTTTTGGAATTTATCAATGGTGATCCCTGGTAGGCCATCCGATTCTGCGGCACATAACCGAAAGCCGCTTAATTGACCTTCTTCAATTACATAGTCACGAGCATGTAGGGCTTGTCGTAACTTTTTCTCAAAAAAATCAGTATTAATTTGCTCATTTTGATCGTAGGTCCAAATTCTCGCGCGGATCTGAGATTCAGGACTATATGACGCCGTGGCGAGGTACTGGCCGTCATTGGAGTAAATCTCTACGATATCCCCAATACCAGGTTTGCCTTTTACTTTTTTGATCGCTTTAGAAAACACCCACGGATGTTTACGCTTTAAAGACTTTTCTCGTCCTGATTCTAAGTAAATTGAGTAAGACATGGCAATACCTATAGACTAAAATTGCACGCATTGTAGTTAAGGTTAGATGAACATACAAATATCTTATCGCGTTTCGTCATGTATCTTGCTATTTAGCGGTTCACTTCTGGTTTTCAATACGCTACGGTAATAGGGTTTGTAAATACAAAAGATTAGGGAAGGGATGGAACTCATCGAGCAAGCTTGTAAAGAATTTATTTTGGGCACTACCATCGCAGACACCGCGCATGATATTACCCATATCCAGCGTGTTGTAAATACGGCAAAACGCCTTGCTAAACTTGAAAACGCAGATATGAGTGTAGTGATCCCTGCAGCTTGGCTACACGATTGTGTCGCGGTGCCAAAGAATCACCCTGATCGTGCTATTGCCTCAACACTTGCCGCAGATAAAGCAGTGAAATTTTTAGCCACATTTAATTATAGTGATTCAAAATTGGGCGAAATACATCATGCTATTGTTGCTCATAGTTTTAGCGCTAATGTTGAACCAAAAACACTTGAGGCAAAAATTGTCCAAGATGCAGATAGGATGGACGCATTAGGTGCTATCGGTGTAAGCCGATGTATGAAAGTTGGTGGAGCGATTGCTCGACACCTATATCATGCAACGGACCCTTTTTGCCAAAGTAGAGAACCAGACGACAAACGTTACACACTTGACCACTTTTTTATTAAGTTACTCAAAATTAAAGAGACGATGCATACTAATGCGGCAAAAGAAGAAGCCACTAGACGCACTCAGTATATGCATGAATTTTTGAAAGAGTTAGGTCGTGAAATAGGTGAACAATAAAGCGGGTATGCAAATAATAGAATGTCGTCACCTTTCAAATGAGCGTAAAAATGCAGTGGAAACAAGGTGACGCTGTAAAAGGCAGTTTTACAGGTTGATTGTCGGTATATACCGAATCTCCTAGAGTTACGCAGAACAATGATGTTGAGGTGTCATTAGTATAACTGGGTATCAACTCAACAGGTGATAAATAAAAAAGCTATGCTTAGCGTGTCATGCGTTTTACAAAAACCACGACGAACAAGGCTAATGTAAAACTTCCTGTGAAAGCTTCAACGGCTGCAATTAACCTTGATATGCCGACAGGGGTAATATCACCATACCCTAATGTAGTGAACGTGACGACACTGAAGTAAAAGCTATTAAGTAAAGCACTCAGGTTTTGTTGCCAACTGTTGTTAAAATTGAAAGCGATAATTTGGTCTTGAAAATTGACACCCAAAAAGAAGTAACCAATTGCACATAAAAAAATCATTCCGAGGCTAAATCGGATCACATTTTCAGGCTTTTCCCCATAGCCGCAGAAAAAATCACTAAAACTTGAGAAAAACCATTTTTTTGACCAAATAGGGTAACGCTCATGGCGCATTTGTAACTCTCGATAGAGGTAATTTCCAGCCATTTCAAAGAGTCCTTGTTGTTCAGCTCCTTTGCGTAAAATCCGGTATATCTCTTCAGATTGTTGGTATAGGTCCAATGCCTCTTCATCATTTCCTTGGGATTTAGCGAGTTTTCCTTGGCCTTCTTGGAGTAATGCATCTCCTAACTCGATATTATCAATACGCGTGCTATCGAGTTTTATGCCAAGTAAATTTGTCTCTCGTAAATCGGAGCAATGCAGATTGGCTTCACGTAAATCGGCTTTCATAAGCGAAGCATGTCGAATGGTGTTGTTGAATAAATGCGCACCGCGCAGGTTCGCTCGATAAAAGTTACTATACGAGAGGTCATACCCTTCATTACTATCGATATTTATTAAATTTAAACCTTCAAGATTTGCCCGTTTCAATTCTAAACCTTGTAACAAACCTCCTCGTTTAGCGTAACGCTCTAGCTTATGCGTTAATTCTAAGCCACTTTTATCGAACTTGTTGTCATGCCAAAAACAAAAACCAGACCCCATATCAATTTCCGAGCAGGTATGGCCCTCTGGAGAGACGTATCGACACAGTGGTTTATTTTCCATAATTGGCAACCTATTAATTTTATTCTCTTATAAGGTTAGCAGTATTTTTATAAGGTAGAATAGCGAGTCTGTTTTTTTTGGAGTAAATATGGATTTTGAGTACCAGCTGAGGCTGAGCAAACGCCGAAAGACGGTGTCTATCCGTGTTCACCGAGGACAAGTAAAAGTATACGCCCCTTATGGTGTTGATCGAGCATCATTAGAGCAGTGGCTAGCATCCAAAAGTGGCTGGGTCCATGAGAAAGTCGAGCAAACAAAAGATCTCGAATTAGATATCGAAAAGCAGTTAGAACAGGTTTGGCTTTGGGGAAAACCTTATAAGTTAGCGCTATGTAAGCAAGAAAATACGACAAAAGCCTGCGAAACTTCGCAAACTTTTTCGATTGCTAAAGAGCATGAGGCTCGCATTTCAGAAATTATTGACCGCTATCTTATCGAGTCACTTCAGGAACGCTTAGCTTTACGGTTAAATTATTGGTTACAAGAAATGAACATGACAGTAGAGTCGGTCAAAATTCGACGCTATAAATCACGATGGGGAAGCTGTGATAGAAAGGGAAGATTAACATTTAATTCGCTATTGGCTTGTTTTCCAATGCACTTGCTGGATTATGTGATAGTTCATGAGCTCGCCCATCGAACTCATCTCAATCACAGTGCTGCATTTTGGCGTCTAGTTGCACTGCATTACCCAGAGCACAAGCTTGCTCGACATGAACTAAAAGGCTGGGCCAAAAGAATTGCGTTTTAGAGAATGGCGTTAAAAAGAAGTGTAAGGGCAACTTGCCAATTGATAACAATTTTCTAGAGATCAAGTAATTGAAAAACCAAGACTGAGTAGAGTGTATTTAGTTTTAGATTACTGAGTAGCAACGGACCTAGCAAAGAAGGGGTGGTGGAGGAGGACGGATTCGAACCATCGAAGGCAGTGCCGTCAGATTTACAGTCTGATCCCTTTGGCCGCTCGGGAACTCCTCCACACTGGATGTGCTGAAAAAGTGGTGGAGGGGGACGGATTCGAACCATCGAAGGCAGTGCCGTCAGATTTACAGTCTGATCCCTTTGGCCGCTCGGGAACCCCTCCTCAGCAACGGGCGCCATAATATCAAACTCTATTTTTAAGTAAAGAAAAAAACTAAAGAAAACTTAAAAAAAGCCGATAAATACTATGTTGTTGAAATAAATGATTACTAACTATGCAGATTGAACGGATATTGCTCGGCGAAGCCCAACTTAATACGCAACTAAACCAAAGTGTCCAACAAGGTCGTCGAGGTGATTTTGCAATGATGTTGTCTATGCTGTCGCAAGATGCTTTAGACTTTAGTCAGTTTCATCTACCTCAATCAACGACAGAAGAGAAAGATAAATCAGAACAAGCTTTAAAGAGGTTGTTGCAAATAGGTCCACAGAAACCGCTAGCGCCAGAAACATTTGATCTTCTATTAGCCGAAGAAGACGCTTTTATCGTTCAATCTTTTGGTATGACGGCGATGCGTTTGAAAGAATGTTTGATGCCAGAGCCTTTTGCTGTTCGCAATGATAAAAAACACATCCCTTTTGAAGTGAAAGATAACTGCGAACTCGCAGTGAGAAGAAAAATTCAACAGCAAACAGCAAAAGTAAACAAGGTACAAATGAATGCGGCAGCATTTTACGATGACCTAGCTTCTAAAGCTCATGAGTCAATACTCAGTTCAGTGGCTTAATTGCATGGTCATTGTTGGTTAGTTCATGATTTTAAATGGCATTGTTTAAATTTCTTTCCACTTTTACATGGGCAGGGATCATTTCTAGATAACTTCATTTCAGGATGCGAAAATAATTCCCCATCTTTGTATTTCCAACGTTCACCTTCTAATTCGAAATTTGAACGTTCATGCAGTATCCCAACAGTATGACCAACACAATAGAATGCTTTAAATTCAACAACATTGTGTGATGAGTCAACGATCTCAAGGCGCAAAAACTTGCAACTGTCTGCAAATGCGGAGATGTCCTCAACTGAGTGATGAGCTTGCTCCAATTTCGAATAGGTATCCAAAATATATTCTGCATTTTTTAACACATATGCACAGTAACGAGAACGCATCAACGCTTCAGCAGATTTTGGTAAAGCAAGCCCACTGTGCAAGGGCTCACAACATTGACTGTAAGGTAAAGTAGAGCAGCAATAACAGTTCATATTAACAGAGTATAAGAGGTGCCTGCTCAAGATTTGCAATGCTTTTACTGCCTTTAGAAAAACAGTACAACGTTGCCGTTTGCTCCGCTACCATTTCTAAGTCAGCGAGCTGTTTTTCATCCAGGATGTCCGTCCAAGTAATAACAGCTGCAAAGTTGCCATTTTTGAGAGCAGAGTTTAAAACATAAGGTAAGTTTACCAGATGTTTTTGACGGATCACCAATAATTTACTTGAATCAATTGAACAAGATTGCAACATCGCTTTATTCGGTACGTTATCCGGAGCGATAAGCAATGTCCAACCGTGTTTTTGGTTACAACTATGGAGTACTTTTAATAGCTCTAAACCGGCTGAGATTTCATCGGAGGTGTAAATGAGCTGCACATTTGCTGTGTTTTCGTCGCGGTAACTTTTTACGTTTGTAACAGAAATAGGTTGAAGCATGTTCTACTCACTGGTTATCTATACAGTATGTATATACAGTAGTTTATACAGTTTATCAGTGCAAGCAGAATTTTACATTTTTTAATCAATTCTTTTGGTTTTTTTATCTAATCACTTGTTATAAAAGCAATTTATTCAGGGCTGTTTTTTAAATTGCTGACAAAGTGCAATTGATGAATTTGTTCATACAGTGATGCTGCGTAGCATTCGGCGTCTTTATATCGGCGAGTGGCAATGTAGGGTTTTAGGTCTTCTAAAACGACGGTCGCAGCGGAATATCCCTGGCTTTTTGCTAGGCTTAACCATGCAACAGCGTGGTAGACACTTTGAGGTACGCCTTGTCCTTTCGCAAATAACAATCCCATGTAAAACTGAGCTTTGTTATCACCATTCATAGCGGCATGGCGTAACCAACGAGCGGCAGAAGGAAATTGTTTTTGTTGCAAATAATATAAGCCTTTGTGTAGTGAAGATTGTTCTTCAATTGAAGAAGGGCTGGGCTCTGGTTGCGCTTCTCCAATCACAAACGCCAACACGTTATTTAGTTGTTGTTCTAAATCTGCGCTATTGCTACTTTCAAAAGGATTGTTGTGCATAGTGAAACTTCATCGATCGTAATCTCTCTAGTTTAGTCGATATCTAAGGAATTTGTCCTGTTAAAATTGCAATTCGTGTTAAAATCCAATCACTTGATTTGTCTTTTTAGGATTGTTCTATGTTAGAACGCTTGTTTGCAATAAAAGCGCAGGGCTCTAGCGTTAAAAGGGAATGTATAGCAGGGCTAACAACATTCATTACAATGGTTTACATTGTATTTGTAAATCCAGCCATGTTAGCGGAAGCGGGTATGGATCATGGCGCAGCCTTTGTAGCAACGTGTTTAGCTGCAGCAATAGGCTGTTTCATCATGGGATTTTGGGCAAATTACCCGATTGCGCTTGCGCCTGGCATGGGTCTTAACGCCTTTTTCACCTATGGTGTTGTCTTGGGTATGGGCTACACGTGGCAAGCTGCGTTAGGCGCCGTATTTGTGTCTGGTTGTATGTTCTTGTTGCTCAGTTTGTTTAAAGTTCGAGAATGGGTCATCCAAGCCATTCCTTTGGTTTTAAAACAGGCAATTGCTACTGGAATTGGCGCTTTTTTGGCGTTAATAGCGTTAAAAAATGCAGGCATAATCGTGTCAAGTCCTGCCACTTTGGTGCAACTTGGTGATTTAACACAACCTGGCCCATTGTTAGCAATTTTAAGTTTTTTTGTCATTGCTAGTTTGATGTTTCGAGATATAAAAAGTGGCGTGTTAATTAGCATTTCTCTCGTTACTGCTGTCGCTTTTTTATTTAATCTTGTAGATTTTCAAGGAGTTATTGCAATTCCGCCTTCACTCGCACCAACATTGATGCAATTAGACGTTGCTTCAGCACTTGAATTATCCATGCTAAGTGTGGTTTTTGCGTTTTTGTTCGTTGATTTGTTCGATACCTCAGGCACATTAGTTGCCGTTTCGCAAAAAGCGGGTATCGCTGATAGTAAAGGGCATATGCCAAGGCTTGGCAAAGCGCTTTCCGCTGACAGCAGTGCCACAATGGCAGGGGCATTATTGGGTACGTCGACTACCACATCCTATATCGAATCTGTTGCAGGTGTGTCCGTAGGTGGAAAAACAGGGCTAACAGCAGTTACTGTCGGATTTTGCTTTTTGGGAATGATGTTTTTTGCGCCAGTGGCTTACATGGTGCCTGCTTATGCGACAGCAGGAGCAATCTTATACGTTGCTGTGCTTATGCTGCAAAACCTTAAGTTTGTTAATTGGGATGATGTGACCGATGCGATTCCGGTAAGTGTGGTTTTATTGATGACGCCGTTAACGTTTTCGATTGCTCACGGTATTGCCTTGGGCTTTATTGCCTACACCGCGGTTAAAGTGCTTTGCCATCGTAGTCACGAAGTGAGTTTAAGTGTTTGGATCTTGTCTGTGCTTTTTGTTATTAAGTTTGCATTGACGATGTGATGTGAAGCCTAGTTAGGGGCGTGGCCCCTAACTTAAATGGCTGTTACCATTTTTTCTTAGGTGCGAACAAAACGTCCAAGTCGTCTTTTTCTTTTTCTGCTTTTTTCTTTACGGCTGATGCGTTAGACGCTTTCAATTCGGTACTGATTTCTTCGAGGTATTTTTCAAGTTCCATACGCTTTTCTGTGACGTACTCATCGGTGTAAGTGACGGCACTGATCGTTGCATACGCTTTTTCGAAATATTGTCTTGCAGACCCAACCATATTTGCTGCCCGAGCTGAACGTCCACGCTTTATTTGCGATTCAACGTTTATTTTCAGTTGGAGCTTTTCAAGGCGTCTATCTTCAACTACAAATATCTGCGTGTCAATTTTACCTTTTGAATGCTCAGAGCGAAGCACTTGACGCAATCTTTTAATACCTTGTACCAGGGCAATGATTTGTTTGTCATTGTCAGGCATCACAAGTCGCTCTGCTTCAGGTGGTGTTTCAACGGTATTATTAATACGTTCTTTAGACTCGTGTAACCGGTTTTTAAGTTCTTTTGACGTTGGCGAGAGTTCAACCATTGCAGCTAACGCATCGTGAACACGTCGCTGAATGATGCGTATAATCGCATCCGACATTGGAATGTTACACGAATTCAATATAACGTCTTCAGACTCTTCGATTATTTTTTTTTGTTTGGCGAGTTCTTTACGACGCTCAGCGTCTTGTTTCTCTTTGTGTTGCTGAACGGCACTTACCCACACAGCAATCACAATGAGTGCAACAATCAGCATAATAATGACCGTAACAATCATACTTGAATCTCTTAGTTAACAACTCAGTTATCTTTGCTCATCTTACATGAATAAATGCGTTTGTGGACACAATTAAGATGTAAGCTTAAAAATAACGAACAATTTCATTCATAACCAGTATAGTCGATAGATTATTATTAGTGCTAAATGAAGGAAGTAGTGGCTATCTGTTCGTTTGGAATTGTGCTAGCCTTATACCTATGGTGCAAACAAATGCCGCTGTCATATTGGCGAGAATTACCAAAATGTTGGGTGTTCTGCTTCTTTGTCTGCTGCCTCGGCAATAGCAATAATAAAAAGACTATAAATTATGAAATTACAACAACTTAAATATATAGTTGAAGTATTGAACCACAATCTCAACGTCTCTGCAACGGCAGAAAGCCTATACACATCACAACCAGGTATTTCAAAGCAAGTTCGTATGTTAGAAGATGAACTCGGTGTGCAAATTTTTGGTCGAAGTGGTAAGCATTTAACTCATGTAACTCCAGCGGGTAATGAAGTCATTCATATTGCTCGACAAATTTTATCAAAAGTGGAGAGTATCAAAGCGGTAGCAAATGAACACACGTTACCAGATCAAGGTAAACTTAACATTGCAACTACGCACACTCAGGCACGTTATGCGTTGCCAACCGTGATCAAAGGGTTTATGAATAAATACCCCAAAGTATCACTCCATATGCACCAAGGCACGCCACAGCAGATTTCAGATGCAGCAGCCAGAGGCGATGCTGATTTCGCTATCGCGACGGAAGCATTACATTTATACAGCGATCTTATTATGTTGCCTTGTTATCACTGGAACCGCAGTATTGTTGTGACAAAAGATCACCCATTGGCGAAAAAAGGAAAGAACCTAACGGTACCTGATGTTGCGGCTTTTCCTTTGATTACCTATGTTTTTGGCTTTACGGGACGTTCGGAACTCGATAAAGCGTTCGGGGCTCACGGTCTAGAGCCTCATATTGTGTTTACTGCAACCGATGCAGATGTCATAAAAACGTATGTTCGACTAGGTTTAGGTGTCGGAGTCTTAGCAACAATGGCTGTAGATAAAACACAAGACAGTGATTTAGTGTGTATAGATGCAAGTCATTTATTTGAAGCCAGCACAACGAAAATCGGATTTAGAAAGGGCAGTTTCTTACGCGGCTATATGTATGACTTTATCGAGCGCTTTGCTCCTCATTTAACGAAAGATGTGGTTGAACGTGCGAGTCTGCTTAGAAGCCAAGAAGACATCGATGAACTCTTCAAAAACGTAGAACTTCCAAGCAGGTAATTACTTGTAAATAAAAATAAAAAAGCCAACAGACGTTGGCTTTTTTAGTTGTCTACCCAATCGTTAAGTTGTTTGGGTAGAAAATATTTAACACTCGATAATATTAACAGCAAGACCACCGCGAGCCGTTTCTTTGTATTTGGTTTTCATATCATTGCCAGTATCGAGCATGGTTTTGATCACCTTATCGAGAGAGACTTTTTGCTCACCACTGCCGCGCAGTGCTAACCGAGAGGCATTAATCGCTTTAATAGCACCCATTGCATTGCGTTCAATACAAGGTACTTGCACCAATCCACCGACCGGATCGCACGTTAAACCTAAGTTATGTTCCATACCAATCTCGGCGGCATTTTCAACTTGTACAACATTACCACCCATAATTTCCGTCAGTGCGCCTGCCGCCATTGAGCATGCAACGCCGACTTCACCTTGGCAACCTACTTCTGCGCCAGAAATAGACGCATTCTTTTTGTAGAGAATGCCGATAGCAGCAGCCGTTAGTAAGTAACGTGTTGCGATTTCTCGGTCCACTTCTTTTATAAAGGTATGATAATACATCAGAACGGCCGGTAGGATACCTGCAGCACCGTTTGTTGGTGCCGTAACAACGCGTCCGCCAGCGGCATTTTCTTCATTGACCGCTAAAGCAAATAGATCAACCCAGTCCATTGCTCTTAATGGATCGTTGGAATTCTCAACATTTAGCTTTAAGTAAAGGCTTGGGGCGCGACGTTTTACTTTTAAGCCACCTGGTAAAATGCCTTCTGTGCGAATGCCGCGTTCTATACACGCTTTCATCACTTGCCAAATATTAAACAACTCATCTTTTATTTGATTTTCTGTTTTGAGTGTTTTTTCATTCGCCATCATTAGCGATGAGACACTCAAACCTGACTCTTTGCACAAGGCCAGTAACTCGGCAGCATTATTAAAAGGATAAGGTGCTGGATTTTCTGTGCGGATCTCTAACGCGATTTGTTTTTCTTGTTCGAAATCTTGATCGCGAACAATAAAACCACCACCGATAGAATAGTAGATTTGGCGGTGGACGATATCTTGTCCTACAAATGCTTGTAATTCCATTGCATTAGAATGCTTAGGAAGCGTTTTACGGCGATGGAAAACGATGGCGCCTTGCTTTGGAAAATCAACCGCTTTAGTCTGATCTAGGTAGATAATTTGTTCGTTTTCGATTTTAGTTAAAATATCGGGCACAGCATCGGCATCAATAGACTCAGGGTCGAAACCTGCTAAACCTAGAATAACCGCTTTGCCTGAACCATGGCCGATGCCTGTTTGACCTAGTGAACCGAACAGTTCCACTTTGACCGAGGTGATTTTGTCAAAAAGACCATTTACTTGAAGATCTTTCACAAACAATCGAGATGCACGCATGGGTCCTACAGTGTGTGACGACGATGGACCAATGCCAATGCTAAACATGTCGAATGCGCTGATCATAAAATTTACTCAACATTGCCTATGAACGGGCCGACATCATAACGTGTATACAATCTGTTGTAACTAGATGTTGGCTGAATTACTCAATGTGATCTAATAAGTTATGCAGAATTTTTGCCGTTGCGCCCCACAGCAATCCGTGTTCGGTCATTTGTCCGTTTACTGGGATTGTTCGGCCTTGCACTGGCACGTTGATACGCTGCCAGTTTTGTTTGTTTTTTAAATTATTTATTGAAAACAAGAAGGTAGATTCAACTTCTTGAGGGTTAGGGCGAAGGGAAACTGGCCAGTTTATCGCGGCGACAATCGGCGTTATGGCAAATCCAGTCGCAGTCTTTATCTGATCCATCTGTCCTAAAATGGTGACGTTATTAGCTGGTATGTCCAGTTCTTCGTGACACTCTCTAATCGCAGTGTGTATCAAAGAATGATCTGTAGGGTCAACTTTTCCACCTGGAAAGCAAATTTGACCTGGATGATGAGTTAGGTAGGTTGGACGCTTGCAAAGTAGGAAATGAGTAACACTTTTTATCTCGATAACCGGAACCAATACCGCACTTTGTCGCAAATGTGCAGCTGCTTTAGTTGGTTTAGATGTTGATTGCTTTAATAGAAAGCGCGTTAAAAACTCACTGTACTGCAATCTTTAACCTCCGTTTATATCCAATCTTCACGTTGTTTGGGTATATTTCAAAATAAACTTGGTATTATTGCCTTTCAGATTGCGCAAGAAGTGGCAAAATCTTATTCACTTTGTGCAACGTCTCTTGATATTCCATTTGGCAATTAGAGTCCATCACAATACCACCTCCTGCCCAGCAATATAACGTGTTTTTTTGAGCGACTAAAGTACGAATGGTGATAGAGGTATCCATTTTACCACAAGCACTTACATAACCGATTGAACCACAATAAATACTGCGACGATGTGGTTCAAGTTCTTCGATGATTTCCATTGCTCGTATTTTGGGTGCACCAGTAATGGATCCACCAGGAAAGGCTGCAAAAAGCTGGTCAAGCGGTGTTTTATCATCTGCAAGTAAAGAAGTTACCGTACTGACTAAGTGGTGTACAGCAGGAAAAGATTCAATGTCGAAGAGTTTAGGAACTTGAACGGATCCTGGTTTAGCAACTTTACCAAGATCGTTGCGCAGCAGATCAACGATCATCACGTTTTCGGCTTGATCTTTGGATGAATTTTTCAATTTTTGCGCTAAGCGTGTATCTTCTGCTTCGTTCTTGCCTCTTGGCAAAGTACCTTTTATTGGTTTAGTTTCGACTTGCTTGTTTGTCACCTTGATGAACCGCTCAGGTGAGACTGATAAAATTGCACCATCAGGGTGATTTATATAAGCCGAAAAAGGCGCCCGATTCGCGATCCGCAGCTTCTTATAGGCGAGCCAAGGTGACCCTTCGAAGTCTGCTGAAAAACGTTGTGCTAAATTGATTTGATAACAATCACCACTCTTTAAGTATTCATGTATGCGCAAAAAGCGATCTGAGTAGTCGGTTTCACTTAGATTTGAGCGCCATTGGGATTGCAGTGCAAATGTTGCGTAATGTTGTGTTTTAGCTATTTGGGCTAAAAACAAATCCAAACGATTGAAATTTGGCTGGCAAACGTAGAACCATTTTTGTTGCTGTTTATCAAAGATCAACGCATCAACGTAGAGTCCAGCGAAGAGTTCTGGCAAATCGATGTCTTTAACTGCCTTGCTTGGCATCGTTTCAAGATAGCGTCCTAGATCGTAGCTAAAATAGCCGACCCAACCGCCGCAAAATGGAACATCGAAGGGGTTTTTAGTTGATAGGGCAGCGAGTTGTTCATTCATGACAGTTTGTGCACAGCTAACTGCTTTGCCATCGAATAAATATTCTCCATTTCTAGCTTCAAGATGGCGTTTTGGCCACGCGACGATTATATCGTATCGCCCATTTTCGTGTTCTGAGTTTGCTGAATCTAATAACATCGCATATTGCGTTGAGGCAAATGCATCAAAACAAGCTTCCGTAGATAGCGCAATGTCTAATGGGAAACACTCAATTTGCTCATTTATCATTTAGTTCAACCTGAAAACTAGCCCGAAACGGGCGGGGAGGTTATCATAATTATACCGTTTACCAAAGTGACTGTCGCGTTTGCGATATAGAGAGCATTTTTGGAAGTTTAACTTGCGCTATTACTGTCGATGAATCGAAGTAATGGCAGCTATTAAGGAAGCGATATGAGCGTTATTCGTCAGCAAGATTTTATTGATAGCATCGAAGATGCGTTGCAATACATTTCTTATTATCATCCGCTGGACTTTGTTCAAGCGTTAGAGAAAGCCTACAACAAAGAGCAAAGCAAAGCAGCTAAAGATGCAATTGCGCAGATTTTAATTAACTCTCGCATGTCTGCAGAAGGTCGTCGCCCACTTTGCCAAGATACAGGTATCGTTACGTGTTTCGTGAAAATTGGTATGGAGGTTAAGTGGGATAAGACCGACTTAACCGTACAACAAATGGTGGATGAAGGTACGCGCCGTGCTTATATGAATCCAGACAATCCATTGCGTGCATCCATTGTTGCCGATCCCGCAGGGAGTCGTAAAAACACAAAAGACAATACGCCTTCGGTAGTACACATCGATATGGTACCTGGTGCTGAAGTTGAAGTCATGATCGCTGCAAAAGGCGGTGGTTCAGAAAACAAAACCAAAATGGTGATGTTAAATCCTTCTGACGATGTCGCTGAATGGGTCGAAAAAACCTTACCGTTAATGGGAGCAGGTTGGTGTCCACCGGGTATGCTAGGTATCGGTATTGGCGGCACGGCTGAAAAAGCTGCAGTACTCGCAAAAGAGTCGCTAATGGATCCTGTTGATATTCATGAATTGATGGAGCGTGGCGCAGAGACGGCAGAAGAAAAATTACGTTTAGACATTTTTGAGCGCGCGAACAAGCTCGGTATTGGTGCGCAAGGTCTTGGTGGCTTAACAACCGTTGTGGATGTGAAAATTAAAACGGCGCCAACGCACGCGGCATCAAAGCCAGTGGTGATGATCCCTAACTGTGCGGCAACACGCCACGTGCACTTTACGCTAGATGGCTCTGGTCCCGCTAATCTTGAAGCGCCAAAACTAGAAGACTGGCCAGAAGTGACTTGGGAAGTGGGTGAAGATACTCGTCGTGTTAACTTGGATTCGTTAACTAAAGACGATATTCAAGAATGGAAAATGGGTGAGACAGTGCTTCTTTCCGGCAAGATTTTAACGGGTCGTGACGCCGCACATAAACGCATTCAAGAAATGCTAAAATCTGGTGAAGGTTTGCCAAAAGGTGTCGATTTTGCAAACAAATTCATTTACTACGTAGGTCCTGTAGATGCAGTAGGGAAAGAAGTGGTTGGTCCTGCAGGCCCAACCACGTCAACTCGAATGGATAAGTTTACTGATATGATGTTAACTGAAACGGGTCTCATTGGAATGATCGGTAAAGCGGAGCGTGGACCAGCAACAGTTGATTCAATTCGCGAGCATAAATCAGTCTACTTAATGGCCGTTGGCGGTGCTGCTTACTTAGTTGCTAAAGCAATTAAGAAAGCACGTGTTGTTGCCTTTGAAGATTTAGGTATGGAAGCGATCTACGAATTTGAAGTAGAAGATATGCCGGTTACGGTTGCGGTTGACAGCCGAGGTGAAAACGCTCATACGCAAGGTCCTGCGATTTGGAAAGCGAAAATCGAAGAGCTTGATAAGAAATTAAGTTAATCGAAACGATAAGAATATAAACGCGGCAAATTGCCGCGTTTTTTGTACAAATTTGATTACATACGAGTGTTAGTTTACGTAAACGTAAACAAGTCATACCTTTTCCCTAAATTTCTTAGTTAAAATTCCTAGAACTTCGCGATTGATAAGTCTCAAAAAACCTTGATGAAGTTTTATTTTGAATAGGTTATTTCATTTTTCTTTTTTGAGGGGATTTATCATCTCGTATTGTGGCGAGAGCGAACAGTTAATGTTAGAGTCATCGGAATTTCAGCGCGACCCTCAGGGTATTACATTTCGGAGAACAAGAAAGTGGCTGTATTTAACCAAGTTGAATTCGATAACCATGAGCAAGTAGTTTTTTGCTCAGATGAAAAATCAGGTTTAAAAGCGATCATTGCAGTTCATAGCACGGCTTTAGGTCCAGCAGTAGGCGGTTGTCGTCTATGGAACTACGCATCTGATGAGGATGCGGTAACAGACGTATTACGCTTATCTAAAGGCATGACCTACAAGAACGCTGTGGCACGTTTGCCATTTGGTGGTGGTAAATCAGTCATTATTGGTGATGCAAAAACCATTAAATCTGAAGCGTTATTCCGCGCATTTGGTCGCCATTTAGAACGACTTGGTGGTTCTTATTACTCTGCTGAGGACGTAAACATCACTACTGGCGATGTAATGGTAATGCATAAAGAAACGAATTACGTTCTAGGATTAGAAGGTAAAAGTGGAAATCCATCGCCGTTTACTGCATTAGGTACGTTTTTAGGTATTAAAGCAGCGATGAAGCATAAACACGGTCATGAAGACCTAAAAGGCATCAAAGTGGCTGTCCAAGGTTTAGGTGCGGTTGCATACGGCCTATGCAAACACCTACATAAAGCAGGTGCAGAGTTGTTTGTAACAGACATTAATCAAGCCTCAATCGATCGAGTTGTCACTGAATTTGGTGCAACTGCAGTTGGGATCGATGAAATCTACGATCTTGACGTCGATGTATATGCACCATGTGCCCTCGGTGCTACCGTGAACGACAATACGATTCCAAGAATTAAAGCAAAAATTATCGCAGGTTGTGCGAATAACCAATTAGCGAAATCACGTCACGGCGATGTACTTCGTGATAATGGCGTGCTTTATGCACCAGATTACGTAATTAACGCCGGTGGTATTATCAACGTTTATTACGAAACGAAACCAGAAGGTTACAACGAGGCGGCGGCAACGAAGCACGTTGAAGGTATTTACGATACATTGCTTGAAATCTTTAAGCGTGCAGACGAAGAAAATAAATCAACGCACCATATAGCTGATGAGCTAGCGCGCGAAATTATCCAAAACGGGTTATAATATCTAACCATTAGCGTTACCCTAGGGCACATTCGGTGCCCTTTTTTGTGGATACTCATGTACACACCAATTCCTTTAGACTCATGGCCTCGAAAAGATCATTTCGCATTCTTTTTAGATTTCGAACAACCTTATTTTAATGTTTGTGTGGCAGTCGATATGTCCCGACTATATCGGTCGTGTAAAGCAGAGCAGGTTTCTTTTACAGCAGCGTATCTTTACGCGTTGCAAGAAGCAATTGCTGATTATGAACCCATGCGTTATCGAATTATAGAAAGAAAGCCGGTGATTATGCCAAGTGTGTCACTTAGCGTGGTTACGTTGGACGAACAAGACGCATTTAAATTTGTTTCACTTGAGCCAGTTAAAAAACAAAGGCTATTCGAAACTCAGTTTAAAGAGCAACAAGTCAACGCCCATCGAGAACCGCTATTTAGTGAGACTGTGCAACAAAATGAAGCTCGAGTGGACGTATCGCATGTGTCGATTTTACCGTGGTTGAACTTTACCGCGTTTTCGCATGCAACAAATTTTGGACAATCTTGTGGTATTCCAAAGTGCGTGTTTGGCCGATTCAATACCCACACTGGTATGACCCCTTTGTCTATAGATGTTCATCATGCATTAATGGATGGTTTGCATGTGGCAAAATTCGTCGATAAATTGCAAAAAAAACTGGATGAATTACAGGTAAACGGCTAAATACATAGTGTTCAAGGTGATTTTGTGAGCGAAATAGCTTGTTGCAATATCTTTCATAAATAAAAAAAATGCTTTTTTAAAATTTATAAAAAACAATGAATTACATGAGCATGTGTGGATTTAATGTTTAGGTTACATCAGAAGCGATTTTTGTAATCAAATGTAAACAATCATCGTAAAAGGTACGCCAATCTTGAGTTTGCCGAGGAGGGGTCGCTACAAGATTGTTAATATAATGTTTTTTTTGAATTTAATACAAAAACTTGCGCTAAAATTGTTTCATCCGTTAAGTTGACACGGGCAAACGCTTTTAGCATTATTGGAGGGTTGATATCTCCCAAAAGATATCAGGGTTGCCCCCGACTAGGCGCGTTGACCTTTGAGGTATGAATTCTTTGCAAAAAGCATCCAGCAAAGGTCAACGCGCCCAAGAATAGGGGCGATAAAATTATAAAAGTAACATTACTTAATTGGTTGGGAACTATGTCTGTTAAAATCAGAAAGAGTCTTGTAGCTTCTGCGTTGGTTGGCGCATTTGCATTTGCAAGCAGCAATGTGATGGCAGATCCGTTGAATGATGTGCAAAAAGCAGGTCAGCAAATTCAAGCGGACGCTAAGAAATCTCAAGAAAAAATTGATAACCTATATGGTCAAACTCAAGAATTAGTTGCTGAATACCGTGCAACTATCGATGAGACTGAACTTCTTAAAGTTTACAATGACCACGTAGCGCGTTTGGTTGCAGACCAAAACGCTGGTATTGAATCTTTCGATCGTCAAATCGCAGAAGTAGACAAAACTAAGCAAAACGTTGTGCCTTTGATGTACCGCATGATCGATACGCTAGAACAATTCATTAAAGCGGATATTCCGTTTGAGCTTGACGTTCGTACAGCGCGTGTTGAAAAACTACGTGAACTTATGTCGAACTCTAAAGTAACGACGTCTGAAAAGTACCGTCAAGTACTTGAAGCGTATACAATCGAAACAAACTACGGTTCTGTTATTTCTGCCGCTCAAGGTTCTCTTGATATTGGTGGTAAGAACATCAACGTAGACTTCGCACGTTTAGGTCGTGTTGCTTACGTCGCTCAGTCTTTCGACCTTAAGCACGCATGGGTTTGGAACAACAAATCTAAACAATGGGAAGAGCTAGGTGAAGAGTACTTGAAGCCTATCAAAGGTATGGTCCGTATCGCTCGTAACCAAGCGGCACCTGATCTAGTTCAACTACCTGTCTTTGCTGCGGAGTAATTAATAATGAAGAAACTATTTAAAGGGTTTGCTGTTGCCGCAGTACTTTCTGTTTCAGCTGGTGCTGCTCTTAATGCACACGCAAACTCACAAGAATTAGACAAAATTCTTGAGCAAGTTAAGCAACAACGTATTTCTGAAGGCAAACTAAACAAAGAGCGTGAGCAAGAGTTCTTATCAGCTAAAGCTGACAAGCAAGCATTGTTCAACAAAGCAAAGCGCGATTTCGCAGCTGAGCAAGCTCGTGGTGAGTCACTTAAGAAGCAATTTGCACAAAACGAAATCACCCTTGCTGAGAAAGAACAAGCACTAGAGAACGCAAAAGGTACTCTAGGTGAGATGTTCGGTGTGGTTCGTCGTTCTGCGTCAGAAGCTATCGGTTCAATCGAAGCGTCTATTGTTAGTGCTGAAAAACCAGGACGTGCAGAAGTACTTCGTTCACTCGCGGCAGCAAAAGAGCTACCAACAGTACGTGAACTAGAAGAGCTTTGGATTGCTTTCCAAACTGAAATGACTGAGTCTGCAAAAGTATCTAAATTCCAAGCGGAAGTTGCAGAACTAAGCGGCGAAGTTAAATCAAAAGAAATTACACGTGTTGGTAACTTCAACCTTGTAACAGCAGACGGTTATGTTTACTACTCACCTGAAACAAAATCAATCCAGCCACTTGCTAAGCAACCAGATGGTTACATTTTAGATTCAGTGTCTGACTTAATTAACGGTTCAGCAGGTCAAGTAGTTCCTTTCTACCTAGATCCGACACGCGGCGCTATCTTACGTCTTAACACGCAACGTGCGACGACTGAAGAACGCTGGCACCAAGGTGACACGGTTGGTTACATCATCACTGCATTGTTAGTTGTTGGTGCACTACTAGCATTAGTTCGTTTCCTAGACCTAATGATCGTTGGTAGCAAAATCCGTTCACAAGTCAAGAACATCAATACACCAAATACGAACAACCCACTTGGTCGTATCTTGAAAGTATATCATGACAACAAAAACCAAGACGTTGAAAACCTTGAGCTTAAACTAGATGAAGCAATTCTACGTGAAACGCCTCGCATCGAAGCTGGTATCAACATCATCAAGATCCTAGCGGCAATCGCGCCATTACTAGGTCTACTAGGTACTGTTGTTGGTATGATCATGACGTTCGAAACTATCACGCTATTTGGTACAGGTGACCCGAAACTAATGGCTGGTAACATCTCTCTAGCACTTGTAACTACAGCGCTAGGTCTGATCGCAGCACTACCGCTTATTCTACTTCACGCTATTGTTGCTGGTCGTAGTAAATCAGTTCTGCACATCCTTGATGAGCAAAGCGCTGGTATTATCGCTGCTCACGCGGAGAAGGAGAGAGCATAATGTTAGTCCTGATGGAGATCTGGGAATCTATCAGGGATTTTGTTGCTACAGGCGGCAATGTATTGTACGTGGTCGCGATAGCACTCTTTCTTATGTGGGTATTAATGATTGAGCGCTATTGGTTCCTACTAGGCGATTTTCCTAAAATGCATAAGGAAATTGTCGCTAGGTGGGACGCCCGTCAAGATACTACGTCTTGGTACGCACACAGAATCCGCGAAGCATGGATTTCTGAAGCGTCTGAAAAATTAGATGAGCGCATGTTGATTATCAAAACATTGGTTGCGATTTGTCCTCTAATCGGCTTACTCGGTACAGTAACAGGTATGATCTCGGTGTTCGAGGTTATGGCTGCACAAGGTACTGGTAACGCACGTATGATGGCAGCTGGTATTTCAATGGCGACGATACCAACGATGGCTGGAATGGTTGCGGCACTATCTGGTGTTTTCTTTAGCACTCGCCTTGAAGCAAGAGCGAAAATGGCAAAAGAAAAACTAGTAGATAGTTTGCCACATCACTAGAGAGAGATAATTTTATGGCACGTAAACAACGTTTTCGTGGAGAAGAAGAAGCAGCAGTCGATATGACGCCGATGCTAGACATCGTATTCATCATGCTTATATTCTTTATCGTAACTACATCGTTCGTTAAAGAAGCAGGTATTGAAGTGAATAAGCCTAAGGCTGCTCAAGCAACTAACACTAAAAACGCGAACATCTTTATCGCGATCCGTGGTAACGGTGAGATTTGGATGGATAAGCGTCAAGTGGATGTTGAGCGCGTAAGTGCAAACTTAGAAAGCATCCTTGCTGAGCAACCGACTGAAACAGTCATTATCCAAGCGGATAAAGAAGCGAAGCACGGTGTTGTTGTTAAAGTAATGGACCAAATTAAGGCCACAGGCGACAATCTCAAGATTTCAATTGCTGGAGATAAGTAATGATTCGTTTTCTGTTTTCACTTTTGACAGGTGGGGCAGTTACTTTCGGCTTGTTCTTCTTCATGGCGTACCTCATCTCCGGTGGAGCTGATCGTGCGCAGGATAACAAAGAACAAATTGTAGTCGAAATTTTGACGAATCCGCCTGAATCAGATGTGCAGGAGCGGAAGCGGGTACCACCGCCGCCGCCTCCTCCACCAAAGCAGCCGCCTAAACCGCAGCCGCCTCAACCTGACAACGCTGATCCTACACCTGGAGCGCTTAGCTTCAACATGGGATCAATTAATATCGGTGGTAGCGCAAGCGGGATAAGTGGTCCTGGTGCTTTCGGACGTGATGGTGACGCAACACCTATCGTTCGTATTGAACCTAAGTACCCGATCGAAGCAGCTCGCGATGGTAAAGAAGGTTGGGTACAGCTTTCATTCACCATTAATGAACTTGGTGGTGTTGAAGACGTAGAAGTCATCGACGCTGAACCAAAACGTATTTTCGACCGTGAAGCGATCCGTGCGCTTCGTAAGTGGAAGTACAGACCGAAAGTTGAAGATGGTAAACCGGTTAAACAACCTGGTATCCAAGTTCAACTAGACTTTAAACTTAACCAAGGTGGCTAAGGAGGCAAGTATGAAGCATTTATCTAAAGCAACAGCTCTTGCTCTTCTTCTATCGATCTCAGGTGCAGCTTTAACTGCACCAGCGGTTGCTGCGCCAAACTACGCTGAAATTGAAAAGCGTAAAAAAGCGAAAACCAAGATCATGGGTGAGCGCGTTGGTAAGAAAGTAGTTAAAGCGTTTGAGCTTTACAACGAAGATAAAGTCGACGAAGCAATAGCGATACTCCGTGAAATCGAAGCCTCTGATGACTACGATGCAGCGACAGTGAATCGTTATTTAGGTCAGCTTTTGGCACAAAAAGAGAAGATGAAAGATGCGCTCAAATACATTGAGTTAGCCATCAAACCAGACGCTCTAAACTTTAAAGATCAAGCCGACACAATGAAATTGTACGGTGACCTTCTTTCTAGCCAAGAGCGTTTCCAAGACGCGATTAAAGCATATACAAACTGGATGGACTTCACTGGTGAAGAAGATGCAAAAGTATATGCTCTCTTAGCAAACTCGTATTTTCAGCTGCAAAATTACAACCAAGTAATTGTGAACGCTGACAAAGCAATTGCGATGAGCAAAGAGAAGCCAGTTAAGGATTACTACCAACTTAAAGTTGGTGCATACTTTGAACTGAAGCAATACAAAAACCTAGTGTCTGTTGCAGAAACTATGGTGAAAGTATTCCCAGCAGATCCAAAAGTATGGACTAACCTTGGTCGTTTCTACATGCAAACTGAAGAGTTCAGTAAGGGCTTAACAACCATGCAAGTAGCGTACGACAAGGGCTATATCGAATCTGAAACTGACTATAAAGTACTAGCGAGTTTTTATTCACTCGTTGATGTGCCTTACAAAGCAGCGGTTTATTACGAAAAATTTATCAAAGCAGATAAAGTAAAACGTAATAAACAGAATGTGTCAGCGCTTGCAAGTTACTATCATGCAGCGAAACACATTAAAGAAGCAGCTAAATACTATGAAGAAGCGGCGGCGTTTGATAACGATGCGGATCTTTACCGTAGAGCTGGTTCGTTGCTTGTTGAGTTACAGAATTATCCTGCGGCGATTGAACGCTTAAACAAAGCACTTGAATTAGGTTCTGATAAAAAAGGCTCTATCTATAGTTCTTTGGCTGAAGCTTATCTTTACCAAGAAAAGTATAAGCAAGCGTACGATGCAATCGTAAAAGCGCAAGACGATCCTTCAACAGCAAAATTTGCTAAAAGCTGGGCAAGCTTTATTAAAGATAAAGCACAGCGTAAAGGTGTATCCTTAAAGTAATTTAAGGTTTTAAAAAAGCCCCGTTAGGGGCTTTTTTGTTTTATAGAATGCGAATTAAAGGTAGTAACTCGTGAGAAAAATAGCGTCGGTGTTGAGTGTTGTACTGGTTTTAGCGGGATGCGGTGAGCAACAACCATCGAGACCTTTTGACGATGTTTATCGTGAACTCGTTTCACTAAATAGTTGGTTAAAAGAGTCAAATCAAATCAGTAGCGCACACAGCTATTTACCTTTTTCAGATGAATACCTAGCAAAACGTCATGCATTGTATCAAGAATTACGTTCAATTCAGCACACCAACGAACTGGATTATTTGATCATTGACGAGCGTTTTCCTCAGCGATATTTACCGTGGCTAATTCAAAGTGATATTGCAAAACAGTTATCTTTGCAAACAAAGGAACGTAAAGGTCAGTGGTTTAATTTAGTCTTAACTCGCTTAAAAGCGGCGCAAGAAAGTAAGATTAAGCTCACCCGCCTTGAATTAGACACTTTAGTGCGTTTCTTAACTCTTGAAGTGCAGAATGGCTCAGAAGCAAATAGTCTATTGAGTTATTTGAGTGACTATGAACCGAGAACCCGAAATGGCCTAGACCAATTTCCAAATGGCAGTGAATGGTATCAAAGTAAATTGAATTATTTTTCGAGTGATGTCAAAACGCCATTAGAGTGGATGCAACAAGTGACGACAAAGCATGCAGATGGTAGCCCTAGCAAAATGCTGGCAATGCGTTTTAATGATGTCGACTCACCGCTTGTATTACAAACACTTTCGTCGCAATGTAAGCTCGTAGAAGGATTAGATTGGCAATTTGACTATTTAAATCCAGTGCTAACCTCACAGCAATGTTCGATAGAATTTAATAATAATGAACGCGCATTTTGGTTAACCTTAATGCATCTTGATGTCGGTATTCATTATCAAGGTTGGAATAGAGCTCTTGCACAGCAGTTTTTAGCTTCTCGTTTTAGTGATTACGATGAGCAAGTCGCGCTGAAAATTATTGACCAAATAGGTATGTACCCTGCGACCGTATTTGTGTTTTGGCATAAAACCTAAGTTGAAAAAGCGTATTTAGCGTCATAATTTCTGAAAAAGGCCAGTTAACTGGCCTTTTTCGTTCGACATGAGATACAGCGTTGGGTAGCAGGGTCGTGTTGTAATGAATCAAGATCGATTTCTTGTTCGCAATCACAGCAAAAACCAAATTGGCCAATGTCGATTTGGCATAAAGCCGCTTCAAGTTCTACAAGTCTATGGTAACGTGGTAAATGTTCTGGACTAATGCTGTCTGCTGCTAAATCTAGCCACTCGGTTGGTGAAGCTGCTTCCAAACGATCGACTAATGAAGCCATAAATACATTATTAGAGCGTTTTAGTTCGCTCAAAAACGCGTTTCTTAAGGAGTCTAACTCCAGCTCCAACTTGCGTTTAAAAATTAACGTCTGATTCTCATTCATGTTAGCTCTCCTATGAGCATTCATTATGAAAGAACATGGCTAGACTGCCATGATTTGAATCAAGTCAAACGTTACTTATCTCTAATTATTCACAGCCAAAGATATAAAGGCTCCCAAGGTGATTGGGATTTGACAGTTGCTCTGCGCTGCCTTGAACTCATATAAGTTGAAGCTACTAGTAGTAAAAGCGCTAACGCAACTCGACTTTGCAACCAAAGTTTAAAGTTTTGCTAATACGCTTCGAGTTCAGCATGTAGAGCTCTTAAAACTTCTTCTTGACTATGCAATGTACGAATTGTGCTAAATAGAGATAATGCTTGCGGGTACTGACGTTTTAAAAATACCAACCATTGCTTCATGCGTGAAGAAAAGTAATGAGGAGTATGAGTCTTTGAAAGCGCTCTACTGGATTCAATGATGTGGCTGACTATATCTTGCCAGGTAATCGGCTCATGGGTTTGGTCATTCAAAGTGGCTTTAATATGTGCTGCAAGATCAGGCCTTGCGAGTGCACCACGACCAATCATAATATCGCGACATTGACTGCGAGTTTGACATAAAAACGCGTCTTCTACCGTCCAGATTTCACCATTCGCGACAACCGGCATAGAAAGTCTAGATTTGAGAGTGGGGATCTTTTCCCAATAAGCAGGTGGATTATAGCCATCACGTTTCGTTCTGGCGTGTATTGCAACCGATGATGCACCTGCCTTTTCGATTGCATCCGCTATCTCTAAGCTGAGACTGTCATCATCGTACCCTAAACGAATTTTAGCACTCACATCATGCTCTGCAGGAACGGCTTGGCGGACGGCATGAACAATTTCAAAAATTTTTTCGGGTTCTTTTAATAGCACCGCACCGCCTTTGCTTTTATTGACGGTTTTTGCCGGACAACCAAAGTTTAGATCGATACCATGGCTACCAAGTTTTATCGCTTTTACGGCGTTATCCGCGAGTACTTTGGGGTGCTGACCTAAAAGCTGCACACGAACAGGTGTCCCAGACGCGGTGAATCCACCTTCTAATAGTTCTGGGCAATAACGAAGAAATCCTTTACGTGACAACGTGATGTCAACAACGCGAACAAATTCAGTCACGCATAAGTCATAACCACCTAATTTGGTGAGTAATTTTCTCATGTGAAAGTCGACCACGCCTTCCATCGGTGCTAATGTTATCTTCATTGCAGTTTGGTATCGGTTAAAGGACGCGTAGTTTACCGGAGCACAGCACGAATTTGTATGTAAATTTTTTTGAAAGATGTTTTCGACTACCAAGGTCTATTAAGAGAATCGTTTTTCACACACAGAGAGAATAACCATGAATAGCATTAAAAAGAGTTCTATTGCATTAACACTTGGCGCAGTAGTTGTTGGCTCAGCAAGTCTGGCAAGTACCACTGCTCATGCAAATCCATTTTCAATGGAAATGATGACTGCAGGCTACCAACTTGACGCTCACGAAGGTAAGTGTGGTGAGGGGAAATGCGGCGAGAAAAAGGACGAAAATAAAGGCGAGCATAAGGGGCACGAAAAAGGAAAACATAAAGGCGAAGAAAAAGGGAAGAAAGAAGGCAAATGCGGCGAAGGAAAATGCGGCGAAGGTAAGTGTGGCGCCGATAAGAAAGCCGAAAAAGAAGGAAAATGCGGAGAAGGTAAGTGTGGCGCCGATAAGAAAGCCGAAAAAGAAGGAAAATGCGGAGAAGGAAAGTGTGGTGGCGATCATAAAGCGAAGAAAGAAGCAAAATGTGGCGCTGACCATAAAGCCAAAAATGAAGGTAAGTGCGGTGGTGCTAACTAAATTTAGTTAAATCATCAAGGTTGAAAAGTGTACTGCGTTACCCTTTGCGCAGTGCACTCGACTATTTTTTTGTATAAAACTAAATTAACTATGTATCACTTTTTTGAAAAAGCGATTCTAAAACGTTAGGTGAGTCTAAGAATAGGAGTGCTCATGTCGTATTTTGGGCAAGTAGGACTTGGGTTTCGTCGCGATATGCTCGATGAGCTGAACGAACATGTGCCAGAACAAATCGATTTTTTTGAAATCGCCCCTGAAAATTGGATGAAGCTGGGTGGTAAATTTGCCAAACAACTTGCCTATCATGCAGAGCGCAAGCCATTTGTGTGTCATGGTCTATCGTTAAGTATTGGGAGTTATGATCCACTCGATTTAACGTTTTTAGCCGATCTCAAAGTCTTCCTTAAAAAGTACAATATTCGGCTTTATTCGGAGCATTTGAGTTATTGTTCGGCCGATGGGCATATGTACGACTTAATGCCGATCCCGTTTACTGAAGAAGCCGTTAAACATACGGCAGCGCGTATTCGACAAGTTCAAGATATCCTTGAACAACACATTGTGATGGAAAATGTGTCCTACTATTGTGCACCCGGTCAAGCGCTATCTGAACTCGACTTTACCCTTGCGGTGTTAGAAGAGTCCGATTGTAAATTGTTACTTGATGTCAACAATATTTATGTGAATTCCATTAATCACCAATACGATGCACGTGAATTTCTAAAAGCATTGCCAACCGAGCGTATTGCTTACGGTCATATTGCCGGCCATTATAACGAAGCACACGATTTAATTATTGATACCCATGGCAGTGACGTAGCTGATCCGGTTTGGGATCTATTGCACGAAGCGTACGCGCATCATGGTGTGTTTCCAACTTTGTTAGAGCGAGATTTTAATATTCCACCTATGTCTGAGTTAGTGACAGAACTTAAATCCATTTCAACTCTACAGGCCTTGCGAGGTAAATCGATGGTGGAGAGCAACTAAATGCTTGAAAAGATCCAACGTGACTTCGCCAATGGGATCCGTGATCCGAAACGCCATGCAGAGGCGTTTCCAAACATTGAAGTTCGCCGTCTAAAAGTGTATCAGGAGCTTTTTTATAATAACGTCCTTGGGTTTGTGTCATCGGGTTTTCCGGTACTGAAAAGTCTCTACAAGTCAGAACAATGGCAAAAATTGGTGCGAAAATTTTTTGTAAATCATGCGTGCCATTCGCCCTATTTTCTCGATATTGCGCAAGAATTTTTAACTTACTTAAGTTCCACCTATGAATTAGCGCAAGATGATCCACCTTTTATGCTGGAGTTAGCTCATTATGAATGGATGGAATTAGTCGTCGCAATTCGCCATGAAGATACTGATGAGCAAGTAATAGAGAGTGAACAATTAGCGAGTGCAACGTTATGTTTGTCGGTGCTATCCAATGTGGTGAGTTACGCTTTTCCGGTGCACCAAATAAAGCCGGATAACCAACCGCAATCACCAAGCAGTGAGCGTTATTACTTTGTGGTTTATCGTGATCGCAATGACGATGTGCAGTTTGTTCAAATAAATGCATTAACAGCCATTTTACTGGATCAGATTAACCAGCAACCGGAATTAACACTTAGCCAGCATGTTGAGTTATTAGCTTCGCAATTTCAACAGTTTACCCATGAGCAATTGCAAAGTGGTGCCGCTCAAATAATAAAAAATTTTACTGAGCTTGGCGTAGTTGTGACAAAAAACACACAATAAAACTTTGATCTAGATCATCTTTCCATTATGATACGCGCCGAAATTCGTCGTGCTTAATGTTTATAAAGGTGTATCTATCATGGCAAACAATGGTGACTTTAAAGATCCGTTCAACGCAAAATATTTCTTGGCTTTCATCGCAGTATTTGCAGGTGTGGGTTGTCTAAATGCCATTCTAGGTTGGGCAAGTGTTCTAAGCGCGTAATCGCCAGCCAATACAAGAGAGGTCGCCACGCGCGGCCTTTTTTATTGGTGATAAAAACAGCACCCCTACCATTTTATTGCCAATGGGCGTTTTAACTTCGTCCTTTCTTGTTATAATCTCTGTCTTTGAAAAATTAATTGAATGGTTAATCCATTATGACAAACTCAACTCATGCGTTGATTAAAGACAGCATTGTAACCGTGCCACATTACCCTAAACAGGGGATCATGTTTCGTGATGTAACTTCGTTGCTTGCGGATCCTGCCGCATTTAAAGCGACTATCGATGCGTTTGTGGCGCAATATAAAGACCAAGGTTTTACTAAAATTATTGGTACGGAGTCTCGTGGTTTTATCTTTGGTGCACCGCTGGCTTATGAACTTGGCTTACCATTTATTCCGGTACGTAAACCAGGTAAATTACCGCGTGCGACCATAAGTCAAGCTTATCAACTTGAGTATGGTGAAGATATGCTAGAGCTTCATACTGACGCGATTGTAAAGGGCGACAAAGTTTTACTTGTAGACGATTTACTTGCCACAGGTGGTACGATTGAAGCGACAGCGAAATTGGTCGAGCGTTTAGGTGGAAATGCGACAGACGCCGCGTTTGTGGTCTCACTGCCTGAACTTGGTGGCGAAAAGCGTGTGACAGACTCTGGAATTAACGTCTTTAAACTGGTTGAATTCGAAGGCGAATAATATGAGTTATCAGGTCCTAGCACGCAAATGGCGCCCGCAAAACTTTCATGAATTAGTGGGGCAGGAGCACGTTAAGCAAGCACTCGTTAATGCACTCAACGAACAGCGACTGCATCACGCCTATTTGTTTACTGGGACCAGAGGTGTCGGTAAAACTACCATAGCGCGGATTTTTGCTAAAAGCTTAAATTGCGATACGGGGATCACGTCAACGCCTTGTGGCAGTTGTGCAAGCTGCCTTGATATTGAAGCAGGTCGCTTTATCGATTTAATTGAAATCGACGCGGCCTCTCGTACCAAAGTCGAAGACACGCGTGAGATCCTCGATAATGTACAGTACGCCCCAACACGTGGCCGTTACAAAGTGTATCTTATCGATGAAGTGCACATGCTATCTAAGCACAGTTTTAATGCCTTGCTTAAAACGTTAGAAGAGCCGCCAGCTCACGTAAAATTTCTATTGGCAACCACGGATCCGCAAAAGCTACCTATTACCATTCTTTCTCGTTGTTTGCAGTTTAATTTAGCTGCACTGTCGCGATCTGAAATCGTGGATCAATTAAAGTTGGTCTTGCCGCAAGAAAACGTGAGTTTTGATGAGCAAGCGCTAGAGTTACTCGCAAAGGCGGCTGACGGCAGTATGCGTGATGGATTGAGCTTAACCGATCAAGCAATTGCGCAGACGAATGGCAAACTCGAAGTAGCCGCCATTGCGCAAATGTTAGGGCTGATGGATACGCAGCATGCGGCCACATTACTTAGCCATATTTTGTTGCAAGACGGTCAAGCGTTAATGGCAGAAATTGAAAAAGTCAGCATGAAAAGCCCAAATTATAAAGCGCTTTTAGACGACTTGTTGACGTTAACACATGCAATTCAATTAACTCAATTAGTGCCCGAAGCAGCACTCGTGACGACGTTTGATAAAGAGACCATAACGACATTTTCACACAGTGCAAACGCGCTACAGATCCAATCGCTTTATCAATTGATGCTTGGTGGAAAGCGCGACTTACAATGGGCCCCTGATGCAAAGCTTGGTTTTGAAATGCTCATGTTGCGCCTCTTAGCGTTTGAAAAAACAGGATTGACGCAGCAAAGTAATACTGCAGCGATTCCAGGTGGTGACAGTCCCGAAACCCAATCTCGTGCAAAGGCGTTGCGTGCAATTTTAAATAAGAATAAAGCGGCTACGCAAACCACCCACGTCGCAGCACAAGACACCGCGCATTTACAAAAGGTAAATCCGCCGCAACCGGTAATGGCTGATCCTGTCAACCAGAGTTTAGTGAAAACTGACATTAAGGAAGCGCAAAAAGAACCGCCGATTCAGGCGCGTACTCAGCACGCTGAGGCGACACCAAATTCAGTAGAATATGGTGACATTAATGATGAAGAAGACGATGTGGATATGTCGTATCATCAACAAGCGCAATATGAAAATTTAATGGCCCAAGCGGAGGAGCAGGGCTTCTCGTCAGATGTTGTAAAAACGGATGTTGAAGGGCAAAGCAACGCAGCCATTGGGCCGTTGGCGTCTGAACATACCAGTATGGCAGATGCACTCGAACACAAATCGAAACAAGCGCAATCTGCAATTGCCCGGATCTTGCAAAATCGGAAAATCCAAGGTGCAGAGCGATTATCAACACCGAGTGATGCAAAGGAGCATGACCCACTAAAAAAGCTTGAAGCGGCGCAACTCGCGCGCCATGTTGAGCCGCAAAGCCAAATCAAGCATGAAGGTGAGCGGGTTAGAGCGCAAAACACATCGCCAGTTGAGCGACCTAAAAAGGTTGATTTTCGTGAGCGGCATAAGGTCGACGAAAGCAAACTTGCACCAGAGCTTATTGCGCAGCTTAATCCTGAGCAACAACCTCAAGCGCCTGAATCGCAAGAAAGCGTCATACCTGCGCCGGAAAATTTTGAAAGCCCCATCAGCGATATTCGTTATGCCCATCAACAAGACCGTTGGGCAGAGCTAATTGAATTAATGGGTTTAGGTGGGCGTTCAAGGCAGTTTGCGCTGCATTCTATTTTTAATCAGCAAGGCAATCGTATCGAACTACAAGTGGATCAATCACAGCAACACCTTGATGGCACTATGTTACGTAATCGGTTGCAAGATAAATTATCAGAAGTATTAAATGCGTCCATTGAACTCATTATCGAGTTTGCGCCTGGGATAATGGAATCGCCGTATTTGATCCAACAAAAAATCGATGCAGGAAGACTGGCCCAAGCTGTTGAAGTCATCGCACAGGACCCTAATGTAAAGCGAATGAACCAAGAATTTGCCGCAGTCGTCGATGAGAATAGTATTCGGGCATTGTAATTAGTTACAATAATCCCTATCTTTTAAGAATAGTTAAATTTAGTCGTAGAGGCCAAAATATGTTTAAAGGTGGAATGGGCAACATTATGAAGCAAGCGCAAATGATGCAAGATCGTTTGCAAAAAGCCCAAGAAGAGATCAAAACGTTAGAAGTAACTGGCGAAGCAGGCGCAGGCCTTGTAAAAGTAACGATGCTTGGCAGTCATAACGTGCGTCGTGTTGAAATCGATGAAAGCCTACTTGAAGACGACAAAGAAATGATTGAAGACTTGCTCGCTGCAGCAGTAAATGATGCCGTGCGCCGAGTAGCCGATGAATCAGAAAAGCGCATGCAAGCAGTGACTGGCGGTATGGCAATGCCACCAGGCTTCAAAATGCCGTTTTAAATCTATATTAAGAATTGCATTGGATAAAAGCGCCTAAGAGCGCTTTTATGTTTTTGGGCATAATTTAAACGCACTCTTGCTCTGAGCGTTACGATAACCCATATACTCAACCCGTCGCTTGTGGTACTTTGCTCTTTAGATTTTGATGAGTCTTTTGAAATTATGCAGTTATCTCCGAGTTTATCTCAATTAATCGAAGCACTTCGCTGTTTACCGGGTATTGGCCCAAAATCTGCGCAGCGTATTGCGTTTCATTTACTCGAGCGCGATCGTGATGGTGGCACGCAGCTCGGTAAAGCATTGACTAAGGCGATGAGCCAAATTGGTCATTGTGAAACCTGCCGCACGTTTAGTGAAGTTCCTGTGTGTGACGTCTGTCAAAACGTAAAACGCCAAGATTCTCGAACATTGTGTGTGGTTGAATCCCCGACAGATGTGTTAGCGATTGAGCAAACAGGGCAATATCAAGGCATGTATTTTGTGTTAATGGGTCATTTGTCGCCACTTGATGGGATCGGACCAAAAGAAATTGGTTTAGATTTGTTAGAGCAGCGACTTTCACAAGGGACGCTTGATGAAGTCATTCTGGCAACAAATCCAACCGTAGAAGGAGAAACCACGGCTCATTTTATTGCTGAGTTATGTCATAAATATCACGTTAATCCTTCTCGAATTGCACACGGTATGCCAGTGGGTGGCGAATTAGACTTAGTGGATGGGCAAACCTTAATGCATGCGTTTTCTGGACGTCGTTCTATCTAATTTCTTTATGGGTCGGAAAGTGGCCGCTTGTCCGACCAAATCCATTAATTGAAAAAAATGCCTTGAAGAATCGTTTTTACCCCCCATATACAGTGCATAGTCGCAGACCATGATTGTGTAACGGAGAAAACGATGACTGCAGCAGAAAAACAAACATTAGGCTTTCAAACAGAAGTCAAACAATTACTAAACCTAATGATCCACTCTTTGTATTCAAACAAAGAAATTTTCTTACGTGAGCTTGTGTCTAACGCGTCGGATGCAGCCGATAAATTGCGCTTTTTGGCACTTTCAGACACCGGGCTTTATCAAGGTGATGCGGACCTACGAGTTCGTATTAGCGCCGATAAAGACGCAAAAACACTGACCATATCAGATAATGGTATTGGTATGAATCGCGATGATGTGATCAGTGCACTTGGTACTATCGCAAAATCAGGTACCGCTGAATTTTTCAAAAACTTAACAGGTGACCAAGCAAAAGATTCTAAGCTTATTGGACAGTTTGGTGTTGGTTTTTATTCGGCGTTCATCGTGGCAGATAAAGTTACGGTTCGCACTCGCAAGGCGGGTGAAGCACAAGGTATCGAGTGGGAATCACACGGCGAAGGCGAATTCACAGTCGCTGAAATTGATAAGGCGGATCGTGGCACTGAAATCACGCTTCATTTACGCGATGACGAAAAAGAATTCTTAGACGAATACCGTTTGCGCAGCATTGTGACCAAGTACTCTGATCACATTTCAATTCCCGTCGAAATGTTTAAACCAGAAGTACCTGCGTCAGAAGGCGAAGATGGCGAGAAGATCGAAGGCGAGCCTGCAAAGTGGGAAGCGATTAACAAAGCAACAGCATTGTGGACGCGCGATAAATCAGACATTTCAGAAGAGGAATATAAAGAATTCTACAAGCACGTAGGCCACGATTGGGAAGAGCCGCTTACTTGGGCTCACAATAAAGTAGAAGGTAAAACTGAATACACAAGCTTATTGTACATTCCAAAACGTGCACCATTTGATATGTGGAATCGTGAGCACCGTGCAGGCTTAAAGCTGTATGTACAGCGCGTGTTTATTATGGATGACGCTGAGCAATTCATGCCAAGTTATTTACGTTTTGTGAAAGGTTTGTTGGACTCAAACGATCTTCCGCTTAACGTGTCACGTGAAATCCTTCAAGACAATAAGATTACTCAAGCTATTCGTAAAGGTTGTACCAGTCGTGTGCTTAAAATGCTTGATCGTATGGGGAAAAACGACGCCGAGAAGTACCAAACGTTTTGGAATGAATTTGGTCAAGTGCTAAAAGAGGGGCCTGCGGAAGATCCTTCAAGCAAAGAAGACATAGCAAAACTCCTGCGTTTTGCCTCAACAAACAGTAATGAAAAAACTCAAAATGTGTCGCTTGAACAGTACATTGAGCGCATGAAAGAAGGTCAAGATAAAATTTACTACGTGGTGGCAGACAGCTTTGCCACAGCGAAGAGTTCTCCACACCTAGAAATTTTCCGTAAAAAGGGTATTGAGGTGTTATTAATGTCAGACCGTGTTGATGAGTGGATGATGAGTTACCTTACTGAGTTTGATGGTAAGTCGTTCCAGTCAGTTACGCGTGGCGATCTTGATCTTGGTAAGATGGATGACGAAGAAACCAAGAAAGCGCAAGAAGAGACCGAAAAAGAAGTGTCTGGTTTGATCGAGCGTGTCAAAACGGTCTTGGGTGATAAAGTCAAAGAAGTTCGTTTCACACACCGTTTAACGGAGTCACCAGCGTGTGTGGTGACCGACGAGCACGACATGAGTTCACAAATGCAAAAGTTGATGGAGTCCATTGGTCAGCAGGCACCAGAGAGCAAACCGATTTTTGAAATCAACCCAGAGCATCAATTAGTGAAGCACTTAAATGAATTGCAAGATGAGGACAAGTTTGCTCAGTGGTCAGAAGTGTTGTTGGATCAAGCGATGCTTGCTGAGCGTGGCAGTTTGAAAGACCCAGCAGGTTTTGTTACTCGTTTAAATAAATTAATGTTAGAGCTAAGCAAATAAGTTATTTGTTAAATCTCTATCTTCTCCATAAGGGGCTGGCGCCCCTTTTTTTTGTTCAAAATTTGATAGGTAAGTCAGCAATTAGTATAAGTTGCTTGAGTCTAACGCTTGCCTGTGAAAAAATTCAGCTGTTAACCATCATTCGAGACACGAGGAACAAGACTATGCGCATTATCCTTTTAGGCGCTCCAGGTGCAGGTAAAGGCACACAAGCTCAATTTTTAATGGACAAGTACGGCATTCCGCAAATTTCTACCGGTGATATGCTTCGTGCAGCAATCAAAGAAGGCACACCATTAGGTCTTGAAGCGAAAAAAGTAATGGATGCAGGTCAACTTGTATCTGATGAAATCATTATCGGTCTTGTTAAAGAGCGCATTGCTAAAGCGGATTGTGAAAAAGGTTTCTTATTAGACGGCTTCCCGCGCACTATTCCACAAGCAGACGCAATGAAGGAAAATGGCATTCAAATCGATCACGTTATCGAATTTGATGTGGCTGACGAAATTATTGTTGAGCGTATGGCTGGTCGTCGCGTTCATCCGGGTTCTGGTCGCGTATACCATGTGGTTTATAATCCACCGAAAGAAGATGGTAAAGACGACGTGACAGGTGAAGAGCTAGTTATTCGTGCTGATGATGTGGAAGAGACAGTGCGTAAGCGCCTTGGTATTTACCATGATCAAACGAAACCGCTAGTGGATTACTATCAAGCAGAAGCAAAAGCAGGTAATACTCAGTATCACAAACTAGATGGTACTCAAGCTGTTGATGCTGTGAGCAAACAACTAGGCACATTATTAGGGTAATGTAATGTGAGCTTAGAAAAAACCGCCCTCGAAGGCGGTTTTTTGTTTTTATATGCTTAGATTTTCAGTATTTCATCTGCAAGAGGGCATGAAGCGCGCTTGTTTTTGTCAGCGAGCGGTAAACGCTCGCCTACAGGTGTGGAAAGTTGAAAGCGTATACTTATATCGCGTTCAATATTTAATTGAGTGCCTTAAGTGCCGCGATAGCAGAGTTGTAATTTGGCTCGTTCGAGAGTGTTGGTACGAGTTCTTTATAAACAATTTTATGATCTGCATCTAAAACAAATACAGCGCGGCTTAAAAGCCCCATATCTTTGATAATTAAGCCATAGTTTTGACCGAAGTTATGCCAGACTGAATCTGAAAGTGTTTGAATTTTGTCGATGTTTTCTGTTTTGCAAAAACGCTTTTGAGCAAAAGGTAAATCGGCACTTATGGTCAACATTGCGACATGTGGAAACTGCTCAGCGACTTTTTCGTTAAAATGTTTGGTTTGTAAGCTGCATACGCCGGTGTCTAGGCTTGGCACTACGCTAATTAAAACCGGCTGAGATTCAAACTTCTTTAATGTAATCGGCGTAAAACTACCGTCAACAACTTTAAAGTTTGGGGCTTTTTGGCCGATAGAAACACCAGAGCCAAGTAAGGTGACGGGTTTATTTTGTGCTAATACTTTACCTTGATCGATCTTGTTTTCAGGTAAGTCGAAGCCAAATGCATTTCCAGTGATAAAAAGAATCGGTAAAACAAGTTGCTTTAGCATAAAGTATTCCTTTTGGGGTTATCGTTATTGGTAGTAGTGTATTATACTGTGAATAACTGACCAAGATTTGCGACGAAATTAAAATTGTAAATAGACGGTAGTTTGATTAACATGTGTCGCAAAAGTGAGCTTAAATCATATAAATATAAGAATTAATCACGCGCAATTTGGAGCGTAGTGCAGGTTTAGAGAGCGTCTATGACAACATCCGTACTAATTTGTGATGACTCGAAGTTGGCTCGTCGCCAACTGGCGCGTTCCCTACCTGAAGATTGGGAAACGAAAATCGAGTTTGCAGAAAATGGTGTAGACTGTATTAGTAAAATCAAAGCAGTCAAGCCCGAAATTCTGTTTCTGGATTTAAACATGCCACAAATGGATGGGTACGAAGTACTTGAGGCTATCAACGAGCAGGGTTTAAATGTACTGACCGTAGTGGTGTCTGGCGATATTCAACCTAATGCACATGAACGCGTGCGTAATCTTGGCGCAATCGATTTTATTAAAAAGCCCTGTGACGCTAAAAAGTTAGCTGAAATCATTGAGCATCATGGTATTCGTGATCGCGCTCGTCGACGCAATTTAGCCAACAAGTTGGGTGAAAAGCTTGACCCAGAAATTCGGGACATCTACCAAGAAATTACTAACGTCGCAATGGGCCAAGCAGGGGATTTGCTTGCTCGATTACTCAATGTGTTTGTCCGACTGCCTATTCCTAACGTTAACGTGCTTGAAGTAAGCGAACTTCATATGGCGCTGCAATCAATTGATACTAATGTTGCGACTTCAGGGGTTTGCCAAGGGTTTATCGGTGGCGGTGTGTCGGGTGAAGCGCTTCTGATATTGAATGACTCGAGTTTTAAAGAAATTGCATCCCTGATGAACTACACCGGAGAGTTAAACGACAAAGTTGAGCTCGAACTGTTAATGGACATCAGTAATATTCTTATTGGTGCGATCCTAACAGGTCTTTCCCGTCAATTAGATATGCCATTTAGCCAAGGGCATCCTGTTGTGCTTGGGCAACATGGTGATGTCGCGGAGCTAGTAAAAGCAAACAAAGAGCGTTGGCAGAGAACGTTGGCTATCGAGATTAGTTACGGGATTGAAAACCATAATATTAACTGTGATTTGATGTTACTTTTCACCGAAGATTCGTTGAAAACATTGAAGTACAAAGTTGCCTATTTACTAGAAGATTAAGTTTATGCCATCCGCTGATTTTGATATGAATGAAATTCACTGGTTAATGGACATGTTCAACACGGTAGATGTTGGCTTGGTTGTGCTTGATCGTGAATATAAAGTATGTGTGTGGAATGGCTTTATGGAAAACCATTCTGGGCTTTTACCAAGTGCGGTAAAAGATAAAGATATTTTTGATTTGTTCCCTAGTATTGATGAAAAATGGTTTCGTGGTAAAACAGAATCAGTATTTGTATTAAAAAACCGTTCTTTTACTATTTGGGAACAGCAACCGTATATATTCCGTTTTAAAAACTATCGTCCTATTACGGGGAAAGCGGAATACATGTATCAAAACTCAACGATTATTCCACTGACGACGACAACCGGTGAAGTAGGGCATGTTTGTATCATCATTTATGATGTGACTGATGAAGCCATGAATAAAATTGAGTTAGAGGCTGCTAACAAACAGCTTGAGCAACTCAGTCGGACAGATAGCTTAACTAAGTTGTCTAATCGTGGATTTTGGGAAGAAAATCTACGTAAAGAGTTTAAGCGCTTAAAGCGCAATCACGGTTGCAGCGCGTTATTGATGTTCGATATTGACCACTTTAAACGTATTAACGATGAGCATGGCCATAGCGGCGGTGATATGGCGATCCGCCATGTCGCAGATCTATTGAAGAAAACGTTACGTGAAACTGATACCGCTGGGCGTTACGGTGGTGAAGAATTTGCCGTAACGCTCATCGATACGGATTCAGAAGGTGCAACGATTTTTGCAGAGCGTCTACGTTCGCTGATCGAAAAATCGGTTATTTTTTATGATGAAGAACGTATAAATATCACGGTTAGTGTGGGAATATCGTGTTTTGAAGAAGAGTTCGAAAAACACGAGCAATGGATAGAAGCGGCTGATATTGCATTGTATTACTCTAAAGAGCATGGCCGTAACTGTGTAACGACTTACACCAACGCACTTAAAAAGGCGCCAAAATAACCCGGCCTAAAAGCGTAGCCCCAGTGTCACTAGTATAAGTGCAACAGGGGCTTATCTTGAACAATCCCGAAGTTATATTAATGATCGTAAACTGGTGAGAGCTAACCACTCACATCAGTAACAGATTTGAAATTATTAATGTGATTAAAGCTCGTTGTCGAGAAGTGGGCACTCTTCTAAAATCTCAATAGTGCCATCTTCTTTTTCTTGCTCGAGCTTAACTGTAAATCCCCATAGCCGATAAAGGTGCTTTATTACTTCTTTTCTCGAATCAGCCAGCGGTACTTCGTTATGAGGCACGTAACGCAGTGTAAGCGAGCGGTCGCCCCGAACATCTACGTTATAAACTTGAATATTCGGTTCATGATTACTCAAATTATATTGCGATGAAAGAGATTGCCTCACAGCCTGATAACCAGCTTCATTATGGATTGCACCTACTAACAAGTTAGGATCTTTTTGTTTATCCACAATCGTAAAGAGCTTAAAATCGCGCATAATTTTTGGTGAAAGAAACTGACTAATAAAGCTTTCGTCTTTAAAGTTTTCCATCGCAAAGTGGAGCGTTTCTAACCAATCACGGCCAGCAAATTCTGGAAACCACTGTCTATCTTCATCGGTAGGATTTTCACAGATCCGCCGAATGTCACACATCATATTAAAGCCTAGTGCATAGGGGTTAATACCTGAATAGTATTTACTGTTATAGGGCGGCTGATATACAACGTTGGTATGACTTTGCAAAAACTCCAACATAAATGAGTCAGACAGTTTTCCTTCGTCATACAGGTGGTTCAAAATAGTGTAATGCCAAAAGGTTGCCCAACCTTCATTCATAACCTGGGTTTGTTTTTGTGGATAGAAATACTGAGATATTTTGCGCACTATCCGGATGATTTCACGCTGCCAAGGTTCAAGTAAAGGGGCGTTCTTTTCAATAAAATACAAAATATTTTCTTGCGGTTCACTCGGGAAACGTAATTTTTTTGACTTTTTCTCTTGTTGGCTTGCAGGGATTGTTCGCCAGAGCTCATTGATTTGCGATTGAAGATAATTCTCACGCTCTTTTTGGCGCTTTTGCTCTTCCTCCATCGAGATCCGCTGAGGACGTTTATAACGGTCAACACCATAATTCATGAGTGCATGACATGAGTCGAGTAAATTTTCAACTTCATCTATTCCATACTTTTCTTCGCATGAAGCAATGTAGTTTTTAGCAAAGACTAAGTAATCAATAATCGACGAGGCATCAGTCCAAGTTTTAAATAAATAATTGTTTTTGAAAAAAAAGTTGTGCCCATAGCAGGCGTGCGCCATAACCAATGCTTGCATTGGCATGGTGTTCTCTTCCATTAAATACGCAATACAGGGATCGGAGTTAATCACAATCTCATAGGCGAGCCCCATTTGACCGCGTTTATAGTGCTGTTCGGTTTGGATAAATTTCTTGCCAAAAGACCAATGGTTATAGCCAATTGGCATTCCGACGCTTGAGTAGGCGTCCATCATTTGTTCGGCAGTTATAATTTCGATTTGGTTAGGGTATGTGCTTAGCCGATAGTGCTTGGCTACTCGGGCAATTTCGGCTTGATATTGCTCAAGTAGCTCAAATGTCCAATCTGGTCCGTCATTAAGCGGTTTGTAGGTCATAAAGCTCCCTCCAAAATACTAGGCTGCGCCTTTGTGTTGGCGATTTTTCTTAAAGAGCTCTCTGAAGATAGGATAAATATCCTCAACGCTGCGAATGTGCTGCATGGCGAAGTTTTCGTTTTTCGCCGCAATCGTTTGGTACTCGCGCCATAAGCTTTGGTGTGCTCGTGTTGTGATCTCGATATAAGCGTAATATCTAACTTGTTTGAGTATCTTTCCTCTTAATATTTCGCCACAATGTGGTGAATCATCAGCCCAGTTGTCACCGTCAGAAGCTTGCGCGGCATAAATGTTCCAATCACCTTGGGCATATCGATCGCGAATGATTTCTTCCATGAGTTTAAGCGCGCTCGAAACAATCGTGCCACCCGTTTCTTGAGAGTAAAAGAACTCTTGCTCGTCGACTTCTTTTGCCTGGGTATGATGGCGTATATATACCACTTCGATATTTTTGTATGTCCGGGTTAAAAATTGATATAACAAAATATAAAAGCGCTTAGCCATATCTTTCGTAGCTTGATCCATCGATCCCGAAACATCCATTAAACAAAACATTACCGCTTTACTTGTTGGATGAGGACGTTTTTCATAATTACGAAAACGCAAGTCGTAATTATCGATAAATGGCACGGCTTTGATACGAGCTTTTAAATGTTCAATGCGTTCTTCAATTTCTTGAATGCGTTGCTGCTTTGGCACGGGCTCAGCCAACAACAAGGCTAATTCTTCTTCAAGCGCTTTGAGTTCTCTGCGTTTCGATGCACTCATTGCAACCCGTCGTGCAAGCGAGCCACGTAAAGATCGAACAATATCTAGGTTACTAGGCATGCCGTCGTTACAAAAGCCTGCGCGATGAGTTTTCATTTGCACGAGTTTGTCGAGTTGATTTTCTTGTAAATTTGGTAATTCTAAATCTTCAAACAGCAAATCAAGGTATTCATCTTTAGAAATTGAAAAGACAAACTCATCAGAGCCCTCGCCTTGATTACTTGCTTCTCCTTCACCGCTACCAGAACCGCTGCCCCCCTGCGGAGGGCGTTTAATCTGGTCACCAGATGAGAACTGATCATTACCAGGATGAACTCGTTCGCGGTTCCCCCCTTGGCCTTGATGAAAAATAGGCTCACTAATATCTCGTTGTGGAATGGTTATATTCTCACCGCTAGAGACATCGGTAACGCTGCGTTTGTTAATCGCGTTAGAAACCGCTTCTTTGATCTGTTTCTTATAGCGACGAATAAAACGCTGGCGATTTAACGTGCTTTTGTTTTTACCGTTCAGGCGACGGTCTATAAAATGCGCCATAGTTCACCCTCTCAGTATCTGCAGCTTAACTTATTTACTGTGATTTCCGAACGCGTAAATACCATTCAGAAAGTAAGCGCACTTGCTTTTGGGTATAGCCTTTTTCGACCATGCGATTAACAAAATCTTCGTGTTTCTTTTGATCCTCTGCAGAAGTTTTGGCATTGAAGCTAATGACTGGAAGAAGATCTTCTGTATTCGAAAACATTTTTTTCTCGATCACAGTGCGAAGCTTCTCGTAACTTGTCCAGACAGGATTCGCACCACCGTGATGTGCTCGAGCACGGAGCACAAAGTTCACAATTTCATTGCGGAAATCTTTTGGATTCGAAATACCTGCTGGTTTTTCAATTTTTTCGAGCTCTGCATTTAACGCTGCTCTATCGAATAATTGACCGGTATCAGGGTCACGATACTCTTGATCTTGGATCCAGAAGTCGGCATAGGTGACGTAGCGGTCAAAAATGTTTTGACCGTATTCTGAATAGGATTCTAAATAGGCAGTTTGGAGCTCTTTTCCTATAAATTCAACATATTGAGGGATTAAGTAGCCTTTTAAGTGGCTTAAGTAGCGCTCTTGTACTTCAGGCGAAAATTGCTCGCGCTCAATTTGTTGCTCTAGCACGTAAAATAGATGGACAGGGTTGGCAGCGACCTCAGAGTGGTCGAAATTAAATACCCGAGACAGTATTTTGAATGCAAAGCGAGTTGAAATGCCATTCATACCTTCATCGACACCGGCATAGTCGCGATACTCTTGATAGGATTTTGCTTTTGGATCGGTGTCTTTTAAGCTTTCGCCATCATAAACGCGCATTTTTGAGTAGATGCTTGAGTTTTCAGGCTCTTTAATGCGCGATAGTGTGGTGAACTTGGCGAGCGTTTCTAATGTGCCCGGTGCACATGGAGCTTTTGCTAGCTCGCTGTTTTCAATAAGCTTCTTGTAAATTTTCACTTCTTCAGAGACACGTAAACAATAAGGTACTTTTACGATGTATACGCGGTCTAAAAAGGCTTCATTGTTTTTATTATTTTTAAAGGTTTGCCATTCAGATTCATTGGAATGAGCTAAAATAATCCCATTGAAAGGCAGAGCAGATATACCTTCAGTACCATTGTAGTTCCCTTCTTGGGTTGCAGTTAGAAGAGGGTGTAATACTTTAATTGGTGCCTTAAACATCTCGACGAATTCCATTAAGCCTTGGTTGGCTAAGCAAAGCGCACCAGAATAGGCGTATGCATCCGGATCGTTTTGTGCGAAATGTTCTAGCTTACGAATATCGACTTTACCAACCAACGCCGAAATGTCTTGATTGTTTTCATCACCAGGTTCCGTTTTTGCAATGGCGGTTTGATTTAAAATTGAAGGATAACGTTTAACCACTCTAAATTTAGAAATATCCCCATTGAATTCATGAAGGCGTTTAGTTGCCCAAGGAGACATAATGGTTTTTAAATAACGTGATTTAATGCCGTACTCTTTCTCAAGTAGGGCGCCATCTTCTAGTGGGTTAAATAAAGCGAGAGGATGATCGTTAACTGGCGAACCTTTTAACGCATAGATTGGTACTTTTTGCATTAAGTATTTTAGCTTTTCAGCAATTGATGACTTACCGCCGCCGACAGGACCTAAAAGATATAAAACCTGTTTACACTCTTCTAGACCTTGAGCTGCGTGTTTGAGGTAAGAAACAATTTGTTCAATCGCCTCTTCCATTCCATAAAATTCACTAAAAGCAGGGTAGCGTGCTATCACGCGGTTTGAAAATAAGCGACTTAATCTCGGGTCAGTGGCGGTGTCGACCATTTCAGGCTGTCCAATGGCCATGAGTAATCGCTCTGCTGAACTGGCATAAGCTGACTTGTCGGTCTTACAAATTTCAAGAAACTCGGCAATACTATATTCTTCTTCTTGTGACGCTTCGTATCTAGATTGATAGTGCTCAAATATAGTCATAAAGACCTCCAGTAACCTGCGGATTGAGAAAAGGCTAGGAAAACAAAAAAGATAGCTGTTGGTTACTTAAAGCGTAGACAGGGAATGAAGAATTTGCCTAAAAATTCCAAAGATTTAATAAAAATATTTTTCTAAAATGGAAATAAAAAAGGGCACTAACGTGCCCCTTTTTGCAATAGTGTGGGTTAACAGATTACGCTAGGTTGCTGTTTGCAAAATCCCAGTTAACCAGTGCCCAAAAACCACCTAAGTAGTTTGGACGAACATTACGGTAATCGATGTAGTAAGCGTGTTCCCATAGGTCAACCGTTAGGATTGGCGTTACGCCATTTTGTGTTAGTGGTGTTGCAGCATTAGACGTATTTACGATGTCTAAAGAACCATCTGCAAGTTGTACTAACCATGTCCAGCTTGAACCGAAATTGTTTACAGCTTTATCATTGAATGCGTCTTTGAATGCGGCAAATGAGCCCCATTTTGCGTTGATAAGCTCAGCTACTTTGCCTGATGGCTCACCACCACCATTAGGAGACAAGCTGTTCCAGAAGAAAGTGTGGTTCCAGATTTGTGCTGCGTTATTGAAAACGCCGCCTTCAGAAGAACAAACGATTTCTTCTAGCGTTTTACCTTCGAACTGAGTACCAGTAATCAAGCCGTTTAATTTAACCACATAAGTGTTGTGGTGTTTGCCATGGTGAAACTCAAGTGTTTCTTGTGACATGTGTGGCTCTAGCGCGTTGATTGCATATGGTAGTGACGGTAGTTCAAATGCCATGATAATCTCCATTATTATTAAATTCGTCGAAAGTGAAACGAAACATAGCCTACATATACGTAGTTTGCTATGCGAATCGACCATATAGTGATACTATAATTCCTGAGTATTTTACTCAAGTTTTAGCAAACAGCAATGCTAAAGCACGTGACATTTTTTTTAACACGGCGGATTTGCTCGAATTTTAACAAATTAGTGCAGTCGGTCGTTTGAACATCGGCACATTGAGGTTAATGATGGAAACCATTGAAAAGATCAAACAGCAGATCGCTGAAAATCCAATTATTCTTTACATGAAAGGCTCACCTAAGCTACCTAATTGCGGTTTTTCAGCTCAAGCATCTCAAGCGCTTATGGCGTGTGGTGAACAATTTGCGTATGTCGATATCCTTTTAAACCCTGATATTCGCGCAGAGTTGCCACATTACGCAAACTGGCCTACTTTTCCACAGCTGTGGGTTGAAGGAGAGCTCATCGGCGGTTGTGACATTATTTTAGAAATGTTCCAACGTGGCGAATTACAGCCTTTAATCACGCAAACAGCTGCTAAGTACAAAGAAGCATCTGGTGAGTAATCTAAATTTTTTAATTAAGCGTGGTGTTTGTACACCACGCTTTTTTTACGTCTAAATAAAGCGTCCTATTACCACAGTCAGCGACAGCGTTGGTTCCTCAAATTGATCAAGTATTAATGAGGATTAGCGTAATTCCCCCCTTTGGCTCAATGCGAGTTTCACAATCTTAACCGTTTATTTGCTTACCTAGGTTAACGTTGGCGTCAAGTTAAATATGCAGCGTAATGTTTCTTCTATTCAATCTGTTTCATTTGTTTTACGTCAATTTAACTTTGCTTATATCAAACATTCACCAATAAAATGCGCGAAATTGAATAAGTATTCACTTTCTGCGACTCTTTACGTTTACGTAAACTTACTCCTTGTTTGTGCTGAATTTACAAAAATACAAAAATGACACTGGTGTCATTTTGCAAAATTGGCGCTATATTTACGAAAGGTTAGCAAAGTGTCGGGTTTGGTCTTGTATTTGTCACCATTGAAAAATATTCATCATACTGAATATGTATTCAATTAGTTGTTGACGTCCGTCAAGTAAATAGATAGCTTTGATGATCTGCCAGTTCCGTCGCAATACTTGTCATACGACAGTGCCAAGACGCAATGTCAAAAGTCAAAATTTACTGGCGTTTGTAGCAAGGGGAGGAGTCCATGTTATATGACTCAGCACTAGAAAAAGATAACTGTGGTTTTGGTTTAATCGCTCAGATTAATGGCCAGGCCAGTCATAAACTTATTCGCACTGCGATCCAAGGTTTGGATCGCATGCAGCATCGCGGCGGCATTGCCGCAGATGGTAAAACGGGCGATGGATGTGGCCTATTATTGCAAAAACCAGATTCTTTCTTCCGTGCTATCGCTGCGGAAAAAGACTGGCGTTTAGGCAAAAACTACGCGGTAGGTAACCTATTCTTAAACGCTGATCCCGTGTTGGCTGAACAATCTCGTCAAGTCATTAACGAAGAATTAGAAAAAGAAACGCTGACCTTGGTGGGTTGGCGCGTCGTTCCGACAGACCCAAGTATGTTGGGTCCAATTGCGCTTAAACAGTTACCGCGTTTTGAACAAGTGTTTGTTAGTGCACCAGAAGGTTGGCGCCCAAAGGATTTAGAGCGTCGTCTGTATGTGGCACGTCGTCGTATTGAAAAACGTTTAGAGCAAGATGAACAATTTTATGTGAGCAGTTTGTCTGGTTTGGTTACGGTTTACAAAGGCCTGATGATGCCTGCGGATTTGCCGAAGTTTTACCGTGATCTGTCTGATATGCGAATGACATCTGCAATTTGTGTGTTTCACCAACGTTTTTCTACAAATACTCAGCCACGTTGGCCACTTGCACAGCCTTTTCGCTTTCTTGCTCATAACGGTGAAATCAACACGATTACGGGTAATCGACAATGGGCGAGAGCGCGAGCATATAAATTTAGCTCGCCGCTGATCCCAGATTTATTCACTGCAGCACCATTTGTCAACGAAACAGGATCCGATTCTTCGAGCTTAGACAACATGCTAGAGCTGTTTTTAGCAGGTGGTATGGATCTATTTCGCGCGATGCGTTTACTTGTACCGCCGGCGTGGCAAAAAAACCGCGCTATGGATGAAGACTTACGTGCATTTTATGATTTTAATTCAATGCACATGGAACCATGGGATGGGCCTGCAGGAATTGTCATGTCGGATGGCCGTTTTGCTGCGTGTAACTTAGATAGAAATGGATTACGACCCGCGCGGTATGTAATCACTCAAGATGGTTTCATTACGCTTGCATCAGAAGTGGGAATTTGGGACTACGCCCCTGATGAAGTCGTCGAGAAAGGGCGAGTGGGCCCGGGCGAACTACTGGTTATTGATACGTTGCATGGCAAAATATGGCAATCTGATGAAATCGATCAAGATCTTAAATCACGCCATCCATACAAATCATGGCTTGAACAGAACGTTAAACGCCTTGTGCCATTTGAAAAGTTAGACGATAGCCAAGCAGGTAATCGTGATTTAGATGAAAAAACGCTATTAACGTACCAAAAGCTGTATGGCTACAGCAATGAGGAATTAGATCAAGTTATTCGAGTGATGGGTGAAAACGGCCAAGAAGCAACAGGTTCGATGGGCGATGACACGCCATTTGCAGTATTGTCGGAAGGGCCGCGCTCGTTATTTGATTATTTCAGACAAAAATTCGCTCAAGTGACGAATCCACCAATCGATCCATTACGTGAAAACCACGTGATGTCCTTGGCAACATGCATTGGTCGAGAGCAAAACGTATTTAACGAAACGACAGGTCACGCGAAACGTTTGCAATTCGAGTCACCGATTCTGATGTATTCAGACATGCAGCAGTTGATAAAAGCAGACGATGCGTTTTATCCACACTGTCGCATTGATATTAACTATGATGAAGCAGAAGGACTAGAAGCTGCGATTATACGCATTTGTGACGAAGCGGCACAAAAAGCCAAAGCGGGTTGTGTTCTGTTAGTTCTAACTGACAGAAACATTGCTGAGAGTAGATTGCCGATCCCTGCCGCTATGGCAGTTGGCGCTGTGCAACAGCGTTTGGTGGAGTCGAATCTGCGTTGTGATGCAAATATTATTATTGAAACAGGGGCGGCACGTGATCCGCATCAATTTGCTGTTTTACTTGGCTTTGGTGCAACGGCAATCTACCCCTATTTAGCCTATGAATCGTTGGTTGCTATGTGTGATAGCAAAGTGATCAATAAGTCCTATCGTGATGTAACGATGTCATATCGTAATGCGATTAATAAAGGGCTTTACAAGATCATGAGTAAAATGGGGATCAGTACGGTTGCTTCCTATCGCTGCTCGATGTTGTTTGAGGCAGTCGGCTTAAGTAATAGTCTCGTCGCGTTATGTTTTAAAGGCGTGACAAATCGGATCAACGGTGCGTGTTTTGAAGATTTCGAAGCCGAACAAAAGTTGTTAAGAAAACTAGCTTACAGCCCGCGTAAGCTACTAAGCCATGGCGGATTGCTAAAGTACGTACATGGCGGTGAATACCATGCTTATAACCCAGATGTAGTGCAATCTCTGCAAGTTGCCGTGCGTTCCGGCAATTATCAGGACTATTTACACTACGCCAACTTAGTCAATAAACGCCCGGTAACGACACTGCGTGATATGTTTGCGCTAGGTAAAGGCGATGGTGCGATTTCAATAGAGGACGTCGAACCTGCTGAAGCGCTTTATAAACGTTTTGACTCGGCTGCAATGAGTATTGGAGCGTTGTCACCAGAAGCTCATGAGGCACTCGCGATAGCGATGAACCGTTTGGGCGGGTGTTCAAACTCTGGTGAAGGCGGTGAAGATCAAGCACGTTTCGGTACTGAGAAAAACTCGCGGATCAAACAAGTGGCATCGGGGCGATTTGGGGTGACACCTCATTATTTACAAAGTGCAGATGTTATTCAGATTAAGGTCGCACAAGGTGCAAAGCCTGGCGAAGGTGGTCAATTACCGGGTGAAAAAGTTACGCCGTACATTGCTAAATTACGTTATTCGGTGCCAGGGGTGACGTTAATTTCTCCGCCTCCACATCATGACATCTATTCGATTGAAGATTTAGCACAGCTCATTTTTGACTTAAAACAAGTTAATCCTAGTGCAATGATCTCGGTTAAATTGGTTTCAGAGCCTGGTGTTGGCACGATAGCAACAGGTGTTGCAAAAGCGTATGCAGATCTAATTACGATTGCAGGTTACGATGGCGGCACCGGTGCGAGTCCATTGACTTCAGTGAAATATGCAGGCAGTCCTTGGGAGCTCGGACTTGCTGAAACGCAGCAAGCTTTGGTTGAAAATGGCTTGCGTCACCGCATTCGCTTACAAACGGATGGTGGTTTAAAAACGGGCTTAGATATTATTAAAGCAGCGATACTGGGCGCAGAAAGCTTTGGTTTTGGAACTGGTCCAATGGTTGCACTGGGATGTAAATATCTACGCATTTGTCATTTGAACAACTGTGCGACAGGTGTTGCAACGCAAGACGAAACGTTGCGTCAAAAGCACTATCATGGACTACCAGAGATGGCGATGAATTATTTTAAATTTATTGCCCAAGAAGCTCGAGAAATCATGGCTAGCCTAGGTGTTGCAAAGCTCACTGATTTGATTGGTCGCACTGATTTGCTTGAAATCATTGAAGGTAAAACCGCGAAACAGCGAAAGCTCGATTTATTGGCAATTTTGGCTAAACCAAATAATCCTTCGGGCGAGACACTCTTTTGCAGTGCGGCAAATACCTCGCATTATAAAGGGGCGTTAAACGACAGTTTATTTGAAAAAACCAAGGCAGCTATTGAAGCAAAATCACGCGGGCAGGTGTTTACTCGAATTCAAAATACCGATCGTTCAGTCGGTGCGCGTCTATCAGGTTATATTGCTCAGCTTCATGGTAATCAAGGTATGGCGTCAGACCCAATTAAAATTGAATTACACGGTACTGCAGGGCAATCGTTTGGAGTATGGAACGCAGGCGGCTTAGAAATGACGTTAGTTGGTGACGCATGTGATTATGTCGGAAAAGGAATGGCTGGTGGGTTGCTCGCTATTCGCCCACCATTAGGTTCGAGTTTCGCGAGTCATCAAGCCACTATCATAGGTAACACCTGCTTATATGGTGCAACGGGTGGTAAGTTGTTTGCGGCAGGTAAAGCAGGAGAGCGATTTGCTGTTCGTAATTCTGGTGTTCAAGCGGTGGTTGAAGGCTTAGGCGACAACGGCTGTGAATATATGACGGGCGGTGTTGTGTGTGTATTAGGGCAGGTGGGTGTCAACTTTGGCGCTGGTATGACAGGCGGCTTTGCGTATGTTTTAGATGAAGAAGGTGACTTCTATAAACGCTTTAATGCGGAGCTCGTAGAAGTCGTGGATATTGCGAGTTTACCAAGCCATCAAGAGCATTTACGTGGTTTAGTTGCTGAGCATTTAGAGCAAACTGGTTCATCACGCGCTGAACAAATTTTGGCGAACTTTGAACTGTATATGCCAATGTTTAAATTAGTTAAGCCTAAGTCAAGCGACGTGAAAAGTTTACTAGGTCATCGTGCTCGTAGCAGCGCTGAACTGCGCGTACAGGCACAATAGGGGGTAGTATGAGCGAAAATGTTTATCAGTTTATCGATGTGCAACGCGTTGATCCTCGTAAAAAACCGATTTCGACGCGAAAACAATCGTTTGTTGAGATTTACGAGCCGTTTTCAGATAACCAAGTTAACTCGCAAGCGGATCGCTGTTTAGATTGTGGCAATCCATATTGTGAATGGAAATGCCCCGTACACAATTACATACCTCAGTGGTTAAAATTGGTGAGAACCGGGCGTTTATTTGAAGCGGCTGAATTATCTCACCGGACAAATAGTTTGCCAGAAGTGTGTGGTCGAGTTTGTCCGCAAGACAGACTGTGTGAAGGTTCTTGTACGCTAAACGAAGAATTTGGCGCGGTGACAATAGGAAATATCGAGAAGTACATTACCGATACTGCATTTGCGGCAGGCTGGAAGCCAGATATGAGCTACGTTGTCTGGACCGACAAGAAAGTCGCCATTATAGGGGCGGGCCCTGCTGGCTTGGGGTGTGCTGATGTTCTTGTACGTAATGGTGTAAAACCGGTGGTATTTGACAGAAACCCTGAAATCGGAGGGTTACTGACGTTTGGGATTCCAGCGTTCAAGTTAGAAAAATCGGTCATGTCAAAACGCCGCGAAATTTTCACGGAAATGGGGGTCGAGTTCAAATTGAATACTGAAGTCGGCAAAGACATATCAATGGACGAATTGTTAGCTGAGTATGATGCCGTCTTTGTGGGTGTTGGCACCTATAAATCGATGCGTGGTGGATTGAAAAACGAAGATTCGCAAGGCGTCTATGATGCTTTACCCTTTTTGATTGGGAACACCAATAAACTCATGGGTTACGACATGAGTAGCTATCCTTACATTAGCGTGGCGAATAAGCGTGTTGTCGTCTTAGGTGGTGGTGATACCGCGATGGACTGCGTACGTACCTCTGTGCGCCAAGGTGCAGCGAATGTTATCTGTGCTTATCGTCGTGACGAAGCGAATATGCCTGGATCCGCACGGGAAGTAAAAAATGCGAAAGAAGAAGGTGTGGATTTTCAGTTCAACTTACAACCAAAAGGGGTTGTGTTAGATGATAGTGGCAAAGTCACTGGTGTTGAAATGGTCAAAACACAGTTGGGTGCGCCGGATGCAAAAGGCCGTCAACGAGCAGAAGAAGTTCCGGATTCGCTTCACGTTGTGCCTGCCGATGTCGTGATAATGGCCTTTGGTTTTCAACCACATGATTTATCTTGGTTACAGCAATACCAAGTAGACATTAACGAGTGGGGTGGAATCGTTGCACCGGAGCGTGGTGCGTATACACATCAAACGAGTAACCCTAAGATCTTTGCGGGTGGTGATGCAGTGAGAGGATCGGATCTCGTGGTAACTGCCATTTTTGAAGGCCGAAATGCCGCGGAAGGTATTTTAGAATACTTACACGTTTAACATTAAATAGTTGCTCCCTTTAAATACCCACGGTTGTGGGTATTTTTTTGCGTGTCAATTGGGAACAATTAGCATAAATCACGGTCTTATTGAAAAATAAATATGTAATTAATCTTATGATAATAATAAGAAATCTAACTAAGTCGTTCGGCCGAGCTACCGTATTTTCTAATTTCAATCTTACGCTTTCGGAAGCAAAAGTCTGCTTACAAGCTCCAAATGGGCGAGGAAAATCGACCCTTTTTGCAATTATTTCTGGTCTCGATCCGCATTACGCCGGTGAGGTAAAGTTAAATGAGTTAGCAAATAATCGTCATAATTTCATCGCCTTAGCTTCTGACAGCTTAACCTTTCCTGATTTTCTTAGTGCTAAGCAGGTTTTGCAATTAACTCAAGCAAAGTGGCTTTGTGATTGGCCCTTTGAGCTAATTGACGTATTTGGCTTCGAATTGTTTCTGGAAACAAACGTCGCGGCGCTCTCATCGGGAAACCATAAGAAATTGCAACTTATAAACGCGATGATGCGAAAAACCGACACATTAATACTTGATGAGCCGAGTGCCGCGTTAGATGCAGGGTCGGTTGCGGCATTGCTGAGCTGGATAGACAGTTATCAAGGGCAATTGATTATTAGTAGTCATGAACCAGATCTTTTTTTAGAAAAGGGATTCATACTGCAATCTTTGGACAGTAAAAATGACTAGCCGGTTTTTGCTTTTTACTCAGTATCGCTATAAATCCTATCAGTTAGGGGTAAAGCAACTGCTGGAACACGTGCAACAGTTTGGCTTAATCGTTATCTTTTTGTTTTACACCGCAATGCCTGGACTCGTGATGCTGAGCTTTTTATGGCTTGGAAAAGTAGTGCAGTTTAATGGTCAAGTGATGGGCAGCGTTTTTCATGGATGGAGTTTGTTAGTTCTACAGACTGGTCTTTTGCTAACGATGCGCAGCTCTATCTTAGGCATGTCATTTCGTGTTTTTCAGAGATCAATTGCAGATAAATTGACTCGGTTGGCCGTCGACTTTTTTTTATTGCTGTTGACACATGCTCCACTTTGGCTTTCATTTATATTGCTCGTCAATATGTCAGTGGTTCAACTCTCCCAAGCGAAACACTTTATTGCTTTTATTACACTACAACTAATACTCGGGGTGGTTACTCTATATCGTCCCAAAACCGTGGTAATTTTGCTCGTTTTGTCTTTTGCGATGATCGCTTTGCCATTTATGGTGTGGGTATGCGTCACGCTCATCCTGTGTGGACTGAGTAGTCGTCTGCACATTGAGACGAAAAATATGAATTCAATTGAGGTGCCAAGTCTAAAAAGTGCTTATGGCATTTGGGCTGTGTGGTGTTTAAAACACAAACTAAAAATCATCTGGCGATTACTGGCAACGATAATATTAGTTTTGGTGTTTCAATTTATGCAAGTGCAGCGTCCAGATTTAAATGAGGTATTGGCTCCACTTGGGACAAGTCTGTATTTTTTCGTATGGTTAACTTTGGTTTTTAGTTCAAGAGACGTACTGAAATGTAATCAATATTACTGGCGAAGTATTGAGTTATTAAAACCGCTCAAACGAAGTTTTTTTGTTTTACATGCCTTGGTGCTCGTTTTTACATGGTTTGTTGCGGTTGTTCAGTTTGCATGGCCAATTGTACTTTGGTTTTGGATGTTTGGCATTCCTGTTTTACTTTACTTAGCGTGGGGATCTGCGAGGCGATTGGCACTTGGATGGTGTTGCATGTTGGTCGTTAGCTATTTTATCTGAGGTTAGCTCTTTTTGAGGTATATACCTTTTAAAATCTCATCCTAAATAAATTGGCGGTTTAAACCTAATCTACTTGAAAATGCGTGATTGCAGCGCGCATTTTCAAGCATCTCTAGGATAGCCGTAAATAAAAAAGCCAGTGCAAGTGCACTGGCTTGAGACTCCACATTTTGTTTACGCTGCAGATTTGTCTTTAGCTGCAGCTCTTGCTGCGCTGCCAGCAAGTAAATCTTTAGGGTCAAAGTCATCCACGTTGATAACTGCTAAACGTTTTGCTTCAACCGCAGCAAGCTTGTCAGCTTCAGCTTCACTGAGAATGCCAGCTTCAAGACCCATTTGGGCTACTTTGTCGAGTTGCATAAATGGCAACTTCTCGCCACGAGCACGACATACTTTTTCGAAGATTGGCTCTGCAGCTAAGATGTCTTTTAACGTTTGCTCTTGTTTACCGAGTAAGTTTAATGGTTCATCTTTCAAATAAATGTAATTGGCCAAACGATCGCGAGACTCATTCGGAACTTGCAACATGTGAGCGAGCTTATGCTCAAGTTCGTCAGTTGGTTTACGCACGGGACGACCAAATGGGAACAATAGCAGTTTTAGGGCACCGCGTAGCACGGCTGACGGCATATTGTTGATAAGATCGGCTAAGGCGCGTTGACACAAGTAAAGATGCTCTTGACAGCTCCACTGAACAAACGGTAAATCTTCTTTTTTGCGACCTTCATCATCGTAACGCTTGAGTGTTGCAGATACTAGATAGAGGTAGCTTAATAAGTCACCAAGACGCGCTGAAATTCGCTCCTTACGTTTTAATGACCCACCAAATACCGCCATGCAAATGTCGGACATTAGCGCTAATGAAGCACTGTAGCGTGCAGCATTGCGATAAAATACAGCGGTTTCGTCATTGAATGGCACTTTAGTAAAGCGGGCACCTGTAAGTGCTAGCCACTTAGTTCGCACTAAATTCGAAATCGTAAATCCGATATGACCCATTAACGACTTGTCAAAGCTCTCTAAAGCCGCTTGCTTGTCTGTCATGGTCGTTGCATTCAATTCTGCAAGTACAAAAGGATGGCAACGGATAGCACCTTGACCATATATAATCATATTGCGAGTTAGTATGTTTGCACCTTCTACTGTAATAGCAATAGGTGCACCTTGATAACCACGACCTAAATAGTTATTTGGTCCTAAACAAATGCCCTTACCACCATGAATATCCATCGCGTGAATAGTAGAATCACGCATTTGTTCTGTTAGGTGGTATTTTAAAATTGCTGAAATAACAGATGGCTTTTCGCCTAAATCAACTGCGCCGGTCGACATACATACTGCAGCATCGCTGCTGTAGGCGTATCCTGCAAGTTTTGCCAATGCTTCTTCGATGCCTTCCATTTGGCCAATCGGTAAACGGAATTGACGACGAATACGGCTATAAGCCCCACTGGCAAGCGCAAGTGACTTAATGCCACCGGTTGAGTTCGACGGTAATGTGATTGCACGTCCAACAGACAAACATTCAACTAACATGCGCCAGCCTTGTCCTGCCATTTTTGGACCGCCAATAATAAAGTCGATTGGCACAAAAACCTCATTGCCCTGTGTTGGGCCGTTTTGGAAAGGCACATTGAGAGGGAAGTGACGACGACCAATTTTTACGCCAGGTGTTTTGGTTGGAATGAGCGCGCAAGTAATGCCCAAGTCCTCTGTATCACCAAGTAAACCGTCCGGATCGCGCAGTTTGAAAGCAAGCCCTAAAACCGTGGCGACGGGCGCTAACGTGATATAACGCTTATTCCAAGTCAATCGAATACCGAGCGTTTCTTTACCCTCCCATTCACCCTGGCAAACGATACCAAAATCAGGGATAGAGGATGCGTCAGAACCTGCTTCTGGCGACGTCAATGCAAAACATGGGATCTCATCTCCCTTAGCAAGACGTGGTAAATAGTGGTCTTTTTGTTCTTGTGTACCATAGTGTTGTAATAACTCACCAGGGCCTAACGAGTTTGGAACACCGACAATTGATGACAACAACGTTGATTTACTCGTAAGCTTTTGCAATACGCACGACTGGGCATATGCTGAAAACTCCAATCCACCATATTGCTTTTTGATGATCATCGCAAAGAACTTATTGTCTTTGAGATATTGCCATACCTCTTGAGGTAAATCGGTTAATTCATGGGTTGCCTTCCAATCGTCTAACATGGCGCATACCGTTTCGACTGGACCATCGAGAAAGGCTTGTTCTTCCAATGTTAAACGTGGCTTTGGGTATTGATGGAGCTTTTTCCAGTTGGGATTACCACAAAATAGATCCGCTTCCCACCATGTTGTTCCGGCGTCAATGGCTGATTTTTCGGTATCAGACATGGTTGGCGTGATTTTTTTAAACGTTTTGAAGATAGGCGCAACAATATATTGCTGACGAATATTGGTTAACGAAAGTGGAAGCACAATCGCTAAAAAGAGTAACCAAGAAAAGGTGCCAAATGCACCTGCGATGCTACCAACTAGAAGGGTAGCGCCAGCTACACCGACGCTGGTGTTCCAGCTAGCACGGTGATAACTCGCTACGCTCAGTAGTGCTATCAGTGCAAGAGTGAATAGGAGTGTCATTTAGTTCTTCCTTATAAGAGGTCAGACCACCGAGTTAAGACTAGCGATTCGCTGCGTTAATTTCAAGTTAATTTACACATTTGAACGCTGTTTTCTCGATAGTATAAAAATGTCTTAATGTGTTAATGAGTATAGTTGAGTGAATAGGATATGAAGCTTAACTGGATCAAGATTATCGGTGCAAAATGGAAAAAGGAAGATAAGAAAGGCCTTTCATCTCCTCCACTTCAGAGGTTTGCTAAAATACTTCCGATATGAACAGATTAAAGGGCGTTGACTTAAGGTCAACGACCTTTTGATAATTCTCTACATGATGCGAGAAAAAAACGATGGGCGCTTGTGAGCGCCGCGACTACGACGCATGGATGAACGGATCTGGGCGCGTGTACCTTCTAACCAATTTTCGCGGTTCACGTTCGCTTTTTCGCCTCGACGCGCTTCTTCGGTAGCACGGAAACCACAAAATTCGCGATAGGCTTTTAGGTCTAGAGATAGGTTTTGCAAGACCAGTTCGATCATGATGGCATCATCTAAATAGCCAATCACCGGAACATGATCTGGCACAATATCTTCTGGTTCACTAAAATAGGCCAGTGACGTCATGATTTCTTTCTTTTCATCTTCTGGCATTTGCCATTCTTCGTCTTGAACTGCATTGATCAGTGCACTAAGCGACATCAAGCGACTTTGCACAAATTGTGGTAATGGCGCACTTTCCATTTTTTCAACAAGCGCGTGAGCACGAGAAATAATTTCCTCATCGGATAACTTCGATGATTTGGAGATAGCTTCGTCCATAAGTTGACGAAAATGCGCAAGATCTGCATCGGTAAGTTCAAGATTGATTTCTAAAGACATGATATGACTCCCTGAATAAAATCGTAACACCAACTAATTTAACGCTAAACACGCAAAGAAATTGGTGTAAGTTATTGTTATTTTTTCGATAAAGCACTTGTATCTTCTATAGTGCCAGAACTTTTGTTTCGAGTTAAGTCCAACTATAGTTGGTATTTTACTTTTTCACTAGTTGCAAAGTCTGGGACTTGATATTTTTAATGAAATTCTTAAAAAGGATTTACACCATGGCCTTCTTTCGAAATCGAGTTCTAAATTCGGATGGAGTACATTCTTTGAATGCTTGAAATCGACGATTAAAATTTGAAATGTTATTAAAGCCGCACTGGTCGCTAATAACAGATACAGGGGCATTGGAGCTAATCAAAAGTTTACATGCTTTCGCAATTCTAAGTTCATTGACAAATTCATTGACAGTGCGTTCCATCCTACGTTTAAAAAAACGATGAAAATGGTTTGTGCTCATGTGGGCAATTTCTGCAAGCGCACGAGCGTTAAGGTCTTCGGTATAGTGCTCGTAAATGTAGTGTACAACACGATCAAACTTGTCTTTCGCATTATCCAATAGCGTACTTTGGTGGTAATCCGTCGTTGCCAATTGCACAGCGGATTTGTCCTCAATCATGACTTGGAGGATTTGAAAGAGTTGCAGCATTCGCTCAAAGGGAGACGCCTGAGCCATTTTTTCAAACGCTTGCTTCGCCAATAGTGCCGACTCTGCAGAGAAACGGATCCCCCATTTTGCTTTGTGGAGCAAGGTTTGCAATGGTGAACTTTCAGGGCAGGACAACACGGTTTCTTCAAGCCATTTTACAGGGATTTGAGCGACATGAACGAATTGTTCTTCGCCATTGGAATTTGGGTTAGATTGCCAAGTATGGGGTAAGTTCGGCCCTAAAATGACTAAGTCGAGTTCAGTAAACTCACCAATATGGTCCCCAATATGACATTTCCCAGTGGCATTTAATGTTAAACAAATTTCGTACTCAGGGTGGTAATGCCAGTTAAATGGGATGGAATTAAGCGTATACAAACAGTATCGCCAAGAACATCCAGGAGAGGGAATCACCTTTTCACACAACGCACGCACGATAACTCCTTTTCGGTACAATCACGTTTTGCATTATTCGAGAAGTCTCAGATAAAGCGAATTAGACTTTAGGTGTAGTGACTTCTCTTGACTTACTGTATGTTTAACACACTAATTATGACAGCGCTATCATTGTGATAGGTTTGTACTAAAATGTGCTTGAAAACGCACACATCCATTATCCCCTTCCTGCTGAAATAGCCTAGCCAAATTGGAAAACGGCGAAAATAACAATGACTACGATTTTGACGGTGTTGTTCTGGGGGAGAGTTCTAGAACCGTTATAAAGCATGTTTGCTTTCACAGGAAGTAGTCCAACTATACGTGAATAATCAACAAGACTGAGATGGTCCAAGGGGAATTCAGTGTTAAAAAAGCAATATAAGAAAAGCTTACTGGCAGTACACGTAGGTTTAGCATTAACAGCAGGTCTTTCAAGTTCTGTATTGGCAGAAACACAAGGTGCGACCAATGAGAATTTAGAAGTAATAGAAGTTAAAGGTATTCGCGCGAGTACAGCCGCAGCAATTAACGTTAAACGTTTTGCGGCGTCTCAAGTAGACGGTATAGCAGCAGAAGACATTGGTAAACTTCCTGACGTAACGATTGCTGACTCGTTACAACGTATTACAGGTATTCAGGTTGAACGTACTGCTGGTGAAAGTGGTCCTGTACAAATTCGTGGTTTACCTCAAGTTGATGCGACGTTTAACGGTGAGACGTTCTTAAGTGCAACGACAATTGATTCTTCTACCGTTAACTTAGGTGATTTACCTGCACAACTTTTCGCTGGCGTTGATGTTTACAAAACGCAAACGGCTAAAAATCCGGGTCAAGGTATTGCTGGTGTAATTGACCTGAAAACGCGTCGTCCATTTGATATGGAAGAGGGTTGGACCTATTCAGGTGGCGCTGAATACGCAACGGGTTCAATCAGCGACGAAGCTGATGGCACGCTGCATGGTTTAGCAAACTTTAATAATGGTAAGTTTGGTGTTTTGGTTGCATTAGTGAAGTCAGATGCGACGCTGGCAACAGATTATAATGGTTACAACGATACCTCTGAAGACGGTGGTTTAGGTTGGACCAATAATAACCATACTTGGGGTGAAACTGCACCAGTTTACTCTAATATTCACAACATTATTCCACACGGTTTCACTGCGTTTAATAAAACAGAAGAGCGTGAGCGCGATGCTGCACAATTTACCGTTCAAGCAGATCTAGGCGAAGGTTTCACTCTTACTGCAGACTATTTCTACACGAACCAAGATCGTTTTAATGCTCGTCGTGGATTTAACCACAACAGTCGTTGGCAAACGTTTGCTAACTATGCGTACGCAACGGGTTTCACCGGTGACACATTTACAGATGCACAAGGTAATGATTGGTACGGTGTAAATGCGTTTGAAATGCGTCCATATCGTTTACAATCTTTTACTCAAGCAAACGGTAACGAAGAGACTTCGCATAATTTGAATCTTCAGCTTGATTTTGACAACGGCGGCGCGCTCAAAGGCCAAGTACGTGCAACCAAAGCACGTGCAACAGCAAAAATGCGTCATGGCTACGGCGAAGGCGATATTCTTAGCATTGATAAAGGTACTTTAGTAACCGGTCCAGGTGGTTTCTTACCGGCAGAGTTTTGTGGCCCTGCAGATCAAAAAGTGGGTGATAAAGGCGGCTGTTTTGGTTCGTTTTCTCAAGGTATTCAAGACAGTAGCTTCTTGATTTCTCATAATGCCGCTGGCAACTACCCTGTATTTGGTGGCTTTGATCAAATGGTCAATGGTGGGAAAGGTGTTCGCTCTGTAGCTGATTACATGGCAGACCTAGATTCTTATCATATTGGCGCGTTTTCCTCAGAAGGTAACACAGATGACCAAGCGGATTTAACGACAGTAAGTACTAAGTGGAACTATGCACTGGAAGAAGGGTTCATTACGAGCGTTGATTTCGGTGTACGTTATAGCCGCCGTGATGTTGACCATGATCAGTTCACTTATACGTCTACTTTTGGTAATGGGTGTGATATTGCTCAGTGGAAAGCGGTTGACCAAACATACAATGGTGCATCAGAAGGTACGCCTTGTTATGGTGTAGCTGGCACGGGTGAATACATTGATGGAGTTTGGACGCCCTATACTCTGCTTAACCCAACACGTTTAGATCAGCACACAACGGTAAGCTGGCAAACAAACTTTGGTAATGTCAAAGGCATTCCAGGTGTTTGGTCAATTGACCCAGAAAACTTCCGTGACCCGCGTGCATTCCATGAGCGTGTGTTTGGTAATGTAGCACGCACAGAAAATGGTGGTGCAACGTACGATGTTACTTTGAGTGAGTTTAACTACTTTGCTCAAGCAAACTTTGCGTATGAAGAGTTAAGCGGTAACTTTGGTATTAAAGTAATTGAAACAGACTTAACGGTTAAGCAAAACATTGCAGGCCCTAACCTTCCTCATTCAGGCTTAGGTCCAGATGTTGGTGATGTATTAACCGAGCGTTCTTATACCGACTACCTACCATCATTAAACTTAGCATATAACGCCTCAGAAGATGTAATTTTACGTGCAGCTTACTCGAAGAATATGCAAGCGCTTGATTTAGCGCAATGGGGTGCGGGTAAAACAGTCGGTATGGTATTTGACGATTCGTGTAATTGTATGCGTGTTGTGAATGGTTCACTTAACGGTAACCCTCAGTTGAACCCATGGCGTTCGAAAAACTACTCAGTTTCATCAGAGTGGTATGGCGCTGGTGCAACAATGGCCTTTATTGCAGCGTATAAAATTGAGATCGACAGCTTTACTAAGTCGGGTACGGTTATGATTGATGAGCCGGATTCAGACGGTGTAAGACGTGGTCCATGGCCATTTACCGCGAACGTACAAGGTGAAGGTGGTAACGTACAAGGTATCGAGATTGGTGGTAAGTTAGGAGTAAGTGACTACTTTGAAACGAACAGCTTCTTAGACAATTTTGGTTTGGATGTTAACTACACCTACTCAGACAGCAAGCAAGAAGCTAAAGACGTATTCGGTAAAGATTTACCTTTCGTAGGGATGTCTCGCGATACGTATAACTTTGTGGTCTGGTATGAACAAGAAGAGTACTCTGCGCGTCTTGCATGGAACCAACGTAGTCCGCGTTTGATCACGCAAGGTAATGCGGGTACAGGTGGTCAGTCGTTGTATCAAGATGATTATGCTCAACTTGATTTCAATATGACCTACAACTACAACGAAAACGTCAGCGTGTATTTCAACGGTTCTAACTTAACTGAAGAAATTCAACAAACGTATGTTGAGTTCTCTGGTCAAAAAGCGTTCCAAAACGTTTATGAAGCACGTTATACCCTTGGTGTACGTGGTACATTCTAATCAACGTTGTGTGATTTAGAAAAATAACAACCGCTCAGGAAACTGAGCGGTTTTTCTGTTTAGAGGAAGTGGGCAATGACAGAAATTTCGACAATCGCGATCGTCGGTGGCGGAACAGCGGGTTGGATGAGCGCAGCGTATCTTGCAACACACCTACCAAAAACTATTTCGATCACCTTAATTGAATCGCACAATGTGGGTACTGTTGGGGTAGGTGAAGCTACGATCCCGACAATCAGGCGATTTTATCAAAGTTTAGGGTTAAGTGATGAACACGTATTTAAACACACCGACGCTACGTTTAAATATGGTATTGAATTTATAGATTGGTATCGTGAAGGACATTCCTTCATCCATCCTTTTGGTTTGTTTGGTCAAGGAACACCAGAAGTTGATTTTCATCACTATTGGTTAAGAGCTAAAAAAGCAGGTTCTGTTGAGCCATTAGCCCAATTTTCACTCGGTGTGCAACTAGCACAACATTCTAAAGTGTTAATAGCTGATACACCTGCACAAAATCAGTTAGATACTTTTGATTGGGCATTGCATTTTGACGCGGCAAAATTCGCTAACTTGATGCAACAAGTTGGAATTGAGCGTGGTGTTAAACATCTAGTCGGTGATGTGAAATCGTTCACCTTAGAACACAGTGGTGCAATTGATCATTTGGTTACCAATGACGGTAACGTTATTAATGCGGATTTGTTTATTGATTGCTCAGGCTTTCAGTCTTTGCTGCTACAAAAAACCTTACAAGTTGATTATGTTGATTGGTCTTCTTTTTTGTTATGCGACAGTGCATTTGCGGTGCAAACTGGAAAATCTCAAACTATGTTGGCGCGTACGCAAGCTCGCGCTAAGAGTGCGGGTTGGCAATGGACAATCCCTTTAACTACACGCACAGGTAATGGGTATGTTTATTCAAGTCAATTTCAAAGTCACGAAGATGCTTTGCAGGAATTCGTATCTAGTTTAGCAGGAAAACCGACTTCTCAACTTCGAACGTTTCGTTTTACTCCTGGACGATTAAAAGAAGCTTGGCATAGCAATGCCGTAGCGATTGGTTTATCGAGTGGTTTCTTAGAACCCCTTGAATCCACCAGTATCGCGTTAATTGAAACGGCGATTGTAAAGTTAACCCAATTAATATCAACCGGACATTTTAGTGAAGATACTCGCACTAAGTTTAATTACGCTACGGCATGCGAGTATGAGCGGGTTCGAGATTTCATTATATTGCATTACATTTTATCTAAGCGTTCAGAACGAGGCTTCTGGCATGCAGTCAAAAGCATTGAGTTACCTTCAAGCTTACGTGACAAGATTGAGCAGTTTAAAAAGCAGGGTCAAATAGAAACGTTGCCATGGGAAATTTTTGGTAAAGACAGTTGGCTGGCGATTTTTGATGGGTTCGAATATTACCCAGAACGATACCAAAGCCGTGCAGACAATATGCCCTTAGAATATTTGAATCAGCATTTGGCGTTTATGCAGCAACAAATTTCGAATTTGATGCAAAGCGCACACGACCATACTGTAATTTTAGAAAGGATGAGTTATGGCCGATAATCTAAAGCACTTTGTTATCGTCGGCGGAGGTACGGCGGGATGGCTAGCTGCAGCGACGCTTGGCAAAGCGCTAATTCAATCAGGAGTCACGATAACTTTAGTCGAATCACCGACGGTACCGACTATTGGTGTTGGCGAGGCGACCATTCCACCTTTAATCACAGTATTGCGCGATTTAGGCATCAATCTCAGTGATTTTATGCAAAAGACCGATGCATCTTTGAAATTAGGGATTCAATTTGAAGATTGGCATACGGTCGGACAGCACTATTTTCATCCATTTGGTCAACTAGGACGTCCAATTGACGGTATGGAGTTTTTCCAATGTTGGCTAAAAGCAAAAAGTCACGGTGAAGGATCTTCACTTATGGCGCATTCTCCTGAAGCTCAACTTGCGTTCGCTGGAAACTTTGTTGAACAACACACAGGCAATCACCCCTTATTAAATCAGGCGCAATTTGCTCTTCACCTTGATGCAGGCAAAGCTGCAGAGTATTTGAAAACATTTTCCATCGCGTTGGGCGTAAATTTTATCTCTGCAAACGTAACGGATGTTTCTCTTAATTCAGATAATCAAATTATCCAAAAGATTGTGCTTGATAATGGACATGGGCTTGAAGGAGATTTCTTTATCGATTGTAGCGGCTTTCAAAGTTTGTTGTTAGGCCATGCACTAGACGCTGAATTTGAAGATTGGCGGGCTTTTTTGCCTTGCGATCGAGCGATTGCCGTGCAAACTTGCCACGCCAACGAAGATAATATTGCGCCTTTTACGCGTGCTATTGCACACCGAGCTGGGTGGAGTTGGCATATTCCATTACAAAGTCGAATGGGTAACGGTATTGTTTATGCAAGCCAATATATGTCTGATGACGAAGCACTAGCGCAACTCACCGAGCGCCTATCTGGAAAAATGATCACCTCACCTAGAGTCATCAAGTTTAAAACGGGTGTACGTAAAACTGTCTGGAAAGGAAATTGTCTCGCACTAGGTTTGGCCCAAGGTTTTATTGAACCGCTAGAATCGACGGCTATTCATTTAGTCACTAAAACGTTGGCGGTGTTTTTAAGATATTTCCCATCAAACCAAATAGAGCCAAGCTTGCAAGAACGGGTGAACCAGTTGGTTTTTGATGAATACCTTCAGATCCGTGATTTTCTTATCGCTCACTACTGCTTTAGTGAACGCAAGGATAGCCGATTCTGGCAGTGGTGTCAGACCGATATGCCAAAGCCTAATTCTTTGCACAAGCTTGAATTAAGGTTTAAAGAACTCGGATCGGTGTTTGTCGCGAATGAAGCGCTTTTTCAATCGACAAGTTGGTATGCTGTGCTTGATGGAATGAAAGTAATTCCGAGTAGATATAACGGAATATTGGATAGGTTTGACATTGAAAAGCTCATAAATAGTTTAACCGATGGCGCTTCGTCGCTTGCTCGTAGTGCACAACAACAAATTTCTCATCGAGCTTTCCTTGATAAGTATTGTCCAAGTGATAAGGAAAAAGAAAATGACTAAAGCGATTGAGAAAGTAGTAATTGTTGGGGGGGGGACTGCGGGATGGATGACTGCATTGAGCCTAGCTAAATATGCTAACATTTCTCCGTTGAACATTACCTTAGTTCAAGCTCAAGACATTGAAACGATAGGGGTAGGTGAGGCTACTATCCCAAATTTTGTAGAGTTTAACCGTAATCTAGGGATCCATGAGGCGGAGTTGTTGCGGCAAACCAATGCAACGTTTAAATTGGGGATCCAATTTCAAGATTGGAAAGAAAAAAACCATAGCTTTTTTCATCCTTTTTCGGATTATGGACTAAATATCAATAATGTAGACTTTCACCACTATGTTTTAAGCGCTTTGCATCACGGATTGGATGTGAAACTGAGCGACTTTTGCCTATCGACTCAATTAGCTAATAAAGAAAAATTCTATATCGCTAATGAGCTTCAGAACCCACTTGAAGACTTTGGCTACGCGTACCATTTTGATGCAGGGCTTTACGCGACTTTGTTGAAACGAAATGCGACGGCGCAAGGTGTAGCACATAAAATCGCTACAATTGAAGATGTAAAGTGCAGAGTAGATGGATTTATTGACCATTTGGTTGCTCAAAATGGGGAAATGATCTCAGGAGATCTTTTTATAGACTGCAGCGGGTTTCGTGGTGAGTTGATCGAAAAAGTACTCGAAACTGGCTATGAACGTTGGGATCATTGGTTACTCTGCGACAAAGCGGTAGCAGTTCATAGCGAGTCTGAATGCTCATTAAAGCCTTTTACAAAAAGCACAGCTAAAGCGAATGGTTGGCAGTGGTCTATTCCGCTGCAAAATCGTATGGGTAACGGTTATCTGTACGCGTCTCAGTGGGAATCGGACCAAGATGCACAAGCCCAATTGCTAGCAAGTCTAACAGGGAGTGCCTTGACAACACCGCGAGTCATTCCATTTACGCCAGGACGACGCAAGCAAATTTGGAATAAAAATTGTTTTGCCGTGGGGCTATCTACTGGGTTTATAGAACCACTTGAATCGACGAGCATTTCTCTCATTCAATCTGCTATTGCTAAGTTATTGAGCTTTTTCCCAGACAGTTCTTTTGATGATGCATTAATAAATCACGTTAATCGTTTACACAATCTAGAAGTAGAACGCGTGCGGGATTTTATCATTTTGCACTATAAGCTTTCTCAGCGCACAGACAGTGAGTTTTGGCGACATTGCCAGACTATGTCGATTCCAACAAGTCTTGAAGATAAGATAGCGTTATTTAAAGCATCCAGTTCTATCGAACAACGTGAATGCGAGTCTTTTGAAATGGCCAGTTGGCTGTCGATGTATTTTGGGTTTGATGTGAAACCTAAACGATTTGACCCTCGTGCGAATTTAATGCCATTAGATGCCTTAAAACACAATCTTGGGATGATAAAAAGTCACATTAATCAGACATGCAATCAAGCACCATCTCACGATCAGTTTGTATCGTCATTTTTAAGTAACAGAAAGGCTTAGACTTAGGTTTTGACACAAGGATGTGCAATTATTAAGAGTATTTCAAGTAAATTGGGCATACACTTTACCTGAGTTACGCTTCGTTTTGTCGACAATACAGAGTATGGTAAAACAAGTGGTTAGAAAAATACCAAAACAGGCGAGATTAGTCTCAACAAAGTTTTTTCTGATTGCTACATTATGACCAAAGGGTGCGGACTAGAATACGCTGTATTAACGGGATTCCCCTAGGATCATGCACTGTCTGCCCACATTGCATCCGTTGCCGCATCCTTTGCCCCTCTCCTAAAAATCTGTTAGTTGTTCCTTTTTCTGATTTCTGTTTTGATCCCGTCGTGTTACGCTGTGCATTATTGATTAAGGACAATGATCGTGAAATTTAAACTTTTGTCGTTAAGTCTGATATTGAGCGGATGCACAAGTCAGTTGCAGGTAAACACCATTCATAATAGTGACTTGGATGTCGCGTATATTAATGACGATAAATCGACAGGTACATTTCGTAATTTTGATCCTGGTGAAAAGGCTTATCCTGTTACTTGCCAAGAGAATTGTTATCCAGAACATGCCGATTTAGTCTGTGATAGTATAAACCAGCAATGTCACTACCAAGGCGTACAACCTAAGCCTAAATTAAATACAAAGTTTAAGGTTAAATGGTTAGGGCATGCGAGTTTTGAACTCACTACTCCAGATAAACAGATTTGGTTAATCGATCCTGTTTTTGGTCAATTTGATTGGCCAGTTGATTGGGCTTTTAACTTAACGGGTGGCTTTTTTCGCCATACGGTGAGTGTCAATGACCAAAATCTTATCAGGGCGAAGTCAGTGGATGCCGTATTTTATTCACATATTCATTATGATCATTTTAATAAGGCAGACATCAAGAAGCTTGGTACGTCTCCTCAATATTTTACTCCACTAAAATTTTCTGAACATTTTCCAAACGGAAGTTATACAGTTTCAGAAATGACTTGGTTTTCCAAAACGAAATTAGGTGAAACGACGATTCATTTTGTACCAGCTAATCACTTTAGCAGTCGAATATGGGTCCCCTTTATTTATAGTGATTGGGGCAAAACACTGTGGGGTGGGTGGCTATTTGAACACCAAGGCAAAAAAGTATTTTTTGCAGGCGATACAGGTTACTCGGCACATTTTAAAGAGATTTTTAAGCGCTATGGAGAAATAGACGTGTGCTTGATGCCGATTGCATCCTATTATCATCCTGAAAATGGTCAGTGGTACCGATATGTCCACACTACCCCAGAAGATGCGCTGGTGGCTTCACAAGAGTTAGGCTGTAAAGTGATGGTCCCATGGGGTTATGGCAATAAATCGTGGCAAATGGGAGACATTAGCTCTCATTCGGCATTAAAACGACTGCTACATATGCATAAAGAACTCAATACTGACGTTTCACTCTATATATTAAATGAGGGTGAATCTGTTCGATTTTAACTTTCGTGTCAAATTGCCCCCAAAACGGTGTCATTTTGGGTGGCGAGTAAACTGAACAAGCTTAACAGGTACATCGATTCTCTCACGCGAAATTACACTCATACTGTAATTGACCTCGCAGCTTGATAAGGCGCGAGGTACACGGACCCGTTATTTTAATTACGTTCAATTCCAGCCTCGTCTTCGGGCACGATATCTGTTTCTTTTAGTGCTTCAGTGATCCATTTTTGCAAAATTGGGCATTGCATAACGTGTTCGCAATAATGTTGAGCATTGGGCGATAAAAATACCCCATAGGTGACGAAACGAAGCACGACAGGTGCATACATCGCATCGACGATGCTCCAATCACCAAACAAGTAGCCTCCTTTTTGCTGACTTGCGAGATTAAATATGGCATCGATGCGTTGGATGTCTTTTTGCACCGCTGTATCGATATTCACCCATCGTTTAGCGCGGATATTCATCGGCATTGCATTCCTGAGCGCATGAAAGCTACTAATCATTTCGGCACTAAGCGCCCTAGCGTGTGCTCGCTTTTTGTTTTCTTTTGGCCATCCCCGACCATTACAATAAGTTTCGTTAATGTATTCAGCAATCGCTAAAGATTCACATAGATTAAAGTCGCCATCTTTTAGCGCCGGCACTTTTTTGGTTGCAGAGATGCCACTCAGCTCGGAGTAGAAATTTTCGGTGAAGAGTTTTAATGGGATGATTTGTGCATCAATATTAAGGTGTTCTAAAACTAACCATGCCCTTAGAGACCAACTTGAGTAGTTCTTATTGCCAATAAAAAGTTTCATCGAATATCCTTTTTTGTCCATTTAAATTAAAACTACTTTAGCGATGAATAAGATATTAAACTAACTGAAAATTATAATATTACTTATAAGTAACTCTTATGGATGTTGATTCGCTTCGTACCTTATTGGCCTTTGTTGAGACAGGAAGTCTTACACGCGCAGCTAAGCAAGTTTACCGAACCCAGGCTGCAGTGAGTATGCAAATGAAAAAGCTAGAGCAAGAATTAGGTGTTTCATTATTTGATAAACAAGGGCGTAACTTAGTACTCACTCGAGAAGGACAACAGCTTGCACGCAATGCGGCAAGACTTGTGCATTTACACGATGAAACAAAAGACCTTGTAGCCAAGAGTAGGGGCGTTGTGTCAATTAGAATTGGTTGCCCAGATGATTACGTCGACGCGATATTACCAAGGTTAATTCGATTTTTAAAACAAACGTACAACGAGTTAGACGTGCAAGTAGTATGTAGAGCGAGTATTACGCTTCGAACATTACTTGATGTGGGGGAAATTGATTTTGCGATTGTAAGCAGAGCTGCAGGCTCAGATGAAGGTAAATTACTGATAAAGAGTCAAGGGATCTGGGTAGGTCACCCAACTACGCAGATATCTAGGCAAAAACATTTATCAATTACATCCTTTGAACGAGATTGCAAATTTCACCAAGCTGCTATTGAAGGATTAACACAATCAGGAATAACGTTTTCTGTTATGGCATCCAGTCAAAGTTTAAGTGCACAACTTGCTCTTATCCGAGCAAAATTGGCTATCGGCGCGATGGCTAAACTTAGTTGTCCCAGCGATTTAGTTGACATTAACAGCACTGAATTACCAGGGCTACCAATGGTTGAATTAGCCATTATTTGCAATCAAAACACACTTCGAGTATTTGGCGCAGATTTTGTGTGCCATGTAGTACAAGAGTTTAATGAGGTAAATGTTGAGTTAGAATAATTCAGAACAAGGTTATATAAAAAAACACTACGATGAGTATGGATTTACATTTAAAATCCTCTCAACGGCGATATTTGAGAACTGGACTTTTTTATGTGCGAATTACTCGGTATGTCAGCGAACGTACCAACTGACATCTGTTTTAGTTTTTCTGGATTGTTAGAGCGTGGTGGAAACACGGGCCCACACCGTGATGGTTGGGGTATCACGTTTTATGAAGGGAAGGGCTGCCGTACGTTTAAAGATCCTGAACCGAGTTGTACGTCAGAAATTGCTAAACTGGTAAAGGCTTATCCGATAAAAAGTGTGTCAGTTATTAGTCATATTCGTCAGGGTAATCGTGGTCGAGTATGTTTAGAGAATACACATCCTTTTACACGAGAGTTGTGGGGTAAAGAGATCACCTACGCGCATAACGGTCAATTATCGAATTACCAAGATTTAAAGACAACGTGGTATAAGCCAGTTGGCAACACCGACAGTGAGTTGGCATTTTGTTGGATTTTGGATGAAATTCGCAAGAAGTATCCCACGCGACCATCCTCTATGTTAAGTGTGTTTAAATATGCTGCAAAGCTCGCCAATCAATTACGCGACAAAGGCGTGTTTAATTTGCTAATGACCGATGGCGTATTTGTATTGGCATTTTGTACCAATAACCTTCATTGGATCACGCGTCGTGCGCCATTTGGCAAAGCTACTTTAATCGATGCTGATGTAGTGGTGGACTTTCAAAAAGAAACGACCCCCAATGACGTTGTAACCGTCATTGCAACACGACCGCTGACTAATGATGAACGTTGGCACAAAATGGAACCTGGGGAGTTTGTTGTCTTTAAATTGGGAGATCCTGTGGCCACCAATTCGAAAACAGCGAAACTAAGGTGATTGAGTTAAATAGTAATGTTAAATTAAAAAGGGCCACCGAAATTGCGTCGATGGCCTTTGTTTTACGATAGGTTATAAGCTAATTTCACTATTGTTAAAGCTTTTTAGTTGGATCTGAAATTGCTCAACGCCATCTTTACCTTTAAACAATTGCACTAGCATATAATCTAAACTTGGTGCAAACCATACAAACACTTGTCGCTTATCATTGTCGTAAACTCGTTTCACTTTTATCGTTTCAAAATTACCAATGGGCAAAGTGATCGTTTCTGTACCGATGACTTCAAAGGCGTAATTGCGTTCATCACCATCTTTATCAATGATCGGGTAACTAAATTGTGTTTTACCTGCTTTGATGTCTAAACGGAGCTGAGTTTGGTAACTCAGTAGGTCTTGCCAGTCGTCACGCCATTCAACGGTGAGGGGGTACTCTTTTTCGCTGTGAACGATAGATTTTTTGTTTTTGTCAAAGACGACATTATACGATTTATCAGGGCCAGTTCCAACTCGCTCCATGAGGTAAGTCTCGGGATGGACTTGATCGTTGTTAAGCGTAAATGTGGTTTCTTCTTTTCGATCGTCGGAAAATATCATCCATTTAATGTTACTGGTGTAACGAACCAAATAAGTATTTTCGTCAACTTTTTCAAGTTCTCTTGTCGCTTTGCCGTGGATCTTGCCTTTACGCAGCACATTGTACTCTGCAGTATAAGGAGTCAAGTCTATCGGACTTGATTCGATAGGTACTTCGGCAATTTCTGATTCTTGCGCTGCAGTTAAGGTTGGAAACACACTAAAAAATAACGCGCCTATGCTCAATGCTAAGGCGCATAGCTTTTTATTTTGGGTTTTGAGCGCCTTGTGCGGGTATGACTTGGTTATCAAGAACTGCATGTTCTGCTTCCATTGTTAGTCTACGTTCACTGAACCATTTGACCACCAAAGGATAAATAATATGTTCTTGTTCATGCACTTTTTGCGCAAGTGTTTGTGCTGTGTCTGTTGCGTCAACTGGGACTTTTGCTTGTAACACTACTGGTCCGCCATCTAACTCTTCAGTCACAAAGTGCACACTTACGCCATGCTCTGAATCATTGGCATCTATTGCTCTTTGGTGGGTATTCAGCCCCTGATACTTAGGCAACAAAGACGGATGAATGTTCAACATTTTTCCTTTAAATTTTTGCACTAAGCTAGGAGTTAGAATACGCATAAATCCAGCTAATACAACTAGATCAGGGCAAAATTTGTCAATGAGTTGCGATAACGCGCCATCGTAGTCTTCACGCGAAGCAAATTCTTTGTGTGAAAGCACTTGCGTTGGGATGTTAGCTTGTGTTGCTCTTGTAAGTCCGTAGGCATCGGCTTTATTACTGATAACGGCAGCGATGCTGCCGTTTATCTGACCATTTTGACACGCGTCAATGATGGCTTGCAAATTAGAACCACTACCCGATATCAATACAACGATACGGATTGGTTTCATTACTGTTTTCCACCGTGGATCTCAACTTGCTCTTCGTTACCGTTACGAACTTGAATTTCACCAATGTGCCAAGCGTTTTCGCCTTGCGCTTTAAGAATACTAAGTGATTGTTCAAGTTTGTTAGCCGGAACGACTAAAATCATGCCCACGCCACAGTTAAATGTGCGATACATTTCGTGTGTTTTGATGTTGCCGTTTTCTTGTAACCAGTTGAAGATCACAGGCCATTCCCAACTACCACCATTGACCACTGCTTTCGCGTTTTCAGGCAATACACGAGGGATGTTTTCCCAGAACCCACCACCGGTAATGTGCGACAACGCATGAACATCAACGTCTTTTAACAACTCAAGCACTGATTTCACGTAAATGCGTGTTGGCTCTAACAAGTGTTCTGCTAGAGATTTACCATTTAAATTTTCGTTTGTGTTTGCACCAGAAACTTCCAGTACTTTACGAATTAATGAGTAACCGTTTGAATGAGGACCGCTTGATGCCAGCGCGATTAATTGATCGCCAGCTTCCACTTTACTGCCGTCAATAATTTTTGATTTTTCTACCACGCCTGTACAAAAACCCGCGATATCGTAATCGTCGCCTTCGTACATGCCTGGCATTTCTGCTGTTTCACCACCAATGAGTGAACAACCAGCTAATTCACAGCCTTTACCAATTCCAGTGACGACGTCAGCAGCTGTATCAACATCAAGTTTGCCAGTTGCATAGTAATCAAGGAAAAACAGAGGCTCTGCACCTTGAACGATAAGATCGTTTACACACATTGCAACGAGATCGATACCTACCGTATCGTGCTTTTTAAGATCAAGTGCAAGGCGAAGCTTAGTGCCTACACCGTCAGTACCTGCTACTAAAACAGGCTCTTGGTATCCTTTAGGGATTTCACATAGTGCGCCGAAACCACCAATACTGCCCATCACTTCTGGACGACGAGTATTCTTTACCACGCCTTTAATACGCTCAACTAATGCGTTACCAGCATCAATATCTACACCAGCGTCTTTGTAGCTTAGAGACTGTTTTTGTTCGCTCACAGGTTTTCCTCAAAAATTAATGGGGTTGCTTAGAAACGACCTCATTTTACTACAGTTACCAAAGTGGGGCTAGTTGAATTCGCGTCATTAATTGCTCATAACAAGGATAAATGTCCTTATGTTGTTAATAAAAACAGTTCGTTTTTTACAAAATTCCCCGCAAAAAACACAGTTATTATTATTAATGTAAAAAACAGAAGTATAGCTCATTTAGTTATGTTGCTAATTTAATTTGATATTTTTGTAAATTGTTACATCTTAATGTATCTTTTGTTGACATTTGTTTACAAAACACCTGTTGTCAGGATGTTAATTTTGTTTTTGTTCTGATAGTTTTCTGTTCGAACGCAATAACAAGTTGGAAATGTTCATTATGACGACTAAGAAAAACAACAAACATGTTTTACTCGCAGTAACAGCTCTCTCAATGGCTGTATCCGCATCAATTCAAGCTAAAACAACAGGTGTATTAGTAGAAGATACTTCAGTACAGTCTCCACTACCAAAGCGCTTTATTGTTAAATATAAAGACCAAGTGTCCACACTTGGCGTAAATGCGCAAGGAGCGATGGCGAAGGTTGCTGAACTTAAAATGGCAACACTTGGCGTTAAAAATGGACATTTCAAATCGGATTTAAATGTTTTTGTTGCAGAATTAGACGATGCGCAATTGTTACACTTAAATACTGACAGCTCGGTTGAGTACGTAGAAGAGGATTTACCTCGTCGTTTAATGGCGCAAAGCCAACCATACGGTATCAGCATGGTTCAGGCCGATCAGGTAAACGACAGTGTTGCTTCTGCAGCCAATGGCGGTAAGAAAATTTGTGTTATCGATTCAGGTCTAGACCTTCCCCATGAAGACATGGGATCAAATGGAGGTACAATTTCTGGTACTAATGACAGTGGTACTGGTAACTGGTGGCAACATGGTGGCCCACACGGTACGCACGTTGCAGGAACTATTGCAGCAATAAATAATGGCATTGGTGTACGCGGCGTTATCGGATCCGATCCATCTATGCATATTATTAAGGTATTTAATGAAGCAGGTTGGGGTTACTCTTCAGATCTAGTTTCTGCAATCAATAAATGTAAAGCAGCAGGCTCAGATGTGGTCAACATGAGCTTAGGTGGTTCTGGTTCAAATAATACTGAAAAGAATGGTATCCAGGCTGCCGCTGATTCTGGCATGCTTCTTATTGCCGCAGCTGGTAACGATGGTGATGCGACTAAAACAACCGATATTATGAGTTATCCAGCGTCGTACGATTCAGTCGTGTCAGTTGCAGCAATCGACAGTAGCAAAAACTTAGCTGATTTCTCACAAAAGAACTCACAAGTAGAAATTGCTGCGCCAGGCGTTGATGTGTATTCAACTTACCCAACAGGGGATGGTTCAGTGGTTGAGCTTTCTGTTGGTGGTACAGCTTACAATTCAAACGCAATGGAAAACCAAGGTACGGCAACAGCACCTCTGTATAATTTAGGTACTGGTGAAGCTGTTGACGGTGGTGCAAGTGGTAAAATCTGTCTTATTCAACGTGGTAACATTTCGTTCCATGATAAAGTTAAAAATTGTCAAGACAGCGGCGGTGTAGGTGCAATTATCTATAATAATGCAGCGGGCAGCTTTGGCGGTACGTTGGGTACATCTAATGCTACTTCAATTCCAGCAGTTACGGCAACCGATACTGATGGCGCGGCAATGCTTGGTAAGCTAGGTATGTCTGCGACAATCAACATTGGCACTGGCAACTACGGCAATATGAGCGGCACTTCGATGGCATCGCCGCATGTTGCTGGTGTTGCGGCGCTTGTGTGGAGTCATCACCCAAGTTGTACAGCAGCTCAAATCCGAACAGTCTTGAATACAACAGCACAAGATTTAGGTGCAGCAGGGCGTGATGTTAAGTTTGGTTATGGTCTTGTTCAAACGAAAGCCGCAATTGACTATATCACAGCGAATGGTTGTTCAGGAACTGGCACTCCACCACCACCAACAGGCAGCTCAGAATTGACAAACGGCGTTGCTAAAACAAGTCTTGCGGGTGCAAAAGGTGAAGAAGTTCGCTTCACGTTCAATGTGCCACAAGGTGCGACTAACGTGAAAGTAGCGATGTCTGGTGGTACAGGTGATGCGGACCTTTATGTTAAGTTTGGTTCTGCGCCAACGTCTTCAAGTTATGATTGTCGCCCGTATAAAGGAGGCAATGCTGAGTCATGTGATTTGACACAGTCAGGTGGTGTGTATCACGTAATGCTTCAAGGTTACAGTGCATTTTCAGGTGTGAGTTTGGTAGCAAGCTATAATGAACCTACAACAACACCTCCAGGTACTGCACAACCTATCAATGAAGTTGTATCAAATGTAACTGTGAGCCGTCGTGCTTGGAAGCGATACACGATTGACCTAGTTGATGGTTATGCGGATTTCAATGTAGCGATGTCTGGTGGTTCAGGTGATGCAGATCTGTATGTTACTTACGGTGCTCAATCGACAAGCTCAACCTATGATTGCCGTCCATATAAAAACGGGAATAATGAAAGCTGTAGCTTTACAAATCCTCAGGCAGGTACATGGTACATCGATGTATACGGTTACAGTGCGGCAAGTGGAATTACGCTAAATGTAACAGCGACGCCAAAATAAGGTATTCATTCAAAGTATAAAGGGCTGATATTTCAGCCCTTTTTTTGTTGCTTTGAAACGATTAAAAAACGACTATGCGTCGGCGACAAATACCGCTCGAAGAGGAGCTGGGTAACCTTCAATCGTTTTTGACAAGTCGTTAGGATCTAGAAAGTCTTTTAAAGACTCTGTTTGCATCCATTCGGTACTTCGCTGTTCATCCAATGATGTTACGTCTTTATTTACAACACGAATATTCTTGAAGCCAACTCGTTCAAGCCAAAGTGTTAACGCATCACAACTGGGGATGAACCAAACATTACGCATTTTAGCATAGCGGTCGGTCGGCACGAGCACTGTGTTTACGTCGCCTTCAATAACTAATGTTTCAAGCACCAGTTCACCCCCTTTTCTTAGCTGAGCTTTGAGCTGTGCTAGGAAATCGATAGGGGAACGGCGGTGATATAACACACCCATGGAGAATACGGTATCAAACGCTTTAAGTTCAGGAAGCTGTTCAACGCCAAGAGGCAGTAAATGAACATTCGGATCTGGATTGTAATGTTTAATGGTTTGAAACTGTGCCAAGAATAAATCGGATGGATCAATACCTACGACGAGTTGTGCACCTTCTCCTCGCATTCGCCACAAGTGGTAGCCTGAGCCACAGCCAATATCTAGGACTTGACGTCCATTCAGGTCGCTTATGTGTGGTAAAACGCGATCCCATTTCCAATCACTACGCCATTCGGTATCAATGTGGACGCCATGAAGATAAAACGGGCCTTTACGCCATGGCATGAGCCGTTTTAATAAATGAGTTAATTGTTTTTGATGACCTTCCGAAAGTTCTTCGATTAAACCAATCTCGACTCTATTGGTGACATTTATGTGTCGAGTCTTAGTCACAGGGAGATTTTTTAGCACTTTTTCCCATTGTGGCCATTCACCGTGTTGAGCTTCCTTTTTCCAATAATCGAGCTGATTAGGCAAAGTATTTAGCCAATGGGAGAGGGATGTCTTTGCTATGGTAGCGTAAAAATCGTTAAACCATTCTTGCATGTGCATTCTCGCTATCTATTTTACAGCTACTAAAGAGCAGAAATTAAAACACTGATACCAAACTTGAATATGTTTAAATCCAATTTGTAGCAGGCGGGCATGATGAGTGCTGAGTTTATCTGTGATCATTACATTTTCTATAGCGGTACGTTTTTGACTTATTTCTAATTCTGAGTACCCATTCGCGCGTTTAAAATCATGGTGTAAATCAATAAGCAGGTTATCGTTGAATTCGTTTTCACCTCGTATTTTCTCACTTAATAATAAGACTCCACCAGGTTTAAGACCTGCGAATATTTTTTCGAGTAAATGCGCTCGTTGTTCTGGTGCAATAAATTGTAAAGTAAAGTTCATTGCAACAACGCTTGCGTTTTCAATCGCGCTTTCATTAATGTCGCCGAGTTCGACTTTAACCGGCACATCCGATTTAAAGCCCTGTAAATGCAATTTACAACGCTCTACCATGGCGCTTGAATTGTCTATCGCGACAATTTGGCAATTTTCTTTTTCAATGTTTCTTCGCATACTAAGCGTAACCGCGCCAAGTGAGCACCCTAAATCGTAAAGTGTGGAGTTACTCTGTGCGTAAGTGCCGGCAAGCTTACCCATTGTACTTACAATAGTTGCGTAGCCTGGCACTGAACGTTGGATCATGTCTGGAAATACTTCAACAACGTGTTGATCAAACGTAAAGTCTTTTATGGTCTGCTCAGTTGCATAAATGCTGTCTTTGCCAGTCACATTTTGTCTCTCTATACAAATAATCGCATTATTTTAGCATTTTCTTGTGGATAGTCAGTGATAAATTGATAAGCTTGGCTAGTATTAACAATAAGTTTAAAAAGAGATAACAGATGTCGAGAAGCAAAGTGATTACAACCGAAGATATTCTTTCAACTTTATGTCACTCCGTGACCGAGGTTTTATCCTCTGCGTCGGGTAATTCGATTAGCTACTCTGCGATGGTGCAAAAGATTACTCGTACTTGCATGCGCCCAGACATAGGGTGTTTTGTGTTGTTCGATGGCGGGTTTACAGGCTTAGTGGTAACTAATTTTACAGCTCAAGCGGCGATGGAGATTTATCAAGATTACATGCGCAATATGGGTATGCCAGAAGAAGAAATTGCCAATAGCCATTTGTCTGATGATGTTTCCAATGTCATGGGTGAATTGATGAACCAAATTGTGGGGGATTTTACGAGTAAGGTGCGTGAACAGTTACACACTTCAATCACACAAAACCAACCTAAAATGATGGCAATCACGAAGCAAGTTCAAATTTCAGTTGATACGACGATGGATAGACCACAAGCTCGTCGTGTGACGTTTACGACGCAAAATCAAAACATCTTCTATTTAGAACTGGCGATGGATAAAACGGAATTTATTAAACTTCATGACTTTGATATTGCAGAATCGGTCGATCCCGACGCTATCATTGCTAACCAAGCAAAAAAGAATCAAGACAAAAAAGCACCTAAAGCGGTAAACGATGAACACGATGATGCCGACGATGATTTTATGGCTGAGTTAGGGTTATAGAGAGTTAAAAAGGCTTTCAATACGTAAATAGGCGATGGAGCGCAGTAATATAAGTATTAAATTGGCGCATGATAAAAGTAGTGAAAGTATTTAGATGCTCCCGTTAGGGAGCTTTTCTGTATGTTGAAGTGCCTTGGGTGTATGCGTTAATCTGAGCCAATGTGTCTTTAGTAAAAATTCATTCCTTTGCCATCAAGTACTAAGAATAATCGTAAGTCCAGCTCCAATTGATGGTAATCAGACGTCATATGACAGCAAAGCTGATAAAATGCTTTGTTGTGATCATATTCTTTGAAATGAGCTAGTTCGTGTACAACCAAGCAACGTAAGAGGGCTTCGGGAGCTTGTTTTAATTGCAGTGCAATCGCAATGTGATGTTTAGCTTTTAGTTTGCCCCCATGAAGTTGCCGTTTAAACGCATGGGTACCGAGCGCGTTTTTAACTAAGTCAGTTTGTTTCTTGTAACCACAATTGTCTAATCGAGGCGTATTTTTTAAATAACGTTGTTTAAATTCGCAAGTGTAGTCATAAAGCTGTTTATCATTTTTGATTTCATGACCAACAGGATATTTTTGCTCGAAGTAGGTGAGCAATTTAGTATCATCTTGAATTAACCGATGGATCTGCATTTGCAATGGTTCAGGGTAATGCAAAAAAAAGTTTTCGTAATTCATACGTAGTCCAATTGTCAGTCTTTGTGTCGCTAAAGATTAAAAAAGGGCATTTTGTTTCATCTCAAGCTCGGCTGGAAAAGGGTCCATCACTTGATGTGTGATATTTAGATCAGTAACAAATTGACGAGCTAAAAATGGAGAATCGATGTTGTCTGCGGTGTGAAAAAACACGTAAGGGGACTTTCCTTCATCTAACCATTGTCGAATTTTCAGTAACCAAGGTGCGTAAAAAGATCGATTGGCTTCTCGGTTATTGCATCCTACGAAGCGAATGATTGGTTGGTTACTGGTTGCAATGACGTTGACGGGTAACTTTGGTTTTTTACGCTGAGCATCGATGATCGCGTCGGTTATTGGTGCTTCACTAAATAACGCCCTAGTATCCATCATCACGCGGTTAATCTGATTATCTAGTAAAAACCGGTTGAACTTTCGCTCAGATTCTCCTTTTTGGAAAAATTCAGGGTGGCGTACTTCGATGGCAAGGTTAAAGTGACGTGGAATGTGCCCGACAAATTGCATTAACTTATCGAAGTCTTTCGGTCCAACACTTGCGGGTAATTGAAGCATAAGTTGGCCAATTTTGGATGAAAGTGGCGTAATTAAACCGAACCAAGCACCAAGCTCGTCTAAATTAGGTTCAAGTAGACTTTCATGACTGAATCGTTTGGGTATTTTGAAGGTAAATCGAAAATTATCTGGTACTGATTCTAGCCAATGTTGCACGGTATAGGGTGTTGGGTCAGCATAAAAAGTCGTGTTTCCTTCAACGGAGTTAAATACACGTCCATATTCAACTAACCTATTTTTAGGTTTTACGTGGGCGCTGAAACAACGTCCTTTCCAACTTTCCGAGCTCCATTGCGGGCAACCTAGATACAACATAACTTTGTGCAAATAACCGTTTTTTGCAAGCCTAGCAAAAAACCCTCTTTTGTTCGCGTTTTTTCTCCCTTTTAGGCAGTAATAAGGATGACTTTGCTTACCAGTTTTATATAATTGGCGAATATTTTTATATGAAAATGTCCAAGCTATTAAACTTGCAGACAGTTGAACAGGAAGATTATGCGCTCTATTTACTGCGGAAAACTAAATAAATCGCACGTAGAACAACAAGTTGAACTATGTGGTTGGATCAGCAAACGTCGAGATCTAGGTGGATTGATTTTTGTTGATTTACGCGATCGTGAAGGTATTGTACAAGTTGTTTTCGATCCAGAAGTTGAAGGGCTTATGGATAAAGCAAACGCTCTACGTCAAGAGTTCTGTGTGCAAATCAAAGGTGTAGTTCGTGCTCGCCCTGAAAGCCAAATTAACCAAGACATGGCGACTGGTGAAGTGGAGATACTTGGTACCGATCTAACCATTATTAACCGCGCTGAGCCTTTACCACTCGATTTTAATCAACAAAATTCAGAAGAGCGCCGTCTAAAATATCGTTATCTTGATTTGCGCCGACCAGAAATGAGCGATCGCATTAAATTGCGTGCAAAGGCTAGTAGCTTTGTACGTCGCTTCCTTGATTCAAATGAATTCTTAGACATTGAAACGCCCGTGCTGACGAAAGCAACGCCAGAAGGTGCTCGTGACTACTTAGTGCCAAGCCGCGTTCATAAAGGTAGTTTTTACGCGTTACCTCAATCACCCCAGTTGTTTAAACAATTATTGATGATGTCAGGTTTTGATCGATACTATCAAATCGTAAAGTGTTTCCGTGACGAAGATTTGCGAGCAGATCGCCAACCAGAATTTACCCAAATCGATATTGAAACGTCATTTTTAACGTCTGATCAAGTACGCGCTATCACAGAGAAAATGATCCGTGAGATGTGGTTAGAATTTAAAAACGTCGATCTTGGTCAATTTCCGGTTATGCCGTATAACGAAGCGATGCGCCGTTTTGGTTCAGATAAGCCAGACTTACGTAACCCGCTTGAATTGGTAGATGTTGCAGATTTAGTAAAAGACGTTGAGTTTAAAGTGCTTTCGGCACCAGCTAATGATGAAAAAGGCCGAGTAGCAGTGATTAAAGTACCAGGTGGTGCGACGCTGTCTCGTAAACAAATTGATGATTATACGAAGTTTGTCGGTATCTATGGTGCCAAAGGCTTAGCATGGTTAAAAGTAAATGATTTAAATGCAGGCCTTGAGGGTATTCAGTCTCCGATTGCAAAATTCTTGTCTGAAGACGTGATCAAAGCATTACTTGAGCGTACTGATGCGCAGACGGGGGATATTTTATTATTCGGCGCAGATAAACGTAATATCGTAAACGAAGCACTCGGTGCACTGCGTATCAAACTTGGCCTTGATTTAGATTTAACTCGTTTAGACCAATGGGCACCTCTTTGGGTGGTAGATTTCCCGATGTTTGAAGAAGATGATGAGGGAAACCTTCACGCAGTACATCACCCGTTTACTTCACCAAAAGGGATCACAGCTGAAGAGTTAGAAGCTAACCCCGCGAATCAACTTTCAGATGCTTATGATATGGTGTTGAATGGCTATGAAGTGGGTGGTGGGTCTGTCCGTATTCATAATAATCCAATGCAACAAGCAGTCTTCCGTATTCTTGGTATAAATGAGCAAGAACAGCAAGATAAGTTTGGCTTTTTATTAGAAGCATTGAAATATGGTACACCTCCGCACGCCGGGCTTGCATTTGGTTTAGATCGATTAGTCATGCTGTTATGTGGTACAGATAATATTCGTGATGTGATTGCATTCCCTAAAACCACACAAGCATCATGTTTGATGACAAATGCACCTAGCATCGCGAATCCCGATGCACTCAAAGAACTCGCGATTGCAATTGATATTGCAGCAAAAGGCGAGTAGGTAGAATAAAATATTTGTGGTTTTTGAATAAACGGCCAACTTAATGTTGGCCGTTTTTTTGTATTCAAAAATAAGTTTACTTCGGTATAAATACTGGTAATTCATACAGTATTGCGGCATTATAGCCTTCAAATAGCAATAAAGAGGTGGCAGTGGCTATCATACTTGGTATAGATCCTGGTTCAAGGTTAACTGGCTACGGTGTTATCGCATATAAGAATAATAAGTTTGAATATTTAGGTAGTGGCTGTATTAAAGTTGGTGATTTTGATTTTCCAACACGTTTGAAAATGATTTTTCAAGGTGTAAGTCAACTTGTAGACCAATTCTCACCCGATACGTTTGCAATAGAACAAGTCTTTTTAGCGAGAAACCCAGATTCTGCGTTAAAGTTAGGTCAAGCTAGAGGGGCTGCGATCGTTGCGGCAACGATTCAAGATTTAATGGTATTTGAGTATTCAGCAAGGCAAATTAAACAAGCCGTTGTGGGGACGGGGGCTGCAAAAAAAGAACAAGTACAACATATGGTCAAACAAATTCTAAACTTGCCAGGAACACCACAGGCAGATGCGGCAGATGCGTTGGCTGTGGCCATTTGCCATGCTCATTCAGAACAGAATTTGATCCGTTTAGCCGGTAATGCGAGCAAAACGGTTCGCGGAAGATTAAGAAAATAAGGCAAATTATGATTGGACGAATTAGTGGTAAACTTATTGAAAAACAGCCACCTGAAGTGCTAATTGATGTTAATGGTGTTGGATATGAAATTTCTTTGCCAATGACATGTTTTTATGAGCTCCCAAAGCTTGGCGATGTTGTAGCGGTTTATACCCACTTTATTGTTCGCGAAGATGCGCATTTATTATTTGGTTTTGTTTCAAAAGAGCGACGTTCTTTATTTCGTGAATTAATTAAAGCAAATGGCGTTGGTCCAAAGCTCGCTCTCGCTATCTTATCAGGCATGTCAGCCTCACAATTCGTTCACTGTGTACATCATGCAGATTCGTCTACACTCGTTAAGATACCTGGCGTAGGCAAAAAAACAGCAGAACGTCTTGTGCTTGAAATGAAAGATAAACTAAAAGATTGGGGTAATGATTTACTCACACCATTTAGTGACGAAGCGGTACTTGGTCCATCAGAAAACCCGACCGTAGCAAACTTACCAGCAGACGATGCTATCGCGGCACTTGTTGCTTTGGGTTATAAAACGACACAAGCACAAAATGCAGTTAAGAAGGTGACGAAGCCAGCGATGAACGCCGAAACCATAATTAAAGAAGCACTTAAGTCGATGATGTGAGGCTAAAATGATTGAAGCAGATCGTTTAATTGATGCCTCGGTAAAAGGATCAGAAGAAGTGGTGGATAGGGCTATTCGCCCTAAACTACTAGAGGATTATACTGGTCAGCCCCATGTTAAGAAGCAAATGGAGATTTTTATCGAGGCGGCTAAAACCCGAGGTGAAGCGCTTGACCATTTATTAATATTTGGGCCTCCAGGTTTAGGCAAAACCACCTTGGCAAATATTGTTGCCAATGAGCTTGAAGTCAATATTAAAACGACTTCAGGACCTGTACTTGAAAAAGCAGGAGATTTAGCCGCATTGTTAACAAATTTGGAAGAAGGCGATGTTTTATTTATTGATGAAATACACCGGTTGAGTCCTCAAGTTGAAGAGATCTTATATCCTGCTATGGAAGATTATCAATTAGATATCATGATCGGTGAAGGGCCCGCTGCACGATCAATTAAACTCGATTTGCCGCCATTCACATTAGTCGGCGCGACAACCCGTGCAGGTTCACTGACTTCTCCTCTTCGCGATCGCTTTGGCATTGTTCAGCGGCTTGAGTTTTATAATGTTCAAGATCTTACTCAAATCGTGAGTCGCAGCGCACATTTTCTGGCACTCGAAATTACAGAGGAAGGGGCTGAAGAAATAGCAAAACGTTCTCGGGGGACACCTCGTATTGCAAATCGCTTGTTGCGACGAGTAAGAGATTTTGCGCAAGTAAAAGGGGATGGCAAAGTAACGCAATCGATCGCTCATGGTGCACTGGACATGGTGGATGTTGACCGCTGTGGTTTTGACTATATGGATCGTAAGTATTTATTGGCAATTATTGATAAATTCATGGGTGGGCCAGTTGGATTGGATAACTTAGCGGCTGCAATAGGTGAAGAGCGGGAAACCATAGAAGACGTGATTGAGCCGTTTCTTATACAACAAGGTTTTATTCAGAGAACTCCTAGGGGGCGAATTGTCTCGGATAGAGCTTATTTACACTTTGATTTGACCAAACCAGAATCTTAATCGCCCTAGATTCTTTACTGGATATAGCCCCTAAAGTTCACTCTTTTTTCAAAACTAAAAGACCTAAGTATTGGTCTTTTTTAATTTACCGGCAAAAAAAAAGCCCGCATGAAATGCGGGCAAAACAACAAGTTGAAGGAAGTAATCCAGGGAACAAGATGAGTGCAATTTGGTTTTATCCAAACATTACTCAACTCAGCAATACGAAAAATCAGTAATCCTATTGCTAACAACTGTGCTTAGCATCAATGATGCGTGCTGCTCAGTACAGGATGTATGTTACGCCGCTTTTCGCTATTCTTCAAACTAGAAAAATTTCCTCTTCAGATTAGAAAATCTAATATCTAAAAGTTTACCTTTCTGCCTAAAAAAGACTGACCCTCTTTAAAATTGCAATTAACTCTATGTTTAATAGGACATTTAATATTTGATTGAAATGTGAGCTAAATTAAAATTACTAGTGGAAAATGGTCTTACCAAAAGGGGGTTTTGGACGCTTATTCATGATAATTGCATAAAAGTGATGTTTTTAACTTATTTAGTGAATAAAAAGGGGGACGTATTGGGAGCGTTTATCGCGGATTGCTTTTTGTTAGTCAGAGCGTCAACCACTTTTGTCTGAAGAAGATATTAAGTGACGTTAAGCCAAGAGAGTTTGATCGCTAAAACTTGGAATTTAATAGTATTCTGCGTTGTAAGGAAAGTTGTGCATCGGTAAACTATTGTGAACCTTTCATATGGCGTTCAGTCTATTGGTTTATTATGCTGCCATTATGTCTAGTAGGAGAATTATAAGTGGATTCTGGACTCAATTTTATCGACCTCATTTTAAAAGCCAGTTTTTTAGTTCAACTGGTTATGTTGACACTCGTCGGGTTGTCAATTGCTTCATGGGCAATTATTTTTCAACGTAAGGCTATTATTGGCGGCGCGATGGGTAATGCGAAGAAGTTTGAACAACGTTTTTGGTCAGGTATTGAGTTAAGTAAACTTTATAATGAAATTTCAGCTAGAGGTGGTCAGCAAGAGGGACTAGAAGCTTTGTTTACTTCAGGTTTTAAAGAATTTGCTCGTCATCAAAAAAGTAATACTAATTCTGCTGCATTAATTATTGAAGGTACACATCGTTCGATGCGTGTTGCGCTTTCAAGAGAAGTTGAAAAGTTAGAGTCGAGTTTGTCTTTTTTAGCGACCGTTGGTTCTATAAGTCCTTATATAGGCTTATTTGGTACCGTATGGGGGATCATGAATGCATTCATCGCGCTTGGACAAGTAAAGCAAGCTACGTTACAAATGGTTGCGCCTGGTATTGCGGAAGCACTTATCGCAACGGCTATGGGTCTTTTTGCTGCTATTCCAGCAGTAATGGCGTTTAATCGTTATTCAAAAAACGTAGAAAAGCTTGAAAACATGTACATTAACTTTATGGAAGAATTTTCAAATATTCTTCACCGCCAAGCTGCAGCGCAAGTAGAGGCAAGACAGAATGTATCTGCGTAAAAGAAGAAAGCAAGTAGCAGAAATAAATGTTGTACCGTATATCGATGTGATGCTGGTGTTGTTGATTATTTTCATGGCGACAGCACCGCTTATAACACATGGCGTTAAAGTAGATTTGCCCAAAATGGTTGAGTCTGATCTAGTCGATACAAAAGATGCGCCCCCGATAATTGCCTCGATAGATGCACAAGGTCGTTATTATGTAAGTGTTGGTACTGATCCTGAAAAACCAATGGATGCCGTCGAAGTTGCAGCAATAATAAAGCTTCAGCTTCAGAAAAATCCAGAAACACCGGTAATGCTAAAAGGTGATGGTAAAGTATCTTATCAAGAAGTACTCAGATTAATGGATTTTTTAAAAAATGCAGGAGTCCCGTCTGTTGGGCTAATGACCAAGTCATTCGACGAGGAGTAAGGCGTGCAAAATAGTATTTTAAAGTCAGTAGGATTACATGGTGCAATAGGGGCCTTGTTATTAATTACTGCTGATTTTCACGCGCCTGAACCGACAGTTATGGAAGTGGTGCTAAACCCACAGAGCAATTTAGACGAAAACGTCGTCGAAGCGGTAGCTGTGGATCAGCAAGAAGTTGAGAGCAAGCTTGCAGAACTAAAAGCACAAGAGCAAAAGAAAAAGCGTGAAGAAGAAGCGCGGATCCGTGATTTAGAAAGACGAGCGCAAGAAGCTAAAGAAGCGCGAGAAGAAGAAGCTCGACGTATCAAAAAGTTAGAGCAAGAACGTGAAGCTAAAGAAACAGAACGGCGTGAAGCAGAAGCTCAGGCTAAAAAGGCGCGCGCGGTAGAGAAAAAGCAACGCGAAGAAGCTGAAAAAGCACAAAAAGAGAAATTAGAGGCTGAAAAAGCAGCCAAGGCCGCCGCTGATAAACGTCGCAAAGAAGAAGATGCGTTGAAAAAAGCGGAAGATCTTCGCAAAAAACGTGAAGCAGAAGAAAAACGTAAAGCTGAAGAAGCCGAGAAGCGTAGACAAAAGGCATTAGAAGAACAGCTCATGCAAGAGCAATTGGCACGAGAGGCTGCAGCGCGTTCAAAAGTACGACAACAACAAGTTCTGTCTGAAGTAGATAAATATAAAGCGCTAATTATTAATCGCATACAGCAAAACTTGTTGATTGATGACAGCATGTCAGGAAAAGAATGCCGAATAAACATTCGCTTAGCGTTTAACGGTCTAGTGACTCAAGCGACGCCTTTGGGAGGAGATCCTTTGGTGTGTGATGCGGCAATGAGAGCGATTCGGATAGCTGAAACATTACCTGTTTCTCCAGACAGAGAAGTGTTTGAGCAATTGAAAAACATTAACTTAACGATCAGACCAAGTTTTTAAAATAGGGTAGGTATGTTTAAAAAAATAAGAACTGCGTTACTTGCTTTAGTCGCGTTTACACAAATTCAAGCCCAAGCGGCGTTAGAAATTGTCATTACAGAAGGCGTTGATGGGGCTCGTCCTATAGCGATTGTGCCATTTAAGTATGAAGGTGTGGGAATATTGCCGATGCAACCAGCAGACGTAATCGCTGCTGATCTCATGCGTAGTGGTAAATTTAAACCAATCCCGGTTTCTCAAATGCCAGAGCAACCGATCAATGACCAAAATGTAAATTACAATGCATGGGTAAGCAAAGGCGTTGAAGCAATTGTGGTTGGTTCTGTTGTTGCTCAGCCTGGCGGGCGCTATTTAATTAAATATGAACTCATCGATGTTATTAGAGGTCAAATTACCGGCGGTAAAACTCGCATGATGTCGAGTGGGCAGTTGATGAAAAGTCAAGACCATATTCAAGAAGCGAGACAAAGTATAATTAATGCTGACGGATTCAGACGCTATTCACATCAGATAAGCGATGTTGTATACGAAGCGCTTACAGGTGAGCGTGGTGCGTTTTTAACTAAAATCGCATATGTGATCGTGCGTGAACAAGGCGATAAAGCATATCAACTTGTTGTTGCGGATTATGACGGCTACAACGAACAAATACTTTTACGTTCAAAAGAGCCATTAATGTCGCCAGCTTGGTCACCAGATGGAACAAAATTGGCCTATGTGACGTTTGAGAATCGTCAAAGCCAAATTTATATTCAAGATTTATATACGGGACGTCGTCAACTGATTGCCTCTTATCCAGGCATAAATGGTGCGCCGCAGTTTTCACCAGATGGAAAACAACTGTTGCTTGTACTGTCTAAAGATGGAGATGGCGCGACGGAAATTTATTTGCTAGACCTTGCAACCAAGCGTGAAAAGCGTCTGACAAATCATAGAAGTATCGATACAGAGCCAACTTGGCATCCGAATGGAAAAGATATCATTTTTACTTCTGAAAGGGGTGGTAATGCTCAGATTTATCAGTTAAATTTACAAACTGGTAGGTCCAAACGATTGACCTTTGATGGTGATATGAATCTTGCCGGTTCAATCACACCTGATGGTAAAAGCTTGGTTATGGTAAACCGTACACTTGGTAATTATCATCTTGCAAAGAAAGGCTTAGAGTCTGGTGTGTTCCAAGTTCTAACAAGAACAAGATTGGATGAGTCACCGAGTATTGCACCGAATGGATCGATGATTATATATAGTACGTTACACAACAACAAACAAGTGTTGGCGCTTGTTTCTATGGATGGTCGGTTTAAAGCTCGACTTCCTGTATTGGACGGACAGGTGAAAGCGCCTGCTTGGTCACCATTTTTAAATTAATTATTGCTGGTTAGATTTTAAAGAAATAGGAATATACTCGATGCAACTTAACAAACTACTAAAAGGTCTTTTGATTGCTGTACCTGTCATGACGTTAGCGGCATGTAGCTCTTCATCAAGCGTTGATGAATCAGCTGCAAACCAAAACCAAGCAGTAGAGGAAGCAGTAGATGTGAGCACAATGTCACGTGAAAAGACAGCTGAAGAATTGCTACGTGAAAAATACGAAGCGCTTCGTCAAGAACAAATCATTTACTTTGATTTTGACAAGTCTACAATTCAAAGCCAATTCACTGAATTATTACAAGCTCACGCTGACTTTTTAGTAAAGAACCCTTCAGTTAAAGTTCTAATTGAAGGTCACGCTGATGAGCGTGGTACACCAGAGTACAACATTGCTCTAGGTGAAAGCCGTGCTAAATCAGTTGCTAAATACCTACAAAGCCTAGGTGTAAGCGATAGCCAAATCTCTACAGTTAGCTACGGTGAAGAGAAGCCGATGGTAAGAACTCGTACTGAAGATGCGTTCGCTAAAAACCGTCGCGCGGTATTGGTTTACTAATAGTATAAAGAGAAGTTATGAAGCCGAAACAAGTTTTGGCAGCCATAATTTTAGTGAGCGGGAGCGCCCAGAGCTGGGCTGCTCCCGCTCCTGTTTCAGAGGCTGCAAGATCACCAAATAGTATAGAGGGTCGCCTACAGACCTTAGAGTCGTTGATGCAATCGCGTAATCTAATGCAAGCTGAAATGCAGCAACAATTAGAACTATTGCAAGATGAAGTAAGTCAACTTAGAGGAATTTCAGAAGAGACGAGTTATAAGCTTGAAAAAGTATTACAGCGGCAACGAGAGCTTTTTCAAGAAATTGATAATCGTATGTCAACGGCGCCAACTTCGCAACCAACTGCGCCAATTGCCACAAGCCCTGTTGTTGGTCCAATTGATGCGCCTGAGATTAGTGCTAATCTCTCAGAAAATGAAGCATACGATCGCGCTGTGGCACTTATCATGAAAGACAAACGTTATGACGCTGCGATACCAGAGTTTGAAGCGTTTCTTAAAAGTTTTCCTGGTTCTGTTTATGAATCGAATGCACATTATTGGTTAGGTCAGTTGCTTTCAATCAAAAATGATGATGCTAAAGCGATCGTTCATTTTAATACTGTTGTAGAGAGCCATCCAGATTCGAATAAACGCCCAGATGCTATGTTGAAATTGGGCGGCTTATATGAAAAGCAGGGAAAACGTGATTCCGCAAAACAAATTTTAAATAAATTGGTCACACAATATCCAAGCACGACCGCGGCAAAATTGGCGACAGAGCGGCTTGGTAAACTATAGTTTTTGAACTTTAAAGTAAGGTGTCTAATTTAATTGACCATTATAGTTACAATTTGGTTTAAAATTAGGCATCTAGACGGTTTATTGCAAAAAAAATGCGGTTTTCAGTTGCACTCCTTTTTTAAATAAGTATTATAAGCGCCCGCAGCAGGCGATTGAAGTGAACAAAGCAGCTGTATCGAGCTGGTCATTAGCTCAGTTGGGTAAACGAAACCGAAGCAACGCTTCGCAGTTCGTGAACGCGAGTCAGGACGACGAGCCGGGCCCAAACTTCAGGATGAATAATGGCAGTAAATCACAGAGCGGGTCATTAGCTCAGTTGGTAGAGCAGTGGACTTTTAATCCATTGGTCGATGGTTCGAGTCCATCATGACCCACCACTTTTTGTGAACGAGTAAGTTGTTAACTCGGCATGTTGCGAATAGTGGCAGTAAAACACAGAGCGGTCATTAGCTCAGTTGGGTGAACGAAGCCGAAGCAACGCTTCGCAGTTCGTGAACGCGAGTCAGGACGACGAGCCGGGCCCAAGCTTCAGGATGAATAATGGCAGTAAATCACAGAGCGGGTCATTAGCTCAGTTGGTAGAGCAGTGGACTTTTAATCCATTGGTCGATGGTTCGAGTCCATCATGACCCACCACTTTTTGTGAACGAGTAAGTTGTTAACTCGGCATGTTGCGAATAATGGCAGTAAATCACAGAGCAGGTCATTAGCTCAGTTGGGTGAACGAAACCGAAGCATCGCTTCGCAGTTCGTGAACGTGAGTCAGGACGACGAGCCGGGCCCAAGCTTCAGGATGAATAATGGCAGTAAATCACAGAGCGGGTCATTAGCTCAGTTGGTAGAGCAGTGGACTTTTAATCCATTGGTCGATGGTTCGAGTCCATCATGACCCACCACTTTTTGTGAACGAGTAAGTTGTTAACTCGGCATGTTGCGAATAGTGGCAGAAAAACACAGAGCGGTCATTAGCTCAGTTGGGTGAACGAAACCGAAGCAACGCTTCGCAGTTCGTGAACGCGAGTCAGGACGACGAGCCGGGCCCAAGCTTCAGGATGAATAATGGCAGTAAATCACAGAGCGGGTCATTAGCTCAGTTGGTAGAGCAGTGGACTTTTAATCCATTGGTCGATGGTTCGAGTCCATCATGACCCACCACTTTTTGTGAACGAGTAAGTTGTTAACTCGGCATGTTGCGAATAATGGCAGTAAATCACAGAGCAGGTCATTAGCTCAGTTGGGTGAACGAAACCGAAGCATCGTTTCGCAGTTCGTGAACGTGAGTCAGGACGACGAGCCGGGCCCAAACTTCAGGATGAATAATGGCAGTAAATCACAGAGCGGGTCATTAGCTCAGTTGGTAGAGCAGTGGACTTTTAATCCATTGGTCGATGGTTCGAGTCCATCATGACCCACCACTTTTTGTGAACGAGTAAGTTGTTAACTCGGCATGTTGCGAATAATGGCAGTAAATCACAGAGCAGGTCATTAGCTCAGTTGGGTGAACGAAACCGAAGCATCGTTTCGCAGTTCGTGAACGTGAGTCAGGACGATGAGCAGGGCCCAAGCTTTAGGATGAATAATGGCAGCAAATCACAGAGCGGGTCATTAGCTCAGTTGGTAGAGCAGTGGACTTTTAATCCATTGGTCGATGGTTCGAGTCCATCATGACCCACCACTTCTTGTAATTCTTGTTCAGCTATTTCTTCTCTCTCGTATCGAATTTAATCTAACGTAATTACAATTACTCGATAATCAGAATTAAAACTCAACTATTATTGTGTCTCGAGTTTGCGTATAATTCGCGCCTATTAAGCAATGTAGACATCGTAGGTAGAATTATGAGCCTAGCTGAACAAATTATGCCGGAAGACTATATCTTCCCACCTAAGCCAGCCCCTCTCTCAGTTGATGAAAAGCAAATGTATAAAGCGCGTATTAAAGCTTTATTACAAGAAAAGAATGCTGTTCTTGTTGCGCATTACTATACTGATCCTGAAATCCAAGCGTTAGCGGAAGAAACGGGAGGCTGCGTTGCCGATTCATTAGAAATGGCGCGTTTTGGTGCTAAGCACGATGCCGATATCATTATTGTTGCTGGTGTACGTTTCATGGGTGAAACAGCTAAAATTCTGACACCAGAAAAAACGATTGTGATGCCAACCCTTCAAGCGACTTGCTCGTTGGACGTAGGTTGTCCTATCGACGATTTTTCAGCGTTTTGTGATCAATACCCTGATCGTAAAGTGGTTGTTTATGCTAATACATCAGCCGCTGTTAAAGCGAGAGCAGATTGGATAGTGACTTCCTCTTGCGCACTTGAAATCGTTGAACATCTTGATGCTGAAGGTGAGAAAATCATCTGGGGTCCAGACAAGCACTTAGGTTCTTACATCCAAAAGAAAACGGGTGCGGATATGATCATGTGGAATGGTGCATGTATCGTTCATGACGAGTTTAAAACCAAAGCGCTGAAAGATATGAAGGCTTTGCATCCAGATGCTGCCGTTCTTGTGCATCCAGAGTCACCAGCTGAAATCGTTGATTTAGCCGATGCAGTAGGCTCAACTAGCCAATTAATTAAAGCAGCACAAACCTTAGCAAATAAAAAGTTTATCGTTGCAACAGATCGTGGCATTTTTTATAAAATGCAGCAGCTGTGCCCAGATAAAGAATTCTTTGAAGCGCCGACGGCCGGAGAAGGGGCAACGTGTAAGAGTTGTGCACACTGTCCATGGATGGCAATGAATGGATTGAAAGCGATTGAAGAAGCGCTTGTTGATCCTACAGGTAAAGAAGTGTTTGTTGACATGGCTCTTCGTGAAGGCGCATTGCGTTCTTTAAATCGCATGCTAGATTTTTCGGCTCAACTCAAACGTTAAGTGAAAGAATTCAGGTAAATTGTTTAATTCCTCGCCGCTTGTGGGGAAAAGACTAAAAACTACTTGCTAAAGAGTGTGGCTTTTCATAGTATTAGCCCCGCTATCAAGTGATGCGGAGAGATGGCTGAGCGGTTGAAGGCGCACGACTGGAACTCGTGTGTAGGCTAACCCCTACCGAGGGTTCGAATCCCTCTCTCTCCGCCATTTACTTCATTTAACCGTCTATAAGACGGTTTTTTTACGCCTGAAATTTAGCATAAAAAAACCGAACATGAGTTCGGTTTTTTGTAAAACGTTTATTTTACTTTTTGATGTTTAACTCGCGCACTTGTTTCGCATTTTGAGCAAGATCGTCAAGGCCAAGTTTCTTATAGCTCTTTTCCATCATTTCGAGCGCTTGTGGTAGGTAAGTGCTTTGCGAGTAATGCTCTACCACATATTTACCACGATTTGCAGCCGCTAAGTACGCCTCACGCTCATAATAATACTCTGCGACTTTCAGCTCGTAACGAGCCATTTTATTTAATAACCAAACAAGGCGTTTCTTTGCTTCCGGAACATACTGGCTTTTTGGAAAGCGTTTTACTAGTGTTGACAGATCTTGGAATGCGACGCGTGTGCGGTTTGCATCACGGTCAGCTCTATCTACACCGAAGTATTCTTGGAATGCATTTTTATCCGCTTTGATATTCACTAGGCCGCGCATGTAATACATGTAGTCAAGATCTTTGTGATTCGGATTTAAGCGAATAAAACGGTCAATCGTTGCAAGGGCTTGTTCTGTGTTTCCTGATTGATAGTGTGCGTAAACCAAATCCATTTGGACTTGACGTGAGTATGGACCAAACGGATAACGAGAATCGAGTGCAGTTAATAACTCAATTGCCCGTGAATATAAACCCGAGTCGAGTGTTTGCTTAGCGTCCTCATAAAGTGCTTGAGCCGATTTATTTGGTACCCTTTCAATGTCATCTTGTTCTGGAGCTGACGAACATGCCGCTAAACCAAGCACAGATGCGCCAATAATTACAGAAACAGCGCGCTTCCCTAAAGTTTTTATCATTTTATTTATTACCTTCGTCTTTCTTCGGCTAGGCCAAGTTGGTAAAACCGAGTAAACTATGCGTTTATGAGCGATTCTAACCCAGTCGAGCTTAGCTTGCACTGGTAAATTAGGTAAAGTTACACAATGTCAGAGCAAATCTCGCTACAAGCAGAAGTCCCATTTGAATTGGGCGGTAAACGTCTAGACCAGATTTTGGCGCAATTGTTCCCGGATTATTCGCGATCACGCATAAAAACTTGGATTCTTGATGATAAAGTAATCATTGACGGTCAAGTCTTGAACGTTCCGCGTGAAAAACTCCTAGGTGGAGAGTCTGTTTCAATTGAGACCGAAATTGAAGCCGCGCGTGAATACGAGGCACAAGAAATTACGTTGAATATTGTTTATGAAGATGACGATATTTTAGTGATCAATAAGCCTATGGACCTCGTTGTTCACCCTGGTGCGGGCAACCCAAATGGAACAGTTTTGAACGCGCTTTTACATCATTGTCCTGAAATTGCGAGTGTCCCACGTGCAGGAATTGTTCATCGTCTAGATAAAGACACTACAGGGCTTATGGTGGTCGCAAAAACCATTCAAGCACAAACACACTTAGTAAAAAATCTACAAGCTCGTGAAAACTTTACCCGTGAATATGAAGCGATTTGCAACGGCACAATGACAGCCGGTGGTATGATTGAAAAGCCGATAGGTCGCCATTCAACGAAGCGTACCCACATGGCTGTGCATGAAATGGGCAAACCAGCGGTGACACATTATCGAGTTGCTGAAAAGTTTCGTGCTCACACTCGTTTGAGATTACGATTAGAAACTGGACGCACGCACCAGATCCGTGTGCACATGGCGTATCTTAACCATCCTCTAGTCGGAGACCAGCTTTATGGTGGTCGTCCTCGTCCTCCTAAAAATGCGACGCCTGAGTTATTCCAAATGCTTCGCGATTTTAAACGTCAAGCACTGCATGCGGTACGTTTACAAATCGCACACCCGATCACAGGTGAGATCATGCGTTGGGAAGCTCCTATTCCTGAAGACATGGTTGCGCTAACTGAAGCACTCCGTGAAGACTCGAAAATGAACCAGGAAACGGAATATTAACATGGTATTGCGCGCGACATGGCCCACATCAACTGGAATCGAGACTTTCAGTACTACACGTTGCTTAGAAGGTGTCTCTGTCGCGCCATTTGACCGTTTTAATCTTGCGTATCATGTTGGTGATGACAAGAGCGCGGTAACTGAAAATCGGGCTCGTTTCACTGCCATGATAGGTTCAAAGCTGATTTGGCTAGACCAAATTCATGGTGATCAGGTTGTCCATGTAACCGAGGAAAATCGAGACAAGTTATCGGAAATGCCAACAAAAGCCGATGGACTGTTTACGCGTTTAGATGACACAGCATTAACGATTATGACAGCAGATTGTTTACCTATTTTGCTTTCAAGTGAGGATGGGAAAGAAATCGCAGCGCTGCATGGCGGTTGGCGTCCTTTGCAATCTGGTATTATCGAAAATGCGTTAGCGTTGTTTTCTAGTGAAGCGCATACCTTACGGGCTTGGTTTGGGCCCGCGATAGGCCCTCGTCACTTTGAAGTGGGAAACGATGTACGTGATGCTTTTTGCTTAAGTGATCCAATACATCAAGCTGCGTTTGTTTCACATCCAATGAATTCAGAAAAGTGGTTGGCAGATATATTTATGCTTGCCACACAAAAATTGAATAGATTGGGTGTCGAGGCGATTTATTCACAAAATATTTGTACAGTAAGCCAACCAGAACGTTTTTACTCTTACCGTCGAGAAGGGAGAACCGGTCGCATGGCGACTGTGATCTGGCGCAAATAATCTTATTTTTTTTCGTGTTGTTACTTGAAGCTTTGGCTGCTCACACCCATAAAAAGAGTAGTGATAGTTTTGAAGGGTAACTTCCATGAGAATTGACCGATTTACCAGTAAATTTCAACAAGCCTTATCCGATGCACAGTCGTTAGCACTTGGTCGCGATCACCAGTTTATTGAGCCTGTACATTTAATGTATGCGCTATTGCAGCAATCAGGCTCAAGCGTACGTTTATTGCTCGCCCAAGCAGGGATCAAAGCAGATGAACTTAATACAAAAATCTCTCAAGCGATAGAAAAACTGTTTAAAGTGGAAGGCGTTGGCGGTGATGTTCAACTGTCAAACCAATTGATCGCATTAATTAACTTATGTGATAAGTACTCACAAAAACGCGGTGATAAATACATTTCGAGTGAGTTGTTTGTTTTCGCCGCGTGCGAAGATAAAGGATCGCTTGGCGAAATTTTTCGTTCGCTTGGGATTACCCAAGATAAAATAGATAAAGCAATTAAAGCGATGCGCGGAGGTCAGAAGGTCAATGACCCGAATGCAGAAGAAACTCGTCAAGCTTTAGAAAAGTTTACGGTTGATCTTACAGAACGAGCGATTCAAGGTAAACTCGATCCGGTGATTGGACGCGATGATGAAATCCGTCGGACAATCCAAGTCTTACAACGCCGAACAAAAAATAATCCCGTTTTGATTGGTGAACCGGGCGTGGGTAAAACGGCCATTGTGGAAGGTCTAGCGCAACGTATTGTTAACGGTGAAGTCCCAGAAGGCCTTAAAAATAAGCGGGTTTTGTCGCTTGACTTAGGTGCATTGGTTGCTGGCGCTAAATATCGAGGTGAGTTTGAAGAGCGCTTGAAGTCCGTATTGAATGAACTGGCCAAAGAAGAAGGACAGGTCATTCTGTTTATTGATGAGATCCACACTATGGTTGGCGCGGGCAAAACCGACGGCGCGATGGATGCAGGTAATATGTTAAAGCCAGCTCTTGCGCGTGGCGAACTGCACTGTGTAGGCGCAACGACGCTCGATGAGTATCGACATTACATTGAGAAAGACGCTGCGCTGGAACGTCGTTTCCAGAAGGTCTTTGTGAGTGAACCGAGTGTGGAAGATACCATCGCTATTTTAAGGGGCTTAAAAGAGCGTTATGAGTTACATCATTCTGTACAGATCACGGATCCAGCAATAGTAGCAGCGGCACATTTATCGCATCGTTACATTTCAGATAGACAGTTACCCGATAAAGCGATCGATTTGATCGATGAAGCAGGTTCATCTATTCGCCTGCAGATAGATTCTAAACCTGAACCCTTAGATAAACTAGAGCGCCGTATCATTCAGTTAAAGCTTGAAGATAATGCGCTTGCAAAAGAGAAAGATGAGGCGAGTCGTAAACGCCGTGACGAAATGCAAGCGTTAATTTCAGAGCTAGAAGCTGAGTATAAAGAACTTGATGAAGTATGGAATGCTGAAAAAGCGTCATTGCAAGGTACACAAGCAATAAAAGCGGAGCTTGAACAAGCACGTCTTGATATGGAAGTTGCTCGCAGAGCAAGCGATCTGCAACGCATGTCTGAATTGCAATATGGCCGTATTCCAGAACTAGAGCGTAAATTAGACCTTGCATCACAAGCCGAAATGCAAGAAATGAGCTTGCTTAGAAATCAAGTTTCTGAAGATGAAATCGCGGAAATTTTGTCGCGTTGGACAGGTATTCCTGTATCTAAAATGCTGCAAGGAGAACGAGAAAAACTGCTGCAAATGGAAGACGAGTTACATAAAAAGGTGATTGGTCAAGACGAAGCGGTAGTTGCCGTAGCGAATGCGATTAGACGTTCAAGAGCCGGTCTTGCTGATCCTAATCGTCCAATTGGTTCATTTTTATTTTTAGGGCCAACGGGGGTCGGTAAAACCGAGCTTACTAAAGCACTGGCAAGCTTTATGTTTGATACCGAGGATGCGATGGTGCGGATTGATATGTCTGAGTTCATGGAAAAGCATTCCGTTGCGCGTCTTGTAGGTGCCCCTCCTGGCTATGTAGGTTACGAAGAAGGCGGATATTTAACCGAAGCGGTACGGCGTCGCCCTTATTCTGTTGTGTTACTCGATGAGGTTGAAAAAGCACATCCAGACGTATTTAATATTCTATTGCAAGTGTTGGATGATGGTAGGCTAACGGATGGGCAAGGTCGAACGGTAGACTTTAAAAATACCGTGATCATTATGACGTCAAATCTTGGTTCAGACATTATTCAAGAGCAAGCACAGAATAATGATTACAAAACACTAAAGGAAAAAGTGATGACCGTGCTTACCACACAATTCCGCCCTGAATTTATCAATCGAATAGATGAAACGGTGGTCTTTCATCCGCTGATCACGGAACATATTAAGCACATTGCTAAAATTCAGCTAACTCGATTAGAGAAGCGATTAACAGAAAAAGGCTTTAAATTCGAATTAAGCGATGGGGCGTTAGACAAAATCGCTGCCAGTGGATTTGATCCGGTGTTTGGTGCGCGTCCTTTAAAACGTGCGGTGCAACAATATGTAGAAAACCCGTTAGCGCAACATTTGTTATCTGGAGCTTTTGTTCCAGGTGATAAGATTAAAGTCGATGTGGAAGATGATAGGATTGTTTTTAAAACTTAGGCTATTTACTAAACACGAGTAGATTAATAAGGCCTCAATCGAGGCCTTTTTAATGAAGGAATTAGTGTACTTTAAAGGTTAACAGTAAACCTTTGATTTTCTCCGCAGACTCAACAAGTTGTGCTGCGTCTTTTGCTACGCCAAAGCTCAAGGTTAAGTTGGCATTACTGTGGTCGTGAATTGTCGTAATGTTGCCATTAATGTCTGTGCAAACCACTTGTTGTTCTTCCGCAGCTGCAGAAATACCTTGAGCTGCGTGAGCGATTTCACTGATCTCACGAAAAATTACTTCTAAATCTTTTTGACTGTCTTTACTGCTCTTAGCACAACCGTCTGCTCGCGCTTTGGTGCTTTGCATTACTTCTGACCAGCGATATAACGTATCTTGAATTTCTTTGATAGATGCATGAATGTGTGTTGTGGCACTTTGAGTTCGAGAAGATAACGCGCGAACTTCATCGGCAACAACCGCGAATCCTCGGCCATGTTCGCCTGCACGAGCTGCTTCTATTGCCGCATTCAGTGCAAGTAGATTGGTTTGCTCAGCAATGCCTTCGATTTCACTCATTACTTGTCCAATCTTGTCGGCTTCTGTTGCTAAGGTATTTGCTGTTTGTGCAGCCTCATCAACTTGATTTGCTAAACTAGTTACTAAACCTGTGTTTTCAGTCATTTGATGGCGAATGGTTTCACAGTTTGCCTGTGTACTCATAACTTTATCTGCTGTTTTAGCCGTATTTTCCGAAATTTCACCGATGGTGGCGCTCATTTGGGCCATAGCTGTTGCGATATCTTGTAAGCGGTTGCCTTGTAACTCAATACCTTTTTCGGTTTGTGATGATTGTTTGTCGAGGTTAACGGCAATGTCTTTGAAAGTAATGGTTGAGTCTTTTACTCGACCAAGTACAGTTCGTAGTTTGGCATTCAACATGCCAATATTGAACTCTGCAATGCTAAATGGGTGATTGCCGCAATAGACATAACGCGAAACAGAATCAAATTTTGCTTGCTGATCAGCCAATTTGTTAGGTGTAGTGACCAATTCTTCATAGTTACAGGCTAAAATGGCCATGAGTGACACCGCGGTGAGAAACGCGTTTAGTATTCCTCCAGTTAAGCCTGTCAATATAACGAATACTAAAGTAATAATTAGCGTGATACTTGTTCGCAGCGCGCGTTTCTCTTTCCAACTCGATAACGACTTGCCTGCGTTTATTTTAGCGTAAATGTTCGTCGCCCTTCGTTTCATGTCTTCTGTCGGCTTGACGCGAACAGATTGGTATCCAACAAGTTGTCCTCGTTCAAAAATGGGGGTAACAAATGCATCAACCCAATAATAGCGGCCATCTTTACAGCGGTTTTTGACCACTCCACGCCATGAATGGCCATCTTTTAGTTTATCCCACAGTTCCTTAAATGCTGCTTTTGGCATATCAGGATGACGTACGATATTGTGGTTTTTTCCAACCAACTCTTCTTTGCTGTATCCCGCAACTTTACAAAATGCTTCGTTGGCATAAGTGGTTACGCCTCGTAAGTCCGTGGTTGAAACGAGTTCACAATCACTCGCAAACGTCACTTCTTGGTCGATAATATTTTGCCCACGACGCATATAAACCCTTAATTTGCTAAATATAATTGTGGTAGATTATAACGACTCATTCAGCGCTCATAAAGTAACTTCTGTTGATGAATACACAATCTTATGGTATTACCGATTTTGGTTCCGCTACGACTTTAGTTTGTCGTTCGGGAGAAATACCACCACTTGATAATAGCAAGGTCAGAGTAAAGATAAAAAGTTGCTCAGTTAATCCTATTGACGTTAAAACCCGGGCTGGTCTTGGCTTTGTTGCTGCAAATAAAGCCCCACATGTTTTTCTACCTTTGGGTTACGATCTGTTTGGCGAAGTCATTGCAGCACCGCCTTTGCTTCAAGACAAAATTGGCATGCAGGTTTTGGGAATGGTTGGTTTTCCACACTCGCCAGGCACTTATAGTTCGTTCATCGATGTTGATATTAATGAGGTGATTTTTGTTCCTGCAGTGAAAGAAAACCTATTGTTAGGTGGTCTTAGTTTGGCAGGGTTAACGGCTTATCAAGCGATTGACTTATTTGATAAAACAATGCCTTTGTATGTATCGGGCTCAACGGGCGGGGTAGGTCATTTAGCGATCCAAATAGCAGCGCTTAAGGGATATGAAGTGATTGCGGTTTCAACAAAACCTTCGCACTCGTTGTTTGCAACGATTCAGTGTTCAGATCGGATTAAAGTAATCAGTTTTGACACCTTTTTTAAACAGAAAATAAAAGCTGGATTTCTTGATCTAGTTGGTGGAGAAGTTGGTAAAAAGTGCATTGCTAATTTGCAGCCAGAGAGTGTTGTCGTGACCGTTCCTACGATTAGCAAAGAATTGTTGTGTGAATTTGCTATGAGCAATGGTATTCAAGCACAAGGCATGGTTGTGAGCTCAAATACCGAACATTTGTTTGCGCTTTATAACTGGGTGAAAAAGGGTGAACTCACTCTCGTTGTTGAGTATAGTTATGCGCTAGAGGATGTCGCTAGCGCCCATCAGCGTTTAGAGTCAGGAAACTACGTAGGAAAGCTACTTATTACCGTTTAGCTACTTGTAAATCTGAATGCGAATCCCAATAAAAGGGCAAATGGCCAAGAGGCTCGAGGATTGATTTTTGACAAATACGACTTTAAATGATGCGTTAAACGCATTGTCGCAGCCGCAATATGTAAAAGCACTTGCGGGTATTAAACGTGGCATAGAGCGTGAGGGTTTGCGCATAAATCAAGATGGACGGATTGCACAAACTGTTCATCCAACGGGTGCTGGACACCCTCTGACCCACCCAAACATCACGACAGATTATTCAGAAGCGTTGCTTGAGTTTATTACACCAGTCAGTGAAGATGCAGAAGAAACGCTTGCGCAACTACATGATTTGCAGAAGTTTACGCTAAGCAAAATGGGCGATGAAATGCTGTGGCCTATGAGCATGCCTTGTTTTATTGAATCTCAAGAGGATATTGGTCTAGCGCAATTTGGTGATTCAAATATTGGCCAAATGAAAACCCTGTATCGGCAAGGTTTAAAAAGTCGTTACGGTAGTATGATGCAGGCAATCGCTGGCGTGCATTTTAATATGTCCTTTTCAGATTCATTATGGGATGTTTTAGCTAAAATTGAAGGACAATCAAGCACAACACAAGACTTCATTTCCTCAAAGTACTTAGGTCTGATCCGTAACTTTAAACGTGAATTATGGCTTATTAGTTATTTATTCGGCGCTTCGCCGTCATTATGTAAGTCGTTCTTGCAAGGTCGTCAAACCGATCTACCGTTTAATCAAGTTGGTAAAGGGACTTTGTATTTAGAGCAGGGTACCGCTCTGCGAATGGGCAATTTAGGCTATACCAACAGTGCACAGTCTAGCTTACGTGTGACGTATAATTCGATTGTTGAATACGTAACAGGGTTACAAAATGCTATTCGAACGCCGTCGGATCTTTATTCGACTATTCCTGATTATACCGCGGATGAGCCAAAGCAGCTCAATGGTAATATTTTACAAATCGAGAACGAATTCTATTCGCCGATCCGGCCTAAACGCAATTCGAAAAAAGGCGAAACGCCAACTCAAGCGCTGCTTAGGGGGGGGATTGAGTATATCGAAGTGCGTGCACTGGATGTAAACCCGTTCGCTCAAACTGGTATTAGCCTCGAACAGATGCGCTTTTTAGACGTCTTTCTTACCTATTGCCTGTTAAGTGACTCTCCTAAACTTGATTGGGAAGAGCAACTGGAAACGCAACGAAACCTTCGCTTAGTGGTTAATTATGGTCGCGATAAATCGTTAAAGTTAATAAAGGCAGGGCAGTCTGAGTTACTGAATGTGTGGGGACGTGAGATCTTCGCTGAATTGGCTAAAGTAGCCAATGTGCTCGATGCAGCTTATGGTGCTTCTTATTATTCTGAAACAATTGCTTCACTTGCTACTTGGATAGAAGACAGTAATAAAACTTATTCAGGTCGTCTTGTGCATATACTTAAATCTCAAAATCTTGACGGTGGTTACTATGCACTTGAATTGGCAAAGGCTTATAAAGAATACCATGCTCAAAACGAATTTCGATTTTACAATCAGGTGGGATTAGAGTCTGCAGCATTGAGCTCATTCAATGTGGCTGATGAGATAAAAACACAAGATACTTACACTTTCCGTGAGTTTCTTGCTGAGTATTTCGCTAAAGCTTAAGGCAAAAAAAGTGCAGCCAATAGGCTGCACAAATATAACTTTCAGGGATGAAACAATGCTAAACTGCTGCATTCATATATTCAGACAGGAGCCCTTGCAAAAAGTTCATTAAGGAAAGAAAAAAAATGAAAAAAAACTTTCTTCTGTTACCAATTGCATTATTACTCGGGGCTTGTGCAAGTGCACCTCCAAAAGAACCTGATGATTTATGTAAGATTTTTCAAGAAAAACCAGATTGGTATGAAGATGCCAAAGATGCCCAAGATAAATGGGGTTCCCCAAAGCATGTGCTAATGAGCATGATGTATCAAGAGAGTTCGTTTAAACACGATGCACAACCGCCAATGGAATATGCATTGTGGATTATCCCTATCGGTCGTGCAAGCTCAGCATACGGTTATTCACAAGCTAAAACGCCTACATGGCAAGACTACATTCGCGAAACGGGTAATTCAGGCGCGGATAGAGATGATTTTGAAGATGCAATTGATTTTATGGCTTGGTTTGTTGCCAAGACACACAAAATTAATGGTGTGTCTAAATGGGACGCTTATGCCCAATACTTAAATTACCATGAAGGCTGGGGTGGCTATCGTCGTGGTACTTATAAGAAAAAACAATGGCTAATGGGTGTTGCAAACCGAGTGAAACATCGCGCTAGTCGTTATGGAAGCCAATTACGTTCTTGTGAAAAAAATTTAGGAAAAGGTTTCTGGGATTGGTTTTAATGGCTGGTTTTGCCAATCAACCGAAGTCGAAGACGCTTGTTTAATTTATTTTTCTTTAAATGGTTCAATTAATACCTATGTCGAAACGAATTAAGCAACAAATAAGTAATATTGCATTAGTCGTTGAAAACTATGATGATGCGATTGAGTTTTATACCAATAAGCTGCAATTTGACCTGATCGAAGATACTGATTTAGGTAATGGTAAACGATGGGTGTTGGTGTCACCACCAAATTCAAATGGAACAAATCTGCTTTTAGCGCAAGCCGCGAATCAACAACAAAGAGCTGCAATCGGTGATCAGTCCGGCGGCCGCGTATTTTTGTTTTTGACCACGGATGACTTCTGGCGTGATTACGCAGAAATGAAAGCGAAAGGTGTAGTGTTTAAAGAACTCCCGCGTAATGAACCGTATGGCACAGTCGTTGTTTTTGAAGATCTTTATGGTAACAAGTGGGATTTGCTACAAATGAATTAACTTTTCGTTCGGTGTAGTATCAAAAAGTCTCTGAAGTCGTTTTGCTATTTTATATTTAGTCGCTGTTTAAATTTACAAAAAAGTCAGGCCGCATTGAGCGGCCTGACTTTTTAGGCTGTTAGTTCAATTTTTCAAGCGGATGGATCCGTACAAGCTTCACCATGTTTTCTTTTATCTCTAACACTTCAATGGGGTAGCCTGAGATCTTTAAACTTAAGTTTGTGTCTGGAATGTCTTCAAGGTATTCCACAATTAAGCCGCTTAGTGTCTTAGGGCCATCAATTGGAAATTCCCACTCCATCTCTTTGTTTAGATCTCGAATATTTACACCACCGTCAACCAATACAGTGCCATCTTCCTGAATGATAATTTCTTCACTTGGAGGCTTAGACTGAGTGGTAGTAAAGTCTCCGACCACTTCTTCTAGGATATCTTCTAATGTAACAAGACCTTGAATATCACCATATTCGTCTACCACAATCCCAATACGTTCTTTACTCTGCTGAAATTTTAGCAACTGAGTAGTAAGCGGAGTTCCTTCGGGAATGTAGTAAATTTCGCGAACTGCACGTAATAAAGACGATTTATCAAATTGCTCTTTGTTTGACATTAAGATACGAAACGCATCGCGCGCATGAATAAACCCTACGGCGTCATCGATTTGGTCACGATAGAGCAAGATACGGGTATGCTGCGCGTGCATCAGTTGTTTTGTGATGTCTTTCCAATCGTCGTTAATGTCTATTGCAATAATTTCGTTACGAGGCACCATAACATCTTCGACTTTCATCTGTTCAAGATCGAGTATTGAAGTGAGCATATCTTGGTGATGTGCAGGGAACAACGCACCGGATTCGGATACCACGGTTTTTAATTCTTCTTTACTGAGGCTATGTTCTTCAATTTGATCTGGTGTTACACCAAACATACGTAGCATCCCATTTGTGATCCAATTAAGTGCCACGACAAATGGATACATAACACGCAACAAACCACTTAATAGGATAGAACTTGGAAAGGCCACTTTTTCAGGGTGCAAGGCCGCGAGGGTTTTTGGTGTCACCTCTGAAAAGATTAAGATAACGAGTGTTAAGCTAAACGTCGCTACAAGTATACCCGTGTCACCCATTAATCGCATGCCGATAACTGTGGCGATTGCAGATGCACCGATATTAACTAGGTTATTACCTATAAGGATCAGACCGATAAGTCTGTCAGGACGATTCAGAAGTCTATCAACACGTTTGGCTGCTTTGTTGTCTTCTTTAACCAAGTGCTTTAAGCGGTAGCGGTTAATTGACATTATGCCGGTTTCTGAACCAGAGAAGTAACCCGAAAGCAAGATCAAGACGCCCAGGATTACAAATAAGGCGCTCGTCGATATGTCGTCCAAAAGAGGATCCCTTTTTTACTATAGAACGAGTATTAAGCTTGAACGCGTTGTCAGTGTCAAGCTAAACCGACTCTAAAACTTCAATAAGATAACTTCTTGTATAAATCTGCTGCCAAAATAAGCCAGTGTGACAAAACTAGACGCACACATAATCGTCACAACAACGGCTTTTCCGCGCCATCCAAATTGATGATGACCAAGAGTCACTACCGTGAAAATAGTCCAAGCAACAATCGAAAGTACGGTCTTATGGATAAATTCTTTAGCAAACATACCCTCTAAAAAAATAAACCCAGAAAGCAATGCCAACGTCAGTAACCCAGTACCAACAGTTAACAATTGATAAAGTTGACGTTCGACAAGCATTAATGGCGGCAAATGGCTTTGCACAATCGCGATGTCACGGCTTTTTAATCGTTTATCAATGAAATAGAACTGCACGGCGTACAGTGTTGCGATGATAAGCACACAATAAGCCAGTAAGGAAAGTGAAACATGGGTTACTAAGCCTAAATTCAAATCGATTTGCTGCAAAATAATATGATGTGGCACAAATAAGCTGGCGAACAATAAAATTGCAGCAAAGCCATATACAACGGGAAGCAATAAAGTCGCAGGTAATTTCAATGAGACTGCAGTAACTGAGACGACGATTAACCAGCAAGTGAGCAAAGCAACATTGATGGTGCTGAGATCTTGCCCATCGATAGTAAACACTGAGTTCACTAAGACTAATAGATGGCTGAGTATTGCGCAGGTGCTTAAAATTAACGTCAGCTTTTGACTTGGACCTTGTTTGTCAAACAGCCGGGATAACACATGGCCAGTAGCAAGGCTATAAAAAATACTCGCGAGGATAGAGAGGCTTAGAACCAACATTGGACCTGATCGCTTTTATTTGAAGTTTCCTTTTTAGGCTATTGTATTTTAAGCACAGAAAAAAGCCTAGGATTAATAAAAAGAATCTTAACAAGACATTGATACTGTATTATCCGCCACCATATCAGTATAATCGCGGCCATTAAAGAATAGTTGGAACTTTTGCATGTTTGAAAATCTTCAAGAACGATTAGGTAAAACGCTCAAAAACATCAGTGGTCGCGGCCGTTTGACTGAGGACAACATCAAGGATACGTTGCGTGAAGTACGTATGGCATTACTTGAAGCGGATGTCGCGTTACCCGTTGTTCGTGAATTCGTAAAACAAGTAAAAGAACGGGCAGTTGGCGTTGAAGTAACCAAAAGCTTAAGTCCAGGTCAGGTGTTCATTAAAATTGTGCGTGATGAACTTGAAAAGGCCATGGGCGAGTCTAACGAACAGCTTAATTTAAGCACTCAGCCTCCTGCAATATTAATGATGGCAGGTTTGCAAGGTGCCGGTAAAACCACAAGCGTTGGTAAATTGGCAAAATTTTTAAAAGAGCGCCATAAAAAGTCCGTGCTTGTTGTTTCAGCTGACGTGTATCGCCCAGCTGCGATTAAACAGCTTGAGACGCTGGCATCAGATGTGGGTGTAGATTTCTTCCCAAGTGATATTTCGCAAAAGCCGGTCGATATCGCAAAAGGGGCAATTGATCATGCCAAACGTAAGTTCTTTGATGTGGTCATCGTCGATACTGCAGGTCGTTTGCATGTCGATGCAGAGATGATGGGAGAAATTAAAGACCTTCATTCGGCAATCAAACCAATTGAAACGTTGTTTGTCGTAGATTCAATGACAGGTCAAGATGCGGCAAATACGGCCAAAGCGTTTGATGATGCTCTCCCATTGACGGGTGTGATCTTAACAAAAACCGATGGTGATGCTCGTGGTGGTGCAGCCTTATCGATTCGCCATATCACTGGTAAGCCAATTAAGTTCATTGGTGTAGGTGAACGGACCGATGCATTAGAGCCTTTCCATCCTGATCGCGTTGCTTCTCGCATTCTTGGTATGGGTGACGTACTTTCTTTAATTGAAGAAGTACAGATGAAGGTCGACCAAGATAAAGCTGCTAAAGTCGCTGAGAAAGTGATGAAGGGCGATGACTTCACGCTAGAAGACTTTGCAGAGCAATTGCGTCAAATGAAAAATATGGGTGGCATGATGTCCTTGCTTGAAAAATTACCTGGTATGAATAATTTGCCAGACGCAGCAAAGGGCCAGGTAAGTGATAAAGCGTTTAATCAAATGGAAGCCATTATTAATTCCATGACACCACATGAACGTCGTAAGCCAGATGTGATTAAAGGCTCGCGTAAAAAGCGGATAGCGGCGGGATCAGGTACACAAGTTCAAGACATCAATAAGTTGCTAAAGCAGTTTATGCAAATGCAAAAAATGATGAAGAAAATGAAAGGCAAAGGCGGCATGATGAAAATGATGCGCAATATGAAGGGCATGATGCCACCAGGCATGTTCGGTGGCCCTAAGTTTTAATTCTGACAAATATCTGAAAACCAGCCTAGGCTGGTTTTTTTTCATATTAGATCGCTAAAATAAGGTTTTTTGATAATTAAACCTAATCACCAACGTTAGTCTCGCAAAGCGCTTTCCAAAAAAACACAAGCATAGGCGCACGTCATTTTACCCAAACATAAGCAAATAAATTGAAATTTTCCGTACATTATTTGGTCAAATAAAAAAAGTAGTCTAAATTTTATGAGAAAGGTTGACACCGGTGTCAGCTTCATGCGTTAATAAAGTGACACCGGTGTCAGGTTGGGGTGAGAGACAACCTGGCAGCGTACCTTTGAACGGGTAAATCAAAGCTGCTCAGTCTGGTTGAAAAAACCAGCTGAGCCTTTTTCTATCATTTCTCAACAAGAGAGTTAAAAATATGTTGCATCCACGGATTAAAGAAGTCACAGAACGTGTCATTGAGCGCAGCAAAGTGAGTCGCCAAGCGTATCTTGAGCGAATGAACTATGCAAAAAGACAAACGCGTGTACGTGCTGGAATCGGATGCGGTAATTTGGCGCATGTGATGGCGGCGTGTTCAAGTAGTGATAAAGCAAGACTAAAAGCAGACGAGCAGCCAAATTTAGCCATTATTAACTCCTACAATGACATGCTTTCTGCGCATGTACCTTATAAAGATTATCCAGATTTAATTAAAGCGGTTGCAGAGCGTTTTGATGCGACTGCACAGGTTGCAGGTGGTGTACCTGCTATGTGTGATGGTGTAACCCAAGGCCGTGACGGCATGGAATTGTCTCTGTTTTCTCGAGATGTGATTGCTATGTCAACAGCAGTGGCGTTATCGCATGACGTTTTTGACGGGGTCTTTTGTCTTGGCGTGTGTGATAAAATCGTCCCAGGACTGCTTATTGGTTCATTAAGTTTTGGCCATTTACCCGTGTTTTTCTTACCAGCCGGCCCAATGCAATCTGGTATCCCAAACAAAGAGAAAGCACGTGTTCGTCAAAAGTTCGCCCAAGGTCTCGTTTCTCGCGAAGAATTATTAGAGGCTGAAAGCGCTTCTTATCACAGTGCAGGTACCTGTACATTCTACGGTACTGCAAATTCAAATCAAATGCTTATGGAAATTATGGGCTTACATTTACCTGGTAGCTCGTTTATTAATCCATATACTGAGCTGCGCGATGGTTTAACGGTAAATGCAGTGGAAACCATGCTAGAGCAGCTGATTGAGAAAAAGAGTGCAAATACGTTATCTGATATTGTCAGTGAAAAAACCGTGATTAATGGTTTGGTTGGTTTGCTTGCAACAGGCGGTTCGACAAATCATGCAATCCATTTAGTGGCAATGGCAAAAGCTGCTGGCGTAGAGATCACGTGGAAAGACATGTCAGATCTCTCAGAAGTAGTTCCATTACTCACGCGTATCTATCCAAACGGCTCTGCGGATGTAAACCATTTCCAAGCTGCAGGTGGTATGGGCTTTTTAATGCGAGAACTGCGTGACGCCGGTTTTTTACATAATGATGTAAAAACCATTGTAGGCGACAGTTTAGATGATTATACCAAAGAGCCACGCATCAAGAACGACACTAACACGATTATGACTGACAGTGCGTTACCAGCGAAAGTTGAGTGGGTGCCTTGTCCGGAAACGTCTCTCGATTTAGACGTTCTACGCCCAATAAGCAATCCATTCAATAAACAAGGCGGTTTGCAATTATTGACAGGAAATATTGGTAAAGCCGTTATTAAAGTGTCAGCAGTTCAAGAGCAGCATCAAGTTGTCAGTGCACCAGCTAAAGTCTTTAGCTCACAAAGTGCATTGCAAGAGGCTTTTGCTAAAGGCGAACTAAACCAAGATTTTATTGCCGTCCTTAAAGAACAAGGGCCTAAAGCGAAAGGTATGCCTGAGCTTCATAAGTTAACGCCAGTGATGGCGACTTTACAAGATCAAGGGTACAAGGTCGCAATTGTTACGGATGGCCGAATGTCAGGTGCATCTGGAAAAGTACCAGCTGCCATTCACTTAGCGCCAGAAGCAGTTGAAGGTGGCATTATCGCTAAGATCCGTGAAGGAGATCTAATTACACTCGATGCGCCAAAAGGCATTTTGAAATTACACGTTAGCGAAGAAGAATTGGCGGCTCGCGAGTTTGAAATTAGTCAGCGAGGCCAAACATTCGGCACCGGTAGAGAACTGTTTGCCGGATTTAGAAATATCGTGAGCAGCGCAGATCTAGGCGCTAGTTCATTTGGAATTGAATAACAATTGGGAATGAGGGACGTGATGAACATCGAAGCTATTTTATCATCGGCACCAGTTGTACCTGTGGTGGTTATCGACAATCTTGAAGATGCAGCGCCGCTTGCAAAAGCGCTTTACGCTGGAGGCCTTCGTGCGTTGGAAATTACATTGCGTACGCCCGTTGCTGCAGAAGCTGTAAAATTAATGAAGCAAGCAGTACCTGAAGCCTATGTAGGCACTGGTACGGTGGTAGATAAAGCAACTTTTCAAGCTTCAATTGATGCTAGTGCGGATTTTATGGTGAGCCCAGGTGTAACCGATGAACTTATCGAGTTAGCTAAGTCAACTGATATTCCTTTTTTACCGGGTGCTGCCACACCAAGTGAAGCAATGCGCTTAGCCGCTCACGGCTTTCGCTTTTTAAAGTTTTTTCCAGCAGAAGCCGCTGGTGGTGCAGCCATGCTGAAATCCATAGGTGGCCCACTGCCACAGATCACGTTTTGTCCAACAGGTGGCATTACACTGGAGTCGGCACCAAAGTATCTCGCTCTTAATAACGTTATTTGCGTAGGTGGTACTTGGATGCTCGATAAGCAGCTAATAGCAAACAAAGATTGGCAAGCTATTGAAGCGCTTGCAAAACAAGCAAGTCAAATTAAGTAATTTAGAGGACCGCAAAGATGATTAGAATTGCAATTAATGGCTATGGCCGTATCGGTCGCAACGTTTTGCGCGCTTTATATGAATCGAATCAAGACAGTAACATTAAAATTGTTGCTATTAATGACCTAGCACCAGCGAACGTAAATGCACACTTGACGCAATATGATTCAGTGCATGGTAAATTTTCAAAAGAAGTTCGTCTTGCTGATAATGTCTTAATTATTGACAACGATGAAATTGAACTTGTTCAAGAGCGAGATCCTGCAAACTTGCCTTGGGCACGTTTAAATGTTGATATCGTTTTAGAATGTACTGGTATCTTTACTGATCGAAAGGGTGCGTCAAAACACATTGAAGCCGGTGCGAAGAAAGTGATCGTGTCAGCGCCAGGTAAAGAAATGGATGCAACCGTCGTACATGGCGTTAACAGTGATGTGTTAACTGCATCGAGCCACATTATCTCAAACGCTTCATGCACAACTAATTGTTTAGCACCGGTAGCAAAAGCACTCAATGACGCGATTGGTATTGAGCAAGGCAGTATGACTACCATACACGCCTATACGAATGACCAAGTTCTTACGGATGTTTATCACCCAGACTTGTACCGCGCGCGCAGTGCAACGCAGTCTATGATCCCAACAAAAACTGGGGCAGCTGCCGCAGTTGGATTGGTGCTTCCTGAGTTAGCTGGAAAACTCGACGGCATGGCAGTTCGAGTTCCTACCGTGAATGTTTCTCTTGTTGATTTCACCTTTGTTGCATCTCGTGAAACCACAAAAGACGAAGTGAATGCTGCAGTGAAAGCAGCTGCAGAAGGTGCTATGGCGGGTGTACTTGTGGTTAATGAATTGCCATTGGTATCGATTGATTTCAATCACAATTCAGCGTCGTCTATCTTTGATGCGACTCAAACTCGCGTGGACGGTAAACTTGTCAAAGTCATGGCTTGGTATGACAACGAGTGGGGTTTCTCTAACCGAATGCTTGACCAAGTTAAAGCGCTGAGTAAATTCCTTTAATTGCCACGCAATAATCAATAGATCATCGATTACTGATGTTTATCCAATTTTAAGCCGACGTAAGTCGGCTTTTTTATTTTAACCCCTGATTTATTTTCAGGTCTTGTCACTATAACCGAATGATTCAAACTTTTGTTCTAGATCAATAAGCTGCGGAATGATAAGCGTAATATGAATTTATCAAAACAAGCGCTGAATTTTAATTAATCGCTTGGAATTTCTAAATCGTGTCACGTTAAGGAGTCGATCATGACTATTGAACGCCATAGCCTCGCAAAAGAACTACCAGAATATAAAGATAAAATCCACGATCTTAAAATGAATGACAACCATTTCGCTCGCCTTTTTAATGACTACCATGACATTGACCATGCCGTGATCCGAATTGAAGATGGCGTCGAAAATAGTTCAGATGAGTATTTAGAATCACTCAAAAAGCAGCGCTTGCAACTTAAAGATCAGTTGTACTCTATTCTGCGTAATGCATAACACCTTATTTAAAATGTTGGTTACGTTTCACCCAGTTCAGCCCGCCTTTCGTGCGGGCTTTTTCGCGGTTTTTGATTTTCTCACCTATACTCAGAAAAATAATTTAATGAGGTTAAATGGGTGGCCGTTATCGCAGTATTGCTTGTCGTCGTTGGACTTGCCGCATTAATCTCTACACTTAGATCCGCACTTCATATTTGCTCGTTAAGTAGCGAGTGGGGGTGGCGCGTTTTGTTCGGTTTGATCCTTGGTTTTTGTGCAAGCTATGGTGCTTTTGCACTTCACCTTGTCTTCGCAATGCATACAACCCTCGTTGAATTCGCGCTGAGCGCTATTTTATTTTTTGGTGGCTTGTTTGTATTACTCGTTATCAAACTCAGTAAACGTTCGCTTAAGCGAGAAAAACAACAAACGGCCGTTGAAAAACAACTTGCTGAGCAAGATAGTTTGACTAACTTACCCAACCGCGCAAGTTTCTTAAAGCAAGTAAAGCATCGCTTAGATTCCTCAGAACCATTTGCTATTTTGTTAATTGATTTAAATAATTTCAAAGAAATTAATGATGCATTAGGGCATTTCGTTGGCGATCAACTGCTCCAACAGCTTGCTCAGCGACTAACTCAAGCCTTGTTACCACAAAATAAGCTGTATCGGATTGGGGGGGATGAGTTTGTTTTGTTTTCTATGCACCCAGACAGTGAGTTACTTTATGCACAAAACAATGCATTGGTAAGTACACTTCATTCCCCTTTTACTGTTGAAGATTATGATCTCTACGTGACGTATAGTGCAGGAGCAAGCCAGTTTTTAGGTGAAAAACGTTCAAGCACTGACTTATTGAAAGAAGCGGATATCGCTATGTATCGCGCTAAACAGACCCAGCAAAGTTTGGTGATATTTAGCGAGGATTTAGGAGGTGCTGCGAAGCGCGAGCTGGAAACGTTACAACGAATGCAACACGCACTAACGAAAAATGAATTTGTCTTACATTATCAACCCATTCACGATTATCATTCTGGTCAAATAGTTGCTTTAGAAGCGTTATTAAGATGGCCGCAAGCAGATGGTACAATTATGCCAGCAGAGCTATTTATGAAAAGTGCCATGCGGTCAGGTGTATTGCGGCAAATTACGCCGTGGGTATTGCGGCGAATTCATAGTGAACTTCCAACGCTTCTTGAAGCCCAACCGAGTTTAAAAATCCATGTGAATCTTTGTGCTTACGATTTACAATCTAATAAAATAGTTCACCATTTAGCTGAACATCAAACAGCAGACCGAACGTTTTCAAGACATGTGGTGCTTGAAATAGCAGATGGCATCTTAATTAATCAGCCACAAAGTGAGGAGTTAGTTAAAACGCTCCATGAGCTCGGCTATCAAATTAATATTGATGATTTCGCCACTGGTAATGGAGGGATCCGTCATTTAGTCGGGGAAGGGCTTTCGAGTATAAAACTGGATCCGATTGTATTTAAAGAAATGTCCGAGTCAGATAAAACTAAATTGCTTGAGTTGAGCGCATTATTAGCCAAAAGTTTGAATGTAAAGCTTGTTGCTAAAGGCATTGAAAAACAAGAACAGGTGGAGTTGTTTAACGCCTTAGGGGTGGATTTAATGCAAGGTTTTCATATTTGTGAGCCAATGTCGCTTAACAATTGTGTTAGTTGGCTAGAATCACAAAGTGTGGTTAATAGAGCGATACGTGCATCGCGTTAACGAGCACACAAATGCTAACTCTCTGGATTCTAAAAAAGTGCGATGTTAGGCACCGCACTTTTTGTTTGAAGGTAAAATAGTGAGTTATTTATTTACCAACCACATTGACGGTCCTTGTTTTGCTCATCTAAATAAGCTTGAAGCGGGGCAAAGTAGTCTAAAACCGCATTGGCATCCATCTCAGGTTTGCCTGTTAGTTTAGCTAACGCTTCTTGCCACGGACGACTTGAGCCCATTTCTAGCATTTCATTCAGCTTTTCACCGGCCTCTTTAGAGCCATAGACAGAGCAGCGATGAATTGACTCTTTATTACCAGCTATATCACATAATGATTTGTGGAATTGGAATTGTAAAATATGTGCTAGGAAATAACGTGTGTAAGGCACGTTGCCAGGAACGTGGTATTTCGCACCAGGGTCAAAATCCGATTCACTGCGCGCTAATGGTGCCATTACACCTTGATATTTTTCACGCAATTCCCACCAAGCTTGGTTGTATTGCTCTGGTTTAATTTCACCAGAGAACACTTTCCAGCGCCATTGGTCAACTAATAATCCAAATGGAATAAACGCAATCTTATCAAGCGCCATACGCATTAACAGACCAATGTCTTTTGATTCATCAGGTACCGTATCAAGCAAACCAATTTCTTTTAAATAACTAGGTGTTACAGATAACGCAATAGTGTCGCCAATCGCTTCATGGAACCCATCGTTTGCACTTTCTTGATAGAATAGAGGCAGCTTGTTGTAGGCGCGTTGGTAGAAGTTGTGACCAAGTTCATGGTGGATTACTGCAAATTCTTCACCTGTCTTCTGAATACACATTTTTATACGTAAATCGTCTTTGTTATCTAAATTCCATGCTGACGCGTGACACTGAACATCACGATCTTGTGGCTTAGTAAATAATGAACGTTCCCAAAATGACTCTGGTAATGGCTCAAAACCCATAGACGTAAAAAACTTCTCTGCGCCTTTGACCATCTTTATTTCATCGTAATTGTGCTTCGCAAGTAAATCAGTTACATCAAAACCAGGATCGGCGTTTTCTGGTGCAACTAAATCATAAATATTGCCCCAAGTTTGTGCCCACATGTTACCCAAAAGATGAGCAGGGATAGGCTTATCTTGCGGCACTTTGTCGGTGCCATATTTTTCACCTAGCTTAGCGCGTACATGGCAGTGAAGAGAATCATAGAGCGGTTTAACTTGACCCCAAATCCTATCTAACTCGTTAGCAAAATCGTCGGCTGGCATATCATATTTTGAACGCCACATTGCGCCAGTATCAGCATAGCCAAGCTCTTTTGCTCCTTCGTTGGTCAAGGTGACTTGTTCTTGGTAAAGTGAGCGCATTGGTTTAGATACTTCTCGCCAACCTTGCCACACATCGAGAAGTTCTTCGTAACTTCGACTTGTGGCCATTATCGAGGTCATATCACCTAGGCTTAAGCAGCTGCCGTCCGTTTTACAATATTTCCCTTTACCATACATGCCATCTAGTTGTGCAGCTAAACTAGACAATCGAGCTGTTTTTTCTGCATCTTGTGGAGCTGGTAAAGTCAACGCAAGTTTTAAAACGTCTAATTTGCGACGATTATCAAAGCTTAGCTCTAAGCCATCAAATTTAGCCGCATCGTTCGCCATTCTGACCACGGCTTCTGTAAATTTCTGACTAGACTGCGCAGATAGATTTGCCGTGTCGTGGGTTATAAAGTTTGCGTAAATCCACTGAGCTTGACCGCTTTCTAAATAAAGTGCTCGAAGCTCGGATTCAACGTCGCCAAGAAATTTTTCTGCGTCTTTTTCGGTTAAAGGAGCTTTAACGATTTCAACCGGTTTATCTTGTTGGCATCCAGAAAGAGCTAGTGCACTGGCAACAAGCACAGCGCTAAGGGTGAGTTTTGTTTTCATTATTGAGGTCACTTGTTGTTTTGAGTCTTTGCATAATAACAGGGCATATGCCCGTGAACAATTCACACTTATTGTGACGCAAAATTACAATAGACAAGTTTACTTTTACGTAAGGATAAAAGTTGCCCAATACTGATGCTCTAACTTAGGTATACGATTTTGAATATATGACGATTTGAACCATACTAAAGTAATAGTAAATCAAAGGAAGTTAACATGAGTTGGTTCATCATTTTAGTTGCGGTTGCCGTGATTATATTTGCTGTCAGGGACATTCGCTACAGCCTTATATCAAAGCCTGTTATGGCGTTTTTTAAACGGGCGTTACCGCCACTGTCTCAGACTGAGCAAGAAGCGATGGAGGCTGGTGACGTATGGTGGGATGCTGATTTGTTTTCGGGTAGACCGAATTGGAAAAAATTACATGAATTTCCAAAAGGTACGTTGAGTGAAAAAGAAAAATCGTTTATCGATAATGAACTTGAAACACTTCTAGCCATGATAGATGAAGATCAAATCACAAAAGACAAAGATCTTAGCCCTGAAGTTTGGCAATTTATAAAAGATAAAGGATTCTTTTCATTTATTATCCCTGAGCGCTTTGGTGGTTTGCAGTTTTCAGCTCAAGCAAATTCTTACATAGTGTCTAAAATCGCAAGTAAAAGTCTTTCTGCTGCAGTAACAGTCATGGTGCCAAATAGTCTTGGCCCTGCGGAATTGCTGCTGCACTATGGAACTCAAGAGCAGCAAGATAATTGGTTACCTAAACTTGCTAAAGGGGAGGCGGTGCCTTGTTTTGCTTTAACAGGACCAGAAGCAGGGTCAGATGCTGGCAGTATTCCGGACAAAGGGATTGTTTGTAAGAAAGAGGTTGATGGCAAAGAAGTAGTTGGATTCAATCTAACTTGGGATAAACGTTATATCACTTTGGCACCCGTTGCGACGGTACTTGGGCTTGCGTTTAAAGCATTTGATCCAGATAGAATTCTAGGTACCGAAGAAGAACTTGGAATTACTTGTGCACTCATTCCAACAGACCACCAGGGAGTGAAAATTGGCCACCGGCATAATCCTCTTAGCTTAGGGTTTTTGAACGGAACGACACAAGGGGATGAAGTGTTTATCCCGCTAGATTGGGTCATTGGAGGCGCTTCTGGGATTGGACGTGGTTGGCGAATGCTCGTTTCATGTTTAAGTGCTGGTCGCGGCATTTCCTTACCTGCGCTAAGCGCTGGTACCGCTCACCTATGCACTAGAATGACAACGGCGTACGCGCAAGTTCGTACTCAGTTTAACCAACCAATTGGTGCGTTTGAAGGTATTCAAGCCGCAATGGCAGAACTAGTTAGCGATACTTATGCAATTGAGTCAGCAAGAGAGTTCACCGCAATTGCCATAGACATGAAGTACAGCCCCGCTGTAACTACTGCGATTGCAAAATACCATATGACAGAAATGGCAAGGCAATGCTTAAACCATGCACTTGATATCCATGCTGGTAAAGGAATACAAATGGGCCCTAATAATTATTTAGCGCGAAATTACATGGGTATTCCCATTTCGATAACGGTTGAAGGTGCGAATATCCTGACGCGTAATTTAATGATTTTTGGTCAAGGCGCTACACGCTGTCATCCATTTGTATTGAAAGAAATGCAAATTGTTTCAATGAAAGATGAAGAACTAGCACTTAAAGAGTTTGATTCGACCTTAATGGCTCATATTCAGTTTTCGGTATTCAATGCACTTTGGTCGCTATTTATGGGCTTGAGTGGTTCTCGTTTTGTTGATGTGAAAGTAGCTGGGCAAACTAAACGGCATTATCAACACTTAACTCGAATAAGTAAGGCACTTGCATTTATAAGTGATATAGCAATGTTGACGATGGGTGGTGAGCTTAAGCGAAAAGAAATGCTTTCAGCAAGACTTGGAGACGTGTTAAGTCACCTGTATATTGCATCTTGTGTATTGAAAAAGTTCGCTGATGATGGTCATCAACAGCTCGATTTACCGATTGTAGAATATACTCTTGAAAAGCAACTCTATTTAGCCGCTGATGCATTAGAAACGTTTTGTGATAATTTTCCGTCCAGTATTGTTGGGTTTGTTTTAAAACGTTGGATTTTCCCTTTTGGAAATCAATTTAAAAAGCCCAGTGATGCGCGTGCTCAAGCGGTTTGTCACGCCGTGCATACACCAAATGTGGCAAGAGAGCGGATAAGTTACCTGTGCTATGTTGATAAAAACGGGGCAACGGGGATTATGGAAGATGCTTTTAAACAAAAGTACGAGTTACGTGCACTAGTTAAGGAGGTAAACGGAATACGAAGACAACGCACCGATTGGAAGAAACTCCCATGGCGCGAACTTGTTGAACGTGCAAAACAAAATGAGTTTATTGGTGAGCAGCAATATCAGCAGCTTATTAAACTCGATGACCTAAGAGCTAAAGCCATCGCAGTTGATGCATTTGAAAAATTGTGATGCGTGCGGTTAGATCAAGTACTCACTGTTTAACAAGGTACGTACATTCTTACCTAGGCGTGTTTCGAATTGAACTGAATTAGCCATCTTTGGCTTTATTGGACATGTACCCATTAAACCATAAAGGTGCTTTTTGGTTAGAGCGTTTGTAGGCAGATAATCGAGATACCGATTTGAGACCAAATAACTCAAAATTGTTTAACTACGTTGCTAATTAGCAACGTAGTAACACAGCCTTCGATACTCGATATTTCTTACTGTAACTTCACTGATGAGTTGCTTCTGGAAAAGGCCCTAATCAGCAGTCTGTCGACGCATTAACGAGAATAAGGGTCATGGACGATTTTATCCACGTACCAAGTTCCTTTTTTTCTTATCATTTTCACGCTGCGCATGTCGTCAATTTTCTTTCCTTGCCAGTGCCCCGAAAAAATTAAATTGACAGTCGCTTTTTCACCATACACTTCTCGCAAGCTAGCATTTGTCATATCGACTTCAATGTTTACCGTGTCGTATTGCAAGTTCATCAAGTTGCGAGAAAATTGGGAGGCAGTTCCATAAGAACGCATAATTCTTGCCATAGTTGGTGTGGCAAACTCAATAGCTGCGTTCAAATCGTTTTTGTTGTATATCGCATCAAAGAACATGACTGCATTATAACTTGGAGCGCCTTTGTCGCCAGTTGCTGCATCATCAGAACCGCAACCGATCAAAGTAAACAACGTTAAAATTAGCAAAGCAAAGTTTTTCATTTTTCAATACTTCAATTTCCCTAAGAACTTTAAGTGTGTAACGATTGAGTTGAGATGTAAAGGAACAAGGAGTGAGAAACAGTTTAACTGTTTAATTATTTCTGTCTTTGGGGGCTACGTAGTACTGCCCAATAGAAATTTACTTAAAATCTTTTTTCGTGACAATGTACAGCGAAACTGAGTTTTTACAAAAAAGAGGCTCGACGCCCCTTTTTAATTATCTATTTAATTTATAGCGAATTACTGTACTAACTCTTGATCAGAAAATGAGTCAGCAAATAATGGGCTTGATAAATAACGCTCTGTCGCACTAGGTAAGATTACCACGATATTTTTACCGGCATTTTCTGGCTTCTCTGCAATACGTTTTGCAGCGACTACGGCAGCACCAGATGAAATACCCACAAGAATACCTTCGTCTTTCATAAGTAAATGCGCCATTGCAATTGCTTCATCATTCGATACCTTTTCTGTACCATCGATTAAGGCCAGATCTAAGTTACCAGGGATAAAGCCAGCACCGATACCTTGGATTTTGTGTGGTCCAGGTTTAACTTCTTCACCAGCTAGAGTTTGGCTGATTACTGGTGAATCAACAGGCTCTACTGCGATCGATTTGATATTTAAACCTTTTTCATTTTTAAGGTAACGAGTAACCCCGGTAATCGTACCGCCCGTACCGACACCGGCAACGAAGTAGTCAATTTTACCGTCCATCGCGTCAAAAATTTCAGGACCGGTAGTTTCAAAATGGATTTTAGGGTTTGCTGGGTTTTCAAACTGTTGCAATATAACGTATTGTTCAGGAGCAGCATCGCGGATCTCTTTCGCTTTTTCAATCGCGCCTTTCATGCCCTTTGCACCTTCGGTTAACACTAAGTTTGCGCCCAGTGCTTTTAATAATTTACGACGTTCTAAACTCATCGTGTTAGGCATAGTGAGTGTTAGTTTGTAACCACGAGATGCAGCGACAAAAGCAAGAGCAATACCTGTGTTACCAGAGGTAGGTTCGATGATTTCTTTGCCTTCAGTGAGCAAGCCTGCTTTCTCAGCTTCCCAAATCATTGATGCGCCAATACGACATTTTACGCTAAAACTTGGATTGCGAGACTCAACTTTAGCGTAGACATTACCGCCAGATACTCGATTTAGTTTAACAATAGGTGTATTGCCAATAGTAAGGCTGTTATCTGCAAAAACTTTAGACATGTTGGTCCCTTATTGCGTGAAAAATGGGTATTTAATCTATTGATACACAGAACTACTGAGGTGGATGTCGCTGCATAATTTTACGCATTACATTCAAATAATCTTACGTAGAACTTTTAATGATCAATCGTGCTTTATGACTACAACTTTAACTGGGATATAAAAAAAAAGAAGGAAATAATGGCTATAAGTTATATCAAATTAGCTTATAGCCACATGGCATAAAAAATGTTTTTTTATGCCATAGTCTGAACGGTTGTTATGAAATTACAGTAACCAAGCGTAGCTGAATTTGGCAAATACGGATCGCGTATCTCTAGTGATGTCCGTCAATTGATCGTCTTCAAACCCACTGTCACCAAATCCTGCGAAGAAAACGGTTTGTGGATTTAGTTTATAACTGTAAAGCAGTTGTGTCGTAAAGCCTTTGTATTTTGCGTCGACATTTCGAATATAATTAGCTTGGTTACGTTCTATATCTGTGTAAATCACTGCTAAGCGTATATAGCTGTGAATATCAAATTGATAGGTAAAACGTACGTCACTGAGATTCGCTGTATACACTTGGGCTCCATTTGCATCGAGTCTTTCATATGTGTGGCGGAGTTTGAACTCAAAATGTTTACCAAGATTTAAATTGATAATAGGGCGGACAAAAATATAGTCACCTAGGCGATTATTGGTTAAATCTACGCGGTTACCTGAACGTAAGTTTAAGCTTGCGAAAACGCCAGCAAGAGGTTTGAATTCAAGATATGACCAAAGTGTGTTTTCTGAGAACATGGTGGTGTTGTCATCAATTAGCAAGCTCGCTGTATTGTGACGAAGGCCTGGGCGATTGCGCTGCTCAACACCCAACTCTAAAGTACTTTGTAATGGCCCTTGAACCTCAATACTAGTTTGTATTTCTTTTTCTAACAGTTCGCCTTTATCATTGTGGCTAATATCCCAATCGGTATACCAACGCGTTCGCGTCCACCACGTTTCTTCATTCCCATACCAACGATATTCACCGCCGACAAGGAATTTATTAAAATCAACTTGATCAACAAAACCAAGATCGGCTCGGTATCCTTTTTCTCGAAGGTTGTAGCTAGAAAACACACTCCAATATTTTTCAAAATGTTCATAAGACAGCAAATAAGCGGATCCAGATACCTCTTTCTCTAAAACCCGCAGTACACTTTCACTGTAATCACAGTCGTCGAATTGAGTACATGCTTGTGTCGGCATCGTAAAACAATCATCACCGTGGCATAACTCATCGATAAAATTGTCACTGTAGTCAGTTTGTGAATGCATGGCTTGAACTTTAAAGGTATCAAATTCAGTTGGTTGATACTTGCTATCTAAGCTTAGAAGTTTGTTTGAATAATCATCACTTTGACGAATGGTCGCTGTTGAACCGAAAGAGAGTGTGTTATCAAAATCATAGCGATAACGAAAAGCAGCGTTTTCACTTTCTTGATTCAGACTAACGATACTTGAACGCAAATTACCCGGGATGAGTACATTTAAATGACTGTCGTTGGCAACAAACGCGGCAAAAGTATGGCCCTGTTTGCTGCCCGTCACTTTAGCACCGTAATCCGGTGTAGCGATGTTGCGAGTGTAAATGATATTTTGAAACGATGAGAAATAGTCGTTATTTTCCAAAAAGAAGCTGCGTTGTTCTGGAAAAAATAAACTAAAACTATTGTTTACATTTAGCTGGCCAGTATCTGCTTCTACTTGTGAGAAGTCAGGGTTAAGTGTTGCATTTAAGGTTACATCAGGTGTGATAGCCCACTTTAAATCAACACTAGGCTCACTGACATTGTCGTGTTGCCAATCTCCAACTTCTGAACCGCTGACATCTCTGGCTTCATTGCGTCCAGCGACAAAACTTGGAATGACGGCGATGTTGTTACCTTGCTGCGCTTTTTCAAAACCAGAGTAAGCAGGCATTTGGCAAATCCAACAGGTGTTAGCATGGTTTATTTGCATGCTTGACAGCCTTAGTCGCTCATTACGAGGGTAGAAGCGGACAAACTCCATCGCCATTGTTTTTACTTGGTTGCTGTCGTCAAAATTCAACACCCGAAATGGGATCTCAATTTCCACGGTATAGCCATTTTGATGAATGACGCCCACGCTGTCCCAAATTCCATTCCAGGCACTGCTTTCAGTTTTACTAAGTTCGTTTTCAATCGAGTCCATTTGGACACCAAGAGGATTAATGAAAAACTGATAAGCAATACGACCAGTATTAAATGTGTCTATTTTCAATCCCACGAGATCGTCGTTCCAGGCTTGGTCACGATCACGATAAAATGCTCGTATCCCATCTGGGTTAGGGTCGTTTGCTTCAAAACCAACAAAAAGCGAATCACCGTTTTCATATACGTAGGCGGTCGTTTGTACCGGACTAGGTAAGTTGTCATGTGGCCAAGAAATATTATTGATTTCTATCTTTTTAGCTTTCTGCCAATGGGCTTCATTGAGCTGCCCATCTATTTTGGCTGAGGCGTTTATAAACGGAATAGAATCACTCGCAATGGAACTAAAAGTTAGACAAGACAAAGACAAGGAGAAAAACAGCGATTTGTACATAATATAATCATCCAATTTTGACCCCTATAGCCTAAATGGTAAGTGTGCTTTAAACAAACTAAGCGCGTTTAAATTGCTATTTTTCCAGACTAAACGGTTGTAGTCAGATTAAGCTGTCTTAGAATGGGTTGTTTGTGTTTTTTAGGGGTACAACGCAAACGCAAGCAATTTGGCTTAAAACATGGTAAAACGTGCCTTTATTAAACGTCACGAGAATAATAATGAATCTAATTCTAAAATTGCTCGCCGGTATTCTTGGCGGGATCTTAGTGGGGCTGTTTTTGCCTCTTTCTATGATCGAGTTGTTAATGACGGCAAAGGTATTAATCGGTCAACTGATCGGTTTTACTATTCCTTTAATTATTTTATTTTTTATAGCTTCTGGAATTGCAGGTTTACCGCAGGGTTCGGGTCATTTGCTCGGGAAAACGGTTGGATTCGCATATGGCTCTACTGTAATAGCCGGTACATTAGCGTTTTTATTGATTTCTGCTGTGATGCCTATGTTCGATGGTGCGATGAGTTTTCAAGCAGGTGAAGCTTCTGAACTAAAAGGGTATATCGATATCCAGATCCCGCCATTGATGGGGGTAATGACGGCACTTGCGACCGCGTTCATCTTTGGTATAGCGATCAGCTATCAGGCACTTTCTAATTTAAAAGCAGTTGTTGATGAAGGCCGAGATGTAATTGATTCGTTATTGGCAAAAGTGATTATTCCTTTATTACCACTTTATATCGCGGGTGTTTTTGCAGAGATGACGGTGGCGGGCACAGTTGTTGAGACCTTAGGCACGTTCGGTATCGTGTTACTTGCGGCTGTTGTGATGCACTGGTTGTGGTTAACTGTCTTATATGTTTCTACAGGGTTACTGTTGAAACGCAGTCCACTGGAATTAGTGCGTAATATGTTACCTGCTTATTTAACCGCACTCGGCACGATGTCAAGTGCAGCCACAATTCCTGTCTCATTACGTGCTAGCAAGGCTAACGCAGTTCAAGAAGAAGTGGCTAATTTTACCGTGCCACTTTGCGCAACTATTCATCTATCAGGTTCGACGATCACTATTGTGACTTGCGCTATGGCGGTTATGTTCTTGTCTCCTGACTTAGCTCAGCCTTCACTCAGTACAATGTTACCATTTATCTTTATGCTTGGTGTTGTGATGATTGCAGCACCTGGAGCGCCAGGAGGAGCGGTAATGTCTGCGCTTGGACTACTTGGCTCAATGTTAGGCTTTAATGAAGGTGCGTTGGCATTGATGATTGCATTATACCTAGCACAAGATAGTTTCGGTACAGCTTGTAACGTTACAGGTGATGGCATTATTGCGTTATGGGTTGATAAATTTTCTCGTTCTGCTGAGTAAAAATGCCTTTTAATATTGAATAAAGTGCAAGTATTTGAACTTGCACTTTTTCATATATATTAATGACATGGATGCAAAGCGTTAATTTTCGAAATCCGTACCATGTTTGTAGTTATCGTTTCTAGTTTTATATGGTACTCTCCAATCAATATTATAATAATGCGACTATCTAACAAGAGGGCTTTCCTTTGATTAATGTGCTCTTAGTTGATGACCATGAGTTGGTTAGAACAGGGATTAGACGGATCCTCGATGATGTTCGAGGTTTTAAAGTAATTGGAGAGGCTAAAACGGGCGAAGAAGCAGTGACGTTTTGTCGGGCCAATAATCCAAATGTTGTATTAATGGATATGAATATGCCGGGAATTGGCGGTTTAGAAGCGACAAAAAAAATCTGCCGATACTGTCCTGACGTCAAAGTGATTGTGTTGACTGTACACTGTGAAGATCCTTTTCCCAGTAAAGTAATGCAAATCGGCGCGCATGGGTATTTAACAAAGGGAACGGGTCCAGACGAAATGATTAATGCTATTCGTGCGGTAAATTCAGGTCAGCGTTACATTGCGCCTGATATTGCTCAACAAATTGCATTGGCACAATTTAGTGGCCGCAATGACGAGAATCCTTTTCAAAGTTTATCTGAACGTGAGCTGCAAATTATGCTAATGATCACGAAAGGTGAAAAGGCGCAAGATATTGCAGATAGGCTTAATTTAAGTTCCAAAACGGTTAATAGTTATCGTTACCGAATGTTTGAAAAGCTTAATGTTAGTGGTGATGTCGAACTAACTCATTTAGCAATCCGTCATAAAATGATTGATATAGACAGTTCTCGCTAATTTTAAGGTATGACAGTTTTTGATCACAAAACGTTTTTAAAATCCTTGTCGACAGAGCCTGGTGTTTATCGAATGTATGATGAACAAAGCCAAGTGATTTATGTCGGCAAGGCTAAGAACCTAAAAAAGCGCCTTTCCAGTTATTTTCGCAGTACACTTCAAGATAGCAAAACCAGAGTTTTAGTTAGTAATATACGTCATATTGATGTGACACTAACTAATACTGAAACTGAAGCGCTTATCCTTGAAAGCAATCTCATCAAAAAATATCAACCTCGATACAATATTTTGCTTCGTGATGATAAGAGCTATCCCTATATTTTCTTAAGTGGGCATAAACATCCTAGGTTGGCATTTCATCGAGGAAGTCGTAAGGCGAAAGGGGACTATTTTGGACCTTACCCAAGTAGCGCTGCAGTGTCGGACAGTTTACGATTAATGCAAAAGATTTTTCCTGTTCGTCAATGCGAGGACGCGTATTATCGAGCGCGCAGTCGGCCTTGTTTACAACATCAACTTAAACGTTGCAGTGCCCCTTGTGTTGGATTAGTCAGCGACAAGGAGTATACCGAACAGGTTAACTTGGTGAAGCAATTTTTGCGTGGTCGTTCGCAAGACGTCATAGCAACCTTGATTGCAAAGATGGAAGAAGCCAGCATAAACCTAGCATTTGAAAAAGCAGCTAATTACCGAGATCAAATTGCGCTGTTACGTCAAATGCAAGAACAGCAATCTGTCAGTGGCAACTTCCCTGAAATGGATGTGATTGGATTTGCACAGCAAGCAGGGTTATGTGCAGTGCATGTACTCACAATACGTGATCATAAAGTGCTTGGGACTCGAACTTATTTTCCCAAAACACCGAAAGATGCCAGCGTCGACGAAATCTTAAGTGGCTTCCTTGGTCAATATTATTTGTCGATACAAGGTTCAAGTCGAATAGCGGCAGATATTGTTATTCCATTCGCTTTAGATGAGCAGGTTGCACTTGTTGCGGCACTCAGTGAACTCGCTGAGCGCAAAGTGACGATCCGTGATAGTGTTCGTTCAGAACGCGCTCAATATTTACAACTGGCTAATAAAAATGCGCTGAATGCATTAACGGTAAAGCTTAGTGCGAAAGAATCGATTGCATCTCGTCTTGAACTATTAAAAGAAGCCCTAGGATTAACTGACATAGACAGAATGGAATGTTTTGATATCAGCCACACAATGGGTGAACACACCGTTGCGTCTTGTGTAGTGTTTGATGCTCAAGGGCCAAACACAAAGGAATATCGGCGATATAATGTTAAAGGTATCACACCCGGCGATGATTATGCCGCGATGGAGTTTGCACTTCGTAAACGATATGCAAAGCTAAGTGACGATAATAAAATACCAGACGTCATTTTTATTGATGGTGGTAAAGGGCAATTGGGTCGTGCAGAAGCTTTTTTTGAATCCTGGACACAGGCAAAGTTTCCTTTGTTAGTTGGGGTGGCGAAAGGGACGAGTAGAAAACCCGGATTAGAAACGTTGCTTATCGATGGTGGGCGAAAAACAGTGAATTTGGAAAGTAGTTCACCTGCTTTACATCTTATTCAACATATTCGGGATGAATCACATCGTTTTGCAATTGCAGGGCATAGGAATAAACGGCAAAAACAACGTACCCAATCGATGCTAGAAGAAATTGCTGGCGTGGGCCAAAAACGTCGCCAAGCCATCTTAAAATACTTAGGTGGAATGCAAGGTGTGATGTCGGCTAATATAAACCAGTTAAAACAAGTGCCAGGGATCAGCCCTGAGATGGCTGAAAAGATATTTAACCATTTGCATGACAAAGCTTAAGCATTCATGCGAACATAAAGAAAAAGAAGTTGTACTCAGCGCTATGTGGAATATTCCAAATACTTTAACGACCTTTCGTTTATTTTTGATCCCAGTTTTTGTGGGCGTATTTTATTTACCTTATACGTGGGCATTTTTTGCAGCTGCATTTATTTTTTGGCTTGCAAGTGTAACAGATATTCTTGATGGGTATTTAGCCCGAAAACTCGAGCAATCAACGCCTTTTGGGGCTTTTTTAGATCCGGTTGCCGATAAAGTGATGGTGAGTGCTGCGCTAGTTGTCTTGGCAACACATTATCAAAATATTTTTATGACTTCTGCCGCTGTTATCATTATCAGTAGAGAAATTGTTATTTCTGCTCTTCGGGAGTGGATGGCTGAGCAGGGCAAGCGTGATAATGTCGCAGTGTCGAATATGGGCAAATGGAAAACGGCTGCTCAAATGCTTGCTATAATTGGCCTAATTTGGCAGTTTGATGCGTGGATGATTTACTTAAGCTATACGCTATTGGCGTTTGCAACATTATTGACACTTAGTTCAATGATCCAATATTTGCTAGCAGCAAGATCGGAATTGATTAAATCTTGATCTGGCTAGCACAAAGATAAACCGAATTAGATAAAATTTAAGCAAACAGTTCAAAACCTTAATTTTTTATGTTGACGCACTGAAAAGTTTCTGTAGAATGCGTCCGTGTTGAGGGGCACAAGCCCTCGAAAATAAAAAAGTGTGAAACCAGAGTCACACCTCAGAATTAAATTTAACTGTTCTGTGTATTGCGAGTATAGCTCAGCTGGTAGAGCGCAACCTTGCCAAGGTTGAGGTCACGAGTTCGAACCTCGTTACTCGCTCCAATATTTTCGATAGCGGCGGAATGGCAGAGTGGCCATGCAGCGGATTGCAAATCCGTCTACCTCGGTTCGACTCCGGGTTCCGCCTCCATATCTCAACATATCCACATGCGAAAGCAGCCCGATGCCCGGGTGGTGGAATTGGTAGACACAAGGGATTTAAAATCCCTCGCTGGTAACAGCGTGCCGGTTCAAGTCCGGCCCCGGGCACCATTTAGCAAAAGCTAAAAAGGGTACATTGAACATGAATATCGCTCAGTTTGTACAAAAAAGCATAGCCTTTAGAGTCAGCTGGTTGGATTCAGTTCTAGGAACGCGAGTATAGCTCAGCTGGTAGAGCGCAACCTTGCCAAGGTTGAGGTCACGAGTTCGAACCTCGTTACTCGCTCCAATTTGCTTTCACACCCGACGCCCGGGTGGTGGAATTGGTAGACACAAGGGATTTAAAATCCCTCGCTGGTAACAGCGTGCCGGTTCAAGTCCGGCCCCGGGCACCATTTTAAATCGCATTAAGCAATTTAAAATAGTAAGATTTTTTATCTAGTAATGCGAGTATAGCTCAGCTGGTAGAGCGCAACCTTGCCAAGGTTGAGGTCACGAGTTCGAACCTCGTTACTCGCTCCAAACTATGAAACCCTTGTATCGCGGCGGAATGGCAGAGTGGCCATGCAGCGGATTGCAAATCCGTCTACCTCGGTTCGACTCCGGGTTCCGCCTCCATTATTCCCCTCAGTGCTATAATTATAATATCTAATCACTCATAAAATCGTTATGACTAAGTTCATCGAAAAAAAATCGCATGGTAATCCTTGTATTCGGCACTGTTGCTTAAATGATAAGGACATATGCTTAGGCTGCTTTCGCCATTTGGATGAAATTTTATTTTGGCATGAAGCATCTGAAGTGCAAAAAGAACAATATTTGCAAAACTGTGCTGAACGTCGGTTAAATATAAAAACTAATTACAAGGCTGATTGAGTTACTAATTTACAAAATATCGCCTTGGTCTATTTAATCACTGCATTGGGCGACTAACTCTCCTGTGTATTCCCATCTGAAAGTCCAATCGCTATTGAAGGTTATCTCGTTCAAACTTCATGCAATGCGATAATCTGATTAACTAAAAACTGTTATCAGAATAGACTTACTAAGCTTTATTTTGAAAAGAAAGGGTTGTAATTTAGCAAATAGTTCCTTGAAAAATAAGCTTTTAAAGGCTATTTTGACAGCAATATGGACTAATGTAACATCATTAAGGTAACAGCTATCATGGAGACTTTTTCTATTCCGTTAGATTATCTCAACACAGTGCCTTGGGGGACAATTGTTGTGAAAATGGATAGTTTAGATCTTAATCATAAAATTGTTTATGTAAACAACCGATTTATGGATGAAATAGGTTACTCGACAGAGGAGATCCCTGATAAAGACACATGGTGGCGTATCGCTTACCCTGATGAATCATATCGACTTGTCGTTACACGACTATGGGAACTTGCTGTTCAAGAGACCCAAGAGAAGCAGGCTCAATTTGTGAGTGTTGATGCGATTATTCAAACGAAAATGCGTGGTCAGTTGAAATATCGAGTCATGGCGGATACGAAAGAATATTATCAAGGTGGCTATTATGCGGTGCAATTTATGCGACTAGATAGGGCGTAAATCTTAATGTTGTTCGTATAATTCTCATATTTAGCTTCACATACAATGTTTGCCAATAATTAGTAAGCTTAAAATGCTTTTACTGACTTTTCAGGCGATTTGGCTGCTTAAGCTGATCATTTCATTTTAACGTCTAAAACCTACCGATAATTACATTAACATGCCTGGAATCTAATAGTCACAAGACTAGCTGAACTCGTTGGCGTGGTTATTGTTAAATTCTCCTGGTCTCGATAGATCAATTACCCTAACTAAAAAGGATTGAGGTTACACATGGCTTCCATAATGCATTGGCATCTAAAGCTATGGCAATGTTAAAAATCTCATCCTGTCTGCATCTGTATAAAGAAAAAAACCCAAGCACAGCTTGGGTTTTTAAATTCATTAGAGAATCTTGTTTTACACGTATTCAACTTCAATGATCTCATATTCCACAGCACCATTAGGTGTTTGTATGTTAACGGTGTCGTCAACTTCCTTACCGATTAATCCACGTGCAATCGGTGAGTTTACAGAAATTAAATTTTCTTTAATGTTTGCTTCGTCATCACCAACAATACGGTAAGTTACCTCTGCATCGGTATCAACGTTTAAGATAGTCACAGTTGAGCCAAAAATAACTTTGCCTTTGTTAGCCATTTTAGTTACGTCAATGACTTGCGCTGTAGAGAGTTTAGCTTCAATTTCTTGAATACGGCCTTCACAAAATCCTTGTTGCTCACGAGCAGCATGGTATTCTGCGTTTTCTTTTAAATCACCGTGTTCACGCGCTTCTGCGATGTCTGCGATAATTTTAGGACGTACAACAGTCTTCAAGTGATTCAGTTCGTCACGAAGCATTTTCTCGCCTCGTACTGTCATCGGAATTGATTGCATAGTTATCTCGCTCAGTACTGAGGCGAGTATTCTCTCGCCTCAGTTAGGTTCTTAATTTAATCGTTGGTGAAGCTCTTGAACTGAACTTACTTTTGCTCGGTCATCCGCAGAGTATGCCTTACAGTTAGCAAATGCAGCGTTCAGAGTAGTGGTATAGTTAATTTTGTGCTGAAGTGCACCACGACGCAACACCTTCGAGTCTTCAATAGCTTGGCGACCCTCGGTTGTGTTCACGATGTAGCTGTACTCTTTGTTCTTGATACGGTCAAGAATATGAGGACGGCCTTCGTACACTTTATTCACGCGACGAACTTCAATACCTGCTTCTTCAAGCGCAGCTGCTGTACCCGACGTCGCATCTAGTTCAAACCCAAGTGCTTTCATCGTTTTAGCAAGTTCGACAACACGTGCCTTGTCACCATTGCGCACAGATAGTAACGCGCGACCACCGCGTGGTAAAGTATTACCCGCACCTAATTGTGCTTTCGCGAATGCTTCGGCGAAATTATCACCAACACCCATTACTTCACCGGTTGAACGCATTTCAGGACCACGCATTGGGTCAACGCCTGGGAACTTAGCGAATGGCAGAACGACTTCTTTCACACTGTAGTAAGGCGGAATAACTTCTTTGGTGATGCCTTGTGATTGAAGCGATTGACCGACCATACAACGAGCGGCTACTTTCGCAAGTGCAACACCGGTTGCTTTTGATACAAAAGGCACGGTACGTGCAGCACGAGGGTTTACTTCGATTAGGTAAACTTGACCATCTTTTACTGCAAATTGTGTGTTCATCAGGCCAACAACACCTAGTTCAAGCGCCATAGCCGTGACTTGGTTACGCATCACATCTTGGATCTCTTGTGAAAGCGAGTAAGCAGGCAAAGAGCATGCCGAGTCACCAGAGTGAACACCCGCTTGTTCGATGTGTTCCATGATGCCGCCAATTAAGACCTCTTGACCATCGCAGATAGCATCGACATCGACTTCGATAGCATCGTCAAGGAAACGATCAAGTAGCACTGGAGCTTCGTTTGACACTGATACGGCTTGCGTCATATAACGACGCAGATCGTCTTCGTCGTAGACGATTTCCATCGCGCGACCACCTAAAACGTAAGACGGGCGAACAACTAGCGGGAAACCTATTTCTTGTGATTTCACAATCGCTTCTTCTAATGAAGTAACCGTGGCATTTTCTGGTTGTAAAAGGTTCAAACGTTCGACTAAGTGTTGGAAACGTTCGCGGTCTTCAGCACGGTCAATGGCGTCTGGAGAAGTACCAATGATTGGCACTCCATTCGCTTCAAGTGCACGAGCAAGTTTCAAAGGTGTTTGACCACCGTACTGTACAATGACGCCTTTTGGTTTTTCAACACGCACGATTTCTAGCACGTCTTCAAGTGTAATTGGCTCGAAGTACAGACGATCAGATGTATCATAGTCTGTTGATACGGTTTCTGGGTTACAGTTAACCATAATCGTTTCATAGCCGTCTTCACGCATTGCTAAAGCAGCGTGTACACAGCAATAGTCGAATTCGATACCTTGACCGATACGGTTTGGACCACCGCCGATAACCATGATTTTGTCTTTTTCAGATGGCTGTGCTTCACACTCTTCATCATAGCTCGAGTACATGTATGCCGTATCTGATTTAAATTCGGCAGCACATGTGTCTACACGTTTGTAAACTGGCACGATGTTTAACATATGACGCTTTTTACGGATCTCAGTTTCGGAAACACCTGCGATTTCAGCAATACGCGCATCAGCAAAGCCTTTACGCTTGAGTTTGCGCAAAAATTCAGCAGTTAAGCCAGCCATGCCCACTTCTTTGATTGTCGCTTCGTCTTTTAAGATGTCTTCGATTTGAACTAAGAACCAACGATCGATTTTAGTCAGTTCAAATACGTCATCAATTGACATACCATGGCGCATTGCATCTGCAACATACCAAATACGCTCTGCACCTGGTTCACGTAATTCATGAACAATTTTTTCGTGCGCATTCGGATCGTCAAGCGCTACAATTGGGTTAAATCCGGTTGCGCCAACTTCTAAACCACGCAGTGCCTTGTGTAACGACTCTTGCTGGTTACGACCAATTGCCATTACTTCACCAACTGATTTCATTTGGGTCGTTAAACGGTCATTGGAGCCAGCGAACTTTTCAAAGTTAAAACGTGGGATCTTAGTTACAACGTAGTCAATTGAAGGTTCGAATGAGGCAGGTGTTGCACCACCAGTGATGTCGTTTTTAAGTTCGTCTAGCGTATAACCCACGGCTAATTTTGCTGCGATTTTCGCAATCGGGAAACCTGTCGCTTTAGAGGCAAGGGCAGATGAACGCGACACACGCGGATTCATTTCGATGATTACCATACGACCATCAACTGGGTTAACACCAAACTGTACGTTTGAGCCGCCTGTTTCAACACCGATTTCACGAAGAACGGCCATCGATGCGTTACGCATTAATTGGTATTCTTTGTCCGTCAGAGTTTGAGCCGGCGCGACTGTGATTGAGTCACCCGTGTGAACGCCCATAGGGTCAAAGTTTTCGATAGAACATACGATGATACAGTTGTCGTTTTTATCACGAACTACTTCCATCTCGTACTCTTTCCAACCAATTAAGCTTTCGTCAATCAGAAGCTCTTTCGTTGGAGATAAGTCTAAACCGCGAGTACAGATCTCTTCGAACTCTTCCATGTTGTAAGCAACACCTCCACCTGTACCACCCATTGTGAATGATGGACGGATGATACATGGGAAGCCGATACGAGTAAGAATGTCTAATGCATCTTCCATCGAGTGAGCGATTTCAGCGCGCGGACACTCTAGGCCGATTTTCTTCATTGCTTTGTCGAAACGTTCACGGTTTTCTGCCTTATCGATTGCATCCGCAGTTGCACCAATAAGCTCAACACCGTGCTTCGCAAGCACACCATGACGGTCAAGGTCTAGTGCACAGTTAAGCGCTGTTTGACCACCCATAGTAGGTAATACGGCACATGGACGCTCTTTTTCAATAATTTTTTCAACAACTTCCCAATGAATTGGCTCGATGTACGTCGCATCTGCCATTTCTGGATCAGTCATAATCGTTGCAGGGTTTGAGTTAACTAGGATAACTCGGTAGCCTTCTTCTTTTAGCGCTTTACACGCTTGCGCGCCAGAGTAGTCAAACTCACACGCTTGGCCGATAACAATCGGGCCTGCGCCTAAGATAAGAATGCTTTTTAAATCGTTACGTTTTGGCATTTTGACTCCGCTATTAATTAGGCTTTACGTGCTTGCATTAAATCAATGAAATGGTCGAACAACGGCGCCGCGTCGTGTGGACCTGGGCTGGCTTCAGGGTGACCTTGGAAGCTAAACGCTGGTTTGTCAGTACGGTGAATACCTTGTAGCGTGCCATCGAACAATGAAACGTGAGTTGCGCGTAGATTTGCAGGTAATGTTGCTTCATCTGCAGCAAAACCATGGTTTTGCGCTGTGATCATTACTACGTTGCGATCTAAGTCTTTAACTGGGTGGTTACCGCCGTGATGACCAAATTTCATTTTGACAGTTTTTGCGCCGGACGCGAGAGCAAGAAGTTGGTGGCCTAAGCAAATGCCGAAAATTGGAGTGTCTGTTTCTAGGAAGGTTTTTATTGCATCGATTGCGTAGGTACAAGGTTCTGGGTCGCCGGGGCCATTTGAGAGGAAAATCCCATCTGGATTTAACGCCAGTACCTCTGCGGCTGATGTCTGAGCGGGCACGACGGTGAGTTTACAGCCTCGATCAACTAACATGCGCAAGATGTTGCGTTTTACACCAAAGTCATAAGCGACGACGTGAAAACGTTCCTCTTCAGGTTTCAAGGTTTTAAAGCCTTCACCTAAACTCCAGCTTGATTCGCGCCATTCAAAAGATTCTTTTGCTGAAACAACTTTTGCTAAATCCATACCTTTAAGGCCCGGGAATGCCTTAGCAGCGTCCAGTGCTTTTGTTTCGCAAACATCATCACCTGCAATAATACAACCGTTCTGTGCACCTTTATCACGAAGGATACGGGTTAACTTACGGGTATCAATGTCGGCGATCCCTAAAATGTTGCGTTCTTTTAAGTATTCACTCAACGATTGCTCGTTACGGAAATTACTCGCTAGCAGTGGCAAATCACGGATCACTAGGCCTTTTGCCCAGATCTTTCCCGCTTCTTCGTCTTCGCTGTTAGTACCCGTATTACCGATGTGCGGGTAAGTTAGAGTAACAATTTGTTCCGCGTAGGACGGGTCTGTCAAAATTTCTTGATAACCTGTCATCGACGTATTGAATACTACCTCACCGACAGAAATACCGTCGGCACCAATGGCAGTACCGCGAAACACTGTGCCGTCTTCAAGGACTAACAGAGCGGATTTAGTCAAGTTAACCTCCTAGATGTAAAAAAACGGGAGCTGCGTTGACGCATTACTTCCCGTTTATAGAGCGCTTGGTAACACGCAGTTTTATAAATTTTTGGCAAATTCCATATAGTCTACAGTAAAATGCGAAGGTCGTCTAATGGTCTTGCAAATAAATTTAAAAATAGAGCTCTAAACTAAAAATTTGCACGAAATAGCTAAAAATCAATGCTTATTACTTCAATCCAAGCACATCTTGCATATCATAAAGTCCTTCTGGTTTATTTCTTAACCATTGCGCAGCCCTTATAGCACCGGATGCGAACGTCAGTCTAGAGGCCGCTTTGTGCGTTATTTCAAGCCTTTCACCCATAGTTGCGAAAAAAGCGGTATGTTCGCCAACTATGTCGCCAGCTCGTAGGACTGAATAGCCGATTTCGTTTTGAGTTTTTGCGCTATGATCATTACTGCGATCAAATTTGGCGACGGTGTCATGATCCCACCCTTTGGCATGCGCAATCGCCTCGCCAATCATCAATGCAGTACCAGATGGAGCATCTATTTTATTGCGGTGGTGCGCTTCAAATATTTCAATATCTAACTCATCCGCTAGCTTTGTTGCAGCAACCTGAACTAAGTTAAGCAGTAAATTCACCCCAACGCTATAATTACGCGAAAAAACGATCGGGATATGTTTCGATGCTTCACACAGAATTTGTTTATCTTCGTCGCTTAAACCGGTAGTACCAATTACCATAGGGATACGGTGTTTGACTGCACTTTCTAGATGTCTGCGCATGCCTTCTGGCAAGGTAAAATCGATAAGGACATCGGCAGAGCAAGCTTGCAGTGCGCTCTCGCAAGCGAAAGAAAGGTCGGTTGGTGCGGCCTTATTGATGTGATGTACAGGTGTTGAAATGAGAGGTGATTGAGCTCTGACAAATGCTGCGGATAATTCGCATTGTTTAGATAAGGCACATGCTTCAATGAGTGCTTGTCCCATACGGCCATTAGCACCAAATATTCCTATACGATCCACTAGATCTTCCTCTTGTTTAGCTATTTTAGATGATAGGGTAGAGTTTATCGGATCTGTATGTAATAGTCAGGTTGATAACTCTAATGATAACAATAATAACAAATCACCATAGACTTTAGCCATCTAAACATTTAAACTTCTGCCTTCGCCGATTTCTTTATTGCGGGCGTGCGGTTTTTTAAATGCAGCTAATAAATTCTTTGCTGGCTGTGGTGATTTTTAAGAGGAGAGCTATGCAGCCAACCTACGATAAAAAAAGCGCAATTTTGTCGCTTGTTCCTTTACTGACTTTCGTTGGTCTATTTCTAGGTGCCGGACTTTACTTGCAAGCGCAAGGTGTTGACTACGCGTTTTATCAACTACCAGCCCCAGTGGCAATTTTACCTGCCATCGTTATTGCTTTTTGGTTTAATAAAGCAACGATAAATCAGAGTGTTGAAACGTTTATAAAAGGCGCAGGACACAGTAATATCATCACTATGTGTTTGATTTATTTACTTGCAGGATCATTTTCAGCAGTCGCAGGTGCGACGGGGGGGGTTGATGCTGTGGTGAATGCGGGACTGTCACTTATTCCGCCTGCGTTTTTACTGCCGGGTTTATTTTTAATCGCAGCAGTTGTTTCAACGGCCATGGGCACCTCAATGGGAACGATTGGAGCGATCGGCCCAATTGCTTATGCCATTACTTTAAAAACTGGTATTGATCCAGCTTTAATGGCGGGCACCGTTGTTTCAGGTGCAATGTTCGGGGATAATTTGTCAATTATTTCAGATACTACTATTGCCGCTACTCGCACTCAGGGCTGTGAAATGAAAGACAAGTTTCGTGAGAATTTGAAAATTGCTTTGCCCGCGGCCATTCTGACTGTTCTGTTACTTGTATTTTTAACTCCAGAGCCACAAGTTGTTGAAACTAAACCTTTCGACTGGCTTCTCGTATTGCCTTATGCATTTATTCTAGTGCTCGCGGTAATGGGGTTTAATGTTTTTGTGGTGTTATTTAGCGGCATATTATTCGCTGCCTTAGTTGGTTTTATAGGTAATTACGAGGGCGCGAGCTTTGTTAAAGACATCTATAAAGGCTTTAGCGATATGCAAGAAATCTTCTTGTTGTCGATGTTCATAGGTGGTCTGTCTGAGTTTATTCGTATTAATGGTGGGTTGGATTTTTTAGCAAGTTTGGTACAAAAATTAACCGCTGTTATCGCCAAATTTCATCGTAAAGTTGCAGACCAATTGGGGATCGCTTTCCTCGTTTTGACGAGTAATTTGTGTATCGCAAATAATACAGTTTCTATTATTGTAGCGGGGCCTGTTGCGAAAAAATTAGCTGAAGATGGAGAGATTTCCCCTAAAAGAGCGGCCAGTTTGTTGGATATTTTTGCCTGTGTGATGCAAGGTTCATTGCCATACGGTGCTCAAGCATTACTTTTAGGAGCTACTTTTAAAATTAGCCCATGGGATGTGTCGACCTCTTCGTTTTATTGTTTTATTTTGGCTTTTACTGCCATCACTATAATTTGTTTAAGGCGTAATCGAGTCTAAATCATCGATAGTGACTCTTCATGTAAAACGAGTTAGGGCAAAACTCCGCGTTAACTCGTTCTCTCTGTTATACTTTAGTTTATTACATCTCTTGAACTCATGCTTATGAAATCTCAGCTCGCGCTATTGGCTCTGTCAATTGCTACATCCCTTAACGTTAATGCTGCGACGTGGAGTACAACGCAGTTCCACTTAAATCATGGCAAGTTTACTAATCCTTTTAGTGAACAAAAATCTCCTACCACAATTTATTCATTACAACATGCTTCAGCGCATCAATATGGTGACAACTTTTTCTTTGTAGATTACTCGGATGACACACGAGTTGATGGTTTTCAAGATGGTGACTTTTATTCGGAGTGGTATAGCTCACTCAGTCTTTCAAAGACGACAGGTACAAATGTGTCACTTGGCCACCTAAGTGATATTAGTTTTGTTATGGGATTTAATATTTCTGGTGATGCAAAGGTACGTAAATACTTGCCTGGTTTTAAACTGCATTGGAATGTGCCAAATTTCAAATTTTTTACGACAACATTTACTGCTTATATTGATGACAGTGGAGGGTTAACCCAAGGTGGTGCACCGAGTCATACCGACAGTTGGATGTTTGATGTTGCGTGGGGGTATCCTTTCTCTGTTGGTACACAGCGCTTTTATTTGACGGGACATGCTGAGTATATCGATGCCAGGCGCAATGAACTTGGCGCCATAGTTAATGAGTGGATCTTAATACAGCCCCAATTACAATGGGATTTAGGAAATGCTTTGGGCTATGATGAAAACAGTTTAATGCTGGGGTTAGAATGGCAATTATGGCGCAATAAACTCGGTACTAATACGAATGAATCTGTTCCTCAGCTTCATGTAGCTTGGACGTTTTAAGTCAAGTTTTAGTTAAAAAAAGAGCCCAAAAGGGCTCTTTTGTTTTGGATGGGTTTAAAGTGTGGTTTGATTGTGTGGAATATCGTCACCTTCACTAGGTAACACGTCTTGTCCGACAGTTTTGCTACGCATTTTCGCGAAGATCTGTTTAAAATCTTCTAATGCCACATATTGGCAAGGAATAAGGACTAGAGTGATCACTGTGGCGAACAGCACACCAAACGCAAGAGAAACTGCCATAGGGATGACAATCTGTGCTTGCAGACTGGTTTCAGCTATGATTGGTACAAGCCCAATAAACGTCGTTAATGACGTTAATAGAATTGCTCTAAAGCGTTTACAACCCGCATCAACCGCAGCTTGTTTAATCGCAATACCTTTCTCTCTTGCTTGGTTAACAAAATCCACCATGACGAGAGAGTCATTAACGACAACCCCAGCGACGGCAATGATCCCAAAGAATGACAAGCCACTCATTGTTAAACCGAGGATCATGTGACCATAGACAGCACCGACGATGCCAAAAGGGATCACGGACATAATCATCATTGGTTGGGTGTAGGACCGCAATGGAATTGCAAGCAGTGCAAAAATAATGAGCAGTGACAAAACAAGATCGCGGATCTGTTCAGCAACACTGTCCATCTCTTCTTGAATGCGACCCGTGACAGAACTTTCAACGCCAGGGTAGCTTTTTAAGAGAGAGGGCAGGTACTCATCTCGTATGTTTTGTGCAATTTCAAAAGGTTGTGCCTGATTCGTATCGACAGATGCCCACACATTAATTGTACGTTTGGCGTTTTCGCGACGTATGCTATCTACACCATCAACGACTTTTATTCGCGCAACTTCAGATAAAAGTACTTCTGCACCTGCGGGGGTAACAATACGAACATCATTAATATCACTGATATTATCGCGTGCATCACGGGGGTAACGGATCATTACTTTGATTTCTTCACCATCACGTAAAATACGTTGAGCCTCAATACCGTAATAACTAAAATTTACCTGAGAGGCGACATCAGCAAGTGTAAGGCCAAGGTTGTAAGCTAAAGGTTTAAGGTTAAGCTGAACTTCATCCGTGGCACTTTGCATCGAATCGTTAACGTCACCCACTCCCTCAATAGAGCGAAGTTTGTCTTTCAATTTGTTTGCCGCCTCGATGAGCATGTCTTTATTTTTTCCCTCTAAACGGAAGCTCACATCGCCATCGTCTCGGCCACCATTCATGATACTGTCTTGAATATTCAAACTTTTCATACCAGGCAATTGCGGCATATTCTCGCGCCACAGATCACTGAGTTCGAAAGTGCCAATTGGTCGATGTTCTGGTTTTACTAACACAGCCATAATCGAAGCTTGTGTGCGACCACGTAAACTAACAGAGAGATCCTCTATCATTTTTTGACCATATTGCGCTTCTATTTGCTTATCAACATTAATCATCATTTGCTCTATCTTCTGGATAGAATCCAACGTGGCATTTTCTGAAGCCGACAGGTTCATCTCTAGTGAGATACGTGGAAAATCATGAGGGATTTTTGGATTTGCAACAAATTTGATAAAGCCACCAGCAAACATGCCTGCACTCACAATCAATAGTGCGAAGAATGAGACAATGACCGTATAACGGTAGTGCACGCATTTCTCTACAAATGGTCGATACTTATTTTCCACAAAATAACGTAGCCCACCATCAAACCGCTCACGCATACGGTGTAATGGGTTTTTCGGATTGCTTGGTTTGCTATTCATCGCAGCTAAATGGGCAGGCAATATAAGTTTTGATTCGATAAGAGAGAAAATTAGACACAATATGATGACGCCCCCGATTGCTTTTGAAAAAGCAGCGCCAGGGCCAGAAGCAAACGTTTGTGGCAAAAAAGCAGCAATTGTTGTTAAGACGCCAAAAGTGGCTGGGATTGCAACGCGCTTAACCCCGGTTACGACGTTTTCAAGGCTGTGCCCTTTTTCCTCAATTTCCGAGTGAACGGATTCACCAACCACGATTGCATCATCGACGACAATACCAAGCACTAATATAAATGCGAATAGAGAAGCCAAGTTAATCGTCACGTCTAACCCATTCATTGGCATAAACAAAAATGCACCAAGAAATGACACAGGTAACCCCATCATGACCCAAAATGCTAAACGAATACGAAGAAAAAGGGCAAGCATCGCCATAACCAAGATGCCACCCCAAATCATGTTCTCGATCATCATATTAAGACGGCCATTTAGGTAGTAAGTAAGATCAACGATTGGTTCAAGTTTTACAGACTCAGGCAGATCCGTCTCTTTTTGCGCCAAATATTGCTTCATCACATTAGCTACTTTTGTAATGTCTTGATCTTTCGATGCATTAACCTCAAAAACGAGGGAATTTTTACCATTGTATTTACTGTAATGTAAGCCTTCTTCGAAGTCATCGTGGACTGTTGCGATATCGCCAAGGCGTACTTGTGCTCCATCAGGTAAACTCAAAACAGGTAACGCTCTGAATTCGTTACCTCGATAAGCTTGATTTTCAACCCGCATGGAAATATAGCCATTTTCAGAACGGATCTGGCCTGCTGACATGTTTGACGAAAAGTTTCTCACGGCCGCGGCGATATCACGGAAGGAAAGGCCATATTCCCGAAGTTTATCCGGACTGACTTCGATACCGATTTCATATTTTAGTCCACTGTGAAAATCGACTAGATTTACGCCAGGTAAAGAAAGCATTTCATCATGAATCTTATTACCAAGATCTTTGAGATCATGACGAGATAAGTCGCCATTGAGCGATAATATCATTACTTCTTGAGTAAACTTTTCACGATTGATAAGGGGGCGTTCCATTCCCGCAGGAAAGGTTGAAATGGAATCAATTTGCATTTTGACTTCATCAAGCACTTCTTGAGGATCGTACTTTTCTTCAACTTCTAACCAAGCTTGGGAGAATCCTCTGTTAGAATAGGTAATTAGGCGCTTAACTCCTTCGAGTCCTTCCAATGATTCTTCTACTTTAATCGTAATACCTTCTTCAACTTCTTGAGGGGCTGCGCCAGGATACACTGCTTGAATACTCAGCCAATTACTTTCAAATTGCGGAAACATTTGTTTGCGGATCGTCATCGCGGAAAGTAAGCCACCGACTAAAATAAAGATCATTAATAGATTGGCAGCGACCGGATTTCGGGCAAACCACGCAATGATGCCTTTTTGTTGCGTATCGACCATGTTTTATTCCTCTTTCAACGCGAGCTGAGTATTTACAGAGTTCTTTTCTTCTATGCGTAATTGCATGCCCTCACTTGGATATTCGAGTGCCGAGACAATCAACCTCTCACCTTCCAAGATACCAGCATCAATAATAGCCAAGCCATTGTTTTCTCTAATAATGTTAACTGATTTAAAACTGAGTGTCAGATCGGGGTTTAAAACACTGACTTTGCCATTTCTAACTAAGTGTTGAGGAATTGAAACCGCATGATCAATTTCTGCGCCTTTGATCTGCGCATTGATATATGTACCAAAACGCAATGGCTGATCTTTACTCGCGTAAGGTTGCTCGACTTGAGCAACAAGAAACGTCATACGACTGCGCTCGTCAATCACCCCTTCACTGCGAACAATAGTTCCTCGCCATGTTTGTGGTTTTCCGGCTAGATCGGCCTTCAGTTCTACGTTAGCACCAATACCTAAATCATCTAGATACTTGAGATCTTTATCTGCAACCGGTAAACGAACCTCAGCAACTGAAATTGAGTTTAAGTCTCCTAAAGAATTACCCACATTTAGTACGCTGCCGAGGCTAATCTCTCGCGATTCAACAATGGCATCGTAAGGAGCTTTGATGTAAGTTCGTTCTAAATTTCGTTTTGCGCGTTTCACGCTTGCTTGAGCTGCTTTATAACGAGTTAATTTCTCCGCAAGTTGCGGTTTACGTAAATAGAGTTCGGATGGAATGGCTTCATTCGAGTCGCTTTTGATCCTTTGCCATTCAGCTTGTGCTACTTGCGCTTGTGCACGTTCAATTTCAAGGGCAGAGCTAGCTTGAGCTAGGTTTGCTTCTGCGTCGATTAATGCAGCTTCATAGTCGTTAGGATCAATGCGGGCTAAGATGTGTCCTTTTGTTACAAAACCACCTTTAACAAACTGTTCAGAAAGCTCAACCACTTGACCTGATACTTGAGCGACTAATTGGGTATGAAATTTTGGTTTTACTACACCATAAGAGTTAACGTCTAACGACATCGGTAATAAGTGGAGTTCTGTCGCTTCAACCAAAGGATGAACCACCTGCTCCTCTTTTTCTGCAGGGGGCTTTTTCATGGCAGCGAAACCGCCGGCCAATACGATGCCACCAACTAAGACGGCGATAGGGAGAATGATTTGTTTACGGCTTGCCACGTCGCTAATCCTTCAATAGAAAATTGGAACGCAATAAAATTATTGCAGTGTATGAAACAAGCATACGACAAAGGATGTTTCTAGGTGTTTAAAGAGTGAAGTAGTTTGTAACAAAGCATTGCATTGTGTGTGAGAATTTACACAAGTGTTTAGAATGGGTATTTACCTTTGGCAAAGAGAAAGACAGGCACAAGGCCTGTCATAAATAAAAAGGTTTTTTCGTAGACTAGTAAGTGGGCTTTGGCGGAAAGTTCAACAAAATCGCTTGTACTGTTTCATTTACTGTCTTTTCTCGTTGCTCTGGCGTTTGATTTTTCTTTAATCGGCCTTCCTTTACACCACGCCAGACAAGTTGTTGCGCCTTATTGTCAATCACATCAATGATCACAGTGCCAACTTCGTACTCATGGGTCGTCGTTTGGGATTGCACACCCCAGCCCCAATAATTCCAGTGTGCATGGTACATAGTATTAAGCGTTTCTTGCGCAATTTTCTTGTCGACATTGACATGGTATTTCACTAGTACATCGGCAGAGTCCGTGCCTGCAAGATTAAAACCTTGCTTAACCAAATTGGTTTCAATGGCACCGCGTAAGCGTTTTTCCATCAAGCCATTAACCTGATAAGCTTCATTTGACGCGTCTAACTCTGAGTTTGGAGCAAAAGAAAACGTTTTATAGTTATTAAATTGAATCGTTTTATCGTAGTCCCAATCTGGGGTTTGGGCACAGCCGACTAAGAACGCGAACATGAAAAAAGCGAACAAATGTTTCATAGTGAACTCCTTTAATTGAGCATACGCGGATCGTGTGCTTATGCTCGTTTATTATTGTGTGCTTTGACAATGAATTTACAGTGAATGTTCCACTTCAATCCAGTCTTTTTCATCAACCCAGTTTTGAGCACCGCCATTGATGGCCCGAATAGGGACTAGGTAATCACAACTGATCTGCGGCTTAACAGAAGCAAATATTGGTACGAAACCGAAACTTAACGCCGTTTCGATAATGGCTTTTTGGTTTTGCGGGTCAATGTCTGCGGCTTCATCAATGTAGATCGGGATACGATATTTAACTTGCTCTTGATCAGACAATAAATGTCGTATAAACAACATACCACAAAGTAATTTAATGGTGATCCTAGTACCGTTAGAACCCGCAGAGTCAATTTTTTCAAAAAACTCTGTTTCACCAGCGCGATTGACGATTTCAAAACGGATATCAAATAAATCCGTTAATGTTAATCCTGCTTTTTCGCTGGCAAATTTAATTAGCAAGTCTTTTGCTTCGTTCACTTCGCGCTCACTGTGCGGCTGACTTGAAAGTAAATCAAGGCTTTCACCTTGCTGATACAAATCGGATGTACTGATAATGGTATCAATTGCGTCAGTCAAGGTTTTGCGAGGGATCACGTTTATCTTAAATGTTTTCAAATTAGAAATTTGATGCAAGCTTATCCCTTTGTTGAACGCATTCATTTCACGACGCAGTCTATCTAGGTCTTCTCGCAGTCCTTTTATTGTTGAAGCAACCTCGGTCAATGCCACTCGACCATGTTTATTGACGGCATCTCGTTCATTGTCGAGGTTATGATAAGCCGCTATCAAACGTTGGTACTTCGTTCGAGCGTCGGGTTCATTATCAAACTTTGTGATCCCTGCATTAAATACGTGTAAGTAGGTGTTTTTGATATTGATGTCGAGGCTTCTAAATTCATGACACCATTTGTTGAATTGATGAACGCTGTCTGCGAGGCTATCGAAGTCGAACGTTATGTCACTTGCATAAGGAACAGTATTTGATGAAAAAAGCGTTAGGGTATGATCTATGCGCTCCGTTTTTACTTGGCGTACCCGCTCTGATTGACGCTGTATTAAATCGATTTTACTTTGCACTATAGCACGGCGATCAGAAATAGAGCTGGCAGCGCGTTGTACATCGTGTAAATAACTGTCGACTTGTTCGCGTTCAGCGTCTAGTTGCATTTGTAAAGCGGTCTGAGCATCTAATGATTGTTGCATTATTTGAAACTGGTCGAAGCGTTTTAACGCGCTTTCGAGTTGCATCAGTTCATCATATAAGGCATCACGTTCTTGCTGTTTGGCTGCAACGTTTGCTGCCACATCGCGTTGTTTTTCATACTCAATAAGAGATTGCTTTAGAGAGTCTAGACGCGCTTTGAGCTGCTCTTTGTTTTCCCCACTTTGTATTTGCACAGGGGATAATTTCTTTATATTGATAGTGACGCCAGGCAACTGGAGTTCATTACCAACAAACGATTTGGAAAGAATACTTAAGAACTCGGCAAAGGCATCTTCATCGTGAATCGTGATTTCACCTTGTGATGTCGTCGCAAAAGACAGAATGTCTGGATTAAAGACTTTAGAAATGTCTTCAACTTCTTTTAACGATAAGTCTTCCCGCATTCTTGTAAAGAGATTGTATTCTAAATTTTTAAGTTGAAGTTTTAAGCTTTTAATTTGTTTTTGCGTTTCAGAGATTCGAAAATCCAGTGTGTGTAGGCTTTGCCCTTGTGCACTATTAATCGAATATGACAAGCTTTCATATTCTTTCTTTAAAAGCGACAAATTGGTTTTAAGCGTAGCGTGATGAGTCAGTTCAAACTCACTTTTTAGTGCATTAAAATCTAAAAACCACTGTTCGATTTGTGTTTGGCGGCGCGAGATATCTTTAGATTGTTGTAAATAGAGCTGCTGCTTAGATTCAAAATCGTATCGCTCTTGTTCAATATCGTCGAGTTTCTCTGTTAATTGTTGTATTTGCTCAGAGGCGTAGTCATCGAACTCGACAAGCGCTTGGTCGAGTTTGGGCGCATACGCAGCAATTTTACCTCGTAACTGCTGTTCATGCTCTAGCATTGATTCGAGTGAACCGATGGCTTCGCTCATGTTTTCCAATGCATTTAGCTCGCGTCTGGCTTGATTGACTTTATCGAAAGCGCGTCGCCAAACTTCATAAAAATCGACGCGAGAATTTGACATATGGCGCTCAAAAACACGCAACATGAAACGTTTTACATCCTGCGCACCGAGTTTATGTAAGTTAAGAATACGACGGAATATCTCTTTATAAACACCGGCATCTTGAACGTTATTTAGTGGGATCATCTTTAAGTTAATCTCACCATCGAACTGTGTGGCTGCGCCAGTCAAGAGCGCATTAAGTTCCTGCGCCTTTAATTCGAGTGCTTTAAACCCTTTTTGCGCAAGGTGATTGAATAACTTGGTGTATTTGACAATGGATTTTCCTTCTAGAAAATCATTTAAATCCAATTTGCCGTTGTAACAGAAGAATTGATGAGTATAGCCAGCTACTTTACCAAGGCCTGCAACGCCAATGACTACATCGCCATGAGGAAGAGAGGCCTCGAGAAGAATATAGGATTGATCACTTGAGAAATAGAATTTTCGGGTTTCTTCAAGATCGTGTCCGTCCCACTCGGTTAATCTTAGATCATTGATGAGAGGGAATTGGAGGGCGTTTATAACGGAGCTTTTTCCCGTGTTGTTCGGTGCACAAATAGAGCTACTTTTATCCAATGGAATAACACATTTTGCGTAACCAGCGGTGTTCAAAAGCGCCAGCTTTTTTAAGCCAAACAGGTGTTCCATCATTCTACCTCGTCTTCTTCCAAATCATATTGGCTATCATTTACTTCCATAAGCGCATCAATATAGCGGTAAACCGGTGCAAGATGCTGGTGGCCTTGTTCAACTTCACGGGCGAGTCCAAAACGCACCATACGCCCATACACTTCTTTGCGTAATTCAGAGCCAGAAAAAATTTCAAGTTGATCAAAAAGGTGCTTATTTAGTTGAACGACCGTTTGCATTAATTCTAAATCAATAACATCGTCAAACAGTGCCCTTAAGGGATCTTTACCTTGGTTGGCAAAATGCTCTATTAGTACGAAAAGAGTGAGTGCAAAGCTGCGTGATGTTTTTCCCATATTTGGCGTGCTTTCATCTGCTCCAAAATAGAAAAAGCCGCGACTATCGCGTTTAAGTTCGTGGCCCAAGCCATAGAAAAGCGCATCATAACTCTCGAATTGATGGTCAAGTTGTTGCCACAATACGGTGTCTTGCTCACTAATGTGATAACCACCGGCGAGTTTTTTATAAATTGGTTGCAACTCGCTTAAATCACTTAAGTTTATTGTTGTCATAGAGATCCGTTTTGTTTTATCCCCGCATTAAACGGGTAAAGCGTAAATTGCTGTCCGGCGATAGTCACTGAACGTTTGGCTGTTTGCTGTTCAAGTGCAAAATCACTATCACTAATAATTTTTTGGTACAAAAAGAGCAATTCATCGGCATCTAATTTCGGGTAACTATCGGTTAAGAATCCAAGTAACTGCGTCTTCTTACCTTTAAAACTCGACAAGCGAGACTTTACATCACGATAGTCTGGTATCGTCGGACTGATATAAGAAGGAATGTCGAGTGCATCTGGCAATTCATAGATTTCATCTTGAAAGTCACTCAATTGCGCCATATAGGAGACGATATGGCGCTGTTGCCCTAAAGAGAATTTTTGTACATCACTGACATAATTAGGTTGTACAGGCGTCAAAATAGCCTCTACACCTCGTTTGCGAATGAGCCCAAGCACACTAGCTGTTTGTCGAGTAATAAGGGTGTTACGTCTTAGCTCTTCTCGTAATGGTAGAAGCATGTCAGCACTTTTTCGTAGGCTTTCTCTACCAATTAAATGCATGTCGAGAATTCGTGTTCTCAGTTGCTCCAGCATACGTTTATCGTCTGGGCCTCGGCCAACTTGGCCTAAGTTGATAATTTGTTCACTGATCTGATTTTCAATTTTGCTGAAGCAGCTTTGGAAAGGACCGTGAATATCCACCATCTTTAGCATGGGCTCGATATATTCGTCGAATGCGTCTAGTACGGCGTGATACCGCTTTTGTAACGAAATGGACGAATGGTCGGCTTTGGCTTGTTCCACCAAGTTCATGATGGCGCTTTCATTATGCTCGTATAGTTTCACAATTTTGCGAACACGTTCATCCATAATACGACTGAATCGTCTGAGCTCACCATGATCGCCAACGTTTCCGGCTTCTTCTAAACGATTACCTAGTCGTTCTAAATCCGAAACAAGTACTGTAATTTCTTCTGCAAGTCCGAGGCTTTCTTCTTGCAACAAGTAACTTATGAAATCGGCAATGGCACGGTTAATTTCAAGTTGTGAAGACTTCGCTAATGGAATAAGAATCTCTTGATTTAAAAGCTTATTGGCTTCTTTAAATAATCGTTCACTTGAATAGCTCGGATTTTTAGATTTTATTACGTTTTGAACGTCTTTTAAGCTGAAGTTGGCAAATCTGAAACGTTTAAAGAGCATTTCTAACGTTTGCCAATGTTCATTAATGGTATTTAAAATTTTCTTTGCTGGGATCATGTTCATCCAAAAATCGTAACCTCGATCGGTCCAAATGTAAAAAAAGTGACAAAAAAGATAATGCCAGATGGCATAGTGTGTCACTAAATGCTAGACTGCGCGGCGAATTACGTTACCCCTCAAAATTTTTACTTATTATACAGGTTGTTTACGCACTATGGTCACGCCCATAATACTCACCCTAGTCGCGATCGCGTTTCTGCTGATCGTTATAGAGGATATCATCCACGTAAACAAGGCCAAAACAACCCTTTTTTTTGGTACTTTATGTTGGATTATCGCATTTATCTTCCCAATTCACGGTGAAAGCCCGGAAATTGTACAAAAAGAGCTCGATCATAACATCTTAGAGATAGCCACATTGTGGTTGTTTTTAATGGCTGCGATGACATTCGTTGCTTATTTGAACTCAAAAGGCTTTATACAAAATATTGTTCATCGAGTAATGCCCTCACAGATCAGTGAACGCCGTTTAATGTTCGTGGTTGGTTGTTCTGCATTCTTATTTTCGTCGATATCCGACAATATTACTGCAACCCTTATTGCTCTTGCGGTGGTGATGTCGTTAAAGCTCGATCCGAAAAAACTAATTAAATATGCCACATTAATTGTATTTGCAGTGAATTCTGGCGGGGTGTCATTAATCACAGGCGATGTCACAACGTTAATGATTTTCCTTGCTGATAAAGTCACGATCCCTAATTTGTTGTTGCTCGTAATCCCGTCACTCTTTGCGGTGTTAGTCCTAGCAACGCTGCTGTCACTGGGAATGAAAGACCCCGTCATTTTTGTCAAGCAAGATTTGAAACGTATTGAAAAAACCGATATTACGATTGCCGTGATCTTTTTTAGTACCATTATAGCAACACTGATTTTAAGCGTAGCGTACAGTGTGCCGCCATTACTCACGTTTTTGTTTGGTCTTTCATTCATGTTTTTAGTTGCACAATTCTTAATGCGTAAGAAAGACGTTAATAAAAAGATTATCGATTACATTCGAGAGATAGAATATGACACATTGTTGTTTTTTGTGGGTGTGTTGCTTTTGGTCGGGGTGTTAAAAGAGGTTGGGGTGCTTAATCAATTTACTCACCTTTATGAATTACTTGCACCTGAATATGCAAATTATCTTATGGGGCTACTCTCGGCGACTATTGATAATGTGCCATTAACCGCTGCCTTGTTAAAAGCCGATATTACGATGACAGAGCAAAACTGGTTAGCATTTACCTACGCAACGGGTGTTGGTGGTTCAATGCTTATCATCGGTTCTGCGGCCGGTATCATTGCAATGAGTAAAGTAAAAGACTTAACGTTCATGAGTTATTTGCGTATGAGTGGTTATCTCCTTATTGCCTATACCATTGGATATTTTGGTGCTTTCTTAGCCGGAAAATTTATCTAACGCGTTTTCGTCTAATGTCATTGGATTAAAAAAAACACTTGACACCTAGACGTCTAAACGATAATTTTCATCCGCCCGATAATAAAGGGACGCGCGGTCAAGTGCCGCGCACAGAAGAGGTGCGATACCTAGGTAATTAACGTGAGAGGGCGAAACTCGATGAACGTTAATGAGGGAGAGTATCGCCGAGAGTTACTGCGATTTCGTCATTGCTGTTTCTCGGTCTTTGGGGTTGAATCTCCGAGACTGTCACCAATAAAAATGGTGGAGAGCTTCTGGCAGTGGTTTTTTATTCCTTTCGATGAGTTACCTTCTTGCCAAGTTCTCCTTGTATTTTATGACTAAAGCTTCACAATACAGGCGTTAGTCTAAAGGAGAGATCATGAGTTCCAATGTTGTTGTCGCCAAATTTGGTGGTACAAGTGTCGCAGACTTTGAAGCGATGTTACGCTGTGCACAAATAGTGCACGATGATAAAAATGTTAGAGTTGTTGCGGTCAGCGCAAGTGCAGGCGTAACTAATCATTTAGTGTCATTGACCCAAGCGGAACACACAGAAGCAGAGCGTCAACACCTTGTTGATGCAGTTATTGCGATTCAAGACAACATTTTAAATCAGGTCAAATTAGATACCGATCTCGCAGAGGGATTTGAGGCAACTTTATCTGAATTTAAAGCATTATCACTGGAAAAATCTTTATCAAAAGCGCAGCGCGATGAAATGTTAAGTTTTGGCGAACGCTTGTCATCTTTTTTATTTACTCAGGTACTGCGTCAAGTTGGTATTGATGCAATACGTTTCGATGTCAGAGAAGTATTAAAAACGGATTCTAATTTTGCAAAAGCGACACCCGACATCAAAGCGACGAAGGTGGCCTCAATTGAAAAACTAGTGCCCTTACTCAGTGAGCACGTTGTGGTGACTCAAGGTTTTATAGGTCAAGATCCAGTGGGGCAAACAACAACGCTAGGGCGTGGTGGTTCAGATTATAGTGCTGCATTACTTGCTGAAGCAGTAGACGCCTCGAGTGTACATATTTGGACTGATGTCGTTGGAATTTTTTCAACGGATCCGCGTTTATGCGTTAAAGCGACTCCAATTCCAAGACTAAGTTTTGATGAAGCCGCTGAAATGGCAACGTTTGGGGCAAAGGTTTTACACCCTGCGACTATATTGCCAGCTAGTCGCAGCGGTATTTCCGTGTTTGTAGGATCTAGCCGCGAACCACATGCCGGAGGCACTTGGATTGAAAAAGAAAAACGCAGTGAACCAGGGATCCGGGCCGTAACGCAGCGTAAAAATCAAATTTTACTGACTTTAAAAAGCCCTGAAATGCTTTTAGCAAGTGGCTTTTTAGCGCGTATCTTTGCCATTTTAAGCAGTTACAATATTTCAGTGGATCTGGTCACTACCTCTGAAATCAGTGTTGCGTTAACGTTAGATAATGCACCTAATGCATCGCGGCCAGAGTTAGAGCAAGCCTGTTTGGATGAATTAAGTCAATTCTGCCATGTAACGGTTGAAAATAATTTGACCTTAGTTGCTTTGATCGGTTCGGAAATTCAGCTTCGTCACGATGATAGCAACTTAATGCGCGTATTATCCGATTTTAACATTCGTTTAATTTGTCATGGCGCAAGCAAACACAATTTGTGTTTTTTAGTCGAACAAAGTGATTCCGATAAGGTTGTTCAAGCTATTCATCAACACCTACTTGAATCGGTATAAACGTCGTTTTTGTTTAGGTACACGCTATAAGTGTGTACCTAAAAAACTCCATCCTATAATGTCGCTTTTTCCTCGCAACTCAGTATAATCGAGCGTTCATAACAAGAATCATAAGTGGTTGTAGAATGGCTTCAATGCGCGATGGATTTCAAAGTCGATTAGGGTTTGTATTAGCTGCCGCTGGTGCTGCGGTAGGATTAGGCAATATTTGGGGATTTCCTACGCAAGCGGCTAATCATGGCGGTGGTGCGTTTCTTCTGGTGTATTTTATTGTGGTGTTTTTGCTCGCGTTACCAGCGCTCTATACAGAGCTTTACATCGGGCATCAAGCACAGGCCAATCCGGTAAAGGCGCTTAGTCTAGCATGGAGTGAAAAGCAACCAAAAGTTGGCGCTACAGCAGGTTATATTGGGCTAGGTGGTGCGATTGTAATGCTTAGTTTTTACAGTATCGTCGCCGGTTGGATGTTGTCCCATGCTTTAGAACCTATTACCACCTTCTTTGGACTTGAGCACGTTAGTCGCTTTTTACTCGCAGACAGTGAACTGCGTAATTTCATTTTTACTCCGCTAATGGTGCTATTAACGGCCAGTATTATTTTTAAAGGTGTTAAATCAGGGATCGAAAAATGGTCTCGTCGCTTAATGCCGATGTTGTTAGTTTTACTTGTTGCATTAATAGCGTATATCGCTACATTGCCAGGCGCGCTAGAAGGGTTTAGTACTTATTTACGTCCTGATTTTAGTCAAGTTACCGATCCTGATCTGATTATTGCGGCCATGGGACAGGCATTTTTCTCGTTGTCTTTAGGGGTGGGATGTATGATGATCTATGGCTCATATCTAAAGCCAAATGAAAATCTGCCCAAGCTGACTTTAAGTGTCGCGATGCTCGATACTGCCGTCGCCTTTTTAGCGGGTTTACTCATTATCCCAGCCATTTTTGTAGCACAGCAAAATGGAGTACAAGTATTTCAGGATGGGAAATTAATTGGCGAAGGTCGACTTATCTTTGCTGTTTTACCAGAGTTATTTAATACAATGGGGCAAATAGGTATATTGGTCAGCCTGTGTTTTTTTGTTTTAATGTCAATAGCGTCAGTGACATCGACCATTTCTTCTACTGAAATACCCGTATCGTTTTTAGTCGAAAATCATGGTTTTACTAGAAAGTTGGCGACGTGGTTAGTGTCTGGCACCGTATTTTTAGCGTCAATCGTAATTATTTTGAACTTCGATTGGCTCTTTGGATTGGTGATCCAAGTATTTACTCAATACCAATTACCACTGATGGGATTGTTCTATTTTATAACCGTCGGATGGATGTGGAAACGAGGTAATCAGCTCGCGTTAGAGTGTAGTGGCAAAATGTATTACTTCGCCCAATATGTGCGTTTTGTTTGTCCGATATTGATGACCGCAGTATTTATTAATGTCGCAGTGAAGTAGTATCACTTTTATAAATAGTTTGTCATTTAGTGGTGTTATTGGCTAGCCTTACTAGCCACAACATTGAGCGCTTAATTAAGACAAGTGCTCTAAAGTGACAAAGGCCCTTAAATGGGCCTTTTTCAGAAATTATCGATGTTATTTTACATCTACATCGGTTACTGGTAAGTAATCGTTCGCGGCAAGTTCTTCATTGACACAATCAAGTACGTATTTTTTCAGAACAGAGGCTTCGACTGCATCATCTTTAGCCCAATCCGTACACATTTGTGTTAGTTCGGCTATCATTTCTGCCGGAGCAGCTTCTTTGGCTTCACCAGATGCAAATACATTGCCCGCGAAAATCACAGCAAAAATGCCAGCAATGTGAGAAAATTTAGTCATGTCTTTGTATCCTAGTGGTTAATGAGACGGGCTATTTTTAACTGAAAAAAAGACGAGAAGATAACGAAATAATTTTTTCGTGAAGAGTAATGTTTATTATCTAACAGGTACAACAAGCTAAGGTTGCATAGTGCATGAAAAGTGAAAAGTCTGCCAGTAAAAAAATAGAACTCGCTTTAGAATCAATGATTTTCAAAGGAAGGTGGTTACTAGCTCCGTTTTTTGTCGGACTTTTATATGCGGTCTTATTGCTTTGGATTAAGTTTTTTAAACAATTATACGAAATGTCTCTTATTGCTTTTTCGGATCAAGAAAGTGATTTGTTAGTTGGTATTTTAACCTTAGTTGATACGGCGCTTCTAGCTGGTCTTTTGCTTATTATCATTTTTAGCGGGTACGAAAATTTTGTTTCGAAACTAGACATAGGAAATCATCAAGATAGACCTGCTTGGATGGGAAAGGTCGGATTCTCTGGGTTAAAAATCAAGTTAATAAGCGCTATAGTTGCTATTTCAGCTGTTGAATTACTTAAAGTGTTTATCAGCTCTCACTCTCACTCGGATAGTGAGCTTGCTTGGAAAGTAGGTATCCATTTAACTTTCGTCATTTCTGGAGTGTTATTTTCTGTCACAGATTACATAAATAGTAAAACGAAAAGCTAACAAGGAGATATCATGTGGAAGGAAGTTGGAACACTTTTAGGGAATAATGTGGCGCTAGAGCCTTTACAATTAGACCACACGGAGGCACTTGTAGAAGCGGTAAACGATGGAGAAAGCTGGAAATTGTGGTATGCCAATGTGCCAAATCCAGATCGAATGACACAGTATATTGAACGTGCACTATTGGCCAAGAATGAAGTTCCTTTTGTTGTGAGAGATCGTAAAAACAACAAGCTGGTTGGCACGACAAGGTTTTATAATATAGATGAAGAAAATCGTCGAGCAATGATAGGTTATACGTGGTATGCCAATATCGCGAGGCGCACTGCAATTAACAGTGAAGCGAAATTGCTGCTGTTACACTATGCGTTTGAGGAGAAAAACGCGATAGCTGTCGAATTACGAACTCACTTTTTCAACTTTACATCGCGGCAAGCGATTGAACGACTCGGAGCAAAGCTCGATGGCATACTTCGTAACCATCAGATATTGGCCGATGGATCACTTCGCGATACGGCCGTTTACTCCATTATTGCGAGCGAATGGCCGACAGTAAAAAACAATCTGCTTGCAAAGTTAGATGCTTCAAGAAGTTATTCCTAGCTACTTTCTTTTTTGCATGACGGTGTCAATACGTTTGATTGTTTTAAACGACAGTAAAATCGCTAAACCTGCCCAACATAGGTTTAAAAACAGTAACAGGTATGCAGGCACTTTTGAGCTAATCATCATTGGGATAATAATAAAATACACATTCATCAAGAGCATCATTGCAAACGTAAATTTGATGTCGGTACTTAAATACATGCTTATTGCAAAAATACTGATTAGACCTGCAAACATCGCAATAGCAACAAGGTTTGCTTGAGAAATCGTGAATGCGTCAGGGGAGTTTGGTTGGATCGCAACTGCGACGAGGCAAGATAACCAAAATATTATTGTCGCCAATGTGACTACGAACAGTAATCTGTTCACAAAAGCTCGATGTAACTCTTGTCGGTTATTAAAAATCGGTAATACCCAGAGTGTTTCAATCGATCGACTGTTTTGCAGCATCGACCATCTAATGAACATGATGCCTATAGGCGAGATGGTTAGAACGATAAAAATTGCTAAATTGGGTGTTTCAAGAAAATAGACAATTATTGGTATGGCTAAAGAACTGAGTGTTACTGTACCAAGGAAAGTGTAAAGGGTTTTTCCTGCAAAAAAGGACAGCGGAAAGAGCTGCTTGTCGAATTCAGCCCACTTAGGCAAGGTAAAGGCAGTTGGCAGTGGACTCCATCCAGTATTTAATCCGTTTTTATAACAATGTATGGCTGTGTTTGACCACGCTATGTTGTTTAGCTTGGTGAGACTGTATAAGCTCATTACTAACCAAGCTAGTAATAGCAACCAAGTTACATTACCGTCAAACTTATCGTAGTAGATACTGCCAATAGCAGCGAGAAAGTAGATGCTTGTCACGTGTTTAAAATAGCGCGTATTTTTGATAACTTTAAGGATTAACCAAGTCGAGAGTACCCCACCTAATGCCGCTGCAAAAAGCGCATCCATTCGTTGTAAAGCGACTGCAAAGATTAAAAATAGACTATAAGTGACTGTAAGAAGTGCTATACCTTGGTTTAAAACGAGTTTCTTTTTACCCGGGATTAAGGCAAGTGTTTCATCAGCACGTAATTTAATAATTTGCCAGGCAAAGCCACTTCCACAGCCAAGCGTGACAAAAATAGAAAGCGGTAACGATAGCCGAGTTTCGCTCATTGGTAACAAAATACAGAGTAAGGCAAACGAGAGTAATCCAAAAGACATGTACATACTGCAGCCTTTTTCAGTTATCCAATGCCCCCAAAAACCTCTAAGTGAACTTTTAAGCGATGGCATTTTGATGTACCTCGATAAATATTTGTTCAAGGCTTAATGGTATGATTTGTTTTGCGCCGCTAATTGTTTCGCCTTCATATCCATAAATAAGGCTCGCATTTTTTGAATCATTTAACACAGTATAACGACTTAGATCGAGTGGTGTAGTTCCTTTCACCACTTTACGAATTTTATCTTTTAGACTATCGGCTTCCTCAAAAAGTATAATTTGACCTGATTTTATCAGTGCGATATGACTTGCTACGCGTTCAAGATCGGTCGTAATGTGGGAAGAGAATAGGATGCCACTTTGACTTTCTAATGCGAGCTCAAAGAGGTCGCTCATAAATTCGCGTCGTGTAAGCGGATCTAAGCTCGCTACCGGTTCATCGAGTACCAAAAGTTCTGGTCGATATGCCATCGCCATGATCAATGCTAGGCATTGACGTTGCCCAACGGATAATTTGTCGACGCGTTGAGCTCTGTTAAGTTCAAAGCGATTAAGCCACAAAGATTCTAAGTCAAAATCCCAATTCGAATAAAAAGAAGCGTGTAATTTAAGCGCTTCTGCAACACTAAATCCTTCATAGCCGAACGGTTGTTGAGGTACATAGCCAATTTTACTGCGTGAAGAAATACTTAAATTGCGACTTGACTCTCCAAAGCACGTTGCGTTGCCTTCTGACGGGTTATCAAGACCGAGTGCAATACGCATTAATGTAGATTTTCCTGCGCCATTCTTTCCAAGTAAACCAATGACCATGCCCGGTTCTACCGTTAAATTTAACTTATTGAGTACGCTGTGTGTTTCAAATTTTTTAGTGACGCTTTGTAATTTTAATAGTGCGGTCATTGTTTATGCTCCCAACGTGCTTCTAATAACGCTAATACTGTGTGCTTTTCAGTACCAAGTTGCTTTACATCTTTAATCACATTATCAATTAATTCGACCAGTAACTCTTGGGATTTGTTGCTTTGTAAACTGCTTTGTTCTGCGACAATGGTAGGTTGTCCGCGGCGGCGAACTAGCCAACCTTGCTCAACTAATTGCTGAATTGCGCGCGAAACCGTCATCGGATTGATGGAAAAATATTCTGCGATTTGTCGTACTGAGGGCAGAGGCTCACCGGCCGAAATTTGCTCACTCGCAATAAGACGAACAATTTGCTCATGCAACTGCTTGTAAATAGGGTCCCCAGAATGGGGGTTGACAACAATCTGTTCAAGCATTAACCTAACTCTACTGTATTAATACAATAATACACTGATACACTAAAATAAGCGTATCATAGATAAGTTAAAAGCAAAAGGAAGAGAATATGAAATCAAGAGGTTCCTCTTTAGCTGCAGTCCTTGTTATTGGGATTTCGGCCCTGACAATGCCCTTGAAAGCCGATGCTACTGATGTAATGGCGTCACTTTCACCGTGTTATGCAAAGGGCTTAAAGGACAAATTGTTATGCGGTAGTATTAAACGTCCAATTTCTTCAAATGAAGCGGACGGTCAATTTGATTTACATTTTACTATTATTCCGGCGATTAAAAATGCCTTTCCAGACGAAGCGGTCATTGCTTTTGCCGGAGGCCCAGGGCAATCTGCAACTGAAATAGCAGCTTCGTTTGAACACTCGCTTAACGTAGTCCGTCAACATCGTGCGATTGTGTTAGTAGACCAAAGAGGAACTGGGAAATCGAAACTTTTGCAATGTGATAATCCCAGTTTCGTTGAAGGATTGGCTGCGGTCGATAATGGTCCTGAAGCACTGGAAGACGTGAAAACACACACCCAAGTCTGTAAAGAAAAGCTCAACGTTGATTTAAGTCACTTTACAACCCGTATGGCTGCACCAGATTTTGAAGCGGTGCGCGAATACCTCGGATACAAGAAGGTGCATTTGTATGGCGGTTCATATGGAACAAGAATAGCCCAGGAATATGCAAGGCAGTTTGGTCAACATGTGCTTACGATGACACTAGATGGCGTTGTCCCTATGCAGCAAAGTCTAGTTGCTATTGGTAAAGCGATAGAAGATTCATTGCACGCTCTTTTTGCCGACTGTGAAGCTCAAGTCAGCTGTGCGCAAACTTATCCGAACTTAGGTGAAGAATTCAGTGCGCTTATGCAGCAGCTATCACAAACTCCAGTACGCACGACATTAAAGCACCCAAGAACTTATGAAGATGTTGAGTTGTATCTCACCGATGTGAAGTTTTACAGTACGATTAGAATGTCACTTTATTCAAATAGCCAACGGGCGCTGGTGCCATTGGTTATCCGAGAAACCAAAAAAGGAAATTACGCTCCCTTTATGGGCCTTATGTCATCCACCGATCTGGCTTCTGCATTAGCGATGGGAATGCACAATGCTATTGTGTGTGGCGAAGATTGGCCTATACAAAACGATTTGCCAAACGAGGTAGTGGCTACTCCAATCAGCGAGTTAATGGCGGCTGGATTGAACGTAATTTGTCCTATTTTAAACGTAGCCCCTGCTGAGCGCGACTTTTACTTGCCGTTGAACACTGAAATTCCAACCTTGTTACTAAGTGGTGGACTCGATCCTGCAACACCGCCTAGTTGGGCTGAACTCGCTATGGTAAAGATGAAGAACGCAACGCATTGGGTTGCACCTACTGCTACTCACATCGTCGCAGCGCAAACCTGTGCGGATCGCTTAGTGGCCGATTTCATACAGCAAGGGAATACTCAATCGATAGATCCGGCATGTTTGAGAAAAGATACAAAAAGTCAATTCTTTATTAATTTACACAGCGTTGAAGCTGAAACTGCATCAAGCAAGGAGTAAATAATGATCAAAGTAACCAACATATCGAAAAAAATAGGTGATGTTCAAGCGCTTGATGGACTTAGCTTTAAGGCTGAAAATGGCAAGATCACGGGGATACTCGGTCCAAATGGTGCAGGTAAAACAACGTGTTTGAGAACCATCTTTGGATTGCTACAGCCTGATAATGGCACGGCTTTTATTGATGATTTTAATATTGCTGTTGATCCAGTACAAGCAAAACAACAATTGGGATTATTTCCAGATCCATGTGGTCTGTATGATCGGTTGACACCGAGAGAATACACCGAATTTTTTGCAAAACTTAGTGGCATGACTGGTGAGCAAGCAAAACAAGCCACACAAGAGACGCTGCAGCAATTGAATATGTTGGAAATCGCAGATCGTCGTTGTAAGGGATTTTCGCAAGGTCAGCGAATGAAAACTGCGCTAGCTCAGGCAATTGTCCATAAGCCATCGAATATCATACTCGATGAGCCAACGCGAGGTTTAGATGTTATGAGTACTCGGCTACTTCGGGATATTTTACAAGCATTGAAAGAGGCAGGGCACTGTGTTGTCTTTTCAAGTCATGTTATGCAAGAAGTAGCGGCACTATGCGATCACGTTGTGGTTATGGCAAAAGGTAAAGTAATCGCAGAGGGCGCGCCAAGTGACTTATGCAATATGACCAATAAAGAAAATCTAGAAGAAGCATTTATCGCATTGATAGGTACAGACGAAGGAATTGCAGCATGATTAATTTATTTAAAGCGATGTATACCAAAGAGTTGCTCGATGCAAGTCGTGACAAACGCTCCATTATGGCTGGGCTTTATTATGCCGTCGGTGCGCCAGTATTATTTTGTGTGCTGTTTATGGCAATTATTACCAAAATGGTGACACCCGACACGTTATCTATCTCAATTATCAATGCTGCTGCGGCGCCTGATTTAGTGCGTTATTTGGAAAATAATGGGATAGAAGCAGCAGAGGAAAATGATAAGAGTGAAATAACGCTCGTAATCGATGGCGATTACGCTCATCAAATGAATTCAGGAAAGCCAGCTCAAGTTTTTCTTCAGGCAGATTATTCTAAAGACAGTTTACGCGACAGCTTACGAAAAGTAGAACGTAAACTAAATGAATACAGTGGCAATATTGCCAGTTTACGATTAATTTCTCGTGGCGTAGATCCAACACTTTTACGTCCCGTTGAATTTCAAGTACAAGACAGTGCAACACCTGACTCGAAAGGCAGTATGATCTATGGCATTGCAACCTTATCAATAATTTTAAGTGTTTTCTTCGGTGCGATGAATTTGGCTATAGATACGACAGCAGGAGAGCGTGAGCGTAATTCATTAGCATTGTTGTTGAGTCATCCCATTTCTGTTACCCAATTAATTTTAAGCAAAGTGGCGGCAATTGCGACGCTTTCCACTTGTGCCTTGTTGTTGGTATTACTTGTTTCAAAATTTGCTTACCCAATGGTTCCATGGGAGGAAATGGGATTTAGCGTCTCACTGAGCTATGAGTTTGTTGTATTTTCTCTCATTATTGGTTTTCCAATTGCGTTGCTGGCGGCAGGTCTTTTAGTTTACGTTTCATTTATGGCTAAATCGTTTAAAGAAGCTCAGTCATACCTCACGTTTGTATTATTTATTCCAATTGGCTTGTCTATGTTGACGACCTACAACATTGCTGTCGAAAAAGTGAAGTGGTTGCCAGTTGCAGGGCAACAAAGTGCAATGATCGAGTTTATTAAAGGTAACGCCATTATGTGGCCGGAACTTTTAGTGTCCTCTTTCGCTACAATGATTCTGGCCATCGGATTGATTATTATGGCTGGGCGAATGCTAAAAAGTGAAAAGGTAGTATTTGGCCTTTAAGTTACACTTTAGTGATGAAAGATAGCTTCGGCAGGTGCCTAGGCTATCTTTCGATATAACGTCGAATAGTTAATCAGAATACTGGGTTAGAATTTAACATGGGTGACGACTTTAAACGTTACCTGTATTGAATTTACTGGGAATATGCAGCGATTGGCGCCTAACGGCGTCTGATTAGCGCTAACAGTTTTACTACGTAATTTTAGTCAATACGTTTAATTAAAAAATTTACTTTTAACACAGTTAATCACAGTTTGGTTGATTAATGTATTTGTAATAATTCTCTCGCGCTGGCCTTGGTAGTTTCGCTGATCACATCTCCCCCTAATAGCCTTGCTATTTCGTTTACGCGACCGTGTACGTCGAGAACTTCCATTGAAGTATGGGTCGTGAAGCCATCAGAAAACTTAGACACATAAAATTGGTTATGCCCACAACTTGCTACCTGAGGTAAATGTGTAACACAGATTACTTGTGTTGATTTACCTAACTGACGAAGTAGCTTACCAACAGCTGCTGCAGTAGGACCAGAAATACCAACGTCCACCTCATCGAAGATCAAAGTAGGGGTTGTCACTCGTTCGGCAATGATTACTTGGATCGCTAAACTAATGCGTGATAATTCTCCCCCAGATGCGACTTTTGCAAGTGGCTGCATAGGTTGGCCAGGGTTTGTACAGACCAAAAATTCAATTTCATCCATTCCGGTTGCGCTAGGTTTCTGATTGATTTTCTGCCCTAGTGCGATAGCAAACTTTCCCTGTGCCATTGATAAACCGGCCATGCTTTTTGTGATCAACGAGTTTAATTCGCTAGCCGCTTGTGCTCGGCTGTGTGTTAGTAAAGATGCGTGTTCAAAATACGTTTTCTTTACTTTCAGTAGTTCGATTTGTAAACGCTCTAGTTGCTCACCATTGGCTGTGAGGTTGTGAAGTTGGCTCGCTAAATCAGCATGCAAAGCGGGTAATTCTTCAGGTCGAACATGGTGTTTTCTAGCCAAATCTAATGCGTGTTCGAGGCGAGAGTCAAGTTCAGACAATCGTTCAGGATCCTGATCGAGATTATTACTATAACGACGGATCTCACGGCTTGCTTCCTCTACTTGAACTTGAGCTTCTTGGAGCATTGTTGCAATCGCTTCTAATTCCGGATCATATTGCGCCAGTTCGAAAAATTGGTTTGTGGAAGATTGCAATAAACTCAGTACCGTATGATCGTCTGATTCATAGAGCGTTTGCAATTCACGTTGGCAATTTTCTAAGATGGTTTGACTGTGGCTGAGCTTACTATGTTCTGTTTCAATGTCTTCAAATTCACCAGGTTGAAGTGCGAATTCATCTAATTCAGCCACTTGATATTCAAGTAACTGCTTTTGCGCAGACAATTGTTGTTGCTCGTTCTCTAAAACGGCAATCGCTTTAGCTAGTTTTTGTACTTCATTAAAGGATGCTTTAACGCTTTTTAATAGGGCAGTATGGCCAGCATACGCATCCAACAATTCTAACTGATGGTCATTCTTTAATAAAAGTTGATGGGCATGTTGGCCATGTATCGAAACTAACAACTCACCTAAATCTCTTAATTGTGCTGCAGTAACTGACACACCATTGATGTAATTCTTGCTTCGACCATTTTTACACACAACTCTTCTCAAAATACATTCATGGTCTTCATTTTCTAGCACATGCTCTTTAAGATACGCTTGAGCAAATGGCAAATTACGCACGTCAAAGTAGGCGGCAATTTCAGCTTTATCTGCACCTGGGCGAATGGATTGGGCATCAGCTCGTTCACCTAAACACAAAGACAGCGCGTCAATGGCAATGGACTTACCAGCGCCAGTTTCACCGGTAATCGACGTCATGCCTTCACGCCAATCGATAACAAGATCACTCACGATTGCATAATTATTAATTTCAAGACTTACCAACATACTGTTCATCCATCCAGCTATATACTGATAATTTATACAGTGATTTAAAAAAGATCAAATGATTTTAATGAGGGTCTAGTCATTTTTTTATAGATAGAGCAAAGTAGAAACACCAAGGAGCAAATAATTTGCTTCGCCTCCATCAATGTAGGGATCACATCCTATGCATAAAGTATGAGGGAGGTAACTGATAAGCTGAGCTTTTTTATAACTGTAATTTTAATAGCTTGATAATTCTTGAGCTTTCGTCATTGGTGGGGTGAAGTCATTATCGTCTTTTTTGGACGGCTCTTCTTTTTCTTCTGGTTGTTCAGGTAAATCAGCGCCAATGTTCAGTTCATCGATTGCATTAGGCTCATTGTTTGTTTGAATTAAGAGGATTAACGCAGGCAAAATTTCGCGATAAAACGCTTTATTGAATCCAATTCCTGAAGATGGCAACTCGGCAATGAAGTATTGAATTTGAGTTTGCAATTGAACGTAATTACCAGTTGCATGACATTTTTGCAGTTCAGTACTCACTGCACTTGTAAACAAGTCAGTCACTTTCTCAAGTTGTTCAAGATTTTCTTCAGTGTGGTGTTGAACTACAAAAAAATTACTCGCAATGGCTTGTAGCTTTGGTAAAAATTTAGGATGAACAACTTCAGTTTCAACTAACTCATTGAGTTTGTTTTTAAAGTGAGCATTAATTTCCTTAACGCGTTCATTAAACGCACGCTTTTCAGCTTCACGAGCTTTTTTTCGATTATTTTCAATGACTACGTACACACCTAATAACGCAATAAGCAAAATGAGCGTGACAATAACTAAAGAAGTCATAAAAAATATATACCTAAAACAACTACATGAATGATAACGCTATTTTGCGCTAAAAAAAGCGTACTCGCAATAGCTTAGAACAGTCTACTGCCCCAATTTAACTTTTGTCTTAAGACATTGTAATAAGAATATGATTTTGGGTGAATAAGACGTAAGCGTTTATCGGCTTTTCTGATAACAACTTCATCTCCAGGCAACAAAGCAAGGACGACATGACTATCACAGCTCACTTGTAAACTTGCAGAATTCTCTAGACTTAATTTTAACGTGACCGTTTTATCCGCATCAACCACCAGAGGCCGACTTGATAGGGTATGAGGAAACATGGGGACTAAAGCCATTGCGTTTAGTTCAGGCGTTAATATAGGCCCTCCACCTGAAAGAGAATAGGCAGTAGAGCCGGTTGGTGTACAAACGATAAGGCCATCTGAACGTTGGGAAAATACAAAGTCGTCATTGATAAACGCTTCAAATTCGATCATATGGGCCACTTTGTCTGCATGGAGTACAGCTTCATTCACCGCTGCGTTGGCGCTTTTTAGTTCAGCGTGTCGGTACACTTCTACTTCTAATAAAAATCTGGATTCTTCAATGTATTCACCGCGTAAAACCTGTTCAAGGCTTGCTTCGAAGCCTTCTGGATTTAAATCGGTTAGGAACCCTAAGTTTCCTCGGTTTACACCAATTACTGCCACATCAAATCGAGAAAGGACCCGCGCTGCTCCGAGCATATTGCCATCCCCACCGACGACGATGACGAGACAAGCTTGTTCGCCTAACTCGACAAGTGTACGTAAACATTTAGAGTCGATAGGCTCGATTTGACTTCCTACTCTGTCTTCGACCAGTACATCGAAGCCTAATGCTTGCAAAAAGGTGTATAGGCGGTGTAAGGTCAGTGCCGCACCTTCATGGTTTGGCTTACCAATAAGACCGATCGTTTTAAATGGTGAAGTCATGATGTTCCGTATTCTTGATGGCGTAGTTTAAGCGTAACCGAAATTGGCGCCTCTTGAAAATTAAAAACGTGCCCAAATAACAATAATTATGAATATTAGTCCTCGTGATCAACTCGTTTTCTCAGCCGTTATGCGCTTGTACTGTGACGGTCAGGGCGTTCCCGTAGCATCAAGTAAGCTCGTGAAACAGACTGGTATGTCGGTTTGTTCTGCTACGGTCCGAAACGCCATGGCTAGGCTTGAAAAGGCAGGGTTGCTTTTTTCACCTCATACCTCAGCTGGTCGAGTGCCAACTGAAGCAGGTTTCCATTATTGGTTCGAAGAATTTTTCCATCTAGACGGGTTAGCTCAGTATTGGCAACCGCAGCAAAACCAACTTGTTGAGTTAGCGCATTCGCTAGCGCAGAAATACAAAGTTTGTTGCTGTGTAGGTCTTCCTCAAGTTAGTTCGCAAACGGTATTTCGCGTTGAAATCTTGGATTTCGACAGTGATTCTTGGTTAGTGCTGTTAATAGACAGAAGTGGTCAATCAAATAATATTTGTATTAACAAGCCTAAGGTAAATTCAGACTCTCTGCGCTATCAATTTGCTACCTGGTTAAATACGGTGTTTAGTCAACAGAGTTTAATGGAAGGGTTGCACCGCATGAAAGCAATGGCGGCAACTGCGCCTGCAGATTGCCGAGTGCTGTTGACGCAATGGACAAAGCAACTGGCTCAGCAACTGGGCAGTGATAACAGTATTGTTGTCGGAGAGCGCCACTTATACAGTCAATTAATGCAAACAAAAGATCTTCCAATTGGCGTAAATTTATTGCATTGGGTAGAGGATAAACTGGCGTTTAGAAATGGCATTTCGGTTTTGTTGCCTACGGATTTGCCTAGTCCAGAATTTAAAGAATGCTTAATTTTGAGCCTGCCTTATTTTTCGAATCAAGAATATCAAAGCCGGTTTTGTATTATTGCGCCTAAAATAGCAGCAATTGAAGCGCTGATTTCAGAATTTCATGCGATTGGTGAAATTGGGGGTTGAAACTCTGAATTTCACCCCCATAACTAGGTCAATTGTTAGAATTGGAGAAGTTTCCCATGTCTGAGAAGACGAATGCAGAACAGCAAAATGACGTTGTAGAAGAAGTAGTTGAAGCAACAGAAGCGCAAGAAGAACACGCGCAACTTAGTCCAGAAGAAGAAATTGCTGGTTTGTATGCAGAATTAGAAGCAGCAAAACAAACAATTAAAGATCAACAAGATGGTGTATTAAGAGCAGCAGCAGATGTTGAGAATATGCGTCGTCGTGCCGCTCAAGATGTTGAAAAGGCGCAAAAATTTGCCCTTGAAAAGTTTGCCAATGAGCTTTTGCCAGTAATAGATAATTTAGAGCGCGCGATTGAATTTTCAGACAAAGAAAATGAAACCTTAAAGCCGGTGCTTGAAGGCGTTGAAATGACATTGAAGAATTTCTCGGACGCGGTCGCAAAATTTGGTGTTGAAGTTGTAAACCCTCAGGGGGAGGCGTTCAACCCAGAATTCCATCAAGCAATGTCTATTCAGCCAAGTAACGATGTGTCACCAAACACGGTACTTGCTGTTATGCAAAAAGGGTATACTTTAAACGGTCGTTTACTTCGCCCAGCAATGGTAATGGTGTCAAAAGCAGCAGAATAATGCGCTAATACATTGTTATTATTAAAAAGCCTCACTTTTCTAGTGAGGCTTTTTGTTTTTGTTGGCACATAAAGGTGAATAACAAGGCTATTGACATTAAGCATGAAAACGCCAGTGTACTGGTTGGTTTAATCATCGCAAGTAATGGACCAACGAGTGCGCCACTACCAAAGCGCAATGTTCCAATAACGGCCGTAGCCGTCCCAGAGCGGTGCTCAAACGCAATTAAAATGAGGGCATCCGCGTTTGCAGCAATCACACCGATTGTCATCATGACTAACCCAATCGCGACAACGGTTGGGTATAGGCCTAACTCAAAAGCACTAACAAAAACTAAAATCACAGAGTTACAAAGCCCAATAGTTATGGCGTATCTCAGCATTTTTCGTGAACCAAAGTTAGAGACGATCCGCGTGTTGATGATATTGCCTACCGTGAGTGCGACGACATTGCCAGCAAAAAGAACCCCGAACCAACTTTCCGAAACACTAAAATAATCTAAATAAACATATGGAACCGACGTTAAAAAACAGAAAAACGCGAAAGAAACCAACATCGATGTAGCGATGTCTAGGCGAGCTCGCTTTTCTTGCCATATTTGTTTGTAATTATCTATAAACAGTGCAACGCCTTGAGAAGAATTAGGTTTTCTAGGGATGTTGATTAACTTTTGATGCACCCAGTAAGCAGCGAAACAAGCGTAAAGGCTAAGTACCCAAAAAATCGCATTCCATTCAAACTTTACTAATAATAAGGCGCCTATAGTCGGGGCAAGAAGCGGCGCGACCATCATAATCATGGAAACGTAAGACATACCTTTTGCAGTATTTTCTTGATAGAGAAAACGAACAATCCCCGGTACGACGACGGTTGCAGCAGCCCCACAGAATGCCTGTCCTGCACGGAATAACCAAAACAATTCAATGTTATTGGATAGCGCAATTAAGCATGAAAAAGTGGCAAAACCAAGTAATCCAAAACGGGCTAAATCTCGCCTAGGGTACTGATCTGCGAGTGGGCCAAAGATCATCATGCCAATCGCATACGCGGCTAAATAAATACTTAATGATATTTGGATCATTTCAATATCGGTATTTAATTGCTGCGCAATACTCAGCATCGCGGGCAAATACATATCAACGGCGAGAGGTGTGATCGCCACTATACTTGCCAACAAAGGCAATAATCGTTTCTGGGCCATAAAGTATCGAAACCTAAAAAAAAGAAATTAGAAACTTTTATCAGTCAAAATTGTTGAGCGCGAACTATAACAGAACTAATTCAGATAGATACAACGAATGAGGTGACAGATGCTTTCTCATTGCTAATCCACTTGTTACCTTTTAAACTTCGAGGAAAATGTGGATAGACTAAAGGGCATTCAATGAAAAATTGGTTAATCACAGCGTGCGTTGCTGCGGTTTTAGTAGGTTGTAAAACATCTCCGACAGGTCGGACGCAAATTGCGCTGTATTCAGAGGATCAGATGGCGCAAATGGGAAGTGCCAGTTTTGACGAGCTAAAAAAATCAACTCCCCAAGAAAGTAACCAAAAAACAAATAAATACGTTCAGTGCGTAGCGTTTAAAATTATTGAACAGCTACCTCAAGATTTGCGAAAGCTAGAATGGGAAGTGGTGGTTTTTAAAGACGACAGCGCTAATGCGTTTGCACTGCCTGGAGGGAAAATAGGCGTTCACACAGGGCTGTTAACTGTGGCGAAAGACCAACATCAACTTGCCGCTGTTTTGGGCCATGAAGTGGCTCACGTTACTGCAAGACATGCGAATGAGCGAATTTCTCAAGGTGCACTAGTGCAAACAGGGTTGCAGTTGGGCAATGTTGCACTGCAAATGGGTGATATAAAGTACCGCAGTGAAATCATGCAAGCATTGGGGCTTGGTACTCAAGTTGGTATCGTATTACCGTTTAGTCGCAGTCACGAAAGTGAAGCTGATATAGTCGGGCTACAATATATGGCAAAGGCTGGTTTTGAGCCAAGTGGGGCAATCGCGCTTTGGCAAAATATGAGTGAAGCTAATGGGCAACGTCAACCCGAGTTTTTATCGACACATCCAGCACCTGAAAATCGCATAAAACAATTACGTGCACACCTAACTCAAGTACAACCGTTAAGTGAAGAGGCAAAAGCTAAAGGGATTTCTGCCAGCTGCGGGTCTTAGTAACGCTTTTTGAGTCGTTGCTTGACAGTAAGAACAGTCGCTCGCCTGCATATTTCTTTATTTTATCAGTCAGGTTAGATTAACAGAGTTTAAGCAAATCTACCGGTTGGCAAAACTATATTTGTTACACGGCTATTGCATCGGCAAGTGACTAGACAATATGGATCTTATATTTTTCAATAAACGCCTGCCTGTCTAATTCAGTAGGCGGATTGTCATTTGTGAACTTGGAGATGTCTCTAATAAATCCTTCTGAAGGACCAGATGGAGTATTAATGACAAGCAAATGACTGTCTTTGATGGCCTTGAAGCGCCGTTTAACGTTAGGACCGGCAATGACAAGATCACCCGCTTTTGCAACAAACTCTTCGTTTTCTACGCCAAACTCTATTTCCCCTGAAATTAGATAGAAGATCTCATCGTCTAGTTCATGGAAGTGCCAAGGTGCTTCATTCCCTTTAGGAAGTTTGCTATCAAAAATAGAAACTCTGTGATCGGTATCAGCACCAGATGCTAGAATAGAGGTGATTTCACCTTGATCAAGATAATGTCGTTCAGCATTAGAGGCTTTAACATGTTTATATCTCATTTTGTAGTCTCTAAGTATCAAGGTGACTTAGTTCAGCAATTTTATATCGAATAATTCGGTTAGGTTTACACATCTGGACTACTCACTATAGCCTTTCTTAATTTTTATCATATTGTAATATTTATCACCCCAAATAGCTTCATATCGAGAAGACTTAGAGTACTGTAGAATAAAACCTAAATAGTGTTACCGGTTATTCTAGATTCTGGCGTAAAAGATAACATGTTTTATACCTAGTTGTTAAATTAGGATCTTTACGAAACACATCAAGATTTACTCGCGTTGATTTGAATTAATGAATACGACGAAGGGTTTCTAGGCTTTTTAATGCAGCGTCAAATTCAAATCGACTGATTAGCGTTTTGAGTAAATCAAGTTCTTTTTCGCTGAGCAAAGTGTCATAGGATAGTTGTTCAGCAAGTTCTAATGCATCGGTATTATATTCTCTCAGGGCGACTTCTAATTGCGCTAAGATAACAGACTGATCGGATAAAGGAGTTAATTCAATCGTATTACTATTAACGTTTCGTGATCTCACAATCGCAAGTTGCTCTTGTACATAATGGATAAGTTCGTTAATCGTGTCCATTTCAAATTGGCCTTTAGCAATGTGTTTTTCAATTGTTTTGCATCGTTCGGTTAAATAATCTATCGATAGATTAGCGCTCGCGCCTTTTATCGCGTGTATTAAATCTGCACCTAATTCAACATTGCCAATAGACATTGCTTGTTGAAGGTTAATTAATTCTTCTGTTTGTTGCGCTAGGAATTTTTCCAAAATCTGGAAATATAAGTTAGCGTTGCCTGCTGCTCGGTCGATACCTTGATCGAGGTTAATGCCGGTGAGTGTGTCAAGTACGTCAGTGGCTTCATCATGGCTTGTTTCTTCTATTGTTGTTTCCAATCGCACGTTGTTATCGGATAGATTCTGTGAACCTTCTGTTTGCCCATATCGTTTAATTTTGAGTTCAAGTTGTTTAATATCGATGGGTTTTGCAAGATGATCATTCATTCCCGCTTCAAGACAGCGGGTAATGTCTTCGTGCATTGCATTCGCGGTCATGGCGAGAATTGGCAATTCGCTTTTACTATAATGCTTACGAATAATACGCGTTGCGGTTAAACCATCAACAATGGGCATTTGCATATCCATGAGTATGAGATCAAATGTCTCGGACTCCAATGCATCAATGGCCTCTTGTCCATTGTTGGCAATGGTAACGGTCGCTCCATAATGTTTTAATATTTCCATGGCAATCTCTTGATTAATAGGCTGATCTTCAGCTACCAAAACGGATAAGCCAGAGAACAAAGTCGACTTGTCTTCATTGTGTTCCATTGGTGCCGCTAACGAGACGTATTTTCCAAGGCAGCTGATAATCGCATCGTAAAGAAAAGAAGCTGTAGTTGGTTTATAAATGACACATTCAATCATTTCTCGCTCTTTGGTATTTAAAACAAGTTCACGGCCATAGGCAGTTATTAACACATAATGTGTTGAATTAGTTGAATTAGTTGAATTAGTTGAATTAGTTGAATTTTGATTTTGTTTGATGAACTCAATGCCATTTGTCTCTCTGAGTTTCCAATCAATAAAAGCCACATCAATGGAGTTTTCTCTGAGCAGCTTTTGCGCTTCTAGCGGATCCGTTGTTGCGTACACCGTTGCGCCCATACTACGAAGTTGGTCATCGGTTATAGTTAACGCTTGAAGATTGTCATCGAGAACGAGCACATTGATTGTTTCATCAAAAGTATAATTGCTCTGAGCTTCCTGTGGCGCTTTGGTGCAATCAAGCTCGATACAAAAGGAAAATTCCGACCCTTGACCGAGTGTGCTTTCAACGTAAATTTCAGCACCCATTAACCGCACGATTTGTTGAGAAATGGTTAAACCTAGTCCCGTCCCTCCGTATTTTCTGGAAATTGAGGTGTCTGCTTGTGAAAATGATTGAAACAGCGCTTTTTGCTGTTCTTGACTCATTCCTATACCGGTATCTGAGACACTAAATCGCACCAAAACGTTATTGTCTGTTTGCCTCTGAACTTGCAAACTAATCGTAACGTTACCTCTATCAGTAAATTTAACGGCATTGCCTGCAAGGTTTATTAAGACTTGCCCCAGGCGAAGCGGATCACCAATCAAATAAGGGGGTAAAGCCGGATCGATGTTGAAAACGAGTTTAAGGTCTTTTTCTAATGCTCTAATTTCTAAAATAGCGTTGACATTGTTAAGTACATCAGTAAGTTGAAAAGGGGTATGTTCTAACGTTAGTTTTCCTGCTTCGATCTTAGAAAAATCAAGAATGTCATTAATCAGCGACAACAGTTGCTGAGCAGCATTGCTAATTTTTTTAACGTAATCATGTTGTTTTGTATTGAGGTTGGTTTTTAATGCTAAATGTGCCATGCCGAGAATTGCATTCATTGGGGTGCGTATTTCGTGACTCATATTGGCCAAAAATTCACTTTTAACTTTAGTGAGTCGATCGGCTTGTTCTTTTGCATTGATTAATTCAGATTGCAATGTGTTATGTTCAGTCACATCAAGGAACATTCCAACAATACCTTGAATGTTGCCTACATTGTCAAAAAAAGGGCCTTCAAAAACAACAATGTCGCGATTTCTGCTCAGGCCGTCTTGCAACTGCAATTCGTAACGTATCTCTTGCCCAGTCGCGAGAATTTCTTTTTGTTTATGTTCGATTGTCAGTGCGGAATGACTAGGATAAACGGATTGGAAAGAAGCGCCTTTTATATCCATCTCGAATTGATCAAAGAAATCTAAAAATGCTTTGTTTATACCAATAAATTCATCGTCTAAATTTCGATAATAAGTGGGATTTGGTATCGCGTTGATCATTGAGTTAGTAAGCTCTAGCTGTTGCGCTAGCTTTCGCTCAGTTTTTTCACGTTGAATTGAGTTTTCATTTCTTTCAATGGCTAAACTTAAGTCTTTCGTGACGTGAGATAAAATCGAGATTTCATTTTGGTTTAAAATCCGCATTGAAGGTACGTATAACACACCAAATGTCCGTTCGGCATTTTTAAGCGGCAATGCATAGATCATTCGAAGCGTAATGGTTTGATCATCGTAATGCACGTCAAATGGTTCGGAATTTGGGCTAAATGTTTTGAGTTCCCCGTCCTTAAGCGTTAAATTAATTACTGGATTTTCATCACTTAACAAGGGAACTTTGCCAATTTTTTTGTTGATTTTATAGCTGTTGTCGCCATCAACGATGATAATGGCAATCCCTGGTAAGCTCATTGATTGAGTTAGAAAAGTAAGGCACAGTTCATTGAATGCATCCAGGTTACCAGCATTACGCAATTTTTCATTTAATCGTGCCAAAATCGAAGAACTCTCAAGCTGGGTAATCGATTCATTGAAAACTTGGTGACAGGAGTCCGCTAAATTTTGAAATTCATTCAATAGAAATGTCGACGACATATTCGGAATCGGTTTTTGCGTTTTCATGGAGGCTAAAAACCGTTTAAGTTTCCGTGCATCTTGGCGAATCACCACATAAAGCCCGATAAGACATAAAGTAAATAGTGCGCCGATGAACAAAAGAACGTTAACAACCTTTTGGTTTATTCGTTTGGTTTCTATTTGCCTTAGTTGCTTTAGCCAAAGCTGGCCATCCGCATGCAAGTTTGACAAGTCTTGTACTAGTACTAGGGGGTTATTAGGGTAAAAGGTCGAAGTATGCAAATTCTTTTCAATGTGCACAATTGTTTCTAATAGATCCGGGTAGTATGTAAACTCAAAATTTTCACTTTGCGATTTTGAAATTTGAAAGTGAGTGGCTTTGAGTGTGTTAAGAAGTTCTTTTTGCGGAATTGATAGTGTCGCTAAATTCAATTGTTTTAATATAGCATCGCGAAAGATACTTATCTCATTTAATGAATGGTCGAAATTAGCTAGATTTAAGTCTATGCTTTTTGAAGATTGTTTTAATTGATAAACAACCCAAATGCAAACAATTAAGAAACTGCACGCGAGCAGTACTGCGATTTTTCGTAACGGCATATAAAGTGTAAGGCCCCGTTCTTAGCAAGCGTTCGGGCACTTCACCAGCATCCAAGAGATTGCGACTAACTCTCAGCCCATAGTGAAGCATATTGGTATAACCATAGTCGTTAGCGGATATTTCTCAAGTCTTGCTTTGATTAAACACGTATGACGCGAACATACGGTATCTTTATTTTTTGTGCTGTCTTTGCCGATTGACTCTATGAGGAATGAGCGATGCGTGAAATATTGATTGTTGATGATGTCCCTGAAAATTTGCAAATGTTGCAACTTATTTTAAAGCAGCCAAATCATCGAGTTCGCGCCGCAACAAGCGCAAGCATTGCATTGAAACTCATTCATGATCGTGCGCCACATTTGGTGATTACAGACATTAAAATGCCCGAAATGTCGGGAATCGAATTATGCACAATGCTTAAGCAAAATGAGCAATTCGCTGATATTCCAATTATTTTTGTTAGCGCGCTGAGTGAAACCGATAACATTGTGGAAGCGTTTGAAGCTGGTGGAGTTGACTACATTACTAAGCCGTTTAAGCCTGCAGAGGTCATGGCTCGGGTCAAAACTCACTTGTCGCTTTTGGAAATGAAACAACTTGAGCTTTCACAAGCTATTTCAGCTCGAATGCGGCAAATGATCATAGGGATTGCTCATGAGGTGAATACACCGCTTGGCACAAGTATTACAGCGACCAGCTATCTTGCTGAGTTAGTAAATGAAAGTGAGCAACACTTTTTACAAAAGACGCTGAGTGCAGAAGAGCTTGGCGATTTTTACAAGAGCCATAGAGAAAGTTTATACTTAGTCCAACGAGGTCTTTCACGGGTGAAGTATTGCGTCGAAGCACTTCGCTCTATTTCATTAGCTGATTCACAAGCAGTGCTTACATTAGTGAACTTAAACACGCTTTTGCTTGAAGTTGAGCATAAAATTAGACAGTTAAATCAAGTTGCTCCTTATAAACTTGCGTTGTCATTACCGAATGAAGCGCTGTGGCTTGACGAAGAAAAATTATCGATGACACTCTATCACCTAATACAAAACAGTTTAGTACATGCAAACGTTGAAGCGTTACACATTTCGATTAATGCGTACATATCGAATGATAATCTGTACGTTAATTACAGCGATAATGGAGTAGGGCTTCAAGATCTTGACGTTGCAGAAATGCTCACGCCATTTATCACAACAAAGCGCGGAAATGCCGGACATATGGGGCTGAGTGCGCCAATTTGTGCAAATCTGATTAAGTCTGGTATGCAAGGGAGTCTAACTATTTCAAGTTCTAACCACGGATTGACGTGGTCTTTTGTGTTGCCATATACCGTAAATAGCTAAGATAGGCAAACTTGTTCAATTTAAAGCAATGGTATTGAGCGGGGGAGAGAGCTTTGTTATTTTACCTGTTGATCTAAATCAATTTGACTTCGGTTCGACTTTTATACCCACCCCTTTAACGGACATATGTCCTTATGAAATTTAGTTCTTTTCTCTATCCTCATGCCACTTTAGATGCGAAATAGTGTGGTGATAAACATACTGGCTTTCGTGTCGTTTTATTCCCTTATTAGTTTGGTATCACGAATTAATTTGTCTTTGCTAAACTAAACTCACGCATAACAACTCATGGGTAGATATAGAGATGCAAGAATTACCTACAGTAGACTTTCAAGCGCCGAATGCAGCAGAAGAATTCGTTGAATCTTTGCGTAATACAGGGTTTGGTGTACTTAAAAATCACCCAATTCCGAAGTCTTTAGTAGAATCTATCTACAAAAACTGGCAAGATTTTTTTAATTCTCAAGAAAAACAGGACTTTTTGTTTAACAAAGAAACCCAAGATGGCTATTTTCCTCCTTCTGTTTCAGAAGTTGCCAAGGGTTTTACCATCAAAGACATTAAAGAATATTTTCATGTTTACCCTAAAGGTCGCGTCCCGGCTAAATTAGAAGCAGAAATCCGAGAGTACTATCGACTAGCTAATGAATTTGCAGCGACTTTATTAAGTTGGGTACAAGCGTGTGCACCTGTAGAAGTGCGAGCAAAGTTTTCGATCGATTTAAAAGACATGATTAAAGACTCTGAACAAACTTTACTTCGAGTGCTGCATTACCCGCCAATGACCGGTGATGAAGAGCCGGGTGCAATTCGAGCGGCTGCACACGGGGATATTAACTTGTTAACGGTATTACCGGCTGCGAATGAGCCTGGTTTGCAAGTTCAGCGTCAAGATGGCAGTTGGTTAGATGTGCCATGTGATTTTGGTAACCTCATCATTAATATTGGTGATATGTTGCAAGAAGCATCTGGTGGTTATTTCCCCTCTACGATCCATCGCGTGATCAATCCAACAGGCAAAGCATCAACGAAATCTCGGATTTCGCTGCCGTTATTTTTGCACCCAAGACCGGATGTTGTGCTGTCTGAACGTTATACAGCAGATAGCTATTTACAAGAACGTCTGCGTGAACTTGGTGTGAAATAGTATTTTTACACAATTAACTGGCGGTGCCCTAAATCTGTTATCTTTTAGTTGATAGGGTATATACAGACAAAAGCGCATCAAAAAACCAAGCCTAAAAGACTTGGTTTTTTAATGGGCGATTTCTGTACCAAGCATCTAGGTTGTCGATGGTGACTTTGGCTATTTCATTCAGTGCTTCTTGAGTAAAAAAGCCTTGATGACCAGTCACCAGTACATTGGGGAAACTGACGAGTCTTGAAAATACATCGTCTTGGTTTATTTCACCATTGTGATTACGGAAAAATAATTCAGATTCTTGTTCATAGACGTCGAGTCCAAGATAACCTAGCTTTTTACTTTTCAGTGCCTGAATACACGCTTTTGTGTCGACCAATGCGCCTCTACTTGTATTAATTAGCATAACGCCATCTTTCATTTTCGCGAATGCTGCATCATTGATAAGATGGTGCGTGCTTTCGGTAAGTGGACAGTGCAGTGCAATTATGTCGCTTTGGGCAAGTAATATGTCTAGATTGACTTGAGTGTAGTTGCCTTCACCGACATTAGGGTCGCAGACCAACACATTTGCTCCAAATCCATTTAGAATATTAACGAAGGCTTGACCGATTTTACCGCAGCCAATCACCCCAACGGTTTTTTTATGAAGATTAAAACCGAGCAATCCGTTTAAATCGAAGTTATCCTCGCGGACACGATTATAGGCTTTATGGGTTTTGCGGCTTAGCGTCAGTATTAATGCAATACAATGCTCTGCAACCGCTTCAGGACTATAAGCAGGAACTCTAACAACAGTTATATTGTGTTCTTTTGCAGCGGCTAGATCGACGTTGTTGAACCCGGCACAGCGCAGCGCTACGCACTTAATACCAAGCTGAGCAAGTTGAGATAATACGTCTTTATCAATGGTATCATTAACAAACGCACACACGGCATTAAAGCCTTGTGCCAGTGCCGCGGTTTGTGCCGTTAATTTTTCATCAAAATAGGTAATTTGTAATTGACCGTTTTTTTTTGCCATTGCATTAAAAAATGGCTTTTCATAACTTTGAGAACTGAAGAGTACGACTTTCATTTTCTAATAAACCTTCTATGGCGCAGTGGAGAGATTCCGGTTTGGTCCTTGGTGCATAACGAGATACTAACACGCCTTCTGAGTTTACTAAAAACTTAGTAAAGTTCCACTTTATTGCGCGGTTTTGCGCTATCCCTCGAGTGTTCATTTTCAGATAATTAAATAAAGGATGTGCATCTGGACCGTTAACTAATGTTTTTTGACCAAGAACAAAACTAAGCTTAGTCTGGGTCCGATAAAACTCTCGAAGCATTTCTCCTTCTAACGGTTCATTTTTACCGAATTGGTTACAAGGAAAGGCAATAATTTCAAACCCTCTGTTGCGATACTTTTGATACAAACGTTCTAACGCAGTCAGTTGCGAGGCGAAACTGCATTTACTTGCAATATTCACTAAGAGAATTGGTCTACCAGAGAGCAGTTTGAGTGGTAAGGTTTCTCCATCTAGCAATTGCACACTATAGCGATAAATATTATCCATCAGCCTTACCTTCCTTTATTTAGAACGAGACAACATGATTTCATGACTTTTTTATTTGCGATACCCAGAAACCTTGGGTATAAAAACGGCGTAGAGTAAGTTTACCAACGAAATAGGACAAAAATATGTCAGCGAAAGTGGCGTTTATCGGTTTAGGGGTTATGGGATACCCAATGGCAGGGCATTTACAAAAGTCGGGCTGTGAAGTCACCGTATACAATCGCACGATTGAAAAAGCAAAGCGATGGCAGCAACAATATCAAGGTAAGTTTGCAAAAACGCCAAAAGAAGCAGTAAAAGACGCCGAGTTCGTTTTTGTTTGTGTTGGTAATGATGATGATCTGCGCGAAGTGGCTTATGGTGATGAAGGTATACTAGCCGGTATGAAGGCGGGGGCTATTTTAGTTGACCATACGACAACATCAGCAAAAGTTGCCAGAGAAATCTCGAATAAGGCAAAAGCATTGAAAGTTGAATTCTTAGATGCCCCGGTTTCTGGTGGTCAAGCAGGCGCAGAGAATGGTCTGTTAACCGTAATGGTTGGTGGGGAGCCTAACGTTTTTGAAAAAGCACAGCCGATTATGAATGCATTTTCTCGATTTAGTCAATTGCTCGGTCCAGTTGGTTCTGGGCAGCTCTGTAAAATGGTTAATCAAATCTGCATTGCAGGCGTCGTTCAGGGGTTAGCGGAAGGGCTACATTTTGCTAAAAAAGCAGGGCTTGACGGGGAAAAAGTGATTGAAACTATATCGAAAGGCGCAGCAGGATCCTGGCAAATGGAAAACCGATATAAGACGATGCTCGCGAACGAGTATGAATTTGGATTTGCCGTTGATTGGATGAGAAAAGACTTGGGCATTGCGCTTGATGAGGCTAGAAGTAACGGTGCATCGCTGTCGTTAACATCATTGGTTGACCAGTATTATAGTGATGTTCAAGCTATTGGAGGAGGTCGATTTGATACCTCAAGCCTATTAGCTCGTCTTGACGCGTTGCATGACCACAAAGCTAAGCCACAATAATTTATAAAGCCTTGTTCGTCGCTCGAACAGGGCTTTATTCTTAAAGACTTTGAGCGTAATGATATAATGCTTTCAATATCGATAACTTGTTTTCATTCCCTTCGTGTTCATGGACTAGATTTTCTAAAGTAAGCATAAAATCACTGGCATTAATACTTGGGTTATCTAAATCATTCAGTAATTTGTCTTGACAGTACTTACGCCATTTTTCAAGTTCTTGAGGTGATAACGTTTCTGGCCAATTTCTCGCGCGATACCGAAATAACAGAGTCGTGTAACGAGGATCGTCAAATTGAAGGTCTAGTGAGCCGAGTTGCTGTGGAGAACAATCGCGGATCACGGAAAATTTGGCTTTATCGCCGTTAGACGCAAATCCTTGATATAACTGATAGTCGGCATTAGTACTCGCTTCAAAGGCGCGGTTGTCAGCATACACCTCGGAAACTTTTTCGCGTAAATTGGGGTTAGATTTTAAAATTGCTAAATGTCTTAAACACGCTTCTCGATCGATTTCTAAGCGCTTCGCATTTTCAGGTAATAGCGTTTTAGCCGGTGCTAATATTGGGCACTTGTTGATGTGAACGAGCTTTAAACCGATAGGCGTTTCATCTTCGCTCAATTCTGTTCGTTTTGTGTACATACGTTCACGAATTTCATCAGCGCTCAAGGTTAAAAGTGGTGAAGGGTCTTGAGTCAGATCAAACGTAATTAGTGCATTTTTATTTTGCGGGTGAAAACTCATCGGTGCTATCCACGTTGTACAACCTTGGGACGCATTGATTTTCGAAGACGTATGGACCAGAGGTGTCATGTTAAACACATCGATTAAGCTACTAAGCGCTTTTTTATGGCGATGATTTAAGAAAAACTCAAATAATTTTGGTTGGCAAGCTTTTAACTTTTTAGCTAATTCTATTGTGGCGAGCACGTCACTAAGGGCGTCATGAGCTTGACCATGAGCAATGTCATTGGCCACGGTCAGTTGCTCAAGTTTAAAGCTCGGTGAACCATCGTCTTTAAGCGGCCATTGCATCCCATCAGGTCGCAATGCGTAACATGCTCGAACAACGTCGATGAGATCCCAACGACTATTTCCATTTTGCCACTCGCGCTCATACGGGTCGTAAAAATTACGATAAAGGCTATAGCGGGTTAGTTCATCATCGAAGCGAATATTGTTGTAGCCGACCACGCAAGTATTTGCTTTGCTAAACTCTTCATGGATTCGCTGCATAAACTCGGCTTCAATAAGCCCTTTACGGTTCGCTAGCTGAGGCGTTATTCCTGTAATTAAACAAGCTTCTGGATGTGGCAGGTAGTCGGGAGCTTGTCTGCAATAAATGATAAGCGGCTCACCGATAATATTAAAGTTAGCATCAGTTCGAACACCGGCAAATTGACTAGGGCGATCTTTTTGTGGATTAGCTCCAAAAGATTCAAAGTCATACCAGTAATATGTTGCTTGATTGTCGTTATTCATTTGACCTGTTTACTTGTTGCAACTATGAGCGTAAATTGACTCTTAGATAGATTTAGATGCCAGTATCGCATAGCAACCAAGCCATGTAAAAATCCTTGAACTTGACTTACCGTAGTATCTGGCAAAAGCTTTAAAAGTGATTACAAAGTAGAATTTGAAGGAATTATGGCGCGTATCTTCGCAACTGTACTTGGGCTTATAGTTTTGTGTGCGTTTATGGCACATGGGAGGCCCGCAGTAACCTTATATGTTTATCATTTAAAAGCGCCTTATATTATCGACCTAACTGAAGAGCAAGGGCTTTATTACGATATTGCTGCGTTATTCAATCGTCATCAGGATTCGGTTCAATTTATAACTCACTATTTACCCCGTAAGCGTTTAGATAAACTCATTGAAGATAATCAACTAGATGGCTTAGTACTTGGTGTAAACCCTATTTGGTTCGGCGATGTAAATCGGCAAAAGTACCTTTGGACTAATTCGTTAGTAGAAGATGTGGATGATTTTGTCTCGAATAAGAATAAACCCTTCGAATATGAAGGGCGGGCTACACTGATTGGCAAAACAGTCGGGGGAATTTTGGGATATCGTTATTTTGGGGTAGACGAACTTGCCCAAGAGGAAAAGCTAGAGCGCGTCAATACAAATGAAGAGTTACAGCTCTTAGAGATGGTGCTAAAAGGGCGATTAGACACTGCAATAGTGAGTCGAAAAACACGTCGTTATTTGGAGAGGCAAAATGATTGGAAGGGGGTATTTCATATTTCTGAACTACCACATGACCGGTTTACGCGACATATTATGGCGTTACCTTTGCGAAGTGAAAGTTTTATGGTTGTCGAATCGTTACTTGCAAAGCCAACTGTGCAAGCAGAACTTTCACAGTTGGTTGCAATGTATATCGAATAGACTGTTTTGAAAATAGTCACTCGCAATCGAGTTCGTTTTTACATCACCAGTGCCCAGTATTTGGCATTGATTTCCACGGCTCCTGTGGCTCACGTGGTTGGCCTTTTTGTAATAACTCGATAGAGATCCCATCGGGTGAGCGCACAAACGCCATATGTCCGTCTCTTGGAGGGCGATTTAGGGTAATACCAGCGTTTTGTAGTTTTTGACATAGCGCGTAGATATTCTCAACTTCGAAGGCTAAATGACCAAAGTTGCGCCCACCTGTATAGTTTTCAGTTTCCCAGTTATACGTTAGTTCAAGTGTAGGTGCGCCACTTTGCAACGCTTCTTCTTTTTGTGCTGGGGCTGCTAAATAAACCAATGTAAAACGTCCTGTTTCATACTCTTTTTGTTTTACGACTTCTAGGCCGAGTAAATCACAATAAAATGCCAGAGATGCATTTAAGTCTTTGACGCGAACCATGGTGTGTAGATATTTCATTTTATACTCTTTTAATTGGGCCCGTATTGTTTAATGTAACGATAAGTACAGAATTACAATATTGATTGTAGATATTTTATGTCCTCACCAATTCAAGATCTACGGGTTTTTATGTAATTCCAATGAGTTTGAAAATCAGTTTGCCATTTATCAATTCTGCGCTTTACTTAACAGATAACGCAGGAGCTTGTTAATTGATATGTTTAAAAATGATCAGGTTATTGATAGCGTCACTCACATAGTCGCTTGTTTAAATACGAGCGATTCAATACAGCGGTTTTTATTAGACATCCATTGTATATTACAAAACATCACCTACGCAGATAATTTTTACGTTGTTCTATTTAAGGAAAATGGTCGATTGTCTTTTCCTTACTTTCACGATGTTAAAGATGATATTCGTGCTGAAGAGCTCGATGATGTGCCAGTCGATGAAATTGGTAAATCGCTCACCGCTTATGCATTAAATTGTCAGCAGGTATGTAATTATAATGAGTCACAAATCAATCAGTTAATGCAAGAAGGGTCCGTAAAGGTACTTGGTACTGTTCCAAAACAATGGTTGTGCTTTCCCCTTATCAATCGTAATCACTTCATGGGGGCCTTTATTATCCAGTCCTATCGCAAAGAAGATGAATATTCAGGTGTAATTATTGATGTGCTTTACGCGATTAGCCATGTAATTTCATCCGCTTTAGACGCATTTAATATTCAACAAGCGTTAGTTGAAGCCAATGAGTCATTGCAGTCCTACCAAAAGCAATTAGAAGAACGCGTGCAAGAACGTACTCATGAATTACAGAAAAGCCTTGCTGAGTTGCGAATGGAGATGAAAAAAAGTGAATCATTGCAACAAAAATTAGAGTTTGAAAGTTTGCACGATAGCCTAACCGGACTTGCAAATCGTAAATATTTGTTTCGAGAATTAGAGCGTCTATCCGCTAAGTCAACTCGAACAGAAGTCGAAATACATGTTATTTACATTGATTTGGATGATTTTAAACCAGTAAATGATAACTATGGCCATCATAGTGGCGATGAGGTACTCGTAGAAGTGGCTAAACGCTTAGTAAAAAGCGTTCGAGATTACGACACCGTATCTAGGCTAGGAGGTGATGAGTTTGTTGTATTAATAGATGAAGGGTTAAATGACAGTGAACTTAATCAGTTAGTAGAGCGAATTTTATCGACAATCCGCAAACCTATGCTTTTATCCTGTAATCAGGAAGTGACACTTGGTGCGAGTATCGGCGTAACATCGAATCGTAAAACGCTTTTTAATGCTGAAGGTATGCTTGTTCAAGCCGACGTTAATTTATATGAAGCTAAGTCAAGGGGAAAAAATCAATCGGTGGTGGATTAAGCGTAGTTAAACTTAGAGCGAGGCATTCAATTCTTTAAAAAGCGTTTGATATGCCCACATAAAAATACTGTTCGGTAAGGCCTATTAAATTACTGTTTTCATTTGGTTCAGTTTGTTTTAGGATCATCGTTATACATCGTCATTGAAACAACTTATGTTACTAAGACTCATCACGTTTTTCTCTTTATTTATTTTTTCTACCGCGAATTGGGCGGTAGAAATGGCCGATCTTTATCAAAGCAGTATCTCCGTTGCTGATAAATCCCGACAAGCTCGAATTGATGCAGGGCAACAAGCATTCGTACACGTTATAAAAAAGCTCACAGGATTAGAAAACGTTGATTCTCATCCGCTTGTAAAGCAGGCGCTGCGAGACTACAGCTTTTACCTTAAAAAATACGAATACGTTGATTATCCAGAAGGTGGGGTTGCAGCCCGATTTTTATTTGAAGAGCAAAAGGTAAATGAGTTAGTCAGGAAAGCCAATTGGCCCTTCTGGGGCAATCGTCGTCCCCAAATCGTGCTTTGGATGGTTATTGAAGATAATAACAACAGAGATTTTATTACACGCGAAAGTTACCCTCAGCTAGAACGATTAATTTACGACAAAGCAGCAGAATGGGGTTTACCTATCTTAGTACCCTTACTCGATCTGGAAGATCGCATGCAAGTTGGGGTGACTGAAGTGTGGGGCAATTTTTCAGCACAAGTTGAAACAGCCTCAAAACGATACGGCGCAGAGCGAGTTATTACCGCGCGTGTGTTTCAACAGCCGGCAAGCAGCAGCTGGATGTTGGAGTGGAGACAGACAGATGCACAAAATTTTGAAGCACAGCAACTAGTGGGTGATCAACAAGTTATCATAAGTCAAATGGTCGAAAGCTTAGCGAAGTCACTTTTGCAAGAGTTCTCTATTGAAAACTCCGCTCAAGCCACTAGAACAACAAGTCGCTTAACGGTTCGCAAGCTTGTTACGTTTGAACAAGTTGAACGAATTAAACGGCGTTTACAAACAATCAGTTCTATAAAAGACGTGGATGTCTTTTCTCGAAAAGGCGATGTTGTTGAATTCGATATTGCTCACGTCAATTCGATTTCAGATTTGAAAAAAGCGTTATCGTTAGAACAGACATTACGGGTGTATATTGATCCTAGTGTATTTTATCATGTAGATAATGAAACGGATTTGATTTACGAATGGGTAGACCAGTAATGGAGCCTATGCAAATGGCATTGCCGGTGACTTTGCCAGACGATGAAACCTTTTCGTCCTATTTTGGTGGTGAACAATCTCTTGAAGTGAATCACTTAAAAGCAAGTTTCGTAAAGCGCGAAAGCCAATTTCAGTTCACTTATTTATGTGGTTTGGCCGATTCAGGAAAGTCACATCTACTCTATGCAACATGCGTTTATGCCCAAGAGTTAGGGCTATCTACAATGTTACTTTCATTAAGGGAAGTACTAGATTACGGACCGGAGATGCTTGATGGGCTCGAAACTTTAGATGTCATCTGTATTGATGATTTACAATTGATAGCCGGCAATGCAGCGTGGGAAAAATCCCTTTTTAACTTTTTTAATCGTGTTAATGAAGCCGGAAAGTTACTCGTAGTCGCGGCGGATTTATTACCCAATATGTTGAACTTATCTCTACCTGACTTAGAATCACGCTTAACGTGGGGAACAACGTTTCAAATTCGTTCAATGAGTGACGATGATAAAGCTGAAGCACTCGTGCGTCGAGCGAAGATGAGAGGGTTAGAGTTGAGCGATGATTGTTCCCGATTTTTATTAACTCGTTTAAGTCGCGATATGCGAGCACTTCTTGATGTGCTTGATAAACTTGACCATGCGTCGATGGCTGCACAACGAAAACTCACGATACCATTCATTAAGTCGACATTGGGTATTTAGCGTTAAATATTTAGCAAATACAAGTTTATGGCGCTAGCCTATTTACCTTCATTTCGGGTATTATAAGCGTTTATTTAATGGCATGTTTTCATGCTATGCCCGAATAATGTTTTTTAGTTCAATCTAGAAACACCTAATGCCTCTAGGGTATAGGCATTAGGGTTACGGTGTGGCAACAATCAAAAGATCAGGTTTAAAATGAGCTTAGAGACGATTTTAGCGCAGGCGTTAGCAGCGATTGATGCAGCCAGTGAAATTGCGCATTTAGAAGACGCAAGGGTTAAATACCTTGGTAAAAAAGGTGAAATCACCGAGCAGTTGAAAACGCTAGGAAGTTTGGCACCAGAAGAGCGAAAAACCGCGGGCCAAGTTATTAACCAAGCAAAAGAGCAAGTCCAAGCTGCTATAAACGAAAAACGCGAAGCACTTAATGCAAAAGCACTTGAAGCCAAACTCGCTGCTGAAACGATAGATGTTACTTTACCAGGTCGTGTTATGCCTGCAGGTGGTATTCATCCAGTGACGCGCACCATTGAACGAATAGAATCCTTTTTTGGTGAATTAGGTTTCGAAGTAAAGTCTGGTCCTGAAGTTGAAGACGATTTCCATAACTTTGACGCATTAAACATTCCTGAGCATCATCCCGCGCGAGCAGATCACGATACGTTTTATTTTAATCCGAAATTGGTCTTGCGTACGCAAACGAGTGGTGTGCAAATTCGCACCATGGAAACAGAACAACCGCCTTTACGTATTATTTCGCCTGGGCGTGTTTATCGTAACGACTACGACCAAACTCATACGCCAATGTTCCACCAGGTAGAAGGTTTAATGGTGGATAAAAATGTAAGTTTCACGGAGCTCAAAGGCATTCTTCATGACTTCTTGCGTAACTTCTTTGAAGAAGACATGGAAATCCGTTTTCGTCCGTCTTACTTCCCATTTACAGAACCTTCGGCAGAAGTAGACGTTATGGGGAAAAACGGTAAATGGTTAGAAGTCTTAGGTTGTGGCATGGTACACCCAAATGTACTTCGCTCTGTTGGTATCGACCCTGAGCAGTATACCGGCTTTGCGTTTGGAATGGGCGTAGAGCGACTAACCATGCTTCGTTATGGCGTGACCGATTTGCGCGCTTTCTTCGAAAACGATTTGAAATTCCTAAACCAATTCAGATAAGAGTGACGTGAACAATGAAATTTAGTGAAAAGTGGCTACGTGAATGGGTAAATCCTGCAATCGACACGCATACGCTCTCTGAACAGCTCTCAATGGCTGGTCTTGAAGTCGATGGTTTAGAGCCAGTAGCAGGCGAGTTTTCAGGTGTTGTGATTGGTGAAGTCATAGAATGTGGTCAACATCCAGACGCGGATAAACTACGCGTTACAAAAGTGGATGTAGGTGACCACGAACTTTTAGATATTGTCTGTGGTGCCGCAAACTGTCGTCAAGGTTTAAAAGTTGTAGTTGCGAAAGTTGGTGCAATCCTCCCGGGTGATTTTAAAATCAAGAAAGCGAAATTGCGTGGTCAACCTTCGCACGGGATGCTTTGTGCGTTTGAAGAATTAGGTATGTCTGAGAACTCAGATGGTATTATTGAGCTTCCACAAGACGCACCAATCGGTACAGATATTCGCGAATACTTCGCGTTAAATGATGTGACAATTGATGTCGATTTAACTCCAAACCGTAGCGACTGTCTAGGAATTAAAGGGTTAGCTCGAGAAGTTGGTGTATTAAATAGCATTGATGTCAATGAAATTGAGATTCCTGCGGTTGCTGCTGCAATTCACGATACTATTTCGATTGAATTAGTGAATTCGCAAGCTTGTCCACGTTATTTAGGTCGAGTAGTCAAAGGCATTAATCTTGATGCCGTTACACCGCTTTGGATGGTAGAAAAATTACGACGTTCTGGGATCCGCTCGATTGATCCTGTGGTAGACGTAACGAATTATGTATTGCTTGAGCTAGGTCACCCAATGCATGCGTTTGATTTGAATGCAATCGAAGGTGGTATTAAGGTTCGTAATGCTCATGAAGATGAAGAGCTTGTATTATTAGACGGTAATACTGCGAAGCTTAAGTCATCAACGCTTGTGATTGCAGACCATAACAAAGCGCTTGCAATTGCCGGTATTTTTGGCGGTGAAGCATCTGGAGTAAAAGAAGGCACAACCGATGTATTGCTCGAAAGTGCGTTTTTTAATCCATTAGCGATTGCTGGACAGGCTCGTGGTTATGGTTTGCATACTGACGCCTCGCATCGTTATGAACGTGGTGTAGATTATCAATTGCAGCGCGATGCAATGGAACGTGCAACGGCATTGTTGATCGACATCGCAGGAGGTCAACCAGGTCCAATTATTGAGGCTGTCTCTGAGGCAGACCTTCCGAAACAAACACAGGTCACGCTGCGTCGTGAACGTTTGGACCGTGTAGTTGGCTATCACATAGATAATGCTAAAGTATCTGATATATTAACTCGCCTTGGTTTAGAGGTTACGTTTGAAAATGATACATGGAGTGCGCTAGTACCGAGCTATCGTTTTGATATCAGTATTGAAGAAGATTTGATTGAAGAAGTTGCCCGTGTATTTGGTTATAACAATATCCCAAATATTGCACCAACAGCGTCTTTAAAAATGAGCCAACACAAAGAAGCAAGTTTAAGTGTTAAGTCGCTTCGACATGCGTTAGTTGCTCGTGGCTATCAAGAAGCCATCACGTATAGTTTTGTCGATCCCAAAGTACAACAACAACTTCATCCAGAAAGTGATGCGTTAGTATTACCTCACCCAATTTCGGTTGAAATGTCAGCGATGCGTGTGAGTTTAATGCCAGGTTTAGTTAGTGCGGTTGTTTATAACCAAAACCGCCAACAAAATAGAATTCGCTTGTTTGAACATGGCTTAAAGTTTTTGAAAAACGAAAAAGCTGAGAATGGAGTTGAACAAGTTGCTGTATTAGGTGGTATAGCTTACGGTAATACACATACCGAGCATTGGTCTGTCACCTCTAAACCAGTAGATTTCTTTGATGTAAAAGGTGATGTTGAAGCGTTATTAGCACTAACGAATAATGCAAAGAAATTTCGCTTTAAAGCGCAAGCGAGCGATGGGCTTCACCCAGGGCAATCTGCGGCGATTTATTTAAACGATCGTAAAGTAGGCTTTATTGGTGCATTACATCCACAACTTCAAAAAAGCCTTGATTTGAACCAAACGGCATATGTATTTGAAATTGAAGTCTCGGCTCTGAGTAATCGTCATATTCCAGAAGTGGCAAAGTTGTCTAAATTTCCATCAAATCGACGCGATATTGCTATTTTAGTTGCAGATGACGTAAAAATAGGCGATATTTTAAATTGCATTGAGAAAGTTGGCGGAAATCAATTAGTTGACCTAAACTTGTTCGATGTGTACAAGGGTAAAGGTATTGAGCCGAATTTTAAGAGTTTAGCCATTGCCCTTACACTACAAGCAGTTGATAGAACGCTCGAAGAGAAAGACATCAATCTGGTTGTTGACAACGTGGTAGCCGAATTGGCTAAACAATTTAATGCATCGTTGAGGGACTAGATATGGCGCTTACTAAAGCCGACATAGCTGAACACCTATTTGAAAAGTTGGGGATTAATAAAAAGGATGCCAAAGACTTAGTTGAAGCGTTTTTTGAAGAAATCCGCTCAGCGCTAGAGAAGGGCGAGCAAGTCAAGCTCTCTGGCTTTGGTAATTTTGATCTCCGTGACAAAAAAGAGCGACCTGGACGAAACCCTAAAACGGGTGAAGATATTCCAATTTCGGCACGTCGTGTTGTCACGTTCAGACCAGGACAAAAGCTGAAAACACGAGTTGAAGTGGGAACCAGCAAGCAATAACGGAAAAGGCAGCGCAAGCTGCCTTTTTGTTTCGTTGAGAAGTCTATACCCCATAAATGTGTCAAATGGCTGTTAAATACCTCTTGGTGAAATAAACTCACCGCCTTGAATACTGTCGTACGTTTTTTGTGCCAAATCGTCTAATGGGCTGAGGTCTTTACCTTGACTGGTTAACTGGTGTTTTATCGGTAAAATTTCAATGTCATTAAACCCTGAAAGCTGAGCAACACGGGCAAAGGTATAAGCGTGCTTAAATTTATCTTGTTTGTAATACAAACTAACAAGCGTGGCATAGACTTCAACCGGAGGTTGTTCACCTGCTTTATTTAACTCTAAGACGTTATACAAAATGTTAATGGTTTTATCTACGTCAACTTTGGCGTAGTACGAGGCTAAGAACAATTGCATCTCTTTATTTTTCTTAACTTTGTCGGTTTCTTCCATTTGTAAGAGTTTGGTTAGCGCCTCTTCGTCGTTTTGGCGCGACCAATGGAAGTACAACAGGCCTGGATGAGTGGTGCCTTTAGTATCTTGATATAATCGATACATTTCTTTTTGCGCAGTTAATTGTCCCTCTACGCGAGAAGTGGTTTTTTCTTTGAGCTTTATGTGTTCAATTTGAGCAGCAAGCGAAATACACTTACCGTAACTTTCAAAGTTTTTAAGTAAAGTATATTTGTTTTCTTCAGTTGGTTTTTTATATTCGTAATAACGCGCAAAAATAACCTCCGCACGCTCTTCTTTACAGTGACTATCTTGGTTTAAATCACTACACATGTGTGGGGTGGATTCGCAAATACTGTTTAAAGTCAGAGGCTCTTCACATCCTGTTAGTAATAAGCAACTCAAAATAGCGGCTCTTTTTATTGTCATTTTTTACCCTCATGTCAGTCTACGACTTTATTCTAGCTTAAGGTTTTATATTGTAACAGTGGAGAAATGCACGGGTTTCTATTAAAATAGCGCTGCCTCCTTCAGATCCGAAGAGGCTATCCGTTCAAAGAAAATTGTTTATTAGGCAAAAAAAACATGACCTTATCTCACGAGCAAGAATACCAAAACAGCTGGCAAGAGCGCCAAGACTATGCTGAAAGCATGCTACCAATTATTGGTCGTTTATATCGCAATTCAGGCATTGAAGTTGCTATCTATGGCCGTCCATTAGTCTCTGCTAGTGCAATTGATGTAATTAAAGCACATAAAACAGTAGCCCGTTTTGAAGCAAGCAAACTTCGTTTACGTGAAAGCTTCCCATTTTTAGAAGCGCTTACAAAAATGAAATTAGCCCCTGCACGCATTGATTTAGGTAAATTGGCATACGCTTATATTTATAAAAATGCAGGTGAAGGCCGTTCAGTTGAAGCTTATTTGACTGATGAACTTGCAGAGCTGCTAGACAAAGACAATAGCAGTCAACCACGTGATGTTGTGTTGTATGGTTTTGGTCGTATCGGTCGTCTATTGGCGCGTTTGCTCATTGAACGCGGCGGCGCACATGCTGATTTACGTTTACGCGCGATCGTCGTTCGTGGTGGACGAGACGGTGACCTAGAGAAGCGTGCTAGTTTACTTCGTCGCGACTCGATCCATGGTCCATTCAATGGTTCAATTACCGTTGATAATGAACGTAATGCAATTAAAGCTAACGGTGCGTACATCCAAGTTATTTACGCAAACTCACCTGACGAAATCGATTACACGCAATACGGAATCGAAAATGCGCTTATCGTAGACAACACAGGTATTTGGAAAGACGAAGCTGGTCTTGGTTTACATTTAAAATCGAAAGGCGCATCAAAAGTGTTGCTTACAGCACCTGCAAAGGGCGACATTAAGAATGTAGTTTATGGTGTAAACAACAAATCTATCTTAACGGAAGATAAAATTGTTTCAGCAGCAAGCTGCACTACAAATGCGATCACACCAGTATTAAAAGCGGTGAATGATAAGTTTGGCATTAAAAATGGTCACGTTGAAACGGTGCACTCGTACACGAACGACCAGAACTTAATTGATAACTACCACAAAGCAGACCGTCGTGGTCGTGCTGCAGCGCTTAACATGGTTATCACGGAAACTGGTGCTGCTAAAGCGGTAGCAAAAGCACTTCCTGAGCTTGCCGGCAAGTTAACTGGTAACGCTATTCGCGTGCCGACACCAAATGTGTCAATGGCTATTATCAACTTGAACTTGAATACGGCGACAACTCGTGAAGAACTGAACGAGTTTTTACGTGACACGGCACTTTATTCAAGCTTGCGTGACCAAATTGATTACACTGCTTCTACTGAGATCGTTTCAAGTGACTTAGTAGGGAGTCGTTATGCGGGTGTAGTTGATTCTCAAGCGACGATTGTAGATGGCGATCGCGTTGTGCTTTATGTATGGTACGATAATGAGTTTGGTTATAGCTGCCAAGTTGTTCGCGTTATGCACGATATGGCAGAGGTCGCGTTCCCAAGTTTGCCTCGCTAAGCGAATTATCTCAAAAAGCCAGCATTTGCTGGCTTTTTTGCTTTTAACTAGTTTTTGAATTTTGGCTGCTGTGTTACGATTTCTCCAAGATATACACTTGGCTAACAACCTATAACAATTTTGTCTTTTTGAAAGGAAAAGACTTAGGGTAAAACAATGAAAATTACGAGCAATTTCGACAGCGGAAATATCAAGGTGCTTGCGATTAACGAGCCACTCGATATTCAACTCGAAATCAATCCTGATAACGGTTCAGAATTTTTCCAATGGTTTCATTTTCGACTTGAATCAACACCATTTTTAGGCCATCGCTTACATATAAATGGTTTAGAAAAGTCGGCTTACCCAGAAGGGTGGGAGGGTTACGATGCGGTTGCTTCTTATGATCGTCAAACTTGGTTCAGAGTACCAAGTAAATACGAAAATGGTTCACTGATCATTGACGTTGAACCAGAACACAAGCAAATGTATTTCGCGTATTTTGCACCATACAGTTATGAACGTCATTTAGACTTACTTGCTTTTGCACAAAGCTATGATTCAGTTGATATTGAAACACTTGGTGAAACACTCGATGGGCGTGATATTTCGTTGATCCGTGTAGGTGAACCTTCAAGTGAAAAGAAAAACATCTGGATTATAGGACGTCAACATCCAGGTGAAACCATGGCGGAATGGTTTATCGAAGGCGTATTGCATAAACTGTTAGACGATGAAGACCCTCACGCAGCTGCATTATTATCGAAAGCGACGTTCTACATTGTGCCAAACATGAATCCAGATGGCGGTGCTCGTGGCCATTTGAGAACGAATGCAATTGGTGTTAATTTAAACCGAGAATGGAAAACGCCAACGCTTGAAAAAAGCCCAGAAGTCTTTCATGTATTGAATAAGATGCATGAAGTGGGTCTGGATATGTTCTTAGATATTCACGGGGATGAAGCGCTACCTTATAATTTTGTCGCCGGAAGTGAAGGTATTCCTAGTTACAGTGACAGATTGGCAAAACTCGAAACTGAGTTTAAGCAAGCGTTGTTGACCATCACTCCAGAGTTTCAAGATGAGTATGGCTACCCGAAAGATGAGCCAGGAAAAGCAAACATGACCGTGGCGTCGTGTGCGGTAGGCGAAGCTTTCAATGCGTTGTCTTATACAGTAGAAATGCCGTTTAAAGACAACGCTAATTTACCAGACAGCTATTTTGGTTGGTCAGACCGACGTTCATATCAGTTTGGTCAGGACATGCTCGCTGCGGTATTAAACGTGGTCGAAAAATTAAGATAGTTAGATTATGCGGCATCGAAAGATGCCGCTTTTTAATGTGCTTAAGAATAAAAGATAAAAACAAAGTCGAATAACCAATAAGAGCCATTTCCACAGCGTATTGGTTAGGGTAATTATAATAAGAGGATGAATCGTGGACGCATTAGGAAATTTTCTAGACTATTTAGATAGTCTACTCGGGGGAGCTGCTTGGTTTCCTTATGTATTATTAGGTGTAGGTTTGTTTTTTACCATTTACCTAAAATTCCCACAAATTCGTTATTTCAAACACGCAATTCGTGTTGTGTCTGGTAAATACGATAAAAAAGGCCATGAAGGTGATACGACTCACTTTCAAGCACTGTCTACCGCACTTTCAGGCACGGTCGGAACAGGTAATATAGGCGGTGTTGCACTGGCGATTTCTATCGGTGGTCCGGCTGCCCTATTTTGGATGTGGATGACGGCATTTTTTGGTATGACCACAAAATTTGTTGAAGTAACGCTATCTCATAAATATCGAGTTAAAACCGACGATGGTTCAATGGCGGGTGGTCCAATGTATTACATGGATAGACGCCTTAACATGAAGTGGTTAGCTGTTTTATTTGCCATCGCTACAGTGATTTCTTCATTTGGCACAGGCAGTTTGCCGCAGATCAATAACATTGCTCAGGGTATGGAGGCAACGTTTGGATTTGCACCAATGGCTACAGGTGCAGTGCTATCTGTATTGCTTGGTTTAGTTATATTAGGTGGTATTAAGCGTATAGCCGCTATCACATCTAGAGTCGTTCCTTTAATGGCTGCAATATACATTGTTGGTGCGCTTGGTGTTATTTTTTATAATGTTGAAAACATTATCCCATCTTTTCTTTCTGTATTTACCGATGCATTTACTGGATCGGCTGCAGCAGGTGGATTCCTTGGTGCGTCTTTTGCTTACGCGTTTAACCGTGGTGTAAACCGTGGATTATTTTCAAACGAAGCAGGTCAAGGTTCTGCACCGATTGCCCACGCTTCTGCAAAGGCAGATGAACCTGTATCTGAAGGTATGGTTTCGATTTTAGAGCCGTTCATTGATACCATTATTATCTGTACGTTAACCGGCCTTGTGATCTTGTCATCTGGTGTTTGGACTGAAAAATTTGAGACTCACTTTGAACGCTCATCCATGATGATTGTAAAAGGCAACTATTCAGATGATCAAGAACAAGACAGGGAAGCGCTTTACAAGTATTTAAACGGTAAACCAAGCGATGTTACACCGTATACTGGTGATATTAATGTCATTCAAGGTAAGGCAGTGAATAAAGACTTTACGATTATCCATTCTCGTTCTATTGGTGAAGATATTCGTTTTGGTATTACTGAGCGTCACGTATACACCGGGGTTGTTTCCATTAAAGACGGTTTGCCAGTTGATCCGAGTGTTAGCATTAAAGGAAAATCGTTAGTGCACTCGGCAGAGCTGACGACAAAAGCATTCCAACGTGGTTTCTTTGGTGACTTTGGACAATACATTGTTTCGATTGGTTTATTATTATTTGCCTTTTCGACAGCAATTGCATGGTCTTATTATGGTGACAGAGCGATGATCTATTTGCTAGGTAGTCGCTCAGTGATGCCATACCGAGTGTTTTATGTTGCAGGTTTTTTCTGGGCATCGTTTGCGGATACCACGCTTGTTTGGAAATTGGCAGCAGTAGCTATTGTCGTGATGACACTGCCAAACTTATTCGGCATTATGTTGCTGCGCAAAGAAATGAAACAAACTATTGATGACTATTGGGTTAAATTCAAAAAAGACAATCCGTCTTAAAACAAGTACAATATGGGCGCCTAGATGGCGCCCTTTTTGTTTGCCGCTGACTAATTTGGAGTGAAGTATGGCCATAGTTCAATGCCCAAGCTGCAATAAATCAATTTCGGATAAATACAAATCATGTCCACATTGCGAAATTTCGTTGAGCGGTCTTGATGATGAACAACGACACCGATTAGCGATTAAAAGCCGTGTAAAAAAGCAGCAGATGATTTTAAATCATTCATTCTTCGCACTGATCCTATTCCTAGGTGGATTCTTATATCTGTATAATCAATCTCCTCAAAAAGGCACAATCGAATACCAAGTATGTATTGGTGTGATTTCGTTGAGTTGCGTTTGGTACTTAGTCAACCGTGCGATATTGGTTTATTTAAAGAAGAAAAAGTGAAATGAACGTTGAGAGTTTAGTACAAAACATTACGCCTGAACTTTTCCAGCGCCTGCAATATGGTGCATCTACAGGTAAATGGCCAGACGGTACGCCGCTAAGTGAAGCGCAAAAAGAACAAACTGTGCAACTCGTTATGCTGTATCAAGCAAAGGTTGCAAAATCAAACGAACAATTCACGATTAATGAAAATGGTGAAATGGTTCAAAAATCGAAACGTGAACTACAACAAGAGTTTGCGCAGGACAATGAAATTGCCAGGTTTAGTGAAAATGATCTTTAAGCACCTATTTACTCCGAAATGGAAACATCCAAAAACTCAGATCCGTGCACAAGCTCTTGAAAAACTGGATGTGGCAAAGGACCAACATATTTTAGCAACCATGGCAAAAGAAGATGTAGCCCCTGAATTACGCAGACAGGCTTTAGGTAAATTAAATAACATTGGACTTTGGTGGCATGCATTCAAGCAAGACAATGCACTAAAAGAAGTTGCTGAACAACAAATATTGAGTAACGTCATCCATGATGTCGACACACAACACACAGAAATCAAAGCAGAATACATAGACAAGTTTGCTGCTAAAAAAGTCTTAGAAAAACTCGCTTTGTCAGATAAAAACTTGGACGTTCGCGTTAAATTGCTACGGCGCCTTGCAGATAAGGTACTGATTGAAAAGGCTTTCAAAGAAGCAAGCGAAGAACTACAAATGTTACTATTACCTTTGGTTGAGCAATATGCTGTGCAAAAACAAGTTATAAAAGCAGCAAAAGAACAACCTAAATTAGTGTTAGAATCGCAAATTGAAGCATTGCGTTTCGCGCAAGAAATGCCAGAAAAAGTCAGCCAAGAAGTCAAGTTAGTATTAGCGAAACTCAATTATCTACGCGAAAAATTTGACTACGAGCAGCTAATGAAAGACGTTGCAACACTTACAGCAGATTGGCAGCAGATAGAATTAAAATGGTTGCCTGAAACGGAATTAGCTGCAGTTAAGCAAAAATTTGATGTTTTAAGTGAAAAGCTGAATAACCATATTGCTAAACTCAAGGTGCAGTTTGTTGAAGAGCAACAGCGACTTGATGCAGAGCAAGCGAAAGCAGAGTTAGAACAAGAGTGTGAAGCGCACTTTAAGCGCGTAATGAAACTCGCGTCTAATACTGTCGATCTAGCTGACGAGACTGTAATTCATAATGTGCAATCTGATTTACGGTCTTTATTAGACAAATTAAAGTTGGCCGAAATTCGCGAAAATAAAAAAGCGGAAATGGTCGGTGAGCTCAATAAAATGGCAGATGAGCTCCAACAATTCCCACGCATTTCAAGCCAGATTCAAACTGTGCGTTCATTATTAAAAGCGCTTGATGCGGTAGTAGTGCCAGAGTCTATAGATATGCTTGATGTTCAGGTCAACGAATTTGATAAAATAGCGTATCAGATTAAGTCTGAATTGAGAGTATTACCTAAGTCGTTTGCCGGTGAATTGAGCGCAGAATTCACGACGCGAAAACGCCAGTTCGAGGAAGCGATAAAGCCACATGTGGAGGCACAAAATGAATTACTGCGTACCGCTAAAAAGAAAGCCTTCGATACCAAACGATTGATCCAAAATGGTCGATTCAACGTCGCATTTGGTGTGTTTAAAGGGTTTATACATGCATTCGAATTACTAACACCAACCTATCAAGGATCACTAGAGACAATCAAATCAGAGTTAGATGCACAACTTGCTGACCTAGAAGACTGGCAAAAATACGCTACTGCACCGAAGCGGGAAGAAATTCTGAGTGATGTTGAAGCACTTTTGGGTGACAGTGACCTTGATCCGGCAAAACGAGCAACCCGTGTTAAACAACTACGTCAACGTTGGTCTGAGTGTGGACCGCTGTTAAGCGATGAAATGAAAACACAGGCAGAGCAATTTGAACATGCTATTGAAAAAGCGTTCGAGCCATGTAGGGAGTTTTTTGCAAAGCAAGAACAGCTTCGCAGCGAATTTGCAGAGCAGCGTAAAGACCTCATTTTGCAAATTCAACAGCTAGCAGTGACTGCGCAATCTGAAGGCTGTTTGAAAACACTTGAAAGCGATCTCAATCGTTTAAAATCGCAGTGGAAAAATGCCGGCAAAGTAGACGTTGATACGTATCAAAAGCTCAATAACAAGTTTAAAGCAGAGCAGGATAAAGTTTGGGCAGTAATAAAGGCTCATTATTCACGTAATGCTCAGGCAAAAAGCGAATTGTTAGAGGCAGCAAAAGCACAATCTGAACACGATAATATTCAACAGGCATGCGAGAATTTAAAACAGATCCAGCAACAATGGCAACACATTGGCTTTGCTGGCGCGAAGCAAGAACATAAGTTGTGGCAAGCGTTTAGAGCGATTAATGATAGCGTGTTTGCAAATCGTCAAGCGCTATTTGATGAGAAAAAGCGTGAGCAAGCGCAGCAAAATCAAGTATTGGCAGAGCAATTCAATTTGCTGAAAGACCAGTTTGAAGTGGCGGCGACTGATGCAGAATTCAAAGCATTGCGCGCTTCGACAGAGGCGTTGACGGTTCATCGTGAAATCAAAACTCAGGTTAAAACGCTTTTAGACGATATTGACCTTCAGCTTACTAAATTCAGAAATGAAGCAGAGCAAGCCAATGTCGACGAATTAATTCAGGCTTTGGCAACCGATGAGCTACCATCGAATTGGAAAATGAAAGTCAGTGATGAACTGAGCTCCCACGAACTATTGCTTCGCTTGGAAATATTGCATGAGATTGAGTCACCAGCGCAAGACAAAGAGGCGCGTGTTGCAGTCCAAGTTGCAATGCTAGAAGAGAAACTTTCTGGTGGGGAATTTTCAAAGGAACAAACTCTTTTAGCCTTTGTTAATAGTTGCTCATTGCCATTAGACACCCCATCTATAGCACGAATAAAGGCCTGTTTACTTAAATAAAAATTGGTCTTTGTGCCTATAAAGAGCCTCATTGAGGCTCTTTTCATTTTTGTCATTAAATAAAATGAATCAACATTATCCCTGGCCGCCAATCTAAATTGAGTAACGTGTTTGTTGGCGAAGGTATTCGTTTCGAATCACAATCTGTTTTATACCAAATATGGTAGTACGTCACGTTAGGCAAACTACATCTTTTAACATTTTTCAACAGTATTGACGGTCCGTTATTGATACTTTTTGTTTCTAAATCAGTTTGCGGATAAAAGTATGGAACAATTAAGAAAACTCGGAATAAGCCTTGTCTTGGGTGGCATATTCTTCCTGACCGGTTGTGACGGTAGCAATGAAATAAAAATTGATAAACCTAAAGCTAAGCAGACAGTTGACCAATATATTAGTTCGCAAGGGTTTAGCGGCACAGTGTTGATTGAGCAAGATGGTGTTATCATAATGGCAAAGGGATTTGGCTATGCGGATCGAGAAAACAAAAGAGAAAATACGCCAGATACCACGTTTATGATAGGTTCAGTAACTAAACAATTTACTGCTGTTGCACTTTTGATGTTGCAAGAGCAGGGCATATTGTCACTCGATGACAAGCTATCGTTTTACCTGCCCACATTTCCGAGTGGTGATAAAATTTCGATTCGCCAATTATTGAATATGACCAGTGGTATAGCGAATTATACTAATTTAAGTTGGTTTGATTCACTTAAGCACCAATCAATAGCACCTTTACAACTGATTGATCGATTTAAAAATGAACCACTTCGCTTTGAGCCTGGGACAAAATTTGAGTATTCAAATTCAAACTATGTTTTGGCAGGCGCTATTATTGAAAAGGTGAGTGGCCAGACTTACCAGCAGTTTATAAAAGACAATATTTTTACACCTCTTGAAATGCACCAAAGTGAATATGGCTTGGTGGACAATGGAATGTTTGAAAATGCAGTCGGTTATGGTGATGGGAAGAAAGTAACGATTTGGGATCCATCGATCGCTTTTGCAGCTGGGGCGCTATCCTCAACTATCCTCGATCTTCATAAATGGCATAAAGCATTGACTAACCATAGCTTGATTAATGTGAATTCCACAAACGAATTGTATTTAGCAAGTCACAATGGGTATGCTTTAGGTTGGCTTGTGTCGAAAGGTGAGATTGGCTCGACGAGCTATCAACATGGCGGCGCAATTGATGGTTTTCGTGCTCACATTTTAAGACAATTCAATCCAAATAGAGTGGTTATTGTACTCTCTAACGAAGAGGATTTTCCGGTTGGTGAATTTGCTCATCATATTAAAGAGATGACTAACTTTTAGGCCGTTTTTAGCATTTTAAAAAACACACAACGCTCAACGGCAATTTATTGAGCGTTGTTTAATTTTATTTGAGTTCTTCGGCGACTTCGGCAATTTTTTGTCTAAGCCATATATGACTGGCATCTCGATGCAGCAATGGACTCCAGATCATGTCCAACTCAAATGGAGGAATAGGAAATGGCGGCTCTAAAATTGCTAAATTAGGGTCGTCTTTGTAAATGTCGGCCGCTTTCGATGGAAGCGTAGCAATCAAATTTTGCTCTTTTGCTAAATGAATGGCAACGTGGTAATTACGGGTAAACGTTGCAATATTACGATGTTTCCCAAAATGAGCGAGCGCTTCATCAACCCAGCCTAATTTTTGGACATCGGCTGGATCCATGCCGACACCAACACCAAAGCCTGTTTTACTTACCCAAATATGACGTGCTTTTAGATATGCATCTAGAGAAAAGTGTTGGATGATAGGATTACTTGCTTTGACAAGACAACAAAAACTATCTTTCCAAATACGTTTATGATGAAACGATTGTGGTAAATTTTCGAAACGGTTAATCGCCATATCGACCTTACCATTTTCTACATCGTGAAACGTAACGTCACTAGGGGTTAGGATATCCAGTGTCGTATCGGGTGCTTCTTCATGCAATTTGTTTAATAACTTAGGTGCCAGGGTACTTGCGGCATAGTCACTAGCCATGATGCGAAATACTCGTTTACTTTGCCCTGGCGTAAACTCTCGATTTGGCGCGAGTGTTTCTTCTAACGTCATCAAGATCCCACGGATCACGGGTTGCAATTCAAGTGCTCGTTCAGTCGGCACCATGCCATCTGATGTTCGAACTAAAATAGGATCATTAAACAGATTTCTTAAGCGCTTTAGGCCATTGCTCATGGCAGGTTGAGTAATACTTAATTGGTTTGCTGCCCGTGTCACATTGCACTCGCGTAACAGAGTGTCGAGGTAAACGAGTAAATTTAAATCGATTTTACTGATGTTCACAACGTTCCTTTTTTATCATTATAACTCTCCAGTATCAAAGCGTTGCTCTGGAGGATAGGGATAGATGTGTTTCATCACCTTGTGGCGAATATCGTGTTGTGCTTGCCGCCAAAACTCAACGCTAGCAAGCTCTGGGTGTGCATCAAGAAACAACGCCCTTAGTTTAGGGTCTGGTAGAACAAATGTACATAGCTGTTCTGGAAAGACATCTTGTGGCGCAGCAGAAATATCGGAAGTTGAGAGATAGTCTTCTGCACTTTGCTTTGGTAACGTTCTAAAATTCATGTCGGTTAGATACTGAACTTCATCGTAATCATAAAAAATGACTCGTTTGTGTTTAGTCACGCCAAAATTCTTTAAGAGCATATCACCTGGAAAAATGTTAGCTGACAGCATTTCTTTCAACGCAAAGCCGTAGTCTCGCATTACTTGTTTTGCATCGCTTTCGCTGCAAGTTTGGAGAAACAAATTGAGCGGTGTCATGCGACGCTCTATATAAAGATGTTTAATGATGAGTAAGTCATTCTCAATGATCATGCTGCCCGCGATGCTTTCTTTTAGCTCATTGAATAATTCAGATGAAAATCGGCTTAAAGGAAAGACAACATTCGAATATTCAATAGTATCGGCCATGCGACCAACACGGTCATGATTTTTAACGAGCTGATATCGCGCGAGCACCGTGTCTCTGCCAAAAGGTTTACTTTCTGAAAAGGTATCTCGGATCACTTTAAATACGTACGGGAAAGAAGGGAGTGTAAACACCATCATAACCATGCCGCGCGTACCTGGTGCGGCAATAAACGTCTCGTTGCTTTGTTCAAGTTGCTGTAAAAACTCTCGATAAAACTCCGTTTTTCCTTGTTTGTGAAAACCGATGCCATTGTATAACTCGGCGGGAGTTTTACTTGGCATAAGTTGGTTTAAAAACCCAACTAACGCGGAGGGTGCATGTGTTTGCACAAAAAAATACGCACGAGCAAATCCAAAAATCACGCGCATTTGGCTTGATTGCGTGATCAACGCATCTATGTGAAGACCTTTTTCCTTAGTGTTAAGGATGGCGATAATAAACGGCTGTATGCCAGAAAGTGACACGACGCGCCCAACGATGTATGCGGCTTTATTTCGATAAAACGGAGAATGGAGTATATCAAAACGCATTTGATGTCGTTGGTGGTGGGTGTCTGGCGCTTGTTTTATAAATGCTTTGACTAGTTGCCGAATGTCTTTATCTAAATCTTGAAACGCTACTCCAAAGCCAAAATGATTAATGATATTCCGAATGGTTGGCTTCAGCCCATTAACAACGGGAAAATAACTGCGATATTCCGCTTCGACAGGGACGATACTTTGGTTTTTAAGTGTAGACTCGACAAAAATAAATTCGTTATTAAAATAGCGCCGATGAAATAAACGACAAAAAACAGAGTTATAAAAGGTTTCGGCTAATTCAGCTTGAGGATGAAAAACCAAACGTTCAGAAAAATTCACTTTCACCTTTGCCCACAATGCGGTGTCTAAAGGCTGAATGTGTTGTTTTGTTTTTAGTAACGAGATGGTTTCGTTAACCCGGGCGTCGTATTGGCTGATGCGTTGTTTACTAATGGATTGAATAGCTCCCCAGTCTTGTTTTGCAAATGCAACAGGGGCATCGGCGGTGATTTTTTGAAAAATCTCGTAGTGTTTAGCAAATCCAGCAAGGATAAGCTCTGCAATTTCAATAGCACGCATATCTTTTTATTCTCAAGTGCCATGGATTAACAAACTGTAAGGCTTTTGCTCTGATTTGTCACTTAAAAGTCTCGAAAAGCTTATATTCAGTCGTTATTTTGAAAATTTTTCTAATTTCTTTTCTAGGTCTTGAAGGGTACGATAAATTTCTTTTTTACTGTTATCGTGATCTTTGTCGAGCTTTCGAATCTCGGCTTTAACTTCACGAGTGACTCTGCGGCGGGTGCGTTTGTCCATCATTCGTTCGAGTTTTTCCAAGGTAAGGCGGACAGCGGCAGCATGCTCTCTATCTAAAACGGTAATACGATGCTGATAAGCACGAATTTTTCGCTCTAATGATTTTTGTATTTGTTTTTTTTCAAGTTGGTTGAGTGTTTTAGTGTGGTTTTCAGTGGGCACTGCCAATTCGGGGGCGTCATGTACCAGTTTTTGCGCGATGGCATTGCTCGAACAGGGAAATTGACTGAACACCACACCACGTTCAGTGGTGCATTTGTAGTATTCCGTTTCTATCGGTTCTGCTGCGCAGTGAAGACTTGCCATAATTAGCAAAAGTGCAATTCCGTGCTTCACCATGCTCACTCCTTATTCCTTCGGTTTATTTAGCTCCCACTTTGGCTAAATTGCTTAAGTTGTTTAATCGCTTGGATCAGAAATGGTATATCAAGTTTCTGATCGATGACAAACCCTTCTGCCGCTGACAATTGTTGATAGCTGCCATCTGATTTTATAAGCGTAATTCGATCTTTTTTATATGCAATAAATACACCTTGAGAATAATTCACGCCGACGTCTTGCTGTTTGCTTGAAAAATCATGACCAAGAGTTGTCTGTTGAGCAAGTTCAGGGCAGCCAAGGGTATTCGTTAGCACCGTCGTAACAATGTCCATTGGCTGAACTAATCCGTTGATTTTTTTGAAAGAATTTATATTGCTAAAGAAAGTAGAGGTAGTGATCACTGCTTTCGAGTCATTTTCGAAACTCAGCGCGATAATCGATTGATAAGGTGCCATTTCTTCGGCAGTATCAACTATTTGAATTTCAATCGGTCGACCTTTCATAGCTAAGTGTTTAAATTGTTTCTCGCCATGAACAGAAACCAGCTCGTCGTTGGCCCAAGGTGGCAGCTGTTTGGAGTCTAAAAGCTTTTTGTAAATGGAAGGCAACCCATAGACTAGATTAAATAAACTGTCATACGGGTCGGCAGGGTGCAGCATGGATTTATGGGCATTAAGCTCACCTTGATTTTTTACAAATTCGTTTAGCTGAGATTTAGTTTTAAATACCAAGATCTTTACCAATGGTTCGCTTACTTCTTGCGGCTCTAGATCAGGAGCTTGGCATTCTTGCAATGGTGTAGCTAGCGAAAAGTCTAATAGTTTTGGATCGAGGTTAATTTCAGTGGACTTTTTGTAGTCGTTAATGTCGATTAAATTGTGTTTAGCTAGCAAGCTTTTCGCGGTTGTTGGGTAAGAAAGCGGCAACACATTGTCTTGTTTGGTAATGTCAAAATACGAATTAGCATCCGCCCAAATATGAATGCTGTGACTGGCAGCAAAACACGTCACAATACTGGCAGCAGCATATCGCGGAAACTTAAGCTGTTTCAGTTCGCCAAGATGACGCCATGCAAAGTTACTTACGACCAATTCAAAGACAAAAAATAATGTCACCAGTAGCACTGCAATTAAGGTGAAAAATACCGGTTGTGCACTTAAGGCTTGCATTAGCACAGTAATAATTTCGCTCAATGCGCCAACATTGATGTGATAACCGAGTTGAAAATAGACAAAAGTATCCAAGCAAAGCCAAGCCAAGCCGGTGGTTGCCAGTATCGCGGCCATGCCTCGGATGTGTCGCGGATAAGGAAATATAAGACTTAATGGAAAAATAGTTAGCACGAACGCTAAGAAGGTAATAAAACTAGTATGACTTAGCCACGTGATCACCATGTACAAGCGACCAAGCCACGTTGTAGGAGCACTGTCTGCCCACAAATAGCCCAAACTAATTAACAAGACAAGTGCAATATTAGCAAAGGTAAACCAATGACCCCAACTTAGAAGTTGACTCGCTTTTGATGCAAACGGGCTTTGTGGATTAAGATTCATGCTTACTTATTCAACGATTGCACGAGGGCTTTTGCAAAGTTCTCTGCAACAGCTTGACGTTTGTCTGCTGGAACATGTTCGTTTAAAATGTGCGTAATTGAATTGCCTAGACACATCAGGCTAAGGTCAACCGTTGCCTTGTCATCAGATAAGACCTTGAGTAAGCGGTCTGTGTTTTTTTCTACGCGTTCATTACTGTATTTAGATAAAATAGGCATCGATTGTTCTGTAACTAAATGATAATAAATTCAGATTTTAACACCAGAGGCGCGAAAAACAAATATGAGCATTGAGGTTAATAAGCTAGTCGTACATTATGTCGACAAGCAAGACGAAGAAACCGAGATCCATTTACGTAATGATGAGATGATCGTAAATGAAAAAGTGAATGTTTTTATTGAACAACTTCACCACGCGTACAACGGTAAACCGGGTAAAGGGTTTTGTGCGTTTTCGTCGGAAAAAAATAGTGTCACAGCGAGTGCTTTACAAAGCTATCGAAATAATGAATTAGGATTTTGGCACTTTACGCAAAAAGCGACAGAGGTTTTAAAAGAAGAACTCAATAAATATGCCTTTAATGAAACCGGTTACTTGGTGTTTTGTCATTACACTTACATTGCGACGGATTACGTTTTAATTGCGCTCATCAATATTAAAGAACATTACGCGATTACGTCGGAATTGGATTTAGCAGCATCCAAGCATTTAGACATAACCCGCATGCAATTGGCAGCTCGAGTTGATTTAACGGGTTGGGACGTCGAGGCTGAGCAAAATCGCTATATTTCTTTTATCAAAGGCCGAGCGGGCCGAAAAGTGGCTGACTTCTTTTTAGACTTTTTAGGTTGTGAAGAAGGGGTTGATGCAAAACAGCAAAGCAATGTGATGCTTCAAGCGGTTGAAGAGTATTTAAGTGAGCAGCAATTCGATAAACAAGAAAAAGATACACTTCGTAAAGAAGTATTTGATTATTGTAATGATTGTTTATCGACAGGCGACGACGCTCAGGTGAGCGAACTCTCTGAAACACTCTCTAAATCGGGTGATATCGCTTTTAGTGATTTTTATAAAGACCAGGGCTATGAGTTAGAAGAGTCATTTCCCGTCGATAAAAAAACCGTTTCAAGCATGGTTAAATTCTCAGGCGTTGGAGGGGGGGTAAGCGTAAGCTTTGAGCGTAAACATCTCGGGGCACGAGTCGTGTATAACAAAGAAACCGATACTTTGGTGATTAAAGGGATCCCTGCAAACTTGAAAGACCAACTTATGCGTTTCTACGACGAAGAATAGCCATATTCAAGCACTATTAATTGGTTTTATAGGGTGTGACCGAGGAAGTGGATGTCCTCGGTTTTATTCGTTTTTTTGAGGATAAACCCATGGTTCGAAGTAATCTACACGCCTTTAAACGTTTGCTGAAATAAAGAATCTCTAGGTCAATTAGCATAGGGATTGATTCTGTTGCCTCGAAACCTGTTCAGCCGTAAAGCCATAGCAATTTCCAAACAAGACACTCGGTCGTATTTAATGAGGAATGCACACAACCTAGTTGTTGAAGATAAATTGAGTATATACCCAAACTTAGCATCTGTATAAATCGACGCTTATTCCAATCCTCATTAATATTTGATCTTATGAGGTACCAAAGCTGTTGTTAATGTAGTTAAAAATTTCTCATTTAGAACAACTAAATAGCAAAATTTTCGCGTTGCCTACATATAAGTAGGTACCTCAGCGATAGCAGGGCGCGTGAGCGGTGTTATCGACAAGCTTTCCTTACCTTTAAATAGATCCCTAAATTTAAGCGGCTTGGTTTAAGAAGATTAATGGTATTACTGATTTGGACAAGATGAAAAATAGCCAATAAAAAAGCCGCACGGTGTGCGGCTTTTCTGGTTCTAATACATTACGACATCGTGGATGCCATGGCAGCACTTGCTTTGCCACCTTTAGACTTCGAACCAACACCCATTACGCTGTGCGTGATAGGAGTACGTTTATCGTCAGGCATTGCACTTGGTGTAGTGAACACACCGTCGGCTTCTTGACTAGGTGATGCTTTTGTCATTGGCGCATTGCTGTTATTCACAAAGCGTACCCGAGCTTGGATAGATGTTGCCTTAGGCTCGCGGCTTTCTACTGCTTCAGCTTTTCTTGGCGCACTTTTTACTGTTTCAACGTATTCCTTCACTGGTGTGTCAGATGTTGTTGCCGTGTTGACCGCATCAAGTTCCGCTTTGGCAGCTTCTATCTTGTCGCTTGTAGTTTCTGCGCTAATTGGTTCGTTTACTTGCGCCGCGCCGTCTGTTTCTAAAGTATCGACTGCAGCTGCGATTTCTGCTTTTGGCTCTAACGCTTCGACTGTCCTGTTTGCAATGTCATTACTGTTTTGAGCTTGCGTACTCTCTTCTGCGTTCGCGATTACTTCAACATTTGTAGTTGAAGTGGTCTCAGCGTTGGCTTCTGGTGAGATTACCGCGTCAGCTTCAGCCTCAGCTGATTTAGCCGATTTTTCAGTAACACTTTCATTTTCAAGCGCAGGTTGAGTGCGTTTTAACTCTTCTTCGTATTCAGCAGCCGCTTGATCTGCAACTGGCACAAATGCCATAGACGCTTCTTTTTTGTCTGTTTCAGGACGGCGTCGACGTTGGCCTGCCGCACGAAGGTGACGAGGAGAGCGACGCGAACGTGTACGACCGTCTTTGTCTTCGTTATCGTCAATCGAGCTATCTTCATGATGGTTAGCTTCATCCGTGTTAACAGGCTTCACATTTTCAACCGCAGGTTCATTAACAGTTTCCGACGCAGTTTCAGCTTCGTCACTTTGCTGTTGAATCAATGCCGTCTCTAGCTCTTGCGCGCTCGCAGCTGACCGTTCCTCATTATTGCTCGATTCATTACGAGGCTTACGCGAACCACGACTGTTCTCCCGACGACGTGGTTTTTCTGCCTTGTGTTCTGATGAATCAGAAACCGTGTTTTCAACTGTCGGTGTTGTTTGCGCTTTTTCAACGTTTGCTGTTTCTGTGCTTACTACCTCAGAAGCGGTATCTTGCACTTGAGTATTTTCTTGTGCTGGGTTGGATTGCGACTCAATACGCACTTTTTTACGCAAGTTACGGCGTTGACGACGAGGCTTAACTCTAACTTCTTGCTGTTCCTGTTGCTCTTGTTGAACATTTGATTCAGCAACGTCATTATTCGTTTGAGCATCGTTTTCTTGTCGTTTACGGTTGTTATTACGGCGACGTCTATTTGGTGTATCATTTGAGCGTTCATTTGCCGTATTCTGCGGCTTTTCGTCCTTCGTGGTAATCTCATTCTGAGACTCTTTCTGATCACGAGAGCGATTATTGCGGCGTTTTTGTTGATTGCGACGACGATTGTCGTATTGTTTACGTTGTGGCTTTGGTTTTTCTTCGGTTTTTTCTTCAGCTTCAGGAGTCGCAAATAAACCTTTGATCCAATTTCCAATGCGAGTCAACAGTCCAATTTCGTTTGCTTTTGGTGTTTGTTGAGCAGAAGTCGCTATTGGTGCTGGCGTTGCTTGAGCAGGGGTGGCCGCTGGCATAATAACACCTTTAAGTGCGGGCTCTTCCTTCTGCACTGCAAGCGGTTTTGCAACTTCTACTACTTCAATTTCTGGTGCTTTGATTTGCTCGTAGCTTGCAAGTTCAGAAGTTTCATCCACTCTTACGCGTACTACTTCGTAGTGAGGGGTTTCAAGGTGTTGGTTTGGAATGATCACCACAGAACAATCATGTCGTTTTTCAATACGTTGAACTGCACGACGTTTTTCATTTAAGAGGTATGACGCAACGGCAACGGGCACTTGAGCGTTAACTTGAGCTGTGTTGTCTTTGATTGCTTCTTCTTCAATTAAACGTAAGATGGACAGAGCAAGAGACTCGTTTGAACGAATAGTACCTTGACCATCACAACGCGGACAACTGTGCTGGCTTGCTTCACCAAGGGATGGGCGAAGACGTTGACGCGACATTTCCAGCAAACCAAAGCGTGAAATTTTGCCGATTTGCACGCGTGCGCGGTCTGTTCTTACTGCATCTTTTAGGCGATTTTCTACTTCACGTTGATGACGCGGTGGGGTCATGTCGATAAAGTCAATAACAATCAAACCACCTAAATCACGAAGACGTAACTGACGCGCAATTTCTTCTGCCGCTTCAAGATTTGTATTTAACGCGGTTTCTTCAATGTCGCCGCCTTTTGTTGCTTTCGACGAGTTGATGTCGATAGAAGTTAGTGCTTCGGTCGGGTCAATAACAATAGAACCACCTGACGGCAGTCGTACTTCACGCTTGAACGCCGACTCAATTTGGCTTTCGATCTGGTAGTGCGTGAACAACGGCACGTCGCCTTGGTATAACTTTACGCGGTTGATAAAGTCTGGTCTAAAGCGTTCGATGTGTGCTTTTGCTTCTTCAAACACTTTGGCTTTATCAATAAGAATTTCACCAATATCACGGCGTAAATAGTCACGAATAGCACGGAAAATAACGTTGCTTTCTTGGTGAATTAAAAAAGGAGCTTTTCGACTTTGTGCTGCAGTTTGAATTGCATCCCAATGCACTAACAGTGCTTTAAGGTCATATTCGAGTTCTTCGAACGACTTACCAACACCTGCAGTACGCACGATTAATCCCATACCACGAGGCAGATCTAAGCGACTTAATGTATCTTTAAGTTCGATACGTTCATCGCCTTCGATACGACGTGAAATACCGCCAGCACGAGGATTGTTTGGCATGAGCACCAAATAGCTCCCTGCAACGCTGATAAAGGTCGTTAAAGCAGCGCCTTTTTGTCCGCGTTCTTCCTTGTCGATTTGAACAATGACTTCTTGGCCTTCTTTGATAACGTCTTTGATGTTAGGACGTCCGCTAAACGAATAGCCATCTGGGAAGTATTGTTTTGCAATTTCTTTGAGGGGAAGGAAGCCATGTCGCTCAGCGCCGTAATCTACGAATGCGGCTTCTAAAGATGGTTCAATGCGTGTAATTTTGCCTTTATAAATATTGGCTTTCTTTTGTTCGTGTCCAGGGCTTTCGATATCAAGATCATATAGGCGCTGGCCATCAACCAGTGCAACGCGCATTTCTTCTTGCTGCGTCGCATTGATCAGCATACGTTTCATATTGTTACTCTACTTTTAAATTTATCGCTAAATCAACACTTTGCGCTTGGTCATTCGCTCTATTTTTTAAGATACAGTCTCACGACTGGGGAGAGAGAACGATATCCGAAAGGCGATCTTCACTGATTCCTCAAAATCACTTACTCGTGATGAGGCGTTACTCACGCGACACTTGGATTAATGACCTTAATTAAAAAGTGTTAATCTTAGCTTTTTCATATTTTTTGCTTTTTCTTTGTTAAATACCGTGTCTGACGGTGGCTGCGACATAGTACGCGCATCGCAGTTGGTCAATCGCACGTGTTTGTGTTGTAAAGGTGATAAATGCTTTGGAATTCTATCCTCTGCGCTGTTATGATCACCCGTCCAATGTGCATCACGATTATTTCAAGGCTTAAAAGCACCTGCTGCAAAAATTTGCGGGGGTGATTATCCCATTAATAATGCCGTGTTCGCAACATAATTATTACTCAAATCAGTGATTAGGCAATGTCAGAAAACACCCAGCTTAAAGTTACCTTTGTTACCATCGATGAAGACCAAGCCGGTCAGCGCATTGATAACTTCTTAATCACCTTTTTAAAAGGCGTGCCAAAGAGCGCGGTTTATAAAATTTTGCGCAAGGGTGAGGTGCGTGTAAATAAGAAGCGCATCAAGCCGGTTTATAAAATTCAAGCGAACGATGAGATCCGAATTCCTCCTATCCGCGTTGCCGAAAAAGAACAAATCGAACCAGAAAACATTCAAAAGTTCGATAAAGTAGCTCAGCTTCAAGACAATATCTTGTTTGAAGATAACTATCTGATGGTGATAAACAAACCATCAGGTCTGGCAGTGCATGGCGGCAGCGGGTTGAGCTTTGGACTTATCGAAGCCATAAGGGCCTTGCGACCAGAAGAGCGAAGTTTAGAACTCGTCCACCGCCTAGATAGAGATACGTCGGGTTGCATTATCATTGCGAAAAAACGGTCTATATTGAAAGGCTTGCATGAGCAACTTCGCGAAAAAACAATGGAAAAGAATTATTGGGCTTTGGTCAAAGGCGATTGGTCAGCTAAAAATAAGAATGTTACTGAGCCACTTAAAAAGAACACTTTACAATCCGGTGAACGTGTCGTGAGAGTGGATGTAGAAGAAGGTAAACCATCACATACTCGCTTTCGTATTCTTGAAAAGTTTGATGGCGCTACCTTAGTACAAGCTTCACCGGTGACGGGGCGAACGCATCAAATTCGCGTCCATACGCAATGTAAAGGCAACCCTATTGCGTGTGACGATAAATACGGTGATGCAGAATTTGATTCTGCCATGAAAGCAACGGGTTTAAATCGTTTGTTTTTACATGCTAAAGAACTGCGCTTTATTCACCCTAAGTTAGAAACAACTTTGCACGTCGAAGCGCCTATTGATGCCAATTTAGAAAAGTGTTTGACTGCGCTGCGCCAAGGAAAGTAATGAAGTATAAGTTAGTGATCTTCGACTGGGACGGCACGGTCATGGATTCGATTGAGAAAATCGTCAACAGCATTCAACTGGCAGCCGAGCATGCGGGCGTTGATATCCCAACGGCGGATGCGGCAAAGCGGATTATTGGTTTATCACTCGAAACGGCAATTGAAACATTATTTCCGAATGAGCGATCAAAATGGCACGCTCTCGTCACGGGCTATAAACATCAATTTAAGTACATGGATAAAACTCCTACCCCAGTATTTGAAGGTGTAGAAGCACTACTGGGCTCGTTAAGTCAGCAAGGGATTAAATTGGCAGTGGCGACGGGAAAAAGCCGAGCTGGATTAAATCGAATGTTAGAACAAAGTGGGTTAGGTCATTACTTTGTCGTGACCAAAACAGCCGATGAAGCGCAATCTAAGCCTCATCCACAAATGTTGAATGACATTTTATCCGAAACGAACGTTGCACCAAAAGATGCAGTGATGATTGGTGATACTATCATCGATATGCAATTGGCTTGCAATGCGAAAGTAGATGCGATTGGAGTCACACTCGGTGTAGACAGCACCGAGCGGTTACTTGAAAATGGCGCTTATGCTGTTGCGAATAACTATACCGAGTTAGGGATTTTACTGTCGCTCCAGAACATTAAATCCAAATTCGCGTAGTAGTCGATTGAGCGCAATAAGGGGGAGGCCAATTAAGGTATTTGGGTCTTCGCCTTCTAACTTGTCGAAAAGACAAATACCAAGCCCTTCACTTTTAAAACTTCCTGCGCAACTTAGGGGTTGTTCTAATTGAATGTAGTTTTGTATTTCAGAAAAAGTTAGAGAGCGAAAGTAAACATTGAATTGTTCAACAATGGTTCTTGTTTCGCCTGTTTCTAGACAATAAACACATAGACCGGTTAAAAACGTGACTTTATTACCACTGAACTTGCTTAATTGCGCGACGGCATTTTCAATTGTGTGAGGTTTACCGAGTATTTCATCCTTGAATACCGCAACTTGGTCAGACCCAATCACTAGCCCGCTTGGATACATACCGTGGGCTGCCTTTGCCTTTAATTCGCTCAATCTGGCGACTAATTGAGCAGGGGACTCTGAGGAAAGTCTTGATTCATCGACGTTTGGTGAAAAAGATTCAAAATTAATGGCAAATTTTTCTAAAATAGACTGCCTAAATGGTGAACTTGAGGCTAAAATAAGCTTGGTTTTCATACCTACAACCTAGTCTTTATAAAATTTCCGTTAGGATAGTGCGCCAATCCTCGTAAAACAAAGGAAAAGTGCATTTTTATTTTGACTAACATGCTAACAATCTATATGATGCAGCCCCTATGCAAAAGGTGAAAATTCCCATCACGCTTGATCCCAACAGGGCGGCGCAGCGTCGAAGTGATTACAACGGCGTAGTAATGCTCGAAGAACTTTCTCGATTAGAGCAAGTTGTGTTGGATGAAGCAGGTGAAATAGCGGTAACTGTCCGTTGCGAATTTGATGAACAAGGTCTTGCTGTCGTGCGTGGTCACATAAGCGCAGCAGTGCACGTTGGTTGTCAAAGGTGCGGTGGAGAGTTAGGGTTGGATTTGGAACAAGACTTTGCTTATACGCCAGTCGGTTTGGGTGCAGAGTCGGATGATCTTCCTGAAAGCTACGATGTTGTGGAACTGGACGAACATGGAGAAATTAATCTTCGTCAATTAATTGAAGATGAATTAATTCTCGCGATTCCTATAGTACCTATGCATGACGAAGCTTCTTGTTCGTTTTCGGAAAAGCCCTTGCGCTTTGGCGAAATTGACGAGGAAGAGAGCAAACCAAATCCATTTGAGATATTGAAACAACTTAAGAAAGATTCTTAGGAGAAGGCTAATGGCGGTACAACAAAATAAAAAGTCTCGTGCAAGACGTGGCATGCGTCGTTCACACGATGCTCTAACTGGTCCTACTTTAACTGTTGATCCAGTTTCAGGCGAAACTCATCGTCGTCACCACGTAACTGCAGACGGTTACTATAAAGGCGAAAAAGTAATTTCTAAATAAGAGATTGCCTGATGCGCACTGATCTAACCATCGCGTTAGATATGATGGGGGGCGATTACGGCCCCCGTTCATCTATTTTAGCTGCGGTAAAAGCAGTCAATCAAAATTCTCATATCAACCTGATATTATGTGGTAACGAGCATGTCATCACAGAAGGCCTTGATAAACTTGATTCATTAAACCATCCTCGCCTTAAAATCCGTCATTGCCACGAAATTGTTACGAATTGCTGTGAACCTGCGCAAGCGTTACGTCGAAAAAAAGACTCTTCTATGCGTGTCGCGCTCGATTTAGTTAAATCTGGTGAAGCACAAGCGTGTGTTAGTTCTGGTAATACCGGCGCTTTGTTTTTTATGGCTACACACGTTCTTAAATTGTTACCAGGAGTTAAGAGACCCGCGCTTATTTCTGCCGTACCGACAGAAACAAAAGATCCTGCATATTTACTCGATCTGGGTGCAAATGTGTTTTGCGAACCCCAAACGTTGTTTCAATTTGGTTTAATGGGATCAGTGGTAGCAAGCCAAAGATTGTCGATTGAACGACCACGAGTCAGTTTACTGAATATCGGCTCAGAAGACATTAAAGGGCACGATGGTATAAAGCAAGCCGCAGAATTAATGCGTAAATGCCCTCAACTAAATTATATCGGTTATAGCGAAGGCAGTGATATTTTTACCGGTAAAGCGCATGTGATTGTGTGCGATGGGTTTGTCGGCAATGTAGCACTAAAAACGTGTGAAGGAATTGCCAAGCTCATTCTGCATAAGTTCACAAAAGCGTTGAAAAAGCATGTTTTTTATAAAGTGTTGGCCTTTGCACTACGACCCGTTATAAAAAAGATGTACAAAAGGGTGAACCCCGACCAGTATAACGGTGCAAGTCTGGTAGGATTGCGCGGTATTGTTGTTAAAAGCCATGGAAATGCATCAAGTAAAGCATTTCTTGCCGCAATTGAGGAAGCTGCTAGAGAAGTTGAAAGGCAGATCCCAGAAAAGATTCAAGCTGCATTTACACAGTTAAATGTAGCGGATGATTTGCCGGTTAGTCCAAAAAGCGAATAAAACTGATGTGACTGGCCTGCAGAGTGTTAAACCAAATAGAGCAGATTATGTCACAAAAAATCGCACTCATGTTTCCAGGGCAAGGTTCACAAAACGTGGGCATGCTATCAGAACTTCTTGAAAACAATTCAATCGTTCAATCGACGTTTGCAGAAGCATCTGCAGCGTTAGGTTATGATTTAACAGAGCTTGTTTTAAATGGCCCTGAATCAGAATTAAACCAAACACACCGTACTCAACCTGCGCTACTAACTGCAAGTGTGGCGATTTTCAGGGCATGGCGTGAAAGTCACCAAGATGTGGAACTGGTATTAGCAGGCCACAGTTTAGGAGAGTACTCTGCACTAGTGTGTGCCGACGTATTATCACTTAGCGATGCGGTTAAGCTGGTTGAAAAGCGCGGTGAATTCATGCAACAGGCAGTCCCTGCTGGGGTAGGTTCAATGGCGGCGATCATTGGTTTAGACGATGATGCCATCGCTAAAGCCTGCCGTGAAAGTCAAAATGGTCAAGTGGTAGCACCGGTTAACTACAATTCGCCAGGCCAAGTTGTCATAGCAGGTCATAAAGAAGCAGTTGAACGTGCTTCTGAAGCGTGTAAAGCCGCAGGTGCAAAACGTGCACTGCCTTTGCCTGTAAGCGTGCCTTCGCACTGTGAGCTTATGAAACCTGCTGCGGAACAACTCGCAACGTTGTTCAACGATATCCAATTTAACACACCGAAGTTTGACGTCATTAATAATGTTGATGTTGCAGTGGAAACAGACGTAACGCGGATTAAAGACGCGCTTATCCGTCAATTATACAGTCCAGTACGTTGGACTGAGTCAGTACAAAAAATTGCGGCATCAGGTGTAACACAATCATACGAATTCGGTCCAGGTAAAGTTATCAGTGGTTTGGTCAAGCGAATTGAAAAAGCACTAGCATGTGATTCCGTCAATACGCCTGAAAGTATCGCTGACGCAAAATAAATAGAGAGATAGCATGAATCAATTATTTTCATTACAGGGTAAAATTGCGCTTGTAACTGGTGCAAGCCGTGGTATCGGAAAAGCGGTTGCCGAAGCGTTAGTAGCGCAAGGTGCCATTGTTGCCGGTACAGCTACAAGTGAGTCAGGCGCGGCTAAAATCTCTGAATATTTAGGTGATAAAGGCAAAGGGTTTGTGTTGAACGTGTCTGAACCGGCTTCAATAGAGGCATTGTTAGACGCAGTAAAAGCCGAGCTAGGAGACATTGATGTTCTTGTTAATAATGCCGGTATCACGCGTGATAATCTATTAATGCGCATGAAAGATGAAGAGTGGGACGACATTATTACCACCAACTTATCATCTATTTTCCGCCTGTCGAAAGCGGTGTTACGTCCAATGATGAAAAAGCGCAATGGCCGGATTATTAACATCGGCTCAGTTGTTGGCTCAATGGGTAATGCAGGACAAGCAAACTACGCCGCAGCAAAAGCGGGGGTCATTGGTTTTTCTAAATCATTAGCAAAAGAAGTGGCATCTCGTGGTATTACAGTAAATGTAATTGCACCTGGCTTTATTCAAACAGACATGACCGATGAACTCACTGACGAGCAAAAAGCAGCAACGCTAGCCAATGTTCCTGCGGGTCGTCTTGGTCAGCCAAGTGAAATTGCAGCAGCAGTGGTTTATTTGGCTTCTGATGCGGCTGCGTACGTATCTGGTGAAACATTACATGTAAATGGTGCGATGTACTCGGTTTAATAACTGAACCGGCATCGATATTTTAGTTGAATTTTTTGTGATCTTGCCGTAAACATACTTGAATTCGCCTCGAAAATGAGCGATAAAAGAGTGAATTTGGTACAGACAGGTTTGACCAGACAAAAAAGTCGGAGCAAATCCTTGAATCACAGAATTATGCGCCGTAAACTACGCCGCAATCTGAAAATAACGCATTGCGTTTAAATAAAGGAAAGAAGAATGAGCGACATCCAAGAACGCGTAAAAAAAATCATCGTTGAACAACTAGGTGTTAAAGAAGAAGAAGTTAAAAATGAAGCGTCATTCGTTGACGATCTTGGTGCTGACTCTCTAGACACAGTTGAGCTAGTAATGGCGCTAGAGGAAGAGTTTGACACAGAGATCCCTGACGAAGAAGCAGAGAAAATCACTACTGTTCAAGCAGCGATCGATTACGTAACTGCTCACGCTGAGTAAGCAACGTATCAATGAGGGCAGCTTACGCTGCCCTCAGTCTATTTAATCCCCCTCAAAAAGTTCAGAATTCCGTTTGGAGGACACCGTGGCTAAACGTCGAGTCGTCGTAACAGGCTTAGGTATGTTGACGCCGCTAGGTAATGACGTAGGTTCAACCTGGCAGGGTTTGTTAGAGGGCCGCAGCGGCATCTCAACTATTACGCATTTTGATACCACAAATTTCACCACTAAGTTTGCTGGTCTTATTAATGATTTTGATGTTACCGAGTACATTCCAGCAAAAGAAACCAAAAAAATGGATATGTTCATCCAATACGGTATTGCTGCAGGTGCCCAAGCATTGAAAGATTCCGGACTTGAAGTTAATGAATCTAACGCGCATCGAGTTGGTGTCGCGGTAGGGTCTGGGATCGGTGGATTGACATTGATTGAAGAAAACCACGTTAAATTGCTTAACAGTGGTCCTCGTCGTTTGTCGCCATTTTATGTTCCATCAACCATCATTAATATGATCTCTGGTCATTTATCAATTATGTATGGGTTACGTGGTCCGAATATTTCTATCGTCACTGCCTGTACTACAGGTTTGCATAATATTGGTCACGCCGCGCGTATGATTGCGTATGGCGACGCAGATGCGATGCTTGCAGGCGGTGCCGAAAAGGCGTCTACACCAATAGGCATGGGTGGATTTTGTGCGGCTCGTGCGCTTTCTTCGCGTAATGACGACCCTCAAGCGGCCTCTCGCCCTTGGGATAAAGACAGAGATGGCTTTGTGCTAGCGGATGGTGCTGGTGTCGTTATGGTTGAGGAATATGAACACGCCAAAGCCCGTGGTGCAAAGATCTACGCTGAACTGGTTGGTTTTGGCATGAGTGGTGATGCTTTCCATATGACTTCGCCACCAGAAGATGGCTCTGGCGCAGCACTTGCGATGCAAAATGCCCTTAATGATGCGAACGTTAATCCACAGCAAGTAGGCTATATTAATGCCCACGGTACGTCGACACATGCAGGTGACAAAGCTGAAACACAAGCGGTTAAATCGGTATTTGGTGACGCTGCAAAATCTGTGATGGTGAGTTCTTCTAAATCCATGATGGGTCACTTGTTAGGTGCCGCAGGTTCAGTAGAATCAATCATTACGATTTTATCGTTACAAGATCAGAAAGTATCACCAACGATTAATTTGGACAATCCAGATGAAGGGTGTGATCTAGATTATGTACCACATACAGCACGTGACGCCAAATTAGATTTTGCCTTATGTAATTCATTTGGTTTTGGTGGCACTAACGGTTCATTACTGTTTAAACGCGTTTAACATTAAGAACGGTATCTGTGTATAATGAGAGCCTAGCATTGCTAGGCTTTTTTATGGATATTAATTAAATGCGAATTGTGACTCAGCTCGATGTAAACGACCGTGGTTTAGCATACGGAGATGGTTTTTTTACCACAGCTAAAGTAGTTAATGGTCGTGTTGAGCTGTGGCCACTGCATTTGAAACGGTTACAACACTGTGCTGAGCGATTATGTTTTGAAAAACTCGACTTAGAGACATTAAGTAAACATGTTGTAGACGAAGTAGCAAATCACCCTTTAGCTGTGCTAAAAATAATGATTACACGAGGGAGTGGTGGACGAGGATATACACCACCGAAAGGAACTATGCCTGTTGCAATAGTTCAAGTATTACCGTTTCCCTCTCAATATGAAGGTATACAATGTCAGGGGATTGCGCTTGAAGACTCGCCTATCCATTTAGCACATCAACCGCTTTTGGCAGGATTAAAAACCTTAAATCGACTTGAACAAGTGTTAATAAAGCAAGCGTTAGTGAAGCAAAATACAGATGATGTGGTCGTTACTGATTATGATGGCAATGTTATTGAAAGTAGCGTTGGCAATATTATTGTTCGCAGTGAAGAACAGTGGTACACCCCAGATCTGTCTCAATGTGGAATTGAAGGTGTGCAACTTCAAGCCCTAAAATCACGTTTAATGATTACAACAATAATGATGAAAAAAGATTTTCTTTTGAACGCACAAGGTGTGTTCATAACCAATAGTTTAATCGGGTGTGTTCCTGTCACTCGTTATGCAAACACCAATTGGCAACTCAACACATTAATCTCGTTTTTACCTGAATTGGGGTGGCATGCTTAAACGTATTGGAATTAGTGTCACGTTCATTTTATTTTTGATTACCGTTATGAGCGGACTTGAACAAATTCGCTACACTCAAACGAGCCGATTAGCAATCGATACTCCCCAAGTATTTGAAGTTAAGTCAGGCTCTGGGATCGGCCGAGTCTGTGAAGCTTGGAAAAAGCATCAATGGGTAAGTAGCTGCTGGCAATTTAAAGTGTATTTTAAATTATTTCCTCTTCCTAGCGGAATAAAAAAAGGTGTTTATGAGTTAAGCAACATGACGGTTCTTGAAGCCTATGCAAAAATAGCACGCGGCGCTCAAAAACAATTTAGCTTTACCATTGTTGAAGGGGAAACGTTTAAACAAGTATTGAATAAGATGCAACATTCACCTTATCTTGTATTTGACCCGAACAAGATGCACGCAGAGCCATCACCAGAGGGATGGTTAATGCCAGAAACGTATCATTATATTGCGTATTCGACAGCAAGTGAGTTATTTGATCGCGCCAAGCAAAGTATGGAAACCACACTAGATTCACTTTGGCAAAGCCGAACTGAAGGATTGCCGTTAGCGTCAAAATACGATGCCTTGATCTTGGCTTCTATTATCGAAAAAGAAACCGCCGTAAATGAAGAACGTCAAATGGTTGCATCTGTCTTTATTAATCGATTAAAGATCGGCATGCGTTTGCAAACAGATCCCACCGTCATATATGGTTTAGGTGAACGATTTGCAGGTGATATTACACGCGCTCATCTTAATGAAATGACACCATACAATACGTATCGAATTAATGGGCTACCTCCTACGCCTATTGCAATGCCATCAAAGGCGTCCATTTATGCCGCCTTGCAACCAGCAACCAGTAGCTACTATTATTTCGTTGCAGATGGAAGTGGGGGACATGTGTTTTCTAAAACACTTAAAGAGCATAACCAAGCTGTACGTCGATATTTAGAAAAGAGTAAAAATGCAGGGTAAATTTATTGTCCTAGAAGGACTTGAAGGAGCAGGTAAGTCCAGTGCGATTAAGACAATCGAATCAGAACTTACTGCTCAAGGCGTCAATTACATTAGAGTGCGAGAACCTGGTGGCACGCCCTTGGCTGAGTCGCTTCGAGCATTGGTAAAGTCGGTGCATGAAGAAAATGTAGCACCTGAAACGGAGTTACTGATCATGTATGCAGCTCGAGCGCAACTTGTGCACAATGTGATAAAACCAGCGTTGGCAAAAGGACACTGGGTTATCGCAGACAGGCACGATTGGTCATCGCAAGCTTATCAAGGTGGTGGCCGAGGCATTGAAACCGAGAAATTAGCTGCCTTGGCAGATATTGTGCTTAAAGGTTTAACGCCGAGTTTAGTTCTTTACCTTGATATTGATCCTGCCGTGGGTTTAACAAGAGCAAAGGGGCGAGGTGAATTGGATCGTATAGAGCTTGAATCATTGAGCTTTTTTCAACGTGCTAGAGAACGCTATTTGTCGCTAGTCGATACTCATGATTTTGCGGTTAAAATTGATGCAGGACAGTCAATGGAACACGTTCATCAAGATGTGTTAGCTACGATTAAAAGGTTTTTAGCGTAATGTCTATTCCATGGCTTAATCCATTGCACAACACACTCAGTCAGGCGTTTTCGCAAGGTAAATTGCATCATGCAATTTTGTTGTGCGGTAAACGAGGGGTTGGAAAGGCCGTTTTGGCTCATAACATCGTTAATGCGCTATTATGTGAAGCACCAAATGGCCTGTATGCTTGTCAAAGGTGTAAAGCTTGTTTACTACAAAATGCTGGTAATCATCCTGATAGAATGCTGTTAAGCAGTGAAAATGGTATTGGTGTTGATGAGGTACGTGAAATTGGTGACTTTGTTGTTCATTCCGCTCAGCAAGGCGGTCGAAAAGCCGTGATCGTTGAGGATGCACAACAGCTGACCGTTTCAGCGGCGAATGCCTTATTGAAAACGCTCGAAGAGCCAACGAAAAATCGCTATCTGCTATTAACGTGTACGGATGTTTCTCTTTTACCTGCCACGATTAGTAGCCGCTGTTTTAAAGTGAATGTCGATGTTACTCGTGAGCAAGGAGAAACGTGGTTGCAAGAGAATGTTCGTAAGTATTGTTCTGATTCATGGCATCACCTTTTTGCTTCCCAACCTTTATTGGTTTCTACCTGGCTTGAAGAGGGCATAGATCCTGATGTTAAAAGCCTTTATGATTGGGCTTTTGGTAACGTATCTACGTGGCCTTTGGCGGAAATGCAGCGCATGTTAAGCAAAAAAGCGGACCTAAAAGACGCGTTTTGTTTATTTTTGTTACATCGGATCAAACGCCAAGTGGAAAAGAGTTTCGATTTTTCAACTTCTTCAGAACAAACTTATGAAATGTCGAGGTTTGCTGAGAAGTTAAAGACGATTTCGGGAACAAATTTAGCGTTAAGCTTATCGTTGTTACAAAATGTATTTAATAAGCCCCTGAATTAGGAGACGAAAGTGCAAGAATTGCTAGTGGATTTCGAAGATCTTGATGAGCTATATCGTTGTTATATGGCTTTTTTGCGTCAAGGCGGCTTATTTGTCAAAACCAATATGAAATTTGAAATAGGTACCGAATTAAAGTTAAGAGTGACGTTACCTGATGCCTTAGAAGAGGATGTGTTCGTTGGTAAGGTGGTGTGGATTTCTCCGCAAGGCGCACAAAACTCTAATCCACCCGGAGCTGGCATCGCGTTTTCGGACAATGCCCAAAACACTAACGAAAAAGTGATTAAACTATTGGGTACGTCGTTAAATTCGGATAAACCAACCTACACCATGTAAGAGTAGTTATGATTGTAGATTCGCACTGTCATCTGGACCGATTGGACTGGGATAAACTCGGTTTAGATCTGGATGAAGTTTTAAATAAAGCAAGAAAAAAGCAGGTTGAACATTTTTTGTGTGTAAGTGTTACCCTTGACCAATTTCCATCGATGCTCGAAAAAATTGCACACTATGCTGATGTATCAGCGTCTTGTGGGGTTCATCCATTAGATCAGAAATTTGAACTCGACAAAGCAAAACTAATCGACTTAGCCTCACACCAGAAGGTCGTTGCAATCGGTGAAACAGGGTTAGACTATTACTACAGCCAAGAGACAAAACAAGTCCAACAAGCTAGCTTTGTCGGTCATATTGAAGTCGCAAATACGCTTCACAAACCTCTCATTATTCACACTCGTGATGCAAAGGAAGACACTATAAACCTAATGCGAGCGCATAAAGCAAGTCAATGCGGTGGTGTTCTGCATTGTTTTACCGAAGACTTAGAGATGGCAAAAAAGGCATTGGATTTAGGGTTTTATATCTCGATTTCAGGAATCGTAACGTTCAAAAATGCGAAAGCGCTCCAAGATGTCGTAAAATACTTGCCACTTGATAGGCTCTTAATCGAAACCGATTCACCTTATCTTGCGCCCGTCCCACATCGTGGAAAAACGAATCAACCTGCTTATGTAGAAGATGTCGCGTATTTTATTGCAGACCTAAAAGGCTTATCGTTTGAGCAGTTAGCAAAAGCAACGACAGATAACTTCTATAATTTATTTAAAATAGTAAAGTCGTAACGGATTAGACGTGCAAGGAACAGCGATACCGAGCATATTAATGGCACCGATGGTCAGGCGAGCTGAAGCACACTGCGTATGCTTTCAATTAGTCTTGAGTCGCTTGTGTGAAGTTGAGTTTCATTTTGAGCAATGCTTAAGCGAAACTCAAGTTGAAGTGTTACAGCTTGGATCTCATTGTTTTTTATATTTTGCTAAAGTGAACGCGACTGATGTGCCGTTTCCAACCGATCAATTAATTCAGTATTCGCTTCTTATCGATGGCGTTTCAGCTGACTTGACGTCATTGAGTTACAATCAAATTTTACCGAGTCTTTGTATACCGCTAAAACTAACGCAAGTGTTTCATGGCTCGTGCCGAAACCCTCATCACGAAAGTCGCGATAGCTTATCAAGTGCAGATTCATTTATAAAATCTTGCCGTGAACATGGGGATTTGGGACCGCAGATTTTATTGATGTCCGGCGATCAAATTTATGCAGATGATGTGGCCGGACCGATGCTGCTTGCCATAGCGCAACTCACTGAATGTTTGGGCTTGTTTGATGATGCTGAAGCAAATTTAGCTTTGCCGATGGATCTTCAAGAGCAGTTATATCGCCGTCACTTGTTCTTACCTAAAACACCCTGGCAATCTCGTTCTAAGTTGGCCATTGGTTATTGGCTGAAAAAAGATCAACCTCATTTTACTAGTATGAAAGCGGGTAACCACCTTATTGCGCTTAAAGAGTTTATTGCGCTTTATTTATTAAGTTGGTCACCAGACGTGTGGCAATTGATTGATCAAACAAAATTGACTTATAGCGGCTCGAATTTAAAGCACGCGAGCCATTTCAATCACGAACTTACTCATCTTAAGCAATTCATCGACGATTTATCGAGTACTAAACGACTGTTTGGCAACATTAGTACATTAATGATGTTTGATGATCATGACGTTACAGATGACTGGAATTTAACCGCAAATTGGGAGGAAACCGTTTATAAAGAGCCTCAGAGTTTGCGTATTATATTAAATGGTATGACCGCTTATTGGTTGTTTCAAGGGCTAGGTAACGACGGGTTGGCGGAGAGCAGAGAATTAATTCAACCTTTTAAAAAAGCACTAAAAGAAAAAGTCTGGCACTGGAAAACGTTTGCTAAACCAATTCATCGGTTTAATAGCTGGCATTATTGTTTAGCAACCGAACCCAAACTTGTCGTGCTAGATACAAGAACACACCGTTGGCGCAACGATGAAGATTTTAATGAGCCCTCAGGACTGATGGATTGGGACAGGCTTTTGGAACTTGAATCCAATTTGATTAGCCATGAACATGTTCTTTTAGTTTCCCCCGCCCCGGTGTTTGGTGTAAAAGCCATTGAAGCGATTCAAGCAGTATTTAATGCCTGTGGAGAACCATTACTTGTTGATGTTGAAAATTGGATGGCGCATGAAGGCGCGGCGAAAAAATTGCTCGATATATTTCGACGTGCAGACACGCCAAGTGAAACGATTATCTTGTCTGGTGATGTGCATTATTCATTTTGCTTCTCAGTCAAGGCTCGTTTTGGGAAACACGATAACCGTATTTGGCAGCTTACTGCATCTGGAATTAAAAACGAATTTCCGAAGAAGCTCATAAAATTGTTAGATAAACTGGATACGTGGCTTTATTCTCCGTTAAGTCCCCTTAACTTATTTACGAAACGTTGGAAAATGAGTGTTGATAAACATTCGTTAACTGACTCTCAATCAAATCAATTCCTAATTAGCAGCTCGTCCATCAGCTTAGTGACAATGCGAGAAGGTCGACTCGAAAAATACGAACTCATTCATGGTTCGGGTCAAATTAGTCGATTCGACTTAGACGACTAACCCTTCTTCTAAGTGTTTCATCTGCTGACTTGATACAAGACATGCTATTTTTGCGAGTCAAAAATTCACGATCAATTTAAACCCTTGCTATAGTTTTTATTAAATCGACTTACTTTTAACTGCCCATGCATATTTATGTCGCTTTATTTATTTTTATTTTGTCGTGTAGCTTACATGCTAATCCGCGCTTTTCTGACACTGCTCAGGTGATGCAGCGCTATGATTATAACTCTGGTTTAAGCCAAGTAAGTGTTACTTCACTTGCCCAAGACCAATTTGGCTATATATGGATTGGTACACAGGCAGGGCTAAATCGTTTTGATGGGCATGAGTTTCGGCAGTTTGAATCGGTACAACAGAGTAACGTGCACTTGGCAGGGGGGTTTATTACGTCGCTTTGCCAAGACAAAGATATGATGTGGATTGGAACAAGCACAGGTTTAAGTGTTTACCACAGCAATAAAGGGATATTCCAGTCATTTCTAGCAAGCGACAGCCAAAGTATTTCGTCTGATCGCGTCGAGTTTATCGATTGCAAAACGGATCGTGTGGTTATAACAACCGAAGTTGGCCAACCCTATGTAATATTTCAAAATTCTCTAGAAATAATGGATCCAAAAATAAGCGGTAAAGATCCTCGCAATGTTATCTATCGAGATGGAATATATTATTTTATCGATGATCAAGGTTTATATAGTCAAAAAGAAGGAACGGAAACGCTCGAGTTATTGTTAGCAGGTCAATTTAAGCAATTTAAAATAACGCACAGCCGAATTTATCTCTTTACTTTCGATAGCGGACTCATCGTTTATGATCTCAGTTTGAAACGAGAAGAATGGCGCAAAGTATTTCAGCCAGTTGAAAGCTCTGTGTTGAATGATATTACGGTTTCGGCGGATAAAATAACCTTAGCGACAGGAAATGGAGTTTATCTATTGAATTTTGATGGTGATGTTCAGCGTCATTGGACAAAAACCGATAAATTGCAACAAGGCCTACAAGATAACAATGTTCTATCTGTTATGCGAGATAATGAAGATGACCTATGGATTGGCACTGAATCTCGCGGATTACACTTTCTAACAAAATTAAGTGACTCATTTGGCCATGTCGGTGAGTTTAATTACGTTCATAGTCCCATTGTTTCGCCAGATGTGCGAAGTTTTGCATTAGATACCGATGGCACTTTTTGGGTCGCGACGTCTGATGGATTAAGTATTTTCGATGGATTTGGTTTTGTAAACCCTGCACAGATCTACTCGCAGCTTGTTGCTTTAGAGCATGTATTTATTACTAAGATATTTGCCCATAAACACTACCTTTGGATAACGACTAGAGGTTCTGGCATCTTTAGACTTGACCTTAATACGTCTCGGCTTGAAAACTGGAAACCTGAATTTAATGGAGCATTGGAGCTGAATTTTAATGATGTTTATTATTACAATCATGAGGTTTTGGTCAGTTCAAGAGGTCATGGTTTATTAAAATACGATGCGATCGAAAATCAATTTCACTCGTTTTTTGATCCAACTTTATTCAATGCGCCAAATCATGTTACTTCAGTTCGTTCTAGCGGGAAAAGTTTAATTTTCGGTTCAGTGGGCGAAGGCATTTTCAAATTCGAGGATGGCATTCTCAGTAATTTAAATACGCAAACAGGCTTAGCGTCAGACATCGTTTTTATGATTGAAATCGATGACAAAGGTAGGGTTTGGGCTGCGAGTGAAGCGGGCTTAACAATTACTCAAAATAACTTTAAAACCGAGAGGATAGTTAAAAAATCAGATGGGTTAGCGAACGATGCAATTTGGTCTTTAGTGTTTGATGGCAAATCTCATGTTTGGCTAGGAACGAGTGGAGGGTTAAGCCAGATTAATATCGACGATTATACGATTTATAATTTCCTTCCTTTTGACGGTGTTCAAGATTATGAATTCAATTATAACGCGGCGTGGCTTGCGCCAGATGGACGAGTATTTATCGGCGGTGCTAAAGGATTTAATCAATTCTACCCAGAACATATCGCAATTAAACAGCGGAAAAATGATCTAATTATTAGCGAAATTGCAGTATTAGGCGAAACACTTAAACCCAGTGACGGCGGTTTAATTAACACTGCGACTGAACTGACAAGTCGAATTAATCTGGAACATGATCAGAATATTATCTCGTTACAATATTCGAGTTTGGAATTTACGTCTGATAAACAAATGAAGTACTTTTATCGGGTAATTGGGCTTAGTGACCAATGGTTAAGGCTTGCAAAAGGGTCACGTCAGGTTAATTTATTAAAGCTTGAACCAGGCATTTATCAGGTTGAAGTGTATACAGTGAATAGATTCAATCAGCATTCGCCAATTCATCAAACCCAAATTAAAGTTAACGCTCCACTGTGGTGGAATACGTGGTCTAAGTTACTTTATTTGGCGTTACTTATTGCCCTTGTTGCTTACAATTTTCATTTAAGGCAAAAGCGCTTCGCCCAAGTTGTTGAAGACAATAAAAAAATGGCTGATTTGAAAGAACGCTTAGAACTTTCTTTATGGGCGTCGGGAGATGAACTATGGGATTGGCACTTAAAAACAAAAAATATCTATAGACATCGTGTCATGCCAAGAATCGATTATGGTTGTGCCTTTGAGTATATGCAAGTTGAAGATATTAGCGCATTTGTGCATCCAAAAGACAGTATTAATCTCGAAGATAAATTAGAAGCTTGTATACGGGGAGAAGAAGATAGTTACGAAGTACCACTTCGTGTTAAAGATTTATCTGGAAAATGGGTATGGGTACTTGATAGAGGCAAAGTCGTTAATCGAGAGAAAAACGGAGTAGCAACTCGCATTGCAGGTGCACTAAAGGATATTACAGAATTAAAATCGCATCAGGATGCATTGCAGCGTTTAAATGAACAACTCGAAATTAAAGTAGCGATGCGAACTGATGAACTATATAAAAAGAATCAAAAGTTAGAACAAGCCATGATAGAACTGAAGAGAACTCAGCAAGAGCTAATCGAAAGTGAGCGTATGGCCTCATTAGGTAATTTAGTCGCGGGAGTTGCACACGAGATAAATACACCACTTGGTGTCGCGATCACTGCACTTACCTACAATATGGAGTGTCTATCCCAGATTGATAAAAAACTTCAGGATAAAACGTTAAAACAATCTGACTTAGACAAAGCAATTCAAGAACAAAATAATGGCTACGCACTTATCATGCGAAACCTTGATAGAGCCCAATCGCTTATTGGCAATTTTAAACAAGTTGCGGTCGATCAATCGAGTGAAACGGAGCGAGAAATTAATCTAAAAGAGTACGTAATTGACGTGTTTGATTCGCTCACTCCGCTTGTCAAAGGAAAGGGAATTACAATCGATATTAACGGTGGGGATGACATCATTTTGAACACCTATCCAGGTGCGATATATCAAATATTAACGAATCTATTGAATAACTCGGTTATTCATGGGTTTGAGAACCTCTCGAATGGTCACATTTCAACATCAATTCTAGCTGAGAAGAAAGCTGTGGTGATTACGTATCATGATAATGGCGTGGGTGTGAATCCTAAAATTATCACCAATATCTTTGATCCTTTTGTTACTTCAAAACGCAATCAAGGTGGGTGTGGTTTAGGAATGCACATAGTCTACAACTTGGTCACTCAATTATTAAAGGGCGAAATTAAATGTACATCTGAACCTGGCAGTGGGGTGAAATTTGTCATTCGCATTCCGATTTTCTAAAACTACATTATGGTTTCTCCGCCAGTGAACTGGCTTATAAAGCGCATTGTGATGCTAAAAAAGCGCCATAGGGCAAGGTTACGGATCCGGCATTTTACCTGAAGTTAAACCAAATGAGCCTATTTTACTCGTGGTTGTTAGGTAGTCTTAGATACATGCCCACGAATTTTCTGTCGTTCATTGCACGTTTTCTTTTTACAAATAACGTGAGGCGTTAGTTTGGATTATAGGTACATGCTTTGTAAAAAAGACCCAGAATAGGGATTCTGGGCTTAGGGGAAGGCTCAATTGAGCCATGCGCTATAAAACACCTTCTAACTTTAAGGGAGAAGTAGAAGCCCTTTAAGTGTAGTAAATAGGTCGTAAAATATACAAATATTTGAAACCTTTTAAATTACTTTAAATTCAAAAACCTAGTAAATTCTTACAAATTGTTTTAAAAAACTATCAAAAAGTTGTGCTCAAGTTATTACCATGTTATCAACTGGCCATTCAAAACAAGGTCTCTAGGCAACGAATTCTTAATTTTATCACCTTGCCATTTTCCTAGCCCGACACAAGCACCACATAGAGTTAAAATTACTTCACCTTTGTTTGAATTGGGTTCATCTAGCCAAATATCATTGCCTTTGAAATACTCTACTGCTTGAATTTGGGTTAAAACAAACGTATTTTTCGTCGCTAAGTGCCCAAGTGCCGTTGCTAGTTCATGCTCGATTCGATAACCATTTTTGTGTATAGAGCCGAGTTGAACGCCCAATCGTTGGTATTTTATTTTTTCGAGTATGTTGTCGCTTTTTTCAGGAAAAAGCCAAATGCTCTTATCATTTTTGTATAAACGTCCAGGTAAATTGGCGATACCAAATTGGTGTTTTAGGGTATCAGTGAATAAGGATGATTCTTTTTTTGATAAGGGTTGAAATGGAAATGTCCCTTTTTTTGTTTTAGGGTCTTTCTGAATTACCGAGCTTCTCTTTTTGAATCTTGCAATAAAGAAACCCTCAGAGTCATATATTTGTGGCCAAACATGCAAAAATCCTTCTGTCGTCAAACTTCGTTTTGCCTCGTCGAAAAGGTTTTCTAAAGAAACAATCTCAACCGCGTCACCATAGAGATCGATTAGATGCTGACAAACATGATGATTTTCTAACGGTGTCAAAGTGCAGGTAGAATAAACCAAGCTGCCACCGACTTTTAGTGCTTGAAACGCGCTTACAATTAGTTCTTTCTGTACACAGGCTATTTCTCGGTTAGATTCAATCGACCAATTTTTTAAGGCGAATTCATCTTTTCGAACGGTGCCCTCACCAGAGCAGGGGGCATCGAGTAAAATATGGTCAAAACACTCAGCCATATAGTCCCCAAAAACGTTACCGTTGAAATGGCTTATAAGTGTGTTGGAAACGCCCATTCGTTTGAGATTCGCAACGAGTACTTTGACACGCGACGATGAATATTCATTAGCGACTAAAACTCCGGTATTGTTCATGTAAGCTGCAATTTGTGTGGTTTTAGAACCAGGTGCTGCAGCGATATCAAGAACGATTTGACCTTTTGATAGATCTTGGAATAGAGCTTCTGGAGGCAGCATTGAGCTTGCTTCTTGAACATATATACAGCCACTTAAATGTAAGTCGGTATTGCCTATTGGTAAGGTTTCTTCTTCTGTGGAAGGTCGACTTAACCAAAACCCTTCGTTACACCATGGGATTGGGTGGATCTCCCAATCACGGTTTCGGCATTCTTCCATAAAGCGCTCTACTGACATTTTTAGCGTATTTACTCGCACAGAACGCCTTAATGGGCGTTTACATGCAGCGACAAACTCCTCTAACTTTAAGTGCGTCGGAATGTAAGACTTAACATCATCTAAAAAATCTTGCGGAATAAATAGGTTGTCGTGCACAGTAATCGTCCAAAGCTAAAAGAAGAATATTAACATTTTGTTTATTGACTTCCTATGTTTGAAAAAGCGATACCGTGCATGTGCCTGAGTTATTTGAAGCAGCTTGTTTAGCGAAATTTTGTACTCAGTAAAACTGTGCAAATTGATTCAATTCAAACTATAGTACACTGAGGCATTGGTGTTCATAATTCAGGAGGCAAGATGAAAAAATATTTGCCATTTTCCATACTTATTGTCGCAATGTGTCTCGGTGCCTGTAAAAAAGATAGAGATCCACCTAAGCCACCAGAAGACGATGATGTGGGCGGAGCAAGTTCGCAATTTGAATCAATGACCATAGAACAAATTCAAACAACGCCGACGAGTATTGAACATAAGGTTGTTAGATATTCAATTATTGTAGAATGAAGAAATGTTAAAGAATGACTGGGTTACTCATTCGTCACTAAAAGTCTATACCCTATCTACTTGAAGAGACTTGTTTTAGAAAGATACTTCAATACTCCAAACTTGGACGAAGGCGTGACTTTAATTCCTCTGGTAACCAGTGCAACATTACTTTATGGTAAGGAGCTTGGGAGTGCAGACGCTGCAACGTGGCGTCACTTATTGCGAGAAATTCTTCAGCATCAGTATGTTTAGAACACCCAATATAACCCATACTTAAATTCGGACTTTCGCTAAGCGAGAGTTGCGTCAATGTATCGTCTGCATCGAGAACATTTTTAGTGTAATAGTGTTCGCTCGCATATCCTAACACCAACTCTAATCTATCTTTCAATAGCATTTTAGTTAAACCATTTAGCACATCTGTACCAGAGCGTGCTTCAAGTTGCTCTTGATGGGCTTTAGCTAATACTGCATCTATTTCGGGTCCAAACGATCGATTTTGCGTATAACCTACATGCATCGATTCATCTCGGAGAATTTTTTCAAGTGAAATAGAGTTAGATGCATCAATGTTTAAATCAATAAGCGTTTTTTTGCGTATCGCGACAGTGATAGGTAGCCCTATTGTGCTGTAACGAGTGGAAAATGAAATAAACGACTTGCGTTGCTCTGTTTGGTATAAGGAGACGATGCACCTTAATGTGCTCGTATCGTTTAGCGCGTAGACTGCTCTACTTGCAGGCATGATCGTCGATGTATGTATAAATTCAGGATCGTGTTGTTTGAGCAATTGGATCACAGACTCATCACGCCCATTTCCATTCAATTGACTTGCGACAAAATAATACGGTGGAAAGTCAAGTACTATCCACTCGACCTGCTTAGCATGACAGACATTTGAGAATATCAGTATTAAACAGAAGTACCTAAGCATGCAGAGCCATTTTGATGACATAAAACCAAAGTCTAGCACAATTACTTAATTAACAGCTCGAAATGACGTCATTCATATTTAGAACACATTTGATTGTTAAATTCGCTAGCGTGTAATTAATGTGTTAAATATTTGTTTTATATTTGAACTAAAATAAAGCTATGCTAGATTTTAGGTACTAAAACAATAATAAGTCCCAAGAGAAGCCAATGCCAACGTTAATTGTTTCAGACATATTCGGAAATACACTGGATTTACAGGAGTTTGCAGTAAGTTTAACCACAAAAACTCGGATATGTTCACCTTATAGTTTTGAGCTTCCTTGCGATTCAAATGAAGATGAAGTCTACAAATTGTTTTTAGATGAATGTGGACATGATCAGTTTAAAGAATTAGTGAAGGAAATGATTATACATTTCCAACCCTCGCAAATTATCGCATTTAGTGCAGGCGCGGTTGCTTCTTGGCGAGCATTGGCTGAAATGCCACTCAAGCGAGTGGAACGTTTTATCGGGTTTTATCCGAGTCAAATTCGCAACTTTTTATCTCTTAAACCGGGTTGTAAAACGGACCTTTATTTTGCATATCAAGAAAACCATTTTGATGTTACATCGTGTATTAAATATCTGAACCATATCCACAATGTAAGTTGCTATCGCACGCGCTATGCTCATGGGTTTATGAACAGGCGTAGCCGCGGTTTTAATCTCGATGCTTACGACCATTACGTTAAAAAATGCAATAAAGCAAACTTCAACTCGGCACTGACAACTGAGCAGCACCATGAAGTAGTCGCTTAATTTACTCACGTTAAGTTCGTTTAAATGATTCGACTATGAGTTTGATTCGCTATGCTTATTAAAATCAATTGATGTTCTAAGGATTTGTTATGAACAGCAAAATGCAATTTCCGTATCGTCATTACTTAGGAAACCCAGTGGCAAAACCACCGTGCAGAATGCTTAATGCGCTAATGTACGGTTTTTTTGTGAAAGGGGATTTAGAGTTATTACAAAGTTATTTAGATGACACGATAAATTCGATAGAAATGGATAAAACAGAATTCGTAGCCTTAAGCGATACGTTGATGTTAACGTTTACTGATATCGAAAATATCTCCTCAAAAACGGCACCATTTTCCAATTACGGATGGATGCAAGAAACCGACATCATTTTTTGGATCCCGGTTGCAAAGGTAGACAAATCATCACGAGCAATTCAGCACCTTTATTGGTTTCCTGCATTTATAACAGTGAATAATATCAATGCATTGATAAACGGTCGAGAAACGTGGGGATATAACAAATATCTATGTCGCTATGAAATGCCGTCTATTGGAACAACGCCTAAACGATTTAGTATTTCACTCGAAACCTTTCAACCATTTAGTCCAACAACGAAAATGGATTGGCATTGTTTGTTGGAAATCGAGGTAAAAAACAGCAAAGAATCTTGGCTCAGTGAAGTTGCTGACCTTGGTGAGCACTTGGCCCATTTTTTATTTAAATCAAACCAGAAAGTTGATGTATCTCTGGGGTTTTTAAAACAACTGCTAAACGGTTTTGTTCATCCACAAATGGATCAGATCTTATTTAAACAATTTCCGGACGGGAAAGGGGAGTTTGCAGTTTACCAAGCAGTTACACATTCCCCTTCAGAAATTAAAAAAATACACAAAGTAGGCTTGTTAAAAGACGATTTTACCTTAAATGTACATCAAATCGATTCGTTTCCTCTTAAACAAATGTTCGGTATTGATCTCGGAGTGCAAACATTAGAACTCGGCTTTTATGTGTTAATGGACTTTGATCAATTAGAAGCAACAGAACTTGTAGAAAAAGGAGTTTGATATGGCAAAAAAAATCGTAATTTTAGGCGGTGGTGTATCTGCAATGACTGCTGCGGTTTATTTGACCACAAAACCAAATTGGCAAACTCATTATGATATTACAGTTTACCAAATGGGCTGGCGTTTAGGAGGTAAAGGAGCAAGTGGGAGAAATGCACAATTAGGACAGCGCATCGAGGAGCATGGGTTACATGTTTGGTTTGGTGCGTACGTTAATTCCTTTAAAACGATTGAATATGTGTATGATGAGTTGGGAAGGCCAACGACGGTTCCTTTAGCGACTTGGCAGCAAGCATTTAAACCACATAGTTATGTTGTTTTAGAAGAAGATATTGCGAATGAATGGGACTCGTGGCCTATTGAGTTTCCGCTTATTCCAGGCAATCCTGCAGATGGCACGTTAGATCTTCATTTTTGGCAAATCTTAAAAATGCTTCATGCTTGGTTGCATCAATTTGTTGACGAGCTCGAAAATGCAGCAAACATAAAGGCAATTAATGTCAAAGTTCAAACAAAAAAGCGTCGAGACAGGACATTATTACAGCATCTAGGTCAAGAAATACAAGCAGCGTTTAGTGACGTTGAATCTCATGTTTCGACTTGGTTTAAAGAGATAGAAGATGAAGCAAAAGAAATTTGGAGCAGCCCAAAACTTTTAGTGTCACAGCTAAATGAACTCATCAAGTTACGTGAACAGGATAAAAACGCAATAAAACGAGATCATCTAGCAGTTTGGTACATTGTTAGAAAAATCCGCCGTTGGTTAAAAGCGGACATTGCAGCGCATTTGGATGAGGACGATAATCTCCGTCGCCTCTATATTTGTGCAGATTTGGCTATTTCGATGACCATTGGTTTAATTCGTGACAAAGTCTACAGTCGAGGTTTTGGCTATATAAACCAATATGACTTTAAAGAATGGCTGACTCGTCATGGCGCGGATCAAAAATATGCTGTTGAGTCGGCGCCTGTTCGAGGCTTTTATGATCTTGTATTTGGTTACGAAGAGGGGAATTTTTCAAAACCAAACGTCGAGGCAGGTGTCGCGGCGTTAGCGATGTTGCGCATTATGTTATGTTATCGCGGTGGTGTGATGTGGAAAATGCAAGCAGGTATGGGGGATGTTATATTTGCACCTATCTATGAGCTTTTAGACAAACGTGGTGTGAAGTTTGAATTCTTTCATCAAGTAGAATCGCTGGCGTGCAATCAGGATTCTTTCCAACGATGGCAGATAAATGAAATCGCGGTGACAGAGCAGGTGAAATTAAAAGAGTCAAAATACCACCCTTTAGTTGATGTGAAAGGATTGCCAAGCTGGCCCTCTGACCCATTATTAGCGCAACTGACACCAGAATATGCAAACTTTATCGAACAAAATAAGATTAACTTGGAATCTTTTTGGAATGGTTATGAAAGCGCGCACATGGATTACTTTGGACAGCCACCGAAGAAAAAAACGCTGAAACAAGGGGTGGATTTTGACGAGGTTATTTTTGGAATTTCTGTCGCATCCATTGAGCATCTTTGTAAACCACTGCTAGCAGTTGATTCAAAATTGAAATCTCAAGCGAAAGAGGTTAAAGCGGTCGCGACGCAGGCCTTTCAATTGTGGCTAAATAAAACTGACTCTGAACTTGGTTTTTTACCATCCCCTAACGATGAACATCCAATATTAAGTGGTTTTTCTCAACCCTTTGATACTTGGGCTGGGATGGCAAATTTAGTTGATAAAGAAGACTGGCCTGCAGAAAAGTCCCCTAAAAATATTGCTTATTTTTGTAGTGCGCTAACGGTCCACGATTATCCCCCTAAATCTGATACTCAATTCCCAATAGAAATGAAAAATCGAGTTAAAGAGAATTGGTTAGAAAAGATGAAAGTTGGCATGAAACCGCTATGGCCGAAAGCTTATAAAAATGGAGACTTTGATTTTTCAGTACTGTTTAGCACTAGTCAATGTGATGAAGTAAACTCACAATATTGGCGCGCAAACGTAGATCCTTCTGAGCGATATGTGCTTTCCGTAAAAGGAAGTAGTCAATATCGCTTAAAAACAGATGGTACCCTGTTTCATAATTTCTTTATAACTGGAGATTGGATATCCACTGGTGTCAACGCAGGATGTGTTGAAGCAGCCGTAATGGCAGGTATGCAAACTGCCAGAAGAGTAGGAGGTCTGGAACTCGATATTTCGGGTGAACATGGTTTTGAACCATTTGGCGCGTAAATCGGTTCAAGTAGGCGTTTTGATTGGTCAAATGTGGTCAGTCAAAACGACAACCTAAGTCATAAAAAAATTCATTCTAAGATAAAATACGAAAAATCCCTTTAAAATTGCTTTGAACTCCATTCATTAGTCTATAATCTTTGTCAGTTAAGCTGTTAATTTTAATAAGAGAGATTGAGCGAGCAAGCTCAACTCACAGTCTCGCGTGGCGAGGGGTTCAAATGTATAAACTTTCTGCGATTACGCTGTGCGTTTTATCTGTTTCTAGTTCGCTATTGGCCAAAGAGACAGGTTCTGAAGAGAAGCTACAAAGTGTTGAATCGATAGAGACAATCGAGGTTTATGCTCAAAAACGTCTCCAATCGATACTTGATGTCCCGGTGACTGTGGATGTGATTCAAGGTGAAGTATTGTCTAACGAGCGAGTAAAAGACATTACTGAGCTAGGCCGTTTTTCTTCTAATGTTAAAATTAGTCAAAATGCGGCTGAAGGAACGACACCAACGATTAGTATTCGGGGGGTCGGACTCATTGACTACAATACAGCCAACACCGCTCCTGTTGCGGTGTACATAGATGGAAATCCAGTAGGTTCGGGTAACAATCAGGTGGTGAACTTGTTCGATATAGAACAAGTTGAAGTGCTAAAAGGCCCGCAAGGCACCTTATTTGGTCGAAATAGTACAGGTGGTGCCATTTTAGTTCGTTCTGTGAGGCCTAGCTTCGAGCGAAACGCGTATCTTCAAGCTGGAAAAGGTAGCGATGATTATCGAGAGTTTGAAGGTGCATTCAATTTGCCTTTGAACGAAACGGTTTCAACACGTTTAGCGTTGTCCCATAAGAATTATGATTATACCACCAACAATTTGTTTGACGATTCTCCAGAAGCTGGTATGGAACAGAATAATATTCGCTTTGGGTTAACGTCTTATTGGGATAATGCCGAGTTGTATGTTCAAGCGCGCTACCAGCGTTGGACGGGTATCGTTCAACCTGTTGGAAATATTGGTGTTTTGGCAAATCCAGCTACTGGAGAATTGTGTTCTCCTGATAAAGCATTAATGGGCGAATGTTTTGATGCGTTTGGGTTTAATGACCACAGTAATGATTTTTGGGATGTCTCGGTAAACAATCATTCACCACATGAGACTCGTTCAAAAGGCCTGAGCAGTGAATACCAATGGTTCTATTCAGATGACCTCACCGTAACGTGGTTAGGGCAGGTGTCGACGTTAGATAGACTACATCATTTTAATTGTGATGGCAGCCCAGCGCGACTGTGTGAAGGCTATCTTGGGTTGGATAATGACTTTTATAGTAATGAGCTACGGGTTAATTTTGCCAGAGAAAACTACAACTTAGTCGTAGGGGCATACCATCAAAAAGAAATTATTGAACAAGATAATGCAAACGATATTCTGCGAGATTTTAGAGGAATTCTCCCTACGACGTTAACTGCGACATTTGCTTATGATAATCGGATTATCAGCAATGATTTATCCGTGTTTGCACAGATTGATTGGTTTTTGAACGATAAAAATACAGTAACAGTAGGCGGACGGTACAGCATTGAAACATTGCGTTATGAGTCGGATGCTACGTTGAACGTCGTTATAGATGACAACAATTTGGATGGAACATGGATCCCTTTTTATCGTGTTGAAGGCGATGAAAAAGACCGCCACTTCTCTCATAAACTTGCTTGGAATCATAAAATTAACAACCAATTAACTGGTTTTTATAGCTATTCCAATGGAACTAAAAGTGGAGGGTACAATGGCGGCTTTTTGTCATCTGTTGAGCAAGCGGCGCTTGCCTATTATGGCCCAGAAACATTAAACGCTCATGAAATTGGAATGCGTTACCACAGCAATGAGTTAAATCTAAACATTGACTCGGCCTTTTTTTACTACGATTATCAAGATCAACAAGTATTCATGAACCAACCTGCTTCTACACCAGGCCAAGTACCATTGCAACTATTAGAAAATGTCGCTGATTCAACAATCTATGGGTTAGAAATTAACTCGAAGTTCGCATTTTCTCCACAATTCGACATTATGATGATGTTGGGGTACATACCGAAGGCTGAATTCGAAGAATACATTGATCCGGTCGGGAATAAATTAACCAATAATCGGCTGCCTTTCACCTCTGAGTGGAATGCAGCGGCTACGGTAAACTACAAATTGACGAATGTACCGATCCGAGTAAGCGTAGGTGCAGACTTTCAATCTGAATATTATTTTGACCAAAATGAAAATCCATATGCGATGCAATCGTCCTACACCTTATGGAATTCGAGTGTTTGGTATGAGCGTGAACGATGGCAAGTGGGAATTTGGGCAAAAAACGTTTTTGACGAAGAGTATAGTCACTTAAAATTCGATTTAATGAATTTTCTAGGTATGTTGGAAGACTTCAAAGGTGAAGGCAGGCGTGTTGGAGTGAGTTTAAAAGTAATGTATTAATGAATTGTTGTTTTATAATATATCACTTTTATTGGGTCGTTAGTCTCCCTATTCTAAACAGGCTATCAGTCAAAAATACGGATAAACGCAAAAAATAACAAGCAGTATAATAAAGGCAAGCGATGCGGATTTTCTTATGGTTTCTTTGTTTTTTTTCACTTGGCTATAGTTCATTGGCCGAGTCAAAGGAATTTGTCTATACCACAGACAGACAAGATGAGAATTTACACACAGTTGCGACCTTATATGCATCAGCAGAACACACAAGATTTCCTCAACAATATGAAGATATCGAAAGTTGGAAACACTCATTACCGACGCTACAAACCACAAGTTTGTTTGGAGGTCGCTATTGGCTAGTACTTGACCTTGTCAATGCTTCGAGTGAAGAAGAGCTTGTGCTGTATCCCTACAACACGGTGGTATCTAAAATTGAATCGAGATTATTTTCTAAAGGGTCAGTTGAACGATACTTGACGGGCGGGAATGCAAAAAATGAATTTGCATTCCACTACGGGAATAAGATCCGTTTAAAGCCAGGGGAGCGATACACCCTTGTCACTCTGTTTGAAAGCGATTTTTTTTATACACCAACTAAACTCGTGATAAAACCAGTTGATTCATTTAATAATCAAGTTGTATTTGAAAACTTGATTATGACATTGTGTTTCGGGGTAGGTATTGTTCTAGGTCTGTATAACCTTCTTATTTACATTGGTTCAAAAGATACTACTCATCTTTATTACGCTGCATTTACAGCATGTTGGGTTTTTGCATGGAGTCACTTTTTTCATGTTTCTGATCAGCTTTTTGGCGTGTACTCCGCCCATCTACATTGGTTGGGTTTTGCATTAACACCCATTACAAATATTCTGTTTTATAACAATTTATTGAGACTAAAAGAATCACATCCTAAGTTAGCAAATACATCAATTTTCGTTGGTGTGGTTGCAACAATGGGGGTTCCATTTTGTATTTTATTTCCAGGATTTGGATTTCTCTGGTCAACATTAGTTACCGGTGTTGCGCTTTGTTTAGGTCTCTTTATTGGTATTCGCTGTATACTTGATGGGTTCAAGCCAGCACGTTATTTTGTGCTCGCGTATATCGCGATGATGATCCCAAATATGGTCGGTAATATGACGAATTTGGGCGTTCTCCCCCCTTTGACCGTTAATCTTTATCTTCTAGGGTTGATTGGAACTTCTTTAGACGCTTTGTTATTAGCATTTGCTGTTGCTGATAAATTTAGACTACTTCATGAAGATAACATCGAACTCAACAAAAATTTAGAAGCTAAAGTACTCAAAAGAACCTATGAACTTGAGCAATTGGCAACCGAATTGCGTGATGCCAGTGAATCGAAAAGCCGCTTTCTTGCAAACATGTCGCATGAAATTCGAACCCCAATGACATCGATAATTGGTTACGCCGACGGCATTGTATTGGGCGATATCAAACCCAATGAACGTAATAATGCTATCGGTGTTATCTTGCAAAATGCGCGTCATGTTTTAGGTCTCATTAATGACATTTTGGATATGTCTAAAATTGAGGCAAATCGTTTGGAAGTGGAACTTTTTGAGGCTAATTTGTTCGATACGATTGCACAAGTTGAATCCTTACTAGGTAAACAAATACGCGATAAGGGATTGGAGTTTGATTTAAAGTACTTTTATCCACTGCCCGATTATATCGTTATCGATCCAACTCGGTTAAGGCAAATTCTCTTGAATTTGACTTCAAATGCAATGAAATTCACCACAGTGGGTAAAATTAGTATAGAGGTTCGACAAACGAAGGATAAACTCCATATTAGTGTAAAAGATACTGGCATTGGTATGACCTCACAGGAACAAAAGCAGTTGTTTACTGCTTTTTACCAAGCAGACTCTTCTACAAGCCGAAAATATGGTGGAACTGGACTGGGCTTAAATATTTCAAAAAGCCTGGCTCAAAAACTCGATGGCGATATATCGGTTAAAAGTGAAGTGGGCTCTGGTACGGAATTTACCTTGTCATTAGGCTTATATACAACAGACACGACTCGTTGGGTTAGTAGTTTTGACGAAATTCATCGAGACTACAAAGACTCCCAATATCAGGATCCTAAGCTCGCAACAACTAAATTGACTGGTAAGGTTTTGCTTGCCGAGGACCATGATGACAACCGTAGATTAATTTCTCGGATACTTGAACGAATGGGTCTTCAAGTTGTTTGTGTTGAAAATGGGCAGTTAGCTGTTCAAGCCGAGTTAGATCAAGAGTTCGATTTAATCCTTATGGACATTCAAATGCCAGTAATGGATGGAGAGCAAGCGTTAGGGTTTATTTCTGCGACAGGGTGTACAACGCCAATTATTGCACTTACCGCAAACACCATGCGACATGAAATAGAGCGTTATTTAAAGCAAGGTTTTATTGACCATTTAGCTAAGCCTATCGATCGGAGTTTATTTGCTAAAAAAGTCGCTTACCACTTAAACGCACCGACACCCAAAGAAGTAATTCTGCCAAATGATGAGTTTACTCGATTGCAGGAGAAGTATGTTGCAGGGCTGCATGAACAGAAAGTGCAAATTCAAAATCAAGCTAAATATCAAGATTTAGAAGCATTAGCAAAGTCAGTACACGCCATTAAAGGTACCGCAGGAATGTTTGACTGCACAGAGATCCACTCGTGTGCGATTGCTTTGGATAATGCATTAAAATCAAACAGTACAGATAATATCGATGGGTTAGTTACGAAACTTGTACGCGAAATAGATAATGCGATCTCGCGAGGTAAGGTGAATGCCAATTAAGATCTTTGAGAGCTATTTTTAAGTTGAAAAAACTTAAGTTTCCCCATCGTGGTGCCGAAAAAGCACAAATTTAATATCGGATTTATCTTTAATAAATTAGCGATAAACGGGCACCTGAGTGCCCGTTTAAGTCTATTTTTACATCACTCTCATGCCTGGCTTTGCGCCACTATGAGGGTCGAGTAAATAGATTTCGTTATCGCCAGGGCCTGCTGCTAACACCATACCTTCTGACATACCAAAACGCATTTTACGAGGCTTAAGATTGGCGACCATCACCGTTAACTTACCTTCTAAATCTTCTGGTTTATAGGCTGCTTTGATACCAGAAAATACTTGTCTTGTTTCGCCACCTAAGTCTAAAGTCAGCTTCAAGAGTTTTTCTGCTCCTTCAACGTGTTCAGCTTTAGCTATAAGTGCAATTCGTAAATCAATTTTAGCAAAATCGTTAAATTCAATTTCAGCGGCAATCGGTTCTTTCGCTAAAGGACTAGTTGGATCTGGCTTTATTGAACTATTCATGCTTTCTTTTGATTCTTCAAGCATTAAGTTTACTTTATCCATGTCAACACGTTGCATAAGCGCTTTGAATGTAGAAATAGTATGACAGGTTAAAGGAGTTTGTACCGTGTTCCATTCGAGTGCACAGCCTAAAAACGCTTCAACATTGTTTGCCATATTCGGTAATACAGGTTTTAAGTAAGTCATAATGACTTTAAACAAGTTTAAACCCATTGAACATACGTCATGAGCTTGTTGTTGGGTTTCTTCGTTTTTCACCAACACCCAAGGAGCAGCACCATCGATGTACTGATTTGCTTTATCAGCTAATGCCATTATTTCACGGATTGCACGACTGTATTCGCGGCTTTCGAAAAGATTTGCGATATTGCTAGCTTGTGATGAAAACTCGGCAAATAGAGCAGGTTCGGCGACTGTATTACTCAGTTTTCCTTCAAAACGTTTGCTAATAAAACCTGCACAGCGGCTAGCGATATTGACAACTTTTCCGACTAAGTCCGAATTCACACGCTGTGCGAAATCGTCTAAATTAATGTCTAAATCAGTAATGCCACTGTTTAATTTCGCAGCGTAGTAATAACGTAAATATTCCGGATCTAAATGATCAAGATAGGTACGAGCTTTAATAAACGTACCTTTCGACTTAGACATTTTTGCACCGTTTACGGTGATAAAGCCATGGGCAAAAATATTCGTTGGTTTTCTAAGAGACGCGCCATCTAACATGGCAGGCCAAAAAAGGCTATGGAAATAGATAATGTCTTTACCAATGAAGTGGTAGAGCTCGGCATTGGAATCTTTATCCCAAAATTCATCAAAATTAATGTTTTTCTTTTCACATAAATTTTTGAAACTTGCCATGTATCCGATTGGTGCATCGAGCCACACATAAAAATATTTGCCAGGTGCATTTGGAATTTCGAAACCGAAATACGGCGCATCGCGGCTAATATCCCACTCTTGTAGGCCTTCGGCAAACCACTCGTCGAGCTTATTTGCCATTTCTTGCTGAATGCTGCCACTGTGAAGCCATGATTTAAGCATGTGTTCAAACGCTGGCAAGTCGAAAAAGAAATGTTCTGAATCTTTCAATACAGGTTTAGCACCAGACATGGCTGAACGCGGATTTAGTAGCTCGGTTGGGCTATAAGTTGCGCCACAGGCGTCACAGCTGTCACCATTTTGGTTTTCAGCTTTACAGCTCGGACACGTTCCTGTGACAAAGCGATCTGGCAGAAATATGCTTTTTTCTGGGTCAAACAATTGAGATATTGTTCGTTTTTTAATATAGCCACCATCGTTAAGACGGTTGTATATCATTTCACTTAATTCTTTGTTTTCTGCACTATGTGTCGAATGATAATTATCAAATTCAATATGAAAATCGGTAAAGTCGCGTTGACGTTCTATGCTTACATTCTCAACCATTTGCTCAGGTGTGATCCCTTGCTTTTGGGCATTAAGCATAATTGGTGTTCCGTGAGCGTCATCTGCACAAACATAATACGCTTCATGCCCTTGCATTTTTTGAAAACGAGCCCAAATGTCAGTTTGAATATATTCGAGTAGGTGCCCTAAGTGCGTTGGGCCATTTGCGTAAGGTAAAGCACTGGTAATGAGAATTTTTCTCTTCGTCATGCGATTATTCCATCGTTCTTTGTTTTGTGCAGCACCAAGCAGCACAGATGACTGGTTTTAATGGCATGAATGTTACATAATTCCCACGCTTTTTTCATCATTCAAATGAGTTTAATTGCTATGTTCAACATTAAAAGCTGGTTTTCTCCTTCCGTAATACAGCACACTGAACTTGAGACATTATTAGCCTCATATCGAAATTCGATCTTTCCGTTAGGAATTGAAAAGGCGTGGATTGTTAAAATTGACAAGCAAGATGAAATAATGGTGGTTAATCTAACACTGCCTTTTGCTGCTGAGTCAGAAAAACCAAAAATAGAAGCGTATTTAAGTCACAAATTAAATAACGTGGTCACCGTTAACATCAATGTTGAGTTACCGAACCAAACAAAGTTTAAAGGCATAAAACATATTGTACTCGTAGCATCGGGTAAAGGGGGAGTAGGTAAGTCTACGACAACCGTAAACCTTGCTTATGCGCTTAAGCAAGAAGGTGGAACAGTGGGAGTGCTTGATGCAGATATTTATGGTCCATCGATCCCAAGTCTTCTTGGGCTAATTGATGCAAAACCAAGTGCGCAAGATGAAAAAACACTCATGACAATTAATAAAGCGGGATTGAAAACTCAATCCATTGGCTACCTAGTCCCTTCAAGCGAAGCAACTGTATGGCGTGGCCCCATGGCTTCACAAGCATTAACGCAACTTTTAAATGAAACCCAATGGGGAGAATTAGATTATTTAGTTGTAGATATGCCACCAGGTACCGGGGATATTCAACTAACCATGTCGCAGAAAGTCCCTGCTAGTGGTGCGATTATCGTCACAACCCCTCAAGATCTTGCTCTTGCGGATGCAGAAAAAGGCATTGCTATGTTTAATAAAGTCAATATGCCAATTTTAGGACTCGTTGAGAACATGAGTTACTTTATTTGTGGACAGTGTGGTGCACAATCTGATGTATTTGGAACCGAGGGTGGAACTAAGTTGGCCATGCGTCACGGAGTACCATTACTTGCCGAAATTCCATTGCATACGGCCATTCGTATTCAGGGTGAGCAAGGCAGTGACTCGTTATCGAATGTACCCAATATAGACAAGACTTATCGTGAGCTTGCCAAACAGGTCGCAAGTGAATTGTTTTATCAACAAACAACTGCTCAAACGGTTGAAATTTTAATGACGGATGATTAATCAATGAGACTCTCTGATACACACATAAAACAAGCTATAGCGGAAAGAAAAATCATCGTTGAGCCAACTCCAAAAGAGGAGATGATCTCAGGGATAACCGTTGATTTGCGTCTGGGTAACAAATTTAGAGTATTTCAAGACCATGCGGCTCCATATGTCGATTTAAGTGGAAAAAAAGAAGAAATTAACGCGGCTATGGAAAACATCATGAGTGATGAAATAGAAATAGCACCAGGCCAAGCATTTTTTCTCCATCCCGGTGAGTTGGCTTTAGCGATGACTTATGAGTCAGTCACATTACCCGATGATTTAGTTGGTTGGTTGGACGGGCGTTCATCTTTAGCACGTTTAGGGTTAATGGTGCATGTAACTGCACACCGAATTGACCCAGGTTGGTCTGGGAATATCGTGTTGGAATTTTATAATTCAGGTAAGTTACCGCTTGCACTTAGACCTAAAATGAAAATCGGGGCATTAAGTTTCGAAACGATGAGTAGTCCTGCTGAAAACCCATATAACAAACGAAAAGATGCAAAATACAAAGGCCAAAATAGTGCCGTTGCTAGCCGCATAAGTGATGATAGCGAAAACTAAAAACTGGCTTGTCCCTTTAGGCATCGCTGTGATTGATAAGAGTTCGGTGTTTGCATGATCATCGAATGCCAACTCTAAATTGACGTCGATTTATAAAATCAATGAAAATTTGTTCACTAATTTTGTTGCAAAACGCAATGACTACTTTTCCTTTTTCTATTAAGAACAATAGCTAAACAAGTTCATGGTGGTGAGACTATTTTTATTTAATCAATAGTCTTCGATGCGGTGTTTCCAAAAAAGTCTTTTTGCCATTTCATCACGTTGAGTTTTAGCTATTTTATTTCATACTTAAGTAGCTTAAATGATCTATCTCTATCTCGCGCCTTACGGGAGTAAATTAGTAAAGCTACTTCTCAGGATTGACTTGTTTCGCATAAGTATGCGGTTAATCTTGTCAACATCCTGGAAAACTTCGCCTAATCTCTGCTAGAGCTAATGGTAAATTTTTAAGCTGATATGCAAGGAGAAATGCATGCATGTTGGTAGTTTGACCCGGGTATGTTTAGTTGTTTTTATTTGGCTAATAAATGCGTTTAATACGTCGGTTTATGCCCAAGATGACAAAAAGATAACGCTGTCAGTATTACAATCAAACCAAATTGGGATTGACGCGCAATCCGCCTTAAATCGCAAAGATTATAAAGCGGTTGATTCAAACTCTATCCCGCTATCTTCTCGCGGTGCTGAATACTGGTTTAAGGCAGAACTTAATGCTTTAGATGAGTCTACTTATATCGTTTTAGAATTGAAACTAAGGTCTCAACTTGATGCATTTTGGGTAAACCAAAATTCGGGTTTATTAAACCCTGTAACCGTTGAGCTTCATAATGACTTTTACGTTATCGATTTGAGTAAAATTCCATATCAAAAACTGGATAATACACAACCAATTCAACATCGAAAATTACTGATAAGGATTAATAACCAATATAAGAATGAAGTGAGGATAGAATTATTGAGTCAATCTGTTCTTCAACAACGTATTACCACGTCTTGGATCTACTCCGGTATAAAGCTAGGACTTGTTGGCATGATCATGTTGGTGGTGTTTTCACTTGCTCTAGTACGGCAAAGTTGGAAGGTTACAGTAGGGGCGATTTATTTACTATTACTTCAATTGCTATTAGTTTCTCTGACTGGACAAAATTCGTTTTCCTTAGCTAATTCCGTTGCTGACTTTATTATTTTGAGTAGAGACAGCTGGTTAGTTTTTGCCAGTGGTTTGGGTGTGTTTTATTTCTTATTTAATTTTAAATTAAAAGAATTCCATTCCCGCAATTATGTCGTCGGAGTCCTAATTTTAGTTTGCTCGGTCGGTTTAGGTGTTGTTTCACTGTTGACTGTAGTGCCATCATTTGTGCTCGTGACGCTTTCATTCATTGGTATTTTGTTTAATTGTACAGTCGTGTTTTATTATGGACGGAAGCACGATGGGAGATGGACCTTTTCGACTAAACTAACTTTTGCAGGCTGTTTCCTTTTTATAGTGATTACTACGGTTTGGTTATTAAGTCAGGTAACCAATATCCCAATGTTAAATTTTATTGAGTTAGTAGAGAACACGATTGTGTTGCATGTGTTTTTATTAACAAGTGCCATGATCGTCAGAGAGTCGGAACGACAAAAGTCGTTTTTGTTTTATACCTTGCATGACCAAGACACGGGTTACCCAAATAAAGCGTATCTATTGCACGAATTGAAAAAACGCAGCGATCATAATCGCCCCCATACTTTGATTCTGTTTAAAGCCAAGGTGGTCGATCAGACGAAGATAAACTTTGGGATCGAATTTTCCAAAAAGCATTTAAAAAAGCTGCTGTCTAAACTTAATGAACAAGTTTCTGCACTAAATGGAAAAGCTATTGAGATACAATCGAATCAAAATAAATATATTTTTCGTTTAGAAGATAACTTGTTTGCTTTGTTACTTGATGGGAAGCTTGAGCTCTCGCTTATTGAACAATACGTTTGCGTGATCACTGCTCTTTTTGAGGAAGGTGTAAAATATCAAGGGATCCAGCTAGTTGATGCACTTGAGATTGGCGTGGCAAACTACCCAGTTCATTCTGATAAAGCAGACAAAACCGTCCAACGGGCATTACAAGCAATGTCTAATAAATCACTAAGTACAGCGAAATGGCATATTTTCGATGTGGCGAGCACAGTGTTGTCAGAACGAAAGCTAAAGATAGCATCTGCAATCCGAGAAGCAATTGACTCTGAATCGTTTGAATTGTATTTTCAGCCTCAAGTTTGTTTAAAAACAGGGCAAGTGTACGGAGCGGAAGCATTAATCCGGTGGCATCATCCCTCGCTTGGGCAACTTGCTCCGGACCAGTTTATTCCAATCGCCGAATCGTCGGGATTAATTCATGACATTACTGAGTGGGTAATAGAAAAGGGCCTTAATTATCAGCAGCAATTGACTCAGCTTATGCCTAAGCATGTTATTTCGCTCAATATATCCGGACGAGATTTGGCTCACAAAGAATTGCCAGTACACCTAATGACGCTGATAACACAACTAGGCTTATCGGCCCAGCAGATCACGCTCGAAGTAACAGAATCAGCCACGATTGGAAACATCAATGCGGTGCGAGGCGTGTTTCATGATTACCGACAAATAGGCGTTATGTTAGCAATTGATGACTTTGGGACTGGATACTCTTCTTTGGCGTATTTAACTCAGCTCGGATTTGATGAATTGAAAATAGACAAACAATTTGTCATGAATATTGAAAATATTCCTACTAATCAAACAATTTGTTCTGCGACGTGTGATATGGCTCACAGTTTAGGCGCTTTCGTTATTGCTGAAGGGGTAGAGAGTCAAGCCGCGTACAATAAATTGAAATTATATGGATGCAACTTTGGACAGGGATATTATATTGCTAGACCAATGCCCTTTAAAGACTACTTGCAATGGCTCAAAGAATCTAGTCAAGGTGGTGCCGATATAATGCAGCAAGGTGTTTAAAATAAGTCAAATATATCGGTTGTATTGTTCGGAACAAGTCGTCATTTGGAAAAGCGCCACGCTTGGTAATGTCACTTTCTTCGATCGAGTCAACGAGATAAGCGTTTTTTATATCGCGATGTTTAGCAATAAACAATTCAAAAGCTCTCGCCGTCAGTTCTTCTGGCTTTGCGTAATAGAATGCACCAATTCTAGAGTCGATGTCTTTTGCTCTATTGAAATAATTGCTGCAATGTTGGCCCGTTTCATCAAGAAAAAGAGCGCTAAACAGCGCATTAAGCAGTTTGTTTAACGTATGAAGATTGTCTATTTTTCTTTCTAACCATAATCTAGAGGCAAAATCATGCGCTGTTGTGTTTGAAAAAAGAAATTTCGATATATAGTGATCAAATGCGTGCCACCATTCATGTGCGAGGGCACCACGTCCTGCATGCTTAGCGAGTGCGATAGTACGAGACTGAGCATCATAGTGTGCTTGCACTCCAAGTTGACCACCAGTTCCATAGGCGAAGTTAAGCGATTCTCTTAACCCTATAATGGTGGGTTGAATATTTAAAATAAGCGTGAGATCAGCGAGTGCATCGTAGATCTGATTTGCAGCCTCTAGTCGCTCTTGTTTCGTCACCCACGAGCCAATTTTGATGGTGTTAAAGCCAAATGTTTTTCTAATATCATCAAAGTCTACTTGATCGCCATGTCGATAATCAGGACCGATCCGCATCATATAAAACTACTTTTGGAAATACCTGGATTGTACGTGTTTGGGCATAGACGAGATCTGCATTGTGATAAAGCGATCAAAAAAAGTTAACGCGGGTGACACGTCTATCAATTCAATCGCCTTTAGTGCGTGTGCTGTTGCTTCAAAACTCGATAGACTGTAATTCAATTTAGATTTTCTAATGGTATACCGAGTGGCTGGTGGATTGGCAAAAGAAACACAAGGGAGCGATTGTAAAACAGGAATGCTCATAAAAAGTTTATATGCTTTTTTCCATGAACCATCTAACACAATCAGTGTATCAATCGTTAAATTCGTATTGTCTAACGATTGAGCAGTTTCACTTGGGTATAAGATTGCTGCATTTGTGATAGAGATTGCATTGACTTGCTCGATGATGGCGTCTATTGAGCCGTCAATTATTGTTGTATTTTTAAAAACAAGTGGCAGTAATATAGCGGTGTTTTTTGCATGTTTAGTTTCCGATGGGTCTCGTAGCACGTACACTTTTATCCGATGGGCTATAGGTGAAATTAGAATATCGCATATACAACGCTGAGTGATAAATGAGCATCTCGCACAAGTTGACCTAGACACTAGGGTTTCCAATTTAAGTTATAAATGAGGATATTCTATCATCAACTCATTTTTTGGGGTTTAAAATTCTTTGCTTAATGCTAAGATTTAGCTAGCATTAAGGAAACCAGAGTTCTCTATGCTAGTCATGATCTTATAAGGAAAAAGTATGAATATCACCATCGATGAAAATGCGTTAGAAAGCATGCAGTCTCTGTTAGGTGAGCAATTTAGTGATACACTCCTATTTTGTTGTAGTGAATTCGAACGTCTTGAATCGGAAGTGATGCTGACTATTCATGATGATATACAAAGTGCGATTCGCAATGCACATAGTTTGAAATCAAACGCCGCGCAATTTGGTGCGACAAGTTTAAGTAATACAGCTCGAGCTATTGAACAGTCATTGATCCAAGACGACTTTGAACATGCTAAGGAAGTATCAGAAACGTTGGCAGAGCAGGTTGCAGGTTCAAAAGCTAAGCTTCAAGCTTGGTTAGACGCAAATAGTTAGACAACTAGATGTTTAAGTAGCTGATGCAGGATTATAAAAAGAACGCTAAAAACTGTATCGACGATCATTGGCAAACCTTGTTTTGATTGAATTTAATTCATAATATCCTTTTACAAAACCTACTATTTTTCCCTCTTGGTCTAGGCTATTCTAGTTCTTCACTTAGGGGGAAACATGTCTAAAATTTCAAAAAGTAATAAGTTACATGGGGTGTGCTATGACATTCGAGGCCCAGTTCTAGCACAAGCAAAAAAAATGGAAGAAGATGGCCTTAAAGTATTAAAACTCAATATCGGAAACCCCGCCGCTTTTGGGTTTGATATGCCAGAAGACATGCACCGCGATATTATTCGTAACTTATATGCAGCACAAGGCTATTGCGATTCTAAAGGGTTGTATTCTGCTCGAGTCGCGGTATATCAACATTATCAGCAAAAAAAATTACCTAATATTAGTGTCGATAATATTTACATTGGCAATGGTGTGAGCGAGTTAATCCAAATGGTGACACAGGCATTGCTCAATGATGGTGATGAAGTGTTGATCCCCGCACCCGATTATCCATTATGGACCGCATCCGTAAAATTAGCAGGAGGCACACCGGTTCATTATTTATGTGACGAAGAGCAAGATTGGTTTCCTAACATTGCTGATATTCGTAAAAAAGTCACGAATAAAACGAAAGCTATTGTACTAATAAACCCCAACAATCCAACAGGAGCGGTATACAGCAAAGCGTTGTTGGAAGAGTTATTACACGTTGCCAGAGAGAATCAGCTGCTTGTTTTAAGTGATGAAATCTATGAAAAGATTTTATACGATGGGGCTGAACATATTTCAATTGCTTCTATGTGTGAGGACCTTCCAGTTATCACCTTTAACGGCTTGGCCAAGACTTACCGAGCAGCAGGTTTGCGAATGGGTTGGATGGTACTGAGTGGTCGAATTAGCATGATGAATGATCTTACAGCGGGTCTAGACATGTTAGCGTCCATGAGATTATGTGCAAATGTTCCTGCACAATTTGCCATTCAACAAGCGCTCGGTGGTGTTCAATCTATCGATCAGCTCATTGAGCCTGGCGGTAGATTGTATGAACAAAGAAATATCGTTTCAACAGCCCTTAATCAGATTGACGGGATAAGTTGTGTAAAGCCCAAAGGCGCATTGTACGCTTTTCCAAAAATTGATGTGGAAAAGTTTGGTATTAAAGACGATGAAAAGTTAATGCTCGATTTACTTCGAGAAGAAAGAATTCTGTTGGTTCATGGTAGAGCATTCAATTGGCCAAAGCCTGATCATTTTAGGGTAGTGTTTTTACCTCATAAAGATGAACTTGAGCCTGCAATGAAACGATTAGAGCGATTTTTTAATCACTATAAACAAGTTTAGCTATCGAACTGGCAAATGTTCTAGATTTTACAACTGTGTCGTATACGGCTGAAATAATGCGTTGATAATCATTATCAACGCTTCCAAGCCAACAACAATTACTTACCTATGTTTATCACAAAACGCGCATACAGATCGCTTAGGTTCTCGATAATCGTACCCTTACCTTGAATGTCCGATTCGAATAACGCCTCTTTGATGGCCTTGAGTGACATTGCAGCTTCAAATTGTTTAGCTACGGGGCGATGGCTGATATGCCAAGGTTCTTCAGCTACACCTCCACGATATATCTCATAGGGTCGAAACAAATCAAAGTCGTTAAGGCACTCGTTTAACCATAGATTAAAGGGTGATTGTGGTCCATTTAAGTATTCTTCGGGGCTTAATTGTAAAGGTATATTCAAAGAGGTTAAATTTTTTGCATAAAGATCAAAATCACAACCCCAATGATGGCGACTCGCACCAGGCAAAGCTGAGAACAGCATAATGTGGGTTATCTTTTCTAATTCATCTAATCGATTCATGTCCACAAGACTGCCGTCTCGTTCAAAAACAGGTCGTTCGCCTTTAAATTTGCTATTCCATATGAGGAGTTGTCTATCAAAGCTCCTGTAGCCAGAAGCAACACCAAGGTCAAAACCAGCAGCATCGGCCTTTTGCTTGAGTGTTGTTATCATATTCAAGCAATCATGATGAATTAGCGTATTGTCAAAGTGGACTAAAGCACTTTCATCACGTCCAACAAGCATACTCGTTTTAATCCATGTCATGTAAGCAATTCCACTAAAATGGCTTCATAAATGTCGGTGAGTTGTTCGAGATCATGGATTGAAACACATTCATCAATTTGATGAATTGTTTTATTTATCGGACCTAGTTCGATTACTTTACATCCAGTTTGAGCGATAAATCGACCGTCAGAAGTACCTCCAGTGGTCTCAGGATTGGCGTCTATTCCTGTTACGTCCTTAATCGCCTTTAAGGTTGCGTCGAGTAATAAACCAGGTTCAGTTAAAAAAGGTAGACCGTTTAGTGTCCAATCCAATTTATATTGTAAGTTATGAGTAGTTAATACCTTAATCACTCTTGTTTTGAGTTCATCAGCAGTGACTTCAGTGGAAAAACGGAAATTAAATTGAATGTCTATGGTTCCGGGGATCACATTCCCAGCCCCAGTTCCGCCATGAATGTTTGAGATCTGAAAGCTAGTTGCAGGGAAAAATGCGTTTCCATTATCCCAAACAGTATTACTCAATTCATCAATTAACTTTCCCGCTAAATGAATTGGGTTTTTAGCCAAATGAGGGTAGGCGACATGACCCTGTTTGCCAATCAAGGTGAGATGCCCGGTTAATGATCCTCTTCGGCCATTTTTAACTACATCGCCTAAAATATCTCGACTAGACGGCTCTCCTACCAGACACATGTCTATTTTTTCATTACGACTTTCTAATAGATCGACGACTTTCGTTGTGCCATTGATAAATGGTCCTTCTTCATCTGAAGTAATTAAGAAGGAGATAGAACCTTTGTGGTTAGGGTTGTTTTTGATAAAGCGTTCTGTTGCTACGATCATTGCAGCTAATGATCCTTTCATGTCTGCTGCGCCACGACCGTGAAGCATGCCATCTGAAATTTCAGCAGCGAAAGGGGGGAAGGTCCAATCTTCAAGCCTACCTGTCGGGACGACGTCAGTGTGGCCAGCAAAACAAAAATGAGGTGATTGAGAGCCTTTACGTGCCCACGTGTTTAACGTATCGGTATAAAATAGCTCTTCGACATTGAACCCTAATTTGGAGAGACGTTCATTCATTAGAGATTGGCAGCCTGCGTCTTCAGGTGTAACTGAGGGACGTTGAATGAGTGCTCGGGCTAAGTTTAGCGTTTCACTCGTCATCTTATTTCAAACCTTCATAGACCGCTTTATTAAAACCCAAAATGTAGGTATCGCGGTGATGTAATACAGGGCGCTTGATTAAGGCTGGGAATTCTAGCATGAGCGCTATTGCTTTCTCTGGATTTAAATTGGCTTTTTGCTCGTCATTGAGTTGTCGATAGGTAGTACCGCGCTTATTTAACAGTGATTCCCAAGACAACGTATTCAAGAATGAATCGACTAAGTCTTTAGTAATACCATCTTTGCGATAGTCATGAAATGTGTATGAAATACCTTGTGTTTCTAACTGCTTTTTGGCTTTTTTAATCGTGTCACAGTTAGATATGCCATACATAATCGTGTTCATTTTACTTCCTCAGCTGCGGTAATTAATGGGTCTAACCCCGCTCTCACTTGTTTTAATACATAATAATAGGTCAGAGAAGTTTCATCCGATAACAAAACCATACTTGCACTGACCTCAATGCTTGGTGGCAGAGCGAATCGTAATAAAGGTTCTCCCAATAAAATAGAATTTGTGTGTGCTTTAAGTAATTTTAAATATTCTGGTGTTTGAAATTGCCATGGAATGGAGAGATGTAAAAGCAGTTTCTGTCCTAAATTCGAGACTAGGACCCATTCGACACCCCCTTGTTTAATTGCTTCTATTTTTCCATCGAACGGTGACACCATTAATTCACCTGTTAATTCTACCAAAACGCCAGGCCCCAACACGCCCAACGCAAAAATGGCATCGCTGTGTGCAGTCAAAGAAGTAACTTTACCACTGAATGGGCTAGCTATATGGTACAGAGGATTTGCAATCGCTGTGATTGGACTATATTCGATTATTTTTGACATGAAGCTTTAGTTTAAGAATAAATATCCATCTTTTTTTAAAGATTGGATCGCCACATCGACTTGTTGTTGTTTTACTAGAATGTAATCTGTATCGTAGGTTGATATGGCGAAAATTGAAATATGCGCTTTCGCTAGCACCCCTGAAATGTCAGCCATTATGCCTGTTAGCGAAAAGCCAAGTGGCCCTATGACTTCTAATGCACGCCAGTTAGTCTCCGCGGCAAAGCTATCAACGTGAATGTCTTCAGTGCAGACAATTGATAGTTCGTCAGATGTTTTAGCAATAAAAAAAACGTCACTTTCTAACACCTTTGCAGGTATTCCTACCGACTCATCTAAACTATGAATAGTGAAATTCATTGGTAATAACTGCAATGTCTGTTTCGCCATTTGCGACTCGCTAGTTGAATTTAGAAAGGGATCTCTTTAAGTATAGTATAGCCAAGCGTTTATTAATTAAACCTTTTTTAAGAGTAGCTCCTTATTTTATCGCGAAACATTTTTAGCAGTAAGGTGTGTCCAACTGTTGCTGCACACACCTTATGTCGATTATTGCTTTTCAAGCTGTTTAGCTTGGATTGCGGTGAGTGCGATGGTATAGACAATATCATCGACTAGCGCGCCACGAGACAAGTCATTAACTGGCTTTCTTAACCCCTGTAACATAGGCCCAATACTAACTAAATCCGCGCTACGTTGTACCGCTTTGTAAGTGGTATTACCAGTGTTTAAATCTGGAAATATAAACACAGTTGCTTGACCCGCGACAGGGCTATCAGGCGCTTTTTTTCGGGCAACATTTTCCATAATTGCCGCATCGTATTGTAAAGGCCCATCGATAATTAAATCAGGTCGTTTTTCCTTGGCAAGTTTGGTCGCCGCGCGGACTTTTTCGACATCGGCACCATGGCCAGATGTTCCAGTGCTGTAACTTATCATTGCGACTCTCGGTTCAATTCCAAAGGCATTAGCAGAATCAGCCGATTGGATAGCGATATCCGCAAGTTGCTCAGCGGTTGGATCTGGATTAATCGCGCAGTCGCCGTAAACCAAAACTTGATCCGGAAGTAGCATAAAGAAAATTGAACTCACTAATTGAGAATTGGGTGCAGTTTTAATTAATTGCAGTGCGGGTCGAATTGTATTGGCAGTTGTATTTACAGCGCCAGAAACCAGTCCATCAACGTTATTTTGCGCTAACATCATTGTACCAAGCACGACTGAGTCTTGAAGCTGCTCGAGGGCCACTACGTCGGTTAATCCTTTGCTTTTTCTAAGCTCTACCATTGGCGCTACGTAATCATGAATTACCTCGTTTGGATTGGTAATGGTTACGTTTTCGTTTAGCGTAACGCCTTGTTGTTGAGCAATTCGCTGAATCTCTTCAGCATCGCCGAGCAAAATGGTTTTGGCTATACCGCGCTCTCCGCATATTGCCGCCGCTTTTATTGTTCTAGGCTCGTTACCTTCAGGCAAAACGATGGTTTTTTTAGCATGTCGAGCTAGGTCCGTAAGTAAATATCGAAATGCAGGGGGAGATAATTTGCGTGTTCTTGCCACGCCTTTAGCCAGCTCATCAAGCCAATCGGCATCGATATTAACTGCATTGTGTGACTTTACTTTTTCAATCCGTTGTTCATCATCACAAGGTACTTCCATATTAAAATTATGTAGTAGCAGCGATGTTTTCCAGGTATCTGATTCCGTACATAAGATCGGAAGGCCGGTTTGCATGGCTTGTTCACACAAGGTCATGATCCGTTGTTCTGGTTTAAACCCGCCAGTTAATAAAATAGCGCCCAATTTTACGCCATTCATCGCTGATAGACACGCCGCGACAAGCACATCTGACCTATCTCCCGGTGTAACTAGTAAAGCTCCGGGCGTAAAGTGATTGAGAATATTTGAGACAGTGCGAGCGCAAAATGTGACCCGTCTTAAGCGACGATGTGCCATGTCACCAGCGTTTATGACTTCAGCGCCTAAATAGTCACAGAGATCACGAACGCGAGGTGCAACAAGATCGAACTCCCAAGGGATCATGCCAAGTAATAAAAACGGGTGTTTACGAAATATCGGCAAAGAAGCGAGCCGGTGTAATTCATTTTCTAAAAGTTCAGGTTTATGTTGGTCAACGAGATCAGCCCGAGCTCTGCCGTCTTCATCAAGCGGGGCGTTTACTTTATTAAAAATACAACCCAATACTCTAGGATGCTTTATGCCACCGTAATTGCCGGCGGCTATTTCTAATCGGTCTTCAAGTTCATCGTTTGTGTCGTTACCTGGCGTTAATACAAAAACGATATCGGCCCCTAAGGTTTGCGCAATTTCTCTATTTACTCGGCCTGCGTAAGGTTGACGACGGGTCGGTACCATTCCTTCAATTATCACTACCTCGTCTTGGGATGTTGAGTTTTCAAATCGCTCGACGATTTCCTCTAACAGATCATCTCCTTTTCCCTCGCTTATCATGGTTTCTGCATAACTTAGCTCGAATGGCTCAGGGGGGGAGATGCTAGAACCTTGCTTAACGATTAGAGTTGATTTCTCAGGGCCGTGCTCATCCTTTCTCGGTTGGGCAATGGGTTTAAAAAAATTGACTTTGACTGCCTTTTGTTCGAGTGCTCTTACTAAGCCAACCGAGACCGAGGTAAGTCCAACTCCCGTTGAAATAGGGACTAACATGATCCGTCTAGCCATTATTTCGTCTCCAAAGTAAGAGCCGCAGCATCAGTGGCGATGACCCATTCTTCGTTGGTTGGAATCACGGCGGCTTGAACGCTTGAACCATTAGCGGAAATAATTCCGCCTTTACCAAAGCGAGCTATTTCATTTTGACTATCGTCACACCTTACTCCAACGAAACTGAGGTGTGAGAGTACTTTTTGTCGAATAAGACTTGAGTTTTCTCCGATACCGCCTGTAAAAATGAGTGCATCTAAACCCCCTAATGGAACCAGATAGCTACTGATGTACTTAGCAAGTCGATAGCAAAAAATGTCTAAAGCAAGTAAAGCTTGACGATGACCAGCTTGAGCCGCGTCTTCGATTTCTCGACAGTCGTTGGACAGCTGCGACAGACCTAGCAATCCGGATTGTTTGTTTAGCAAAGCATCTACTTGTTCATTGCTGTAGTTTAATTGAGACGTTAAATAGCTGAATAAACCGGGATCAATGTCTCCACTTCGCGTTCCCATCACTAATCCTTCAAGAGGAGTTAGTCCCATACTTGTATCGACTGATTGGCCATTTTTAATAGCAGATACGGAACAACCGTTTCCAAGGTGTGCGGTGATGATTTTGGAATTCTGTTTGTCTAAACCTAATGTTTTGCAAGCCATGTCCGATACATAATAATGACTAGTACCGTGAAATCCATATCGACGTATCCCATGATCCTGATACAGAGAATAGGGTATCGCATAAAGGTACGCATGCTCAGGGATAGTCTGATGAAACGCAGTGTCAAAAACGGCAATTTGCTTCAAGTTAGGAAATGCGTGTTGAGCGGCTTCGATACCGATTAAGTTAGCAGGGTTATGTAAGGGCGCTAAGTTGGATGTTTTTTGAATTGCAGCGAGAACATCGGGTGTAATTTCGACCGATTGGGTAAATGTTTCACCACCATGTACGACTCGATGCCCGACGGCTATAAGGGAATCACTAAGGTTTAAGTCTTGAATAATAGAGACTAAAGATTCTATTGCTATTGTGTGACTTGAAAATGAAGCGAGTTCGATGTTGGTTTTAGTGCCGTTATACGTGTACTTCATCGCAGGATTGGAGTCATTTAAACGCTCGGCTAAACCGTTCAGAAGGGTTTCACCGTGATGAGGATCGATAATAGCAAATTTGAAACTAGAGCTACCGCAATTGAGCACGAGTACATGATGAGAAGGCATAAAAGTAATTTCCGTTTTGACAATAACCGTAAACGCGTATTAAGCTTTGAATATAGGAACTGCGATTTTTCGCGTTCGACCTAGATAGACTAAAGTAGAGTTGACACGTATATATATCTATTTTAGCTGATTTTTTCGTAAAAAGTTAAACCATTTGTCGTTAATGAATGATCTAGATTAAGAGCCTATTTCGTTTACCGTTAATAGAAGTAATCAATGTGATAGTGCGTTATTTGCTTTAGATAACTGTTTGATTGAAAGTAAGAACGAACTTTTCGGTAGTTAAGTGTTAGCATTACCAAGGGGACATGATGCATAAGAGTATGATTTCTCAAGTTCAGCTTGGAAGAGACTACGCAAAGGCGTGGCCTATGCATAAGGAATTGGCACCTATATTTCCTGAATATCGTGTAATTAAGGCTACTGAATTGGGCATTACGATTATGCCAATCTTAGCGATTATTACGCTGTTTACGCAAACCTCAACGTTAGGTGTAGAGTATTTGCCCCAATCTATCGCAATGGCGCTATTGATACTGTCACTCCCTGTTCAAGGTTTATTGTGGCTAGGAAAGCGTGCGCAGACACCTTTATCCCCTCCGTTGTCAACCTGGTATCATGAACTTTATCAAAAAATGGTAGAACATGGGTATGATGTAAGACTAGCAGGTGGCAAGCCTAGGTATCAGGAACTTGCTACTTTGCTGAACGATATGTTTGAAAAAATGGACAAAGCCTTCACAAAAGAGCAGCTTTAAGCTGCTCTCGGTTTTTTTAGCACAGTTAAAGCAAACTCTAACGTTACAGGTAAAGTCGCCGCGCTATCAAGCATGGCTAAATGTTCGGGCCTAAATTTCCAAGCAAAGGGTGTCATCAACACGAGGCTTTTAGCCTCTGCGGCATTCAGGGTCACCTTTTTAGAAATGACTTCTTGTTTTAAAAGCTTAAACTGTAGAGGACACGTCATTAATGTATGCTTTTTAACATCTTGATAGATCATCTGCTTGAGCTCTATCAAGTGTTCTGGTCCTGGCGACACAATAATTGTGGTACCACCGTCGTTTAATAATCGATATACTTCATCACCAAAAAAAGGGGCAAATACGCTGATAATGCAATCAAAAGACGCTTGTTCAAACGGCGATTGTTTGCAAGATGCAACAGCAAAATGGCAATCTTTATAACGCTTGGCTGCATAACGGACGGCGGCTTTGGAAATATCGATACCGTACACCTGATTGGTTCTGAATTTTAGTGACTGGGTATAAAAGCCTTCGCCACACCCCATGTCTAAAACCGTTCCGTGGTCAGTTTCGCTAACAATTTTTGACAATGATTGTTGTAAAAACGCATAGTGGCCAGAAGCAAGAAATGCGCGCCTTGCTTGTACCATATCAAGATTATCGCCAGGTTCTTTTGATTTTTTAAATTGAACGGGTAATAGATTGATATAACCTTCCTTTGCTTTATCAAATAGGTGATTATTATCACATTGAAAACCCTGTTCTCTTAATTTTAAAGGTTGTGAACACAGTGGGCATCGATACAAGGTAGTCATTGATTAAGGTATTCCTTATCGTAAAAGGTTTTCACCCAATTTGGGCGATACGTAATCATTAGTGTTATTACCATTCCATTTAGCATTGCTTCAGGAAACCACATTATAACGCTAAAATAGAGATAGTTATCTTGCAGCTCTTGCCAAGTATATTCCTCACTAAAAAAGTAAACGGCGCTACTCAATGCAATTTTAAAGGCGGCAGTCATACCTGCAACTAAAAAGGCACAAATAAAGATATAGATGAAAAAGTGACGAGGAAGATAACGATAAACGCACAAAAATAAAGAGTAACTGAAGCAAAAGGGCAGTATGGCATTTAAAAGCCACTGTTCTATGAATTCAGTAATGTTAACGTTATTTATAAATCCACTGAGGCTTGTTGCAAGCAATAAGCAAAGCATGCCCATCCTGAAGCCTAAAATGAGCCCACATGCAGTCACACCTAGAATATGAATATCTAGTCCGTTTAAAATGCCCGCTTTTATTTGCCACAGTAATGCAAGTACGACAGTGACAGCATAAACGCCAGTCTGTCGAGCTGGCGTGTTTAAGAACTGGCGATAAGCTTGTTTATCGAAAGATGCGATGAACATACTTAACGCTATGAATAGAGTGCTCAGGCTTGAATTTCCATGCTAAAGCTAGTCCAAATCGGGGCATGATCAGATGGTTTGTCGATGCCTCTCAGTTCATAATCTATGTCACTTTCATTGCATAAATCGCGAAGTGATTTTGTGGCGAGTACAACGTCAATCCTAAGCCCACGATTGTCATCAAACCCTTTGGAGCGATAATCAAACCAAGAATATTTTTCACTTGCTAAAGGAGTTAAATGACGAAACGTATCGGTAAACCCCCAATCAAGTAACGATTTTAACCATTCACGCTCTTCTGGTTGGAACGAGCATTTACCCGTTTTTAGCCATCGCTTGCGATTCACTTCACCGATACCGATATCTAAATCGATGGGAGAGATATTAATGTCACCCATGACGATAATATTTTGCTCAGCATGGCATTGTTCATCTAAGTGATTCATTAAATCACGATAAAATTTGCGTTTAGCAGGGAATTTTATTTCATGTTCAATATTATCCCCTTGTGGGAAATAGCCATTTAATACGATTAGTTCTTTACCGCATTGAGTATTGAATGTTGCCATAATCATACGACGCTGTGCATCTTCTTCGTCTGTTAAGAAGCCTTTTTGAACTGTTTTAGGTTTGACTTTAGATAGCAATGCCACACCATAATGTGCTTTTTGCCCGTGGAAATGGACATGGTAGCCAAGCCCTTCGACTTCCTCGATGGGGAATGCTTCATCGTGTACTTTGATTTCTTGCAGCCCAATAACGTCAGGCTGATGTTTGTCGATAAGCGCTTTTAGTTGATGAATGCGCGCACGGATGCCGTTTATATTAAAAGAAACTATCTTCACTCGACTGTGCCTTTACATAAAAAATTATGCCAGCATTTTATCATTTTAAAAAACTAAAAGCAGCGCTTGAGTTGTTAACAAACTCAGATTTGTAATCGCTGCTTTAGCGTTATTTGGCTAAGTTGTGAATAGAACATTAAATGTTCAAAATGAATAATAAATACACTTTACAACAGTTACTTTGGCTATATAATGCGCGCAACTCGTTCACTGGAGGTATATTATGTTTAAGGTTCTCTCGATTGCTGCTGCAGTATCTTTATTTAGCATTAACGCAAATGCTCAAGTTTATGTAAGTGCGAATAATTCTGTTGAATCACAAATTTGCTCTGTTGCAGCTAATGAAGGATTTAGTGCGGCAAGTAAACTTGCTCGCCAACATCGTGTGACATTATCTAAATTTTCAAAGACGTTGGAATGTAATGGTCAAGACCTTCGTGAAATTGCTAAATTTAATTCAGCAGCAAACGCAGCTGACGTGAAAGCCGTAAAATTGGTTGCACAAACGCAATCACAAGATACTGTTCTGTGTCTTAAAGCCGTTGAGCAAGGTGTAAATAGCCTAGGATTTACTTCTCGTTCATTGCGTTGCAACAATATGCCCGTTAAAGAATTTGTTAAGCAATACCAAAACGCAGCGATTTAATCTCCCCGTCACGTAGTGATATTTAATAACCAGCCTGTCAAGGCTGGTTTTTTTATAAGTCTCGTCCGAAAAGTCGTTGATGTGTTTTGCTCGCGTATTCATCCGTCATTCCGGCGAGATAGTCGCAAAGCACGCGATGTTGCTGTGAGGATGAGAGCGCCTCTTGCCAGAGTACTTGCGTCGATTTAGGTAGTAACCTTAGCGGTGCGCTAGCAAATGCTTCGAACAAATCGATGAGTAAATTTTGGCCGCGAAATTCTATCTGTTGCATTTTCGGTGCGCGAATTAAGTGTTCATAAACAAACGTTTTGAACACACTTAGCATGGACTCATAGTCATTTTCAATTTGTGCATAAAATTTTAGTAAGGGCGATTCAAACCCGTCATTTTGGATAGCAAGGTTCGTTTTGGTGATGAATAAATTGACCAATTCACCAATTAGGTCTTTTCTTTGCGATTCATCCGTGCTGAACAGCCGTTCGCTCAGATCGTGAACATTCTTTTTTAACCACGGATTGTCAAGGGCAAGTAGTTTAGGCATTGCATATTCAAGCCATTGGGTTTTCGTTAAGGTGCCTGTTGCGACGGCATCTTCTAAATCATGCACCGCATAGGCGATGTCATCAGCGATTTCCATGATACTGCAATCAACAGATTTGAATTGCGTTTTCATTCGAAACTCGTCAAAAGGACGACAACTTGAAAATAGGGCGCGATCGTTGGCTGAAAAGGGGGCGAGTATCCAATCAAAAATGTCTTTGTCACAGTTGTATAGGCCTTTGGCAGGTAACCATTGATGCGCATTAATAAATCGATTTGAATAGTCGTGTATTGGTTTGTTATGCCAAAGCGTATCAATTAGTTGCGGGTACTTTATAAACCCAAGCAACGTTCTTCGGGCCAAATTCATTCCATAGCCATTACTATAAGGTTCAAGTCTTGCGACAATCCTTAACGTTTGTGCATTGCCTTCAAACCCGCCATGCTTTGCCATTAAATAGTTCAAGGCAGTTTCGCCACCATGGCCAAAAGGGGGGTGACCTATGTCGTGAGCAAGACAGAGGGTTTCAATCAAACTGGTGGACACAAGCTCCTTATAGTTAGGGTTTTGGTTTCTCAAATGACGAAGAATACCACTGCCAATTTGCGCGACTTCGAGTGAATGGGTTAAGCGAGTACGATAAAAGTCATTCACCCCGATACTCATAATTTGAGTTTTCGATTGGAGTCGTCGAAACGCGGCCGCATGAATAATTCGAGATCTATCGACTTGCCACGTTGAGCGATTATCATTTGGTCTATTTTTACTTTGCAAGAGTCGACGTTCATGCCACTCGTTGATCATACACAAATCCTTAACTTCCGAATTGACTAATCTAACCAAACCAAGATACCAGAGTCAATTTTAACAATTCGCTATTCGCCTTCAGTAAACTTATGGAGTATAATTGAACATTGGGCGCTCGTAATTAACGGGCAGACCAAATAAAGTAATACTCCATCACAGCGTGGAGTGATTGTCTATCGCATAGCATGCCATGATAGAAAACGACGTGTATGCAGTGACGCGTGTGCAAGGTGGTGCGCATAAAGAGTCCTGTTGGTCAGAGGTCGTTTCGGTGTGTCTATTAGTTTAGAGGAAATGAATGCGTAGTGTACTTTTGCGTTTAGTTTTCTTTTGTGTGAGTGTTTGGGCATTGCTTTACCCGTTTTTAAATGTTACCCCGCCTAATGAACATCATACTGAAGAAGAAACTGTCCATATTGAACAGTTTGAAGAGTTCGAATTAGAAGAGCAACCTTTACATGATGTTGACTTGCCTGATTTTTCTTCATTCGTTTCGGTGTCAGAAAAAAAGCGTGCTTTTTTTGATTTTATAAAGCCGCATATTCTTGCAGAAAATAAACGGATACTGGAAGAACGAGCAGCAATAGAAATTGCCCTTATGATGGTCCAGTTTGAAGAACCATTAACTAAAACTCAAGTTGCAAGAATGGATCGTATTTTCCGTAAATATCGACTTGCAAATGGCGGTAAATATACTCAAGACAGACTTAAAGCTGCGTTAAAACGAGTGGACGTTATCCCTAGAGAATTAGCGCTAATGCAAGCGGCAAATGAAAGTGCGTGGGGCACTTCTCGCTTTGCACGTATCGGTTTAAATTTCTTTGGTCAATGGTGCTATCGAAAAGGGTGCGGCATTGTTCCAAGCTCCCGAGATGACGAAGCACGGCATGAAGTGGCAGCTTATACTTCAGTTCAAGATTCGGTAAGTTCGTATTTTAGGAATATTAATACCCATCGGGCTTACCGAGAGCTTAGAGAATTACGTGCGCAAATGCGCAATGAACGTAAACCAATCGAGGCTACGGAGTTATCGAAGGGTTTGTTGGCTTATTCTGAGCGAGGCTCAGATTATATTGACGAATTAAATGACATGATAAGGCATAATCAGGCTTACTTTGATGAACAATAACTTAATCACTTTATTCACTATTTGCTTTTTAGCACTAAGTACTTCTGCCGTATATGCAAAAGAATTCGTCGTTTCCTATGATGGTTTTTACGATAGGTTAAAAGTGGTAGATAAAGGACAATATCAATTTGCACGTGTTAATTTTTATTTGTCCGACATTGCTACCAAAGAGCCGTGTCGCATCAAGACAGGAAAAATCATCACTGAAAAGAATAATTTACCTTTGTCGTTTACAGACAATGCGCAATTATTGTTACCGCTTGATAAGCAACTCGACAGTGATAAAGCAGTGATTGTTGTACAGCCTGAAAACCAGGCCCATGATTGTCAGCTTAAAATGCAAATTGAAGCGGAGCATGTTCAAAATAGTAATTTAACTCAAGATGTTTTGCTTAAAGTGCATAACGAATTTGATGATCTATTGACTAGTTTGTCTGGTTTTTTTGTCGGGAAGTTAATGGCTTTTTTATTGCCTTCACAGCAGGGAATTCAAATTGAATTCACGGAGACTAATTTGATATCAGGTGCAGTTTGTGAAGGAAAGATATGCAAACTACCTATGGCAAGTCATTGGATATTACCAAACGATACCGTATTTAAGGGTCAGGTTGTAAAAGTAGTACCTTGGATTGCTAAATAGATTTGCTTTACGAACATAGTTTGAACATTTAAAAGGAGCCGCGGCTCCTTTTAAATTTAGTCGTCAAATACTTTTTAATTTAATTCAATTGCGTGAATTTGTACACTAGACTCATCGTCACTTGTTTGGTTGAAAGTTGTTGATTTGAAGTCTGGTTTATCCAGCGCTATATCACCACCATCAATTACGTGAGTTTTATCTAGCTGTTTAAAACCAAACAACTCAGTATCGGCTAGGTGAGAGGGAACGACATTTTGCATTGCTGTGAAGATGCTCTCTATGCGCCCTGGATGTGATTTATTCCAATCATTAAGCATTTGTTTAACATGTTTACGCTGTAAGTTTTCTTGTGAACCACATAAATTGCATGGAATGATAGGGAAATTTTGCGCTGTAGAATACTTCTCAATGTCGGCTTCTTTAACATAGGCAAGCGGACGGATCACCATATGCTGGCCATCGTCACTCATTAATTTAGGCGGCATCCCTTTTAACTTACCACCATAAAACATGTTTAAAAACATAGTTTCTATAATGTCGTCACGGTGATGCCCAAGTGCGATTTTAGTTGCACCCATCTCTTTTGCCGTACGATACAAAATACCGCGACGCAAGCGTGAGCATAATGAGCAAGTAGTTTTCCCTTCAGGAATAATATCTTTGACGATACTATAGGTGTCTTCTTCGACAATCTTGTATTCAATGCCAAGAGAGTCGAGATATTGAGGCAAAATATGTTCTGGAAAACCAGGTTGTTTTTGATCTAAATTAACAGCAAATAATTCGAATTTAATCGGTGCAACACGCTGCAAATGTTGTAGCGTATCAAGTAAGGTATAGCTGTCTTTACCACCAGATAAACAGACCATGACCCTATCACCGTCTTCGATCATGTTAAAGTCACCAACAGCAAGGCCGGCTAAACGACGAATGCGCTTTTGCAACTTATTTAGATTATATGCTGCTTTGGCTTCTTTTGAGTGCGACACGCTAACCTCTTCTTCTTAACTTCGAATTTTAGAGGGCGCAATTATACCCAAACTGTCTGGAAATGCGAGTAGGTGGTTTGAAGATTGTTGTTCAAATGAAAGAGCGGGGCATTCCTACAATTTCGTTGTCGTTTATACCCAATCTTCTCGAAGAATCGCATCTTCAAGTAGATTGGGCGTAGTTATAGACGCTTATCTTTCTAATGGACTTTTATAACCGTCAGGTTTTAATGCTAATACGTCGCAATCTAAATTGTCGATAACGTGTTCGGCTGTGTTGCCAATTAACGCGGCACTTAAGCCAGTGCGTCCAACCGAACCAATCACCACTAATTCAGTATTTGTCGCTTTTGCAACCGCAGGAATGACATCCTCGGGTAAGCCTTCTTTTACAACGCAATCTTGTTTGCTGAAACCGAATTTTGCAGCAAGCTCATAAGTAGAAGACTCATGATGTTTTCTTACCGCTTCAGTATACTGAGAGGGGTTGAACTCAGGAATTTCGATTGCAATATTCACAGGGGTTGCTGGGTAAGCATTAACGAGACTGATTTTTGCATTGGCAATACTTGCAATGAATTTAGCATCTTTAATAATTCGGTGATTCAACTGTAAGTGTAAGTCATCGTCGGAGACCGCATTGACTGAGGCTAAGATATGGCCTTTTTCCGGCCACGCCTGTTCTTTCACTAAGAGAACAGGGGCTGGGCATTTGCGGATCAGGTGCCAATCCGTTGGAGTAAAAATAACAGACTTCAACGTGTCATGTTGATGTGTGCCTTTGACGACCAAGTCAAAGCTGTCTTCTAGCACCGCGTTAATAATGGATTCAAAAGGCCGATTATGCCATTCAACTAATGTGTGAATATTCAAGTCATAATCATTAATTAAATCATGGATCCAAGCATTTCTATCGTTGATGACAGCGTCTCGCATTGCTTCTCGCTCGTCTTTAGACAACATTGTCGTCATTTCATAAGAAAAGTCATAAATAGAGAGAAATGCGGTGACTTTCGCACCGGTTTTTTTAGCCAAACTCACTGCTCGATCTAAACTGTATTGATGCTCTATCGTTGGATCGATAACTGCGAGTATATTCTTTATGCTGTCCATCGTTTGTCCTTATTTTTAGGCTAAATGGTTTATCTAAGTGTAAACCATTTAACCAATTGTTAAAGGACAACTAAACGCTTGTTTGCCTTAGATCAAATTGAAATACTCGCGGTTTTTGCGAGCTCAGGAATATTTAATATCGTAATAAACTTGCCTTCAACTTTAATAATGTCTGCTTTTTGAAAGCGACTGAGTAAGCGGCTGATAGTTTCGACCGTGAGGCCTAAATAATTACCAATCTCGCCACGCGTCATCGTGAAACGAAATTCTTTGCGTGAAAATCCGCGCTCGCCAAAGCGATTCGAAAGATTGTAGATAAAAGTCGCCAAACGTTCTTCTGCGGTTTTCTTATTTAAGAGTAACAGCATTTCTTGGTCGTAATTGATTTCATTACTCATCAGACGCATGATTTGTTGACGTAATTTAGGAAGTTTTCCAGCTAATTCATCTAGCGTTTCAAAAGGAATTTCACAGACCATAGAAGTTTCAAGAGCTTGCGCAAAACTTTGATGCTTCATTTTATTAATTGCATCAAATCCGACTAAGTCACCGGCCAGATGAAAGCCTGTAATCTGTTCGTCACCTTGTTCAGAAATAGTGAAAGATTTAAAGCTACCAGAGCGTACAGCGAATATTGAAGTTAATGATGCACCTGACTCGAATAAAAAGTCACCTTTGTGCAGCGGTCGTTTTCGCTCAATAATTTCGTCAAGGCGGTCCATTTCAGCGCCATTCAAACTAAAAGGTAAACACAGTTGACTAATACTGCAATTATTGCAACTGATTGTGCAATTCGACTTTGCACGATTAGGGTTATTTAAATCCATAATAATTCCATTAATACTGACGCCTTTCAGGGAATAGATTAAAGCACGATCTTGTTGGTTGCAATGATTACGAGATAAATACCATACCAAACAAACAGATTTCCAAGTACAAGCCTTACAATGAAATGATTGATAAACTGCCCTACCATTTGAGACAACTGGCTAGTCAGTAAAAGAGCCGGAAATGTACCGAGCGCAAAGCACGTCATAATCAGGGCACCTTCAATCACTGTGTCTGCGTGTAAAGTCCAGGTTAGTGCTGAGTACACCAACCCACAAGGTAACCATCCCCACAATGCCCCATAACCAAACGCTTTAGGATAGGAGTCTACGGGCATAAAATAGCGATTAAACTTAACTAAATGCTGCCAAATTAATGATTTCCCTATTTTCTCTATCCATTGCAAGCTTGCAGTCAGTCGTACTAGGTATAGGCCAAGCAAACACATAAAAATGCCACTTAATATTTGTAAAAAATGGGCAAAAACGGTGTTTTGCTTGGCAAGTGCAACGCCCAAAAGCGCTACCAACATGCCGGCAATGGCATAACTAGTAAGGCGGCCAAAATTATAAGCAAGCGCAATAAAGAGGGGTTTTTCATGTTTCGCTGCTAATTGTAAACTAGAGGCAATACCCCCACACATCACAATACAATGGCCGCTACCAATTAAACCCATGACAAATGCGGCGAATAAACTAATCTCGTTCATTCGCTTTTTTATGTTGCTCTTTATCGTTATCAAATAAAATGCTATGGCCTTGCTTTTCTAAATCTTCGAACTGTTCAGTTTTTACTGCCCAAAAGAAAATACCGATTGCAATGAGCACAAATAAGATAGCTATTGGTATTAAAACGTAAATAATACTCATATTTTCAGTAACCTTAGTGAGTTACAGATAACAATGATTGAACTTGAGGTCATGCCGATGACGGCTTGCCAAGGTTCAACCATGCCAAACGCTGCTAAAGGCAGGATAGAGCCATTATAAAACAATGACAAGGCAAGGTTTTGTTTTACGATAGTTTTCGTTTTCTTTGCAACGGTCAGCATAGCAGGAATTGCAGTTAAATCACTGCGAAGTAGCACGACATCGGCAGTATTTTTTGAAATGTCTGCGCCAGTTTCCATCGCAATAGATAAATGAGCGGAGTTAAATACTGGGCTATCGTTAATTCCGTCACCAACCATAGCCACAATCTGGCCCTCTTTTGCCCAAGTCTCTACTTGTTGCTGTTTATCAGATGGAGAACATGCATTTTTAAATGAACCCATACCAAGTTCATTACTTAGAATTTCACCTGCATTGGATGAATCACCGGTTAACATATGTGAGCTCACGCCTTGTGAGGCTAATGATGCAATGATGCCTTTCGCATTTGATCGAACTTTGTCTTTTAAATAGAACTCACAAACCGGCTTTTCATCAATAAACAACACTGCATGTGCGTTAGTTGTTCGTTCGCCAAACCAATCTGCTTTTCCGATTGCAACTGATTTCCCATCAAACTCGGAAACAATGCCACATCCTGCAATAACATCGACGTTTTTTAACGTCCTTTCATTTGGAAAGTAATCGGAAAATGCTTGAGCGATAGGGTGCTCAGAGTAGTTTTCAAGGGTACCCGCAAGCGCAAAACATTGCTCTATAGTGTAATCGGGATCACAAAGCACCACTTTCTCGATGGTAAATCGACCCTCTGTTAGTGTCCCCGTTTTATCAAAGGCGAATTGTGTTACTTTCGGTAATGTTTCCAAAACGTGGGCTTCTTTAATCAAAATGCCTTTTCGAGTTAAATTAGCGACCGCACAGGTTAACGCCGTAGGAATTGCTAGACTCAACGCGCAAGGGCAGGTCGCAACTAAGACAGCAATCGTTATCCAAAACGCTTTATCGGGAGAAGTTGGATACCAACCAATCGCAGTAAGCGTTGCAAATACTAACAAACAGGCGACAAACCACTGTGCAACTTTGTCTGTTACTTCAACAATTTTAGGGCGGTTAGACAGAGCAGTATGTTGGAGGCGAATAATTTGATTGAGAAGCGTATCTTGCCCAAGTTGATTGATCTCAATTTCAATTACCCCGTCGTGATTGGTTGTTCCGGCAAACACTTGGCTATCTGCGAACTTTTTAACTGGCATATGCTCACCGGTCATCATCGACTCGTCTACCGTCGTTTTACCATGAACAATTCGCCCATCGGCTGGAATAGCTTCGCCTGCTTTGACCAAAATACGATCACCCAGTTTGAGTTGTTTGGCTGCAATGATCGCTTCTTCTCCTTGTTCGTTGATGTAACGAGCGGTCATCGGAAGAAGTTTATGGAGATTCGCAGTGAACTCACTTGCTTTTAATCTAGCTCTAAATTCGAGATATTTACCCAGCAACAACAAAAATGTAAACATGCAGATGGATTCGAAATAGACCTCACCCGTATGCATAATTGTTGCGTAGCTGCTCGCAATGTAGGCACCAAAAATCGCCATCGATACAGGCAAATCCATGTTAAGCTGTTTTGCTTTTAGCCCTTTAATAGCATTAGTTAAGAAAGGCATTGCAGAATAAAGAATTACGGGTGTGGCTAAGACAAAACTGATCCATCGGAAATATTCTTCAAAGCCATCTTCCATTCCAGAGAACATGCCAAAATACATGGCAAAGGCAAACATCATGACTTGCATTGTCATAATGCCGGCAACGCCTAAACGTCTTATATATGCTTTTGCAACAGCTTGCTTTTGAGCGGCTTCTTCGTCTGCTTGAAATGGATAAGCTTTGTAACCAATAGAATGGAGGCTGGCAATAATTTCACTGAGTTTTATTTGGTTTGGATCCCAAAGGATCATGGCTCGGTGAGTCGAGGTATTTACATCTACGCGCGCAACGCCTTTTAGTGCGAGTAATTGTTTCTCTATTAACCAAGCGCAGGCTGCACAGCTTATTCCTTCTACGCTCAGTAGCACCTCATTTAGATTCCCTTGTTGAGAGATAAAATCTTCTTGAATTGCTTGATTATCGTAGCTTTCAATTATTTTAAGTTGCTCTGGAACTAAAGTTTCAACTTTTCCCGCTTTTACTGTGCGAAATTTATAATAATCACTCATCCCTTGAGCAAGAATATGCTCAGTAACACTTTGACAACCAATACAACAAACAGGTTGTTGCACATTTTCGAAAACGACATGCCCGTTAAATCCACTCGGCACAGGCTCTAAACAGTGGAAACAGCTTTGCGACATGATGACCTACTTATATTCAGGGCTAATAGAAACTGTATTTTCAGTTGGAAGATGGATATTTTCTTTAAGTTTCCAACTTTCGTCCATTGGTTGTAAGAAAACGGTGTATGCTCCGGGCTCGAACTGTTGGAGTGTTGCGGTAAATTGGCCGTCTGCATTTTTTAATAACGTTGTTGAAAAGTCATGTATTTTGATGGTTCTATGATAAAAAGATGCTTTTATAGCAGTTACTTTACTATGATCACCTTTGGTAAAAGTAAAGACGGCTCGATTATCTGAAACGGTTAAATCACCGTGAAGGTAAAGCGCTTTTGCTTTGTCAAATTTAGTCAGTTCAAGGTTTATTGCCTTACCTTTTTTATAATAATCATCAACGACTAAATCAGGACCATTTCCGACTGCTACAAACACAAGTAATACACACGCAACAATAGTGACCAAAGGAAAAAACATTAAAAACCAGGGCCAAAAATTTTTATACCACGGAGTTGGATTCATAGGACTCTACTACTCTAAAAAGGTACGACTATTTTATCTTAAATACTTTGAAAAAAACAAAAAAAAGCCTCCAAACGGAGGCTTTTTTGATCTTAATTAAGTTCTATTATTGTGCATTAGACAAGCTGTAAACATACGCTGTCAATAAGTGAACTTTGTCTTCGCCTAGAATGTCTTTCCACGCTGGCATTACACCTTGACGACCGTGGTTAAGCGTTTCTTCAACTGCACGTTGAGAACCACCGTATAACCAAATGTTGTCTGTTAGGTTAGGAGCTCCAAACGGCAGGTTATGTGCAACAGAGCCTTTACCGTCCATACCATGACACGCAGCGCACATTGCAAATTTTGCTTTACCTGCATCCGCGTCTTTTTGGTTTACCGTACGGCCTGACAGACTTAGTACGTAGGCAGTCATTTCTTTAATACCTTGTTCGCCTAAGGCATCTTTCCAACCAGGCATCGCAGCAACACGACCATTTAGCAGTGTTTCTTTGATCTTATCTGGAGTACCACCATACAACCAATCGTTGTCAGTTAGGTTAGGGAACCCTAAACCACCACGTCCATCCGAACCGTGACATTGAGCACAGTTTTGCGCAAACAAGCGTTGACCGATTTCAAGTGCTTTTTCATCTTTAACTAGGGTTTCGATGTCTTGCGACGCGTATTGCTTAAAGATTGGACCAAAACGTTCATCCGCAGCGCGGTATTCTTGGTCTAATTGAACACGCTCACCATTTTCATGTGCTTCGATAACAGCTTGTTTAGATTCCGCCATCGATGTAACACCTTGGTTTGAGCTTGTCCATTTAAACAATCCAGCCCAATTACCAAGGCCAGGGTAGGCTGCTAAATAAAACACAGACCATACAAAACAAGCGAAGAACATAATTGTCCACCACTTTGGCAGTGGGTTATTTAATTCTTCAATTCCGTCAAACTCATGTCCACAGCTTTCACCTTCTTCAACACCCGTGTAGTTTTTCAGGTTCCAAAGTAGTAAGCCGAAAATAAGAGCTAGACACGCTACGGTCAATACGATGACCCAAATGCTCCAAAAGCTAGTCATTTTTCAGACTCCTTTTCCTCGTTAGAGATCGTCTTATTGTGTGCCTTTTCATCTTCGAAAATTGCATTAGCTGCATCGTCGAAGCGATTTTTTGTGCGTTTGCTGTAAGCCCACACGACAATCACGATAAACAGTACCAAAATTACCAGAGTTAAAATGCCTCTGTATGTGCCGTAATCCATAATAAATTACTTCAAGTGTGTACCAAGTTGTTGCAGATAAGCGATAAGGGCTTGCATTTCTGTTTTACCTTTAACTGCTTCTTCTGCACCTTTGATGTCTTCTTCGGTGTATGGAACGCCAAACCCTTTGAATACTTCAAGTTTCTTGGCTGTTAACTTGCCATCCAGTACGTTTTTGTCTAACCAAGGGTACGCTGGCATGTTCGACTCTGGAACCACTGAACGCGGATCCATTAAGTGAGCGTAGTGCCAATCATCTGAATAACGCTGGCCAACGCGAGCTAGATCAGGACCAGTACGTTTAGAACCCCATTGGAATGGGTGATCCCAAACAGATTCACCGGCAACAGAGTAGTGGCCATAGCGCTCTACTTCATCACGGAATGGGCGGATCATTTGTGAGTGACAACCATAGCACCCTTCACGGATGTAGATATCACGACCTTCCATTTCAAGCGCAGTAAGAGGGCGAAGGCCATCTACGGGTTGAGTGGTGTCTTTTTGGAACATAAGCGGTGTAATTTCAACTAAGGCACCAAAGCTAATTGCGAATACCGTTAAAATAGCCATCAGGCCAACGTTCTTTTCAACGATTTCGTGTTTGTTGGTTGAATTTTTATTTGCCATTCTTTACACCCCTTAAGCCAATTGAGCTTTAGCTGAGTCAGCTAATGAGCCGCTTTTCGCTGTCACAGTACGGTAAGTGTTGTAAGCCATTACAAGCATACCCGCTACGATGAATACACCACCTAGGAAACGCATGATGTAGAAAGGCTTAGATGCTTCAAGGCTTTGTACGAAACTGTACATTAATGTACCGTCAGCGTTAACTGCGCGCCACATTAGACCTTGCATCACACCAGAGATCCACATTGCTACGATGTATAGAACAACACCTACAGTGTGTAACCAGAAGTGCGTGTTAACTAAACGAACACTGTACATACCTGCGTGACCGAATAGAGCAGGGATTAGATGGTAAATCGCACCGATAGAAATCATCGCAACCCAACCTAATGCACCAGAGTGAACGTGACCCACTGTCCAATCTGTATAGTGTGAAAGCGCGTTTACTGACTTGATAGCCATCATCGGGCCTTCGAACGTAGACATACCATAGAACGATAGTGATACAACTAGGAATCGAAGTACTGGGTCAGTACGAAGTTTGTGCCATGCGCCAGATAGCGTCATGATGCCGTTGATCATACCACCCCACGAAGGAACGAATAGGATCACTGACATCACCATACCTAAAGACTGAGTCCAATCAGGTAGAGCAGTGTAGTGTAAGTGGTGAGGACCTGCCCAAATGTAGAGAGAAACAAGTGCCCAAAAGTGAACGACGGATAAACGGTAAGAGTAAACTGGACGGCCAGCTTGTTTCGGTACGAAATAGTACATCATACCTAGGAAACCAGCGGTTAATAAGAAACCTACTGCGTTGTGACCGTACCACCACTGAACCATCGCATCTACTGCACCCGCGTAGATTGAGTATGATTTAGTTAAAGATACAGGTACAGCCATACTGTTTACGATGTGAAGAATAGCAACTGTAATAATGAAACCTGCATAGAACCAGTTCGCAACATAGATGTGTGATACTTTACGCTTAATAAGCGTGCCGAAGAACACCACTGCATAACTGACCCAAACAACCGCGATAGCGATGTCAATTGGCCATTCAAGTTCAGCGTATTCTTTAGACGTTGTAATACCAAGAGGTAATGTAATCGCCGCAGATACGATGATTGCTTGCCAGCCCCAGAAAGTGAATGCTGCAAGTTTGTCTGAGAAAAGACGCGTTTGACAGGTACGTTGAACAACGTAATAAGACGTTGCAAATAGTGCACTTGTACCAAATGCGAAAATAACTGCGTTCGTGTGTAACGGACGTAGTCTAGAGTAAGTTAACCATGGTGTGTCGAAGTTTAACCAAGGCCAAGCAAGCTGGGCCGCAATTAATACACCTACACCCATGCCAACGATGCCCCAAATCACTGTCATAATAGCGAATTGGCGTACAACTTTATAATTGTACTCAGTTTGTGATGCTACTGTTTGGCTCATTTTCTGGATTCCGCTGCAATTTATGCGTTTAGAAATGAATTACCTGTAAAACAGGCCCTGTTATATTTTCAACGATCTCGTTGTTTGAGTTTCTAACATTTGCTACAAGTGTTTGAAAAGTACAAAAAACGAACTCGAGAAACCTTATTTTTTGCAAGGAAAATGATAATTTTTTTGCAAATAAAAAGATACCTCAATCACATAAAATAATGACATCAATCAAATTTTGGGTTGAGATATTTACGTTGACGAAATCACACATTGCTAAAAATATTTGCTACTATCGCCTTTGTTAAAAAGTCAACCATCAACTTGTCTCGTTATGCCTACTATTTATACGCTTTTAGTCTTATTACTCTCCACCTTCTTAATAGGCTGTGGAGAGCTATCGTCAATTATACACGAAAGTTCAGAAAAAAGTGAAAGTTCAAATTTCTTAAAATCGTGTTTAAAACAAAAAATATGTGCTGAACGGCTAAATGCTGAGCAGATTGTACTTAGTCGCGATGTTGTTGTGCCTGAAGAAGCATTTCAAGTGTTTATAAAAACGACTGATAATCAAGTGCCAAAGGGGCAACTTAAAGGTGTATCAATGAACATGGGGACGATACCGTTAATTTGGCAACGAATTGAGGGTAATATCTTTATGGCTCAAGCGATGGTAGGGGTTTGTTATACTGAAGATATGATTTGGGAAATTCAGGTTTTTACTAATAATGTTGAAGTCGCTTCGATGCAATTTAGGGTGATGAAAGAGTGGTAAAAATGAACAAAGCTGCAATCATAGAGCAAATTCGATTTGCGCTTGAAAACACAATTTTAGAAGCAAAAGAGGCGGCGTACCAGGCTCGTGAAGGAGCGGTACATGAACAGAGCATTGCCGAAACACAATATGATTCGCTGGCTATAGAAGCGGGGTATCTCGCACATGGTCATTCTCAGCGTGCTGATAATACAATAAATAGTTTACGTTTGTTCGATGAGGTAGCAAGTAGGAAATTTACTAAAGTTGAACCCGGATCACTTGTCCAGTTGCTTGATAGTGATGATATGGCGTATTGGTATTGTATTGTGCCAAATTCCGGTGGACAGAAAATTCAGTATGGAGGTCATATCGTTTGGACAATAAGTTTAGACTCACCACTTGGTAAAAAGATAGGCGGTTTAGTGGTTGACGAGGAGATCCGTCACACTATTAATAATAAAGAAGACGTATTTTTAATTAATCAAATTCTCTGAAATTAAGACTTAAAAAAGCCGTCAGGCTATGAGAATAATTTCTTTCGCACTACTTTTCGATATTCACTGGGTGTTTGGCCGAGTTGTGATTTAAACATACGAGCAAACTGACCTTGATTGGCACAGCCAACAGTTATTGCAATTTCTTGGATTTCTAGATTAGTGGTTGCCAATAGTTCAGTGGCACTTTCAATTCTAAGTTTAGTTAAATACTCAAGTGGAGATAGTCCTATCGCTTTACGAAAGCGTCGAGTCATGGTTCGATATGAAATTGAAAAGTAAGTAGCAACAGACTCGAAATGAATTTCTTCTTGCAGATTCGATTTTAACCAAAATTGAATATCAGCAATAAGCTCATCAGCATGACGGTCATTACCTCCTTCTAAAAAACGTTGTTCTTCATATGGCTTACGTACTTCATGGGAAAAATTCCGCTGAACATGTTGTGCGCACAAGTTTCCATAAAGAATCGACAATAGATGAACAATGACATCTGCGAGAGCATTTAAACTTGCGACAGTGTATATCCGTTCAGATTGGGTGATGAAGTAATCAGGCTTTAAATTAACTGAAGGATAGTCTCGTTTAAATTGAGAGGCATAATGCCAGTGAGTGGTTGCAGAATGGCCATCGAGCAATTTAGACTCAGAGAGCAAGCATACTCCAGTGCCTACACCTATAATCGTTGCACCCTTATGCCACTGGTTATTTAACCAATCGATGGTTTGACTTGACGTTTTAACGACTGGCCTTGGGTTTCGCCATATACTCGGCGTGAATACGTAATCTTGAAGCGGTGTTTGATTGACTGAGGAGGTTGGAATAGTGGCGCCTAGCACACAGTCTATTGCATGTCCGTCATTACTCACCAATTGAATATTCAATTTTTTATACTGACCGCGATCGAGATGGCGTCGTGCGTAAGCTTCACCTGCTTTGAGCATTTCTATTGGTAAAGTCAAACTTGTCATAAGCATTTGCTCATAAACCACGAAGGCAATATTTACCGTACTCATGCGCACCTCTGACCAGTGTTTCGTGTCCTAAAATCACGGTTGCGTGACCTTAAATGAAGAAAGAGTTTACTTTAAAGGATTTACAATAGAAACAATAGTAGTAAATTCCAAAGGTTAACAAATGACTGCATTACCAGTAATCGTCGGCATGGGTGGTATTAACGCAGCAGGGCGTACTTCTTTCCACCAGGGCTACAAAAGAATCGTGCTTGACTCACTTGATGCAAAACAAAGACAAGAAACCTTTTTGGGTCTTGCTTGTTTAATGAATTTAGTTCGTCATAATAACGGCGATTATACTTTATCCAATGGTGAACCAATTGATGTTGCAGACATTGAGCAAAAGTTAGGTCAAACGATTTTAGACGGTACACTAATAAGAAAAATCGAAAAAAATCACTTTGATGTAGACGCTACTCATGGCCATCAAAAGTTATCATTTACAAATAAAGTGGGGGAGTCAATCCGCTTTATTACTAAAAAAAGAGATTTGCCAAACCCAGTTCCAGCGAATTGGATCGTTACTGAGATTGACAGTAAAGAGGTTGAAGTTTCAATCGAAGGCACGCTAGAGATTAAACACGATACCTATCGTGACAATCCAATCAAAGCCGCTGGCCAATTTCCAACTGGGTTTGATCCATCCGTACTTTACAATAGCCGGTATCAACCAAGAGGCTTGCAGGCGACAATTTTTGCAGCCACCGATGCAATTCGATCGACGGGCCTAGATTGGCAAACAGTAATGAATAGCGTCGAGCCAGATAAAATTGGGACGTATTCAGCGTCTGTTGCAGGCCAAGTTAATGAAGAAGGTTTTGGTGGGTTATTTAAAAGCCGATTATTAGGGGAGCGAGTCAGTACCAAACAATTGGCATTAGGATTAAACACCATGTCGACGGATTTTATTAACGCTTACGTTACCGGCAGTGTTGGGACAACCTTCACAACATCTGGCGCCTGCGCAACGTTTTTATATAACCTTCGAGCTGCTGTAAATGACATCCAGGCTGGCCGTACTCGTGTTGCAATTGTTGCAAGTGTTGAATGTGCAGTGACGCCAGAGATTATCGAAGGATTTGGTAATATGTCTGCGCTTGCAAACGAAGAAGGCTTGAAAAAGTTAGACAATAGCGATGTCGTAGATTACCGCAGAACAAGTCGACCATTTGGCGAAAACTGTGGCTTTACCATTGGCGAAGGCGCGCAAGTGGCTATTTTAATGGATGATGCTCTAGCGCTAGAGTTAGGCGCAGATATTTTAGGCTCAGTAGCAGACGTTTACGTTAATGCTGATGGGATCAAAAAGTCGATTACCGCCCCTGGTCCTGGCAATTACATTACCATGGCTAAATCGGTTTCACTTGCGGCGCAAATCGCCGGTGAAGATTCGGTTCGTTCACGCAGTTTTATTTTAGCGCACGGGTCGAGTACACCACAAAATCGCGTCACTGAGTCTGCTATCTATCATAAAATTGCCCAAACATTTTCGATCGATGGCTGGAAGGTTGCTGCACCTAAAGCCTTTGTTGGTCACACCATTGCTCCTGCAAGTGGCGACCAATTAGCGATGGCGCTTGGTGTTTTTGCGCACCAAATCATGCCAGGGATCACGACAATTGATAAAGTTGCAGACGATGTTCATGCTGAACATTTAGATATTCGTACCCACCACTACCCATGTGAAGCCATGGATATCGCTTTCATTAACTCTAAAGGGTTTGGTGGTAATAACGCAACAGCGACCGTTTTTTCTCCAGAATTTACTAAAAAGTTACTGGCTAAGCGCTATAACGATAAGCAATGGGAAAGTTACGCTAAACAACTTGAAGCCACGATTGTAAATCAACAGCAGTATAAAACCGCGGCAGATAATGGTCATTTTGAACTGATTTATCGCTTCGGTGATGGAATGATTGACGAAGCAGACCTTAATCTCACACAAAATGAGTTAACACTACCGGGATTTGAAAAGCCGATATCGTTACATGTCCAAAATCCTTATGGTGATTTACTAAATAAGTAAACGCCGTTTGATAACTAAGTTAAGCAAAGCAAAAGCGCTGAACTCGATTCAGCGCTTTTTTTATGTCATCTTGTGATAGTGTAACAAAGTGTAAGTGGGGCTTGAGAAATCATGAGTCTGTCCTAAGCTAGTCAACCGACACTTAAATCAATGACAAGGATGAATTTATGACCCTAATTAATCAGCAGGCTTTAGACACTAGTATCGTGAATCGCGAGCAACTTGTGCTCTTTACTTTTTTAAAAGACTTACTGCGTCAATGCAGTGGACGCCTTGGACATTTTCAGATCCGGCGAGATCTTGTCATGTCTACATACAGTGCTAGCTTAATGGACATGATTTTACATAGTTCAACTCATAAAGCAGCAATGATGATCCAGTTAAGTAATGGAGACTTGAACAGTTTATTGAAAGAAATTTCTTTGATTAATCAGGCACTGTATTTGATGCCTGAACAATTGTTAAAGAACATTGGAGAAGTGAATCAGCGTGAAAAAAGTAAACGACTTTGGGTGCTACGTTGGCTTCCTCGTAACTTAAACTGGTTGAAAAAGCCCCATTTACGGCATGCAAAGTTGATATACCCGACATTTTTCGACTGTTTATCCATTGCGAAGAAAAATCAACGAGCATTAAGCTAAGTTTGTTTTAAATCAAACTCCCTGAGACTTTAGCCGTAATTATTCGAAAGTCTAATAGTGCTTAACCGCAAGCTTTCCTACTTTGAAAAGGACTGTTAATGGGGAACTGTTATGACAACACCATATTTTATACAATACCAAGAGTCTATCGATTCATCAGATCGCTTTTGGTTGACTCAGGCAACACAACTTCCATGGTATTCAGTGCCAAAAACGGGTTGTAGGCAAGACAAGGATGGATTACACCATTGGTTTCCAGATGGAGAGCTAAATACCGCTTACATGGCACTTGATTATCATGTAGAAAATGGCCGGGGACAGCAACTGGCGTTGATTTACGATTCTCCTGTTACGCAAACAAAACAACAATTTACTTATCAAGAATTGAAAGAAGCGGTTGCACGTTTTGCTGCGGGCTTACAACGTTTAGGTGTCGTGAAAGGCGATCGGGTTGTTATTTATATGCCAATGGTGCCAGAAGCCGTTATTGGGATGCTAGCCTGTGCACGGTTGGGGGCAATTCATTCGGTCGTTTTTGGTGGTTTTGCACCTCATGAACTCAGTGTAAGAATTGATGATGCTAAACCAAAAGTAATTTTGAGTGCGTCTTGTGGTATCGAGATTGAACGGATCATTGCTTACAAACCAATGCTTGATGAAGCGTTAGAAAAAGCGAACCACAAAGTAGAGCATTGTGTTGTGTTACAGCGATCTGCATTAAAAGCAAAGATGAACATGCCGCGTGATATTGATTGGCAAACGTTATCGAACCATAGTTTAGAAGCTAAACCGGTTAAGCTTAACGCTTGCGATCCCCTGTATGTGCTCTACACCTCAGGTACAACAGGCAAACCCAAAGGCGTTTTGCGTGAAAATGGCGGCCATGCTGTTGCTTTGAATTACAGTATGAGTACGGTCTATGGTATGTCACCCGGCGACGTATTTTTTGCAGCCTCGGATATTGGATGGGTAGTGGGGCACTCGTATATCGTATACGGTCCATTGCTTTTTGGTTGTACTACGGTCTTATATGAAGGAAAGCCAATACGTACACCCGATGCGAGTGCGTTTTGGCGGATCGTAGAAGAATACAACGTAAATGCATTGTTTACGGCTCCAACCGCATTTCGAGCAATCAAAAAAGAAGATCCGACAGGTTTAGGCTTTAAAAAATATGATACCTCATCACTGAAAACTCTTTTTCTGGCCGGAGAAAGATTGGATCCTGCAACCTATGAATGGCTTTTGGAAACAACCGGTTTACCCGTAATTGATCATTGGTGGCAAACGGAAACAGGGTGGGCTATCGCGTCTAATCCGGTCGGGTTAGAAAAATTTGTCACTAAGCCTGGCAGCGCGACTAAATGCACACCGGGATATGATGTTCAAATTCTAGATGCTGCGGGTGAAAAACTTGGTGTAAATGAACAAGGTGCAGTGTGTATTAAGTTACCATTGCCACCCGGATGCTTAACGACGCTTTGGCAGGACACGCCCCGTTTCAAACAAAGTTATTTGAGTGCTTATCCTGGTTATTATTTAACGGGTGATGGTGGCTATTTCGATGAAGACGGTTACTTGTTTATTATGGGGCGCACCGATGATGTTATTAATGTTGCAGGCCACCGATTATCGACGGGTGAAATGGAAGAGATTGTTTCAAATCATCCTGATGTAGCGGAATGTGCCGTTTTTGCCGCGAAATGTGAGCTCAAGGGTCAAACACCAGTGGCGATGATTGTGTTAAAAGATGGTATTTCGCATAGTCACACTGAGATTGAAGCAGAAGTGGTGGCGCAGATAAGAAATCAAATCGGCGCTATAGCCTGTTTAAAAAGAGTGTTGACCGTGCCTCGGCTACCAAAAACACGCTCTGGTAAGATTTTGCGTAAAAATTTGCGGCAATTAGTTGATGGAGATCCATTGCAAATCCCTTCTACAATAGATGACGCGAGCGTATTTAACGAAATTGACAAGCTGTGGCAGGGATAAAAATACGATGTGCACTGCGGCAGTCACATGACTGCCGCAGTAAGTAAGCTTGAATTGTTGTTAAGTGCTTAAATTAGGTGTTTAAAACCCCAAGGTTAGGTTTTGCGATTGCCTCTAACGCTCTTTGTAAAGCGAGTTCGCGTGTTGCGCAAAACGCTAAAGGCGATAGTCTATCGCGTAAATTAAAGCGTTCGAGCTGCATGGTAGTATCTCTGTTTGGTGAATAGATAAATACGTCAACATGCGAGTCTAATGCATCGAGGATCGCGTTTTCAATTGCAAGGCTAACTGTGACATCGAGCATGGGCACATCCGATAGGTCAATCACCATTGCCTTGTATTTTGCAACATGACGATGTTGTCTTGAAATTGCTTTTGATACACTGAAAATCATTGGTCCAGAAAGGTAGAAAAAAAGCAGTTGTCCATTAGCTTGATCTAATAATCGTCGTTCTGGTTTTGACAAAGGCACATTATCGTCATCGCCATCGCTGATGGCTTTAACTTGCTCGCTTTGCACCCGGCTCAGTTTTTCAATCACAATAATATTTGAAATAAACACGCCTAAACCGACAGCAACCATTAAATCAACTAATACGGTCAGCAGCATAACGCCATACATTATAACCATTTGTATGGTACTAAGTTTGTGTGCTCGCTGAATAAAACTCCAATCAAGAATATTAATGCCGACATATACAGCTATACCTGCAAGCACCGCCATTGGAATGGGTTCGGTCAATGAGCCTGCGATAAAGACTACAGCCATCAAAATTAAGGCTCTAAAAATACCAGCTAATGGGCTTTTTGCTCCGACTTGAACGTTAACAACGGTGCCCATAGTGGCGCCTGCCCCAGGTAATGCGCCAAATGCACCTGCAACCATATTCGCGATACCTTGGCCCCGAAGTTCTTTATCAGAGTCATGTTCGGTACGGGTTAAGCTATCTGCTATAACGGCAGTTAGTAACGTATCAATGCAGCCTAATGTACCGAGAACTAAGGCATCAATGACCATTCGAGTGAACATGTCGGCTTCAAACGTTGGTACTACCAATGAAGGCATCCCGCTTGGGATTTCTCCGATCCTACGGATGTCATCAAAATTAAAAAATAGTAGAGATAGCAGTGTCACACTAATTAATGCGACAAGCTGAGCAGGAACATACTGGCGATACTTTTTTGGAAATTTAAATAAAATGAATAACGTAATTGTGCCAAGAAGTAATTCACTCAAGTGAATATTACTAAGCAGTTCAGGTAATGATGCAAGAGTACCTTGAACCCCCCCTGTAGGTGCTTTGTGGCCGAGTAGCGGGGCAAGTTGTAAGATGATTAGAATAATTCCGATCCCCGACATGAAACCAGAGATCACGCTATAAGGCATTAGCGTTACGTATTTGCCTAGTTTAAGCGTACCCAGTAAAACTTGAAATGCACCGGCCATCATTACGACAGTAAAGGCCATTGCTGGGCCTTGTTCGGGGTAACTGGAAACCATCGCAGTAAGTACTGCTGTCATAATCACCGTCATCGGTCCAGTGGGTTCAGAAATTAAAGACGTCGATCCACCAAATAACGCCGCGAATAAGCCAACGAGGATTGCTCCCCACATACCTGCTTCTGCGCCTGCGCCGGAAGCTACGCCAAACGCCAAAGCAAGCGGGAGGGAAATGATTGCCGTGGTTACACCTCCGAACAAATCCCCCTTCAAAGTCATACGTTTATATCTACTTGGTGACACGGTGTTTCTGCCAATTATGTGGATTTTGCGCATTCTAACCTAAATTAAAACGACAAGTGGTTGGATTTTTAATGATTATTTACATTTTCTTGCGTACCCATGCATTTAGTGGATGTGTTAAACTCCTAATACACCTAAAGAATAACTCAATACAGTGGCTATGATTCAACCAGTCAGTCTATTCGTCGGATTACGATATTCACGCAGTACAAAGGGCAATGCGTTTATTTCCTTTATTTCTTTTTTCTCTATTGCTGGGATCACTTTAGGTTTGGCTGCATTAATTATTGTTAATTCAGTGATGAATGGTTTCGAGAAAAACCTCAAGACGTCGATGTTGGCATTGATACCACATATTAAAGTGAGTGGTGAGCAATCGTCACTTGCACCACTACTTACTTTGCTTTCGCATGAGGATAAAGTTAAAGAGTATGGTCTACATACTGATGCAGAAGCGATAATACAAACAAATCATGAACTTATTGGTGTAAGTTTACATGGAAGTGATGAAAATAATACCATTTTAGAGCGATTTTTTGTTCAAGGTCATTGGCAAACGATTCACGATGAACCATTCAGTCTGGCAATCAGCCGTTATACCGCTCAAACCCTTGGCTTGGTGTTAGGTGATGAAATTCGCGTTGTGATCCCGAGTGTAAGTAACTATACCCCGATGGGTCGAGTGCCAATGCAACGGGTTTTTATCGTACGAGGTATTTTTGCAACGGATAGCGAGGCGGATACGTATTTGGCGTACACCAATTATTCTTCTTTAGCGAAATTGCAAAAACAAAAACCAGACGATCCAGTTTCTTATCGTATTAGTTTACATGATGCATTCGATTTTCATTCGGTTGTTGAACAAATAGCGCAATACGAAGGTGTGGAGGTCGAAGACTGGCGTGTTAAACAAGGTGCGCTTTTCAGTGCTGTGGCGATGGAAAAGCGGATCATGACCTTATTGTTAGCACTAATCGTATTAGTTGCTGCGTTCAATATTCTTTCTGCACTATCGATGATGGTAAATGAGAAAAAATCCGAAGTTGCGATTTTGCAAACTTTGGGTTTTACACCATTGAAAATCATGCAAATTTTTATGGTGCAAGGTGCTTATAATGGTATGTTAGGGACTTTGTTTGGCGTGATCTTAGGGATAACTCTGACACTCAATATTAACGAAGTTTTGGCTAGCGTAGGCTTGAATTTCCTAGGAGCAACTAAGCTACCTGTCGTATTAGAAAGCACATCAATTGCTGTAATGGTGAGTTTCAGTTTATTACTTAGTTTCATCGCCACGGCGTTTCCAGCCAGAAAAGCAGCAAGTGTATTACCTGCAGAGATTTTAAGATATGAATAATGAAGTATTGAAGTGTGTCGGTGTCACTAAATCATACCGTGATGGTGAAAAAGACGTCGAGGTGTTGCAAGGGATCAATCTTACTATAAACCAAGGTGAAATGGTTGCAGTATTAGGGAGTTCGGGTTCTGGTAAAAGTACGTTATTACATATACTTGGTACTTTAGATAAAGCGAGTACAGGCACAGTTGCTATAAAAGGCACTGATGTTGGCCGCCTTAATCGCAGCGAAACGGCGGAATTCCGAAATCAGCATTTAGGCTTTATTTATCAATTTCATCACCTTTTAATGGAGTTCACGGCGCTTGAGAATGTTGCAATGCCTTTGCTCATTGCAGGCATTAAACCTACTCAAGCTCGTACGTTTGCTACAGAGCTATTGGAAGCAGTCGGACTTGCTCACCGCATTCAACATCGGCCATCTGCACTCTCTGGTGGTGAACGTCAACGGGTTGCGATTGCTCGTGCACTTGTTGTTAAGCCGAGCTTAGTGTTAGCTGATGAACCAACAGGTAATTTGGACAAACAAAATGGTGAGTTAGTGTTTAATTTGTTAAGAAAGCTAAATCAAACACTTAAGACAAGTTTCGTTATCGTCACCCATGATCTTGACCTTGCCGCTAAAATGGACCGTATTGTGAAATTAGACGAGGGAAAGCTCGTTGAACTTAAGGCGCAAAGCGTATGTTAAGTCGTTTTCTCGCAAAGCGTTTTCGAGCAAGTGAGCAACATACAGGGTTAATTTCATTTTTGAGTAAAGCTTCAACAATCGGTGTTTTACTCGGCGTGTGTGTACTAATTGTTTCATTATCTGTGATTAATGGATTTGAGCAGCAATTGGTTAAACGTTTGTTGTCTGTCGTCGCACATGTTGAATACCATGCCCCTGAAAAACCGATTAAGAATTGGCCAAGTAAACTCGCCCTTTTGGAGCAGCATCCCAATGTGATTGGTGCAGCACCGCAAATGAAGTTAAGTGCGATGGTTCAGTATGGCACTAAATTAAAAGCACTGTCATTAGAAGCTGTGTTGCAAACCGAGCACGATAAAGTTTCGCAAATTGACCAGTATATTAAAGGCACTCCAGTGTCTAGCCTAGCAGACGACGAAATCATACTAGGCAAACAGATCATAAACGAATTAAATGTTTCGATAGGCGACACCATTACGGTCTTATTAGCAGATCAAAAAAATAGTAATAAGACGGCGCAAAGCAAACGATTAAGCTTGACGCTAGTTGGTAGCATTGAGATGGGAGGCCCTGTTGATCATTCTACCGGCATTATGGCATTGTCTAGCGCACAACGAGTGCTTGGGTTTTCACCCGACGAAGTAACCGACATTCGACTGGCTGTCGACAACGTATTTTTAGCGCATCAGGTCGCGATGGAAGCGGGGCGCTTGTTGCCTGATTTAGTCTATGTGAGTAGTTGGTTTCGAGCTCAAGGCAGTCTTTATCAAGATATTCAAATGGTTAGAACTATTATTTATTTAGTTGTGTTCCTTATTATCGCTGTGGCAAGTTTTAATATTGTTTCGTCTATGGTGATGGAAGTGAAAGAAAAACAAAATGACATCGCAATATTAAAAACCATGGGGGCGAAAGATCAAACGATATTTATGACCTTTATTTTGCAAGGGCTTGGTTATGCCATGGTTGGTGCTGCGCTTGGCGTATTTATTGGGGTATTGTTAGCGATGAATATTTCTGATCTTTTTAAGCTCTGGGTTTCGTTTAGCGAATCAAACCCGTTAGAAGGTGTGTATTTTGTTGAATTTTTGCCCTCGGTGGTGCATTGGCCTGATGTGGCAATTACCGTGATTGGTACGCTACTTATTTCCACATTAGCAACGCTCTATCCAGCTTGGCAGGCAACAAAAGTAAACCCGGCTCAAGCACTTGGAAATTGAGTGTTTCGCTAAAGCGTTAGCACTGGTATAGTACTTCGATACCTTGTTTAAAAACGATTGAACAACAGGGTAACAAAATTAAAATAGAGTAGTAAAAATGAATGAACAACAAATTAAAAGTAACGAGCCCGTTGAGCAAGTTATTACCGAAGAACAAAAACAAGCTTGGAAACGTTCGACGTTAGAAAACGCACAAAAGTTTTTAGCTCAGCAAGGGTTAATTCCAGAATCAATTTTTGAAGGTGACAGCCGCTATTTACCACCATTGTTTGCCCTTTGGAAAATCAAATGCCAAAACGGACGCAAATATTGGGTTATTTCAGGGCGATTACCAACTGACGTAATCGATTTTTCTGCTGCAAGCAATGCGCGTGATGCAATCCGTTATATTTCGTATCAATGGCAAATGAAAGCGCAAGGAATTATAGACTCAGGCGTGCGTGATAAACTGCAAATAGATTTCGCTAATCTGCTCGTTAATAGAGCCCATGGTTTATATGAAATTGCTGAAAAAGATCAAATGTGGGTTAATGAACAAACCATCCAGTAATTTAGATTTGAATCTTTAATCTATTACATTGTAAGAAGGGGCATTTTTGTCCCTCTTATATACTGGTTTAGTGGACAAGTGTAAATGGCTCAGTACAAAAACTATTGAGTTTGCACATTAACCGTTGCCTTGGTATTCCCGCTTCCATGAACACACATCCGGATTTTTCAAAGCCTTTTGCTGTAAATAAATCCACTTCATGTAAAACACAATTAATGCATACACTCTGTAACCCATTTTGCTGAGCAAGTTTGGCAATAAAATTAAGTAAAGTATCGAAGGTTTCTCTATTTCGATATTGCTTTAAAACTGCAATGCGACTGATCAGTCCATCTTTACATAAACGGGCAGTTGCGACGGGGCATTCTGTTTCATCTTTAACTAGAATGTGCTCTGCTACTAGGTCTATTTCATCAAACTCAACTTTCTTGGGTATATGCAACTCACAAACGAAGACTTTTTCACGAATTTGCTGTAATTCACGTTTGTGAGCAAGCCAACTCACTTTGTCAACACGATAAAACATACAACCCCCGCCTTTAAGTAGTCACGCTTTCATCGGTAACGCTGTTGCCATTAAAATGGAATTTTTTAATTCAATGGAACTTTTGCCACGTTTACTTGTCTTACTTAGGTGGTCTTTTGATTTATGTGCGAGTTATATCAACAACCACCTACAAAAAAAGAGCAACCGGCAAAATGTCGGTTACTTTCGTCTATTCTGGGAAATAATAGATCCCTTCATTGATAAGTTTAGTCAAGAGTCGTATAAAATCTAGCCATTTTTCATTTTTTTCGAACTCATCAGAGCATATTTCAATGTGATCGCAAAGTAATTGAATATTCTTCTGATTAACGGCGCATAAGTGATAATTTTCGCCATTTATACTGAGTAAGACCAGATTATCTTCTGTAAGTTGGTAGAGTGCTCTAACACCTCCGGCGCGAATTAATACTGTTTCTTCGAGTAAAATGCCAGTGATGTCTTCTTCTGAATAGGATTCTTCTAATTCGTACAAATCCATCTCATGCTTTGGTGTAGAAAGCGTTTTACCTAACCAATTTTGGAAGGCACTTTCATCATTAACCGTATCAATGATTAAGTTCTTAAGGCGGTTACGTTCCTTTTCAGACACTAACCCAATACTAGCGCGTGCAACGTAATCGGCATCGCCATAACGTTTCTTACCTAATTCATTGTCAATCAGATAGTCTGCAAAACTTGATATTAAATCACGCTGGTTTGGGGCTCTAAACCCTACTGAGTAATTTAGGGCATTTTCGATAGCATAACCCTCATGTGGGTGGCCTGGAGGGATATAAAGGATGTCACCAGGTTCAAGTACTGCATCGATGATGGCATCAAATGCTTCTACTTGGAGTAAACTTTTATTTTGCGCAAATTCACGTAGGCTTGGGTTAGGTAGCCCAACGCGCCAGTGGCGTTTGCCTTGTCCTTGTATAATAAACACATCGTATTGATCAAGATGAGGGCCAACACCACCGCCTGGTGTAGAGTAACTGATCATAAGATCGTCGATCCGCCAGTTTGGAATAAAACGAAAAGGTTCTATTAGCTCAGCAGCATTCGGATGCCAATGGTCAACCGCTTGGACAAGCAACGTTGCATTGCTATCAGTCAGTAAACTAAAATCTTCAAAAGGACCGTGATGAGCTTCCCAGGTTTCGTCGTGATTGGTCACAATACGAGACTCAATGGATTCTTCCATCGCAAGCCCGGCTAGTTCTTCAGGTTCAATAGGGTCTACGAAGTCCTTAAAACCACCTTTAATTAGAAGCGGTTGTTTTTGCCAATATAAAGATAAAAAGTCCGATATTGAAAGATCGTTAATGGTAAGTTGAAACATGTTTGAGATCCCATAAAAAAAGCGAAAGTCAGTGACTTTCGCTTTATTCTAAACGAAAACTAAATTTATTTATTGAATTTCATCAATAAACGCTTCAGCTCGACCAATATAGTTAGCAGGTGTCATTAACTTCATTTCTGCTTTGACTGCATCAGGCAATGCAAGGCCATCAATAAATTCAGCCATGATTTGCTGATTTACGCGCTTACCACGCGTTAACTCTTTGAGTTTTTCATATGGCTTTTCGATGCCATACTTGCGCATTACAGTTTGAATTGGCTCTGCAAGAAGTTCCCAGTTTTGATCAAGTTCTTCAAGCAAACGATCCGCATTTACTTCTAATTTGCTGATGCCTTTAAGCGTAGCTTGGTAAGCGATTAACGTATAGCCCATACCAACACCTAAGTTACGCAGCACGGTAGAGTCTGTTAAGTCACGCTGCCAGCGAGAAACAGGCAGCTTTTGTGCTAAGTGTGTAAAAATAGCATTTGCTAAACCTAAATTGCCTTCTGAATTCTCGAAGTCAATAGGATTTACTTTATGTGGCATAGTTGATGAACCGATTTCACCTGCTATGGTTTTTTGCTTGAAGTGGTTTAAGGCGATGTATCCCCAAACGTCACGGTCGAAATCCAGTACGATAGTGTTAAAACGGGCAATGGCGTCAAACAATTCTGCAATGTAGTCGTGTGGTTCGATTTGCGTTGTGAACGCGTTCCATGTCAAACCTAAGCTTGTGACGAATGTTTGCGCGTGGGCGTGCCAATCGTAATTAGGGTATGCGCTAAGGTGAGCGTTATAATTACCAACCGCACCGTTGATTTTACCTAGCATTTGAACCGCAGCAATTTGATCCCGTTGACGCTTTAATCGTACGTAAACGTTTGCGAATTCTTTACCCATGGTTGACGGAGATGCAGGTTGTCCATGCGTTCGAGTCATCATTGCAACTGAACGATATTCGACCGCTTTTTCTTTTATCGCATTAAGGATTTGATCACAGTATGGCAATAATACTTTGTCGCGAGCTTCAGTTAACATCAAGCCGTGAGAAAGGTTGTTGATGTCTTCAGAAGTACATGCAAAATGAATAAATTCGTTGATTGCATTTAATTCTGCATTATTTACGACCTTTTCTTTTAAAAGGTACTCAACGGCTTTCACATCGTGATTGGTCGTACGTTCAATTTCTTTTACACGCTGCGCATCCGCTTCGCTAAAATTATCCACAATGCTATCAAGTAGCGCATTTGCTTCGGCGCTTAAGGCAGGTACTTCAGGAATGCCAGTGGCAGCTGCCAAGGCTTGTAACCAGCGTACCTCGACAGTAACACGGTATTTAATTAAACCAAACTCACTGAAAATGCTTCGTAATTCAGTGGTTTTGCTACCGTAGCGACCATCCACTGGAGAGATAGCGGTTAACGCTGAAAGCTCCATATTAACTCCTAACTAATTTTGATTTTGAACGATATTCACAAATTTTGTTGGGCGGCAATGATGATTTTACGCTTGGCTAAAAAAAATTGCCTGCGTTTACCTCCCATCTGTCGCCACAGCACCGCCGCGCGGATCCCAGCAAGTAGCAGGGCACGGATTTTGTGCTGAATATGAGGTTGTTTTAATAACTCTGGTTGACCAAATACTTGAATGCGTTGACCCAATGGGCTGATTACTTGCGAATAGATATCAGCAAGGCTCGCTACCAGTGTGTCATCGGTGATAGTAAAATGCTCTAACTGTCGGTCGAGTTCGTTAATTCGCTTACCAAGCTCTTTCAATACACCGGGTTTAGCAGCAAGAACTCGTTCAAGTTGAATTAGCCCGCCTACATATTTAACCAATTCGACGTCTTTTTGACCTTCAGCTGAGAGTTGGTCTATTAAGGTTTTATAACCTTGCTTTAATGCAAAGCGATCTTGATACACATCCTCGGGGTTTTTAGGATTTGTAATAACGATACTTTGCAAAAAACTTGCTACTTCGTGTTCGTTAAATTGGCCATATTTAGCCACTTTTTGCACTAACTTTGTAATTTGACAAATCGCTGCCAATGCCATGACTTGATGTTGCATCATTATCGGATCACCGAGTCGATAATTCCGCCACCTAGACAAACGTCATCAACATAAAATACCGCTGACTGTCCCGGAGTGACTGCTTTTTGTGGTGTGTCGAATAATACTCGCGCCATACCATCTTCACCAACTAATAAAGTGCAGGGAATGTCGGTTTGGCGATACCGTGTTTTAACGGTACAGCGAGTAGTACCTTTGGGGCCGACTCGATCCACCCAATGTAATTGGTTGGCATTAAGCCCATTGCTGTATAGGCGAGGGTGGTCTGAGCCTTGACCGACAACAAGCACATTACGAGCAATGTCTTTATCGACCACATACCAAGGTTCACCATTGCCTTCTTTCATGCCACCTATCAATAAGCCTTTGCGTTGGCCAAGCGTGTGGTACATAAGACCTGCGTGTTGACCAACAACCTGACCCTCTGTGTCTTCAATATTTCCAGGCTGAGCTGGTAAATAACGTTGTAAGAAATCTTTAAATTTACGCTCGCCAATAAAACAAATGCCGGTACTGTCTTTCTTATCGTGGGTGATAAGTCCTTGCTCTTCTGCGATACGTCGCACTTCAGGTTTTTCAATATGACCAACCGGAAATAAAGTTTGTGCAATGTGCTCGTGGCTTAATGTATACAGAAAATAGCTTTGGTCTTTGTTATCATCGAGACCACGGATCATAGCAAATTTACCATTGCGCTCGTCGCGACGAACATAGTGACCAGTAGCAATATAATCTGCACCAAGCGCTTCAGCGGCGAACTGTAAAAACGCTTTAAATTTAATTTCTTTATTGCACATGATGTCTGGGTTTGGGGTTCTTCCCGCTTTATATTCTTCAAGAAAATACTCGAAGACGTTATCCCAATATTCTGCCGCAAAGTTTACCGTGTGAAGTTCGATACCGAGTTTTTCACACACGGCTTGTGCATCTTTTAAATCCTCAGCGGCTGCGCAGTACTCATCATTATCGTCTTCTTCCCAATTTTTCATAAATAAGCCTTCAACCTGATAACCTTGCTGCTTAAGCAAATAGGCCGAGACAGAAGAATCAACACCGCCAGACATTCCGACGATGACTTTAATGTGACTGTTGTCGCTCATACTGATAGGGATCTCAATGCATTTGAAAAGGCCGATATGATAACACGTAATCGCCAGTGAAATAAATTTTTACAGCCGATTAAGCACAACATATCCGCCACTTTCGATGTCTTCCAGACGATATGGCCCAATTTGCACACGGATCAAGCGTAGGGTTGGGTAGCCAACATGAGCCGTCATTCTACGTACTTGACGGTTGCGTCCTTCAATTATTTTGATCTCAAGCCAATCGGTAGGAATATTCTTACGCTCCCGGATCGGTGGGTTTCGTGGCCATAGTTGGGGGGGGGATAATCGCTTTACTTGGGCTGGTAAAGTCATGCCATCTTTTAGTTCTACACCTTGTTGCAAGGCCTTTATTGCGTCGTCACTTACCGTTCCTTCTACTTGAACCCAATATGTTTTTTGCGTCTTTTTACCTGGGGTGGTAAGTCTATGTTGCAACTGACCACAATTAGTTAAAAGTAACAAGCCTTCACTATCACGATCGAGTCTACCAGCTGCATAAACTTCAGGGATAGAAATGAAATCAGCTAAGGTTTGACGATTTTGATCGTCGGTAAACTGACACAATACATCGAAGGGTTTATTAAAAAGGACGATTTTGACGTCTTCTGGTCGCAATGTCGATTTTTTAATCGCCGCTTTTCGCTGTGGCTTAAGTTTATTGGGCTTTAACGTGTTTGGTGACTTGTTGTTTCGCATGATTAATAAAGCTTTATGTTAAACAACGAAAGAGTATACCAAAATGACGTCTTGCGGTGGTGTAATTTTTCTTGAGCTTGGGTAAAGGCAATGCAATAGTGATTTCATCAATACTTCATTTTTAAAGGGGCGCACATTGGAAATTACAGAGGATAAAACTCGAATACTGTTACACCTTGATGCAATACATGCTTTTCTCAGCAATTGTTATTGGTCTAAAGCAATACCTAAGCAAACCGTCTATAGTGCGATTGACAACAGTTTAGCGTTTGCCGTGATAGAGAATAACCGGTTGGTAGGGTTTGCTCGAGTCATTAGCGATTTTACAACATTCGCGTATTTAGCGGACGTGTTTGTAATCGACGAGGCGAGGGGAAGGGGAATTTCCAAAAAATTGGTTGCACATATTATGCAGCATACTCGCTTGCAAGGTTTGCGGCGATTTATGCTCGCTACACAGGATGCTCATGGGCTTTATACTAAATTCGGTTTTCAGCACGTCACAGATGCCTCGCCTTTTATGCAAATAAATCATCCAATGATCTACACAGAAACCATTCAAGCCAAGGCTTAGCCATTGGCCTATTTAGTTTGATAGTCAATCTACGTGAAGATGTTTGACATAGCACGGAGTTACATGCCCCTAATCACAATCAATATCATGGTGTAAACGCCTGTAAAATGTTCCCCGTGGGGACGCCACCGTGTTTCCATTACGTTGTTTCGCAAATTTGAAAGGTGCCACATTTTTGCATTAGCAAGTCTAGTATTTAAAACACGGTTGAGCACTAAAACAGGGATCTTTTAGTTGATAGGGTGTATGCCTCCGGGATCTTGAGTACACATCACAGTACGAGAGAGTGAAGTTGCTCTTTTGCTTGCTCGACGATCTGTTGTGCATTTCCCATTGCTAGCCCTTCAACGTAGACAAAATGTACATCATGGAGTCCTAAAAAACTGAAAACGTTCTTGATGTATTGGGTTTGACTGTCTTTAGGCGTGCCTTGGTATATGCCTCCCCGAGTTGCAATGACATAAATGGGTTTATTTTCAAGTAAACCAATCGGGCCATTTTCTGTATAAGAAAATGTAACCCCAGCCCGGGCTAATCTGTCTATCCATGCTTTAAAGTTTGAGGGTACACCGAAGTTATACATGGGTAGACCAAGAACAATTGCAGAAGCTTCTTTAACTTCAGCGATGATTGAATCAGAAAGTGCGCGAAGTGATAGTTGATCGTCATTTAAGTTGTTTTCGTCGGTCATCCAGGTTGTCAATTCTTCTTGACTTAGGTGGGGCAAAGAGAGGAAACCTAGATCACGCTCAATGATTGTATGTTCGCCGTGTTTAAGTCTGGTCGCTAACCAGTCAATTAGTTGGTTAGAAACACTATTTTGCCCATTGATTGAACTTTTTACAGTAAGAAACGTATTCATAGCTTGCTCCTTTTTAACAAGTGAGCACTATTGTATTTATAATTTTTCCGATTAATATTTTTATTATTCTAAGAAATCATTCTATTTAAGAGAATATATGTTGCGAGTAACGTTAGAGCAGTGGCGTATGTTTCAGGCCGTCGTTGAGTACGGTGGATTCAATCAAGCAGCTGTATCCGTGCATAAAAGCCAGTCTAGTATTCATACCGCTGTGCATAAAATTGAAAGTGCATTAGGGGTTAAGCTGTTTCGTATCGAAGGCCGTAGGACTGTACTCACAGATGCCGGTGAGCTAATGCTTAAGCGGGCGAATTACTTGTTAAATGAAGCAGCAAAGGTTGAAGCTGTGGGCACCACCTTAGCAGAAGGAATTGAAACTTCGTTACGTATTGCGGTTGATGAAATTCTACCTAATGAATTGCTGTACAGAAGTCTAGAACAAACGTCTGCAGAATTTCCATTACTTCGCATAGAACTGATAGAAACGATCCTAAACGGTAGCTCTGAATTGTTAGAAGACGATAGAGTTGATATCGCGATCGCTGCGGAGCCTTTGTTAGAGGGGTTTAGTGAAGAGTTATGTGAATTGGAGTTTATTGCAGTATCAAGTCCAAATCACCCACTTCAAGCTCTTGGTAGAGACCTAACACTTGAAGATCTTAAATTACATCGCCAGATAGTCATTCGAGATTCGGCTACTCAAGAGAAACGAGATGCAGGTTGGCTAGGTGCTGAGCAGCGTTGGACAGTGAGCCATCTGACAACGTCCATTGAGATGATAAAAAGCGGATTGGGCTTTGCGTGGCTACCCGAGCCGGCGATAGCTAAATTTCTCGGCTCTAACGCATTAAAAGCGTTGCCTCTATTACATAATGGACGTCGAAGCGCGCAATTGTTTCTCGTTTTTAAAGATGGCGACAGACTCGGTCCAGCAGCTCGACGTTTTGTTGCTCATCTCCGGTTAAACAGTTTATCGTGCGCTACATAACCAAAATCATAAAAAAAACCCCTCTTGCGAGGGGTTTTGGGTAACTCAGCGCCAAAGGCACTGGGAATGAGGACGGTACATTGTGTTTGTGTTATTTACCGCAACAGTTTTAGTTTAATCAAACTGCATCTCAGGGATGTCACCTTCAACAATCAGCTTACCAGCTGTTTTGCTTATGATTTCATCAACACTAACACCAGGGGCGCGTTCTAGCAAATAAAATGCGCCATCTTTGACTTCTAACACGGCTAAATCGGTAACGATTTTCTTAACGCAATTTACACCGGTTAACGGCAGTGTACATTGTTCTAGTAACTTTGACTCGCCGTGTTTACTCGCATGAGTCATGGTTACGATAATATTCTGAGCACCAGCAACTAAGTCCATCGCGCCGCCCATACCCTTTATGAGTTTTTTAGGGATCATCCAAGAAGCGATGTTACCATGCTGGTCAACTTCAAATGCACCAAGAACGGTTAAGTCTACATGACCACCACGGATCATTGCAAAGCTCTCAGCACTATTGAAAATAGCTGCACCTTTGACAGCTGTCACGGTTTCTTTACCCGCGTTGATCATATCCGCATCTAATTGGGCTTCTGTTGGGTACTGACCCATCCCAAGTAACCCATTTTCCGATTGCAGCATAACTTCAATCCCTTTAGGGACATAATTTGCAACTAGAGTAGGAATACCGATACCTAAGTTTACGTAAAAACCATCTTGAAGCTCTTGCGCGACACGCATCGCAACCTGTTCACGTGATAATGCCATGTTGTCCTCCTTAGCTGCGCGTAGTGCGACGTTCGATGCGCTTCTCAAATGAACCTTTGATAACGCGATTTACGTAAATACCTGGGGTGTGGATCTGTGATGGCTCAAGCTCACCAGGTTCAACGATTTCTTCTACTTCAGCTACGGTGATTTTACCTGCGGTTGCTGCCATTGGGTTAAAGTTCATTGCCGTATGGCGAAATACGAGGTTTCCGTAGCGGTCGGCTTTCCACGCTTTTACTATGGCAAATTCACCCGTAATCGACTCTTCCATTATGTATGGACGACCATTGAATTCTTTTACTTCTTTACCTTCGGCAACAGGCGTGCCGTATCCAGTCGCGGTATAGAATGCTGGAATACCCGCGCCACCAGCGCGCATTTTTTCCGCTAGTGTGCCTTGAGGTGTTAATTCAACTTCGAGCAATCCGTCGAGTAATTGTTGTTCGAAAATCGCGTTTTCGCCAACGTATGATGCAATGATCTTTTTGATTTGACGATCGTGCAGCAATACACCTAAACCAAAATCGTCCACACCACAATTATTTGATACCACCGTTAAATCTTTTGTGCCCATTTTCTTAATTTGCGCAATTAGACCTTCTGGAATACCACATAAACCAAAACCACCTGCGATAATCGTATCGCCATCTTTTAACCCTGCCATCGCTTCTTCATAACTTGAAACGACTTTATCGAAACCGGCCATTAGCCCACTCCTAACCGTTATTGTCTATACCAAATCACATTCAGCGATCTGATTTTATTTTCGTTTTTACGCAGAACATTTGCTTTGTAGCGCCAGAGACACTTTACTCACTGGTTTCTTGTTTAATGCACGACAAATTTCCCAGCCTGCGCTGGCTAGCCTTTCTAAATCAATTCCGGTCGAAATGCCAAGCCCTTCAAGTAAGTATATTACATCCTCTGTGGCAACATTTCCTGACGCTCCTTTTGCATAAGGACAGCCGCCAAGACCTGCAACTGCGCTGTCGATCACAGAAATGCCCATTTCAAGCGCTTTATGTATATTCGTTAATGCTTGACCATAGGTATCGTGGAAGTGCACAGCAAGCTTGTCGCTTGGGATATGTTGTAACAAGAGATCCAGCAATCGCTCGACTTTATTCGGTGTACCTACACCAACGGTATCCCCTAAGCTAATTTCGTAACAACCGAGTGCCAACAATTGTTTACAGACCTCAAGCACTTGATGTGGTTCGACCTCCCCTTGATAGGGACATCCCACGACACAACTGACATAGCCGCGAACTCGAATGTTGTGTGCTTTAGCCAATTCCATCACAGGCAAAAAGCGCTCGATACTCTCTTTTATACTGCAGTTAATGTTTTTTTGAGTAAAGGCTTCACTGGCCGCAGTGAAAATTGCAAACTCTTTAACACCAGATTGAACCGCTAATTCAGCGCCCTTTAAATTTGGTGTGAGCGCACTTAATTCAACGTGGTCTGGTAGGGTAAGCGCAGTGATGACATCCATTGAATCAGCCATTTGCGGAACCCATTTCGGCGACACAAACGCACCTGCTTCAATATTACGTAAACCAGCTTTGGCAAGTGCCTCAATGAGTTTAATTTTTTGTGCGGTTGTAACACTCACTTCGTTTTGTAGGCCATCACGTGCGCCTACTTCAACAATGCGTACAGAACTTGGATAGGCCATTAGCTTTACTCCGCTTCAACGATCGCAAGCATTGCGCCATGACTGACAAGTTCACCCTCAGCAAAACAATATGAGGTGAGTGTGCCGTTAAACGGTGCTGTTAGCGTGTATTCCATTTTCATTGCTTCAATAACTACCACAGCGTCGCCCTTTTTCACTTCTGCCCCAATCGCTTTAAGATGCTTAACAACGGTACCATTAAGCGGAGCAGCAAGAGGAGCAGACTCGTGCTCGTGTTCACTGACGTAGTGTTTCGAGACAAGTTCTTCAGTATGTTGATGAGATCCGAACATAACAGTAATTGAACAGTTTTCAATCACAACATTGGCCTTAATTTGCTTGCCATCAATACGAGCGCTTAATGTTGTGCCTTTTAAATCGCCAGAAACTTCAACGGAAGACTCATTAAGCATTAAAACCCATGTCGAATTCACTCCATGCGACTTTTGTGTTGCTTTAAGTTGAGCACTCAAAAATGGGATCTCGACTTGCGAATCTTGATTTAACCTAAACCCTAATGATTGCCAAGGTGTTTTATTGCAAGGATTAAGATGCAGCAGATAGGCCATTGCAGCCAGTGTCCGTAAGGTATCCGTTGGCACAGAAAAATGCGTCAACACGTCGGTTTGCGTATCTATAAAATGGGTATCCGGGGCACCGGCTTGAAAAGTAGGGTGGTTTGCTAAATGATGTAAGAAAGCAATGTTACTTTTTAGCCCGGCCAAATGGGTTTTTTCAAGTGCGCTACTTAATTTGGCCAGTGCGACTTCGCGTGTTGGACCATGCACGATTAGTTTCGCAATCATTGGATCATAAAACGAACTGATCTCATCCCCACTTTGCACCCCAGTATCAATTCGAACGCCAGTTCCAGTATTCGGGAAAGATAAATGGGTTAATGTACCAGAACATGGCATAAACGCTTCGACAGGGTCTTCCGCGTAAATTCGTGCCTCGAAGCTATGACCCGATAGGGTAACTTGATCTTGTGTAAGCGTGAGTGGCTCGCCATTTGCTACAGCAATTTGCCATGCAACTAAGTCAAGACCGGTAACCATCTCGGTGATAGGGTGTTCAACTTGCAGACGTGTATTCATTTCCATGAAGAAGAATTCGTCGCCACACAGTAAAAACTCGACTGTCCCAGCACCGCGATAATTAATCGCTTTTGCACATCGAACTGCCGCTTCGCCCATTGCTATTCGTAGCGCATCACTTAATCCTGGAGCAGGTGCCTCTTCAATCACTTTTTGATGACGGCGTTGTAACGAGCAATCGCGATCACCGAGATAAATTGCATTACCGTGATTATCGGCAAAAACTTGGACTTCTACGTGACGAGGTTTGTCAACAAAACGCTCTAATAGCACGAGGTCGTTTCCAAAACTGGCTTTTGCTTCTCGCTTAGCCCCCTCAAGCGCGGCAATAAATTCACTTTGTTGGCGAACTACCCGCATGCCTTTACCACCGCCACCGTAAGCCGCTTTGATTAAGACAGGGAAACCTACTTTTTGCGCTTCAGAAACAAGAAAATTCGTGTCTTGCTGTTGTCCATAATAACCCGGTACTAGAGGGACATTGGCAGCAGCCATGATCTCCTTTGCACGGGTTTTCGAACCCATTGCTTCGATTGCAGAGGTAGGTGGTCCTATAAACGCAATACCGGCCTTTTCGCACGCATTAGCAAACGTCTCATTTTCAGAAAGAAAACCATAACCAGGGTGGACACAATCCGCATTGGCCATTTTGGCCACTTGCAAAATTTTATCTGCAACTAGATACGATTCTTTGGTAGGTGCAGCACCGATATGATATGCCTCATCAGCCAATTTAACGTGCTGGGCGTTGGCATCAGCGTCTGAATACACAGCGACAGTCGTCATCCCGAGCGACTTCGCGGTGCGCATGATCCGGCATGCGATTTCACCACGGTTTGCAATGAGAATTTTTTTTAACATGATTAGCCCTTAGTTGCTGTGTTTTGTTGCCATGCAGGTGATCGTTTTTCAAAAAACGCGGTGAGCCCTTCTTGTCCTTCGTGACTAACACGAATTTCAGCGATGCGTTTGGCCGTATGGGCTATAAGTTGTTCATCAATTGGATGACCGCCAACCTCACTAATGAGTGATTTTGCACTTTTCACTGCCGCAGGACCGTTATTAAGTATGGTATCGATAAAATGCGCTTGGCTAAGCGCCAAATCTCCACTGACGGCATGTAATAGTCCCATGGCAAGTGCTTGTTCTGCGTCGAACACCTCAGCCGTCAGGAAATAACGCCGAGCTTGACGCTCGCCAATCGCTTTGATGACATAAGGACTAATTACGGCGGGAATCAGGCCTAACTTAACTTCGCTTAAGCAAAACTTCGCATCGGGTGTCGCGACGGCGATGTCACAACAGGAAATTAGCCCAAGTGCGCCCCCAAATGCAGCTCCCTGAACCAAGCAAAGAGTAGGGTGAGGGCACGTTGCCAACACGTGCATCAATTTTGCTAGTTCCATAGAGTCCGCGACGTTTTCTTGGTAGTTATTCGCCGCCATGGACTTCATCCAACCTAAATCAGCGCCAGCCGAAAAATGTTTACCTTCTGTTTTAAAGACTAACGCGCGAATGTCTAACGTACTGGCGTACTCAATGTTTTGAATTAGTTCAGCAATCACTTCACTATTAAACGCATTGTGCTTCTCTGGACGACTTAGAACCAACAGGGCGACTTTGCTTTTTGTTATTGTTAATGTGACAGACACATTCGCCTCCTTACATTCTAAATACACCAAACTTAGATTCGCGTGTTGGTGCATTTGCAGCAGCCTCTAAAGCAAGTCCAAGTACGGTTCTAGTATCAGCAGGGTCAATAATACCGTCGTCCCACAAGCGAGCACTTGCGTAATAAGGGTGACCTTGCTTTTCGTATTGTTCAATAATCGGTTTCTTAAATTCAGCCACTTCTTGATCGCTCATGGCTTGTCCTTTTCGTGCAAGGCCATCTTGGCGAACTTGGGTTAACACTCCCGCGGCTTGCTCACCACCCATGACTGAAATTCGAGCGTTTGGCCACATCCACATCATGGTTGGTTCATAGGCTCGCCCACACATTCCATAGTTGCCAGCCCCGTAAGACCCGCCAATTAATACGGTAAATTTCGGTACATCTGCACACGAAACGGCAGTAACCATTTTAGCGCCGTGCTTTGCAATCCCTTCTGCTTCGTATTTTTTGCCCACCATAAAGCCTGTAATATTTTGCAAGAAGATCAGGGGAATATTACGCTGCGCACATAGTTCGATAAAATGTGCGCCTTTTTGCGCAGACTCAGAAAATAATATGCCATTGTTTGCGACTATTCCGACAGGGTGACCAAAAATCTCTGCAAAGCCAGTCACTAAGGTTTCCCCAAAGAAACGTTTAAATTCATCAAACTGAGAATCGTCGACGATACGTGCTATCACTTCGCGAACGTCAAATGGCTTTTTCAAGTCGGTACCGACAATGCCGTAGATTTCATTAATGTCATAGCGCGGTGCGTTGATTTCTTTTAACAAAGGCGCGGTTGGGCGGACATGGTTTAAACGTGAAATACATTGACGAGCTATAGAGAGCGCATGTTGGTCATTTTCTGCATAATGGTCAGCAACACCGGAAACCTTGCAATGCACATCGGCACCGCCGAGTTCTTCAGCGCTCACTTCTTCACCGGTTGCCGCTTTAACAAGAGGTGGTCCTGCTAAGAAAATAGTCCCTTGTTCTTTTACGATAATGCTTTCATCTGCCATGGCCGGAACATACGCACCACCGGCTGTACAGAGTCCCATAACGACCGCAATCTGTGGAATGCCTTTTGCTGACATGCGTGCTTGGTTGTAAAAGATCCGGCCGAAATGGAGTTTGTCAGGGAATACTTCATCTTGTTCAGGAAGGTTAGCGCCACCTGAGTCAACGAGATAAATACACGGGAGATGACAACGCTCTGCAATTTCTTGCGCACGAAGGTGTTTTTTTACTGTAATCGGGAAATACGTGCCGCCTTTTACTGTTGCGTCATTTGCAACAATCATGCATTCGATGCCTTTTACCCGGCCAATCCCGGCTACGACACCGGCGCATGGTATGTCTTGCTCATATACGCCAAAAGCGGCGAATTGGCCGATCTCTAGAAACGGTGAACCTTCATCAAGAAGGGTATTGATCCGATCACGGACAAACAATTTCCCGCGACTTTCGTGTCGTTCAATCAGCGCGGCGCCGCCGCCTTGGCTAAGCATTGACACTTTTTCTCGCAAGTCAGCCACAAGGGCTGACATGGCGTTTGCTTTTTCTTTGAATTGTGGGTCGTGAATATTGACCGTCGATTTTAATACTGTCATAGCGAGACCTTAGCGACTTTCGTTGAATAACTCACGACCAATCAGCATACGACGAATTTCAGACGTACCTGCCCCGATTTCATAGAGCTTAGCATCACGTAGCAATCGACCTGTCGCGTATTCATTAATGTATCCATTTCCGCCTAGGATTTGGATAGCGTCTAGCGCCATTTTAGTTGCTAACTCGGCGGCATAGAGGATAGCGCCAGCGGCATCTTTACGTGTGGTTTCACCGCGATCACATGCCTTCGCAACGGTATAAACATAAGAACGAGCGGCATTCATTTGGGTATACATGTCGGCTACTTTACCTTGGATTAGCTGGAACTCACCGATTGATTGATTAAATTGCTTTCGTTCGTGAATGTAAGGCACAACAACGTCCATACAAGCTTGCATGATGCCTAGTGGGCCGCCTGCTAAAACAACACGCTCGTAATCTAAGCCGCTCATTAATACCTTAACGCCTTCATTTAGGTTGCCTAAGATATTTTCTGCAGGAACTTCACAGTTTTCAAAAACGAGTTCGCAGGTATTTGAGCCACGCATCCCTAATTTATCTAATTTCTGTGCAGTCGAGAAACCAGAGAACGTACGCTCGACGATAAATGCCGTGATCCCTTTTGGACCCGCATTAATGTCGGTTTTTGCATAAATCACAAAAACGTCTGCATCCGGGCCGTTTGTGATCCACATTTTGTTGCCGTTTAAAATGTACTTATCGCCTTGTTTTTCCGCTTTGAGCTTCATTGAAACAACGTCTGAACCTGCATTTGGCTCACTCATAGCCAGTGCACCAATGTGTTCGCCAGAAATTAACTTAGGCAAGTATTTTGCTTTTTGTTCTGCGTTGCCATTGCGATTAATTTGGTTCACGCATAGGTTAGAATGCGCACCATAACTTAGGCCAATCGATGCGCTAGCACGGCTAATTTCTTCCATTGCGATGACATGCTCTAAATAGCCAAGACCAGAACCTCCGAATTCTTCAGGTACCGTGATGCCAAGTAATCCCATGTCACCAAACTGTGGCCAAAGTTGATTTGGAAAACTGTTGTCTAAGTCAGTTTTTTCAGCCAATGGTGCGACTTCTTGACTGGCGAACTCATTCACGTGGCCACGGATCATGTCAGCGGTTTCGCCAAGTCCAAAATTCAATTCTTTATATAATGATACTGTGCTCATGGGATTATCCTGTTGTGAGAGTCTATTTATCTAAATCTTTTAATGTATCGCGACAACGGCGCTCGGCAGTGACCAGCTCCATTAAAACTACTTTAATGTCGTCCATCTGTTGATTGAGATCGGCTTTTTTCTGATTGATCAAATCCAACATGGTTTTTAATTGCTTCGCGCTACTTTTATCTGCGTCATACAATTCAAACAAACGGCCAGTTTCTGCAAGCGAAAACCCTAAGCGTTTGCCACGCAAAATAAGCTTAAGACGGACTTTATCGCGTTTCGAGTAGATACGCGTTTGTCCGTGGCGTACTGGAGAAAGTAGTCCTTGATCTTCGTAAAAGCGAATGCTGCGCGTGGTGATGTCAAACTCTTTTGCGAGGTCGCTTATCGAATACGTTGGTTCGTTAATGTCTTGCTTCATCTTAATTGAGTTGTAATTTACTACTAATTAGGTTCAATATAAGTGAAGTTTACGTAAAGGTAAAGCAATCGAAGGAATTAATACTTTGGTCTTGTAGTAGGAGGCCATTAAGGCGGTGTTATATGCACAAAAACCACGCTATGTCTCATTAAAATGACAGTCAGGGGCAAGCAAAGTTTACAGTTTAAGTGCTTTGCAAATTGCACTTTTTAGATTTACGTTGGCGTAAACGTAAATATTAGGTATGCTCAAACCATTAATGTATCAGTGATTCGCAACAAACGGTTAAACCGCCACGAACTTGCAACACGTGTCTGCTACTCTCTATTCAACTACTTAGCAGTACGTAAGTAAAGGAAAAGCGAGCGAAAACGCGTTTGTTGAATAGGAGAAAGTAATGAGTAATGAATCTGTTGTAATTGTTGCCGCACAGCGTACCCCTATGGGCGGTTTTATGGGAGCGCTCAGTGATGCCAAGGCAACCGAGCTAGGCGCTATCGCAATTAAAGCCGTGATGGCGCAAACTGGTTTAAACCAAGATGCCATCGATGAAGTAGTGATGGGGTGTGTGTTACCCGCAGGTCTTGGTCAAGCCCCAGCCCGTCAAGCTATGCTGCATGCGGGTCTTGCGCGCTCCACTGGTGCAACGACGATAAATAAAGTGTGTGGTTCTGGTTTAAAAGCGGCCATGTTCGCGCATGATTTAATTAAAGCAGGATCAATAGAATCTGCGATTGCAGGTGGAATGGAAAGCATGACCAATGCCCCTTACTTCCTGCCAAAAGCACGTGGCGGTTTTCGTATGGGTCATGGCGAAATTAAAGATCACATGATGGCTGACGGCTTAGAAGACGCTTACGAAAATAAAGCGATGGGTTGTTTCGCTCAAGATACGGCAGATCAATATGGTATTACACGTGAGCAAATGGATGAGTTCGCGCTAAATTCCTTAACCAAAGCAACCTCAGCAATTGAAACAGGTGCATTTAAAAACGAAATAACACCGGTAGTCATGCAAACTCGCAAAGGCGATGTCACTGTTGATACAGACGAAGCACCAGGCAATGCTCGTCCCGATAAAATTCCTTCACTGCGTCCAGCGTTTAAAAAAGACGGCACGATTACAGCAGCAAATTCTTCATCGATTTCCGATGGCGCAGCGGCATTAGTATTAATGAGCGAATCTGAAGCGAAAAAGCATGGCTTAACACCGCTTTGTAAAATAGTTGCTCATGCAACTCACTCTCAAGCGCCTGCAGAATTTACTGTAGCCCCAGTTGGTGCGATGGAAAAAGTACTGAACAAAGCGGGATGGTCGAAAAACGACGTAGATCTTTGGGAAATTAATGAAGCATTCGCCATGGTGACAATGCTAGCCATAAACGAAATGAAATTAGACGCAAGCAAAGTAAACGTCAATGGCGGCGCGTGTGCTCTCGGTCATCCAATTGGTGCAAGCGGCGCGCGTATTTTAGTTACGCTTATCCATGCATTGAAAAATCACGGCAAGTCGAAAGGCATTGCATCACTGTGCATTGGTGGCGGTGAAGCCGTTGCTATGGCAGTAGAAATCTAATCTCAATTACATCAGCGCCGCATTATAACAATTTCAAGCGGCGCTTTGGTCATCAAGTTATCCGGGGAGGAGTGCATTATGCACCAAGTACCATTATACATTGGCGGCGAGTTCGTCCAGTCACAATCAGAACAATGGATTGATGTAGTCAATCCAGCAAACCAAGAAGTATTAGCTAAAGTGCCTTGCGCAACAAACGCTGAAGTTAAGGCGGCAATTGATTCGGCACAAGAAGCGTTTAAAACTTGGCGTAACGTGCCAGTGCCAGAGCGTGCGCGTATTATGATGAAATATGCCGCGTTACTCAAAGAGCACCAAGAAGAAATTGCGACTATTATTTGTCACGAACTTGGTAAAACGTTTGAAGACGCAAAAGGCGATGTATGGCGTGGTATTGAAGTGGTTGAACAAGCCGCAAATGCGCCTGCAATGATGATGGGCGAAACGGTTGAAAACGTTGCTCGCAACATCGATACCTATTCTTATACTCAGCCATTAGGTGTGTGCGCGGGTATTACACCTTTCAACTTCCCTGCGATGATACCACTTTGGATGTTTCCAATGGCTATCGTATGTGGTAACACGTTCGTGCTTAAACCATCAGAGCAAGACCCATTAACACCAACGCGTTTAGTCGAATTATTTGAACAAGCAGGTGCACCGAAAGGCGTGCTTCAAGTTGTACACGGTACTAAAGCGCAAGTCGATCAGCTACTTGAAGCACCAGAAATTAAAGCGGTATCGTTTGTCGGCTCTTGTAATGTTGGCCATTATATCTATAGCAAAGGTACACAGCATAAGAAACGTGTTCAAGCGTGTGTTGGCGCAAAGAATCACATGGTGATAATGCCAGATGCGTCAAAAGCACAGACGATCAATAACCTGGTCGGTGCGTCTGTAGGCGCGGGTGGTCAACGTTGTATGGGGATCTCCGTTGCGGTATTTGTTGGATCGTCAAAAGAGTGGGTAGAAGACATTAAAGAAGGCTTTGAAAATGTTCGCCCAGGTGTGTGGAATGATCCTAAAGCGGCATATGGCCCACAAACGACACCACAGGCTAAAGCTCGTATCTTATCCCTCATCCAAAGTGGTAAAGATGAAGGTGCTACGTGTTTAGTTGATGGCTCCAACTATACTGTTGAAGGTTATGAAGCGGGTAACTGGGTTGGTCCAACGTTATTTACCGACGTAACCGAAGAAATGGCAATCTATAAAGAAGAAATCTTTGGTCCAGTATTAAGTTGTGTATTTGTCGATACGCTGGATGAAGCGATTGCACTGATTAATCGTAACCCATACGGTAACGGTACGTCATTGTTTACCGCAAGTGGTGCGGCAGCGCGTAAGTTCCAACAACAAATCGAAGTGGGCCAAGTTGGGATTAACATTCCAATTCCTGTGCCATTGCCGTTTTTCTCGTTCACCGGCTGGAAAAACTCGTTCTACGGTGATCAACATACCTATGGTAAACAAGGTGTTCGTTTTTACACAGAAACTAAAACGGTTACTTCACGATGGTTTGACGATGAAGCGGTTACCGGTCCAAATATGAGCATTAATCTACGTTAATTGCTAAAACAGGGTAGCACTTACGCTGCCCTTAATCCGTTTAATAAGCCAATAGAATAATTAAGTAGCAGTAGACTGCACTAAGACAACTGAAGAAGAGGTCGCAATGAACTTTAATATGACCGAAGATCAAAAAGCGTTCGCCGAAACAGCTTATCAATTTGCCATGAGTGAACTGGCACCGAATGCAGCGAAGTGGGATCAAGAACACATTTTTCCAAAAGACGTTATTAAAAAAGCAGGTGAACTTGGTTTTTGCGGCCTTTACACCCCAGAAGAAGCAGGTGGCCTTGGTCTTTCTCGTCTCGATTCGAGTATTATTTTTGAAAACTTAGCGATGGGTTGTACTGCGACTACAGCTATGCTCACCATTCACAATATGGCGACGTGGATGATTGCAAGCTTTGGTACAGAGCAAACCCAAGGCGAATACATTGATAAACTTGTTATGGGCGAACTATTAGCGTCCTACTGTTTAACTGAGCCGGGTTCGGGTTCTGATGCGGCATCGCTTAAAACTAAAGCACAGCGTGATGGCGACTATTATGTTTTAAATGGCTCGAAAATGTTTATTTCAGGCGCAGGTGAAACCGATGTTTTAGTCGTAATGGCACGAACAGGGGAAGATGGGCCTAAAGGCATTTCTGCTTTCGTTGTTCCGGCGAATGCTGAAGGTGTAATTTATGGTAAAGCGGAAGAAAAAATGGGTTGGAATGCACAACCAACCCGTTTGATCACCTTCGAAAACGTGAAGATCCCAGCGCACAATTTACTGGGTAAAGAAGGCGAAGGATTTAAATTTGCAATGATGGGTCTTGACGGTGGACGGATCAACATCGCGACTTGTTCAATTGGCACGGCGCAACAAGCGCTTAATACTGCCATCGCCTATATGCAGGAGCGCGAGCAATTTGGTAAACCGCTAGCAGCTTTCCAAGCATTACAATTTAAAGTAGCGGATATGAATACCGAGCTTGTTGCAGCAAGACAGATGGTCCGTTTAGCGGCATTTAAATTGGATGACAAAGACGCAGAACGTACTACTTACTGTGCAATGGCTAAGCGCTTTGCAACTGACATTGGGTTTAAAGTGTGCGATGAAGCACTGCAGATCCACGGTGGCTACGGCTACATTAAAGAGTACCCGCTAGAACGTCATTTCCGTGATGTACGTGTTCATCAAATTCTAGAAGGTACGAATGAAATCATGCGCGTGATTATTGCGCGTCGTATTTTGGCAGAAGGCGCGCAAAGCGTTTTATAAGGAGAGCAACATGACAGCACAGCTTAAACTTGAAAAACAAGGCCATATTGCCGTAATTACCATGTCGAATCCACCAGCGAATACGTGGACACGTGATACGCTGGCCGGCCTTAGAGACTTAGTACGTGAACTTAATACAGATAAATCAATCTACTCGCTGGTGATCACGGGTGAAGGCGAAAAGTTTTTCTCAGCAGGGGCTGATCTTAATGTTTTCGCCAGTGGTGATAAAGGTGTGGCTGCAGACATGTCACGTATTTTTGGTGAAGCTTTTGAAACCTTAAGCCAATTTCGTGGCGTATCGATTGCAGCAATTAACGGCTATGCTATGGGTGGCGGGCTTGAAGTTGCGCTGGCTTGCGATATTCGCATTGCTGAAGAACAATCGCAAATGGCATTGCCTGAAGCCAAAGTTGGCTTATTACCTTGTGCCGGTGGTACACAAAACTTAGCATGGCTTGTTGGAGAAGGCTGGGCGAAGCGCATGATTTTATGCGGTGAGCGCCTTACTGCCGAAAAAGCGCAGCAAATTGGTTTAGTCGAAGAAGTAGTTGCCAAAGGTGAGGCATTAAACGCCGCGCTTAAATTGGCGAAAAACGTTGAGGATCAAAGTCCTGTCGCGGTTACGGCATGTAAAACGTTAATCCAAAAAGGTCGTACAGGCACGATCGATAGTGCGTTGCCACTAGAGCGTGAATTATTTGTCACCTTATTTGATACGAAAGATCAAAAAGAAGGCGTGAATGCCTTTTTAGAGAAACGCAAAGCGAATTGGGTAAACGGCTAATGACGAATTTCACTCCATTGAATGACACCGCGTCGCCAGTGGTGTTCGAAGAAGCTACAACGGCCAACGGGATGAAAATTGCGTTTGCGACGTTAAACGTGCCTAAAGCACTCAACGCACTCAATCTGGATATGATCCGATTATTAGCGCCTAAACTAAAAGAGTGGGAAGCGCAAGAAGACATCGCGTTAGTCGTGCTAAAAGGTGAAGGCGAAAAAGCGTTTTGTGCGGGTGGTGACGTGGTAAGCCTGTATAAAGCGATGGAGAAGAACGATGAAAAACGTTACATCGAAACGTTTTTCAGCGAAGAATATCGCCTAGATTTCCATATTCATTGTTTTGAAAAACCGATCCTACTGTGGGGCAATGGCATCATTATGGGTGGTGGTTTGGGGCTGATGGCAGGTGCAAGTCACCGAGTCGTCACCGAAAGCTCTCGCATTGCTATGCCAGAAATCACCATTGGCTTGTATCCGGATGTTGGTGGCAGCTTTTTCTTAAACAAAATGCCACCAGGTGTTGGTCTGTTTTTAGGTTTAACTGGCGCATCGATCAATGCCTCGGATGCTAAACTGGTCGGATTGGCGGATTATATCTTAGATGTAGCTCGATATGATGAGCTGGTGTCGATGCTGATTGAAACGAACTTTGGTAAAACCGTTGGTTTAAATCACGAAAAACTTGCGGGTGTCTTGCAAAAGCTTGATAACGCCTCTGCGACGCCACCAAAAAGTGCCGTCAAGCCGCTACTTGGTGAGCTCGAAAAGTTGGCGTCACTGAGTTCATTTAAGAGCCAAGTAGAGTTCATTTTATCGCTTGATGCGACAGACAATAAATGGCTTTCAAGGGCACAAAGCTCACTGAAACATGGTTCACCTTTGAGTGCCGTGCTTATTTCAGAACAGCTAAAACGTACTAACGGTTTGACCCTAAAATCATGTTTTATGGTTGAACTCGGCTTATCGGTGATGTGTGGAAAATTTGGAGAGTTTCAAGAAGGCGTGCGCGCTTTATTGATTGACAAAGATAATGCACCGAATTGGCGCTTTAAATCTATCGACGACGTAGACACCAGTACGGTTGAAGCTTTTTTTGCACCGCAATGGTCGGACGACGCGCATCCGCTTGCCACAATGTAGGAGAACAATCATGGCAAAAATCGGGTTTATAGGATTAGGAAATATGGGTGGCCCAATGGCTGCTAATTTGGTCAAAGCTGGCCACGATGTCACTGTGTTTGATTTGTCTGAAACGGCCATGGAAACACTGAGAGCACAAGGCGCTACATTGGCAAAACAAGTCAGCGAAGTGTGTGTTGAGGCTGATTTCATCGTCAGTATGTTACCCGCTGGAAAACACGTCAAAATGATTTTTCTAGGTGAAGATGGTTTAGTTAATCACTTAGATAAAAAAACTTTAGTAATTGACTCATCGACGATTGATGCACAAAGCGCACAAGATGTGGGTAAAGCACTTGCACAGCATGGCATTGAATTTGTTGATGCTCCTGTTTCTGGCGGTGTGGCCGGCGCTGCGGCTGGTACGCTCACGTTTATTGTTGGCGGCAGTCACTCGAATTTTGAACGAGCAAAAACGGTCCTTGCAAACATGGGTAAAAACATTTTCCATGCAGGGGATATTGGTGCAGGACAAGTAGCAAAGATCTGTAACAATATGTTGCTCTCTATTCTTATGGCAGGGACCAGTGAAGCACTGCAACTAGGGGTAGATCATGGACTCGACCCTAAAGTGCTCAGTGACATAATGCTTGCGAGTTCTGGTCGCAACTGGACGCTTGAATTGTATAACCCTTGCCCAGAGGTGTTACCGAATGTGCCTTCGAGTAATGGGTATAAGCCCGGTTTTATGGTTGACCTTATGGCAAAAGATCTAGGTCTCGCTCAGCAGGCAGCACAACAAACTAATTCAGCTACCCCAATGGGGGCACTTGCTAAAAATCTTTATAATCTAATGCAAAACCAAGGTAAAGGAAGCGAAGATTTTAGTGCTATTTTTAAACTCTATTCAGAGAAATAAGGCAAGATCATGGAAATCAAAAACAAAACGGTAGTGATCACTGGTGGCGCTCAAGGTCTTGGATTTGCTATGGCAATTGAAATGGCAAAACACGGTGCCAATCTCGCACTAATTGATATGCAAGAGTCAGTGCTAGCTGAGGCAAAAACTACCCTTGAGACACATGGTGTTACAGTTCGCACCTACGTTGCCAATGTCGCCGTTGAAAGTGATGTTGAAGCCGTATTTAATGCGATCCAAACTGATTTTGGCAATGTGACCGTGTTAATCAATAATGCAGGTATTTTGCGCGATGGCATGTTGCTGAAATACAAAGATGGCGCGATTAGCGCCAAAATGTCGCTGCAGCAATTCCAGTCGGTGATTGACGTTAACTTAACAGGCGTATTTCTGTGTGGCCGTGAAGCCGCGGTTAAGATGGTCGAAAATGGCCAAGGCGGCGTAATCATCAATATGTCGAGTGTTGCTCGTGCAGGAAACATGGGTCAAACAAATTATTCGGCTGCAAAAGCGGGCGTTGTCGCCATGACAACAAGTTGGGCAAAAGAACTTGGCCGTTATGGTATTCGAGTAGGTGCTATTGCGCCGGGTGTAATTCGCACATCAATGACGGATGCAATGAAGCCAGAAGCAAAAGAGCGTTTAGTTGCCATGAAGCCAGTAGGGCGCCTAGGCGAAGCAGAAGAAATTGCGCACACAGCGAAATACATCATTGAAAATGATTTCTTTACTGGCAGGGTAATTGAAATAGACGGTGGCATTCGTTTATAAAATTCCCTTTTGTTGATTTAAAAAAGCGCGCCAAAACGGCGCGTTTTTTATTTGAAAGGGCTGAAGTCATTGAGTTAAAACGAGTCTCTATTTTGCCATCCCTCATACATGCAGTGTGTCAAGGGAGCTTAGTTGGTGACGTGAACGCGAGTTATATTTTTCTCGCGCGGAAATTACGGCCCTTCATTTTTCCATCGCTGATGATCTGGAGAGCTAAGTTGGCTTTTTTACGATCGATGGCGACAAATGAAGCCATTGCCGTCACTTTCATTTTCCCTATGTCATCACCATGTAATTGATTGGTCGCGGTTAGCGCACCAAGAATATCACCTGGGCGTAGTTTGGCTTTTTTGCCGCCGTCAATCTGAATGGTTACCATAGGCGCACGCACAACGGGTTTGGTCAGTGCTGTTTCATTTGGTAATGCCTTGGGTTCAACGGTGAAATTCAAGTAATCTTCTAGTGCATTCACTTTATGCGATTCTTTATAGCTCATTAGTGAGCAGGCAATACCTTGATTTCCAGCACGTCCAGTTCGACCGATACGATGAACATGTACTTCAGGGTCATGTGCAATGTGGTAGTTGATAACGAGGTCAACGTTGTCGACGTCAAGGCCTCTTGCGGCGACATCGGTCGCGACAAGCACTGTTAGGCTCTTGTTTGCAAAACGCACTAGTGTCTGATCGCGATCACGTTGTTCTAAGTCACCATGAAGTGCAGCGGCGTCAAAACCATAACGTTTTAGCTCTTGTTCTAGGGTTTGACATTCCGCCTTCGTATTACAAAACACCACCGCTGAATTAGGTGCAAAGTGCTTTAACAATAAATGCGTAGCGTGAGCGCGTTCTTCGTTATTCGCTATTTCATAAAAATGTTGAGTGATCGTTTGATTATCGTGTTTGGCTTCTACCACGACTTTCTCTGGTTTAACTAAAAGGTGTGCAGCAAGCTGTTCGATTTTTTCAGGAAATGTTGCACTAAATAAAAGATTTTGACGAGGACGAGGACAGTATTCGTCAATGGTTTTCAGTGACTCTTCAAAGCCCATTTCAAGCATTCTGTCTGCTTCGTCAAGCACAAATGTATTAACTTCTTCAAGATTTAGGCGACCTTTTACAAGGTGTTCTTCGACACGGCCAGGGGTACCGACGACAATATGCGCCCCATGTTCTAATGAACCAATTTGTGGACCCATTGGTGCGCCACCGCACAGCGTAAGTACCTTTATATTATGGATAGTACGGGCGAGTTTGCGAATTTCAATCGCTACTTGATCGGCGAGCTCACGGGTAGGGCACAGCACCAATGCTTGAACACGAAAACGTTCAACACGCAAATTATTCAGAATACCCAGTGAAAAAGCCGCTGTTTTACCCGAGCCGGTTTTTCCTTGACCAATTACGTCTTTACCCGCCAGGATAAGTGGCAAGGTTTGCGCTTGGATTTCAGTCATGCTTTCAAAACCTAAAGATTGTAGGTTTTGAATGAGGTCTTGGCTTATATCGAGAGAAGAGAAAAGAGGCTGAGACAAGGTTGTATTCCAATTACGGTAAAAGCCAAGTATACCACGTGTATCTTCAAGTTACTTCAAGTTCCTTGTGCAGTAAGAAACGTTCGGCTATCCAAAAAGCACGATAAAACAATTTCTATTGGCGGGCTTTATGGTTATTACGTTAATAAAAAAGAATATTTTGGCTCGAATCAACTAAACTCATATTTAGCTTAAGTTAGCAGGAAAAACAATGAAACCACTCGTAGAGCAAGTCGACAAAGTCACTGGGGCATTATTAAATACGATAGCCTACATGCCAACGAGCCATCTGGATGTGCTCATTGACGCTTCTTGTTGGAAAGCATTGAGTGATGCCGATTTTATGCGTATTGCTGTATTGCTCGCTAAAAAAAGTGTAGAAGAGGGCGGATGCCCCATAGGCGCGGTTATTATTAACAATGAAAGCAGGAAAATTGTTGGTAAGGGACATAATACGCTTGTACAAGAATCCCATCCTTATAATCATGGTGAAACGTCGGCTATTCGCGATGCAGGCCGTATAGACTTCAGTAAAACAACACTTTTTACCACCTTAAGTCCTTGTGATGTCTGTGCCAGTTTACTTTATATGCGAGGTGTGTCGCGCGTTGTGGTAGGCGATATTACCAATGCGTCAGGAAACGAACTGTTATTGCGTCAAAAAGGAGTAAACGTTGAAGTGTTAGAAGATGAAATGGGCATTAGTCTGTATGCTAAGTTTCGTCAAGAAAAGCCTCACCTCGAAATGGAGGATTGGCGCGGTGTTGCTGAGCTTGCAAATATGCAAAATGTGTTTGATTAAACTGCGCTTCAGTAATAACCAACTCACTTTCGGTCAATCGGGTTTTTATCCAATGTGTAGTGACTAGCGTAAAGTGGTATTGGCTTACGTGCCTAATTTGTTATGCTGTAGCGTCTTATTTTAATCTAACTACCTATCTGATATGGAAAATTTTGCGGCTATTTTAGTATTCCTTGGTATTGGCTCGGTGCTACGAAAAGTCAGTGCATTTCCAGCCAATACTGGGCTTGTATTAAATCAATACGTGCTTTATGTTGTGATGCCAGCCGTTATTTTATTAAAAATTCCTGAGCTGGTTATATCAAGTTCGTTGTTACTACCGGCTATTATTCCTTGGTTATTATTGGGTGTCGTTTTGACGCTTATTTTGATCGTAGCGAAAGTGTTTAAATGGGAAAAAAGCACCACGGTCGCACTGTTGATTGTTCTGCCCCTTGGTAATACGTCGTTTTTAGGTTTTCCGATGGTTGAAGCTTTTTTTGGTCAAAATACGTTACCTTATGCCATAATTTACGATCAAGCCGGTTCATTTTTAGCGCTCGCCACTTACGCCACAATCCTCGCCGCCGTACATAATCCAGAAGCACAAACTCCTAGTATTAAGGCTATCGTTAAGCGAGTAGCAACGTTCCCTGCATTTATTGCACTTATTATTGCTCTGTTGTTTAAACAATATGAGTATCCGGCGTTGTTAACAACGATCTTAAGCAGCGTTTCAGCGACGCTTATTCCCGTCATTATGATAGCTGTTGGGTTTCAATTTGATGTAAAGCTCAGTGCCCAAGAGTTCAAACCTTTGTTGTTTGCTATTCCGGTCAAACTTTTGCTTATGCCACTCATTGCACTTGGTGTAATAACCTGCTTTGATGTGTCAGTTGAGCTTAAAAATGCTGTGGTATTTGAAGCTGCAATGCCTGTGATGATCTCGGCCGGCGCAATTGCGATTGGCGCGAATTTGGCACCTAAAATGACATCAGCTCTAGTGGCCATTAGTTTATTAATCAGCTTTTTGACGTTACCAGTTTGGTATTGGATCCTAACCAGTTAAGACTGCCTGTTTATATCAGCACAAAGAGATAGGGTAATAAAAAAGCAGCGAAATGCGCTGCCCCTTAAGAAAAAACCGTTGAAAAATTACTGCTCTATACCTTCTTTGGTATAGATAGTTACTTTGTTCGATACAAAGTTAATTTCAATGTTTTTGGTTTCATTACCCCAAACACAGGCAGTATGAAGGGTTTTTTCTTCACATTTGTCAGCAGAGCCTAGAAATTGCTCCACCTCTGTTCTATCCATGCCAACTGTAATCTTGTTGTAATTCTCAAGATTTACTTTTGAACAGGCGGCAAGACCTAGTGCCATCGCAATGATGATAAACTTTTTCATATCCCCTCCAGCTTTATGGCTATGTTAGTGTTTGAATTTTCTAATTTGAATGATCATTCCCATTTTTGGATGATCGAGGTAGTGAATATCTCCACTGTATACACGCGTGTACTGCGAAAAGCGAGCTGTTTCTATTTCGCTTTGGTTATTTCGATATCGATAATCAAACTGCGACGTGATAAATAAATAATGGCGTACGTGAATTTTCATAAATCCTTGTAATTGCCATAAATCAGGCTCTTTGTGCGTTACCGCACTGAATTCGGGTTGTACAAGGCCTGCATAGCCATCACCACGAATGGTGTTTTGAACAGCTTCGCTGCTTACTAGGCCTCGGAAACGTTTTCCACCATAGATAACAATATTTGGCGCACGACGTTCACTTTGTTCTGAGAAGCGCCAACCTGTGTGTAAAATTGGTTTTAGGCCTTTACGCTTAAGTTTGGCTAAAGCGTCTTGCATTGTCAGTTGTGAGCTATCAAGTAGGTAGAGGTGATCCATATGGTCTTGCACTCGAGCGCTTGGCGAAACCGGTAATACATCCCACTCTTGTGTGTAATCTACACTAAATGGACAAACGGGTGATTGCTGTCCCGAATCTAGAGATAATAACGATTCATCGCGAATGTTATTTCGTTCGAGACACGCCTTTTGGCCGATCCGATTAAACCCCTCGGTTAAAATGTCCAATTCGTTCTTTACTTTGAACGGTGTCGTATCTAACGTAAAATCTTCACGTAACTGAGCGTTTGGCTCTTGTTCAAAAGCAATAAATTCAACTTCGAACCAACGCGCTGCATGCGCATAAGTCGACAGTGTTAAGAGGATAAGGGCGCAGAATACGTTTGACGTCATTAGGCTACGGCCTTCTTTGTAAAGTCATCAACCATGGCATTAATCATTTTTATCCGTTCGATTCCGTTGTTTGCTTCGATAGCGAATTTGAGTTTGCTTGCACCGTCCATTTTATAAATGGAGGAGTTACTTTGTATCAAGCCGATGATGAACATAGGGTTAACTTTAGTGTGGGCAGTAAACTCGAAATAGCCTCCTTTTGCACTGGCATCTATACGGCAGATCCCAATGTGCTGAGCTTTTTGTTTGATCGATTGTACGCTAAACAAGTGTTTCGTTGCGTCCGGTAACAGCCCGAAACGGTCAATGAGTTCGACTTGCAGCTCGTCTAAGGCTTGGCTGTCTTGCGCGCTGGCAATACGCTTATAGAAACTCAGCCGCGTACTAACATCGGGAATATAGGCATCAGGTAAAAGAGCAGGAATTTTTAAATCGACTTCGGTTTGCTTTGATAGCAAATTATCTAAAGTAGGCTCTTTACCTTCTTTAAGCGCATTGACGGCTTGCTCCAGCATTTCCATGTAAAGCGTAAAACCAATGGATTGAATTTGACCACTTTGTTCATCGCCAAGCAGTTCACCTGCGCCGCGGATCTCTAAATCATGGGTTGCAAGCGCGAAACCCGCGCCTAAATCTTCGAGTGATTCGATAGCGTGTAAGCGTTTCACCGCATCCGGTGTTAACGCATTGGTTGGTTTGGTTAGAAGATACGCATAAGCTTGGTGATGGCTTCGCCCCACTCGACCACGTAATTGATGCATTTGAGCTAGCCCTAAACGGTCAGCTCTATCCATCAGGATAGTATTGGCCGTTGGGACATCGATCCCGGTTTCAATGATTGTCGTACAGACAAGCACATTGTATTTTTGATGGTAGAAATCGGCCATTAAGGTTTCGAGCTCTCGTTCACGCATTTGTCCGTGAGCTGTAGTTACTGTGGCCTCTGGTACAAGTGCCATAATGTCTTGTGTAACTTTATCAATGGTTTCAACATTGTTGTGTAAAAAATAAACCTGACCGCCACGTTTAATTTCACGAAGGATCGCTTCACGGATCAATTCGTCTTCTCGCTCACGTACAAAGGTTTTAACGGCAAGACGTTTTGCTGGTGGTGTAGCGATGATGGACAAGTCACGCATTCCACTCATCGCCATGTTCAGCGTTCTTGGAATTGGTGTTGCAGTTAAAGTGAGAATATCGACATCTGCGCGTAATTGTTTAATTTTTTCTTTTTGACGGACGCCGAATCGATGTTCTTCGTCGACGATCAATAAACCGAGATCGGCAAATTTGATGTCTTCTTGGAGTAACTTGTGTGTACCAATGACGATATCTAGTTTGCCTTCTTGCAGTTTCGTTAGCGATTCTTTTTGCTCTTTTGTTGACTTGAATCGAGATAATACGCCAACTTCTACGGGCAAATCGGCAAACCTGTCTTTAAAGTTTTCATAGTGCTGCTGAGCAAGTAACGTGGTAGGAACCAAAACAGCAACCTGCTTTCCATCATTAACGGCAACAAACGCAGCACGCATTGCCACTTCGGTTTTACCAAAACCAACGTCACCACAAACAAGCCTGTCCATGGCCTGGTCACTTTGCATATCCATTAACACAGCTTCGATGGCATTTCGTTGATCGTCTGTCTCTTCAAATGGGAAACTCTCGGCAAACTCGTTATACGCTTTTTTATCGAGTTTGAAGGCGTAGCCGGGCTTGCTTTGGCGTTTGGCGTAAATATCGAGTAATTCAGCTGCGACGTCTCTGACTTTTTCAGCCGCTTTTCGCTTGGCTTTTTCCCACGCGTCGGAACCCAATTTATGCAGTGGCGCAGAGGTTTCCTCACCGCCTGAATAACGGCTCAACAAATGCAATGATCCAACTGGCACATAGAGCTTAGCGTCATTCGCATAAGTGATAGTGACGAACTCGGTTGCAATGCCATTGGCTTCGATCGTTTGTAAGCCAATATAGCGACCTACACCATGATCTAAGTGAACAATAGGTTGACCTTCTTTAAGCTCGGCAAGATTACGGATCAGGGCATCTTGACCTTGATCATATTTGTGTTTTCTGCGCCGGCGCTGGGATATTTTGACGCCTAATAGTTCTTGTTCGGTTAATATCGTTAGCGCCGTTTTACCGTGTAATTTTACACTTTGTTCAAGTGGACTGACGATGATTCCGACATCTTCTTTGGCGCTTACAAAGGCATTAAAATGTTCAAATTGCTTCAGTTTAATGCCCGCAGGCTTGAGTAAAGTGAGTAACGATTCACGACGACCATCCGACTCAACCGAGAATAAAACCCTTGCTTTTAGACTTTTTTGTTCGGCAATATATTGCACAAGATTATGATAAGGATCGGCTAGTTTGTGGTCGACACGAATGTCTTGAACCAACTCGGCGTCGAGGTTTTGGTTTCCTGCCTTTGTCCCCAATGCTGCCTGAGATAAGCGGATCCGTGGATAGGCACCAAAGGCTTCGAATAACGCTTCTACAGGTAAATACAATGCTTGAGGTGGCAATAATGGACGAAGCGGATCGACTTTTCGATTTTGGTAGCGCTTAGTGACATCGTCCCAAAAAGAATGAGCCGCATGTTCGATATCGCCTAAATGGAAAAGGGTGGCGTTATCCGGCAAGTAATCAAAAATGGTGGCTGTCGACTCAAAAAAAAGTGGAAAATAATACTCGATACCGGCTGGTAAAGCCCCTTTACTAACCTGCATGTAGATTGAATCACTTTCGCTACTGGCGCCAAATTGAGCACGGTATTGGATCCTAAATCGTTCAATATCTGCGTTTGCCGTAGGAAATTCATGGGCTGGGAGCAAATTGATCGAGTTAATCTTGTCTTGTGAACGTTGTGTGTCAGGGTCAAACAAACGAATGCTTTCGATTTCGTCGTCAAAAAAATCGAGTCTAAAAGGACTTGTACTACCCATTGGATACAAATCGATGATGGCGCCACGTACCGCAAATTCGCCGTGTTCCATTACTTGCTGGACATTACGATAACCCGAATCAGTTAACGCTATTTTAAGCTGCTCAATATCGACATTTTGTCCTGCTTTAAACGCCAGTGCGTTACCGTGAATAAAGGATTTTGGCGCAGTACGTAGCATCAAGGTTGATGCGGGTACAATGAGCACACTGTGGTGTGTTTTTTTAAGCGCGTTTAAGGTCGCGAGTCGCTGTGAAATGATGTCTTGGTGCGGTGAAAAATGGTCGTAGGGCAGGGTCTCCCAATCAGGAAAGACCATGACTGGGATGTCGAGTAAATAATTAAGTTCAGTTTCAAGCTTGAGTGCTTGAGGAGTGTCTTGGGTTACAATGACAACGAGTTCGCTTTGCTGTTTAATCGCGTTGGCAAGGGCGATACTTAGCCCACTGCCTACGAGTTGTCCCCATTGGATTTTATCACGGTTTGATTTTACCCAAGGAAGTTCTTGCCAGGACACCTTTGACATTAATTACTCCTTCTAGTCGCGGTAGATTTTTAATAGATCTTGATAGTGATCAATGCGGCGATCGCGTAAATACGGCCAAATACGACGAACGGATTCACTGCGTGACTGATCGATTTCAACGACAAGAACATCTTCTTCGGTTTCAGAGCCGTGCGCTAAAAACTCACCTTGCGGTCCAGTAACAAATGAATTTCCCCAAAACAGTATGCCTTCACTGCTTTTACTTGGATCCGCCTCATGGCCTACGCGATTTACGCTAATAACGGGAATTCCATTAGACACAGAATGAGCACGCTGGGCAATGATCCACGCATCGCGTTGGCGAATTTGTTCGTCTCGTTCGTCCGTTGGATCCCAGCCAATGGCGGTTGGATAAATAAGAAGTTCAGCTCCTGCCATTGCCATTAAGCGTGCAGCTTCTGGAAACCATTGGTCCCAACAGACAAGCACACCTAATTTACCAACCGAAGTGGCAATGGGCGTGAATCCTAAATCGCCTGGCGTAAAATAGAATTTTTCGTAAAAGCCAGGATCATCTGGGATGTGCATTTTTCGATATTTTCCGGCGATTGAGCCGTCAGATTCAATGACCACCGCGGTATTGTGATAGAGACCCGTTGCGCGTTTTTCAAATAGAGAGGAGACAATAACCACACCCAATTCTTTGGCGACCTTGCCCAATGCGTCAGTGCTTGGACCGGGGATCGTTTCTGCCAAATCAAATAAATTGGTATCTTCGGTTTGGCAAAAATACAGACTGCGGTGTAATTCTTGTAAACACACTAGTTTTGCACCTTGCGCGGCGGCTTCTCGAATACCTTGGATGGTTTTTGCAAAATTTGCGTCGTTATCATCCGTATTACTGTGTTGGATTAAGCCAACTTTAAGAATATTCTGACTCATCTTGTGTTCTCTACTTTAAAAAGCCTTTTGGTAATTGCATCGTAATGCAATGTAGACTACCAAATTGATGAATTATGGGACTACAGTTCACGCCAATTACCGTACGTTCGGGATGGGCTTGTTGTATTTGGCCAAGGGCGAAACCATCCATTTCGTCGCCATAAACTGGAACTAAAACCGTTTTATTGAGGATCAAATAGTTTGCGTAGGTCGCAGGTAAACGCTCTCCATCGCTATCGAAACAAGCGTTCGGCCATGGGAGTGGAATTAGGTTATAAGGCTCACCCTGTGCGGTGCAAAAGCTTTCAAGTTGCTTTTCCATTTTTTGCAGTGCGTCGAAGTGTTCATCGTTTTCGTCGTCACATTGGACATAGACTAGCGTATTGTTTGGTGCAAATCGAACTAGGGTATCGATGTGGCTATCCGTGTCATCGCCCGCGAGATAGCCATAATCAACCCAAAGGAATGAGTTAGCACCAAGCTCTTCTTTTAAAACTGACTCGATTTGATCTTTGGATAAATTTGGATTTCGATTGGGATTAAATAGACACTCAGACGTGGCTAAAAGCACACCGTGTTCATTAATTTCAACGCCACCTCCTTCTAGCACAAAGTCAATTGCTTTGTAGTGCGCAGTAGGATTGGCGACTTGCTCAACTAACTGACGATTTATGGCGTTATCGTTCTTTGCGTCAAATTTGTTACCCCACCCATTGAAGATGAAGTCTTTAATACACAATTCACCATGCGCATTTGCAGTCGTCAAAGGCCCATGATCACGAGCCCATGTATCATCGACCAACGCATTTACAAATTCTATTTGGTTAAGATCTACGCCATGCTCAGATAATAAATGGATGATATGAGCTTGCAAGCCCTGATTGTGGGCGACAATCACCACTTTTTGTACTTGGCTTATTTGCTGACACAGCGTGATGTAAACGGGTTCTACATCATCAAGTATGTGAGCCCAATCCGTATCGGGGTGAGGCCAAGTTAACATCACCGCGTCTTGTGGGGCCCATTCTGGTAAGAGTTTAAAGTTCATGATTTTATGTAAACTATCATAAAAGCAGGTAGTTTATCATTGTCGGGCGCCGTGTCAGCTGTTTTGTGGATCTTTCTTTTCAGTTTGTCGTTTTTTTAATTGACGCGTTTGCGCATGCAAGCTGGCTCTAACAATCAGTTCTTGGTCGCTGTCACGGATTTTACTAAACAACAAGGTGTATTGAGTACCGTTGCTCGTTGTGTGCTTTGCGATGATTTCACAAAAGCAAAAAATTGCAGCCGCTTCACTGGCTAAAAATAACTTTGTGCGAAAGTTTTGGCCAATGTTATAGTCTTGCTCTAAGGTAATTTTAATACCGCCGCCACCATAGCTATCACATTGTAAAGCCTCGTCTTCGGGTTGCTCTGTTGCAAGTATGTGGCTCATGATCAAATCAATTTTTCGAGATTGTGCTTGTAGATATAGGGCGAGTTGCTCTGCAATATCACCTAATCCACGCAATGGCCTAAGCATATTAATATTAAGATCATTGACTTCGTTGGCGAGTTTAAATAGAGCAGGGATGGCGGCTTCAAGTGCTTCGTCGGTTAAGGGCACTTCATTGTTGGCAACCGGGAAAAGATTGACTTGGTTTCGCTCTTCAATTTGGAAAAACGAATCAAACTGGGTTTTTTTGTCACTCATAGTGATGCTCAATTTACCGCTTTTTACTAATCATAACGGCACTTTAGGACATTCGCAATAAAACAACGAGCGCCATTACGGCGCTCTTTTGGAGGAGCTAGCTAATCTATTGGGTGCATCCCCAGTTTCTAGTTAAACTAAGCCTTCTTTTGTATCAACCTGCTCTTGTTTATGGCGCGTGGCGATTTCTTGCGATAACGCTTCGCGAGTACGTGTTTCTTTTAACTTACGTGCAGTCAACCAATAAAAGAACAAAGGTACAAAGAACACAGCAAGAAACGTTGCAGCCATCATTCCGCCCATCACACCGGTTCCTACACTATGGCGAGCACCGGCACCAGCACCAGTACTTAATACGAGTGGTACCACGCCAAGAATAAATGCCATGGACGTCATGATAATGGGTCGAAAGCGCAGTCTAGCGGCCTCAAGAGCTGCTGCGCTAGCACTCCAACCTTGTTGGTATTTCATTAGCGCATATTCAACAATTAAGATGGCGTTTTTACTGGCAAGGCCAAGTAAAGTGACGAGTCCAATTTGGAAATATACATCATTGGTAAGGCCTGCAATCCAGACAGAAATTAAGGCGCCGAATGTACCAAAAGGTAATGCTAATAATACTGAAATTGGCAAAGACCATCGTTCATAAAGCGCAGCAAGGATTAAAAATACCATAATCACAGCAAGCCCTAGCGCAAGCCCGGTTGTTCCTGAGCTACGCTTTTCTTGGAAAGCCGATCCTGTCCAGTCATACGTCATATCTGGTGGCAACGCAATTTTAGCTATGCGCTCCATTTCAGCTATTGCTTGTCCAGATGAATAACCAGGTGCAGCTTCGCCAATCAGCTTTACTGCAGAAAGGTTGTTGTAGCGATTGAGGCTTTCGGGCCCACGAGCATATTCAATCTTAGTAAACGCTGAAATCGGTACCATGTCGCCATGGCGACTTTTAACGTATATTCGACCAACGTCTTCTGGCGTCATTCTAAAGTTGGCGTCTGCAGACATAATTACTTGCCAAGCACGGCCAAATTTATTGAAGTCATTGACATAATAATTGCCTAAGTTAGCTGCCAACGCATTAAACGCCGAATTGATGTTCACGCCCATCGCATGAGCTTGCTCTCTGTCCATTTCTACTTTCAACTGAGGAGCATCGGGTCGCCATAGCGTTTGTAGACTGGAGATAATAGGGCTCTTTTGTGCTTCCGCCATTAAGAGGTGCATACCCATTTTTAGCTTTTCAGCACCACCCGTCCCTTTGTTCTGCACATAAATTTCAAAACCGCCTGTGTTGCCCAGACCGAAAATAGGCGGCGGGTTAAACGCTAACACTAGTGCTTCATTAATGTGCGCGGTTTTCATATACAGTTCACCAACGAGCGACTTTACGTCTATTTCTCGTTCGTCCCAGTGACTTTGGGTTACAAAGATAGTCGCAGCGCTATTTTTATATCCGCCACCGATGAAATCAAACCCAGTAAACGCGACGACGTTTTCATTAGCAGGGTTTGACTGAATGGCTTCAATGACTTCAGCAACGACAGCATTGGTTCGTTCAAGCGATGCGCCGTCAGGTAGGAAAATGGCGCTGATATAAAAGCCTTGGTCTTCATCTGGTACGAGCGAATTTGGTGTGTTTTTCCAAAGAAATGCGGTGGACGCGACCATTGCGAGCATTAATGTTAAGCCTAATAATCCACGTCGCACCATGAAACTAACTGAACTGACATAGCGCCCCGTAATTTTTGCAAACCAATTATTAAACCACACAAACACGCGCGCTGTTTGTTTATCTTCGTGCTTCAAGATTGCCACGCAAAGTGCCGGTGTCATTGTCAGTGCTACCACACCCGATAAACTGACAGAGATAGAAATTGTAATGGCGAATTGGCGAAATAATTCACCGGTTAATCCACCAAGGAAGGCGATAGGAACAAAGACAGAGCACAGAACAAGTACGATGGCGACCACTGGGCCACTGACTTCTTGCATTGCTTTAATTGCCGCTTCTCTCGCTGACAAATGCTGTTCGTGCATGATCCTTTCAACGTTTTCAAGGACGACAATTGCGTCATCGACGACAATTCCGATGGATAAAACCATACCAAATAACGTTAAGGTATTGATTGAGTAGCCGAGCATGTATAGCCCTGCAAATGTACCAAGCAAAGACACTGGTACGGCCAAAGAAGGAATGAGCGTAGCACGCCAATTCTGTAAAAATAGATAGACAACTAAAAATACAAGCACCATCGCTTCGGCAAGGGTTTTTAATACCTCGCGTATCGATACTTCAACAAACCGAGTGGTATCGTAAGGTATTGCATGGCTTAAACCTTGTGGAAATGAAGATTTGATCTCATCAATTGTCGCTTCAACCTCATTGGCGACATCGAGTGCATTAGCGCCGGGTTGTAGAAAGATACCAAGTAACACGGCTTCTTTACCGTTGTAAGTTCCTGCAAAGTTATAGTCTTTCGAGCCGAGTTCAACCTTTGCTATGTCTTTTAGGCGCAGTGACGAGCCGTCAGGATTTGCGCGAATAATGATTTGGTCAAATTCTTCAGGGGTCGATAATCTTCCCTTAGCAGTAACACTGTATACAAGTTCCTGTGGGTTGTTTGAGGTTGGAGTCGCACCTATAGCTCCGGCAGCATACTGTGAATTTTGTTCGCGGATTGCATTACTGACTTCTTCAACGGTTACTCCTAATTGACTCATGATGTCAGGACGAAGCCAAACGCGCATAGCGTAATCTTTCGCACCAAAGATCTGAACACTAGTGGTGCCGGGAATACGCTTTATACGATCGAGAATGTTCATGGTGACATAATTGGACGTCCACAAACTCGAACGAGTGCCATCAGGTGAATAAAACGCGTGAACTTGCAAAAAGCTTGACGAACCTTTCGCAACGACAACACCTTGGCGACGTGTTTCTTCAGGCAAGCGTGCTTCGACTTGCTTTACTCGGTTATTGACATCAACAGCTGCCTGATCGACGTCGGTGCCAATCTCAAAGGTTACTGCGATCGTCGTGACACCTGAACTAGTGCTCGTTGAGTCCATGTACATCATGCCTTCTACGCCCGTAATGGCATTTTCGATTGGTGCAGCAACGGTCTGTTCTAATACATCAGCAGAAGCGCCTGGATATACCGCAGTTACCTGTACAACAGGAGGCGCAATTTCTGGATATTGAGCGATTGGTAAGCTGCGCATAGCCGCTAAGCCAGCTAATACGATTACGATAGAGATAACAAACGCAAAGATTGGCCTGTCTATAAAGTATCTCGAGAACATATAGATTAGGCTCCCTCATTATTTATTTGTACAGGCATGCCTGGAAAGAAAATGCGAGCCATACCTTCAATGATGACGTTTTGACCTTCTTGTAATCCGGACTTAATAACCCATGCATTCTCGCCATTTAAATTAACCCATTCTGCGACTTCAACGGGCGCCTGTAGTGCGACTAACATGCCTTGTTCGTTCGGTGTTGCTACGTAAACGAACTTACCAGTGCCGTTATCTAAAACCGCTTTTTGGGGCACAACAAACGCCGAATTGCGTATTGCCCCATTTAATCTTACTCGCACAAATTGGCCTGGTCTAAGTTGACCTGTTGGATTGTCAATCATTGCTTGGAGTTCACTCGTGCCCGTATTTCGATTTACACGAACATCGCTGAAATTGACGATACCCATCTGACCGTAAACAGAATTGTCTTGCAAAATAACTTGGGCTTCAAAATGATTATCGTTAGGTAAAGATAATGAACCTTCATTGACCTCTTTGCGCATGGCCAATTGTTCACGCTCTGAAAATCCAAAACGAATTCTCATTTTGGAGGTGTCGGTTACTTCTGTTAGCAACACACTCGGGCCTTGAACATAGCTGCCTTGAGACACAAACTCACGACCAACAATACCAGTTACAGGCGCTTTTACTTGGGCGTAATCTAAATCAAGTTGCGCATTTTTAAGCGACACTTCAGCAGCAGCGAGATTGGCTACGGCAATTTCATACGACGATACCGCATTATCAAAATCTCTTTTTGATACCGAACGCTCATTTTGTAACGCATCCAATCTGTCTCGTTCGCGTTTTGCCTGATTTAGCGTCGCTTTAGCCGCTTCTAATTGTGCTTTCGCCTTCTCTAGTTCAAGTTTGAAAGGCTGAAGATCGAGAGTAAATAATGAATCTCCCTTATTTACGGTCTGACCTTCTTCAAAATTGCGTGATTCAATTATCCCAGACACGCGTGCTCGGATCTCTACTTCTTTATTACCTGAAAGCGTTGCAGGCAGTTCAATAGAAAAAGGTACGGATGATTTTTGTATCGCAATAGTTTGAACCTGCGCAGGTGGCATACCAGTATGTGCGTTTTGGGCATTTTCTTGATTGCATGCACTAAGTAGTAACGTCATTGCACTTACTGTAGAAAAGGCGATAAATTGATGTTTTTTAGTTGAAAAATACATGAACACTCCGATCCTGTATTGTACAAATAGGTATATTTAGCAATTTAAATAGACTACTAAAATATACAGATTAGTAATTATTTTAAGTTACTATAATAGCGTGTGTTATAACTATTAGTTGCCGAGCTTGAAATGAAAGTACACGCCTAGTTTTCTTCACTCGCAAGATTGACGAACCAAGTTTAGTTACATTCGCGCAAACCGCTACTAGATATCATCTACAGATTGATGAAATGTAAAATGACTTGGTGCATTAATAAGTGAGTAAACGATAGTGTATACCTTTTATTTTTAAAGTAAACGATATCGTATACTATTTTTTGTTTCCTATTAGGCTTAAACTAGACGCTAATTCGAAGAGGTAGGCGGCAAAATGCATTCTAATGACAAGCAAGACAATATAGTCCAAGCGGCGATTGCTCAATTTGCCCAAAATGGTCTGGCCGCAACCACAATGGAAACGATAGCGAGCAAAGCACACGTTTCAAAACGAACACTCTATAAACACTTTCCAAATAAAGAGTCTTTATTTGATGAAGTGGTAAACCGCTTAATTAGCCGCATAAATCCACTTGCGACAATCCAATACATTCCGAATTACGGCTTAGAAACGCAGTTAGCGCACTTAGCGAGAAGTGCAGCAAGTTTGCTCGCCGATGAAGATTATTTAACTTTATCGCGGATAGTAATGATTGAATCCATGCGTAACAAAGAGCAAGCACAGCGCCTATCGGCCAGATTTGTCAATTGTGAATGCGCACTTTTACAATGGTTTAAAGATGCAGGAAACGAAGGAAGTTTGGGCGATGTGGACCCAGAATTAGCCGCTGCGTTTTTTTGGGGAGGATTAAAAAAGCTTACGTATTGGGAGCAAGTGCTAAAATGGCAAGCACCGCTCGAAGAAGCAAAGCTAGATGTATTGCTTCAACAAGCCGTCGCGCTATTTTGCCAAGGTGTTACTCCACGCCAATAAAGCCACCCGTTTGGTGTGCCCACAGTTTTGCATAAACACCATTGTGCAGCAGTAGCTCTTGATGTGAGCCTTGTTCGACAATGTTGCCATCATCAATGACGATTAATCGGTCTAGTTTAGCTATCGTTGATAGGCGATGCGCAATGGCAATAACGGTTTTTCCTTCCATTAGCTCTTCGAGGCTATCTTGAATCGCCGCTTCGACCTCTGAGTCGAGTGCTGAAGTTGCTTCATCCAATATAAGGATGGGGGCGTCCTTTAAAAGTACACGCGCTATGGCGATTCGTTGACGTTGTCCACCAGATAATTTGACACCGCGTTCTCCAACTTGGGCTGAAAAGCCTTTATTGCCAAATTTATCTTCCAATTCATGGATAAACTGTATGGCTTGGGCTTTAGTCGCGGCATCAATCACTTGCTGTAAAGAAGCAGTAGGTCGCCCATAAAGAATGTTATCTTGAACACTACGATGCAAAAGAGCCGTATCTTGGGTAACCATTGCAATGTGTTTGCGCAGACTCTCTTGTGTCACGGTTTTTATGTTTTGTCCGTCAATGCAAATTTCTCCTTGGTCGACATCATAAAAGCGTAATAATAAATTTACTAAGGTTGATTTTCCGGCACCAGAACGACCAACCAGGCCAATTTTCTCACCGGGTTTTATGGATAAATTAAGAGATTGGATCACAGGACGGGTTTGGTCGTCGTGACGTTTGTAGGCGAAAAAAACTTGTTTAAAGTCAATTTGTCCATTTTTTACTGTCATTTCCTTTGCGTCATTAGAATCGGTAAGTTCGAGAGGTTGTGATAGCGAACTCATTCCATCAGCAACGGTGCCAATATTTTCAAAAAGCCCACTTACTTCCCACATTATCCACTGCGCCATGCCATTTAAACGCAGCGCTAGGCTTACTGTAATTGCAATTGCCCCTGCAGTGACAAGGGATAAAGACCACAGATAAACGCTGATTGCCGCGACACTGAATACCAACAAATAATTTATTAAATGAACACTAAAATTCAAACTGGTTGCCAAACGCATTTGCTGGTATACCGGTTCTAAAAAAATATCCATGCTTTCTTTGGCGTATTCTTCTTCTCTTTTTGTGTGGGAAAAGAGCTTTACAGTCGAAATGTTGGTGTAGCTGTCGACAATGCGTCCGGTCATTTCCGAGCGAGCATCGGCCTGTGCGGTAGAAACTTGTTTTAGTTTTGGGACAAAATAGTATTGAATACCGATGTAAGCGATAAGCCAAACGATAAGTGGGATGACAAGCTTAAGATCGGATTGAGCAACGAGTACGAGAATAGCGAAGAAATAGACGCAAATATAAACCAATACATCAAGTAATTTCATCACGGTTTCGCGTACAGCTAATGAAGTCTGCATTACTTTCGTTGCAATTCGCCCTGCAAATTCATCTTGGTAAAAAGATAAGCTTTGCTTAAGCAAATAGCGGTGTGCTTGCCAGCGGATCGACATCGGATAGTTGCCCAGTAACGATTGATGCAAAATGGCTGAATGAATGAACACCAAAATTGGTAACACAACGAGTGTAATTATTACCATGAACCCTAACTCATGGTCTTTCTCAGTAAAAAGCTGTTCTGGTGTATAGTGACTAAACCAATCGACAAGTGACCCCATAAAGCTAAACAGCATTACTTCAAGTATTGCTAATGTTGCTGCCAAAAACGACATGATCAACAAGGGCTTTTCCATTCCCCGCGTATAGAATCGGCAAAAGGCGAAAAGGCCATAGGGTGGCTGACTCGCTTGGTTTTGTGGAAATGGAGTTGTAAGCTTCTCAAACCATGTAAACATGAATTGACCTCTATATTGTCTATAGCAAAATGACTTCAAAGTGCTCGTTCAGTGTGAATTTGAGAGTTGTTAAGCACGGCATTAATTGCTGATGGTTGCTTTTATTTTATCAAAATCAATAAGGCGGCATATGCCGGTAAAACTTGCCCGTTGGGAGCCTCTGTGTCTATCCACTGCGTTGTTACGCTAATTTAAAAGCTGCTGCATTCCTACACTCGCGTACTACCTAGTGAAAACACGGTAGCACTCTAAAACAGGCCTGTTTAAATTGATTGGCTATAAAACCCATACAGACCAATTAAGATGGTGACTGTTGCAGCGATCACTCTAAATGTGGTCAACGGAATAACTTTTAACAGCGCCTCACCAAAATACAGAACCGGCACGTTAGCTGCAAGCATTCCGAGTGTTGAACCAATCGTTACATAAACAATGGAATCAAATTGAGACGCGAGTAAAGCTGTCGCAACCTGAGTTTTATCACCAAGCTCCGCAAGAAAAAACAAAATAGTGGTAGCGCTAAATACACCAAAGTGATCAAATCGATTGCTGACAGGCTCTTCTTTATCAGGTATGAGTAACCACAGTCCTAATAATAAAAAGCTCGCGCTTACTAGGTAGTGTAAATACTCTTTTGTGATGATCGTATCGAGGCTAGCGCCCAAATAGGCCGTTGCCAAATGATTAACTAAGGTTGCGACTACAATACCGAGCATTATTTGCACGGGTTGTTTGTACTTTATTATTAAAAGTAACGCGAGAAGCTGTGTTTTATCGCCAATTTCGGCGAGGGTGACGGTGACGGTAGATAAGAATAACGGTTCCATAACATTGCTACTTAGACGGGCCTGTGAATTCAAGGCAACAAACTTCCGCCCGTCATACAGGGAAGGTTGTTACCTTGAGTCTTGCCAATGGTGTTATCCACGCCCATACCATGTGCAAATGAGTGCACAACTATGTTGATATGAGCTAACTTAATTCACTAATGTAGTTAATTAAGAGTAGGCTACTCCCCCAAAGTGAGCGCCATGATAAAGAGAGTCCGATGATTGGTCAAGAAAAAAGGAGCCGAAGCTCCTATATACCCAAACAACTTGAAGTAGATTGGGTATTTATAATTTAAGGCGAACTATTCGACGTCTTTACGCGCCTCTCTTTTTTGTGCTTCTAAACGTTCAGCTTCAAGTTTCTCGTCTACTTTGAATGTTTTACGCATAATATAAACATAGGCATGTGCAAACGCATTTTCTTGATACTTTTTAAGGCCAGTTTCACTAAACTCAATTGGAATAGGGTTGCGCTTTAGTTGTTCTTTAATTTCTGTACCACTTAAAATTCGAACGTCTACATTGGGAATAAGTTGCAATGTTGCTTCAAATTTAAACCCAGTAGCAGAGCCCGCAAATTTGCCTTTTGCAGGGCGCTCTTTGATGCAAATTGAATCAATTTTGTAATCTTCGACCAGTTTTTTAAAGTCGAAATAGAATTTGCGCATTACCTCTGTGTCTTGACCATTCTGAGGTAAAGAAAAGCGAGTCTGACGAATGTCGCGGATATCAAAGACATCAACGTCTTTTGATAGTAAACATAAAAAGATTTCATTACCTGAAATTTCAACGCCACACGTTCTCATAAATTATCCCGTTCAATAACAATGGCGCAAGTATAGCATGGTTAAAACAGATACCAAGCGGGTTAATACCTAAGTTACGTTCGCGATTAGCAATCGATTTGTGAGTTTTATGGCTCGGCCATAACGTATAAACCCAAACAACCTGCAGACACGCATTTTCACGCAGATTGGATATACACTTCGAATTCGATAGCGATAGAGGCGTGATCGCTGTATCTAATGTCTTCGTCACTGCGTTCTGGATCTAGGTGTTTGTCTAATGAAATGTAGCGTAAGGCGTTAATCGGGGATGTGGGCATATGTGGATTAAATTCTTTCGATGCGAGTATGTAATCAAGGACGTTACCTTTACCGTGGTAATAGTGACTAGGTGGTTTTTTATCAAAACTAAATGCGTTATCAGCCAAGTGGAATACATCCGCAAGTCCAACACTGTCGGGAAGTGATAGATCGGTATTAGGAGGAAAGGATTGTGTCATGAAGGACAAGGCAGCGTTGGTAATATGATCATTAAAATCTCCAAGTACAATGGTTGGAGTGTGCTTTTCTCGTTGCGTTTTAAGCGCATCATAATAGACAATCGAGGCTTCTAACGAACGAGAGATCTGTGATTGCATTTGGCCGACAGTTTGATGTAATAGATTCAACAAAGGATCGTCCTGATTTTCGTTTTTAAGCATATGTGCCATTGAATGCACACGTTGCGATTTAAAATGCACGGCATACAAAGCAAGCTCACCAAACCCAGGCAACTCAAAGGTGCATTTGACTGGTGTACGGTTAAACTCGAAGTGTTGCTGATTGTTTAAATACTCTAATAATTCAGGGCAGGGCTCTAACGCTTGTGCTGTCTTAAAAGGTACTTTAGACGCAACCGCCACAACCGGATTAAACAGCACATTCGGATAAACCGGATCAGGCTTAGGTGTGGCGACCGTTGTAAAGTAAGGTAAACCTAAATCTTCGCATAATAATTGCAGTGTCTGAATGCTAAAGACTTCTTGAAACGCAATAATCGTCGGGTTGAGATGTTCAATCATGCCGGTAATAAATTGCAGTTTTGTTTGCCATTGAGTGTCATTGTAACTTTCATGAAGTTGGTAAAAGGAATACGGTGGAGCTGCAAAATTAAGCAGATTTAATGTGGCGATTGTGTAGCGTGTTGTTTTAGCCATTGCTCTTGATATAAGAAATTCTATTACTTCAATTTTAGACTGATACTTGCAATTCGCCATGTCTCGCGACAAAATACCGCTTTGCTCTGTATTTTAGTACTTATTAAAATTTTCAATACTTATTCGTAAAAGTGTTGATTGGGCGAATTAAACCAATCTTAAATTAAACAAACATGTGATGCGGCGTAGGTATCACCACTGTAAATAGGAATTATAATGCCAGTTATTACTCTCCCAGACGGCAATCAGCGCGTCTTCGAAAACCCAGTTTCAACACTTGATGTGGCTTTAGATATCGGCCCTGGTCTTGCAAAAGCGACCATCGCAGGTCGAGTAAATGGTAAACGTGTTGATGCCTGTGATTTAATTTTGGAAGATGCAAGCCTTGAAATTATCACGGCTAAAGATGAAGACGGTCTGGAAATTATTCGTCACTCGTGTGCACACTTGTTAGGTCACGCGATTAAGCAACTGTTCCCTGACGTTAAAATGGCGATTGGTCCTACCATTGATAATGGTTTTTATTATGACATCGACCTGGATCGTTCATTAACGCAAGAAGACCTCGATGCGTTAGAAAAGCGTATGTTGCAATTGGCGAAAACAAATTACGACGTGGTAAAGAAAACGGTAAGCTGGCAAGAAGCACGTGATGCATTTGCAGCGCGCGGCGAAACATACAAAATAGAAATCTTGGATGAAAATATCGCAAAAGACGACAAGCCAGGATTGTATCATCACGAAGAATACGTTGACATGTGTCGTGGTCCTCATGTGCCAAACATGCGTTTTTGTCATTTCTTTAAAATAATGAAAGTCGCCGGTGCATATTGGCGCGGCAACTCAGAAAATAAAATGCTTCAACGTGTCTATGGAACGGCTTGGGCAGACAAGAAACAATTAGGTGCATACTTAAAACGTCTCGAAGAAGCCGAAAAGCGAGATCACCGCAAGATTGGTAAAGCGCTTGATTTATGGCACTGGCAAGAAGAAGCGCCAGGCATGGTGTTTTGGCACAATGATGGCTGGAGCATTTATCGCGAACTAGAAGATTTCGTTCGTGAAAAATTACGTGAATATGAGTACGAAGAAGTTAAAGGTCCTTTAATGATGGACCGTGTACTTTGGGAACGTTCAGGTCACTGGGATAAATACGCAGATGCCATGTTTACGACAGAGTCTGAAAAACGTGAATATGCAATTAAGCCGATGAACTGCCCGGGCCACGTACAGATTTTCAATCAAGGTTTAAAATCATACCGTGATCTTCCACTGCGTATGGCTGAATTTGGTTGCTGTCACCGCAATGAACCTTCTGGCGCGCTACATGGATTAATGCGAGTACGTGGTTTTACTCAAGACGATGCGCATATCTTCTGTACAGAAGAGCAAATTATGGATGAAGTATCTGCCTGTATTAAAATGGTGTATGACACCTATGAAACGTTTGGCTTTGAGAAAATTGTTGTTAAGTTGTCGACTCGTCCAGAAAAACGTATCGGTGAAGATCATATGTGGGACAAAGCAGAAGCAGCACTTGCAGAAGCACTGAAAGTAAATGGCATCGAATTTGAATACTTGCCGGGCGAAGGTGCATTCTATGGCCCTAAAATCGAGTTTACGTTGTACGATTGTTTAGAGCGCGCTTGGCAATGTGGTACTGTACAGCTTGATTTTGCATTACCTGGCCGTTTAGGTGCGACCTATGTAGCTGAAAACAACGAACGTAAAACGCCTGTAATGATCCATCGTGCGATTTTAGGTTCTATTGAGCGCTTCATTGGTATACTCACAGAAGAATATGCAGGTTTATTCCCAACTTGGCTTGCCCCAAAACAAGTCGTGTTGATGAATATCACGGATAAACAAGCTGATTTTGCCAAAGAAGTTGTACAAAAACTGAATAAACTTGGAATTCGTGCTTTTGCTGACTTGAGAAATGAGAAGATTGGCTTTAAAATCCGCGAACATACTTTGAAGCGTATTCCATACTTACTTGTTGTTGGCGACAAAGAAGTCGAACAAGGTGAGGTGGCAGTTCGTACTAGAACTGGCGAAGATCTCGGTAAATTCACAGTTGACAATTTTGTTGCTAAAATTACCGAAGAAATCAAAAACCGTGCTTAAATAAAGACGGAACGTGTGTAGTGTCTAAACACTATACACGGAATTATTTTTAATAACTTGGAGGATCGTACCATTAGAGGCGGCAAAAAAGGGCAAAATTCAGCTCAAAAAAATCGTATCAACGAGGAAATTACTGTAAAAGAAGTTCGTTTAGTCGGACTTGAAGGCGAGCAAATTGGCGTTGTTTCAATTAGAGAAGCTCTTGGAGTAGCTGAAGAAGCTGGTGTCGATTTGGTTGAAATCAGTCCTAATGCAGAACCACCTGTATGTCGAGTGATGGATTACGGTAAGTTCATTTTTGAAAAATCAAAACAACTAAAAGAACAAAAGAAAAAGCAAAAGCAAATCCAAATCAAGGAAATTAAATTCCGCCCTGGTACGGATGAAGGTGATTATCAAGTTAAGTTACGCAGCCTAAGAAAATTCTTGGAAGCTGGCGACAAAGCAAAAATCACTTTGCGTTTCCGTGGTCGTGAAATGGCGCATACTGATTTGGCGTTAGAATTGCTAAACCGCATTAAAGCGGACTTGCAGGATCTTTCTCAAGTTGAGTCCTTCCCAAATCGCGTAGAAGGGCGCCAGATGATTATGATGTTGGCACCTATTGCCAAAAAGCAATAATTACTGGATAATACGCATCCTTCAACTCAGGCCTAAAAGTACTTCGGTCGCCTGAGTTGACCGGTTGAAGTGAGTTTAATACTCCACCGGACTTGGTGCAAGTTAGGCCAATCAAGTGACTTCGGTCCGCCTGCTTGCTTGTTAAACGCAATATCATTTGGAGTTATTGCAATGGCTTATAAATTAAAGTCACACAGTGGCGCGAAAAAGCGTTTCAAAAAGACTGCTTCAGGCGGTTTCAAGCGTAAGCAATCACATCTTCGTCATATTCTGACTAAGAAATCTTCTAAGCGTAAGCTTCACTTACGTGCAAAAACAATGGTTCACAAGAACGATTTAGTTCTTATCAACCGTTTGTTACCATTCGCTTAATAGAGGATATCAGTCATGGCAAGAGTTAAACGTGGTGTTATCGCGCGCGCGCGTCACAAAAAAGTATTGAAACAAGCTAAAGGTTACTACGGTGCACGTTCACGTGTTTACCGCGTAGCATTCCAAGCTGTAACTAAAGCTGGTCAATATGCATACCGTGACCGTCGTGCTAAGAAACGTACTTTCCGTCAATTATGGATTGCACGTATCAATGCTGCTGCACGTCAAAATGGTCTATCTTATAGCCGTTTCATCAATGGCCTTAAAAAGGCTTCGATCGAAATCGACCGTAAGATCCTTGCTGATATCGCAGTATACGATCAAGTAGCTTTCGCAGCGTTAGTTGCTAAAGCAAAAGAATCGGTAGCTGCTTAATATCTAAGCGAATCGAAAGGGCGCCAATTGGCGCCTTTTTTGATCATTTGTTTTTCAAAAGTATTTTGTCTAATAACGCAGAACTCAGCAATCGCTTTAACGTTCCCATCAGATACGTCGGGAAAGTCACATAATAACGCGCATTAGGCTTATCCGACTTAATAATTTTTTCAAGTTTATCAAATACGGCCTCAGGTCCTAATGTAAATCGTTGTGGTGCGTCAGCCGCAGATAAACGATTTATTTGCTTTTCATATTCATTCACATGGCGGCTTTCTTGCCAATTAGGGATGTGTTTGAAAAACGCTTGCCGTGCATTTTCTCTAAACTTAGACACAATCGGGCCGGGTTCAATTAAAGAAACATGTATATTAGTATTGTGAAGTTCCATTCGAAGTGTGTCGGTTAACCCCTCTAATGCAAATTTACTCGCGTTGTAAGCACCACGGTAGGGAAGAGAAACAAGTCCGAGTACGGATGAATTGTGGACGATTTTTCCGCTTCCAGCGCTCAGCATAACGTTTAAAACTCGGATAGTTAAATCGTGCCAACCAAAAAAGTTAGTTTCAAATTGCAGTCTCAAGGCATCAACACTTAAGTCTTCAACCGCTCCCGGTTGACCATATGCACCGTTGTTAAACAGGAGGTCTATCTTTCCGTCTAATAACTCGATTGCACTCGAAAATGCGAACGCTATGCTTTGCTTATCAGCATAATCAAGAATCACGGATTGGATCCCAAGCTCTAAGAGAGTTTCTTGATCTGCCTCTTTTCGAACCGTAGCGACCACATGATGTCCTAATTCATGGAATTTTTGTGCACAATACAAACCAATTCCAGAGGAACATCCAGTGATGAGTATGTTTAGCTTAGTCTGAATGTTAGCAGACACATTGATTTCCTTTAGTTAGCTTCGTTTTTTGTAGAATCACCGCACATTCTAAGCTTGTTAAATTTTTATTGATATACTGCTGTTAAAAATGCGGGAAATTAGAGTATTACGCACATGTTCGCTAATTTGGTTTTATTTAGTCTTGCGACAACCACAGCTTACCTTCCTCCTTTAATGCCTTGGCAGGGGAGTTCAGAGCAGCTAATGCAAACTCAAGGACCTCTTACGACGGATTTTGAACTCGGTGGCGGTCTTGTTTCGCCAAACTATGCACGTACATTGGAATTTGTTGATCGTTTAGTTGCAGCTAACCCAACACAATTTAAAAAAGAAATCATTGGGACGAGTGACGCAGGTCGCGACATTGTGATGATAGTAGCGACTGAACAAAGCCAATTTTCATCCGCTATGATCCGCAACAATGATAAACCGACCATTTTGATCCAAGCAGGGATACATGCAGGTGAAATCGATGGTAAGGATGCCGGGTTTATGTTACTTCGCGACATTGCGACGGGTAAGCGTCGTGACATACTAAATCAAGTTAATTTATTGTTTGTTCCTATACTAAATGTGGATGGACATGAGCGACGTGGTGAATTTAATCGCATTAATCAACGTGGCCCAACTGAAATGGGATTTCGCACGAATGGTAAAAACTTAAATCTTAATCGAGATTTTACAAAGCTTGATACGCCCGAAGTTCGCTCGATACTCAATGTTATTAACGAATATCAACCAGAGTTATATGTTGATGTGCATGTAACTGACGGTGCAGATTATCAATATGATGTAACGTATGGATTTAATCCTGAGTTTTCGAGTGAGTCCCCAGCTATCGCCACAGTTCTTGAAACGCGTTTTAAGCCGAGAATAGATGAAAAACTAAGTGATTTTGGCCATGTACCAGGCCCACTCGTGTTTGTTATGGATAAGCGAGAATTCAAAAAAGGACTAGCAGGTTGGGTGGCGACACCAAGATTTTCAAATGGATGGGGTGATCTTAAAAGTTTACCGACGATTTTAGTTGAAAACCATTCACTGAAACCATATAAGCAACGAGTGCTTGGGACATATGCTTTTTATGATGGTGTCATTTCCGCCTTGGTGGAACATCGAGAGGAGCTAAAGACTGCGGTTAAAAATGAAAAATCATTTGTTCCTACAGAGCTAGTCGTTGAACGTGGCTATGCGAGTGAACCAGACTATATTCAATTTAAGGGGATTGAATACAGCAAGTTTATGAGTTCATTGTCTGGTCAACACGAAGTAAAATACTTAGGCAAACCTTTTAACTATGAAAAGCTGCCCATTTTTTGGCAAAAAGAAATTAAACATACGGTTAAAGTACCCCATAGTTTTTATATTCCTGCGGTTTATAGCGAAATTATTACCAAGTTAAAGTTACATGGCGTTGAAGTTATAAAGGTCGACGCACTAGATCAGGACATTAAAATTAAACAAGCTTCAGTCAAATCCTTTAAGTTCGATAAATTGCCATTTGAAGGGCGAACGAGGGTATCGGCAACCTTTACCTATAATACACTGCACGAAGTTGATTTATCAGGCTGGTATCAAGTTAACACACAGCAACCTGCCGGTGAGTTGGCTGTCCATTTACTTCACCCAGAAGCGCCTGATTCCTATTTTCAATGGGGGGAATTTAATACTATTTTTCAACGAACCGAGTATGTTGAAAATTATGCACTTGAACCATATGCCCGAACTTTGTTAAAAGAAAACCCAGCACTCGCTCTCGAATTTGACACCATAGTGAGAGAGAATAAAGGTTTTGCTAGCGATCCAGAAGCTCGTCTAGCGTGGCTTTATGAAAAGTCTCCATTTTATGACAACGCATATTTAAAATATCCAATATTGATAGGTTATAAACAGCAGTGATTGAAATCTATACCGTTCCAGTAACGCCTTTTTTGCAAAATTGTCGCATAATCGTGTGTAAAGCAAGCAATCAGGCTGCAATTGTCGACCCGGGTGGCGATAAAGAAAAAATTATTGCAAAACTCACTGCGCTAGAGGTAAAAGTTGAAAAGATCATTCTAACCCATGGTCATTTAGATCATGTTGGTGCCACAATGGATTTGAAGCAACACTATAATATTCCTGTTGTTGGTCCGCATCGAGACGAACAGTTTTGGTTTGATGCATTGCCTGAGCAAGCAAAAATGTTTGGTTTTAACTACCTTGATCCTTTTTTACCGGATGAGTGGTTAGTTGACGGTGAACAAGTAACTGTAGGTTCGGTGTCGTTTAAGGTATTTCACTGCCCCGGCCATACACCTGGCCATGTCGTTTTTTACGAGCCAAATACCAATGTTGTCTTAGTGGGTGACGTTTTATTTAAAGGTTCGATAGGGCGCACAGATTTTCCACGAGGTGATGCAAATCAGTTAGTAAGCTCTATTAAACAGAAGCTCTTTACGCTACCTGACGAAACAAGCGTCTTGTCTGGTCATGGCGACAATACAACGATTGGCCACGAAAAAGCGAGCAACCCATTTTTGAGCGGACGTTTTGGCTAAAAAATAGCAGACTTCGCCGGTTTAATAGGGTATAATTTAACCATTAATTTAACTAAATAAGAAAAAAGTATGTCTTTGAATCATGTTGATCGACAAATACTCTCGTTACTTCAACAAAACGCAAGTTTGTCGACTGCCGAAATAGCAGACAAAGTGGGCTTGTCACAATCACCATGTTGGCGCCGAATCGCTAAACTTGAGCAAGATGGCTACATCAAGGGCAAGGTAGCATTGCTTGACGAGAAAAAGTTAGGCTTCGATATGCTCGTATATGCTCATGTGCGTTTATCTAACCATGGTAAGAAGAATTTAGCTGAGTTTGAGCAACTTATTCAAAGTTATGATGAAGTCACTGAGTGCTACACAATGGCAGGTACCATGGATTTTATGCTCCGTATTATTTCGAAAGGAATAGAAGGTTACGAGCATTTTGTCAGAGATAACCTGCTAAGCTTAGACTATGTCCAAGAAGTGAATTCAAACGTGACGATGACGTGTGTTAAGCGATCAACATCCTTGCCGATTTAACTTCGCGATTTTAGTAAAAATTGAGAAAAGCGCAGGATTTTGTTAAAATCCTGCGCTTTTCTATTTAAGAACTTACGCTAGTTCTGTTACTTACGTTTCATCGTTCGATGTAAGTAATAGGGGGAGTTACATTAAGTGGGTTGGGGGATCTATGTTTAATTTACTTGGTAAAGCACCAAGCTCGGCTAAAAATGATATTTTGTCGGGATTAACGGTAGCGCTTGCGCTTGTACCAGAAGCTGTCGCATTCGCTTTCGTGGCGCATGTCGAACCATTAGTTGGCTTATATGCTGCGTTTATCGTGGGTTTAATCACCGCAATATTTGGTGGCCGACCGGGAATGATTTCTGGTGCAACGGGTGCTTTGGCTGTAGTGATGGTGAGCCTAGTAATAGAGCATGGTGTCGAATACTTGTTTGCGACTGTGTTGTTGATGGGGGTTTTACAAATTTTAGCCGGGCTATTTAAACTTGGTAAATTTATTCGTATGGTACCTCATCCTGTTATGCTTGGTTTTGTTAACGGATTGGCGATAGTTATCTTCCTTGCTCAACTCGGTCAATTTAAGGTGAGTAATGTCCACGGTGCGATGGAATGGATGACCGGAGGTACTTTGTATATCATGGTTGGTTTGGTCGCGTTGACCATGGCAATTATTCATTATCTTCCAAAATTCACCACTGCAGTACCGTCTTCTTTGGCTGCTATTTTAGTGGTTACTGGACTAGCCATTGGGTTCGATCTTGACGCACGTACGGTACTTGACTATGTCAAAGACATGACAGGAAATCTTGACGCGACGATTGCAGGTGGCTTCCCGAGTTTCCATTTTCCGGATGTACCATGGAATTTAGAAACATTGCGCATCATTTTTCCTTATGCATTAATTTTAGCGGCAATTGGATTAATTGAGTCCCTTTTAACTCTGACCCTAATTGATGAGATCACTGAAACTCGTGGCAACAGTAACCGTGAGTGTATTGGTCAAGGGGCTGCAAACGTGACCTGTGGTGTGTTTGGTGCAATGGGCGGCTGTGCGATGATAGGTCAGTCGATGATCAATATAAATTCAGGTGGTCGTAGTCGTTTGTCTGGAATTACCGCAGCAATTTTGCTTTTAGTTTTTATCGTTTTTGCGGCAAATCTAATAGAAATGATCCCATTAGCAGCATTGGTTGGTGTAATGTTCATGGTTGTGTTGGGCACATTTGAATGGAGTTCATTTAGGATTATTAAACGTATTCCTAAATCCGATGCGTTTGTTATTGTACTCGTGTCAGGTGTCACTGTATTTACAGACTTAGCGATAGCCGTTTGTGTCGGTGTTATTGTTTCTGCGCTCGTATTTGCTTGGGAGCATGCAAAGCATATCTACGCTACAAATTATATTGATGAGGATGGCTCTAAGGTATATGAATTACATGGACCACTGTTCTTTGGCTCGGTAAAGAATTTCGCTGAGTTGTTTAATGTAGACCAAGACCCAGAACATGTAGTTGTGGAGTTCAAATACTCACGCGTTGCAGATCACAGCGCAATTGAAGCAATTGATAGCTTAGCAGAGCGCTACAACAAACAAGGTAAAACGTTACACCTACGTCATTTAAGTCTTGATTGTAAACAGTTGTTAAGTAAAGCGGCAGACTTAGTTGAGGTCAATGTGATAGAAGATCCAACCTATAAAGTTGCATCTGATAAACTGGCTTAAAGGATAAACTTGATAAAGCTTCTTGCTGTAGTCGGACATTTTTAAGAAAATTGGTTATAAAATAAAAAAGGCATCGCTAGGTAACCAGCGATGCTTTTTTATTTGCGTTGATTAGCAAGAATACAAGATAGGTTGCAGTGCTAAGTTCATTAGGTCAACGATATAATCGGGATAGGTTAATAAACTTGAAAGCATTGATTTTGAAGTGGCAATCACTAGTAGATAATCGACAACGTTTTTTCTGGGTGCTACAGATAGCTGGATGGATTGGCTATGCACTCGTTAATTATATCGGTTCGAAAGTTTTTGAGATGCGCGATATTTATGTATTTGTCATCGTGCTCAATGCTTATGCTGGCTGTTTAATGACTGTTCCGCTGCGATATTTATATCGCAAAGTTTGGAATGCTAAACCTTGGATCCTTATTCTTGTCGTTTTCACGGCGTCATACGTTACCGGTACGCTCTGGTCTGTCGTTCAAAAATACAACTTGTGGGAAATCTACCGACACGGCTATCGACCGGAAGAGTGGTTCTATTATTTCCAACAAGGGTTAGATTCAGTTTACATAGTATTGTGTTGGAGTGGTTTATACTTCGGCATAAAATACTACCAACTTCTCCAAAGTGAAAAGCAAAAAGCCTTGAAGGCAAACACAATGGCACATGAAGCTCAATTAAAAATGCTTCGATACCAACTTAATCCTCATTTTCTATTCAATACCCTTAATGCTATCTCGACGTTGATTTTAGTTGAAGAAAATAAGGATGCGAATCAAATGGTTTCACGTTTAAGTGACTTTTTGCGTTATACCTTAAATACAGACCCTATTAAGAAAGTACCGTTAGAGCAAGAATTACACGCATTGATGTTGTATCTTGAAATAGAAAAAGTGCGCTTTGATGAAAGACTTGCGATCGAAATTGATGTTAGTGACGAGGCGAAACAAGCTCTTGTGCCTAGCCTAATTTTGCAACCGATCATCGAAAATGCGATTAAGTATGCCATAGCAAATATGACTACCGGTGGTTTAATATCGATCAATGCGCAAGTATTCGCAAATGAATTATTGATGGAAGTCTGTGATAACGGACCAGGTGCAGAGATCGACGATGGACAACTGGTAAAAGCGTCAGGGGTTGGTATTGCTAATACTAAAGACCGATTAAAAACCTTATACGAAAACAACTATTCTTTCGTATTATCAGAAAATATTCCGTCGGGGCTTAAAGTAAATATTCGAGTCCCTTATGAAAAAGCGAGTAAATAATGAACTCAATCAAGACCATTATCGTAGATGATGAGGCGTTAGCTCGAAAAGGGTTAGCGGTAAGGCTAACGGAATTTGCAGAGCTAGATGTTAAAGCCTTATGCAGTAATGGCCAGGAGGCTATCGAATATTGCCAACAAAATGATGTTGAACTTGTTTTTTTAGATATACAAATGCCTGGGCTTAATGGATTTGAAGTAGCAAGGCATTTAAGTGAGAGTGTAAAACCATTGCCAGCGATTGTGTTTGTTACTGCATTTGACCAATACGCAGTAAAAGCGTTCGAAATTCATGCCTTGGATTACATTCTTAAACCCGTGGATGACAACAGACTAAAACAGGCGGTAGAAAAAGTGCAGACATATTTGAAAACACAACAGGATAACGCCCATAAGAAAAAGTTAGCCAGTTTCGTGGCTGGTATCACTGGCAATAATTGCGAAGAAATTCTTAAAAAACTTGCAACAGGCGATAGTCTAGTCGACAAGAAATTCCCGGAATCTCTCGCGGTAAAAGAACATGGTGAGATCATTCGTGTTTCAGTCTCATCCATTCAGTGGGTTGATGCGGCAGGCGATTACATGTGTTTACATTGTTCAGATGGTCAAACTCACATTTTGCGAAAGACTATGAAGGAGCTAGAGCAAGAATTAGATCCTCAACTTTTTGTGCGTGTTCACCGCAGTGCGATCGTAAACACGAAGCAAATTAGCAAACTTGTTACGCAAACAAGTGGCGAGTATTTATTGGTTTTGGATAATGGCCAAGAGTTGAAGGTAAGTCGCAGTTATAGAGATAAAGTTAAAGCAGCGTTAGCAAGTTAAAAGGCGAAAGCTTCCGCCTTTTAACTTTTACCTGCACGGTAATAGAAATATAACTTAGGCTACAGTAACAATTTTCATTGTATTGGTTGCGCCTACCGTTTCCATTAGATCACCGTGAGTTAAAATAACCGTATCACCCGCTTTGAATGAGCCTGCTTTAACTAAAGTATCAAGCGCATCTTTGATAATCGTTTCATCTGTACATTGCGTTGAATCAAAATACACTGGATAAACGCCGCGATATAAAGCCGTTTGACCTAATGTTGACTCGTGGCGTGATAAAGAGAAGATCGGTAAACCTGAACTAATTCGTGACATTAGTTTCGAGGTGTTTCCTGATTCTGTAAGCGCAACGATGGCTTTAACCGTCCCTAAGTGGTTAGCTGCATACATAGCAGAAAGCGCGATGGTTTCCGCACAATCTGAGAACATACTATCTAAACGATGTTTAGAAATATTGATTGTTGGCTGTGATTCTGCACCAATACAGACACGTGCCATCGCTTTAACTGTTTCTTCTGGGTAACTACCTGAGGCAGTTTCTGCAGACAACATTACCGCATCAGTTCCGTCTAACACAGCATTTGCAACGTCCATAACTTCGGCGCGTGTAGGCATTGGGTTATCGATCATCGATTCCATCATTTGCGTTGCAGTAATCACAGTACGATTTAATGAGCGAGCGCGGCTGATGATGAGTTTTTGCTTGCCAACTAACGCGGCATCGCCAATTTCAACGCCCAAATCACCGCGTGCTACCATAACTGCATCTGACGCAAGTACGATGTCATCAATCGCTTCAACGGTTTCCACTGCTTCAGCTCGTTCAATCTTAGCAAGTAATTGCGCTTTCGAACCCGCTTCAATTGCTAAAGCACGTACATACCTCATGTCGTCACCAGAACGAGGAAAAGAGACTGCAATATAGTCCACACCAATCTCAGACGCTGTAATAAGATCGCGCTTGTCTTTTTCAGTAAATGCAGGTGCAGTTAAACCACCGCCTAAACGGTTAATGCCTTTATTGTTTGATAACACGCCACCAACAGACACCTTAGTGATTACGCGATGACCTTCCACTTTTTCGACAATAAGTTGGATCAAGCCATCATTGAGTAATAAGGTGTCACCTGTTTTAACGTCATTCGGCAATTCTTTGTAGTCAATACCTACGGCTTCTACCGTACCTTCACCTTTCTCCATTTTTGCATCGAGTACAAACGTGGCGCCAATGTCCAACAGCACTTTACCTTCTTTAAAGGTTGATACACGGATTTTTGGGCCCTGTAGATCCGCTAATATGGCAATGTGTTTATTTAAACGCTTGGCGATTTCTCGAACCGCTTGAGCACGGTTTTTATGATCATCAGCAACGCCGTGAGAAAAGTTGAGGCGAACTACGTTGGCGCCAGCGCGAATGATTTTTTCTAAATTGTTATCTCTATCTGTCGCTGGGCCAAGTGTGGCCACGATTTTGGTGCGTCTAAGCATCAGATTCTCCTGTTGTTCGCATGCATAGCGAGTTCTAACATTGCTTGTAATACTTTTGCGTTATTTGCTTTAAAGTTGAGCAAATAACGCAAAAGCTAGGTCAATTATGGTTAAAAACGTCGGCTTTATTTGTTTAGTACGTAATTAAACTATATGATCGGGATGACATCATTATGACACCGGTGTCAGCGCCAGTCAACGCGCAATGATACCTGGTGGGTGAAGTAAATATCGTTCAAGCCGCCTAACAAGCGATTAGCAAAGTACTATAATAGTGATGTTTTGGCTTTACAAAGTTGCTCTAGGATTAACCCCGATTTTTAAAAGGTCTTAGATGTAAAGGGTCAAAACTCGCTATTTTTTGTTGCTCCGTTATAATGCGCGGCAGAGTTAACCAATACGTTGTTACCGAGGAGGAAACTAAATGCAGGTTGCATTAGTTGGTTTAGGTGTAATGGGTAAAAACCTTGCGCTAAATCTTATCGAGAAAGGGCTTACGCTAGTCGCATATGACACGAATCCTGATGCAGGCGCTGAACTTATCAGTCAGGCTCAGTCATTAGGGATCGCTGAGCGTTTGCATATTGTTTCTGATCTTGGTGATATGGTTCGTCGCCTTGAAGCGCCTCGTTCAATTTTATTACTTGTACCAGCTGGTGAGTTGGTCGATAAAGTGTGTTCTGATCTCGTCGAAGCTGGCGTGGAAAAAGACGACATCATTGTTGATTGTGGTAATAGCAATTACAAAGATGGTATTGCTCGAAAACTGAAATATCAAAATAAATTTGAATTTGCCACAATGGGAATTTCTGGAGGGGCAGAGGGTGCTCGTCATGGCCCAGCGATGATGGCAAGCGGCTCTGAAGGTGGTTGGGAGCGCATAGAACCTTGGTTTGAAAAAGTCGCAGCGAGTTACAGTGGTGAATCATGTTTTGCTCGAGTAGGGCAGTCAGCGAGTGGTCATTTTGTCAAAATGGTACACAACGGTATTGAATATGCGTTAATGCAATTGATTGCCGAAGTTTATCAACTATTGCGATTTGGTACTAAACGCTCGCCTACAGAAGTTGCTCAGATCTTTCGTGAATGGTCTGATGGCCGCTTAAACAGTTATTTGCTGTCAATTTCTGCACATATTCTAGAATTATCCACCGACGAAGGTGAGTCTCTGGTCGATTTAATTGACAACAAAGTTGGTGCAAAAGGCACAGGACTTTGGACGGCGCAAAATGCCCTAGAGCTTGGAATTGCCGTACCTTCATTGGTAGCGGCAGTTCAAGCGCGTCACCTTACGAATACGATTGATACACATGCTGCAAAAGAAATGACCTATCAAACTAAAGAAACGGATGCGGTAAACGTCGAACTTAATGAATTAAAAGAAGCATTCTATCTAGCGAGTTTACTCTGTTATCGTCAGGGTTTAGCGCTCATTAAAGGTGCATCGCGTGCGCATCAATGGAAAGTAGACTTAGCCAAAACCCTGCAGACATGGCGAGCTGGATGTATTATTCGAGCCGACTACTTAGATGACATTGCAAAAGGCGTTGAGTTTATCGATACCTTACATGACGAAACGAAAGCGCTACGCAAAGTGGCAGGTGCTGCAATTTCAAGTGGTTTAGCGTTCCCTGTGCTGTGTGCAACTCAAAACTATATAGCGACGCTCAGCACACCAAGCAATGGTCATTTGGTTCAAGCTCAGAGAGATTATTTCGGAGAGCATGGTATTAAAACGCATCAAGGTGAGATCTGCCATTTAACCGACTTAGTCGATATTGAGCAAAAAGTGCGTTAAGCATTGGTGTAGTAATATCAAAAAAAAACCGACGATTGACGTCGGTTTTTTTTGTTAGCGGGTGAGTTCACCACGTAAATTATCTTGCATTAAATGGCGAATAGTTTCTAATTCTAACCCTTGGCTAAATAAATAGTGCAATTTGGTCAAACAAGCCTCAACCGTCATGTCATATCCACTGATCACGCCGCTATTAAGCAGTGCATTACCGGTGGCATATCCGCCCATGTTTACACGGCCTTTGATACATTGGGTTAGATTTACAATGACAATTCCACGATCGCAAGCCGCTTTTAACACACTTAAAAAGTCAGGATCTTGTGGAGCATTGCCGACTCCAAAACTCAGTAGAATTAATGCTTTTATGTTTCCATTGAGCAAAGAATCTACCATCGAAACGCTGATCCCAGGATACAAATACAATACGCCTATGGGTTGTGGGGTAATGGTTGTTACACGCAGCGCTTGATCGACGAAAGGACTTAACTTACCTTCAATCAATTGAATATTTATTCCAGACTGTGCCAATGGTGGTAGATTCGGAGATGCAAATGCGTCGAAGCCGTCTGCGTGTGCTTTTGTCGCCCTGTTGCCTCGGAACAATTGATTGTTAAAGAATAAACTCACTTCGGCAATGGGATAGTTTGCAGCCAAAAACATTGCGTTTAGTAGGTTAACCTGACCGTCCGAGCGAAGTTGTGAAAGCGGGATCTGTGATCCCGTCACAATGACAGGCTTCGTTAGGTTTTCAAGCATGAATGACAAAGCTGAAGCGGTATAGGCCATCGTGTCGGTGCCATGTAACACGACAAAGCCATCATAATCTTGATATTTCGATTTGATGTCGTCTGCGATCAATTGCCAGTGTGCAGGTGACATATCCGACGAATCTATCAAAGGACAATATTCATGAATATCAAACAGTGGCATTTCTTCGCGCGTAAATTCGGCGTTTTGTTTCACAGTCTGTGTCAGGTAACCCGCAACTGGCACATAACCGCGGCTCGATTGTTTCATACCAATCGTACCACCTGTATACGCAATATATATTTTTTTACGATTCATAAAAAAGCCCAGAAATAATTCTGGGCTAAGTATACCAACTGCAGCATCACATTGCAGTGAGTAAATTACTGAATGGCTTCACAATACAAACAACGACTGTAAATCCCATTAGGATCATTGAACTGCTTTATTAGTCTTGTTTGTTCATTCACGGTATGTGTCGCATAGCCAAACAAATCTAAAGAAGGGAAGTCAATCGCCCCTTTAAGTGAGTGGACAATGCTCATTGCAGCGTCGGTACCGAAAAACTTCTGCATGAGCTTTTCTTGTTCAGACAGTTCATGTTCAATTGTCACTACACTATAGTGCTCTAGGTGAGCCAAATCGGCAGCCGCTTTAATGGCATCTTCTTTACCACCTAATTTGTCTATTAAACCAAACTCTTTTGCTTGGGTTGCAATCCATACTCGGCCCTGTGCCACTTCATCTACTTTTTCAGGTGTTAAGCCTCTCGACGATGCAACGACATGAATAAACTTACCGTAAGCATTTTCAACACCCATTTGAATAACTTGCGCCATACGAGGATCAATGCCGCGCACAAAAGAATTACCTTGCATTTCAGTGGTACCCACGCCATCAGAATAAACGCCCAGTTTTTTCAAGCTATTCTCAATGGTCATGATGGTGCCAAATACCCCAATTGATCCTGTAATCGTATTCTCTGACGCCCAAATCTCGTTCGCGGACGCAGCAATCCAATATCCGCCAGAAGCAGCGACTGAACCCATTGAAGCAATAACTGGTTTACCGGCTTCTTTTATTGCTAGTACTTCATTGCGAATGATCTCAGAGGCAAACATGCTTCCGCCGCCTGAATCAATGCGCAGTACAACGGCTTTTACCTTAGGGTCCAAACGCGCTTTTTTAAGCAATGCAGCGGTAGAATCTCCCCCAATTTCGCCAGCACGTTTTTTACCGTCCATGATAGTGCCTTTTGCGACGACTAAGGCAACTTGATCATCGAAAGGGAAATTAAATTGAGCATTACGCTCTAGTTCCGCAAAGTAATCGGTAAACGACACGCGATTAAATGACTCACCTTTTTCATCACTGCCGACGACTTCCATTAATTGATTGGTTAGTTCTTGACGAGTCGCGAGTCTATCTACCCATTTATTATTGAGAGCATAGGCAGCATAATCACCGCCTGAGCGTTGAAGTTTTTCAATAAAAACATCGAAACGTTCATCAAAGTTAGTGAGATCCATGTTACGATTTTTGGCAACATCTGATTTGTAATTGCTCCAAAGCGCATCTAGCCATACTTTGTTTGCTTCTTTTGCAGCGTCTGACATATCGTTTCGAAGAAATGGCTCAACAGCAGATTTGTACGTCCCGACTCGAAATACGTGTTGACTTATATCAAGTTTTTCGAGGGCATCTTTAAAATACATTGGGTACACACCAAAGCCTTCAATACTCACGCCGCCATATGGATGAAGCACTATTTCATCGGCGTAACTAGCCAAGTAATATTGAGCTTGTGAGTAATAATCGCCGTAGGCAATAACTTGTTTGCCTTGTGCTTTAAAATTATCTAACGCAACACCAATCGCTTTTAGTTTATCTAGATGAGCTCGGAATAACGTTTGCACATCGAGTACAAGTACTTTAATTCGGCTATCATTCGCAGCTGATTCAATGGTTTTAACTACATCATCCACTAAGATTTCTTGTGGTTCTTTGTCATCGTTAAAATCATTAAACGCCGCTTCAACCGGATCCATATAGCGCTTTTCTTCGACTAAGATTCCACTTAGACTCAGAACCAGAGCGGATTCATTTGCAATTTTAACTTGTGACTGCTCTTGATCTTCAATGCTGAAAAAAATCGCGATTAAAATACCAAAGAAAACTAAATTAATGATCAGTTTGCGTGAGAAATTTAGTGCATTCCACAAAAACCGAAATACTGCTTTGATGTATTCCAAAATAGTGCCTTACCTAATAAACATTTGTACTGATTTTATCATAACCGAATCTTACGCAAAGGCTCAGTAAAAAAAAGTAACAAGGTGTTAAATAAACGAGATCTCGCGACAAATGGTTCATAATTTGGATCCTGAAAACACAAAAGGCGATCAAAATCGATTCAGATTAAATGTGTTAATTATTACAGCCTTTAATTTGTGAATAGAAAGATAACGCTTGCGAAAATTGAAAAAAACGTTAATGTTTCACAGGTAAGACCAGTGAGGGGCAAGAAATGTTAGAACAAGAATTAAAACTACCAAACACAGAATTACGAAATCGGTTAGTAATGGGCTCAATGCATACCGGTTTAGAGGAAGGCTGGCATAATCGTAAGCGTTTAGCGGCATTCTACGAAGCTCGAGCAAAAGGTGGGGTAGGTTTAATCATTACGGGTGGATACAGTCCGAATGTTCGCGGTAAGCTGACTCCCATCGCGTCTTCATTTAATTCATTTTATGATGTCATAAAGCATAAGGCTTACACTCAAGCCGTCCATCGTCACGGTGGAAAGATTTGTTTGCAACTGCTTCATGCAGGTAGGTATGCTTACCACCCATTTAATGTCGCGCCAAGTGCGATTAAAGCACCAATAAACCCTTATAAACCAAAATCGATGACGATTGGAATGATTGAGTCGACCGTTAAAGACTTCGCTCAATCAGCAAAGCTTGCCGAAAAGGCCGGGTATGATGGCGTTGAAATAATGGGTTCAGAAGGGTATTTGCTCAATGAATTCATCGCTCCGCACACCAATAAACGTCAGGACATGTATGGTGGCACGTTAGAGAACCGTATGCGCTTTGCGTTAGAAATTGTCAAATCGGTTCGTAAGTCCGTGAGCAAGTCGTTTATCATCGTCTTTCGTCTGTCTGTAATGGATCTAATCCCAAATGGTTCTACGCCAGATGAAGTGACACAGCAGGCTAAGTGGTTAGTTGATGCCGGTGTCGATATTCTAAATACAGGCATAGGCTGGCACGAAGCGAGAGTGCCAACGATCGCCAGTATGGTACCACAGGGGGCTTTTAGAGAAGCATCCGCAAGATTAAAAGCGGCGGTAGATATTCCAGTCGTCGCAGTGAATCGAATTAATACGCCAGATCTTGCCAACGAAATCCTACAAACAGGGGATTCCGACCTGATTTCAATGGCACGACCTATGTTGGCTGACCCTGATTTTTTCAACAAGTATGTCAATAATAACGCGAAAGAGATTAATATTTGTATAGGATGTAATCAAGGATGCTTAGACCATGTGTTTAAAGGACAGCGAGCTACCTGTTTGGTGAATCCGCAGGCTTGTTTCGAGTTAGATAAACCCATTGAGTTAACGAACATGTGCAAACGTGTGTTAGTGGTAGGCGCAGGTCCGGCAGGGTTGTCTGCGGCAATATATTTAGCTAAGAAAGGCCATAAGGTAAAAGTGATAGAAAAAAATGCTGTTGCGGGTGGTCAATTTAACTTAGCGCGTCAAATACCTGGTAAAGAAGACTTTCAATATACACTTGATTATTTCAAACATGAACTAGAACGATTAGCTATCGAAATCGAATTTAATAAATCATATGAAGACACCTTAGCGAGTCAATTTGATGAGGTTGTTTTTGCCACAGGTGTGCGCCCAAGACTTGCAAAGTTTGAATGCAAAGATGGTAAACGAGTATTGGCCTATGATGAGGTGATCAGGGGCGATGTTGAAGTTGGTGAGAAAATTGCGATTTTAGGTGCTGGAGGTATTGGTTTTGATATGGTTGCATTTCTGACTGAAGAACGAAAGCAATCGATACCAAGCTTCAAAGCGCAATGGGGTATTGAGTGTGACCCTGTTGGGTCAAAAGTATACCGTCAAATTCATATGTTAAAGCGAAGTAGTGGTAGTTTTGGTAAAGACCTAGGAAAAACAACCGGCTGGATCCATCGGGCAGTGGCGAAACATCATCAAGTTGTGCAACATGCCGATTGTGAATACATTCGATTTGACAATTCAGGATTAGTCGTCAAACAAAATGGCATAGAAAAAACGCTAGATGTAGATACGGTTATCGCGTGTATTGGTCAAGAGTCGAACGACAGTTTGTTTGATAAAAATAATTTGCCAACCAATCTTCATGTTATTGGCGGCGCAAAATTAGCCGCGGCAATTGATGCAAAACGCGCAATCGCCGAAGCACTGGAAGTAGCAAGAAAGATTTAGCACCTTGAAATAAATGTGTTAACTGTTCGGTCTAGTAAAAAGCATGGAGCGTTCCATGCTTTTTTTATTAGGCAAAAAAGAGAATGAAAATCGCTATTTACTGGTATAACTATGTCGTTGCGCGTGCAACGCCTTTCGCGCGTGATATTTCTTCACTTGCGATTCGTATTATTCTGGCTCCCGTCATGATCATTGCGGGCTATTCAAAGCTAAATTTATCAAATGAAGCTATAAGCGGGGTCGGCCGACTATTACCAGATGCAAATGTAGTGTCGTGGTTTGGGAACGCACAGTGGGGATTAGGTCTGCCATTTCCTGACACTTTGGCCTTTTTAGCCGGTTGGACGGAGTTTCTAGGTGGGTGGTTGATATTAGTTGGACTGTTTACTCGTTTTATTTCGATCCCATTAATGATAACGATGTTTGTTGCTGTATTTACCGTGCACCTTAATCACGGCTGGTTTGCAATTACTCCCACGGATCCTGATACCAGTCCAGCAAAGGTGTTGTCGTGGCTCCATGTCCCCGGTTCGAATGAAAGTTTAATGAATAGTGTAGAGGCCAGAGAGCGTCTTGCTGAGATAAAGGCAATTATTAACAATCATGACGCTAGTCGCTATTTAAAAGAAAAAGGAAGCGTTGTACTGTTAAACAATGGAATCGAATTTGCTTTGACCTACTTGATCCTACTTATGGTACTGTTTACTCAAGGTCCCGGGCGATATTTAAGTGTAGATTATTGGTTTAGGCGCGCTAACTTTACTATGAATTCTGATTAGTGGTTTGCTACTATGACCAAAATGGCAATAAAAGACACATTATGAACGCAATTGAACTTTTACTGGAGCGTCAATCTGATGCTCGACTTATCGAACCAGGGCCAAATGCACAGCAACTTGAGATTATTCAAAAGGCAGCGTTAAAGGTACCAGATCATGGTGGCTTAAGACCGTGGCATTTCATCGTTGTTGCAGGTGAGTCAAAAAATACATTAGGTGACTGGTTTTTCGAGGCGGCAACAAAAGAAGCGTTTGGAGAACGAACCATTGAGAGAGCAAAATCGTTACCACATCGTTCGCCCATGCTAATAATTGCTATTGCCAAAACCGTTCCTAATCACAGCAAGGTACCTTGGTTAGAGCAAGTTGAATCTGCTGCATGCGCAACGTTTGCTATGCAACAAGCTGCTTTTGCTCAAAATCTAGGCGCAGTTTGGCGTACGGGCGAATTCGCCACCAGTAAAGTAATAAAAGAAAAACTCGCCCTTGCTGATCATGACGAAATTGTTGGATTTCTTTATATTGGGACTCCTGAAGTGCAAATTAAGAAACAATCCCGACTTGAACCTGAAGATTTTTTCACTTTTTTATAATTTTAAGTGAACTTTTGTCTTGTAAAAAAGTCTAACAAATTTGTTAGACTTTTTAGTTTATGGTTGTTTTGTAACCATATGTTTTGTAGGCTTGTTAAGTCATTTAAAAATTACAAAAAAGACAATCGTTATGGGTAACCTATTTTTAAAAGAAAAAGAAAACTGGCGACTTTGGTTGTGTCTAGGTCTCTTTGGGGCAATCTGCTCATTTTTGTTAATTGAACAACAATTATATGCCAATAATACGACAGAATTAATTGTCACTGCGTTGAGTCCTTCTTTCGTATTAGGCGTCATTATGTGCTGGTGGATGCACTACACAAAACGATTCGAATTTTGGCGAGCCTTTAAAGTTCTCGTGGTGATAATGTCTATTTCCAGCGCACCAACGGTCTTTATGTCTATTTTATCTCTTGAGTCAAAAAGTATTGTTTGGGTAATACCCGTCGCGGGTTATATTGTTAGCGTCGTGTTTTTAACATGCCTTGGTGCATTCATCGCGAGGCGTCCGAAACAATATTATTGACTAATCTAGGTCTAAAGAACCTGAAGATGTTTAATAGCCATCTTAAAGTCCGTTGGGTAAATGATAAAAGATAAAAGATAACGTTTATAGCGCATTAGTAATGCTCGGTTTTTGTTCAATGTATTTTACATTTAAAATAAAGGCTTTACATGTGTTTCGAAAAGCTCTAATATTCGCGCCAACAACGGAGAGATGGCTGAGTGGTTGAAAGCACCGGTCTTGAAAACCGGCATACGTTAATAGCGTATCTAGGGTTCAAATCCCTATCTCTCCGCCACCTCATTCCCAAAACCGCCTCATGGCGGTTTTTTTCGTTTGGAGGATTATAATGTATGTAATTTACGGGAAACACTTACTAATTTGGATTGCCTTTAGTTTTCTCTATTTAAAAGGACTATCTACCGCAGTAGTGATGAGTATTGATACGCAAAATGATCCTACGTTATTACTCACGATTGCCTATTCATCGGTTTTCATTTTGTTGTCAGCGCACCTAATTAATAAATACGAAAAGCGACTTCCACTGGTTGCGAGTATTGTGATCTCAGGAATGGCTGTCGTGCCTTTTGGCCACTTTGCTACGGTCTTACTTGAACCATACACGTTTGAATTAAATCTAGCGCTATTTCTCGCTTTGCCTTTCTATACTTGGGCCATTAAACGAGTTATAGCAACTCAAACTCCATAGGTTTTGAATAAAAAGCGATAGTTGGCTTTGCTTTTGAGTGAAATGGATATTTGTGGTAATATTGTCGCTTCAATTAACTAAAAAGTAGAAGCAAATGTCTGATTTATTCAACAACGATGCTGCTAAAGCAAGCTATGGTATTGGCCTACAAATGGGTGAGCAACTTAAAGCTAATCCTTTTGAAGGTTTGAACTTAAATGCGGTTTATGAAGGAATTAAAGACGGGTTTACCGGTTCTGAATTCCAAGTTGCTATCCCTGAGATTCAAGCTGCTTTTGAAAAAATCAATGCTGAAATTTCAGCACGTCGTGAGCAAGAATCTAAAGCGATGGAAGCGGAAGGCAAAGCGTTTTTAGAAGACAATGCAAAGCGTGCAGAAGTGACCGTTCTTCCTTCAGGTCTTCAATATGAAGTCGTGGAAACAGGTGAAGGTGCAAAACCAGCAGCAGATTCAACTGTTCGTGTTCATTATCACGGTACATTAATTAATGGTTCAGTGTTTGATAGTTCATATGAACGTGGTCAACCAGCTGAGTTTCCTGTAAACGGTGTGATCCGTGGTTGGACAGAAGCGCTACAATTAATGAATGCAGGTTCAAAATGGCGTTTATACATTCCTCACGATCTTGCATACGGAGAGCGTGGCGCGGGTGCTTCAATAGCGCCATATTCAACGCTTGTATTTGATGTTGAGTTATTAGAAGTTTTATAAAGCTTTAACACTTAATATCGATATGTAATGATAAAAAACCAGCTTCATTATGAAGCTGGTTTTTTATTATGGTGCAAGATTTAAAACGAAGCACTGCCTTTTGTTCTTGGGAATGCGATAACATCTCGTACGTTACCCATACCGGTAACATAAGCAACCAAACGCTCAAAACCAAGTCCAAAGCCTGAGTGAGGTACGGTGCCATAACGACGAAGATCACGATACCACCAATAGTCTTCTTTGTTTAAACCCATCTCATCTAAGCGAGCATCTAATACGTCTAAACGTTCTTCACGTTGTGAACCACCAATGATTTCTCCAATACCTGGCGCAACTACATCCATAGCAGCGACGGTTTTGCCGTCTTCGTTCTGGCGCATGTAGAATGCTTTAATGTCTCGAGGGTAGTTTTTGATGACTACAGGTGACTTAAAGTGTTCTTCTGCAAGGTAACGCTCGTGCTCTGATTGTAGGTCAACACCCCAAGCAACAGGGAATTCAAACTGCTTACCACAGTTTTCCAATATGGTAATTGCGTCAGTATAATCCACTTGCGCAAAGTCTTTCTCGATAAAGTCTTGAAGTCGAGAAACCGCAGTAGGTTCAATTCGCTGAGCAAAAAATGCCATATCATCGGCACGCTCTTCAAGAACCGCTTTAAATACGTATTTCAGCATATCTTCTGCAAGGCGAGCGATATCATTCAAATCTGCAAACGCTACTTCTGGCTCAACCATCCAAAATTCAGCCAAATGACGCGATGTATTAGAGTTTTCTGCACGGAAAGTTGGGCCAAACGTGTAAATTTTTGATAGTGCACTGGCATATGTTTCGCCGTTTAGCTGACCAGAAACCGTTAAAAATGCTTCTTTACCAAAGAAATCTTCACTGTAATCAACATTGCCTTTGTCTGTACGAGGCAAATTATTCATGTCTAGCGTAGAAACGCGGAACATCTCACCCGCACCTTCACAGTCACTTGCTGTTACAATTGGTGTACTAATCCACAGATAACCACGCTCATGAAAAAATCGGTGAATAGCTTGAGACAGACAGTTACGAACACGAGTAACTGCACCAATCACGTTTGTACGTGGGCGAAGATGAGCATGTTCACGCAAATATTCGATGCTGTGACGCTTTGCAGCCATTGGGTAGGTATCCGGGTTTTCTACCCAGCCTAATACTTCAACAGATTCAGCTTGAATTTCACATGCTTGACCAGCTCCAGCTGATTCAACCAATGTGCCTGTAATTGCAACTGAACAGCTTGCTGTTAAACGAGTAACCTCTTCATAATTATTGAGCGAATTAGGTACTACTGCTTGAATAGGATCAAAACAAGAGCCGTCATGGACGGCCAAAAATGAAATACCTGCTTTTGAATCGCGTCGTGTGCGGATCCAGCCTTTAACTGTGACTTGGCTGCCAACCGCAACGGTGCCCTTTAGTAGCTCCGTTATCGCTATGTGACTCATTTTCACTCCAATGATTTAGTTACCAATTAATTATTTTTCGAAATACACTTTGTTTTAAGTGTCAGCCCTGTATCTTACAATCGAAAAAGAAAGAAAAAAACCAGCTTTTGCGATTAGAGGTAAATTTGTTGGCTTGATTTAAAAAAGTTGCCAAGTTAACCATGATATTTTCGCCAAAAGTTCACCAGAATGGATTTTTTGTGGCAAACTAAGTGGCAATTTTATAAGGCGCATCTACGGAATTATGAAGCAAGCTATTATTTTACGTGGTTTACCGGGTTCGGGTAAGTCACATTACGCGCAAACGCTCGCAGAAGAGTTGGTCGCGGCGGATGAAGCCCGATTTGTGATCCTATCAACCGATGATTATTTTGTTCAAGCTGATGGCGGCTACCAATTCGATAAAAGTAAGTTGTCTGAATTTCATAACCTTAATTTAGCTCGATACATTAACGCACTTGCTGAAGGCATCGAACTCGTCATTGTTGATAATACCAACATACGCCGATGGGAGTTTATTGCTTATTTGTCTGCGGCACACGCGATGGGGTATCAAGTCAAAGAAGTGGTTGTCGGTGAAGTAAAAGACAAATCATTACAACATTTGTACCAAAAACGAAATACTCATAACGTAGCATTAAGAACTATTAGCAATATGGCAAGGCAGTTTGAGTGGTAGAGCGCGGTTTTCACGCGCTTTAGGATAGGGTTTATTGATAGGCTTTGCTTTTTATTGCATCATAAATAGCAGAACACAATAACGCGATTGACGCTTCATCACTTATGTATGGAGGCATTAGGTAAATCAATTTACCAAAGGGTCGGATCCACACCCCTTTTTCAACAAAAAACGCTTGTATTTTTGCAACGTCAATTACCGTTGAAAGTTCGACAACACCAATTGCGCCCAGTATTCTCACACTAGTGACTTCACTGAACTCTTCACATTGACGTAATCGTTCTAACCAACGATGGATATTTTTAACTTGCACTTGCCATTGTGATCGTTCAAGTAAATCGATACTGGTACACGCTACCTGGCAAGCGAGCGGGTTGCCCATAAATGTAGGGCCATGCATGATAACACCAGCTTCACCTTCACTGATCCCCTTAGCCACCTTTTCGGTGGTTAATGTTGCAGACAATGTCAGCATTCCACCCGTTAGCGCTTTACCTATACACAAAATATCTGGTTCAATGTGTGCGTGTTCGTAAGCGAATAATTTTCCCGTTCTGCCAAACCCAGTCGCAATTTCATCCAAAATGAGCAACACATCATATTTATTACAAAGCTTACGCACTGCACTCAAATATTGCGGGTGGTAGAAATTCATACCCCCCGCATTTTGGACTATTGGTTCAATGATAAAGGCAGCAATTTCCTGATGATGGTTTGAAAATTGTGCTTCTAGTTCGTCCAATTCACGTGGGTCAAATTCGTCATAAAAGTTAGACTTTGGCGCTGGCACAAATCTGTGTTCAGGTAAGAAGCCCTTATACAAAGCGTGCATTGAATTAATCGGGTCGCATACACTCATCGCTGCAAAGGTGTCTCCGTGGTAACCCTTCATAGGGGTCATTAACCGAGTTTTGGTTTTAACCCCTTGGCTTAACCAATATTGCAGCGACATTTTAATCGCAACTTCAACGCTCACCGATCCACTGTCGGCTAAGAATACTTTGGTTAAGCTCGGGGCCGTAATTTGGACAAGTTTTTTACACAACTCTACGGCAGGTTTGTGGGTAATGCCGCCAAACATGACATGACTGAGTGTCGCGGCCTGTTCTTGGATAGCTTTTACTAAATTGGGATGACTATAACCGTGAATGGTACTCCACCAAGAAGCCATGCCATCAATTAACTCTTGTCCACTCTCAAGTTTAATGCGGTTACCCTGTGCGCTCACAACGGGGTAGACAGGAATAGGAGACACCATCGAAGTATAGGGGTGCCATATGTGCTTACGATCAAAATTTAAATCAATTGGGTTGTTTTTGCTCAATGGTAAACCTTTAATCTTTTTGGAACGTTGACAACGTAAAGTGCAGCGGTAGACTAAGCGAAAAACCATGTAGCCCGCAAGGGAATAAGTAAAATAGATAGAAGAGAAACTTTATGAGCTTGGGAACTGTTCGTCACGATTGGACTTATGAAGAAGTCAAAGCGTTATTTGAAATGCCGTTTAACGATTTATTATTCCAAGCTGCGAGTATTCATCGTAGTCACTTCAATCCAAATGAAGTTCAAATATCAACTCTCTTGTCTATTAAGACTGGTGCATGTCCAGAGGACTGCAAATACTGCCCACAATCTGGCCATTATAAAACCGATCTAGAACGCGAACGTTTAATGGAAGTTGAAAAAGTAGTAGAACAAGCTCGCTTAGCAAAAACCAAAGGGGCAACACGTTTTTGTATGGGTGCTGCATGGTCTGATCCCAAAGACAGAGACATGCCATACATCGAAAAGATGGTGCGTGAAGTAAAAGCGCTCGGTCTAGAAACGTGTATGACGCTAGGTATGTTATCAGAAGACAAAGCAAATATACTGGCGACAGCAGGTTTAGACTATTACAACCACAACTTAGATACGTCACCGGAATATTATCAGCAGATCATTACTACGCGCACTTATCAAGATCGTCTCGACACATTAACGCATGTCCGAGATGCAGGGATGAAAGTGTGTTCAGGTGGAATTGTCGGTATGGGTGAACAAGCCGCGGATCGCTTTGGATTGTTGATGCAATTAGCTAATCTGCCAAAACAGCCTGAAAGTGTGCCGATTAATATGTTAGTAAAAGTCAAAGGTACTCCGCTTGAAAACGTCGATGATTTAGATCATTTTGAGTTTGTTCGTACCATTGCTGTAGCACGAATAATGATGCCAAAAAGCTATGTGCGTTTGTCCGCTGGTAGAACACAAATGAATGAACAGATGCAATCAATGTGTTTCTTTGCCGGTGCCAATAGTATTTTCTACGGTGATAAATTGCTTACCACAGAAAACCCTGAAGCGGATGCCGATATGAATCTGCTCCGAAAGTTGGGTATGAAACCGGAAACTCGTGAAGATTATTCAGATGAAGCGTATGAGGCATCTCTGAGTTCAGCCATGGCAGATAAAAAGACCTCTGAACTGTTTTACGAAGCATAAAGAATGAATCAATTTCGTTATTTTGATGATCATCTAGAGCAGCGTACTAAGGACGGTTTATTGAGAAAACGTGTAATAGCAGAGCATGCTACTGCGCGAACTATTATGATCGACAAGAAAGAATATGTGAACTTCGCGAGTAACGATTATTTAGGACTTAGTGGCTGCTTAGATGACTTAAAAATGTCGGATTTAGGCCTAAGTAGAATTGGATCTGGCTCGTCTCCGTTAGTGACAGGATTTACTCGAGAACATGATGAGTTAGAGCACTTTATGTGTGATTTGCTTGGTTACGAGGCCGCGCTGTTATGCAATAGTGGATTTGCGGCAAACTCCGGTTTATTACAAGCCTTGTTTAATGAGAAAGGGGTAGCTGCGTCAAGCTGTGTTTTTCAAGATAAATTAAATCACGCTAGCTTAATCGATGGCAGTTTATCGAGTGCGGCTAAATTAGAGCGATTTAATCATAATGATTTTAATCACTTGCGCCAACGTTTAGAGAAATCTAAAGCCGAAAATAAACTTATCGTTAGCGAAGGCGTGTTCTCTATGGATGGCGATTGTTGTGACGTACGGTCACTCAATATACTCGCTAAACAATATAGAGCTTGGACATTAATCGACGATGCTCATGCTTTTGGTGTGATCGGTCAGCACGGTTTAGGTTCGATTGAATTTGCAAAACCAGATCTTTTAGTGATTACCTTTGGTAAAGCTGTTGGTGGGCAAGGTGCGTGCGTATTGGCAAAGAAGAACGTGATTGAGTATTTAGTTCAATTTAATCGTGAATACATTTATTCCACTGCTATGTCTCCTTTAATGGCGGCAATTAATCTTGTGCAAATAAAGCGTTGCGTCGCTTCTCATGGATCACGTTCACGTTTAAGGCTAAACATTGCGCTGTTTAGAGAGTTAGCGTTACTAGCTCGACTGCCGTTAATGGAATCTAAAACGCCGATCCAACCCATTGTATTAGGTGATGCAGAAGCCACGACGACAGTACAAATGAAATTGAAGCAAAAAGGAATTTGGTTGAGTGCAATTAGGCCTCCAACCGTGCCATTCAATACCGCTCGACTGCGAGTTACGTTAACGGCAATGCACACAGAAAAAGATATCAAAGAGCTCGTGAATGCATTGGGCGAAGTGATATGAATACAGCAATGAACAAAGGCACATTAAAAACGCGCACTGCACATCAGTTTTCCAAAGCTGTGACAAGTTATACAGAGAATGCTCGCGTGCAACATCAAGCGGCAGAAGCACTTTTTTCACTCATGGGTCGTGACGAAGTATTTGGAAACGTTCTCGTTGATTTAGGAAGTGGTCCAGGGCTTCATTCACTTTCATTACAGCGTTATGGTGCAAAATTAATTTCAATTGATTTAAGCGAAGCGATGCTTCGCGCGCAATCTGCTGTTCAATGGCGAATATGCGCAGATATGGATTCATTGCCATTGCAATCAAGTTCTATTGATGTGGTTTTTAGTAACTTTGCAATGCAATGGAGTCAGAACATCGATTTTGTGTTGGGTGAATTGTATCGTGTCCTTCGACATAATGGCGTTACCTATATTAGTATCGTGTTAGATGGCTCATTAAAGGAAATTTGTGAAACGTATTCTCGATCAGGCATGCAATCAAAAGTGAATTCATTTCCTCATTTCGATGTTATTACTCGTTCAATCAAACGAGCAGGGTTTAACTTAATGCAAGGTCAAACTAAAACGTTTATTGATCACTTCGAAACCCCCATGGCTGCATTTAAGTCCTTGAAGCTCATAGGCGCTAATCAATCAGTAAATAGTTGTGTAGCGAAGGCTGATAGTGCAGAAGCAAAAGTTAGGGAGCTTTCTGGTAGAGCATTTTTAAAGAGCATTTCAACGCATTACCCCAAAACAGGCTTAGCGTGTTTACTCACCTATAACGTAGGGTTGTTTTGCATTAAGAAAGATATAAAAGGGTAGATCATGACTGCATTTTTCGTCACTGGAACCGATACTGAAGTCGGTAAAACACACATCACTTCGTTACTTTTAAAATATTTTGCTCATCACAAAAAACCAGCACTTGGATTTAAACCAATAGCAGCGGGTGCCGAAATGGCGTTTGGTCAACCTGTGAATACAGATGCCTTATTGCTTATGGAATCGTCAACGGTTCATGCAAAGTATGAACACGTTAACCCGTTTTGTTTTATGAGCCCCGTTGCGCCCCATATCGCAGCAAAACGCGAAAATCGGCAAATTGATTTAACAAGACTTAGTACGGCATTTAATGAAATAAAAGCGTATGACGCTCAGTATACGTTAATTGAAGGTGCTGGAGGCTGGATGATCCCCCTCAATGATACGCAGTATTATAGTGACTGGGTTGTGGAAGAGCAGCTTCCTGTGATTTTGGTTGTTGGCATGAAGCTTGGTTGCCTAAATCATGCACTATTAACATTACAAGCAATAGAGGCGAGTGGTGTTAAATGTGTTGGGTGGATTGCGAATCAAATTGACTCAAATATGCTTGAATACGAGTTAAATATCGAAACCCTTAAACAGCACCTATCGATTCCGTTTTTAGCTGAATCCCCTCACACCGAAGATAAGCCTAAGTTAAAAGTGCAACCAGCGTTGCATCGATTGTTTGGCTTTTAACGCGTTATGACTGCTGTCTTGACCGATAGTTTGGCAGTAATTGCTCGACGATCACCTGTGCCGGTAAGGTATAGCGGACACCATTAAACATGACTGAGGTATTTTCATTTAAAGCGGTAATACCTGTGAGGGTCCAACCTTCACCTCGCTCTGGGCAAAAAACTTTAGTTGTTGGTGGGATCACTTGAAATGTTTCGTTCATTGCCTTCTTCTTTAACTTGAATGATCTATACACTATTGATAACGCTAAACTTAAAGTCGCAAAATCATCGATTTTCATAACTTAGTATACTGAAATTGCACGTTTTTAAGCATACTTGGGTGCAAATGTATTTTACGTTATTATCCGTTTTTTCAGAAGATCTTTTAACCTTGGCATGTTTATAGAAACACAACGATTGCAACTCAGGCCAATAAAACACCGAGATTCAGCGCGGTTAATGACAATATTGAATGAGCCAAGCACCCAGCAGTTTAATGATTATGGCAATCAAATTTCACGTGAGGAATTAAAAAAGTGGATACAATGGGATATTGCTTCGTTTTACAAACAAAAAGGCATTCGGCTTGTGATCATTGATCAGTCTAAGTTAATTGTCGGTACAATTGGTTTGCATTACCAAGCCCAATCTAAAGGCGTTACAGTGTCTTTTGAGTTAGCATCTAACGCTCGAGGGCAGGGATACGTTCAAGAAGCTTTAAAGGCAACTCAGAGCTCGAAAGAACTTAATTGGTTAAATGAACAAGATTGGTATGCAAAAATTCATATTGCCAATGTCGCTTCTCAGAAAATAATGGAAAAGCTTAAATTTACTCGTTACTTAAAACGAGGGAATTATATTTATTATCGATCTATCGCTAATAGCTAACACATCATACCTAAGAGATTTGTTGCAGTTTATTACTTAGCACTCTAAGTGTTGAGTTGACATCGTCGCTTGGCGAATGAAAACTATCTATAGCAGTCATAACAAACGAATCAATAAGAATCGGCGCTTTGGCTTTTTGAAATGGTTGACCTTGATATATTTCGTGTTCTAGTAACTTCAAGTGATTTGATAGCTTAAAACCATTTAGGATCAGCAAAGAAAAGTATTGAATACTGAGCGCTTTGTGTTCGAAATAAAAAGGATATAGGTAGGTTGCATAATGTCTCAAAGTTAATCGAGCAGAATGTTGTTGATTAGTCGATTTTGCTTGATGAATAAGATCAGACGCGTGCTCATCAAATAACGAAATTAAAATGTCACCTTTGCTTTTAAAGTGACTAAATACGGTACCATTTCCGATATTTAGTTTTTTCGCAATTTGTCGTGTCGTTGTCGCCTCAAAACCTTGCTCAAGAAACATCGTCCACGCACACGCTTTTATCATTGTCTGTGTTTGTAATTTATTTCCCATAATTATGATAAAACTCTTTGGAATACAGTGTTCTAGAAATCAATAGTGAGCGTGCTCATATTTAAAATTGAGCGCGCTCATATCTTACAATAGTCTATAAAAATGAAAATATCCCATTAATATTCATATTTAAACAATTCGAAGCGAGTTTCATTACTTCGCATAAACACGATACTTCGTTATAATGCCGCAACCCCTATGACTTGTTTATTAACCTAACGAACAAGCATTAAAATTAATCGTTCAAGTAAAAGTGAGGAATCCCCTATGACAGTTGGCATTATCATGGGCTCTAAGTCTGATTGGCCTACAATGCAACATGCAGCAGAAATGCTAGACAAGTTTGGTATTGATTATGAAACCAAAGTGGTCTCAGCGCATCGTACTCCTCATTTACTTGCAGATTATGCGTCAAGTGCCGCAGAGCGCGGTATAAAAGTGATCATTGCAGGTGCTGGCGGTGCTGCACATTTACCTGGAATGGCAGCTGCCTTTACAAGTTTGCCCGTGCTAGGTGTGCCTGTTAAATCTAAAACGCTAAATGGTGTTGATTCTTTGCTTTCTATCTGCCAAATGCCTAAAGGTGTTGCTGTTGGAACCCTCGCGATTGGTGATGCTGGTGCGGCCAATGCAGGATTACTTGCCGCGCAAATTTTAGGTTGTCAAAATCCAGACATTTTTGAAAAAATCGAAGCATTCCGAAAAGCTCAAACAGAGTCAATTTTAGCTAACCCAAATCCTGCAGAATAATATGAATGTTTTAGTACTAGGTGCAGGGCAACTTGCAAGAATGATGAGTTTAGCCGGTACACCGCTTAACTTGGTTACTTTAGCGTATGATGTCGGCTCGGATTCGATTATTGATCCAGTTAGCTTTGCTAAAAGTGAGATGGGCCTAAAGCAAGCGATTGCATGGGCAGATTCCATCACCGCAGAGTTTGAACACATTCCTCATAATGTGCTCGAGGTCTGTGAGCAATCTAAAAAGTTTTATCCGGGCTCTCGGGCAATTCAAGTCGGTGGTGACCGAGCTAAAGAAAAAGCGCTACTTGATAACGCGGAGGTAAAAAGTGCCCCATACGCTATTGTCACTGAAAAACAGCATTTTCTTGACGCGCTCGCTTCATTTGGTCGTCCTATGGTTGTAAAAACCTGTCAGGCGGGATATGACGGTAAAGGTCAATGGCGAGTTAAGGAAGGTGACGATATCGAAAAAATTTGGTCGGAAATGGCTGAATTTCTTGCGCGCGGAACGGATACTAAACCTCATGCGATCTTAGCGGAAAAGATGATTCGTTTTGATCGTGAAGTCAGCATTATTGGTGTACGAAGTAAGTCTGGTGAAGTGAGCATCTATCCATTGACAGAAAACCAACATACTAATGGTGTTCTAACCTTATCAATCGCAGGAAAAGAGAAAGCAACGATCCAAACTCAAGCTGAAAATGCATTTACGAAAATTGCTAACGCTTTGGATTATGTTGGCGTTCTTGCCGTTGAGTTTTTCGATGTGCAAGGGGAGTTGTTGGTTAACGAAATTGCTCCTCGCGTGCACAATTCTGGCCATTGGACGCAACAAGGTTGCCATGTAAGCCAATTCGAAAACCATATGCGTGCGATTGCAGGATTGCCTTTAGGGTCAACAAAGTTACTTCGTAAAACAGCAATGATCAATGTGCTAGGCGAAGCGGCAATTCCGGTTGAAGTATTGACTGTGTCTGACGTAACAAGTCATTGGTATGGTAAGGCTGCTAAGCCTGGTCGAAAAATGGGTCACATTAATGTATCTGCCGACACGTTACATGAATTAGGGGAAAAGCTAGCATTGTTAGCCGAGGTTTTGCCAGAGGAAATCTACCCTGGTGTACTGTCTACAGCAAAAAGTTTAATTTTAAATTAATTTTTCGTTTAGTCGGAACTAATTTGCGTAGGTACAGTCTGACTTAATGAGACTTGGAAGAGTCTCTTTCATACTCGTTGTCCATCAACGACTATGTGAGCGCAGAGAGTATTTGGCCAGTATCCTTGCTGGCCTTTTTTTTGTGTTTATTCGTCCCATCGCGCTTGTTATAAACCACTTTCTTTCGCTAAAGTGATAAAATCAAAATAACAGAAAGAAAAAACCATGTTGAAGCAATCTCTTCTTACCATCGCGATGTCGTCAATCCTATTGACGGGCTGCCAAACGACTTCTGCTCCAGTGTCAACAAGTCAAGTGACCTCAGCAAATGTCATTGCTCAGATCCAAACACCAGTCGATTTTGGCGGTGAAAATATCACTTTAGAACAGGCAATGGCCGATCCAGATTGGTTAGGTCGTCAGCCGGAATCTGCACGTTGGGATAGTAATTCTTCCAATGTTATTTTTAATCAAAAGCGCAAAGGCTCCGTTGTTCGAGATCAATTCCAAGTAAATGTTACTAACGGTGCGATAGCCCCTGTTGCGTTGAGCAACCTTCATTCCGTTCCTGCAACGGATGCAAAATTATCGCTTGATGGTCAAGTTTTAGTTTATACCTTTTCAGGTAATGTGTTCGCCAAGAATGTCAACAACGGTGCAGTTAAACAATTAACGTTTTCAAGTGAAACGATTTCTATCGACAGGTTTTTAAATGATGGTCGTCTTTTGTATCGCACTGATACAACTTACTTTGTACTTGATGTAAATTCGGGTGTCTCGAAAACGCTTGCGAAGATCGTTGCGGCAGATGAACCGAAAGGCATATCTGAGCCAAATGATTACTTATCAAAAGCGCAGTTTGAGTTGATCAAATACGTTCGTGTTCAGCATCAAAATGCAAAAGAACGCGAAGCGCAAAACAAAGCGATAGAACAAGAAAACGACAATCAATTCAAAAACACTATTTACGTAGGTAATGGTAAAAAAATTACAACTGCAAGTGTTAGCCCGAGCGGTGATAAGTTAATTGTCGCTGTGCAAGAGGATAAGCCAAGTCGTTCAAATCACGATATTATGCCAAATTACATTGCAAAAGACGGCAACATACACGCAGTACCTGCAAGACAGCGCGTAGCTGAATCAAAACCTCAAGGTACAGAATTAATTTATGTTGACCTAACGACAGGCGTGCAATCAACCATCGATTATTCGACACTACCAGGTTTTGATGAAGATGTTTTGGCTGCAGTAAAGGCTGAAAACGCGAAAGCCAAAGGTGAAAAGTATGAATCAAAGCGCGCGCCACGTGAAATCAATTTAATTACAGATTGGAATTGGAGTGGCCATTCAATTCAATGGAATCATGATGGAAGTCAAGTTGCATTGATGTTAGAAGCCTGGGACAACAAAGACCGTTGGATAGCTACGGTAAATGCCAATGGAAAAACCCTCACAACGCAACATCGACTGCACGATGATGCATGGGTAAACTATAATTTTAATCAATTCGGTTGGTTGCACAATTCCGATACGCTTTACTATTTATCTGAAGAAAGCGGTTACAGTCATGTTTATATCAAACCAATTGGCGAAAGTGCTAAAGCGTTGACGACCGGCCAGTTCGAGGTCTCGGATCTGACGGTGACGAAAGATAATAAATTCATTTATTTCAAAGCAAATCAAAAGCATCCTGGCATTTATGAAATTTATCGCGTGAATGTTGCTTCCAAGGAAGTACAAGCATTAACTAATCTTGATGGCATGACGGATTATGAGCTTAGTCCAGATGAATCTAAACTGTTGCTCACGCATTCAACCATTATGTTACCGCCGGAGCTTTATGTTGCAGACCTCGCAGGCGACTTAAGTGCCAAACGTCTAACTCATACGGTCTCAGACGAATTTTTAAATAAAAAGCTAATCGCACCGAAAATTGTTGCTGTTCCGTCTAGTCATGGTGAACAACCGGTCTATGCAAAAGTATATTATCCAGCCGATTACGTTGAGGGTGAAACGGGTAAAACGCGTAAAGCGGTCATTTTCAATCATGGAGCCGGTTACTTACAAAATTCTCATTTTGGTTGGAGTGTGTATTTCCGCGAATTTATGTTCCATAGTTTATTAGCAAGCGAAGGATATGTCGTGATGGACATGGACTATCGCGCATCTAAAGGCTATGGACGCGATTGGCGTACTGCTATTTATCGTCAGATGGGGACGCCTGAAACGCAAGATCTCGTTGATGGTGTAAAATGGATGAATGAAAACGCTAACGTTAATACCGGAGCGGTAGGAACCTACGGTGGCAGCTACGGTGGTTTTATGACCTTTATGGCGTTGTTTACAGAGCCGGATCTCTTCCAAGCAGGGGCTGCACTGAGACCTGTAACAGATTGGGCATACTATAATCACCCCTATACGTCGAATATTTTAAACACCCCAGACGTTGACCCGATTGCTTATGAGCGCAGTTCACCGATTTATTTTGCCGAAGGCTTAAAGAAACCGTTACTGATCAACGCCCCAATGGTTGACGATAACGTGTTTTTCCATGATGTAGTTCGGTTAGTTCAGCGTTTAATTGAGTTAGAAAAAACAGACTTTGAAACCGCAATATTCCCTGTTGAACCACATGGTTTTGTTCAGCCATCAAGCTGGTTAGATGAATACCGTCGGATTCATAAATTGTTTAAAGAAACTCTATAGTTCGGCAAGGGCGTAGCAAAAAGCCCTTTTGCTACGCCCTTTCTTTTACCCTCACATGGAGTCATCGGCACCAGAACGGCGTAATTTCAGATCGAGAATCAAAAAGATTAAAAGGCCACTTAATGCTCCGTATAAATGAGCATCTATTGCAACGGTCGATTCAATTAGGTTGGACATACTTTCACTTGGTCCTGCAAATTGTTCATAGCCGAGTTTCACTAAGATCCCGATAAACAAAAGCACACCATCTTTACGGCACAACTGAATGTCTTTTAACGCTCCCCATAAAATAACCCCATGCAAAACACCACTCAATCCAGTGTAGATAGCGATATCGGGTGCCAAACCATAAATTGCTAATCCGGTCAGTAAAGCCATACAGACAATATTCAAACTATATCGTAGCGATGAACAATATTCCCCATGCAATAGCCAAATAAACACTATGCCCAAACTATTCAATGCTAAATGCGGAATGTTCGCGTGGGTAAATTGACCACTAAAAATAAGCCACCACTGACCCGAGTTAATCAATTCACGATTAAATTCAAAGTGTGAATTTAAAGGCGATAAATGAATTGTGCATATAACTAAAAGTAATAGCACAGGCGCAGTGATAAATTTTTTATCGAGAGGGAGTAGGAAATTCATTTAATTACCGCAAATTTTTTGCGTATTTTGCACGTTTCGAATTAATATGCCAAATATGCTTGGATTAAAAAATATAACGAATTATGAAGTCTCTCTCTTTGTCTCTATCAATATCAACTCTCTTAGCTGCAACGTATGGTTTTGCGGCTCAGGAAGTTCGAGAGCCTGAAGCCGCAACGGGCTTAAATTTTCAATCTGAAGTAAAAAGCCAAGAGTTTATGATTGCAGCCGCAAATCCTCATGCAGCTCGCGCAGGGCAGTGGATCTTGGCTCAAGGTGGCAGTGCGATTGATGCTGCGATCGCAACACAGCTTGTTCTTACATTAGTTGAACCACAGTCCTCGGGAATAGGCGGGGGCTCATTTGTTTTGCATTTTGACAAAGCGTCAAAGCAAATGACGACACTTGATGGCCGAGAAGTGGCTCCGATGAGTGCAACACCCGAGCTGTTTCTCGATCCACGAGGAAAACCAGTGAAATGGATTGATGCTGTCGTTGGCGGACGCTCTGTCGGTGTACCTGGTATTCTTAAAGCATTCGAACAAGCGCATCAACGTTTTGGTAAATTGAGTTGGCAGACGTTGTTTGTACCAGCGATAACGCTTGCTGAACAAGGTTTTCTGGTTTCGCCTCGTCTTAGCATGCTGCTGAGCAAAAAGTTGAACCCAGGCCTCTATCAACTCGAACCGGCAAAAAGCTATTTCTATCCAAATGGTCAAGCTTTGGAGGCAGGTCAGCTTAAAACTAACCCCGAATTAGCGAAGTTGTATAAAGAGATTGCTGACAAGGGAGCTTCTGTTTTTTATGAAGGTGAAAATGCGAAAAAACTGATTGAAGCAGTAACAAAGTCAGAAATATCCCCAGGCCAAATTGATCTTAATGATTTAAAAAGTTATGCCCCAAAATGGCGCGAACCGATTTGTATACAGTATAAAATTAATAAAATATGCTCGATGGCTCCACCAAGCAGTGGCGGCTTAGCGGTTTTGCAAATAATGAAGTTACTTGAAGATAAAGCGCTTCACACTTACCAGCCAAATGATCCTATGGCGGTTCATTATTTTACCCAAGCGTCTCGATTGGCGTTCTCTGATAGAGATTATTACATTGCCGATCCAGAATTTGTATCAGTACCAACGAATGAGCTTCTTGCAGATAGTTACTTAAAAATGCGAGCGTCGCTCATTCAAAAAGAAGACGTTAAAGATTATCCTATTGGAGAGCCCATACCAGAACTTACTCGTGAGAAAAACGATTCGTTCGAGTTACCATCAACAACGCATGTTTCTATTGTAGATAAGCAAGGAAATGCGGTATCGATGACCAGTTCTATTGAGATGGCATTTGGTTCTAGCGTGATGGTAAACGGCTATTTATTGAATAATCAGCTTACCGATTTTGCTTTGAGCCCTGAAAAAGAGGGAAAGCTGGTTGCTAATCGCGTTGAACCCGGTAAACGTCCAAGAAGTTCTATGGCGCCGGTTATGGTGTTTAATGAAGATGGTTCATTAAAATTGGTCGTAGGTTCTCCCGGTGGTAGTCGAATCATAAACTACGTTGCACATACCTTAATTGGCGTTCTAGATTGGGGTTTGTCTCCTCAAGAAGCAATCAATTTGCCGCGCGTTACGAACCGTAATATGTACACAAGTTTAGAACGAGGCACTACGTTGGAAGCCATTGTGCCTAAATTAGAAGAGATGGGCCATGATGTGAAAGTCGTTGACCTTAATAGCGGGTTGCATGCTATTGAAATAACCCCAACCGGCTACATTGGTGGAGCAGATCCAAGAAGAGAAGGCGTCGCACTTGGCGAAAAAAGCCTTTAATTCTTGATACGGCACTTTATCATTAAAAAGCGCAAAGAAAGTCAGTCAATTTGCATTCTGCTGTATTTTTCAGCAAAGTGTTAAGCAAATTGGTCTGACTTGCCGCGTTTCCATTGCTTTTTATCTCACATAGGCAATAATCTTCGTTTAGCATTAAAAAATCATCAAAGCTTAATTATGTCAAAGAAAACAGAGCAAAATTTCTTATATATCCCTTATTCAGGCCCTAATCTTCTAGAGACACCTTTATTAAATAAAGGCAGTGCATTCACTCAGCGTGAAAGGGAAATGTTCAATTTAGCAGGCTTACTACCACCTCGATATGAAACGATTGAAGAGCAAGTAGAACGTTGTTATCAGCAATATCGTAGTTTTGAAGACAACTTGAACAAACATATCTATTTACGCGCGATCCAAGATAATAATGAAACACTTTACTATCGGTTGGTGAGAGATCACCTTGAAGAAATGATGCCGATTATCTACACGCCAACTGTAGGGGATGCGTGTGAAAGTTTCTCTGATATTTATCGCAGTTCACGTGGCCTGTTTATTTCTTATGAAGACAGACACAATATTGATGACATTCTAAGAAACGCGACGAAAAACAAAGTAAAAGTCATCGTTGTAACAGACGGAGAACGGATCCTTGGGTTAGGTGACCAAGGAATTGGTGGAATGGGGATCCCAATCGGAAAGCTTTCGCTTTACACTGCCTGTGGTGGGATTAGCCCTGCGTATACTTTGCCAGTTATGCTTGATGTTGGTACGAATAACGAAAAGTTATTGAACGATCCAATGTACATGGGCGCACGACATAAACGCATTGGACAAGACGAATATGACGAATTTTTGGATATCTTCATCAAAGCGGTGAAGCGACGTTGGCCAAATGTACTTCTGCAATTTGAAGATTTTGCGCAGCCAAATGCGATGCCACTACTTAAGCGCTATCGTGATGAAGTATGCTGTTTCAATGATGATATCCAAGGCACTGCAGCGGTAACCGTAGGCTCGTTACTCGCAGCGTGTCGCGTTAAAAATGAAAAGCTATCACAGCAAAAAGTGGTTTTTGTCGGCGCAGGGAGCGCAGGCTGTGGTATTGCAGAGCAAATTATTGCACAAATGGTCTCTGAGGGGATCACTGATGAGCAAGCTCGCAGCCAAGTTTACATGGTCGATCGCTTTGGTTTGTTGACCGAAGGAATGACTGAACTGCGCGATTTCCAGGCCGCATTGGTGCAAAAAGCCAGTGCGATAGAAAGTTGGAGTTTTAGCGGAGAATTTGCATCCTTATTAGACGTAATGCATTGCGCTAAACCTGATATTTTAATTGGTGTTTCTGGTCAACCAGGTTTATTTACAGAACAAGTAATTAGAGCGATGGCGGCTGGTTGTGAAGTACCAATAATATTCCCTTTAAGCAACCCTTCACGCCAAGTCGAAGCCCATCCAAAAGATGTTTTAGAATGGACAGATGGCAAAGCCATTGTCGCGACGGGGAGCCCTTTTGGTAAAGTAGAACTCAATGGTAAAGTGTTCACAATACCTCAGTGTAATAATAGCTACATTTTCCCAGGTATTGGATTGGGTGTTATTGCCGCTAAAGCATCCAAAGTGACCGAAAGCATGTTGATGGTAGCGAGTGAAACGTTAGCGTCTTCGTCTCCACTCGCTAATAAAGGCAAAGGAAGTCTGCTTCCACCATTGACCGAAGTTGAAGCGTTAAGTCGCGAAATTGCTTTTGCGGTTGCTAAAAAAGCAATGGAAGAGGGCGTTGCATTAGAGATGGACGATGAAGCAACATTGAATGCAATAAATAAAAATTTTTGGTTACCAAAATATCGAAATTATAAACGTCGCAGTTTGTAATTATGGACAGATAACGTAAGACAAAGGGCTGTTAATGACAGCCCTTTTTAATTCACCCCGAATTCATGTAAATGGTCTAACATTAATTAACTTTTCAATTGCTAAGGACAAATATGAAAACGTTATTGTTGTTAGTTATGAGTCTTTTTTCAGTAACACTTGCCCATGCTGCAGCGCCAAATGAACCCCACTTATATGTTCAAGGTACCGCTAAAATAGAAGTCAAACCTGATAGTGCACTGGTATCGATTGCAATAGAAGAAACTCAACCCGACATTGTCACAGGAAAGAGTCTAGTCGATGCCGTGGTAGAGAAGGTCATTACAATCGCAAAGCATTACCAAATTAATGAAAAACATATCTATGCAGAACAGCTTAATGTATTCAAGCATATGGAGTACGACAGAGAACTAAATCAATCCGTTTTTAAGGGATTTAGAGTAACTCGAAATGTAAAGTTGAAACTCGACAAGTTAGAGAAGTACCCGAAATTATTACAAGCATTGGTTGATGCAGGTGTCACAGAATTTCAAGACACACAATTGTTAGTTTCTAACCATCAAGAAATACTCCGGACAGTAGAAAAAGCAGCTATAAAAGACGCGAGAATGGTCGCAAAAGAGCTCGCTCGTGATTTTGATGTTCGCCTAGGTAATTTATACTCTGTTTCTTTTGAGCCTTTTGCCGTACCGAGTACTCCTTATCGTCATACAGTAGAAGCCTTTAAAATGTCAGCAGATCCACAAAGTCATCAAGGTGCTTATAACACCGGTGTGATGACGATAGAAGCGAACGTTTACGCTATCTATCTTATTGATTAAGGCTTAATCCACTTTCTTTTTGTCATTAACTAACCATGCCAGACCATTGTTTGACGAAATATTGTGAGTCTCAGATCTCAAGTTGTTTGGGTATATACCGAACAACTTGAAGATAAATGCTTCAGAGCTTTACCGTTTGTGGAGTGCGACGCATACGAATGCAGGAATACAAGCATCTTTCAAATTGGCGTAACAATATCGTGGAAACACAGTCGTTTTTCCTCAGGGCAAGTTTTATAGGGGTTTATGAGCCTTATTGATCTTGAAAAGGGGAGGAAGCCATTGCCATTAATGCCTTGGCTGAAAGCCTTTGAATACTTATTTTAGTCACGCATCTTCATGTAGATTTGGTATATAATGCCGTTTTGTTTAATATTCGTAGATATGCAACACAAGACCTTTATAGTAGGTTTACCACGTACGGGCACGTCTAGTTTGTGCGTTGCGGCGTTGGAATTGGGTTATAAAACCGCTCATACAGCTTATACAACGAAATCTTTCTTAGAAGCAGAGGTAATCGCTGATACTCCTATTTACAGCGATTATAAATGCCTAATCGAACATTTTCCTCAATCACAACTAATTCTACTTGAGCGTAAATCGTCATTATGGATTCCGTCGATACAAAGATTGCTCAAACGCATGAGCTGTAATCTATTTACGGATCGCGGGGGATTTAATGATACCGTTAAACGGGCATATTTGACGGTATTCCCGAATTTAAATGAAAACAACATAGAAGACAGAACGTATCTTTGGGATTGCTATTTGTCACATCGAAATCAAGTTGAAACTGTCGCAAATGCCGCTGGTATTAAATTGATTAAAATTGACATGGCATGTACTAATGTAGACTTTCTTAAGAATGTACTGCCGCCAAAAGGAGAGGGAAACCTTCTTGATGTTCCACATCTTAATATCGGTGGTAAAATCACTGCGTGGAGCCAGATAAAACATCGGCTTAAGGTTGAATCGACGATGAATGGCAAGGCAACAAAAGATCAATTACTTTACCAATTTAGAAAAGAAATCAATGTTTGAATTAAAATATAAAACCCCGTTTGAATGGACTAAAGTAGTAATAGAAAACTTTGATGAATTCTTACAAGACCACGCAGGCGCAGAGAAAAAAGCATCGGGTATGGCTATGGGAATGTTAGGACATTATCCAGACAAAATAAAATTAGTCCGAGCCATGACTGACTTAGCAATTGAAGAAATGATCCATTTTAAGCAAGTAGTAAAGTTATTAAACGAGCGTGGCGAGACCCTTGGCCGAGATAAAAAAGATGATTATGTTAAATTAATTAGAACCATAATCCGTCAAGGGAAAGACCACTACTTATTAGATAGACTAATAGTTGCAGGTGTTATTGAAGCTAGGGGTCATGAACGTTTCTCCCTTGTTGCCCAAGCGTTGAGTGAAGGAAAAGAAAAAGAGTTTTACGTTGCAATTGCTAAGTCAGAAGAAAAACATAAAAATCTTTTTATCGAGCTGGCATGTGAATACTATGATGAAAAGCGGGTAATGGCGCGTTTAGATGAAGTGCTCACGTTTGAAGCTGAGATTTGTATGAAGTTGCCATTTACTGCCGCTTTGCATTAATCCGTTAATGTCGAACTGGCGACTTCATTCAATTAAGTTATGCTAAAGAGTGTAAATTAAACTGGAGTTCACCATACCGATGCGTTTGCGAAAGTACGCTAAGCTAAGTTTTGGGCTTTTAGTCACCGTAACAATTACCTCGATAAGTGCTAGTGAGATCACGTTTGCGATCGTGGGTAAGACAAAGAACGACAGCTTTTATGAACAATCATATAAAGGCTGCTTAGAGGTAGCAAAACGATATTCAGATTTAAATTGTGCTTATGATGGCGCCGATGATTATCAAGATGTTCGTACTCAAGTGTTGGTTGTTCGTGAACTTATCGACAAGGGCGTAGACGGTATTATTGTTTCAACAACAGATTCTACTTTTCTTACCAATGGTGCTTTGATGTACGCCAAAGAAAGAGGGATCCCCGTTATTACGTTTGACTCCGATTTATTGCCAGAACATCAAAATTATAGACTTGCTTATGTTGGAACGAATAATTTTGATTTTGGCGTCGCCTTGGGTAATGCTGCAAATAAGCTTAAAAAGCATGAGCAAGACACCATTTGTATACAATCTGGGCATCAAACCACACCAAACCTAAATGCTCGTATAGCAGGCGTTCGCTATGCATTAGCGAACGATGCGAAGCGCAAATTGGATGGGCGTTTCGGATGGCGTGAAATTGATAGATGTCCATTATTTACTTTAGGGCGTCGTGAAGATGCTTTAGATCAACTAATGAACTTTGTTGATGATAAGAAACCGCCTTTATTTTTAGCGGTTGCAGGGTTTGCGCAATTTAATCCTCGCTATATAGCGCAATTGCAGCCTTACGAAAAAAGAATTGCCCATGGCGAACTTAGAATTGTTTCTGCCGATACTGAAGTGATTCAACTTGACGCATTAGCGAAGGGTTTAGGTTCAATTAATCTAGGTCAAAAACCATTTGAAATGGGCATGGTAAGTACTGAGTTGTTGTATAACTTTATTCAACACGGCATTAAACCAGAAAAAGAGCAGTACTATTTAGATTATCATTATTGCCATAGCAAGAATGCAGATACGTGTGCTGACAATCATTAGTGTGTATATAGAAAAATAATATGAGATTGGTGAGCCACGGCTGATGCGGGATTGATCATTTAACGTGAGATTCAGAAATGCACTTTTAGTCAAATAACGTGATATCCATCTTTATTTAGACTATTAATATGATATCTATCTACCGGATTTTATTAGTTATTTTTAATAATTACATTGAGTTTATATAGTGTGGCAGAAAATGTCAAAGCCCCGATTTGGGGCTTTTGTATTTTAGCGAAGAGGCTTAATTCCGAGCGTAAACCACAGAGGATTTGAAGGTGGGGTTTTAGGTTTTTCAGATTTTTTTCTTGCTAGGGTTAACTCATTATAACGAAGCGCGTACAAGACTTGGTATCGGCACTGATAAATAGACGTCCCATACAAAGCCTCAATTTTGAGCTTCTTTAGCTTATTAACTTCAAATTCGAAGTCTAAATTTCTGAGAGAGCAATAGCGTCTAAAATTAAAGTTTTGTTTATCAATCTTCAAAAAATCTTCCACTAAATAGTAACTTTTTAACGACTGTTGCCATTTGAGAGAGTAAAGCTTTCCATTTTTATTTAACTCTTTGATATCAGCATCAGTTAATTGAAAAACTTCGAGCGCCTCGTCATAACTAATCTTCGATTTGCCACGTTGGTTCAAGTGCTTAAACATATGTTTGAGGGCACTGATAGGACTAACTTTTAGCCGCTCATAGATTGGGCGATCATTGCGAATCAGAAAACCATTCAGCTCTTTGTGATAAAACCAACCGAGAATATCACTTCGATCAGTCATAAATGAAGATAACTGTTCATCTAATGTTCTAGCAAGAAGCAAGTCACCTTCAGGGGCAGAGTGTTGACAATTCGAAAAACAGTCTTTTAACTCGTCTAAGTTGTAAAATAAGTTTCCATTTTTCTTGTGGCCATTTAATGGTTTTACGTCAATATTATTCATAAATTCAGAAGTTTGATTAACGTCTAAACCAATTACATCAGCAATTGTAGTTAAATTAGCCTTATCCCTAGCAAGTTGGTTTTGTTCTGAATCTGTCAAGCCATGTCTTTTCCACTTTGGCCTAAACGGGAAGTATTCAACACCAAACTCGAAACATTCGCTACTAGAAGGTTTTTCAGGATTAGTTGGAAGATAAAAATCTAAAACAGGCCAGTTGCCTTTGAGTTTTTTCTTAAATTCTTCTATTGGCGCAAATACAGCGTAAGTTCCTAGCGTTTCTGAAAATTTATGACGGTTAAAGGCAAGTTCATGAGACCATTTGCTAAAAGCTGTTTCATCGGTTAATAAACTATAGGCTCTTTCAAACAAGCTTATGTCTGCTGGTACTTTGTCGTAATGAATCAATTCCGGGGAACTATCAATTGGTCTTAGTATATAGCTTGCTGCACAACACAAATCCCAAATAATATCAGATCTTTCTCCAACATTGGCGCTTTCAATGAATGTCTGATGCGCAGAAACAGGCTCATGAGTGGGCATTAATGTTTCAGCACAACTGCTACACTGACCATTTATGAGAGCATGGTCCCAAGAAAATTTATGACCACAAGAACAATATGAGATGAGCTTGGTGTCATGTTTGGAGCAATGCGTACTATAAATGTACGAGTGTTGAATCGGGCAACTTGATTCATTCACGCAATCTAAACAAATTTTCAAATCATTTCCAATGATGGATTTGAAGTAGCGGGACTTATCATGTTCAACAACACCATTTAACTCGAACTCGATATCTTCACCTGAGAGCATCTTGATATTTTGACGATGCTCATCAAGGCGTCCCCGGAATTGTTTTGGTTGACTTCTGCCGTTTGCGGAAAGTAAATCCTGCGAGTTTGTATAACACGCCTCATCAGCAACAATTGCTGTAATATAAGAAGGGTCCTGATTAGATTTAATTACTGTCATTACGCTGCATCCTCAGCACTTACAGCAATTTGATTAGCGCGAATTACCTTCTTCAACTGGTCCAACTCCTTTTCATCACAGGTGAATGGATTAACCCCCATCTCTGCGGCAAAAAGTGATGCAGATTCTTCATCATTTGTATTACAAGTTTCATAAGCTTTAGCTAAGGTCTCATATGTTATTTGTTCACCGGGTTTTACTTGCAACAACGCATTTTCAAAAATCGGGGCCATGTAACCAATGAGTCCTTCAGACGCTACCCACATACGGGTAGCAAATTCAACATCGTTAAGATCGATAATGGATACGTCAAATTTATCTTTTATGTCAGCAAACAAGATAGAAAAGCCGTTTAGGATCTGATGCAATTGACTTTTCTTATAAAGTCCAACAGAGCGCAACTGGATAGTTGCATAAGAACGTCTGCCAACTTGCTTTTCTGCTTTCTTGTCATCTGAATTTCGAACATGAAATTGATTAGTAATTAGGCTCTTAACACTATTAAGTCCAACTAACAAAATTGAAACGTTGGTTCTATCCTTAAGAAGTTTGAGTGCATTCGCCACTTCCATTGTTTTTGCTCCAGCGTTATGTGGTAGAGCATGTTGCACTTCATCGATTATAAACAGTCTAGTCCCATACTTTTTCGTAAGTCTGCATAAATGATTTAATGAGTCTTCTTCTTTGTAGCTAGCAGGGACGCTTATATCCATTGCTTTTAACAGAGAATCATAAATACCTTTACCGTATGTTCTACTAACAAGCTCTGTGTAAACACACTGATGTTTAAGCGAAGAGTCGCTCGAAAGAAGCTTTTTGACTTCTTTACTAATTGCTGACTTACCAACACCAGCTTCGCCAACCATTGCTACAATTTTTGCGTTTACGTGGCTCAACTGAACGACCTGTGCAATATGTTTTATTGCTTCAGTCATTTGTGGGTACAAAAAGTGTTTATCTTTAAAGAATTTTACGTGATCGTTTGTGTTGGGTTTAAATAGGTCTTGTAAATCGATGTCTACCATAATTTTTTAACTCCATAATTGTTTGTGTCTTTTTCTACTTCATTCAACGGCTCCTCTTTTTTCGTAGGGCTATTATCTTCATTCCGTTTTTCAGTTGGCTGCTGATTAGTGTTAGCTCCAACCATAGTAGCCAACTCGATTTCAGCTTCTTCAGGTGTAACCGGATCAGCATTAATATTAATTAGGCTTCCTGTTTTTCTTGGTGCTCTGTAGGTTGTCCATTCACTTTCATCACTTACGAAAACAGTCGCGCCATCAAGAATTTCTACGCCTTTGTCAGCCGCTCTTAATTGAGAGAACGACTTACCATTTACTCTGCGAGTATTATTAGCTGTAATTAGCTCAATATTTAGCGGGTCACCTGAAATAACCGAAGGGACTATTACGCTAACGTCATCAGCGTTCAAAGGATCAACTAAAAAGTCCACTTTGTATTCCTTGAACTTCTTAGATTTACGCATTTTAAAATATAACTGCTGTAATTCTGTTGAATTGAACCAATTTCCCAAATGAAAGACGCCTTGATTTTTGTTAAGCACACGACCTTTAACAAGCTCCCCTTTGTATTTCCTCAATTCAGGGACATCATCAATATCCATCAAAGGGTTAGATCTGAATCCTTTTTTCCACGCTTGATTAGGTGTAAGTCCATTAAGTCTATCAAGCTTAGTGTTGTGATATTCCTTAATGAAATTTGCAAACATCGTCCGAAATTGTTCGATTGTGAGGTGAGCCGCTTTTTTTACCGATATATCCGTATACTCATCCGGGTTATACTTTCCAAGGTAACCTTTAATACCACGGAAAAAATTATCTCTCACATGTCGTATCAGTCTCTCTACTGCACCTTTAAGCCAAGGAGAGCGGGTGGGTGTAACGTCAAATTCACATCCAGCAGCTTCAAGAAAAGAACGTGTAGATTGAGCAATATAGCCAGCGCCAGCATCCATTAAAATTCTTCTTGGAATTCCACTTTGGACATAATTGGGGTCATGTTTTATTGACATAGCATGAGTTATGGCATTAACAACAAAACCACTTTGCTCACCTTTTTGTCCAATTTGGATTGAATACCCCGGAATACTTCCACTTGTCGGTTCAAAAACAAAGTTGATACTCACAGTACCGATGTAATAAACACGATCTAAGTAATATTCAATAATACCGAGGTTGAAGTGCGCAGTATCGACTTGATATTCTTCGCCAAACTGAAGGTAATCTCTTACATCTGTTACTAGTCTGAATTCCTTTCTTGCTTCACTAATTCCTTTTCGTTTTTCTGTCTCAAGTTTTGGACAAACTTTGTCTATTCTTCTTGTGAATGTTCTCTCTGGCGGGATGTAGTCATAGCCAATTCGCTTACACACAGCGACAAATTGTTTGTAAGTTCCACGTTTGTGTAACCCTTCACGCTTCAAGTAATGTTTTCGTATTACTTTATCAATAAGAGACTCCATTTCAGGAGTCAGCCCTGTTCCTCGGCCTTTTTTTCCTAAAACTTGTTTTCTGATATCGCAATCATGCTCTAGATAATCGCGCACCCATCGGCTAACAGTCGAATCTCCCGGTCTCTCTAAATCATTTCTTGTAGCAAATACAGATGTTACTATCTGTTTTCGTATTTCTGGGCTGTGGCATTTATCGTGGCGGAGCATCGGCAATATATATGCTTCACGCATTTCCATTTCTTTCATATGTTTTTTTGAAATGCGAAAACCATTTACTGCTTTATTACATTGTTTCAGAAGTCTTATTACTCCATTAGAATGCAGCGTCAAAAAGTCCTCATAATCAAACTCGCCTAACTTTCCGTTTTCGTACCGAATTAACACAATATGTGGCTCATCTTCCAAAACGGTTAAAATCACACCTTTTTGTGAGCCATAAATGATCTTTGTACCCTTTAGATCAAAATAATTCATAGGTTCACCTCCACTGGAGAGCTTGGGAGAAACTCACATTCAAAATCAAAAACAACTTTTTTTTGAGCCAAAAGCGCAAAGGGAAAAGAGGGAGGGGCATTAAAATGGGAAACCACACCAAACAAGTCGTCCAGTGTTTGCACTGTCCTTAGGTGTTTTCCGACTTTTTTTAGATCAAATCTAGTTAAGTCAAACCTGCGGTAAGGGTAAAAACGTTGTAAATTACTGACCATTGAACCTTTGTCGATATCACTATATTTCCATCGAACAAGTTTTTGGCTGTATCTCATCATGAGACGTTCATCAACTTTATCAAGACGTAACGAAACGTCTGGATCATCAAACTGATAATCCATCTTTAGTTCCCTTAACTCTCTTGTTTTATCAATGAGTAAGACACCAAAGTCAACTGTATATCGACTTAACGGTTTATTAGGGTCTGGTTTGACAGATGCTGGCTGTGCTCGATACGAAATAACATTGTCATCAAATTCTAGATATTTTGCCGCAGTGCGTTCTGCTTCTGAATCTAACTTAAATGTTAAGCCAGTCTTAATTGACGGAAAATAGCGGGTTTGTTTTCCAGAGAAATCGCTCTGTCTTCTTTGATTATTTGGCACACTGGTAACCTCCTTAACTATACTGCATTACATAGTGTGCATTTAGTATTGATCAAAGATTTTGAATCTGTCAAGAATAAATGCTACATTTCTCAGTATGTAAATATGAGTTTGATAATAAAATGAAAAACGAACAACTCTCACAGTATGCAGACATTTCAACAGGGCGTTCTTTCCGAGGGGCCATAAAAAAGGCTGATAAAGAAGGCTACAAGGTGATCCAGATTGGCGATGTTATTTTTGAAAAAGGCAAAGCAACCGTTGATTTTGAGCAATTAACTCAGACTGAATTAAACACAACTAGAAAAGTGGATTGTCTAAGTGATGGAGATTTGATCATGATTGCTAAGGGGAAAGAAAAACATTTAGTTTTACTAAAAAATGTGCCGGAGAAAGTTATATGTACCCAACATTTTTTGGTAATCAAACCGAAATTACAATTTGCCAACATTACTAGTAGCTTCCTAAAGGCTTATCTAGAGTCTGATTTTGCTAGGGAATGGTTAAACGCAAACTCTGGTGGGAATTATCAAAGCACTTTAAGCAAGGCGACAATAGAGAAGCTTCCGATACCTGACCTTTCTGACGAAAATGGCACGAATTTCATTGAGTATATATTGAGCGTAAATGAAGAATTTGAAAAATATCATCAACTAATAGAAGCAAGAAAAAACCAAGTAGCCGGGTTAATAACTGAGATGGTGAAGCAATGATGACTAACGAATTAGCAGTAAAATTTGTAGAGGCTTATAAAGACAGCGATTTGTTGCCAGCCAATTTAGATGAAAGACTTTCTTTTCTAGCCCTGTTAACTTTTGAGTTACTTGCCATCACAGAGCAAGGTAAATACCAGAGGTTCTTAACGAACCTACAAGATTTTGATGATATTAAGTCAATTGACGTTGAAAAGTTTGATTTCACTGAATCTGAACAGTTAGTTGCAAAACAAGCAATAACTCATTGTAATGATGCAAAAATCAATAAGCTCCTGAGTAGATTCTATGAGATACAAGAAGCGTTTGACTTACGTAAGTTGACGCGTTTCGAATCAATTACATTATACGAACAAACTCTTAAATTGTTGCAAGAACCAAAAGTTTATGAATTGATCCACAGTGATGCGAAAGGTTTTGATTTTCAACTGCGGCCCGATGATTTTTCTAGATTGATAGCAAGTATCGTAAAAAGTAATGAAGAATTAGCTGTATATGATGCAATGGCTTCGACAGGTGAGTTGAGCAATTATCTCGCGCAATTAAACCCACATTGGCACTTTACTACTGAAAGTCTGCTTCAAAACCCTTACTATCTTGTACACAAGTTTGTGCTAGCCGGGAATGACGATTGTGTAGTGAGCCAGAGTTATTCACTCAATAGTACTCCATTTATAAAACCCTCTGCTTTTGACTTAGCGTTTGCACTATATGAGCCAACTGCCATTAGAAAATCATCGGGTGCCAAAGTCAAAAAGTCTAGAGAAGGCGGATCGTTGAGCGGCCACTATGACCCCAAAAGAATAGATCTGGATATAATTTCATCTCAATATAACGATCATGCACTTCTTCAACACCTCATCTGGTCAATTAACGAAACGGGCATTGCAATAGCATTTGTAGGGCGAGGCGCATTGCAACGTATAGAAGAGGCTAAGTCTCGCAAATACCTTATTGAAAACAATTTCGTTGATGCAATTATTCAGCTACCCACTAGCTTAATAAGTGCAAGAACAGTTGATTTGTTCGCCTTAGTTCTTCGTAAAAATAAACAAACCGATGATATTGTGTTCATTGATGCATCTTCTTATTTCAATCGTGATATCAAGCGCAACAGACTAATTCGTGAAGATGAAATAGCAAATATTCTCGCTGCACGGAAAAACATTCCTGACATTTGCCAAGTAATAACCAATGGGCAAATTGAAAAGTTAAGTCTGATTGATGAAACCACAAATGAATCTAATTTCTCTTTAAACGTTGCAGCTTACATAAGCAGAAGCAAAAAGATTATAGATCCAACTTCGATTGATGAGTTAATTGACGAACTTACTTTAATTCAAAGTAACACGAATCAGTTATTCGACAAATTAATGAAAAAAATTTAAGAATAATTGTCATTCATTATCAATGAATTAACTCTCAACCTATTGTTTTTATACATATTTGTATAATGACAAGATTGGCTACCTCTTCTATAAAACTTAATGTTCAAGTAGAAGAGGTAAGCGACATGGAACATATAGATAATAATCAATCTAATTCTGAATATAGTGATTTTCAGATCGACACATTAAAAACATATCTCCGTGAAGTAACTGTTGTGTCAGTTGTAGATAAACAAGATGGAGAGCTGATAGAAATGGCGCAAGTACTTCACGGCTTTGTCGAACTCGATGAAACACTAAGGTTTTCGCATGATGATGTTGTGATTTCATCACCGATTCAAATTTCATCTAATCAAAACACTCGATTTATAACAAAATCCGGCTCTCAATATGTGAGTTGCGGTGAGGTAGAGTACGTTACGCTGTCTGGTTTAGATTGGCTCAAAATGCGGCAAACATTGATGAATCCACGAGATATTTTGATTATGAAATATCTCTCTTAGTCAAAAGATAAACGAAAAGGACTTAACTGGCCCTTTTCTTTTATCTGGACATTGACGTGATTATCAAAATGATACACACTAGCTCAAATACGTAATTAGTATAATAAGTTAGATGGAACTAGAAAACGTCAATTACGCACAAAAACAACGTCTCGCTTTCATTGATTTTAAATTGATGTTCACAAGCTCAGTAACGCGTAACGAAATTATACAACGCTTCGAATGCGGTACTGCCGCTGCTTCCAGAGACTTAGCTCTTTATAAACAGTTAGCACCTAAAAACCTCACGTATAACACAACTGAAAAACAGTACGTTGTAGAGTCAAAGTTTAAACCACTCTTCAATCATGACCCGCGTAAGACACTAGTAAAACTCGCCAATGAGATATCAGATGGATTTGATGCGATTAGCGATACAAAATTTCCGGTTGAAGCTCCAAGTGCTTTAAATGTTCCTGACTTGATGATCGTTGCTCGAATATCTCAAGCGATATTTCTAAACAAAGTAGTCAATATTATTTATACATCTCTAAGCAGCGGTTCGGGTTCGAGAGATATCGTTCCGCATTCGATTGTAGATAACGGCCTTCGCTGGCATGTTCGTGCTTATTGCAGAAAATCAAAAGAATTTCGCGACTTTGTATTAACTCGGATTACAAAAGCAACAGTGATGTCTGATTTATCAAAAGAGCACGAAAGCAAAGAACAAGATACCGATTGGAATACATTCATTTCACTAGAGCTAGTACCACATCCAAAGAATATTCAATATCCTACTGCAATTGCACTCGACTACGGCATGGTAGACGGCAGTATGACAATTAAAGCAAGAGCTGCGCTTACTGGTTATTTGTTAAGACGTTGGAACGTGGATTGTTCAAACAATGCAGACCTTAACGGCAATGAATATCAGCTTTATCTCAACAACAAACATTTAATATCTGGGGCAGGGAATTTGACTTTAGCCCCCGGATTTCAAGATTTATAGGAATTTAGACACATGGCAAAAGCTAACAAGAAAGAAATCGGATTCGAAGAGTCGCTATGGGATGCGGCAAATAAGCTTCGTGGCAGTGTTGAATCATCGGAATACAAGCATATTGTACTGAGTCTTATCTTCTTAAAGTTCATTAGCGATAAGTTTGAAAAGCAACGTGAAAAGCTAATTGCCGATGGAATGGGTGACTACGTTGATATGGTTGAGTTTTATGCCAAAGACAATGTGTTTTATCTTCCAGAAGAAGCCCGTTGGTCGTTTATTCAAAAACAAGCCAAGCAAGATGACATCGCGGTAAAAATAGATACTGCACTTCATACGGTGGAGAAAAACAATGCATCACTAAAAGGCGCATTACCAGATAACTACTTTTCACGTTTAGGGCTTGATGTAAGCAAGCTTGCTGCACTTATCGATACCATCAATAACATCGACACGATTGCCAACGAATGTCATATGACCGAAGAAGATTTGGTAGGTCGTGTTTACGAGTACTTTTTAGGTAAATTTGCTGCAAACGAAGGTAAAGGTGGTGGTGAATTCTACACACCAAAATCGGTAGTAACCTTGATTGCGGAAATGCTTGAACCCTACAAAGGTAAGATATACGACCCATGCTGTGGTAGTGGCGGTATGTTTGTTCAATCGCTTAAGTTTATTGATAGCCACAAAGGCAGTAAGAAAAACATATCAATTTATGGGCAGGAATACACAAGCACAACTCATAAATTAGCCAAAATGAACCTTGCTGTGCGTGGTATTAACGGTAATTTAGGTGATGTTGCAGGTGACACTTTCTTTAAAGATCAGCATCCCGATTTAAAAGCCGATTTTATTTTAAGTAATCCACCGTTCAACCAGAAGCAATGGCGTGCAGACAACGAGCTAGTTGACGATCCTCGTTGGTCAGGCTATGAAGTGCCACCAACAGGCAATGCTAACTACGCGTGGATCATGCACATGATCTCAAAGCTGAGCGAAAACGGCACCGCAGGTTTTGTACTAGCCAATGGTTCAATGAGTTCTAATACTGGTGGTGAAGGCACAATTCGCCAGAAAATTATCGAGAACGACTTGGTTGATTGCATGATTGCACTACCGGGGCAGCTTTTCTACACCACGCAAATTCCTGTCTGTTTGTGGTTTATCACCAAAAGCAAAAAAGAGAATACCGAACTTGGTTATCGTGACCGTCAAGGTGAAACCTTGTTTATCGATGCCCGTGAAATGGGCACTATGGTCAGCCGTGTTCATAAAGAATTAACCACAGACGATATCGCTGAAATTGCCAAAACGTATCACGCATGGCGAGGTGAGAAAAAAGATGGCAAATACCAAGATATCGCAGGCTTTTGCAAGTCAGCCACATTAGAAGAAATTAAAGCTAACGACTTTGTATTAACACCGGGTCGTTACGTTGGTGCTGCTGAATTAGAAGATGATGGCATTCCTTTTGAAGTTAAAATGAAAGAATTAAGTCAGACCTTATATAGCCAAATGGAACAAGCTGAAGAGTTAGATAAAGCAATTCGTCAAAACTTGGAGGTGTTAGGCTATGGCAGATAAATGGATTGAGGCAAGGCTTGGTGACTACGTTGATTCTTGCCTAGGAAAAATGCTTGATAAAAATAAGAATAAAGGTGACTTTCAACCTTACCTTGGCAACAGTAATGTTCGATGGGGAAGTTTTGAGCTAGATGATCTCGCTCAAATGAAATTTGAAGAACACGAAAATGACCGTTATGGAATTCAAGCAGGTGACTTAATTATATGTGAAGGAGGAGAGCCGGGACGATGCGCTATTTGGGAAGAAGACTTGCCAAATATGAAAATTCAAAAAGCACTTCATAGAGTTAGAGCTAAAGGTGGCTTGGATTCTGAGTATCTTTACTATTGGTTCTTGCATTGTGGTCGAAATGGTTTACTTGATGCCTATTTCACAGGGACAACTATTAAACATTTAACGGGTAAAGCGTTAAAAGAATTACCAATTCGAATCCCTTCTTTAGATTATCAAAATAAGACATCAAAATTATTAAGAAGCTTTGACAAGAAAATAAAGTCAATCCACCAAACAAACCAAACCTTAGAACAAATGGCGCAGGCGTTATTTAAAAGCTGGTTTGTTGATTTTGATCCTGTAATCGACAACGCCCTTGCCGCTGGCAGCGATATTCCTGAAGCACTGCAAAACAAAGCAGAACAGCGAAAACAGGCACAACAGCTACCAAACTTCAAACCGTTGCCAGATGATATCCGCGCATTATTCCCAAGCGAATTTGAGCAAACCGATGAGCCAAGTATTGGTATCGAAGGCTGGATACCTAAAGGCTGGACAGTTTCTAGCACAGGAGATGAATTTGGTATACATGGTGGCTCTACACCAAGTACAAAAAATCCTGATTTTTGGGAAGGCGGTGATATTCACTGGACATCGCCAAAAGACTTGTCTGGGAATAATTCAAAAATTTTATTAGATACAAGCCGTAAGATAACAGAAGCTGGTTTAGCCAAAATTACTTCTGGCTTATTACCTGTTGATACTGTGTTGATGTCGTCTAGAGCACCTGTCGGGTACTTGGCACTCGCAAAAGTGCCTTTAGCAATTAATCAGGGTTATATTGCCTTACAGTGTGAAAAGGACTTAACACCTGAATATACGATGCTGTTTCTAGAATCAATTATGGATGAAATCAAAGGTATTTCAGGTGGAACTACGTTTGCGGAGATTAGCAAAAAGACGTTTAGAAGCATTAAACTCGTAGTTCCTTCCAAGCCTGCAATAGATGCTTATACAGCAATCGCTAAAGCAAATTATGACAAGATAACTGAAAATATAAAACAAACTAATTCACTTACTGAAACTAGAGATTATTTATTGCCAAAATTAATTTCAGGTGAAATAACAATTAATAAGGAAGTTGCATAATGAGTCGTTGGCAAGAACAATTTGATAATCATCCATTTCAAACAACTTGGGAGCAATTGAAAGAGCTAGTAAAAGAAACAAAAGTTGATGACGAAAGTATTATTACTGATGTTGAAGAAGTAGCTAGGTTGAGTAAAGTGATTGGCTATTTAGAGCAAATGATTGAATCAATCGACCCTGAGCTTGTTCCAGCTTCCACATGGAATAACTTTAATAATCAATGTCAGCCATGTTTAAATGAAATTAGCTCCTTTAAAAGCAATAGGAATATACAACATATAGTTAATGCCAATAGCAATGCTGATAATTTGCTTACTTATGTACGACCTTATGTAGTTGAATCAGGTAAAGCTGCAAAAGCAGCCCATGCTGGTTTTAGAAGCTATCAAAAATCAATTTCTCAGGGTTTAGAAGATTTTAAGCACCAAGCTCTTGAGTATTACCGGGAGTTTAAAGAAGTCTCAGATGAATTTAGAGATGAAAAAATTGAATTTAAAAAGCAATTTCAAGAACTGAAAGAAACTCACGAAGAAGTTGAAGGTTTAAGGAAACAGTATTTCGAAGGTACTGAAACAGAAGATGCCATTCAGGCCAAAATTGATGAAATGGTGACAAAGCTTGAGAAGTATTATTTACAAATTAGCGACTATCATACTGAGTTGCTTGAGAGTGGCAGTGACTCCATTAAAACTCAAGTCGCAACCGCAAAATCTGAAGCTGAGAACGATGCTGAATCCATTGGAGAGTTGTTGCGCGAGACTGAAAAGCAATTGTCATTCCTTCAGAGCTTCTATAAGGATGTCAGGGGTAAAGAAGATGAAGAAGGTAATTTGGTTGGCGGATTAAAGGCAGAAATCACATCTAGACAAAAAGATCTGGATGCCTTTAAAGTTAAGCAAGAAGAAAGGTATAACGCTTTAAATGAACAAATTGAAGAACTATTACCGGGAGCTACTAGTGCTGGTTTAGCCGCTGCTTATAGGGCGATGAGAAAGTCTTTTACTAAGCCAATAAAGCAATATTCAAGATTATTTTATGTATCTATAGCAGTACTATCATTAACAGCCTTTATTTCAATAATTGACGGTGTTTGGACAGCAGATTCATTCATTAAATTTATTGATGTAACAGACTACAAAAACTTACTGAGCAACCTTACACATAAATTGCCAATTATTTTACCTGTATTATGGCTGGCTTTATTCGCTTCAAAAAGACGCAGTGAAGCACTGCGCTTGCAACAAGAGTATTCTCATAAAGAAGCATTAGCTAAGTCTTATCAAAACTTTAAAAATCAGGTTGATAACCTCCATTCGGATAAAAAAGAAGAGTTACTAGAAAAACTTCTTGGGGCTGCTATTGATGCTGTTGCTGCAAATGCGTCAGATACTCTGGATAAAAAACATGGTGATAAAACGCCTGCGCATGAAGGGCTTGATAAAACAGTTAGCTCTTTAGAAAAGCTAAAAGGAATATTTAAGTAGGGACATTTTAATGAAATTTACAGAAGCACAGCTAGAAGCGGCAATTATTGAATTACTTGGTAAACAAGGTTTTCCTTACGTACCCGGTAATGAGCTTACTCGTAGCAATACTGAAGTTTTGATTAAGGATGACATACGCCAGTTCTTATCTGATAAGTATCAAGCAGACAATATTACTGCTGGTGAAATCGATTCAATCATCAAGCAAATAGAATCACTGCCTGCTAGTGACTTGTACGACAGTAATAAAACTTTCTGTAAATGGTTAAGTGATGGCTTTTTGTTAAAACGCGAAGACCACACGCAAAAAGATCTCTATATCCAATTAGTCGATTACACCAACGTTGTTCAAAGCCTATTACCTGATTTAGTAAAGGAAGTAACCGCAGAACTACCGAAAGTAGCAGAGCAGACTGCCACATACAATGACACCAATATATACAAGATAGTGAACCAGCTTGAGATTGAGGGCGCTGATGGCGAGAAGCGCATTCCTGATGGCATTTTGTACATTAACGGTTTGCCCTTGGTGGTGTTCGAATTTAAGAGCGCTATTCGTGAAGAAGAGGCTTCAATTCATGATGCTTATGTTCAGTTAAATACTCGTTATCGCAGGGACATTCCCGCTCTATTCGTTTACAACGCCTTTTGTGTGATTAGCGATGGTGTTAACAACAAAATGGGTGGCTTATATGCACCTTATGAATTCTTCTACGCTTGGCGCAAGGTAACGGGCAATGAATCGATAGAAAAAGATGGAATCAATTCGCTGCATACTATGTTGCAGGGATTATTTAATAAAGCTCGCCTGCGTGACGTTATTCGTAACTTCATTTATTTTCCTGATTCGTCAAAGGCTGAAGTAAAAATTGTCTGCCGCTATCCGCAGTACTATGCGGCTAGAAAGCTTCACCACAATATTAAGCTAGCACGCAAGCCAGATGGAGATGGTAAAGGTGGTACATACTTTGGTGCAACTGGCTGTGGTAAGAGTTTTACCATGCAGTTTTTGTCTCGCTTATTGATGAAAAGTGTTGAGTTTGAAAGCCCAACTATTGTGTTAATTACTGACCGAACTGACTTGGATGATCAGCTATCTCAGCAATTCTCTAATGCAAAAACGTATATTGGTGATCAAACCGTTGTAGCTGTTGAAAGCCGTGACCATTTACGCGAATTATTGCAAGGCCGTAACAGTGGTGGTGTTTTCTTAACAACCATCCATAAGTTTACCGAAGATACTAAGCTACTGACTGATAGAAGTAATGTGATTTGTATTTCTGATGAAGCGCACCGCAGTCAAACAAACTTGGATCAGAAAGTTCGTATTACTGAAAAAGGCATCAAGAAAACTTATGGTTTTGCCAAGTACCTTCATGAGTCTCTACCTAGTGCAACATTTGTAGGTTTCACAGGAACGCCAGTTGATGCAACGCTAGATGTATTTGGTCAAGTGGTTGATGCCTATACCATGACTGAATCTGTTAAAGATGAGATCACTGTTCGTATCGTCTATGAAGGTAGAGCGGCAAAGGTCATTTTAGATAACGCTAAACTGGAAGAAATTGAAGCTTATTATCAGCAGTGTGCTGATGAAGGTAGTAATGAACATCAGATAGAAGAAAGTAAGAAGGCTTCAGCAAACATGACTTCGATTCTTGGCGACCCAGATCGTATAAGAGCGTTAGCCAAAGACTTTGTTGCTCACTATGAGTCACGCATTGAAGAAGGCTCTACCTTAAAAGGTAAAGCTATGTTTGTAAGTTCTGCCCGTGAAGTAGCTTATTTATTTTATCAAGAATTAAAAGATCTTCGCCCTGCGTGGTTTGAAGTACTTGAATGTGAGGAAGGTGTTAAATTAACCGAGCAAGAGCGAAAAAAAATTAAACCAATGGAACGAGTCAAGATGGTGATGACTCGTGGTAAAGACGATCCTAAAGAACTATGGGATTTACTCGGCACCAAAGAGTATCGTAAAGAGCTAGATCGCCAATTTAAAAATGAAAAGTCTAATTTCAAAATCGCCATTGTGGTTGATATGTGGCTCACAGGATTTGATGTGCCATTCCTCGATACCATCTATATCGATAAGCCAATTCAACGCCATAACTTAATTCAAACCATATCGCGTGTTAACCGCAAATTTGAGGGTAAAGACAAAGGTTTAGTTGTTGACTACATCGGTATCAAAACGCAGATGAATAAAGCGTTAGCAATGTATTCAAAAACAGATGAAACCAATTTTGAGGATATCGCGCAGTCAATCATTGTTGTTAAGGACCATTTAGACTTGCTGGGCAAGCTAACGCATCAATTTGATGAATCACCATACTTTACTGGGCAACCAGTTGCTCAACTTAATTGCCTGAATAATGCCGCTGAATTCGTATTGCAAACGCAAAAACTTGAACACCGTTTTATGGCATTAGTCAAACGCTTAAAAACGGCTTATGACGTATGCTGCGGTAGTGAAAAGCTATCGCAAAAGGAACGAGATTACGTTCACTTCTACTTAGCTGTTCGCTCTATTGTGTACAAGCTCACAAAAGGTAATGCGCCTGATACAGCACAAATGAATGCTAAAGTACGTGAGATGATTTCTGATGCACTTAAAAGTGATGGTGTGGAAGAGATATTTAAGCTAGGCCAAGGCGAAGATGGTGTTGATATTTTCGATGATGATTACTTAGCAAAAATCGAAAAAATTAAGTTACCTAATACCAAAATCAAATTGCTTCAGCAGATGCTAGCAAAGGCTATTGGTGAGTTTAAACAGGTGAATAAACTCAAGGCTGTCGATTTCTCTGAGCGCTTTAAATCACTAGTTGATAAATATAACGAGCGTAAAGAAGAAGACGTATTAGTTAGTGAGGTTCTTGAAGATTTCTCAGATGAAATCATCAATATGTACCAAGATCTCAAATCTGAAATGGGGTCGTTTGAAGATATGGGCATCAACCTTGAAGAGAAAGCATTTTATGATATTTTGCTGGCACTGGCGATTAAGTATGATTTTCAATACCCAGAAGACAAGCTTCTCGACTTAGCAAAAGCAGTAAAAGATGTTGTTGATGATAAGGCGAAGTACACCGATTGGAGCCAGCGTGATGATATCAAGGCTGAGCTAAAGGTAGACCTGATCATGTTGCTTGCTAGATTTGGCTACCCGCCAGTTGATCGTGATGAAGTGTATAAAGAGATCTTTGAACAAGCTGAGAATTTTAAAAAGAATAGAGCTGCTTAACTAAAGGAATTGAAAATGTTCAAAATATTCTTGGCAATTACCCCCTTGATTATGGTCTTTTTTCTAGGCTGACCATTTTTAAACGGTGCTGGTGTGATTTACGCGATAATAATTGCTCTGGCATTTTGGTATGACAATAAAAATGGTAATTTTTGAGTTGAGGTTAAAAGGAAATATAAATGGCTATAGAGCAGGGCATCTGGAAAATTGGTGAAAAACCAACAAAATTAAAAACTATTACATTAGAAAGTGAGCAACAATTAGAAGATCAAATTGTTGCGGATATTTCAATTTTGAATACTAATTGGTTGCTTATTGGTCGCCAAGTTCGTACAGATTTTGATAAGTATATAGATCTACTTGCAATAGATGCTAGTGGCAGCGTTATTATTATCGAGTTAAAGAGAGATAAAACCCCCAGAGATGTTGTCGCTCAAGCTCTTGATTATGCATCTTAGGTCGTTGAAATCGATGATAGTAAACTAGTTGATATATATTATGACTACAGTACAAAGAACGCATTATCGGAACAAAGTTTGGATAGGGCTTTTGAGTCTAAATTTGGTATATCATTTAAGGACGTAAATTTTGATGGCTCCCATCAAATGGTCATTGTAGCGTCAGCGCTAGACGCAAGTTCAGAGCGAATCATAAACTATTTAAATGACAAAGCTAAAATACCTGTAAATGCAGTATTTTTTAACGTATTTGAAGACGGAGCAAATCAATATTTAAGTCGAGCTTGGATGATAGCTCCTGAAGAAACTCAAGAGCGTGTTATCTCAAAATCTACAAAAGAGCCTTGGAATGGTGAGTTTTATGTATCTTTTGGACATGGTAAAGAGCGTCATTGGAACGATGCGCTGAAATATGGATACATTTCAGCAGGTCACGGTCGCTGGTATTCTAATACATTAAATATGTTAGAAATTGGTGATCGTGTATGGGTGAAAGTTCCTCAAACAGGCTTTGTTGCTGTCGGTAAAGTATCTGGTGAAATATCCAGAGCAGAAAATTACCAGTTTGCAAAGCACGATAATAAAACCTTACTAGAATTAGAAACTGACGGTGACTATTCGAATTTTATTAATTTAGATGATGATGATGCTGAATACCTCATTCCTGTTGAATGGATTAAGGCTGTGCCGTTGGCTCAAGCATTTAATGAAACAGGATTGTTTGGAAACCAGAATTCAGTCTGCAAACCACAAACACCCAAATGGTCCCATACTGTTGAAAGAGTAAAAACACATTTTGCTATATAATTAAAAAAGAAGAGTGGATGAAATAAAAAATATGCAGTGATATTCATAAAAACATCCACTCAATGGAAAATCTAAATTATTAAAAATCATGCGGTTAAGTCGAATCTCAAAGAAGGCGACAATCTCAAAACAATTGATCTTTTACAAATGCCGTATTCCTTTGTCCACGACTTAAATTATTTAACATAATATAAATTATAGGCTGTTAAGGTGTGCGCGATATTGTGCTCTTTATAATGTCCAATACTAACCGGTATCGGACATTTAATCTTTTTGTTGAGGTCTATGGGTTGTTCGCTTAGTATGTGGTTAATTCACTAAAGAAGTATATTCGTATGGAATTTTTAAAACCTCTTGAGCCTATCCTTATCATTGATGATGCACCTGAGATCCGTGAATTCCTCAGTGATATTTTGTCGAATTTAGGATATGAACAAATCTATGAATCTGAGGACTTTTTATCCGCTAAGCCGTTGATAACTGAAAAACAACCTAATGTGATATTTTTAGATATTGAATTACCCGATACAGACGGGACGCACATTCTAGAATACCTAAACGACCATTATCCTAATATTCATGTGGTTATGTGTTCGGGTCATAACAGTTTAGAGAACGTTCAAAATACTTGGGAGCTTGGTGCAAAAGGTTTTATTGCAAAGCCATTTAATGCCAAAAAAGTAGACACGGTAATGAAGCGTTTAGAGCTGATTTAATGAATCAAGACATCGCACGGATTGTAAAGTCTTTAAGCCTCGTCATACTCGATAAAGAAACCGAAATAAAAATTGCACTAACGTGCTTGTTGAGTAAAGGCCACCTACTTATTGAAGACCTACCTGGTATGGGCAAAACAACGTTAGCACATGCTTTGGCTTATACGTTTGGATTAAACTTCCAACGAATACAATTTACCAACGATTTATTGCCTTTAGATATTTCGGGCAGTTCAATTTATAACGTTAAATCTCAGTCGTTTGATTTCCATGAAGGCCCCCTATTCTGTCAGTTGCTTCTTGCGGATGAACTGAATAGAGCGAGCCCAAAGACCCAAAGTGCTTTACTCGAAGCTATGGAAGAGCATCAAGTAACGATTGACAAACAAACCTATCAATTACCTAAACCATTTTTTGTTATCGCAACGCAAAACCCAAAAGATCAATTCGGAACCCATGAGTTACCAGAATCTCAACTTGACCGTTTTTTTATGAGACTTAGTTTGGGGTATCCATCTAGAAATGCAGAAAGACTGTTAATCGAGAATAATTCAAATAGACGTGCTTTAGAACAAACGCTATTTGATACACAAGCATTAACTGAACTTCAAAAGGCATCTCAGTTAACTATACTTGCTGATGTGGTTGTCGATTATATTTTAAGGATCGTTGAATTTACACGTAATACAAATATTGTACGACATGGTCTCTCGCCTAGAGCAAGTATTGCGATGGCTACGGCCGCTAAAACCTGGGCTTTTATTCATGATGTACGTTATGTCACGCCAGACGACGTATATGCGATTGCACCCTTTGTATGTGCGCATCGATTAGGACTAACACTTCAAGAGTTTCAGCAACATATCTTAGAGAAAATAGATATTGGAGCATAGCCAAGATGGCCAACGGTTTTCGAGAACGCGTTTCTGAATTCCTATTTCGAAATAAGTGTAGTGACGAGCTTAATCTAACGCATCGAAATATTTTTATACTTCCCTCAAAACTAGGGGGAATGTTTTTATTTTTTATTCTTTTAGTTTTTGTATTAGGTGTAAATTATCAAAACAATTTATTACTACTCGCGAGTTATTTTTTCAGTTGTTTTTTTGTTTACGCGTTAATCACTACCTTTAATAATGTTTATGGCCTCAAGCTAAAACTCGATTACGCTTCACCTCCTTTTGCACCAAACCACCCTACTTTAAAATGCTCGCTTTTATCAAAAGAAACGTGTCTCGGTGTAGAGATTATTTATAATAAAAAAACGACTTTATTTAATGAAGTTACCCAAAACTCAATCTTAGAAATCGTCCTACCTATAAACTCTCGAGGAAAGCACTGTCTCGACAAACTAAAAATTCAATCCTATTATCCGTTCGGACTCGTAAAAGTTTGGAGTTATTGGGTAATAGAGTCACCAATCTATGTATACCCCAGTTTGGGCGCAATAAAGTATTCAAAGATTTCGCCTATAATCTCAGATGACCATGAATTTGATTGCCTTACTCATTTTAAGCCAGGCATGTCACAAACGCGTATCTATTGGCGCCATTATGCAAAGTCTAAAAAACTCGTGGTAAAGGAATTCTCGCCAATCGTCGAAAACGCTGAAACTAATTCCCCTAAAGTCCTTGATTTCTTTACTATCGAAGGTGACAAAGAAACCAAAATCAGTCATCTCACTGCTGCCTTACTTTCAGCATATGAAACTAAGCACACTGTGAAATTAAAGCTTCCCAGTCAGCCGATGGTTACGTGTGTCACATCTGAACAATACCATGAAGCATGGAGAATGCTAAGTGAGCTCTAATCTTACATTCACGCGTAGAAGCTTGTCTGTGATATTGATTACACAGCTTTTGTTGCTATTTACAGAAATAGGTATTGCCAATAGTGCTCTGATACTTCTTGTGGTAATTTGGGCGAATCTAAACGAGAAAAAAGTTATCTCAAATGGTGTACTAAATAGTGTCACCGTGGTTGCTGTTTTAGTCAGTATTTTAAGTCTCGGCACAGCAAAATCACTTTCTATCTTTGTTAGTCTATTGTTGATTGCACTTGCTCTGAAACTTTGTCAAATACCGAGTGTGATGCGATATCAAAAAATTGTTGTACTCTCATTTTTCACTACGAGTCTCACTTTTTTGTTTGAACAGTCAATTGGTATTGCTTTTATTGTGGTAAGCCAATGGATTACTTTAATTGCTTGTTTACTTTCCCTTCAAAATCAAACGATAAGAACGTTAAGTAAACGGCGTTTTAAACGTCATGCTATTGGACTGACGTTCTGTATCCCTATGGCTTTTATACTTGTGACACTTTTACCTAAATTGCCTTCCTTTTGGACTATGCCAACACAAAATTCGGCTAAAACAGGGCTGAATGAGTCACTTGACCCCTTTAATATCAGTCAATTATCAAACAGTGATGAGCTTGTATTTCGCGCTAAATGGTCAAAAAGCCAACCCTTAGAACCATTATATTGGCGTGCAATTGTGCATGACTTTTTCGATGGAAACGCGTGGCGAGAATCCCATTTAATGTTTTTCGATACTGCCAAGTTTAAAAATAGCGAAATAGACTACAGCGTCATTGTAGAACCCTCTTCAAATAAGTGGCTCTACGGATTGAATTATAGCGACAGTAAGCATCCTCAAGTAAATACGAATGAATTTGGTACGCTATTTAAAACGGATAATAGTCTTAAAAATCAATTTGAATATAAAGTCTTTAGTACTTCTGTAAAACAAGAAGTACTATCAGACCACCAATTCCAGCATTATACTCGCTTGCCGATTGCCAATAATATGGAAGCTCGTAAGCTCGCCCTCGCTCTAAAAAGACAAAGTACCTCGGTACATAATTTTGTTACGTTGTTAAAAACGTTTTTTATAGAAAATAGATTTGTGTACACCCTAACACCTGCGCAGTCTATATCAGATAATTCAATTGATGAATTTTTATTCAATAATAGACAGGGCTTTTGTGGGCACTATGCCTCTTCTGTCGCCTTTCTATTACGCGCTGGAAATATCCCTTCGAGAATTGTTTCTGGTTACCTGGGTGGAAAACTCAATAGTGAACACAATTACACCAGTGTCAGACAATTTGATGCACATGCATGGGTTGAGTATTTTGATGGCATGCGTTGGCAAAGGTTAGATCCAACGGGTTGGATAGCGCCAGATAGGATGACTGGTTCTATTTTGGATAGCGATACCTATCGTCAGCAGCTTATTGATAATTTAGGCTTCAACATTTTAGGTTTGAACCATTACGAATTACTATTAGATGTTCAGTTGTTCTTAGACAATATTGACTATCAGTGGACAAGATGGATAGTCACATTTGATACACAGCGGCAAAATGAATTTTTTTCAGATCTACTCGGTCAACAATGGCTATATAAAACGGCTTCACTTTTACTTATTGTTGTTTTAGCGCTTGGTACTTTGTTTTTCATCTGGACTCGTTGGCAGATCAGAGATAAACGACACAAAGCCATTATCGTATTTGAAACCATTCAAAGAGAAACGAATACAAGGCATTTGAGTCCAATTAACACTTGTATTCTCTTGCAACAACGTTATCCTGAGATCCAACAAGAAATTAATGATTTTAAACAACAATACAGTGAATTTAGGTATGGACAGGTTGAACTCTCAACTTCCTCGCTGAAAAAAGCACACGCTTTACTTAAGTACATAAAACAAAATAATAAGAAGAGTCTTTAATGAATGCTGTAATTTTAGGGGTAGTGTTGATGCTCGGGCTTTCTTTAGCTCGGGTTAATGTTATTGTCGCGATGACGGTTAGTGCCATTTTCGCCGGCTTACTCGCCGGCTTGTCACTGAATGATACATTAGCTGCGTTTAATGATGGCCTCTCTGGAGGGGCTGAAATCGCACTTAGTTACGCCATGCTTGGTGGTTTTGCTGTTGCGATTTCTAAATCTGGCTTAACAACGATATTAGCTAACCGTTTGTTGTCAAAAATGAATAAAGCTGGCTCTGAGTATACTACTCATTTGTCCATGGGTATTATGTTGATCATTCTCGCTTGCGCTATTTCGTCACAAAACTTAGTCCCCGTACACATCGCTTTTATCCCTATCCTAATACCACCGCTGTTGTTGATTATTAGCCAACTTAAAATCGATCGTCGGGCAATTGCGTGTATTCTAACCTTTGGTTTAGCAACTTCTTATATGGTGCTTCCTTACGGATTTGGTGGCATTTATTTATATTCCATATTGCATAAGAATCTAGTTGAGAACGGTTTACTATTACCTCAACACGATGTTCCTGTTGCTATGATTATCCCTGCTCTCGGGATGCTGTTAGGCTTGATTATTGCCGTGTTTTTTACTTATCGAAAGAAACGGATTTATCAGTACAGTGAAGTGAAGGCTGCAAAATCAACGCAGCCTGAAAATGAAAAACGCACACTCGTTATTGGCTCAATTGCAATTATTGCATCGCTCATCGCTCAAAATACGAGTAACTCGATGATTTTAGGTGGCTTGGTCGGTGTTATGGTGTTTAGCCTTTTTGGTTTAGTAAAGTGGGAAGAGAGCTCTGATGTATTCACTAAAGGCGTTGCTATGATGGCCATGATTGGCTTTATTATGATTTCCGCCCAAGGCTTTGCGTCAGTTATGAAGGCAACTGGTGAAGTATCAAGCCTAGTTGAAACGTGCGCTGCGATTGTGGGTGATAATAAACCATTTGCTGCAGCGATGATTTTGTTAGTTGGTCTTTTAATTACGATGGGTATCGGCAGTTCTTTTTCAACAGTGCCTATCATTGCGACACTGTTCGTGCCCTTGTGTCTACAAGTTGGTTTTTCGCCGATGGCAACTGTGGCATTAGTTGGTACGGCTGGCGCACTTGGGGATGCCGGTAGCCCAGCGTCAGATTCTACTTTAGGCCCGACGTCGGGATTAAACGCTGATGGACAACATGATCATATAAACGATTCCGTTATTCCAACCTTTATTCATTTCAATATTCCATTGTTGATTTTTGGCTGGCTAGCGGCGCTAGTACTCTAAGTAAACGATAGATTGAGCAAGATGCTAACTTTCTTGCTCTTCAAAATGCACTTTGAATTGTATTGATTAGATTGTGATAGGATATTGGTTTTGTCAGCACTCTATCCATTCCCGCGGTTATGCAACTGTCTAAATCTGCTTGTGTCGCGTTGGCTGTTAACCCCCAAACAGGCAAATCAAGCTTTAATGTTTTACGGATCATCTCTGTCGCTTCTAATCCGTCCATCACTGGCATCATGACGTCCATTAACACTAAATCGAAAGCGTGTTTCTTGATTTGATTAAGGGCTTCAGATCCTGTTGCGGCTATCACACAACGATGACCTGCTTTTTCTAGAAATGCACGGATCAAAAGTTGGTTTGGAACGTTGTCTTCTGCAACCAGTATACTCAAACTCACAAAACGATTTATAGATTGGTCTTCCTTAGTTTTAGCTTGTTCATTGACTACTTTTAACGGCAAGGTCACGGTAAATAACGTATTATCACCAAAGTGGCTTTCACAAGTGATATTACCTTGCATCGCCTTGACTAATTGCTTTGTGATGGCAAGGCCAAGCCCTACTCCTTCTTGCTTACGCTTTTTGCTTAAGTGATGTTGTTTAAATGGTTCGAAAATAGTTTTGAGTTCGTCTTTTTTTATACCCGTGCCTGTATCGAATACTTCGAAAACACAAAAACCGTTTTGGTAAGCTGCGCTTATTCTTACAATTCCGGTCTTGGTAAATTTAAAAGCATTACTTAGCAAATTAAATAGAATTTGGCTAAGTCTTGTTTTGTCTGCTTCAATAAATTTAGGTAAATTTTCATCTAATCGAACTTGAAAATCGATAAATTCAAGATTGTTTGTCAACTGCAATTGTTGTGCAATTGATTGAATAAATGGCACTACTTCGATAATCTCGAGGGTTAAGTCAATTTCCCCCGACTCTATTTTTGCATAGTCTAAAATGTCACCTAATAGACCTTTGAGTAACGACGCACTGGTTGTTAGGTGCGATAGCCATTCCTTTTGTTGCTCAGATAATGGTGTACCTTGCAACAGCTCCATGATCCCTAAAATCGCGTTAAGTGGTGTTCTTATTTCATGCGAAACGACACCAAGAAATTGGTTTTTTGCGCTGCTGGCATTTTCCGCTTTTAACTTAGCATCGCGTAGTGCTAATTCTCGCTCTTTGTTATAGGTGATATCTTTTGCAATACCAAAGTAGCCTTCGAAAAGGCCTTCGTGGTTAAACTGAGGCTTACCGCTTAATGAATACCAGAGCCCATTTTTCGATTCGAATTCAAAGTTTAAAAACTCTTGATGTTTATCCATTAGCGACATAAATTGGCTCCATTTTTTCAAGTGAGAAGCATCATCCGGGCTGCATATTCCCCACATCGTTGAACCTAAAAAATGAGCACTATAAACTTTGGGTGATTTTGCGTATTCATCAAGGGGAATAAATTCGTGATCATGATTTGTTCGCCAAAGCCACTCTGGAGATAACTCCATAAACAACTCAATTTGCGCTAAGGTTTGTTCAAACAAGGCCTTAAAATGGTGAGTTTTATAGTCAAAACTAACTAGGTCATTTAACTTCGACAAGGCGAGCCGATGCAACAATATATATTCTTCAAGATTATATAAGCTTTTTAAAAGTGCTGTAGTACCAGTATATAAGACTAAATAATCACAATGTTGAAGAGTAAAATACATTACAGTCGTATTGTTGCAATGTTGTTTAAGCGCTTTTGGCAGTAATGAAAATTCCATTTCAGATTCACAGCGACTTACAAAGTGCGCGCCAAGAGATTCAACGCGCTTAAAAAGGTAACACACAGGCCATGTGATATTTGCAAATGTGCTATCGCTAACCCAAAAGGTCTGGTAAGTTTCAGGCGTATTTCTCTTTAAAACGATAATCCTTTCAACTCCGCCATATTGCTCAGCAATATAAGAAATGACCTTAATTACCTCTTCACTGTGTTGGCATTCTGCGATTTTGCTAAGCGCTTTAAGAACATCTTTTTGCATTAGGTTTGGTATACCTTCGGTGTACGCTTGTCTTTGCCAAAATATAGGCTGTGTATTAACAAACTACCAGAATTTAAGCTATATTTATAGCAACTTAGCGCATAGTCGATGTTTAGGATTGTTAACATGAAAATAGTTTGTATTGGCGGTGGGCATGGTTTGTCTCGCGTACTTAAAGCGCTCCAACCATTGAATACTCACCTGACCGCTATCGTTGCAACGACCGACAATGGCGGTAGTACCGGGGTTATTCGCGACATCAACAATTGCGTTGCGTTAGGTGATATAAGGCGCTGTTGTCTCGAACTCATCGATGAAAATGCGTTGGTACGAAACATCTTTGATCATCGACTGAGTGGTGGTGAACTCGAAGGCCATAGCCTTGGTAACCTGGTGTTATTAGGTCTTTTGCAAGTGACAAATAGTGCAACGGAAGCGGTAAAGCAATTTAATCAGTTGTTAGGTAACCAAGTAACTATTTTCCCTATGTCGGATCAAGTGACCGATCTAAAAGCAACGCTTAATACGGGTCGTGAAATCTATGGTGAAACGGCCATCGATGCCTTAAATCATTTTCCAAAGCATGTCGAATTAACGACGAAAGTGTCAGCGCCAAAAGGCGTTGTTCAATCGATTTTAGAAGCCGATTTTGTTGTAATAGGTCCTGGTAGTATTATTTCGAGCGTTTTGCCCGCGTTATTAGTCGATGATATAGCACAGGCGCTCGAAGTAACCTCAGCAACGAAGGTATTTATTGAGAATATTCAAAAAGAAAAAAGTGTTGCTGGTAGCTTATCTAATGACGATTTACTTGCTTGGTTAGAGGAAGTCATTGGTTTTAAATTTTGGGACTTGAGTTTAACACCTGAAGCGCTATTAGAATTGGACTTAAGTTCGCAAGAAGATATGGAAGCCTCGCCTTATCATGAAGTTTCTTCGTTAAATGCTCTTTTTAAAGATTTGCTTGGTACAGCCACGATTGAAAATCTAAGCGACCAAACTACGTAACTGAATCTAAATAACGATCATATTCTATTTTTAGCGCTTGCCATAGTGCCACACTATTTTCAATGAGCGAGGGAATAGCTTCAAGTTGCTCCTCTTTACAGGCTTGCTCTAGGGATTTAGAAACAGCTGCAAGTCCATCTGCACCGTAACTGGCTGCGCTGCTTTTGAGACTGTGGCTGATGCGTTTTGTGGTAGTAATGTCTTTGGCAGAAAGCTGATTTATGGAATTGTCTGTTTCATCTATAAAAAGCGTTAATAGCGTTTTATGTAAGTCATGTCCAACATCTGTTTTTAGTTGTGATAATGTAATCAAATTGAGCATGTTTATCCTTTAAGGAGTTTAATAAATGGCGTATCGTGTTTTAATGATAGTTGATTCCAGCCAAATTGGCGGGATTGAAACGCATATATTAAATGTAAGCTTACTATTAAAAAGCAAAGGTGTAACGTGTACGGTCTTATTTTTAAAAGATCATAATAATGCTGTTTTATATGAACGTCTAAATTCAAGTGGGATAGATTATCAGTTTGCTAATGGGTCAATCAAAACACTAGTGTCTATCCTTTCAAAACTATCGAGTAACACTGTTTTACATACACATGGTTATAAGGCGGGTGTCTTAGTTAAGCTCACTCAGTTTTTGCACCTAAAAAAAGTTGTTTCTACCTATCATGCCGGTGAAAAGCCAAACGGATTTTTGTCATTGTATTGTTGGCTCGATAATAAGTTGAGCTTTTTGTCGAAAAACTTTGCTGTGTCGGAATTAATAGCGAAAGAATTAAGTAATGCGCAGCTTTTCAAAAACTTCATTTACCGTGATACAAACTCACATTACTCGAAAACTCAATCGGGTCACGTAAATATCGGTTTTGTTGGGCGGATTTCTCATGAAAAAGGGCCTGATGTCTTTTTAGATATAGCAAAAAAATTAAATACGATTAAACATGCAAAGTTTCATTTGTTTGGCGATGGTCCATTAAAAAACCAATTCTTACCAAGCGAATACGTTACTTACCATGGTTTACAATCACCAGAAGTAATATGGGATACTTTAGATATATTATTGATAACCTCACGCTATGAAGGGCTTCCAATGACATTAATTGAGGCGATGAGTAAGCACGTTTTGGTCGTGAGTACAGCGGTTGGCGCGATACCAAGTGTGATTGAAAATAACAAAAATGGTATCCTGATAGTACACGAAGATGTTTATAAGATGAGTGAGACAGTGGAAAGAGTCATTTCTTTAAGTGTGGATCAACGACAGCAACTTACTGACAGTGCCTATCAATTATATTTAAAAGAGTACAGTGGTGAGCTGCAATTTAAGCAGCTCGATGAGGTCTATACTCAAACAACTTGACGATGCCTATTTCAGACTTTTGCAGCCGTTTATGCTGCGTTTTTCATAGAAGTAAAAGCCATCTACTGCCATCAATGCCTTGCTTAAATACCTTGAATTATTTGCTGAAGTAATTCATCTTAAGGTACAGCGCTCAATCCTAGGTTGACTAACCCAATCTTGTTTTATAGTTTCTAATGTAAATGCTTTGGCTGACACTCTGAAAACACTAAGCCCATTTCTTCACCGTCTGATATTTCTGCTTTTAGAATCTTTAACCTAAACTTTCCTGAAAAAAGCGAATAACCTTAATCCACGAGCGATCCGGTCGTTTATTACCCTAAATCGGTTCGTTTTCATAACAAAACAAGAAACTTGTATATGGACAGCTAGAAATAAACAAGGAGAAGATCGGCTTCACGCTCAAAAACATCTCAAGTCGACGCTTTATGCCCTCATACAAAAATACATTGCAATGACGAATATTAAGCGAAGGGTAAACCTTCGCCTACAAGCCAACGAAAGAGTAATTGCTCAAAGCTGCTTGCCAGATCAGATATGAGCAAGTGCATTTAAATAAGTTAACGTTATGCATCTAGATGCATTTCTTCCCAACTTTTAATTTTACGATAAATTGTGGATGGACTTACGTCTAACATAGCCGCGGCTTTGGGAATATTGTTATGACAAATGTCTATTGCGCGCTCAATATAGCGTTTTTCAATAAGCCACAGAGGTTCAATTTGGTTGTCTATTACTTGCGGAAAAGCCGAAACATCATGAGTTTCCTTGTTCTCTTGCTGCGGATAACTTGATAAGTTAATCGCTTGAGAAAACTCATCTTTTTCTACTGAAGTGACCATTTGGTCTTTTTGGATCAGGCTTGTTAACATATCCGCTGTGATCCAGGGGTCATTGTTTAAAACCACCGTATTTCGAACAACGTTTTCAAGTTGGCGAACATTACCAGGCCATTTATTTGCTAATAATATTTGCTTTGCATCATCAGTTAGACCAGTAAATAATTTCCCTTCTTCTTTTGCTACTTTGGTAAAAAGCGTTTGCGCTATTTCTAGTACATCGCCACCTCGTTTTCTTAATGGTGGCAAATGCACAGGGATAACGTGTAAACGATAATATAAGTCTTCTCTGAATCTTCCCAAGCGCACTTCTTCAAGCGGATCTCTGTTAGTTGCACAGACAAATCTTACGTCCACTTTTTTCTCGGTACTTCCACCAACTTCGGTGATTGTGCCTGTTTGAATAAAGCGAAGCAATTTACTCTGTAAGTTTATGTCCATTTCACACAGTTCATCTAGAAACAACGTCCCACCGTTTGCACGGCTAGCCGCTCCTTCGCGATGTGAAGTCGCGCCAGTGAATGCGCCTTTTACATGGCCAAATATTTCAGATTCAATTAAATCTTTTGGAATTGCTGCGCAATTTAATGCAACAAAAGGCTTCTTATTACGGGATGAAGACTGGTGTAATGCTCGTGCGCAAAGCTCTTTCCCTGTGCCGCTTTCTCCTGTGATGAAAACAGACGCTTTACTTTGAGATGCGGAGCTAATTATCGAGTAGACCGATTGCATCACTTTCGATGAACCTATCATGTCGAAAAAACGTCCGTTTTCATACGTTTCTTTGTACGTTGCGACTTCTTTTGATAACGTCTTTATTTTTAATGCATTATTGACGGTAATACGAAACCGTTCAGCTTCGATTGGTTTTTCGATGAAATCCGCTGCACCTAATTTAACTGCTTTAATCGCCATTTCCTTATTAGCATGTCCTGTAAGCACTATTACTTGAGTATCGCCGTTTGGTGGTAAATGCGCAAATAAATCTAATCCGTTCATATCAGGGAGCATGACATCTAAAATGATCACGTCAGGCATGTCTTTCTCGATGGCGGTAATTGCGTCATGACCATTGAGTGCAATAGTTGTTTTTATACCAGTAGGGATAAGGTAGGAATCATATAAAAACGCCAGTGATTCAGTATCCTCAACGATTAGTACTTTTGGAGGCATAGACGACATCCTTTTTATTCTTTAAGTTAATTTACTGTCACTTAGTTATTCTTGTGAGAATTTTGAATATGCTCAATGGTGATCAACGATGCATCATCAAATTCCTGCGATGCTTTAGGTGTTGAAACTTTCCAAAGTGCCTGGGAAAAATGCATATTCGGAAACGCGCGTAATTCTTTCAAATATTCTTTAATACAATGTTCAGCGGTGAGACCAGAAAACCGGTTATCAAACCAACCATCGGTATATAAGAGTACTCGAGTATTTGACTTACGTTCAATATTCACGAATGTATATTGACTTTTTGCAGACACTCCAAACATCATGTCGGTGGAACCTATTTCATTTGCATTCAAGTCATCAATTAATATAGGCAATGGGTGCCCTGCACTCGCAATTTTTAGCTGATGTTTTTGGATTGTAACCATGAGTAACGTAGCATAGTGACTGTTAGATAAAGACTCTTCGACAAAAGCTCGGTTAAGCTCAAAAAATAGGTCGAGAGGTTGCTGTGTACAACTTAAAAAACCAGAAACAAATCCTTTCAGTTCCGCTGCAAAGTTAGCTACCCGATCACCATGCCCGACAACATCACCGATCACGACAATTAAACTATCTTGCCAAGGTACTATTACAGAAAAATCACCCGAGCGACGATGATTAACCGAACCAAAACACTCGACTTTGCAATCTGCATTTTTATTGTATATAACGTCGTTATTTGTTGATTGATTGGTTGCACTGTTATTAAAAATAGATCGATACAAAACGCGTTCTAGTGCAATATTGAGTTGCGATTTTGTGATAGGTTTAGTCAAATAACCATCTATACCCAGTCGATTTGTCAGTGTTTCTGCGTTTTCAAGTGCAGTACCTGTTAAGATTATGACCGCCATATTACATTTTAAAGATGTTTGATTTAGCTTTTCGAGTACTTCGACTGCTGTACATTCTTGTAATTCATAGTCTAAAAGTAATACTTCTGGCTGAACATCGTAAATTACCTGCAGTCCTGATTTTAGGTCTTTTTCAATGTAAATATCGTAATCTTTTTCTAAATAGGCTTTAACCAAATTAAGTTGACGAGGGTCGTCGTCAATGTAGACAATCCGCTTTTTCTTACTCGGCCCTTTCAAAGGCAGCAGCAAGGTGTTTTCACCTTTTAATGTTTCATATTTTGCATTTGGGAAATAGTGATTTAAGAGTGCGATACCCATACCGCCCTCTTGTAACTCACCTGTTTCGAAATTGATCGAGGGGATATGTTCAAGAGGGTTATAGGGCGAAAGTCGATCGCTTATCGATAAGCAGTATTCCGCACGCTCATTTTGGACAAGCGAAAGTCCAATTTGGCTGTCTTCACCATCCCCATGACGCAATAAATTGGTAAGATATTCAACGACAACTAATGTTGTACCATCCAGTTCACTCGCTGAAGCGGAAATTTTTAATAAAATATGTTTGATGATTAAACGACATTCACTGATGTTTGGCTGATTCAAGCTAAAACGTCGAAAAAACAAGCTATGTGAGTTTCCATTGTTAGTGAGCATGAAATAGCCACCTTTGTGTATTTATCCATTGTTTTAGCTTTCTCGACAGTCTCGGGTAATTGCGCAGTTTTGTGTCAATAGTACTTATTAATAACCCGCCGAGTGGTGGCTGGAAGCATTGGTTTACGACAAGCTGAATTTGCTTGATACCTGCATGCTCCAATGCTTGTAGAGAGTTTCCTAGTGCTTCTTCGTCATCTTGACCCAACGCAACCGTTAACAAACAAAGGTCGACACTTAAACTTAACGATTGAAAGGGAATATTCCCGCGGTTGACTTTAAGCACAGGCGACATGTCTAAAATAATGATATCGTATTCTACTTGAAGCCGCTCAATAGCATCTCTTATAACTTGTTGATTTTTTGCTGGCTCCAAGTCTCTTAACTGAGAAATACTCAAGTAATCAATGCCTTCACCAGGGATCACGTTTAACTGACAGGTTATATCGCTAAAGCACCAAGGTTCACCTTCAGAGACTTCAAATTTATGTTGACTAATTGGATTTAAATCGAGAATAAGTACTTTACTGCGTTTCGCTTTTAAACGTGCCGCGACACTGTGACATAATGTTGTAACGCCAGCTTTTCCTGTCATAGAGCAAACCAACAAACAGCGTGCTTTCAGCTTGCCTATTTCGCTGCATACCTCTTCAATTTCTTGATACTCATGGGGTATTAACTTCATAAACCGACCAACAATGCTATTAAGGTTACTAACTCAATGAAATTGTCTTTTGCTTTGCCGACAAGATCTTGCCCTTTGTCTGGAATATAAATCGTATCACCAGCTCTAAGAACTGGGATCCGCGAAGAATCTGGACGTTTAACGAAAGACTCAAAGTCAAATACTCTGGCTTGTTCTTTACAGCAGCCATGATTAACGACGACAATTTTATCTATGAGAGCATTTCCCGTAGGTCCGCCAGCTTCAGCTAAAATATCTAAAAGCGACATCGTTTCGTCAAAATTATAGCGACCCGGTTTTTGAATCGCACCCATAATTCTTACCACTTGTTCTTTGGGTTGACGTAGCCAATCTTTATTCTTTTCCGGTATAAAAATCGTATCCCCAGGGCTTACTTTTGGAAAGAGAGATTCATCACCAGTTTCGAAATAGAGCGCTAAGTCTAATTTTGACACTTTAGCTTTTGCACCATTGCGGTGAGTTATACGTATGTTTTTAAGATCGGCATTTCCGTTTGGGCCATCTGCGGCAGCTAAAATATCAACAAAATGGAGCGTGTCGTTAAAAGCATATCGACCTGGTGAGCCTACTTGACCAAAAACATAAATGGATGATTCACTGTCTTGGCGGATCCATTGAGATTTGTTGTCTGTTGGATCATTTGGTAACTCTTCAATGATGATGGTGTCACCTGCTTGAAGATCAGGCAAACTATATCCAACTACCCCGCTTTTATATTTTTCTAGGTCAAAACTGCGCGTTTTATTTCCTGTACGGACAATTTTTATTTCATTAAGATTAGCCCCTTTAGTTGGGCCACCGGCGTGAGCGAGTAAATCCGTAAAGTCCATTTCATCACTCCATTCATAACGACCAGGGTCGAAAATCGCACCGATGATTTTTACGGCGCGTGTTGGAGGAACTTTTAACCAACTTTTTTCATTTAAATCGGTTTTTTCTGGGACAAAGACAACGTCACCTGGTTTTATTGCAGGTACGGTTATCCCTTGAAACCCCTCACTGTATGCCAATAAATCAAAAAGCTTTGTTTCACCGTCGGTATTTAAAATTTTAATATGACGTGTTTCAGCAAATCGAGTTGGGCCCCCTGCGTTGGCAAGAATATCCAACAAACTCGTTTTTTCTTGAGTTTCATAAGCCCCTGGTTTTTGGACCTCGCCCATAATATACACAGACGTCGATGTGGTATTGACATCATCTACAATGATCGGGACGTAAATCGTTGTTCCTGGTTTTAATACCTCGAGTTGGAATTGATTAGGTCTATCTAGATAAGCTTTTAAATCAAAAAGAGTTGGATTTTGTTCAGCAATGATCCGCACTTTGGTAACATCAGCATAGCGCGTTACGCCGCCTGCCCGCATTAACGCATCCAAAATAGTCATATCTTGTTTAAACGCATAGCTACCTGGAGTGTGGACCTCCCCCATGATGGTAACCGCAGATTTATCCGTGGCATCCCCGCTGCTGCTTAACGTTTGTGCATCAAAATCGATCTGGACATTTCCAAGCAACGGACTGACTGGAACGAATACGGTATCACCGCTTTTAATTTTAGGTAATAAATCTAAATTTCCTGAATCAAGATAAGCTTTATAATTAAATTCAATCGATTCGGTCCCGCGACGAACTTGAAACCGGTCTAACTGGGCTCCAGGTTTTAGGCCTCCAGCCTTAGCAATGACCATTTGAATATTGCCATCAAATGGGATTGCAACTTGGGAAGGTTCGTTAACGTACCCTAGTACATTAACAAAAATGTCTCTCGATCGGATCTCGATATAAAAATCGTCTAGATTGGTGTAATAAACCGCTAAACGGCCTTTTAATTCCTCTTGAAGATCGCCGACTGACTTTCCTTGAGCAGCAATTTTGCCGAGTTCAGGCAATAATATGCTGCCATCATTCGCCACTTCAAAGGGTTCTTCAAAGGTTGTTTCGCCGGGTAAGTAAATAAATATTTTATTTCCAATTTCGACCACATCCGTCGGTTCTGGTGGTGTTGTCGCAAAGGCTTTAAAGCTAATTATTACTGCAATCCAAACTAGTGGCCAAAACTTCATTGACCCTCCTTAACTCCTTGCGCTTCTAAAATCGCCGACCATTTTTTTAGTGGAATATGAGGTTGAGACGAAATGCCTGGCTCAATTAAAATAGCGTCCACTCGTCTGTCGTTGAGCATTTGTGTTTTGGTTTTTCCAGTTTGCCCACGCTCGCCACGCGTTAGCGTAACGATTCTTTCGCTATCTAAACCATATAATACTAGCCAATGTTTCACTGCATCTGCACGTTTTAGTGCTAATTCATAATTGTAACCTTCAGTCGCTCTGGTATCGGCATTACCTACAAGCAACAAATCTCGAGTTGAAATTTGCTTCATTAAATCGGCTGCTTTCGCGAGGTTTACTTGATATTTTGCTGTGATCTCAACATCGTCGGTTTCAAACTGATTATCCGAATTCAGCAATACGGTGATCACATCGATGATCGGCTGTTCACTTTCTGCGAATGCATCTTGGACACAATGGGTGTTTCTCTTAAGTAAGTCAAAATGCATACTGAGCTGATTGAGCATGTGATAGTGTTGGATCATGTCTCTTTCAACGTCTTGCCACAATTCAGCCGCGATGGCTCTTTTTATTCGAGTTTCGAATAATTTAACTTTCACAAGCTGCCCGGGCATACATTGGCCAAGTCCAGCTCCTTCTAACGCGTCGAGTTTCACAATCATGTGTTCAAACTCTGTCAGAATAGCGTCTTCACTTTGCTGATATAAACTAGTGTCTCTGTCAGTATTTAAGCTATATTCAGCCCATCCACCGCGCCCTTCTTCTGGCCAAGAGCTACATCCAGAGAGTGATAACACAAATATGGCCGTGCCGAGAACTCTATTCATTAACTACCCCGCTCGCTACACAGATTCAATAAATCGAATGGTTCTGTCGACTCGAAGTAAATTCATTAGTTTGAATGGCTGGCCATGTACACGCAGTAACGCCATTTCTGCTGAACGCTTCTCTAGACGTTTAAACAAAAAAACCATGGCACCAATACCAGAAGAGTCGATAAATTCAGTTTCTGAAAAGTCTAGAATGATTTTCTTTTTGCTCGAACTCGCTAATTCGTCGAATTGCTCTTTGAATTTCTCGACACTAAAACCTGAAAAGTCTGCGGGTAAAGAAACAATTGTTGTGTCAGACTTTTCATTATTGTGAGTAGCGTTTGTCATAATACTTCCCTCTGTTGGTTATCAACCTTGAACATTCAATTTTAAAGCCAACTCTAAACAACTAATATTTATTAGTTTTAGTTGATAAATTTGCAAACTGCAAAGCAAAGTTTGCGGTTTTTTTGCATTCTGCAAAGGTGTTTTTAAACCAGCAATTTTATTACAAATTGTTTTCTCTATTTCTAACCCATTTTTTCTATGAAAACTATTGTCCTTTACCTGTCACGACCACCATGATGGTTTTAAAGAACACGTTAATTTCCATACTAATCCAAGAACTAAAGTTAGACATACTCAGCGCATAAGCATAGTCCCATGCTATTTTACGACGAACCCCTTCTATGTCTTCATCGTAGCCATTCATTACTTGTGCAAGCCCTGAAATACCAGGTTTTAAACCAAATGTACGTTGGGTGAAAAAAGGAATTTCATTTTCTAATTTAGTGTAAAAATCGGGGCGCTCTGGTCGTGGGCCGATTAACGACATATCGCCTTTTATAACGTTAAATAACTGCGGGAGTTCATCGATGCGTGTTTTACGGATAAAGCGTCCTACCGGAGTAATACGAGGATCATTTTTTGTTGCCCACACAGCCCCAGTTAGCTTTTCGGCATTAGTGACCATGCTTCTAAATTTATACACATAAAATAATGTTGCGTAATCCTCGTTATATTCCCCAACACGTAATTGCTTGAAAATAATTGGTCCTTTAGACGTAAATTTTATTACCAAAGCACTTAACATCATGATTGGACTCAATAATAGAAGCAATGTAGTAGCGCCAACTAAGTCGATTAAGCGCTTCACAATATGAACCGCTAACGATCCGCTCCTGTTGTTATTTTGCTTTTCAACGCGTTTCCAATGATTACCGTATTCACCACGCAAATAGCTGCTAATCCCGAGAAAACTAAATAGGTAACTCTTAATCAAATAATGGGCTTTCAAACACAATTCTGACACTTTCAGAATCGCTAACGAATGCGCCAATACCAACCCTAGTGCGAAGGTTGTTGCGATAGGGCTTAAAAAAGCGACACCAATAATAAGCGAACCATAAAATGCAATTAAAACAAGCGGCATTAGGCCGCGTAATACTTTATGAGAGATAAAGTTAAATGCGGTCCACCCTAAGGTCGGTTTCATACATTCTTTCAAGCGCAATATTTGTTGAAAGTTACCAGCACCAATTCGCTTTCTTCTCGCAAAGTCCACTGACGCATCATCAGGTGATATTTCAATTAAATTGATTTCATCATCTAAAATCGCTTTACCACCTTTACTAATCGCCCTCATTGCCAGAATAAAATCGTCGTTGATCGTATCCGCCTCTAACGTTTCTACTTTGCTACTTCTTAATGCCAACATTGCACCAGGCCCACCAATCATTGCGCCCAATTTCGACTCACTTTGTTTAATCGCGGTTTGGTACGCCCAGTACTCGGCTTGTTCTTTTGTTGATTCGAGCATGTGATATTTACCACTGACAACATGAATAGAGTCATTTTTGAAATGCAGGGCAAGCCGTTCTAACGCGTCTATACTTAAGAGCGCACTAACATCGCTAAAGACTAGGACGTCATTAGTCGCTTTAGCTATCTCGATAAGTTTATTTATGCTTTTGCATTTTCCTAAGTTTTCAGGGTTTTGATGGATCTCTATTCGTACATTCTGTTGTAGTAAGGATTTTGCTGTCTGTGTGGCGATTTGTTCCGTTTTGTCGGTACACCCATCGAGTAGCAGGTGAATAGTAAACTTTTCATTGGGGTATTTTAGAATGGAAAGGTTGTGCAACTTCTCGCTAATTGTAGCTTCTTCGTTATAAGCACACATTAAAATTGCTATGCGTGGCAACGCTTCTTTCTCTAAACTCGCCTCACCCATCTCGTTTACCGCTTTCTTACTAAACCAGGTTAGTAATTTCGGATAGATTACGTGATGATACACAATCAAAAACAATAGAAAAAAGATGACAAATTCAATCAATGACATAACCTACTCCAATTAAAGTTTTTGATACAGTTCGTCATAGGAACGAGCCATTAATGAAAGTTCGGCGTTTTGGATCACAAAATCTCGTATGTTTTTGTTGTCTTTTAGTAACAGCACTCTCTCAACAACATTAGAAAAATCGATAATTTGACCGCACTCGAATAAGTGACCATTTTGATCCGTAACAATTTCCGGAATACCGCCTACGTTATTTGCAATCACGGGGGTATTACAGGCCATTGATTCTAAGAGAGTAAGAGGCATACCTTCTTTTTCAGACAGCAAACAGAACACATCAATCGCAGAGTAAAATGAAACCATATCTTCAATGTTCCCCAAAAACACAGTTCGCTTTTCGATGTCGAGTGCTCTACACAATTGCATTAACTCATTCTTTAAACTGCCATCTCCTGCCAAAACCAAAAACCATTCACTATTTAGCTTCGCAAACTCTCGAAGCAAGGTTTTGTGACCTTTTCCCGGTTCCATTCGAGCGGCACAGCCAAGTATTTTTTTAGTTTTCGGTAACCCTAAAACGTAACGGGCTCGGCTTTGATTAATTTCACTAAATTTTACACAATCAATGCCATTTAAAATGGTTTGATCAGGTTTGATCTTGGTAAAACGGTCAAAATCGTCTGCGACAACACCCGCATCTGCAACCCAATAAATTGGGTGCAAGGTATTAAAGACTTGCGTCATTGTTCGGTATTTAAACTGATTTAAATACCAAGCATCATGAATAGTCGAAATATGCTTTAACGATTTTCGTTTTAAACACGTGAGAGTGGAATAAAGAATTGGCCCAATATGGTGGGAGTGAATAACGTCAATTTCATTTTCATCAACGAAATTTACCATTTGGTCAACAACAGACATGCTGAATTTTTTAGGTTTATCAACAAAGAACAATTGGTCTTTGTAAGACTCCAATTCTGGCCAGCCTTTAAATAAAGTTTCTGCATTGCCTTCAAGCGATACAATGAAACTCTGAGAACTGTAAGAGCTTTTTTTTAACATCGAAACAACCAGTTTTTCTAAGCCACCAATGTTAAGATGTTGAACAACATGCATTACTTTCATAAATTCTCCCTAGGCTCCATCGATGAATTGGCTTGCGTATACTTGCCATCTATCGTTGCGCCACTGATCAGTGGTAATAGTGTTACCACAGGCTTACCCGCTATCTCTCTAATCGTTTTTAGATCTTTCAAAGAACTATCGAGCAGTGTATTTACAAAAACTAATGCAACTCCGCTGCCAATTCCCAGAACAATGCCTAAAATTAATGTGACAACCAGGGGCGTATTGATGGGTTGCGTGGGTGAATAAGCGCGTTCGATAGTTTTAACTTTATCTGGCCCTTCATAACGAACAAGCTGACCAGTTACTTTTGCCATCTCGTAACGAGTCAGCATTTCTTTGTATAAGCCTGTTTTAACTTCGTGATCTCGTTCTAACTGACGTAATTGTTTTTCAATGTCACTTGTGCTCGTCAATCGCTCACTCAGCAAATCGACTTGTTTTTCTAAGATGGCGTATTCTTGTTCTAATTGCGCGACCATTTGTTTAGATTCTTCTAATGCCATTAATTGCGAAACAAGTAAGTTTGGCTCATTACCATTGCCAGTAGGTAAAGTATTTGCTATCTGCCATAGCTTTTCTAAGTCGTCGATTTTTAGGTCTTTACTTTGATTCAATAATTCTGTTTGACGAACTTTTAAATTGTTTATTTCGCGTTTTTTTTCAACAACTTTACTGTGTTTATCTGTATAGCGTGTACGCAACACACTTAAATCTGACTCCGCTCTAATAATTTTTTCTTCGATACTCCCTAAAATGGGGTTTGCCTTTCCCATTTTGGTCATAAGTGTATCTAATCGTGCTTTTGAGCCGGTTAATAGAATCAGCTTCTCTTGTTTCTCTTCTAATAATCTATCTAAGGCACTACGGTTGTTACTGAACACATCAGGGAGAACGTCACGATTAATCTTTTTGAATGCAGCGAGCTTGGTTTCAGCTGTTTCAAGGTCGATTCGCATAATTTCGAGTTGTTGCAAAAAAAATTGTTCTGATGAATCAAGCGACGTCTTTGTCGGAGCAAGTAACCTTTCGATAAATTTTTCGACGATTGCTTCTAAGATTGCTTTCATTTTTGTAGGATCATCCCACTTTAAATGAATGCGGACTAGTTCTTCACCAACGAGCGATAAAGAGATTGATTGAGCAAGCCTTTTATGTATTTCTTCTTTTTCCATTACCGGACTTGATTCATCGACTAAACCGGTTTCGAGTGCAACATCGAGTAAAACTTGTCGCCCTATTACAAGGGTGCGTAATGCATCCATCCTATTAGATAAATCAAACGAAAATTCTAATTTTTCCAAGAATGGGTTAAGTAACGACGATTCTTCAATCAGAATTGAAGCGAAGTTAGTGTATTGTTTCGGTGCCATCGCGCCCAACGCGACAACAAAAACAGGCACTATCATCACTGGCAAAATAAACATTCTCACCTTGCTGTATATTGCATAAGCAGCAAGGTACAAAATTCGTTTAATTTGCTCTTTTACTAACATTAATACTACCTTCCGTTTTTAAGTAATTTGCAAAATGCAATTCATTTTGCAATTCCTTTTTTTAAAATGCTAAATACATTGCGTTATCAACGACTTTTTTATTTCTATCGTCGTTTACAGTTCAAGTTGTGTTTTCATTTCCGCCGCGCGTACTTTACTAACTTCAAATATTGCGCATGACCCCCCTGTTAGTTTAGTCGCATATTTAGAAAGACAGGATGGAATTTGCAGGTTTTATACCATTAATAGCCATGCGTCGCGCACCTATGCATATATTGAAATTGAATCGCTTTTATCATTAAGATATGAAAGTAAACGAGTTACTCGTCTCTTTTCACAGAACGTAATTCGTCTAACGCTGAACTTGCTTTATGCTCCCAGCTTTCTTGAGCAACAAATGATCGTTGAAAAGCGGGCCAGGCTTCTATTACATCTTTTAAATAGAGCGCGTTATCTAATTTATCTAAGAAGTCTTGATAACTATCGGCGATGAAAATAGTCGATTTATAATGTTCCGCTGCTGGATATCGTGTTGTAACAATTGGGGTGCCTGAGGCCATGTATTCCCTTAGCTTTAGAGGATTACAAGCTTGGATTTGCACACAGTCAATAAAAGGAAGTATGGCAATGTGCCAGTGCTGAACATAACTTGGTAATTTATTATGGGCAACCGCTCCAATGTGTTCCACGTTGTCTAAATTTTCTAAGACACTGATATCAATGTGAGGTGTACCGATTAACTGAAAATGGTAATCTGGGCGCTGCTGCGCAATAAATTCAACAAGTTTTAGATCAAACCACTCATTAATAGAGCCATAGAACCCAATGATGGGTTTATTCAAGTTAACCGAACTCGCGCTTGGTTCGCTAAATAAGTCAAAATCGACGCCATGAGACAATAAAAACGGTTGGTAACGGTTAAACTTTTTGTACAGTGTGTCACTACATACGAAGATAGTATCAGCTTCATTTAACAGCTTGTTTTCAAATGGTTTCACTAACTCGAAGTCAACGCCCGCCAATCCAGAAAAATCGTCGCCTATGTAATATACGAGCTTATCTTTTGACGTTAATTCACATAGATATTCTGCTGTTGGAACAGAAATCCAATATATAATTGGTTCAAGCGTGTTACCTAGGTAGGCTTTTAACTTTTTTTTAAAACGCCAGCGATTTACTTTTCTTATAAACGCATTGTCGTGCCAAGGAAACAGTTTTGGTTCGATAACAATCAGATCCTGTTGATCGTTCGACGCGTTTTGGGATTTAGTCTTTGAAAAAAGCCCTTTAAACACTTTTTCAGTGATGCGCTTAAAATCCTTTAATGTAAATGTTGGTTTTCGCATCCCAACTGAGTTGACCCAAATAACCTCATGTTGCTCTGCAATATGTTTAAACAAATGCTGCGTACTGCTTGGGTGGCGTCCCCAATCTTCACCGAACACGATAAATTTCATAGGAATAATCCTTTAAGCAAAAGTTCGAATTACTTTAGCGGGGTTGCCCGCTGCGATGCTATTGGGTGGAATATTTTTTGTCACTACACTACCAGCTCCGATAATTGAACCTTCACCAATCGTAACTCCCGCTAAAACGGTAACTCCAGTCCCAAGCCACGCCCCCTTTTTAACGATAATGTCACCGATTTGGTCTTCTGTATCACTTGCCCCTTGAGCTCGAAGTTCCGGATCAATTGGGTGACCTGGAAATCCCGCTAAAAATACTTTGCCAGCAAGACGAACGTCGTCCTCAAGTATGATTTGTGTTCCAACTGAAAATGCGTTTTGCCAACCTATGTCTACGTTATTCCCTACCGTCATTTTAGCTCGGCGCTGCGGTGAAACACGGCCACAAAACGTTGAGATGCCATTTATCCTTACGTTATCTCCAATCTGTATATCAAGACTTCCTAAAATTTGAGGCATTTTGCAATGCAATGTGAGGTTTCTTTTCGTGCCTGTTAATTGACTACGAAATATAGGAGAAAAATAGAATTGCTGGACGATAAAGTGTATTAAATTGCTTAAAAACAAATGTATATGATAGAGCCCAGAGTGCAATAGCGGAATAACGGGCACGTTGCATGAACGTACTGCTTTGAGAAAGTGAAATAAACGCTTCGCAATTGGACTATCTGAATGTTTAAGCCATTGTTTTATTCTGCTTATCATGTCGAGCTTCCTCATAGTCTAAAACTAATTTTTCAACGGCAATACTCAGCGAAAGAATGATATACAAGGGCCAAGTAAACGCTTGAGTTAAGAATGTTCCCCCAACACAAAATGCCAAAAGCCCCGCTCGTAAAGAATGGACGTTTAGTAAAATCGCATTATTGGGATTCAAATTACAGAGCCTTAGGCTTCGATTTAAACTTTTATAAATACCGACGAGTAAAACTATAAACAAGGCAAGCCCAACAAAGCCGGTTTCGCCCATCACTTGAAACCATGTACTGTGTACTGCATGATTCTTGCCATCCCAATGCGGACTGTAAAAAAAATAGTTTGAATAAAAGTTATTTATACCGACACCTGTCAGTGGGTTTGCAAGCGCCATATTAAAGGCTGCCTGCCATGCATAAATTCGTCCCATCGCAGATTCATCAATGCCGTCTTCGCTTGAGCCACCACTTTGTCTATCTGCAACGCCCGCAAATGCTAATAGGCCCAGTAATCCAACGACACCGATAGCACCAACAATGATAGGGTTACGAATTCGTTGATATAAGAAGTAGCCCATAACTGAACATATTCCTAATAGTCCGCCGCGGCTTTGAGTCGCAATTATTCCCCAGCAAAGCGCGATCAAACCAAGCGTCGCAAGTCCTCGCCTTAAAAATCCACCCTCTTTGTTAAATACTTCTGCTGCCATAAAGGAGATTGGGAACATAAGTACGAGCGATAGATCGTTTGGGTCGCCAAGTTGAGATCGTAATTCTCGAGATATGGTCACACGCGTTCCTTCGACTAACCCGATTCCTTGCAATTTATTTGAAATGGCGACAATCGCTATCATTACGCCCGATACCATGATCCCAATACGGATCCAGGTAAAATAACTTAGCTTTCTGACCCACCAACTGATTGCGTAAACCATAATAGCCACTTTCGTTAAGACACCACTCCAGTAACCAATTGCAGAACCTCTGTCGGTCGCCATAAAAGTACAAACAGTTAGCCAGAAAAAAAACGTTAGAAAGAGTACATGGCACGAATGCCAATAAGGAATCAGTTTTTGGGAAATAAATAAGTGCCAAGAAATCGCAAACAAAGAAGCTAAAGCAAGCAGTAGAGGAATTTTAAATGGCATCAGCACAGGAAACGCTTCATGGATACGGAAATAGCTAAAGAGAATAAACAAAATAACAAAAGTTGTGCTGACTCTTACTGCAGTAAATGCTGCAAATGGTAGTAACATGAGCCCTACTGCAGGAATGATCCCAGCGAAATCATAGACCACCACCATTAGTATGGCTGTAGTCAAGCCAACGATGGTTAACTTATTTCTCTCAAACCAATTAGGTCGCTTTTCCATATTTAAGTCCTAGTTTGTGTTTGAAAAAAAAGCCCAACGTTTCTAGCATGAAATACTAAATATACGCATCCAGAGAAAAATAGCAGCGCGAGTACGGTTGGCTGTTGATTAAACTGAGCAATGGCGATACACGCCCACAGCGGCATTACTTTTTTCCACGGATACTGTAACGGTCTTAAATATTGTGACAGCGTATAAAATAGGATAAAGCGAGCTAATTGAATAGCCAACACAATATATACTATATCAAACAGACTGTTGCCGCTTACAAAATACACTAATAGCAGACAAGCAAAGACTGCCGCTATTAAGTTTGCAACAAACGAATAGACCCCATCCTTTTGAATAAAACACCCAATATTCAGTAATTCGCTACTAAAGCGAAATGTAAGAGCAAGGATTAGCAGAGGTAGATATTGAATCGAAGCGACATAGTCACTTGGTAACATTAACGTTATTAAAATGGGGCTAATTAGCTGCATAAACAAACAAATCACCAACGTAACCGAAACACACATCATGACTAACTGCTGATAACGTACTTGGTCGTTATCGACGAGTTGATACCGTTTTGCGTACCACCACATCCGTACTGGTTCAAATAGAAATGATCCAATCAACGCAAATTGTGCTGCGATAAAATAATAAGCCAAACTTTCAGCATTGTATTTAGCCGCGATGAACCATTGTTCTAGGCCATTGGAAGTGTACAAACACAGAGACGAAGCAGTAATAAATGCACTAAATTTTAGTTTAACCGTCGTCTTAATCGTTAGTTGACTTGCCGATTTTCTATAAAAAACACGGCGCAGTGGAATAAAAATGCAAAGAACAACAAGAAAGGAGGCGAATGCACCAGATGCCATCACACCCGTTGTTCCATATCCTTGCAATAAAAGGCAAATACTAAATAAGGTTTGACTGAATGCATGTAAAAAAGCAGTGTAGAAATAGTCTTTAGCGCGCTCATTGAGTCTAAAATAACTTAACAGTATCGCGATATAGGGACATAGGGCTAAATTAATCGCCAAAAAAATAAGGTCTTTTGATTTAACGGGAAGTGGCAATAACGTTTGGTATTCGGGTAACCACAAAATTGCCCCACACAAAAAAGCTGAACTGCCAATTAAAGTAACTAAAAAGGCAAAACGCAATAACTCAGATTGGTTTTGCTTTCCATTAACAAAACGAAAAATAAGTTCAGATTGCCCAAAAGTTAAAAATAAAGATGCGACAGCACTAATTGTTGTTAAAAAATTAAGCTCCCCATATTCTGCCGTGGTGAGCTGTGCGGTAGCAATTGGTAACAACAAAAAGCTGAAGCCTTTTTGAGCGCCAACAGCAAGTGCATAAAATATGATCTGCTTAATTGGTTGCATGCTAATCCTTTTTATTTTAATGAGGCTTTTTAAGTCACGCAGATTCGTTTATTTAATTCCGAGTTTTCTTAGTTTTTATTTAAGCTGGCTGCTATTAACACGCGCGTGCTCCTTGTATCCACATCGACATTTTTTTAGCTTGAGTAGTCGCATCAAACAGTTGATTGACCCGCAATACTGCCTTACGTCCTAACTCGAGGCGTTGATGAGGAGTAAGCGAATTAAATTTGAGCAAACCGTCTTTAATACTTTCACTGTCTTTTGGTTTGCACAAAATACCCACGTCACCAACGATTTCCTTACACCCCATAAAGTCAGATGTGATCACTGGTAAACCACAAGCCATTGCTTCTTTTAAAACAACTGGACCGGTGTCTCTATCCCCATTTTCAGCCTGACAAAACGGTGCTACAAACCCGCTGTAGTTAGGTAAGTTATCCTTTAACCACGTCGGATCTTTTGCACCTAGAAAATGAATATGAGATTGTAGATTATGTTTTTGCACTAAAGCCATTAAGTCATTTTTTAGTGGTCCGTCACCGACAATATCGATATATAAAGGAATTGAACGATTTATTTTAGCCATAGCTTGAACAAGATAAACTAATCCCTTTTTTTCAACTAATCGACCAACAAAAACCAAATGTGTACTTTCTTTTGCCCTACTGGTTTGTGGTTTAAAGAAGTGGGTGTTAATTCCGCAATGAAGCAATTTAGTTTTTGGGCCGATTAGTTTTACAAAGTGGTTGGCCATTTCGTCGCATACTGCCACAACGAAATTAAACATTCTCAAGTTGCCGTTTAAATCTTTATTATTGATGTACACATCATGACCGTGACCAACGCCTGACACGGTTATGTCAGACAGCTTTGCGGCTAAACAACCATATGAGGCGTGACCATGCAAAAAATGGCAATGAAGGTGTTTCACTTTATACTTATCAATGAGATTGCTCAATTGAATTGACCATGCCAATAAAGATGATGTTGAAATCATATTCAACGATTTTGCTAATTTCGTAATTTGCAGCGACTTTATGGGGTGTTTCAGCATATAGAAAGCCGTACTAGAATGTATGGGTGCAGAAATCTCAACAACGTCTATATTCTTAAGAAGCGTACTACTCACGCCTGCTAATTTAAACGTAAATATGGTCACCTTATGGCCTATTTTGGCGAGTGCGTTGGCTTCGGTCACAATAAAGGTTTCAGAAGCAACAGGGAATGTAGGTACGAGTAAACCGATGTGTTTTTTCATATTGAGCTCTCCAAAATCGTTTAACTGATGAACGCAAATTCCATTCCCAGTATTAAGTCTAGAATATTTTGCGTTATGCGCTAAAAACTTAATTGTCTTTGCAAAATGCGAAGCAATACTAGACTTTTTAGGAAATTTCATTGATTTAGAGCTGGTTTCAAGTTTGCAAAGACACTATTGAAGCACTTTTTGAGGAGCACACCATGAACTTCGATGTATCCGTAGTTATACCGAACTATAATTGCCAGCAATATTTAGCAAAGTGTTTAAGTAGTGTCGCGATGCAATCTAAAGTCAATGTAGAAATTATCGTTATTGATGATGGCAGCAGCGACGATAGCGTTGAGTGGTTAATGAACATCCAAAACGCAGTCCCGAATCTTGTCTTGCTGCAGCAGGAAAATAAAGGCGTAGTAGCCGCTCGCAACACCGCAATCAGTGCAGCGCGGGGTGAGTTTATCGCGTTTTTAGACGCCGACGATTATTGGACGACTGACAAACTATTCACGCAAATCGAGTTTATGAGAAATAACTCAACTATTGTACTTAGCTTTACTAATTACATGCATGTGACTGAGGACGGAAAAGATATCGTTGACTGTTTTGGCTATTGGAGTGAATTTCATAGGTTTGAGCATAACAGCCGAGATTATTTTGAAATGCAAGACCCCTACTCGTTTATCATGTATGCCAATGTGATTGGCACCTCAACCGTAGTTGCTCGTAAAGAAGCGATTGAGAAAGTCGGAGGGTTTTCATCTACTCTGAAAAGTGCAAGTGATTGGGACTGTTGGCTTAAATTAGCAAACATAGGGACTTTTGCCTACACTTACGATGTGTCTATGGCTTATCTAATGAGAAGTAACTCAATCACTTCTAATCGTCGAAACCGCTTAGATGCAATGCAAGCAATTTGGCAAAATGCACTAAGTCGCGTTCCTGTTAGCACTTCAACGCGGGTCAAAATGTATGCACGTTGGCTAGAAAGTTTAAGCGAATATCACGATATTAATAGAAATATGTTTCGGTCATTTTGGTATAGTTGTGGAGCGGCGGTTTTATTTCCACACAAACGCAATATTAGAAGAGCAATCAGTCTTGTTGCACGTTGTTTAAAAGTGAAGGCATACCATGAAAAAAATACTACTAGTTGATGACGAAGAATCGATTTTAAAAGCGCTAAGTCGTATCCTGCGCCCTTACTATGAAGTTACGACGTTTTCTGATTCTCAAGCAGCAGTAGAATCTTTAAAAAACGTACAATACAACTTAATCATATCGGATATTCGAATGCCGAATATCGACGGCTTTGAATTGTTAAGACAAGCCAAAGAAATTCAGCCTGTTCTTGGTAGAATGCTCATTAGTGGCTATGCCGATTTAGAGGATTGCGAAGAAGCCATCGATACCGAACTAGCCGCTGTGGTGGTCTCAAAGCCTTGGGACAATTTCGAGTTATTAAATGTCATCAAATTAGTTTTAAAATATGCCGATCTAAATGCAGAACTCACGAGATTGAAAGGTTAAATGATGTCTAAATGATAGGTAAGTAATTGGTGATCGCTTCCTGGAAACTCATTTAATTTAAATTGCCTGATAGCAAGTGCCTTAGAATGCATACAATGGTCGATGGGCAGAGTCAGTAACGGCATCAGTTGGGATGCTGACCAACTCGTGTAAGGTCCAAACTGGTCATAACACGTCACAAAATTTGTATTCTTCGGAAAATAATTAGACCAAGGAACGGTATTAAAATCGCCAACGATAAGGATTGGCTCTTTCGGATCTGCATTCGTTAGCTTTTTCTGGAGAATTTCAAGAGTTTCATTTCTTAGTGCCCAAAAACGCTGGCTTCGAGGCGATGGTGGATGAAGAGCATAGACAGTAACAATTTTCTCGTTAACAAGAAGTTTAATTTCAACTAATGCTGACTTTCCTCGGCCTAAAACAAGTTTACTTTTATAAATTATCGGAAACGTTGAGATAATTCCGATACCAGCAGGAAATCCATCAATCGGTTGTTCTCCGTAGGTATATTTGTTTTTTCCAACTTGTTTAAACAAACCGGTTTGTTGATCAGAAAACTCAAATAACACCAGTAAATCGATACCGTCTTGCACTAACTCACTTAGATTTTCCTTTAAATATGGATTAGTGTACTGCACATTAATTTGCGCTACTTTGATGTGGTTCTGACTTGATGGTATTTGGTTATTTTCACCTTCTCTGTAATAAAATTGAAAAAAGAACACAGAGAAACATACGAGAAAACTAAACAAGGGAACTTTTTCTCGCTTACAGATCATAAGTACCAACAGTATAATTAAGCAAGAAACAACAATTTGAACTTTGAGGCTAAATATCAAATCGACATAATAGTTGTGAAACAAACGGTTAAAAGTACTTGTAAATACGAAAAAAACTAACGTTATGAGTAATGTGAAGAGGTTGAACATGTCTTACCTTGCTTAATACTTATAACTAAAGCATGGAGAGCAACTGAAATTAGTCAAGTTAAGAATTCGTGGTCAATAGGCTTGACCACGCAAAAGTGGATTTTAAGCAAATCCATTCAACATCTTATGGCAAACTACCGGAGTTGGCCTATGATTGTCATCTACCGCGACAAATGTAAATGAACCAGAAATAGCCAAATGCTTGTCGTCTTTGTGCATTCGCTCAAGATAGATGTTTACATCTACTTTTAAACTGGTGTTACCAACATGAACAACTTTGGCCACAAGCTCCGCAAACGTGCCTGCGGGTATTGCTTCTTTAAAATCAACTCGATCAGAGGAAATAGTAACTAATGGCTTTCTACAAAATCGGGTTGCGGCAATAAAAGCAACTTCATCCATCCAAGCTAATGCATCCCCACCAAATAACGTATTGTGGTGGTTCGTTCTACTTGGGAATACCGTTTTAGTCACGTATGTGATGGAATCTTGGATCCGTTTTTCAATAATTTGCGTTTCGCTTTGTGTCATTTTTTAGTTTCTTTGCCTGCTAGTGAGTCTTGCATTATAAGTGCTGGATCAAGCCGTTCATTGAACCAGTTTAAACGCCAATCAAGGTGTGGACCAGTTACACGCCCTGTCGCGCCTATATCAGCAAAATGAGTCCCACGTTTTAGTTTTTCACCAACTTTAACGTGTAACTTGCTTAAATGAATATAAGTAGAAGTGATACCGAAGCCATGATCGAGAATGACCGTACCGCCGCTGTAATAAAGATCAGGTTCTGCTAAAACGACGACACCGTCATTGGGTGCAAATACAGGTGTCCCGGTCTTGTTGGCAATATCTAATCCAAAATGTGGGTTTTTAGGTTCACCATTAAATATGCGTTGGCTGCCATATACTCCAGAAATTCGACCCTCAGCTGGGCGTAAAAAAGGCTGCAAAAAGTACGTGTGTTCCGACTTTTTTGCTCTTGCTGCCGCCACCAATTTAGAATCATTTTTTATTCTTTCTAAAACTGACTTCGGAGGCGAAACGTATTTCTGCTCAACACCGTTTACCCTGTCAATTTTATATTGGCGAGGTTCAATTATAAGCGTTTTAGAATGATTTTTGCCGTTAATCCGCCATTCAAGTGTTCCATTTGCTGCTTCATCTCTAGAAAAACCAAACACAAAATGACCGTCTTTAGTTAATTCGAGATGTTTACCATTGAATCGAACATACTCCGCGTTGTTAACTTGCCCAATGATCATGGCGCCCTGTGTCATGGTTCCTTTTAATTCAAGCGCACTGACGGAACAACTAAATAAACTTGTTACAGCGGCAAATAAAATAGACTTATGCAATAGCGATAGCACCTTTACCAACTCCTTCGTAGGCTTTTACTTTAACTTGTTTCGTAGAATGTTGTTTCTTTAGCTCGTGTGCTAAGTAATGTGCTATACATTCGACTGTTGTATCACATGGCAAAATATCACAACGAGCATTCGCAATAGCGAGCTCAAAATAGCCTTGGCTCGCTTCATAGGCAAAGCAAATATCTTCGCTTTTGGCCTCAATATACGTGAGCTTATTCGCGTCGATGATGTCTTCTTCGCTACCTAAATAAATATCTTGCCATTTATCAGCAAGTTCTTTTTGTAACCTAGGCGTTGGTATATTATCCAAAAAAATCTCAATTTGAGAACGGTGACCATGGACAATCCTTTGACAATTTCCGTCATGCTTTTTAAGACCATGACTATAGTGATAATAAAAACTGCGAGATGCTTCTGGTCGAAGTAAAAACTCTACGTCTTTTACATTTTTAGGAAGCTCGGGAAGAATTACCGATTTTAGAAAGTTAATCGTGTTTGCAACGTCTACATTCTCTCCAGTAACAAAGCAAACCGATGATTTCGGTGCACTCATAGCAAAGTGGTGAGTGTCAAATTGGTAATCAACGTTGACGCGATCGCCTGCCAACTCGTATTTACCATTTATACCTGTTGGTATTGCGAGTTTATGATCGATAGATTCGTCGATTAGGCGCTTAATTTGCTTTTTGACTAATGCAAAATCTAACACCATCGATTCGCTATTAAGATCGCCGTGTAACACTACGTCCACAATCCAGCTTTCGCCCACTGGCCCGCGTCGATTACACAAATAAGAAAAATCAATGACAGTTAAATCGTTTACAAAAAGGATCATAAACAGCCTTTAAAGTAATAAATTGAAAGTTAGATTATAAATAATTTCATTCAAAAAATCGCGAATAATTCTTATAAGCGCTAGTTGTTGTTGAATTTATAAACTATTTTAACTGTTCAGAGTTGTTTAGCGTACATCTGTACGCTAAAGTAGCACCAATTAATTAGTAAAGAACAAGAGTTATGGAACCTAAGAACAGCTATACCAAAGAAGAATTGATCCTATGTGGCGAAGGCAAAATGTTTGGCGAAGGTAATTGTCGTCTACCTAGCGATAATATGCTCATGATGGATCGCATCTTACAAATCAATGATACTGGTGGTGAATTTGGTAAAGGCCAAATCATAGCTGAATTAGATATTAAGCCGGATCTTTGGTTTTTTGATTGCCACTTTAAGGGCGATCCTGTTATGCCAGGCTGTTTAGGTTTAGATGCGATGTGGCAGTTAGTTGGTTTCTTCTTAGGTTGGTCTGGTGGACCAGGTCTTGGTCGTGCCCTTGGCGTTGGCGAAGTCAAATTTACAGGTCAAATTCTTCCAACCGCTAAAAAAGTAACCTATCGTATCGACATGAAGCGCGTAATAAAACGTAAACTCTTTATGGGTATGGCTGATGGTACTGTTGAAGTAGATGGTCGGGTCATCTATGAAGCCAAAGATTTGAAAGTTGGCTTATTCCAAGACACAAGTGCGTTTTAACAAATCAGTTGGCGTGTAAAAGCAATTTTTTACGCAAATAAAACGAAAAAAGCCGCGTTATCGCGGCTTTTTTTATCCTATCTATAATCATGTTTTATAAAGATTTCGACTATCAAGTGCCTCACGCCAACCACCTAACCACTCTGAACGCGCTTCGATTTGTTGGTATGGGCAAATTTCCTTAGACCGCCCTTGTAAACCTGCTTTGTACCCTTGTGAAAATGCTCTCTCTAAACGGTCTCTTTTCTGTCTCTTCATAGGTAAATTCCTCACCTTTGTTCTGCTTTAGCCTTCCAAACGGAAGATTCAAATGACAATTATTTCGAAAAACCGCAACACTCTTAAGGCTTGTTTTTGTTTTGCCTTTGTTCAACCTTAATAAATAATGGTTGAACGAAGTGCTGAGTTGGTTAGCAATGAAATTCGATAGGTTATATTCATCGCCACTGATTGAACAAAAACGAGAGATGTATCGTATATAAAGCTTTCGACACATACAAATGCTCGCACACTACAGTCGGGTTTGGCCAAACCTTCTATTTCAATAAACCACAACAACTGGAAGTATGCAAACAAATTGCGCTCGGAAAAACGAAGGCTTATTAACAATTGAATAAAAATGCGCGTAAAGAATTCTGGTGGGGTTTTATTATCTTTATTATCTTATAAAAAAGACAAAACAATACCGGAATGATGTTAAAAAAACATTCACACTCCGGTAATACGAAAGAAATAAAAAAAGCTGCCTCATGGCAGCTACTTACGAAAAAGGGGCAACATAAACCTACCCCCTTATCTAGCGTTACTTCGTGATAACGTCAATCCCCGCCATGTATGGGCGAAGCGCTTCTGGCACAATCACCGAACCGTCAGCTTGCTGGTAGTTTTCTAAAATCGCAACTAATGTGCGACCCACAGCCAAACCTGACCCATTTAGCGTATGTAAAAGCTCAGGTTTCTTTTCACCTTGGCGACGGAAACGCGCTTGCATTCTACGGGCTTGGAAATCCCACATATTTGAACATGACGAAATTTCACGGTAAGTATTTTGAGCTGGTAACCATACTTCAAGATCATAGGTCTTAGTTGCACCAAAGCCCATATCTCCAGTACATAGAATGACTTTGCGATAAGGAAGACCTAGCGCTTGCAAAATTTGCTCTGCATGCCCTGTTAGTTCCTCAAGGGCAGCCATAGAATCTTCTGGTTTTACTAACTGAACAAGTTCTACTTTATCGAATTGATGTTGACGTATCAAACCACGCGTATCACGTCCATAACTGCCTGCTTCACTTCTGAAACAAGGCGTGTGTGCAGTTAATTTCAACGGAAGCTCTTGTTCATCGTATATGACATCTCGAGCACAATTCGTAAGCGGTACTTCGGCGGTTGGAATTAAGCTAAAGCCTTCTTCATTATCTGATAGGGCTTTAGTATGAAATAAGTCTTCAGCAAATTTCGGTAATTGCCCAGTTCCATATAAGCTGTCTTTGTTTACAAGATAAGGCACATACATTTCGGTGTAACCATTTTGTAATGTATGTGTATCTAGCATAAATTGAACAAGCGCACGGTGCATTTTTGCAACCCCACCACGCATCACAGAAAAACGAGCGCCACTGAGTTTTACACCAGTCTCGAAATCTAACCCTTTGTTTAAACCTTCACCAACATCAACGTGATCTTTTACTTCAAAGTCGAATTGTTTCGGTGTGCCCCACTTTAGCACCTCGACATTTTCACTTTCATCTTTACCCGCAGGCACATCATCGGCAGGAAGGTTCGGTAACGTTGCTGCGATTGCATCGAGTTCAGCTAAAATTTTATCTTGGTCTGTTTTTGCGGCATCAAGCTCATCGCCTAAGTGTGCCACAGCGTCAAGTAAGGGCTGAATATCTTCGCCTTTTGCTTTTGCTTGGCCAATAGCTTTAGAGCGGGAGTTTCTCTCACTTTGTAATTCTTGAGTGCGGGTTTGCAATGCCTTGCGTTTTTCTTCTAGTTCGTTGATTGCTGCCACATCAAGCTCAAAACCACGCTTTGCGAGTTTTTCTTTTGCTTCAGCAATGTCCTGTCTTAAAAATCTTGAATCTAACATGAGTTATATCTTTAACCTTTTTGCACAATGAGAGTCAGTCCTAGCCATGCCATAGTAATGCACACACTGACATTTAATACGATGTTTAACGCCGATTTTAAATATTGCCCTTGCTGTAGTAGCAGCAATGAGTCTATAGAAAACGTTGAAAATGTCGTCAACGCGCCTAAAAATCCAATTCCTATTAATGCTTTTGCAGGGCTTAACGCGATCAATTGTTTCTCGATCAGGCCATAAAGCAGCCCCATAAGGAACGAACCAAGAATATTAACGAGCAAAGTCCCAAAAGGGAATCCCTTACCTAAAAGTTTCAGCGCCAATTCACTAAGAAAATAACGAGAACACGCGCCTAAAGCACCACCAATTGCTATCATGCCATAGGTTGACACCATTTAATCGTACCTCTTGTGTTCACTTTCTTCGTTTAGTGTTTTGAGATAATTAAGCTTTTCTTTAATTTGTTTTTCTAATCCTCGGTCAGTAGGAAAATAATACTGCCGACCTTGAATTGTTTCTGGAAAATACGCTTCGCCTGCAGCAAATGCGCCAGGCTCATCGTGCGCATATCGATATTCCTCGCCAAACCCAAGATCCTTCATGAGATCGGTAGGCGCATTTCTCAGGTGCATAGGCACATCTGCATGGGTATCATTTAATGCATCTTGCTTAGCTTGGTTAAATGCTTGGTATACAGCATTACTTTTAGGGGCACTCGCTAAATACAAGGTGGCTTGGGCAATTGCTCGCTCGCCTTCAGAAGGCCCAACGCGTGCAAATATATCCCATGCATTCAATGCCACTTGCATTGCTCTGGGATCCGCATTGCCAATATCTTCTGTTGCAATTGCTAACAATCTTCTTGCAACGTATAGAGGATCGCCACCACCGGCTAAAATTCGGCAATACCAATACAATGCGGCATCGGGAGCACTTCCACGAACTGATTTGTGAAAAGCAGAAATAAGATCATAAAATAGATCGCCGCCTTTGTCGTATTTTGCACTGTGCTCGCCGATGATGTGAGCAAGATGATGAACATTGATGTATTTGTGATCGCCAATCTGCTCTGCAATATCAATACATTGCTCTAATAAGTTGAGCGCTTTACGAGCATCCCCTTCCGCTGCTTGGCAAAGACGTTTCAATACGCCTTCATGAAATTGAATATTTTGACTTTTTAAAATCGTATCATTAGTCAAGGCATTGTTAAGTGTTTGCATTAGCTCGCGTTCACTCAATGCCTTTAATGCGTAGACTCGTGCTCTTGAAAGAATCGCATTGTTCAAAGCAAACGAAGGATTTTCCGTCGTTGCCCCAATAAATATAAATGTGCCATCTTCAATATGAGGTAGAAATGCATCTTGCTGCGCTTTATTAAAACGATGAACCTCGTCAACAAATAAGATTGTTCTAGTACTTGATTGAGCGAGCCGATTTTTAGCTTCAATAACGGCATCTCGAATGTCCTTTACCCCAGATGTCACGGCAGATAACTTACAAAACGCAGCGTCTATTTTGTTAGCAACAAGCTCCGCTAAGGACGTTTTACCAACACCAGGTGGACCCCAAAGAATTAATGAATGACACTGCCCGTTTGTTAGTGCATTTCGGAGCACAGTGCCTTCACCGATAATGTGGTTTTGTCCGATGTACTGATCAATGTTCAAAGGCCGCATTCTCGCGGCTAAAGGACGAATATCAGGACTAAAATTGAATCCTAAGTTAGTCACTTTGTGTTTGATCGTCGATAAAGACGCCTTTTGGGATCTCAAAAGTAAATAGTATTGGGTCGATAGGTTCGTTCACGACCGGTTTACTGAAACTATACGTTGCTCTTTGACCTGATAGGTCGGTCAATTTTACGCTCGATAAGATCCCTTCGTTACTGAATGCCACTTCAAGCTTTTCTACTTGCTGCGCTTCTTTGACGATAGGCGTAATCACAAAACTATTGTTCTTTTGCGTTACCGTGTATTGAGACCAATGTACTTCGTCCATTGACGTGAGTAATACAAAAGGCGTTTGGGTTACTAATTTTACCGAGTCCATGATGGTTACTTGTTCAGCAAAACTATCAAAATAGAAACCATACTTACCATTTGACACAAACAAAGTGTCATCAGGCTGTTTTTGCGCCCACCGCATCTTTAAAGGAGATTCTAAAAGCAAGTGGCCTTGACCTTCTAGGACCAATTTCCCCTGAAGGTCGCGCACTACTTGTATAAAATCAGCAGAGTATGTTCTCATATTATTGAGCTTTGCTTTTAAATTTACGGCATCAATTTGGTTAGCAATACTGTCACTACTCATCAATAAAGCTATTGTGGATAACGCCTTCGTGATCCATTTCATTAATTACCACCTCTTGGGACTAAAACATCTCGCGCACCATTGTGTCCAGGCGCACTTACTACACCAGACGTCTCCATTTGTTCGACCAAACGTGCAGCTCGGTTATAACCGACTCGCAATTTACGTTGTACGCTAGAGACGCTTACTTTACCTGTCTCAATAACAAACGATACCGCTTCATCATAAAGCGGATCAGACTCACCATCACCGTCGTCACCGGAGGATTCACCCGGCAACAACATATCATCAGTGGTATCGCCATTTAATATGTCTTCAATGTAATTTGGCCTACCACGTGCTTTCCAATCACTTACAACCGCGTGGACTTCATGATCATCAACAAATGCACCATGAACACGAATTGGTACACTTGTTCCGGGTGGAAGATAAAGCATGTCACCCATACCTAGAAGGTTTTCTGCTCCCTGCTGATCTAAAATCGTACGAGAGTCAATTTTACTTGAAACTTGGAATGCCATTCGAGTTGGGATATTAGCCTTAATTAACCCCGTTATTACATCCACAGAAGGACGTTGGGTAGCAAGTACAAGATGAATACCAGCCGCCCGGGCTTTTTGTGCAATACGGGCGATAAGCTCTTCAACTTTTTTACCAACAATCATCATCATGTCGGCAAACTCGTCGATAACTACTACGATACTAGGCATTTTTTCAAGCTCACTCGGCCCCTCGGCCATACTATCAGTATCTTTAAAAAGTGGATCCAGAATTGGATAACCAGCTTCTTTAGCTTCTTTGATTTTTTGATTGTAACCTTTTAGGTTTCTTACCCCTAAAGCAGACATCAATTTATAGCGACGTTCCATCTCCCCTACGCACCATCGAAGCGCGTTTGCGGCTTCTTTCATGTCTGTTACGACTTCGCACAATAAATGAGGAATGCCTTCATAAACGGAAAGTTCAAGCATCTTAGGGTCAATCATGATCATGCGTACGTCTTCTGGTGGAGACTTGTATAACAAGCTTAATATCATGACATTAACCCCAACTGACTTACCTGAGCCCGTGGTTCCTGCAACTAACAAGTGCGGCATTTTAGCTAGATCAGCGACAACCGGTTCACCGGCGATGTCTTTTCCCAATACCATAGTTAACGGAGATGGGTTTTGTTCAAATTTAGGCGCATTAATGACTTCCGATAAACGAACAATTTCGCGATGCTTGTTCGGAAGCTCTAAACCTACATAGGTCTTACCGGGGATCACTTCGACAACTCGAACACTTACTGCCGACAGTGAGCGCGCAAGGTCTTTAGAAAGACTGGTGATCTTAGCGACTTTTATACCGGGTGCTAGGTCGAGTTCAAAGCGTGTGACTACCGGCCCTGGATACACGGCAACCACTGTCGCTTGTATGTTAAAATCGAGAAGTTTTTCTTCAACTAGCCGTGAAACTGCTTCCAATTCTTCAGGAGAAATAGGGTTTAACTGTTTATCTGGCCTATCCAATAAATCAAGAGAAGGAAGTGGCCCAATCGCTGGTTTCACCGCCATAAGGTCGTCAAACTGTTCCTTAGCCGATTTTGGTGGTTGAAAGCCAGTTGACTTTGGTGTTGTATTACTTGAAGGCGCGGTGCTTTTCATAGGCCGAGCTGGAGAAACAACTACCGTTTGTTTTTGGCTATGCGCTTGTTCATCTAACTGGTTTAAAGCAGCAACGGTGTCAAGATCATCGTCTTCAATTGCACTAAACGACATTTCTTGTTCGAATGCAGCATCAAGTTCTTCAAAGACGGGTTTGCTTGATGAGTTTTCAATTTGAGGCTCGTGGCGCTCTATTTGATTGTTTGTGTTTCGACTAAATATCTTATCTTTTAGTTTCTTCGGTTTTTCTGGTGCTTTAACGAGCGCTTCATCCATATCAATACTTGGATGCTCATCTTCATCATCAACTAACGCTAATGTTTCGATCGGTTCGACATGGGTAGGTACTTTGCTCTGTTCAAGTTTATGGAAAAGCCATTTAAACGCACGGACGACTTGCTCACCTAAATAATCAACAAACTGAACCCACGAAACCCCGGTCATTAAGGTAAGTCCAGCAAAAAAGAAACAGAGCAATAAAATGGATGTGCCTGTAAAATTGAAGGCTGGCATCATCGCTTGGGCAATGACATCTCCAACAACACCGCCAGACGAAAACGTATAAATATCATCAAAATTAATACTACTTATGGCACTTGCTGCAGTAACAAACAAAGCAAGACCAATTAAGCGCAGACCCAATGTAATGTAATCAAGTTGAAGAATTTTGTGAGGCTTTTTAAAAATCAAATAACCAAACAGCTGTAATGCAACCGGGATTAAAAAAGCGAGCCAACCAAAAGACACCAAAAGGATATCTGCTACCCATGCCCCTGCGGCACCTGTCACATTGTTGACTTTGATGAATTCGCCTGTTTGTGACCATGCAGGGTCGGCTGGGTCAAAACTGATAAGTGCAGCCAAAATAAAAACGGCTGCTGCAGTGCTAAAAATTAGACCCGTCTCTAAGAGGCGTTGTATACCATTTAAACGCATACCTGCGTATTCCTCTATTTATTGTTATATCTATAGAAATCTTGCTTACAATAGCAAAATTTTGTCACGGTGTATAAGGTTTGATTACCTCCCCTTCTTCACCTTTTACTTCTTCCATTACCACATAAGTACGGCTTTCACTCACATTAGGTAGTTTTAAGAGGATTTCACCAAGTACACCTCGATATTCTGACATATCGGCTACTCGTGTCTTTAATAGAAAATCAAAATTACCGGAAACCAGGTGACACTCTGATATTTCATCATGTTTTTTTACTGCTTGACTAAAACGATCAAAAACATCAGGGGAGTTTTTATTTACCGTAATTTCTACAAACACTAATAAGCCTTGTCCAAGCTTAGCAGGATCAACTACCGCTTTGTAGCCTCGGATAAATCCTTCGCGTTCGAGTTTTTTCACTCTTTCTAAACAAGGTGTTGCGCTTAAACCTATGCGTTTCGCGAGTTCTACGTTAGAAAGACGACCATCTTTTTGTAATTCGACTAAAATCTTTCTATCTATTCTGTCTAGTTGTTGTGCCATTGTAATAGTTACATCTACTGAATGTGATATATTTTTGGTGTATATGACTACCATAGCACATCAGAACAGTGAGACATACTACTAATGTATCAATATAATAGTGAAATATTTTATCCGTTCTAATTTTAGAGGCGAATTATTATGATTATCGGTGTACCTAAAGAGATTAAAAACCATGAATACCGCGTAGGTATGGTTCCAGCGAGTGTTCGTGAGCTAATCAATCATGGCCACCAAGTGTTTGTAGAGCATAATGCAGGTATCGGCATCGGCTTTACGGACGAAGATTATGTTGCAGCTGGTGCAGAAGTGTTAGAAACGGCACAGGACGTTTTTGCTAAAGCAGACATGATCGTAAAGGTAAAAGAGCCACAAGCGGTAGAGCGTGCAATGTTACGTGAAGACCAAATTCTATTCACTTACCTACACTTAGCACCCGATCTTCCGCAAACTGAAGATTTGATCAAAAGCAAAGCGGTATGTATTGCTTACGAAACAGTCACTGACACACGTGGTGGTCTTCCTCTGCTTGCACCTATGTCTGAGGTTGCTGGCCGTATGTCGATTCAAGCAGGTGCTCAGGCACTTGAAAAATCACGTGAAGGTCGTGGCATGTTATTAGGTGGTGTACCGGGTGTAGAGCCTGCTAAAGTCGTGATTATCGGCGGTGGTATGGTAGGTCGTAACGCTGCACAAATGGCTGTAGGTTTAGGTGCTGATGTCGTTATTCTAGATCGTAGCATTGACGTATTGCGTTCACTAAATGCGCAATTCGGCAGTCAAGCAAAAGTACTTTACTCAACAGCTGATGCACTTGAGAAACACGTATTAGAAGCTGATTTAGTGATCGGTGGAGTGTTAATTCCAGGCGCTGCAGCACCAAAATTAATTACAGCAGAACACATCAAACGTATGAAACCTGGTGCTGCCATTGTTGACGTTGCAATTGACCAAGGCGGTTGTATCGCAACATCTAAACCAACTACACACGCAGAACCAACTTATATCGTTGATGACGTTGTTCACTACTGCGTTGCTAACATGCCGGGTGCGGTACCACGTACTTCGACGTTCGCATTAAACAACGCAACGCTACCTTATATCATTAAGTTAGCAAACAAGGGCTATAAGCAAGCATTGTTAGACGATCAAAACTTCATGAACGGTTTGAACGTGATTAAAGGTCAAGTGACGTGTAAAGAAGTGGCTGAAGGTTTCGGTATGCCGTTTGTTGACCCTCGTACTGCATTACAAAACGCCTAATCGGTTTATTGTTTTACAAAAACCCAAGCAGTTGCTTGGGTTTTTTTTTGTAATTTTAGTCTATGATTGTAGTAAACCATCATAAGTACAATTCAGCTTCAAAAAACTGAAATGACCATCTCAGCTTTCAAAATTTCTTGCTCAAAGTAGCCTCTGAACATTTGAAAGAGAAGTTTAAGGAGTCTATTCATGCCGATTTCTTTAACCCAAACTGAAAAGCAGATCCTAAAGCAAGTTAATCTTCCTCCGCGCCCTCAAGCTTTGTTAGATTTCTCTGAAGAAGCAAAAAAACCAGAGCCTAACATCACCAAAATCGCAGAAATTTTGCACGCTGATGTTGCGATTTCAGCGGCTATCCTGCAAGTAGTAAACTCTGCCGCGTTCCGCCGTAATAGAGAAATCGAATCAATTGATCAGGCCATTTTGATGCTTGGTCTAAAGCGAGTAATCCCCCTCGTAAAAGCGGTTGCCCTTAAGTCCTCGATAAAACCTTCGCCTTTGATTGCTTCCTTCTGGGAAGAGCAAACACAGATTGCAGAAACATGTTCACTTTTGTGCAAGAGGCTAAATAAAGAAACGTTGAGTAATTATGCCTATATGCTAGGTTTATTTCATTTTTCTGGAATCCCAATATTGCTACAACATTTTGAAGACTTTGGAGATATATTTGTTAAAGCGAATGAATTTGGTTGGGATCAAGCTTGTCAAATTGAATTTTCGTTATACCAAACGAGCCATGCAACGTTAGGAGCGCTACTTGCCCAACAATGGGGATTACCAAAAGCAATGATGTACGCTATCTATTATCAACATGATCTGGATGGATTGTATAGTTCAGGCGAGCTTGAACCAGTCGGTTTGGACTTATTGTCTATTCTTAAACTAGCAAGACACGCTCGACATGTTGGTGAACTGGATCATGAATGGCAAAGTGCATCCGATCAAGTGTTAGATTACTTAGATATAGGCGAAAGTGAGGTTGACGATTTACTGGTTTTCTAATAGTTCCTTCGGATTTCGAGGATAGAATCTATCTACTTGTTTTTCACGTAAATCAAATTCACGGGTATTCTTATAAGGTAATTTCATGAAACCTGCGACACCAACATCCGTGATGCTCATAGCGTATTGCATAATTCGAGAAAGCAAATCAGTAAACTGCCTCTCTTTAGACGCATCCAGTAATCGATAGTAATAGTGAATTTTTAAACGTTGTTCAAGTGATTCAAAAATGATGCAACCAGTATGGTGAATTTGGTTTAATTCAAACACACATTGAATGATTTGTTTGGGGAGCTGTAATTGTTCATCGGGATCTTTTCCATCTTCAAAATACGAATGAGGTCGAGTGACTTCTGTTGCTTTTAAATCCACCACATCGTATTTAAGCTCAGGCAGTTTTTCAAAGATAAATGCGCCCGTTTCATCTCGCTCTAACTGGATCGTTTGTCTTGCGTCGAACAAACAACATTTAAACAACCCCTTTTGGGTGATCCCTTGGGCTAACATTACGGTCGCGTTCACGGCGTCAGTAAACGGTTTGCTCAACTTATTGTCGTGCAAAATCAAGCTTGATTCAACGAACAGTTGCTGTTGTTTCCAGTGAAAACTTAATCCACCGACGACCGGATATTTTGCTAAGCGACTAATAGAAGCTAAAAATGCTTTTTCCGTGTCACCCGTATCAAACAAAAACTCTTTGTAATAACGGTCGAGCTGCGCATCATTGACGTCTCTTAATTGCTGATTATGATCCGCGCGGCGTAAAAATTGTTTGCGTGAGCTATAGACTACCGTATCTGGCTTTTCTGCTTTTTCAGCCATCCAAAAAGGGATATTTGCTTTTGCTTTATGCTCTGGTAGTTCCGGCAAATAAGCTTTCGCAATTAAGGGCATATTGCGAATGAAGTAGTCTCCCGCGCCATCACGAATAGTCTTTTCTTTAGACAACATACCGTCGATCACCGCTGCAAACTCTTTAGGTAATCCTAAGCTTGATGCGGGGATAACCGCTGCACCAAAACGACAAGATTGTGCACTCGCAAGGGCATACAGTGTGGACGCGACACCTTGTTCATCAAATCGCGGGGACGATTTGGCTCCCGACATCTGCTCGTCCCCGATAAAATAGACATCTCCCATTCGAGCATTGGTATGGCTGATGTCGCTGGACATAAGATCCATGATATTCGATGCAATAGGATTTCCTTCTACATCAAGTTGAGCGTAAACGGAGCTCCCCCAATCGACTAATGAAAATGAATCTGATTCTCGATCCCATACAATGTTGGAAGGCTTTATGTCGCCATGTACCATAGGAGCAGGAGACATACCGTTTTTATGTTCTCGTAAGTCTACCAGTACATTTCGTAGTTTTAGACCGAGCGCAACCACTTCATGAGGTTTAAAACGGCCACGTTTTAGCGAGATTTTTTCTAAATCTTCACCTTTGGCCCTCGCCATCATCAAAATCCCTTGCTTTTTGACTCGCTCAAAACCATAGAATTTTGGCACCATTGGATTAGAAATTTGGGACAGCATAAATGCTTCGTCTTCTAATCGGTCACGCACACTCTGTGCAAGCGTAATGCGAGAAAACTTAAACACCCATGCTTCTCCATCTGGAGAAACGCCGGCAAACACAAATCCAAATGCACCAGAGCCAACTAGCTCAACATGAGAATAACCAAGCAGCGTTAACTGCTTTTTGCAAATATTTAACCATTGACGGTGTTTTTTGGCATCTTGATGAGACAGCAAATAAATTGACTGTTCTTCATTAATATAAAAATTGCGTATGGATTTAGCGGTCACGGCAAAACATTAAGATGAAATTTAGTCTTAGTTTACACTAACTATTCACTTAAATTTATCACTTTGATTAAAACGACGAGAACTAAAAGAAATGAGGAGCAAAGGGTAAAGTAATTTTACCCTTTGACTATTAAAGCTAAGCAGCGTTTTGTGCTTTATTTGCTAAATATTCATCGAACGTGCCGTGAAAGCTCTCAACTCGATGGCGATTGATGTCAATAATTCGAGTTGCTAAAGAGGAGACAAACTTACGGTCATGGCTTACAAAAATTAACGTTCCTTCGTAAAGTTTAAGCGCGTTATTTAGCGCTTCAATTGCTTCCATATCCATATGGTTAGTCGGCTCATCCATGATAAGCACGTTGGTGTCTTGCATCATTAACTTGCCGAATAACAGACGGTTCTTTTCCCCACCCGAACAATTACGAACTTTTTTATTTGCGTCATCCGCGGTGAAAAGTAAGCGCCCTAACATCCCGCGCACCATTAAGTCATTGTGCTTTGCAGTACGCCACTGAGACATCCAGTCAAAAAGTGTAAGTTCGTTATCAAAATCCTTTGAGCTATCTTGTGGACAATACCCTATTGCAGCGTTTTCAGACCATTTGATAGTGCCAATTTGTGACTCGTATTCGCCCACCAAACATTTTAAAAACGTAGACTTACCTACTCCATTCTCACCGATAATCGCAAGTTTTGAACCGGCCTCTAGTATTAGGTCGCCACCTGAAAACAGCAACTCACCATCAAATCCATGACCTAGGTTTTCCAACGTGACCGCTTGACGGTGAAGCTTTTTACTCTCATTAAAGCGAATATAAGGCGCAACTCGGCTACTTGCTTTTACTTCATCAAGCGTAATTTTTTCCATTCGCTTTGCGCGCGAACTGGCTTGCTTAGCTTTTGATGCATTTGCTCCAAAGCGATTAACAAAATCTTGTAACTCTTCAATTTCCGATTGCTTTTTTGCATTTGACGCCAACAGTTGTTCACGCATTAATGATGACGCTTCAATAAATTTATCATAATTACCAGGGTAAATACGTAATTCACCGTAATCAATATCGGCCATGTGCGTACAAACACTGTTTAGAAAATGGCGATCGTGGGAAATAATGATCATCGTGCATTTTCGTTGATTCAATTCGTTTTCAAGCCAACCAATGGTATGAATATCAAGGTTGTTTGTCGGTTCATCTAAAAGCAAAATATCTGGATTAGCGAATAATGCTTGAGCAAGAAGCACACGAAGCTTCCACCCTGGCGCAACTTGTGACATCAAACCAAAATGAAACGATTCTTCAATACCCGCTTTAAGCAGAATGTCGCCGGCTCTAGCTTCGGCGCTATAGCCATCCATTTCACCATATAAGCTTTCCAGTTCACCCACTTTCATACCATCTTCTTCGCTGATTTCAGGTAGAGAATAAATACGGTCGCGTTCTTGCTTTATTTCCCACAACTCTTTGTCACCCATAATCACCGTATCGATCACCGAGTAGTCTTCAAAAGCGAATTGATCTTGACTTAACACCCCTAATTTTAAACCAGGCTCGATAGATACATTACCGGATGTTGGGGCCAACGCGCCGGTTAGGATTTTCATGAACGTTGATTTTCCGCAACCATTCGCACCAATTAAGCCATAACGATTACCGTTACCAAATTTGGCAGAAATGTTTTCAAATAGCGGCTCTGCGCCAAATTGCATCGTAATATTTGCAGTTGAAATCAACGTAATTTCCTAAAAGCTAATTGACAAGGTAAACCTTGTAAGGATAAAAAGGCGGCGAATTATACGAGTAGTCCCGTAAAAAGTCGAGACGAGAGTAAAAATGAACAAGGCACTCAAATAATTGAAGTGCCTTTTTCCTTTATTTTAGAGAGCCCTTACTGTTGAATTTCAGCCCACAGATCATATTCATCCGAATGTGTAATTAATCCTCTAACGACATCACCTGGTTTCACACTCGTTTCGCCGTTCAGATACACCACACCATCAATTTCAGGTGCATCTGCATAAGTACGCCCAATTGCTCCCTCTTCGTCGACTTCATCGATTAGGATTTGCATTGTTGTGCCTACACGCTGTTGCAAACGAGCTTGGCTAATTGCTTGTTGCTTTAACATAAAGCGCTCGAAACGCGCTTCTTTTACTTCTTCTGGCACTTGGTCGGCTAATTCGTTCGCTTTCGCTCCCTCTACTGGCGAATATTTGAAACAACCAACACGATCCAATTGCGCTTCTTCTAACCAATCTAACAAAATTTGGAAGTCTTCTTCCGTTTCCCCGGGAAAACCAACGATGAACGTAGAGCGGATCACAAGCTCAGGACATAATTCGCGCCATTTTTTGATTCGCTCTAAGGTGCGTTCTGCTTGGCCTGGTCGTTTCATCAGTTTTAGAATGCGAGGGCTTGCATGTTGGAAAGGAATATCTAAATACGGTAATAACTTTCCTTCCGCCATTAACGGGATGACTTCATCAACATGCGGATATGGATAAACATAATGTAGACGTGTCCAAATACCCAATTGGTTTAATGCTTTACATAGATTAAGCATATCAGTTTTAACCGGCTGGCCATTCCAAAATCCAGTACGTTGCTTAACATCTACTCCGTAAGCACTTGTATCTTGGCTTATCACTAACAGCTCTTTAACACCAGCTTGCTTAAGACGCTCTGCTTCGGTAAGTACTTCACCGACCGGCCGAGAGACTAAATCGCCACGCATAGACGGAATGATACAAAAAGTACAGCGGTGATTACATCCTTCGGATATTTTCAAGTAAGCATAATGTTTTGGGGTTAACTTAATACCTTGGTCTGGTACTAAACTCGTAAACGGATTTCTTTTTGGGCGAGTCGTGTATTTGTATACATGCTCCATTACGTTTTCATACGCATGCGGCCCAGTAATACCAAGCACGTTAGGGTGTACTTGGCGGATCTCATCCTCACGAGCACCTAAGCAGCCCGTTACGATCACTTTGCCATTTTCTTTTAACGCTTCGCCAATAGTATCGAGCGACTCTTGTACTGCCGAATCAATAAAACCACATGTGTTAACTATCACCACATCCGAATCATTATAGCTACTGACAACTTCGTAGCCTTCGGTGCGCAATTGAGTCAGAATACGCTCAGAGTCAACAAGGTTTTTAGGGCAACCTAAAGAAACAAATCCAACTTTTGACCCTGTTGAAAGGTTTTTCGTTGATTTTCCAATACCTTGCTCCAATTGTTTTTTGGCGGTATCTAATGTGGTGGTTTGTTTTGGATCAAACTGTTCGACGGACATTTACTTGCTCATAGTTACGACGACTAAAATCAAATTATACCTAATGCAGCTCGGCACTGCTAGCGTATGAAATCACTCGATGGTGACAAAATAGGTCGAAATTTTAGATATACCGACTCATAGATCTTGTTTTTTCGAAAACAAAACCATATAAATACACTGGGAACTACTTGGGATAACTCGAATTATTGGGATTAAGTAACTGCTTTGGCGTACTTAGTGGCTAGTCATGTCTAAATTATGACGATTCAATGTGTGAAATTTCATCAAATTTACTCAATCGAAGAGTAAAGTTGATAAGTAATGCATCGATGCCGAGTGCGTTTAATCAAATTGATTACGCTACGGAGCACTTAGTTAATTTTTATTGTTTTATTGGGGTTATTATGAAACGAGTCGTGTTATTTCTCATTACTAACTTAGCCGTGATGCTCGTATTAGGGATTGTGTTGTCCGTGATCATGAGCGTGTTTGGTATCAACAACCGCAGTCTTGGCGGTATCTTAACTATCGCTGCTGTATTTGGCTTCGGTGGATCTTTTATTTCTTTATATATGTCAAAATGGATGGCGAAAAAATCAACGGGTGCCGTTGTGATCGAACAGCCACGTAGTGAATTAGAGCATTGGTTAGTTACTACGGTTGCGCGTCAAGCACAACAAGCTGGTATAAAAATGCCAGAAGTGGCTATTTACGACAGTCCAGAGATGAACGCTTTTGCAACAGGGCCAAGTAAAAACAACAGCTTAGTTGCTGTTAGTACAGGCTTAATGCACAACATGACACGTGATGAGGCTGAAGCGGTTCTTGCGCATGAAGTTTCTCACGTAGCCAATGGCGATATGGTGACGCTTACCTTGATCCAAGGTGTAGTGAATACGTTTGTAATCTTTATTTCAAAAGTCCTTGCGGGTATCGTTGATAACTTCTTAAACAGCAATGATGAAGAAGGCGAAAGCAGTGGTCATAGTTGGACCTATTTCTTGTTTGATATGATTTTCCAGATGGTATTCGGTATTTTGGCCTCAATCGTCGTGGCGCACTTTAGCCGTAAACGTGAATTTGCTGCCGATCGCGGCGCAGCAAATTTAGTGGGTGCGCATAAAATGCGTGCAGCGCTTGAGCGTCTGCGTCATAACCATGAATCTCAACTTGAAGGTTCAATGATGGCGTTTGGTATCGCTTCTGGTAAAAGTTTATCAGAGATGTTTTCGTCACACCCGCCACTTGAAGCTCGGATCAACGCCCTACGCTAGTGTCGACATACGTTAAAACACAAAAAGGCGCGATAATTCGCGCCTTTTTTACCTTGTGCTTTTAGCTGCTGATCGTAAATACTGTAATCTGACATAACGCGATAGCGCTAAAACTTAACAGCCAAAGTTTAATAAACTTATATCTGTTCTCTGAATTATGTAGGCATTGTGTCGGGTTCTTGGGGTCGATAAAAATCCATGCGTTGCCACGTTCATAAAAATCGCGCCAAAGTGGCTCTTGAAAAGTCATAATACACGAGCATTTTGCTCCCTCAAATTCATACGATGCGATCATGTTTGGTTCGCTCAGTAATTCGAGACTTAATCCCTTATAACGTATTACCCGATTGAGTGATTGGACTTTAACACTTCGCCATACTCGCTTTTTAAAGTGGCGCCGATACCAAAGGTAATAAATGCATGAGCTCAGTAAGACCATAGCACTTATGCTAGCCAAAAGGATTGTCATGATAACCTGTTAAGAACTAACTGAGCGGTAAGTAAATCGGCAAGTGCCGTTCCGACTGATTTGAATACGGTTGTGGAGTTAGGAGACCATTTATGTTTAATTTTACATAATTCGCTTAATTCTGCGATAACATGCTTTTCGTTAATTTTTCCTTCAGCAATCGGAATAAGCAACTCACCTGCTTCTGATAGCACATTGAGTCGACTGTCGACAAATACTTGCGAATTTACAATGGTTTCACTGTCACACTCTCTTTCTGTTTTATGGTGATTACCTAACAAATCAACGTGACTGCCAGGTTGCAACCAACTTCCTTTGAACAAAGGTTTAGGCGAACCTGTGGCGCAACATATCACATCGGCCTCTGCTATCGTGTTTTGACTTGCGCGTGGTTCAACGCTAAATTGCACGGTAGGATATTTGTCTTTTAGTGACGCAATAATTGATAATGCTCTATCCTGATTTCTTGCAACTAACGTGACCTGCTCAAATGGTCGAATGCTAAGATGTGCTTGAATAAGATAGGTGGCTAAGTTTCCTGAACCAAACAGCACAAAGCGCGTCGAGTTCGGGTTGGAAAGAAGTTGAGAGGCTAATGCAGAAACAGCCGCAGTTCGCCAGTAGGTAACACTTGTTCCATCAACACATGCCAATGGCACCCCATTGTCTCTGGAAAACAAGATAACTTTTGAATATAACGAGTCAAATCCCTTTGCACTGTTATTTGGAAAATACGTAAAACTTTTGACGCCAATTACCTCATCATTCCAAGCTGGTAAGAGCGCAAAGGCATCGTGCCTGTCACTCTCATGATCTAACTCAAATACTTGTCTTCGCGGTATTTGAGCTGGTTTTGTGAAGCCCGATTTTAACGTTTCAATCAAAACCTCAAAGTTAAGTGCTTGTGATACTTGCAATGATTCGATAACTTTCATGTTACTTCCAATGGATATGTTTAGGTGCGTGAGTAAGAAATTCGAAACCGTGTTCAGTGATGAGGACATCATCTTCGAGCCTAACCCCACCAATCTCTGGCAAGTAAACACCCGGCTCTATTGTGATGACATTGCCTACTTCGAGCGCGTAATCCGTAGTGCGGTTAATAAATGGAAACTCATGCAAGAAAAGCCCAACGCCGTGACCTAAACCTTTACCTGCAAATTTCTTGTAACCGTACTCTGTCAAGACTTGTTCTGAAATGGCGTTTAGTGTTTTACACGAAATACCGGGAGCCAGTTGAGCAAAACATTGCCTTTGCGCCACTTCAACTGCTTCATACATGTGTCGTTGTTGCGCAGATGGTTCGCCATGCACATAGGTTCGCGTCATATCAGAGCGATAACCATTAATAACAGCACCAAAATCCACGAGAATAAAATCCCCTTCTGACAGTGCGGTATCACCAGGCTTTCCATGAGGCAATGCACTGCGTTCGCCAAAGAGCAAAATCGTATCAAACGAAACTCCGTCTGAGCCCAGTTTTTTCATTCTATAATCAAGTTCTAGAGCTAGATCACGCTCGGTAACGCCCGTTTCGATAAGCTTTAGTGTTTGTGAAAGCGCTTCATCTGCAATTGCGGCTGCTTTGCGCATTGCCGCTATTTCGATGGGTTCCTTACGAGCACGGATCGACTCTACTAATCCATTTACGGGTTTAACATCGAATGTATCTAACGACTTTAATACCTCTTGCCAGGTCCCAACGGTAATAAAGTTGGATTCAAAACCGAGAGTGTGACTTTTGCCCAAAAATGACTTAATGGCTTCTCCGAGTGTTTGAGCCTCTCTATCTCGCTCATAAATTGTGGCACCTACGGTTTCGTTCAGCGCTCGTTGATAGTAACGATAATCCGTTATGAGAATATGGCCGTCGGACCTGAACAATAAATACGCTGCATTGCCGCTGTAGCCAGTTAAATAACGGATGTTTTCAAAACCTAGTATAAGCAATGCATCGACACTACTTTCATTCAATTTAAGCTGCAACTTACGTTGCCTCTCAAGGTATAACGCGTTCATTTGAATAAAAAACCTTGCTGTATTGGATCGGATGGATCTAGCATAAAGGTATGTTGGCCTGTAATAAATGCACAGCCGGATATTTTCGGCGAAACTTCCACTCGACGTGTTTGGTGTTTTACCGCTTCTATTTGAACAGTAAATGTGTGACCTAAAATACTCTCAATTAAAATAGACTGAGCAACGGGTAATTCGCCTTGGTGATATAACAGTGCGGCTCTCGCACTTACACCTGTTCCTGTTGGGCTTCTGTCTAGTTCGCCATCAGCAAAAATACAAACGTGCTTACTATGACTTGATGAATTAGCAACTTGTTGATCAGAATAAAAAATCACGCCATATAAGAAACTCAATTGCGGTTCCGTTGGATGAACACAAAGCACTAAAGGGTCGATAACGCCCTTTAAAGCCTTACCCATCCTTTTTAGTTCGTTATGATTGCTTTCACTTAAATCGATGTCATGCAGATCTGCGTTAATAAACGCATAAAATGCTCCCCCAAAAGCGATATCAAAACAGTACTTCTTACTGTCTAATTCAATCGTTTCGCTACTCGCTGCCACGAAGCTAGCAACATTAATAAAGGATGATAATTCTCCATCTGATTGTGCGATCACTTTGCCTGCCGGTGTGTCAATAACGATAGGCGTTTCCGGCGCTTTATAACGACTGGCTACCGCTAATTTAGCGAGTGCAAGAATAGCGTGGCCACACATTGTGCTATAGCCTTCGTTATGGATAAAAAGCACGCCAAAGTCACTGCCTTCATTCGTAGGCTCAACAAGCAAAGCTCCATACATATCCGCGTGTCCACGAGGTTCGAGCATGAGTAATTTTCGCAATTGATCATGATTTTCAAGACAATCTTGCCGTTTTGCCAGAATCGTTTTACCGTTAAGTGTCGGAAAACCATCATAAATTACGCGCAACGGCTCACCTGCCGTATGCATGTCAATGGATTTAAGAGTGTAACTTGCTTGATCAAATCTGCTTTTAATTAATTGTGACGTAAAGCTCATCGCTTACACCTTCTTAAAAATGCCGAGTCACTATGTGACCCGACATTGAACTAAAAACAACCAGTACATCCATGTACACATCTAACAGGGAAATTAGAATGTCAATCGTGCGACGAACGACACATAACGCTCTTCTTGACGACCTGTGACTAAGCCATAGTTCGGGTTAAGTGTCAGGCCTTCATCGCCATAGTAAGTACGCTCTTCATTAACACTCGTAGCAAAATCTGCATCTAAGAGATTGTAGATTGTGCCTTTTAAGGTTAAATCATTGCCGTACAACTTCGTTTGATATGCCAAAGACATATCTATGTTTGTTACCCAAGGTAAACTGCCTGCGCTGCCTCGAGGTGCCGGGTTACCATTTTCGTCATAGTGCGAAGCGTGACCATAATAGACACTAATACAATCTTCCCATGGTGAACCTGCTGCACAACTATCCACTCCTTCTGGGTGTACTGAAAAATAGCTTTGCGGACGACCCGATGTGGTGCGTGCGACAAGGCCTAAAGTAAAATCTTCGGTTAACTGATACGTGCCTGCTACTTTTAATGCATGACGATGATCATTCGGTAAATTACCATATCCATGATCCATCAAATCGGCGTAGTCATAGGAAGTTGTCCAACCCGGATCGGCTTGATCATTATCAGTTTTTACTAAGCCTTCGGTGTTACCATAGTTTTTCGACCATGTGTATGATGTGTTGATGTTTATGTCATCCGTGATCGCACCTTCTAAAGAAAACTCCAGTGCTAAATAACGTCGTTTAGGCGTAGGCAATGCAAGCTCTGCTGCAGTAAGCGTCACATCGTCAATCTGACCATCTCCGTCAAAATCATACGACATAACGATGTCTTCACCTGGGTTATTCAACACGTAATAGGACCCTTGACCAACATTATCCTCGATCCCCAAGGCAGCAAGTTTTTTCGCAAGAACAGGCCCTACATCAGTATCTTCTAGGCTGCGTCCCAGGTCGCGATAGATTGCTCGAACGCCAGCTTTCATATCAGAACCGAGTTCTTGTTCATACCCAATCGTAATTTCATCTGAATACATTGGCTTTAATTCACTCGACGCAATTAAGCCTGGTTCTGTAATACCACGTTGCCTCCAACGTCGGTCACGAAGCATGTTGCCTCGACTAGGAGAGCCATCTCCTAACAAAACAGGATTGCCATTGCCATCGAGCTCATCCAGTGCAAAATACTCAAACCATTCAACGGAAGCACTGCCCTGAGTAATGTTCATATTGGCAGAGATTGGTTGGAAATAACGTCCGTAAGTGGCAAATACTTTTGCACTGCCATCGCCATGAATGTCATAGATTGCTTGCAAACGAGGCGCTATTTGATTGTCTAAATCAGCAAATTTTCGACCATCACTTACAGTGTTTGAAAATTGGCTGTAGCGAACGCCAAGGTTCATTACTAACTGTTCCGTAACTTGCCAACTGTCGTTCAGGTAAAAAGCAAGAGACGTTACATCAGATTCAACATCACGAGTTCTAACACGACGTTCAATAAACGACTGACCTTGCTTCGCGCCAGAAATGTCATTGGTACCTGCATTTTTGATAGACCACCAACCTTCTGCGTCACCGAGTCCGTTTTGTCCCGAGTGATACATCACGTCAACTTTGGTGTAATCAACACCAAATTGTAGTGCGTGTTCGTTTAAATCTAATGAAAAATCGATACGAGCTTGATCACGTGTGAACTCTTGCTCCGACACCCCTGATGCGGTGTGTTGACTAAGCGTACTAAATCCATCTCGGTAGTCCCAAACACCAGGAACGGTTGACGCCACGACATTCTCTACGGTTTCTGTGACTCGACCAACCACGGCAGAAACAGAAAGTGCATCTGTCCAGTAGCCATTGTAATTAAGGCTAAATACGTTTCCACCATCTTCACCTGGCGCATCAACCCCTTGTTGCTCACCAATTAGGTTGCTTTCCCAATTATATTTAAACGTTTGGCTTGTCCATGTACGTTTGTTGTTCATCGCAGAAAACCCAACCGCATGCTCTTCATTAATGAACCAATCAAGTTTAGTGAACCACCGATCTTCGTCACGTTCAAGGCCCGACATTGTGGTATGCCCTGCCCAATCACTCGATTCACGTCTTGGCGCAAAGAGCGCATAAGCAAATACTTTATCTTCTACGAGTGCACCACTTGCCCATACTTGAAACTCTTTAAAATCGTAAGCATCTTGTTGTGTATTGGTTGCGATGTCACCATTTGCTTGATAAATCGACTCATGAGGTGAGCGCATAGATTTTGGGTCCCAACGTGCCTCTAAACCAACGTCAAATTCATTTTCACCAGACTTTGAAACCGCGTTGACGATGCCACCCAAGGCGCCACCAAATTCAGGGCTTACGCCACCTGTCTTAATTTGAGTCTGAGAAACCGCTTCCCACGGAAGTCGAATTGCGCCTAGTCCTGTACGAATACTCGTGACGTTTAATCCATTGAAATAGTATCCATTTTCCGCAGAAGATGAGCCTCCAAAACTCGATGCCCCATTAAAGCTAGCGCCTCCGGGTTGTACCGTTCCAGGTACCATTAACGCCATATTTTCAAAACCGGTGCTCACCGGCATTAGCCGTAAATCATCATCGGTGATCGTTAAGCCTGCTGTTGAATCCGCCATATCAACGCGGCGGATAGCTGCACCTGTTACCGCAATTCGCTCCATACTGCCTGCTTTTTGCATTGCAACATCAAGAATGACTGCCTGACCAAGCGTTACATTTAAATTGTCTTGGATTACTTGTTCAAAACCACCTTTTACTACACGTACGGTATAATCACCAACAGGCAAATTTCTAAGTATGTAATCGCCTTCACCATTTGAAACTACGGTGTATTTCAAGCCTTTTGTAGTATGCGTAAAAGTGAGTGTCGCACCAATTAAATCAGCGCCAAGACTAGACTCTACGTGACCTTTAATCGTCGAATTGCCATCAACCGCATACGTTGGGCTGTGTAAAAATAAAGAGCCAGTTAAGGTAGCTGCAATAGCAAGTGAGGTCATTGAACGAGCTGGAAGCCTTCGTTGATTTCGACCAAAGCGTGCGTTGTGTTTCATCTCTTATCCTTTGTTCTTATCGTGGATTGTTGTCTGTTGATGAACAAAAGATACATAAATTACATATTGTATACAATATATCTTTTCGTTTTTTTTACGTAAAATTCGTTATCTTTATGAATTTATGAGATTTTAATATTCAAAAAATCTAATTGAATACGTTAACTTTGAACTTATAGAGTAAAACTGAACTTAAAATACGGGAGAAGTGTTCCAAAATTGAATTGTTTAAAGGGGGAGTTACAGAAATGCCATTGTTAAACTTCGAGTGACTAAAACCTTTGGTTGCACTAATGGAGAGATGATAAAAACCGATAACGAATCTTTTTGTGACTAATTCAAACGCAGCGTAAGCCAAACCAAATCTATCGCTAGATAAATTATTTTAAATTTTTCGCGCTTTTATACCCAAGGTATTTGAAGGTGCAGGATTCAGTGCGTCACAGTGTTGTTAGATACAAGCCAACGCTAATGACATTAGGTAGGCATCTCTAAAATTAGCCTAACAGCATAGTGGAAACATGGTAGTTTCCACAGGGCAAGTTTTAAAAACGTAATAACGTTAACGACTTTCCATTTTTACAAGTAATTGCTTGATGTCATCTTTTGCACCAAGAATATGTTTTTTAAGGTATGCACAGGCCTCATTTACCTTTTTAGCTTTACACAATTCAAGTAATTCTCTGTGCTCTTCAGGGGCTGTTTTTAATCCGCCAGCATGCAAAATATGCATTCTCACATATCGTTCCGAATTTTTGCTGTAGACATCAACCAGCTCTTTCGTTTGGGGACGGTCAGCTTTGCTATAGAGTTTACCGTGAAATTGCGCATTCAGTTTTCCTGTCGCTAACTGAGTATCCCCAGCATCGGTAGCAGCTTCAAGATCATAGAGAATGGCCTCTGCTTCAAGCAGATCTCGTGGTGTCAAATTACCAATAGAATGTCTAAGCAACTCGCCTTCTAAGAGCGCTCTTAAATCAAATATTTCGTCAATTTGGTTTGCACTGAGCTGGGTTGCGGTTGCACCTTTATGTGCTTCAAAATTAACTAACCCTTCGGCTTCAAGTTGCAACAGAGCCTCTCGTACTGGAATTCGGCTAACGTTAAGCTCTGTAGCCAACGCTGCTTGACGAAGTGGCTCACCGGCCTTAATATCGCCAGATAAAATCTTTTCTCGGATAGCTTCAGCCACCAACTGGGTTCTTGTTTTATGCTCAATTGCCATAAAGCACTCTATTTAAATAATATTCTCGAATACATTATACATAAAATTGGCGACTCGCCTACCCGACTTAACCGAAAAGAAAAAAGAGACTAGCGGGCAGCCCAGTCTCTTTGCAGTCTAATAGGAAAGTGGATTAGAACCTTCTTTTGATTAGTGCTGAATACATAATGGTCGCAAAAAACGAAGTGCTGCAGCACTACCTACCGATGTACTTCTGACATCGCTCGAAGAAGGAAATGGCCCGCCATGGTTCATCGCACAACACACCTCAACGCCGGTTGGCATTTGGTTGTAGATTAAGCGTCCAACTCGGTATTGTAACGACTCAATAAGTTTGCCATGCTGGTTACATGCCATCTCGTCGCCATGAATTGATGCCGTAAGCTGACCATCAAGAGATCCCACAAAAAGCTGCAATTGTTCCTGCGAATCATATTCACAAACCACAGCTTGCGGGCCAAAAACTTCTTCATGAAGTTCACTCGTTGTCAAATAAGTACTCAGATCCGTAACGAATACGTGCGCAGCCGCATGGTGGTCCTCTAATTGTTCTCCTTTCGCGAGTAGCGTTACGCCCTCCAATTCAGCGCGCTCACAAATGGCTTTACGAAAACTCGATAGTATCGCTGGAGATAAAAGTGTATCGGATTGGCTGTTTATGACAGCCTCTTTTACGCTGTCTAAAAATCGCTGCTCGCCTTTTGGCACTAACCAAATTCCAGGGCTCGTACAAAACTGCCCATTGCCCATTAACATAGACTGTACCAAGGATTCACCTAAACGCGCCTCGACATCATCCTTCCCTTTCAAAACAAATTGTGGGTTCGTTGAACCAAGCTCACCATAAAACGGGATGACCTCATGACGTGTTTGGATCGTCGCCATTAAACGCTTTGCCACATTGAGTGAACCAGTAAAGCCAACGGCTTTGATAAACGGATGAGCGACCAACTGATGCGCAATATCGTATTGCTTCGCTTGGATCATCGAAAATATTCCCGATGGCATTGCACACTTTTTAATTGCACGTTCTACTGCTTTGGTCATCAATTCGGATGTACCAGGGTGTGCAGTATGGCTTTTCATTACGACTGGACAACCAGCTGCCAGTGCTGACGCCGTGTCACCTCCTAACGTTGAAAAAGCAAACGGAAAATTAGATGCACCGAATACTGCAACTACACCAATAGGAATGTAACGAAGCTCCAGATTCGGCTTTGGCAATGGTGCTCGATGAGGCATTGCGTGTTCAAATTCATTGAGACGATGAAATACACTGCTTTCACTCAGTAATTGTGTAGCAAAAAAACGCAGTTGATTGATGGTTCTACCTCGTTCACCTTGGAGTCTGGCAATGGGTAAATTAGTTTCTAAATGCGTAATGTGTAAGAGCGCATCGCCCAAACTCTCAATCTCATCTGCGATACAATTTAAAAAATGCGCTCGATCTTTAAACGACGATTGACGATATTCAATAAAAGCGCATTGTGCTTGTTCAATCGCCTTATCTACCATTTGAGAACTCGCGTTCTGATAGGCTTGTTCAAGTGGTTTGTTGAGCTTGGGTCCAAAAGCACAATAGGTGCCGTTGTCGTTATTGTTAACCCAACAACCTGCAATAAAAGATTGTCCTGTTAAAGTCATAATGAATACCTTTAGATTACTTGAAAACCGAATGCATAAGGGTCTTGATCATCAATACTGATAGCATTTTGACCAGTTTGTTTAGCCCAACCTCGAATACTAGGTTTAATTGCCGTTAGCCCAGCGACCTCGGTTTCCGCTTCAACTTTTCCGACAAATTGACTGCCAATGTAGCTTTCATGAACAAATTCATCGCCAAGCCGGAGTAGCCCCTTTGCATATCGTTGTGCCATACGGGCCGACGTTCCAGTTCCACATGGCGAACGATCTATGGCTTTATCACCATAGAAAACGGCGTTAGCCCCATCCGAGCTTTGATGTTTTGGTGCACCTGTCCACAGAAGATGCGAAGCACCACGTACGGTTTCATCAAGAGGATGTATACATTCAATGATTTGATTAATTGCACTTCGAACCAAAGGACTATAATGCAGAAGTTGACTCGCGGACCAATGTTCTATACCGGGGAAATTTGCTTGAGGTTCAACAATAATGTAAAAATTGCCGCCGTAAGCAATATCCACGACAAGCTCGCCAAGTTCTGGCACCTTGACCTGAATATTCTCGTGAGCCAAAAAAGCAGGCACATTAAATAGCTTTACCCATTCAACTTTACCATTTTCAAAATGAAACTCTGCATTAACCCGACCTGCAGGTGTATCAACTTTTAGCGTGTTGGCACCTTTTGTTGCTATTAAGCCACTTTCTATTGCAAAGGTCAGTGTCCCGATTAAACCATGACCACACATTGGTAAACACCCTGAGGTTTCGACAAACAAAACACTGACATCACCGTCAATGCTGGTTGGCGGGTATAAAAAAGAACCAGACATCATATCGTGCCCTCGTGGTTCAAACATCAAGCCAGTTCGGATCCAATCGTAATCACGTAAAAAGTGTTGTCGCTTTTCACTCATTGATGACCCAAGTAAATGAGGGTGACCACTCGTGATCAAGCGAACAGGATTGCCACAGGTATGGCCGTCAATGCAAAAAAAAGTGCCCTTACGCATACGTATTAATCCAAATTGAATTTGCTTAAGTTAATACGCGTTGACATCGCGATATCATAGATTTTATTTACATGCGCTTTTTCGCTATCCGTTAGCGGCAATCGAGGAGCTCGTACTGTTTCAACACCCCTGCCTGCTAATTGCTCTGCATACTTAATACACTGTACGAGCGTAGGGATGGTATCTAAACGCAATAATGGTAGAAACCAACGCCAAATCTCTAGTGCTTCGTCATAACGCTTTTGTTTAGCTAATTCGTAAATGGCGACAGATTCCTTCGGAAACACATTAGTTAATCCTGAAATCCAACCATGGGCGCCTAACATCAGACTCTCAAGGGCGATGTCATCAACACCACAAAAAACAGTAAAGCGATTACCAAATTCATTAGCTAGTTCAGTTAAACGTCTCGTATCTGTCGTCGATTCTTTAATTGCTACGATGTTCGTTTCTTCTGCAAGGACTCGCATACTTTCGAGCCCTAGATCAACCCCATAGGTAACAGGATTGTTGTAAATCATAATAGGTAACTTTGTAGCACGAGCGATTTGTTGGTAATGAAATATGGCTTCCCGTTCTGTTGAACGATAAACCATACCTGGCAACACCATTAATCCATCAATACCAATTTCTTCTGCTGCTTGCACGTATTCAATCGCGAACTGAGTCGTTGTTTCCGCGACGCCGCTAATAACTGGTACACGACCTGCAGCTATTGCTTTTGCTCGACGTAATACTTCTCGTTTTTCCTCAATGCGTAACGAACAGTTCTCACCAACCGTTCCCATCACGATAACACCATGTACGCCTTCGTTAATCAGCGCATCAATCATGTTCGCGGTCGCATCAAAATTTATGCTGCCATCGGTATTAAATTGAGTCGTCACCGCAGGGTACACACCTTGCCAATTAAGACCAGGATTGGCCATTTTCGCTAATGCCATTTTTTCGTTTCCTCATTTATGTGTCTCGCTAAATTCAAAACTTGACACTTACTTTTGAATAACAACATGCATGTTTCGTTTTGTTGTTGCTATAATAAGCATATTGTATACAATATTCAAATATATTTTTTTGTAGCAACTTAGACTCTCCAATAACAACCTAAAAATAAGCTTTTTATTATTGATAAATATGACTTTTATGTCTTCCTGGTGGTTGAAAACTTAGGAGTAATGTAAAGATGCAAATAATTTAAAAATGGCTCAACGTGGTGTTTTAGACTAAAAGGTAAAAAAACTATGAGTAAAGAAATTGCTGTCATTGGTGCTGGCATAGTTGGACTATGCAATGCATTACAACTCGCCAAACGAGGCCACAAAATTACGTTGTTTGATATGAACGGCATCGCCAACAAGTGTTCTTACGGTAACGCAGGACACTTTGCTACTGAGCAAGTGTTTCCGCTTGCAAATGTGAACTTATTACCTCAACTACCAAAAATGTTGCTCGATCCTAAAGGTGCTTTATCCATTCGATTCTCCTATTTATTTAAAGCGCTTCCTTGGTTTACACGTTTTATTTGGAATATGCGCCCTACCCGACAAACAATGTTGATTGAAGCACTAAAACCTTTAAACAACGAAAGCCTAGCCGCGTATAAACGGCTTTTAGATGATGAGTACGATGTGTTCATAACTACTAAGGGAAGTTTACTTACATTCGAAAGCAGCGATCAAACTAAAGCAAAACAGACGTTAATAAAATACCAATCACAAGGCGTGAATGTGACGCTTTTATCGCAAGCACAAGTATTCGAGCTCGAGCCCAATCTTTCAACTACAGTCTCTCATGCCCTGTTTTTTCCAGATGTAGGTCATAGCACAGATCCCCATACTCTGTGTGAATCTCTTTTTGTTAAAATCACAAACCTAGACGGTAAGTTAATCACAGAACAAGTCGAGTCTATAGCACAGCAGGCCGGACATGTATTGATAAAAACGAACACAGCAAAAGTGTATCGCTATGACGATGTCGTAGTCAGTGCGGGCGTTTGGAGTAAAAAATTGGCTGAACAACTTGGCTATTGCGTTCCTATCGAAGCAGAACGCGGATATCACGCTATGTTAACGATGGATAACCCAATCTCTCGACCCGTAGCATCTAATGAACGTCAATTTATCATCACCCCAATGGATAAGGGATTACGACTGGCCGGTACAGTAGAATTTGCAGGTAAAGATGCGAAAGAAAATCACGAGCGTGCTATGATGCTTCTCGGCCACACGAATGAATTGTTACCATCAACAAAAGACATAACGGTGTCGTCAACGTGGATGGGATGTCGGCCTTCTCTTCCTGATTCCTTGCCTATTTTGGGCGTTGCACCAAATCACGCAAATGTTTATTTTGCATTTGGACATCAACATTTAGGTTTAACTCAAGCGGCAATCACATCTGAATTAATCGCAGATCTGATACAAAAGCACTCCCCTAGTATTACACTCACCCCTTATCGAATCGACCGTTTTTAGGAGAACACGATGACAACAATGAAATTACCTGTCGGTATAGGCACAAAAACAAAAGAACAAGCCTTGAATGATTTACAGAATATGACGCTTGATCTAGTTCCCATACAACCGGCTGAATATCAATCGCGTATCACGAAAGCGCAACACTACATGAAGGCCCATGGCATTGATGCGATGTATCTCAACGCTGGTACAAATTTAAAATATTTTACGGGTATGCAATGGTACGCCAGCGAACGCATGGTTGGAGCTATTTTGCCTGCTGAAGGCCAATTTCAATACATCGCGCCAACTTTCGAAATTGGATCATTACGAGATTTTCAACTCTTAAACGCGCCAATCCGTAGCTGGGAAGAACACGAAAGTCCATATGCACTGTTCTTAGAGGTTATTAAAGACATGGGAATGTCCCTTGAGAGTACCATTGCTATGGACGAAAGTGCGGCATTTTTCTTATTTGATGGTATACGTCAACTCGCCCCATCGCTTAATTTTATTAATGGCAAAGCAGTAAGCGCACATTGTCGCATGCATAAATCAAAAAACGAGCTTGCATTGATGCAACGCGCAATGGACATGACATTAGAAGTTCATAAAGCTGCAGCAAGCATCCTTTGCGAAGGCATCACCACGACCGAAGTAGAAGCTTTTATACACGAAGCCCACAAACGAGTAGGCGCACCCGGCAATTACTTTTGTATCGTCTTGTTTGGCTTAGCCTCTTCTTTTCCGCATGGCGTTAAAGAAGCACAAACGCTCAAATACGGTGACGTGGTACTAATAGATACAGGATGTAAAGTTCATAGCTATTTGTCAGATATTACCAGAACCTATGTATTCGGAGAAGCAACTGAGCACCAACAGGCCATGTGGCAACACGAAAAAAATGGACAAATTGCTGCGTTCAATGCGGCCAAACTTGGCGCGCCATGTGGCGATGTTGATAAAGCGGCAAGGGATTATTTGGCAAGCGTAGATCTAGGCCCTGACTACAACCTACCTGGATGCCCTCATCGTACCGGACATGGTATTGGACTCGACATACATGAATGGCCCTATTTAGTGAAAGACAATCCTGAGCCTCTTGCGAAAGGCATGTGTTTTAGTAATGAACCAATGCTAGTTTTACCCGGTGAATTTGGTATTCGACTTGAAGATCACTTCTACATGACAGAACAAGGGCCTAAATGGTTTACCGAACCAGCTCACTCATTAGACAATCCGTTCGGATTGTGATGATTTGAACTAGACAAGCGCAGTGCCCTCTGCGCTATTTGCTTTGTCCCTAAATTTGTTATCATGGCTTTTATTTACAACTAGGAGTTTGTATTTCAATTCAACGCCTTAATCCTACACAGCGCTGGTCAGATGCGACCGTGTTTAATAATATCGGACATTTTGTTGAGGTAGCCGAAGATCCAAATACGGATATTGAATCGCAAGCTGCACAGATTTTCGCACAAGCTGAAGCAACAATGGCCCAGATCAATAGCGATAAAACGAAAATTCTGTCTGTGACGATTTATCTTACCGACTTTGCCTATTTGGATGCATTCAACCAAGCTTGGGATGCATGGCTAAAAGAAGGCACTGCGCCAAGTCGAGCTTGTGTGCAAGCGCAATTAGCTGATCCTGCTTATAAAATTGAAATTTGTTTTGTGGTAGCCTGTCAATAAATTAGCCAATAACGAGCCCCCTTTAACAGCGCAATCGATGCGCTGTTTTCGTTATATTCCAAACATAAAATTCATATCTCCGACTTCCGTAAAAGCACAAAATAGCTCCACACCATTCTTGATGTAACAACCCATTTCTCTCTTGTGTCTTCTAGCATCGCTGACTTACTTCTATACCATTTGCATTTTATATTGCATACAATATACACTTACTACAACGACGAAATATAAAGAGAACAACCATGACTCACTTTCGAAAACACTCACTGGCGGTTTCGCTACTAAGTTTACTTACACTTAATGCCTGCCAAGTCGAACATCGTAATCTAGAAAAACTCGAAAACGCACCGCGACTTACTAATAATATTCAAGTACCTGCCCCTAGTCAGTTACAAGTAGACATTGATGTATCCGGCAGAACATCAACGCTAAACCACATTGACATTAAATTCGTTGGCCAATCTATACCATCAACATACAGCAATGGAAAAGTGACCAATAGTCGAGGGTATAATTGGTGGGTGAGTAAACATTTCGCGTTAAAAAGTGACTTACCTGAGGAGCAAGTTCGACTCTATTTAGAATTATTAGAGCTTGCTTATCCTCACTACGTTGAGCTATTTGGTCAAGAACCCAATAATATTGAAAATCAACGTATTGCCGTTGTGTATGGGAGTTCTCGAGCGCGAGTAAAAGAAGCAATGTTAGATGATGGTTTCTTACGAGGTGTACATGATACTGCTGGTGGTGAAACCATGTTCTATAATCGAGCTGGTTACAACTTTCCGAGTCACCGTTATCACCACCAGCGCTATATCGTGATCCACGAAACTATGCACGCCTTTCATATGGCGCTAAATGGCCACTCTACTTGGGCACCCAATTGGATTACCGAGGGGTTAGCTGATTCAATTGCGCACCATGTTTACGATCCCAATAAAAAGCAGCTTAACGTGATGGTATTTGACAGAGCACCTATGAACTACTTAATCACAGGCTTAAACCAATATTATCGGGCAAATAGACCTACAATCGAACAAATAAACGATGATCCTAGTCTAAAGCGAGGCTTGAATTTCTTTATTATTCATTTTCTGTTAAATGATCCAGAACGCGCACTTTACTTCAAACTTTTTCTAAATCGATTAATGCGCGCAAACCCGCATAGTGAAGCCACATTACCAACGGCAAACCGACTATTAAAAGAAACCTTTAATGATTGGCAAGCACTGGAAACGGATTTCGCCCATTTTGTCGCGAATATCAAGCCTACATTTGTAATAAATGACGGTCCTTGGGAACAAAACGGTCCATTCTATTGGGTTCGAAATAACGACTCTACGGACTTCGCTTCCATAGATATCGTGCCTCAAATGAAATTTGGAATGCCTGTTATTGACCAACCTTATGTCGCACAATGTGGGGAGAAATGTTATGGCATTGAAATCAATTTTGTTAAACCACAAATGCATCGCGGTGAGGTCGGCTTTACTTTACTTACCTCGTTCGATAAAGACACGTTAGCGCATCGAAACACGTTTGTCGGTCAATCGCCGAACTCCGAGCATCGTGGGATCGAAGTCATTATTAAAGATGGCACTGAACTTCATGTTACCCTGCAAGGCACTAAAAGCCGTGTCTTTGCCTTATCCACTGATCTCTTAACGGAAGTCGTAAATTCGGGCTCGCTAAGAATTGAAACGAAAATTGACAATGCAATTCGATTTACTCTGTTTGCTAACAACGCAAAGCAACTGATCACGCTGCCCGTTGAGACAAAAAATAGCCTGAGTCCGCTTGGGCTTAGACTACTGTCAAAAAACTCAAATCACCTTATAGCGCCAATCTTACCGTTCGTTTCACAAACAGGCGGAGAAAAAGCCACAACAAGTAATCCATTCGGTATTGAAAATTGGCAATCGTTGTACGACTTATTTGCCACATGCAAGGATTTCAGTGACATACTTCTACAATGTGATGAGCAAATGAGGTCTTTATTTAATGCCTTCGACGAAGATAATCCTGTTTTAAACATTAGGATTGATGAGTTAAAAACCACTTGGTCTTTGCAACTACGCCAAGGAACCGATAAAACACACCAACAAGCACTCGCATCACTTTTTGGTTTGAAAACCTCTCTCTATTTTAATGGCGAATCACCACAATTAAAGATTGAACACAGTCTCAAAGCGGTAGAACAAAGCACTCTGCGAATGACATTCAAAACCCAAGACGAACGCGCATTAGCAACAGAAAAAACATCACACAGTTTGTCCCAAAAAACAAACATCATTCCAATTAAAACGCCTAACAAAGCCCATCGAATACAGATTGAAGGAAAAATATCGAAGGATGATGTGACTTTTAGTTTCAGTGATTCGTTTTTATTAGCGAAATATGACGGCGTTTGGCTTAATGCAAAGCCAACGGTAAGCAACGATAAGCTGGCAATTGATGCTATGCTAAGCGGACCTTATTCAGGCAAAACAGCCGGCACACTTGAGCTTCGTTACCTAAGTGTTTCACAAAATATACCTAGTCCATTGCGGCAAATACAAGACGTTGATCTTGCGCCCTATGAAAACAAGACTTGGCATTTCCATTTAAAACGCCACAGCGAAATGCAAAGTGAAGACTTAATTGTCATAGAGGCAAACTTAGACGTGGATGGAGAGCCAATAAAGCTCACTAAATCATTTAGGATGAGAGAATTAATGTAAGCAAATGGCGATTAACTGTCGCTGATCGCCCCCCTAAATGCCAGGCCTAGCTTGGCATTTTTTTTATGTTAGTCACACACAGAAAAAGGTAAGTGGTCAACCATGCACTACAGCATGGTTGACATTCCTCATTCCAAGCGCCTTGTCATCTCAATTCCTATGAGAGAGACTTGTTACATCAAAAATCGTGTTAGGTATCGGCAGCGTATTAAAATTAGGAAAGTCTCTTACAGAGGCGTGAACGTTCGGATCACCCGTGACCATTCGGAGCAACTGATCTGTCCCTTCTTTAAAAAAATACGTTGCAGGACCTTTGTCATTTGGGCGTTCAAAGCACCACGCATCCGCTTTATAACCCAAAATGGTGTGTTCACCTGCATACTTAGCGTGGTTTTTTACCAACACATCACGCGTTAAAATAAGCTCATGGCATGGGTCTACCTCATCATTTAACACCGTTTCTTTAAACGCTGAAGGTTTATCCCGATGTGTTCGTGCATAGGCAATTTTAGATTTAAACGATTCATAACTGCGTGGATACATAATTTCGGACATCCACAAACGGTGTCCCATTTTTGTTTCACTCCAAGGGTTAAACAAACCGTCTATACGACAAACCTCTTGAGCATAATCGAACCAACAATACCCAGAAGTAATATCGTCTTCTGGCTTCATAGGAAGCCAATAAGAAATATAACTACTGCTCCAACACTCAGGTAACATTGGCGGAACTCTATCTACTTTACGTAATTCCATTTCGATCCCTATTAACGTTGCAGCGCATAACCTAATGCCTTTGCTAGCGCTTCTGGTAAAGAAGGCAGCTGCTCACGACGTTCAGTAAAACTTTGAGCGATTTGAGAAGTACTTAGATGCATTAGCTCTCCTACACTTTCAAACCAAAGGCGACTTGTTTGTGCATGTTGATCAAACAATTTCATGACAGGCATCACTCGCGTATTAAAGTGCTCTACCACAGCAATGACGTTATTTGCATGTTGATGGACAGATTTAATCAGTAACTGTGCGCCAACCACTGCCATGGTCGTGCCATGCCCGATTGAAAAATGACCCGATTGCAACGCATCGCCCAATAACACAATATTTCCATCATAGGCCTTTTCATGACTTAACGTCATGAAATTACGCCATTTCAATCCTGATTGAGCAATAACAGGCTTTCCGTTCAAATCAGATTCAAATACGGATGCAATAAACGCTTCTGCTTGGTCTGCAGACATTTCGTCTAGACCTGACTTTAGATACGTCTCTTCGCTACATTCAACAACAAAAGTACTCATGTCACTCGAATATTTATAGGCATGAGCGACAAAAACACCTTTAGAATGCGCTTTAAAAATCAGGTTCATTTCATTAAAAAGATTAGGCGTGCCATACCACATGTAGCGATTCGTGCCATATTCAATGTTCGGTTTTAGCGCTTCACGATAGAATTGGTTGGCGTGGTTTATCCCGTTTGATACCACAACCAAGTCATATTGAGTGCTAGCTAATTCAAGATTTTCAACTGGTTGCTCATAATCAATATGGATACCCAAACGAATACACAAATCTCGCATAGCCTTAATCATCGATTTTCGCTCAGCGCCGCATAAGGTTAGCCCTGTACTTTTTAACGCACTTTCATTGTGGTGAGTCATTTTAAAGGCATCTAAATATTGTGCATCCAAGGATTCATAATTAGGAAGATACGAAAGTGGATTGGCGGGATGATGTGGCGCGCGCCCTGGCAGCACTACGCCCCAACCTACGGTTTCGTCTTGATTATTCTTTTCTTTAATACAAATATCCCAATCTGGATTCAGTTTTTTAATTTGACTAGCAAACATTAATCCGGCAGGACCTGCCCCGATCACTAAAATGTTCATTAATTCATTCTCCCTATTTTGTACCAAACATTCTGTTTTTGTTGAACATCCCGAAGCTCGCTATACGCCATAGACGTAAAGTATAATTTTTCAGCCATATCGGGTGGATAGCGATCTGGGAATTGTTTTGTCATATAACGGGCAAATTTCGCACGCATAAAAAAGACTGGATTTGAGCAAGACAAGACATCATAGTTTGCCCGCGCCATATCTTGCATCGCATCAGCTTCTTTTTTGCGTAGGTCAGTAAAACGAGGCAAGATTTCGGTTAAGTTTCCTTCAAACTCGGCAAACAATCTATCAAGGACAAAGGCGTCTTCTAAAGCCATATTCATTCCCTGTCCTAAAAAAGGTGCGGTAGCATGGGCCGCATCCCCTAACAACAATGCTCTGTTTTTATAATGAAAGGTTGACGATCGAACATTAATTAAGTCATTACTTGGCTTTTCCATAAATTGTTGGTACATCGACTCTCGAATGTGCTTAGGTATCATGGCGTAATAGCGTTCAAAGAAATCCTTCATTGCTTGCGTGTCTTCAGAGTGTAAACTTACTTTTCCGGTATAAGGTAAACACACAGCAAAACTGATACTGCCATCAGGGATAGTTGCCGCACGACCTGCAAATTCCCCTCCAGAATCCATACCAAAGAAATATAAAATGTCTTTGCGAAGACCGACTTCTGTGGCATCTGGGATCACGAGTGTTTTATAACCATGCTTAAAAAAGGATTGATGAAACTCAAAACGACGACTATGAGTTTGAAATGCGTCTCGGACAACTGAACGGGCGCCATCCGCAGCAATCAGCAAATCACCTTGGTGGTTAACAAATTCGCCATACTGGTTTTGTGTAATCACTGACGCTCTTTCAATATCAACGTCGACACAGCGTTGTAGATAGTGATAGTGTACTTTTGCTTTATGAGCGTACTTGTTAAGCAATACCTGAAACATGCTTCGGCTTAACGACAACGGTTTTAACGTATCTAACGGTGGTAAATCCCGTATTTTAGGTTGACCTTTGATAAAAAACGCCATACCTGAAACTTCAACGCCGCACGCCTGCAATTCGTCCAAGGGAATACCGGCTGCTAAAACGGCTTCAATTCCTCGTACTGTCATACTGACACCAATCGCACGCGCGCTAACTTGATCAATATAATCCGCCTGACTTTCTAAAGGATTTCCACGTTTTTCTATAATGTGAACTTCGTGCCCTTGTTTCGCTAGATAGATTGCCGTCAGGCTGCCTGCCAACCCACCACCAACAATAATTATTTTACTCATTAAACTAACCTTCCTTTGAAAGAGTTCCGGCTGCGAGGTCAGCCAGTTGTTGTTGGAAAAACTCCAATAATTCGATTTGTGTAGTTACATTTAGGTTTAACGCTTTTGCCGCTGCCGCCAACTGTGCGCAGCGCCATGACAATTGTTGGCAACCGCCAGCATAATCCTTATCGACGAAAGAACTGACCGACTCTGGCACTGGCGGACCGGCATTTCGACCTTTAGTCCCAGACGGCATCGTCATTAATTTCACAGACAATGGACGTAATATTCCTGTCATCAGGTCGATGGCGGCATTCATCAATCGCGAGCGCCGCATGCTGATGAGAGGTCGTTGCGAAAAATGATGCATCATGATTTGAAACATCAATTCATGACACTGTTGATAAAACGCCATTAAGGCTTGTGATTCTGGGTCGGTGACTAAATTACATCCCGCTCTAGGTTTAAAAACAGGGTTTTTAAGCACGGGATACGCCGGTTCAAAAGGCTGTTCTTGATTAGTTAATGCCATGGCTATCTGTCTTAAGCGGTGGAAATGACCTAATTCGAATTGTTCTGACTGTGCAGTCACACCTTCGCCTTGCTCTGTAACAAATTCAATTGCAAACAAAGCAGTCTGTCGGTTATACACTTCGAATTGGTATGCCGGGTATTGACGGTTAATCACTTCATTCAAAAACAAGTGATGCTCTCCCCCCGAACCCTTCGCATCTTTAGGATAGAGGTCTGGTAATTGCTCAAAGGCACGCTTAATGTCGGCATAGAAATCAGCAATTGAAAGACCTATGGTCGGAATAAAGCGTGGCCACTCAAAGCGTACAAATTTCGTGATGGACTGTAAGCCAAAGGGCTCGTAAGAAAAATCCGTATCGAGTCCAAATTTTTCGTTCGCTTGTTGGCCAAGTACCGGGTTGCCACAGTAAAAAGGTTCGCCTAAGGACATAAGCAAATTATTGACGACCAAATAATGGATCATCTCTTCGTGAGCAACTTCAAGAATAGCACCTCGCCAACCGCTGTTGTGCCGCCTATCTGCGCCACCATTCACTAATTCAAGTTGTTCTTGAGTCCATCTTTTTGCGTTTACCAACGCCTCTCCGGCGGCGTAATTTGGTAGTGAATAGGCGCTATACAAATACTGCAGCATAATCGACAACTCTAGGTCGACAGAGTCTTTTAATGCCCGAATTAATTGTGTACGGTTTTTTATTTTGCCTGTAACCGTAACGTCTGTATTGCAATAAGGCAAAACCTTGGGGATTGCCGACTTTTCTACGTTACTCAAATATTTCAAAAATAGAAACGATTGTGCTTGTGACATCTCCCGCGTACTAGGCATGTAGTAGCTTTTCTCTTTATTTTTGGGATCGCACATTTGCCACATTAAGCGTGCATACGTTTCGCATTTACATTTATCAGCCATGCTAAACACTTTGTCTGCCATGAACGGATAAACAAACTCATAGTAGGCCATGACATTTTTATAAAGAAAGTCATAGTCAACCTGTTCATCAGGGACATTAAGTAACGCCCAGTCATTACTTAATACACGGATCTGGACACGACTATATTGTTCTCCTAGAAAAACTTCACCACTCCCTGGTGTTAACGCTTCAACTAGAAACAAACCACGTCCTTGTTCATTCGTTTCAATGAACTCGTCACATTGCACTCGTTGTGGTCCCGCGTTATAACTTGTTAAACCGTTGATTGGCTTAAGAATTCCACGAAAATAGCTATATACATCAATATATTGCTTGCTTTTTTGCAACTCGATTAGGTTTGGAGATTCCATATATATGATGTGTTGTTCGGCTTGAACTTGCCAATCGATTTCATGCCACGAATGAGACTGGCTTACCAGCTTTAATGACTGTAATTCAAGTCCGTCTGTATGGGTTTGTATTGTCACATCGATGATCCCTCCTGTATCCAAACACGCGTTATAAAGCACCTCTGGGATCTCGGCGATTAACTCATCACTGGCCGTCTTGAGTTGCAAGACACCCAAGGGCGTTTTTGCTGCTAATCGAGGAGGCATTCCAGATAATACAGGTAATGGATCTAAGTGATGAGTATGACCGATACTAATCGGCATATTTATACTCAACCATTGCCCTGCCTGTTTTAATGTAATCGGTGCAAATTGCTGTGGGCATTCTGGCTGTAAAATCCGACCTGCAGGACAAGTGGCCATTTCACTTTCTCGCCAAAGCCCTATGCAGCCATGTAAATCACAAAAGACCGGCATATTGGGCGCTACAGGAGGCGATAGATTGCTTACACAATATTGAACAACTAAGCCCTTAACATCTTCTTGTTCTAGTGCTATTCGTAATTGTTCAATAAATTCTGACTGCAAGCCCAATTGATTCAATAAGAAATCCTTGCTGTTCTTATTGACAGCAAACTGAAACAAACGGGCTGCTGCAATATCTTCAGCAAACGCATGTTCGTCGAGGCTATTAATAAAGCTAGGATTTATCCATCTCACTCCATGTGTACAATCAATGTCAGCAGACATCACATGCTTTTCACTTGCCTCACTGCCATTTGCAGTTAATGTAATTTGTCCAGCATAGATGAGTGCCGAGTCACTTCGGGTCGGGTCATTATCAACCCAGCGAGCACGATTGAATGAGGTTCTAAGGTACTCATTGTAGTGTCCCCATAAATTAACAGAACACCCTATGAGTGGATCTTGAACAACACAATCACCCGGGCGCAATTGCAAAGCCGTAACTTTAGCGTCGTGCCATGAAAAATGATTATTACCAAGCATGTTGTAGCCACACGCTACACTGAATTCTCCATTTTCATCTTTTTTACCAAAGCGATTAACTTTTGGACCAAGTGAGTGGAGGTATTCGTGGAAACGTGCCGGCGGCAAGTCAATGTCAACCGGCTGGCCGAATTGAAACACGGTATTTGTTGTCGTATCCAATGTGTTTTGGGTATTTCGGTTTGCGGTTGGTATATTAACCCGAGCCATACCCTTAAAATGTATTCGAGGAAAATCTAAAACACTCATTTAACATTCGCTTTTCTATTTTTTTACCAATGTACCTTAAATGTATCAAAGGTATACTACTTCTTTCACAGTTTCACGATGTGTAGGCAACTGGCTGATGATCGATTCCGCTGTAAACTTGCCGGCTAAGATGCCCCCTTCTATCCATCCACAATGGTGTGTATAGGCGTCAGACAAAGAGATAACGCTGTCATCAGAAAGTGTTTGATAAAATGGATGTTTAGGGCAACATTCTTTTGAAAATTCGACACCATGAAGCCAAAATTTGTTTTTGTGTAACTCTGGATTTGGAATGACATCTTGAGGTAAGTTTAGTGCCTCCGCGATAAGCTTTTTAACCGTTGTAAGGTAATGATCTTCGCCTAAAGAAAGCACATCTCGCCAATATAACGCGTTGTCACTATCAGTATAGAAAAACGCGTATTTTTCATCTTTGAAATACAATTTACGGATCGGATTTTGGGTAATTACGACGTGATCCGTCAACCCTAACTCTCGCCACCACGGTTCGGAGTAAAAGAAAAATCCTTTAAACAAGGGGCTAGAACCATAATTGTAGTTGCTCCAACGTTTAGGAAATTGCTTATCTAATTTTTCCATTCGAGATGGAGGCAAAGTAATGATCTTAAGCCCTTTACTGATCTCTTTTTGTTGATTTTGATTATCGGCAATCACCAAGCTGTGGGCGTTACCTCGATTGCTTATTTGAACTAATGTAGATTCAAAATGAAACTTAATCCCGAGTTTTAACGCCTCTTCATATAGCGCCTTGATCAACGACGCCAATCCCTCTTTCAAACTAAACCATTCATTCCCACAATTTTCAGTGAAACATTGAGTTTCTGGGTGTTTTTCAATGATATCGTAAGCAATATGTGGAGAAATTATTGGCATAGAGAGTGAGTCGTAGCCCAGTGCTAAGATTACTGCTTTTGCTTTTTCTTTACCCAAATAGCTCGTAACAAATTCGACAAAAGAATCTTCTTTATGTTCATCGATTAACGGTTTTAGATTAGACAAAATAGTCTTGAGTTCTTTTTGAATTGGCTGAGTAAATCTAAGTTGAGTAAAAGGAAACGGTTCAAATTCGAGTTCAAACCTCTTGACTAGATCATATACATTACCATGCAATTGTGAACAAAAACGAGCGGCACCTAAATCGATGTAATGATTGCTCAACAAGTTTGTTTGGATCCGTCCACCAACGCGGGGGCTTTGTTCATAGACATCTATTGCGTAACCTTCTAATGCCCTTGAACGAGCTAATGTAATTGCACACACTATCCCAGAAATTCCAGCTCCGACAATTGAAACTGAATGCTCTAAATTTAACATCATTATTTTCCTTGATATTTCTCATCTACTCACAACGCACGTTTTTGCGCGTGTTTCATTGACAGCTATATGTCGCTCATTACCATTGACCATCCTTTTATACTGCTTAGTGCCGCGGTCTTGTTCGGCCTATTTATTATTACATCAGTTAAATTAAAATTTACATTAAATTATCATTACACAACATTACATTTAAGAGCTCATCAGGCGAATATTTAACTGAAACCGCATAGTGTAAAAAGATGAATATTGACAATATGTTTACAGAAGTGATTTAGAGACGATTTATCCCGGTTTACCGTTTTAAAATATAAAACAATAACAATATAAATTTTTGTTATTTAGACTTTTTTAAATTTGGCTGCGGGATAATTGATTAATGAGAAAATGCATGAGTATAAGGCTTACATTGCCAGATCAATCTCACTGGCAATGTATAATCCTTTATTTTGCAATAGAATATTTTTTTCGATTTCTATTTTTTAGAGTATGTTAAATACCACAAGGTAAATAATGAATAAGTCAAAGCAAATCCCCCGCCTAGTAAATCGGAAAGAGGAAACGCGAACCAAAAATCGGATTTAGCTGCGTAATTCCCAAAAAAATACATCAGTGGAAACAATACGATATAATTTCTTGCAGCGTCTAATAGCGTAGCAGGCAAAGCCCGACCCATTCCTTGAAACAAACCACTCGACATCATGCAAAATCCTGAGGCAATAAATCCTGCAAAACACACTTTCGCTATAAGAGCGCCTTGTTCAATGACCTGTTCATCATCAGTAAACAGTGCGATTAAGAAATCAGCGTTAAAACACAATAACCACGTGACAAAAATCCCCCAAACAGTACTGGTTTTTATGGCGACCAAATAGGATGTTTTAACACGATTGAATTGACCTGCCCCGTAGTTAAATCCAGCTAGCGTTTGCAGTGCGATCATCATGCCTATGATCGGTAAAAATAAAAACATGTAGCAGCGGATTAGAATCCCATGTGCCGCGATTAAAGTATCTGATTGGCTGCCAAAAATACTCGATATCGAATAGACAGTCGCAGCCAGAGTTAACGAAAAACCTCCATGGGACATTAATACGGGCAGCCCTAATCCAAGAATTTTGCCATGGAGTTTAAGTGGGCTAAATAAAAAGCCACGTCGAAACTGAACGGCACTTTGCCCATCTCGTTGTAATTTTAGTCCTAATAAGAACGACAAAAATACAGCAAGGACGGTAGCCCATGCTGCACCCGCAACCCCCCAACCAAAACCAAAGATAAATAACGCATCGAGAAGTATGTTTAACACCGAGCCTGTAGATAAGACTTGCATCATGGCTTTAGGGTTACCTGAAGCTCTAAACCCTTCTGTAAGCTGATTACAGATAAAACTCACAGTCCAGAAAAGTACGATGGGAATAATGTAAGAGGTGGCATCGATTCGAAACGCATTGGGCACTTTTAACAGGTCAAAAATTGGATCTAAAAACAAATAAGTAAATAAGCATAAAAACACCGAGACACTTGTCGCCAAAAAAAATGACGTTGTAAATATTGCATCAGCATCACGCTGACGTTTAGCACCTAAATAACGAGAAATTAATGAAGCCATGCCACTTCCGAGCATAGTGCTTACCGCTATAAGTAACATTTGAATTGGAAACACAGCTGAAACTGCGCCCATGGCGTGGCTTCCAATTCCTTTGGATATGAAAATGGCATCAACAAAACTATACAATCCATTGATCATCATCCCCAAGGTTGTAGGGATCGCTATCATTATAAACTGCTTAAAAATGCTATTAGTTAACAAGGGTGATAACGGCTCTGATGGTGAAATGTCTATACCAGACGACTGTATACTCATAATTTTCCTTTAATAGTAGTTGAGTCAGAACCGGCCAAGTATATATATTTATTGTTTCATTTGTTAATAAATTAACCATTAAAAACATTAAAGTCACATGATAAGAATTTAAAAAGCAAGCAGGTCACTATGTTTGGTCAATTATCTTTGTCAGATACGGTATTTTAAGTGAAGCCTTTTACCATACCTCTAAAATGATTGATGATTGATGATTGATGATTGATGATTGATGATTGATGATTGATGATTGATGATTGATGAAACAGCTTATGGGTATGGAATAAAAAAAGCTCGCTACATTGCGAGCTTTTACTTAAATCAGTCTAAGCACTGTTTACTTAGTGTAAGCAACTGGCATGTCTGACTTTTTCATGTAACGGTCACGTAATTTATCATGGCGCGACTCGGTTGAGACCTCTTTACCATTGATAAACATCTTAACCACACTACTGCTTAATTCAAGTGGATCACCACTCCAAAGTACGACATCGGCCTTTTGACCAACTGCAACTTTACCGCCGTTAATACCAAACACTTCGGCAACGTTAGCAGTCATCGACTTAATTGCACCATCGTAACTCATGCCATTAGAGACGGCATTACCTGCATCAAAACGCATTTGATACATGTTATGGCTAGCATCACCACCAACAGTGAGCAATACTTTAACGCCTGCTTTTTCGAGTTTACCTGCATTCTCTAAATGAGCGTGCATAGAATCAAAATCACCTGGTAAATTCTCCATTGCACTCATTATCACAGGAACCTTTGCTGCGGCGATTTTATCTGCTACTAACACAGCATCGTTTGCTCCCCAAAGCACCAGATTTAAATTAAAGTCCGCTTTAATTTTAAGTAGATGAATTAAATCTGATGCACGATTCGAATACGCAACCATGGGCAGTTTACCGGCTAACACATCCGTTAATACCTGCTCTTCTACACTTGGCTTATCGTCTTTCTTTTCATCTTTCTTTTTCTCGGCTTTTTGTTTGTCTAGCTTAGTTTGTTGACCTTCGAGTTTTTCTACGAGCGTTTTAAAACTCATTGCACGAGAGCCTTTGCTTTCAGCACCCAATTTAACCACTAGCGCTTTTTTTGTCGCCGTGACGCTATCAAACTCACCCGTTAAATCAACGACCGACGCAAGCCCTGCAAAAATGCTATCGCCACCATAAGGTGTCACAATGTCTTGAGTAATGCCGCCTTTGCGAGCATAGGGTACAAGTGTGCTAAGCGGGTTAAATGCCGAACTCGGATCAAAATCAATGCCTGCTTTATCGTCGCCGGCATCACGTGAACGCGCCACCGCACCAACTTCGACAAGTCCAAGTTGGTTCATCGAGCTAATAAGACCAGGGGTAACGACTTGACCTTGTGCATCAATTACTGTGTCTGCTTCTACTGTAGCAGGATTAATTGCCACAATTTTACCATCGTTTAGTACGATACTTGCCGATTTGAGTACGCCAAGTTCGCCCGCAGTGTGCACAGTGGCGTTGGTAATTGCGATTGATTGAGCCAAAGCAGATGCACTGAAACCGGCACCCATTACTAAAGCCAAAGTTGATAATGTCATTTTTTTCATATTTTGGCCTCCTTATTTCTGACCCAGCATAAAATCACTCACCGCTTGATATTTTTCATCAAAACGATCGTAAACTTTAGCACCATCGATAAATACCGTTTCTGCTTTAGCGTAAACACTAAACGGACTTTGATTCCAAATAACCACGTCAGCATTTTTACCCGGCGCAAGTGAGCCTACCTTATCACTAACACCTAAGCTTTTGGCCGCGTTATACGTGATCCATTTAATGGCATCTTCTTCTTTCAAAGCAAATCCATTTTCGTTTGCACGGAACATCACTTTACCCGCTTCTTGGTTCAAACGTTGGATTGTGGTGTCCGAATCTGAATGAACGACAGAACAAGAGTTTTTAGGTGCGTCAACAATCGCGACGTTTTCTTGAACCATATCATAGGCTTCCATCTTAAAGCCCCACCAATCTGGCCAAAGCGCAGCACAGCTGCCATTTTCAGCTAATTGATCTGCGATTTTGTATGCTTCAATACCATGATGGAACGTACCAGCGTGATAACCGAACTCTTTAGATAAGTCGATCATCATTGCCATCTCTTCCGCTTTATAACAATGGTTATGAATCAAAACTTCACCGTCTAACACACCACGTAGTGTGTCTAGTTTGATGTCACGCTTCGGTGCCTCTGGATTTAAACCTTTTGCGTAAGCTGCTTCGTATTCTTCCCATGCACGTTTGTACTCGGTCGCTTCAGCCCATGCGGCACGGTAGCCCGCCATGTTACCCATACGTGTTGAAGGTAATACACTTTTACCACCGTAAACACGTTTCGGGTTTTCACCACAGGCCATTTTTAAGCCATACGGCGCATCAGGAAACTTCATACCTTGCATTGTGGGAGATGGAATGTTTTTCAACGTTACACCACGACCGCCAAAAAGGTTCGCTGAGCCGGGTAAAATTTGCAGCGTTGTGATGCCACCTTCACGCGCACGATTAAATCCTGGATCTTGTGGCCACACTGAATGCTCTACCCATACTTCAGCGGTGTTTGGCGACGTCATTTCGTTACCATCTTGGTGAGATTCTACTTGTGGACTTGGGTAGGCGCCTAAATGTGAATGTACGTCAATTATGCCTGGCGTTACCCATTTACCTGCAGCGTCGATGGTCACGTCTGCCGCCGCCGTGAGGTTTTGTCCGAGCTCTTTTACTTTGCCATCGACGAGAAGCACATCGGTGTTGTCCAATCGCTCACCAGTACCTGTAAGTACTGTCGCGTTTTTAATCAAGGTCGACGAGCTTGAATACGCTTTATAGGTACTTGGGTATGGGTTTTTATTAATTTCGACCTTTTCTCTTTTTGGGCCTTGGTCTTGGCAGCCCGCTAACGCCACACCAAGTGCGAGCGCTATCACTGAAGGAACAAGTTTTTGCATTGTTGTTTTCTCTGTCGTTTTTTTTGAATGTATATGATTCGTATCACAAATGCTAACAAACGAGCTTAAAAGCAATATTTCACGATGAAAATCAACGTAAAATTGAACGTACCTACAAAATTGAATGTTAAAAATGTTCAAAAGATGCCGAGTTATCGTTCGCTTTAAAGAGTAGCAATGCCGCGGCTTAATTCAAGGAGATAAGACTAAGTTTAACTTCTAGACCTCTTCATGGCCTATCGCTGCTAGTCGAGAAATTAAAAACCATGCAAGAAAAAATAATAAAAAATTTTTTCGTAAATTGTGTCTATTTACACACTTAAATTTTATACATATCAGCTATTTACTCGAATTTATTTCGGCTATACATACTCGTTTACAACCTGTCGATTTTCATTTACAGCATTCTTTTTGGAACTTGCCATACTGACCTTGCAGCCAACACTAAACAAGGAATACCACCATGAAACTTTTAACTTTGATTGCAACGACTACTTTCGCGTTAACCATGACTACAGCAAATGCTACAGACTTTGTCGCAAGTAACAACAGCGTAGAAACCAACCTATGTATGGCTATCGCGTCGAACAGTGGTCATGAAGTACGTGACGAAATGAAACTAAATCGCGTCAACAAGCATACGGTAAATAATAAGCTTCGTTGCAACAAACTAGATGTTAAAAACTTCACCGTAAAATACGACTTAGCTAAGAGTGCCAAATCACTTGGGTTTGAAATTGACTCAAAAACCACCATTCATGATTTGAGTGCCTCTCTTACAGCGCCAGTTAACGTTGTCGGTAGCCGCTGAATTTAATCATTGCATGCAGTAACTCCCTGTACTGCATGCAATTCAAAAATTGCTTACACACTTGCCTTACCGTGTATTGGTTTGAAAACCCAATAAAGATCTCGAATAAGCCTAATCACGTTGTTTTGTTCGATATGAAATTGCTTAAACTAATTGAGCTACCAAACCAAACAAACCACCGAAAACACCACCCCAAACGACTAACCAACCTAAATGGGTCTTGATCATTGTTTGAATAATGTCTTTAACCATCGTCGGCGTAAGTTGTTCAAGCCTTTTATCGACAAGTTCTTCTACCGTTTCAAGTAGGTCATCACTCGTACTGCCCAATTTTAACTCTTCAGACAGAACATCATGGAATTGCTCACTGTGGGCAATTTCACTCATTGCTTCTTTCATTTTCTCTTGGAAAGGTTCACGCATTGGTTCTAACGCTTCCCTACCCCCAAACATGGAAAGCATACCTCCAAACTGTGAAGCCTCTATCACTGTAATTAACTTATCAAACGCAGGGCTTAAATCTACTCTATTGATCACCGGTGCGAGATCAAACTTTTGCTGCTCTTTTTCGATAAATTGAGCGATTTTGTCTTTATCAAAAAACTCCTTCAGTATTAAGTTCCGGATCCCTTCTTTAAATTCTTTAAATTTAATCACTATCACACCAGAACCATACAACAGCGGTACTTTTTCAAATAACATATGAATCGCTAACCAATTCGTTACCGCGCCCGACAAAGCAAACAACCCCACAGAAAAGAGAATGTGATGGTCAAGATACCAACCAAACAACACGAATACGGACGCCAGTGCGTTAGTAACAAAGCTTTTATTCATAGTACTTCTCAGAAATTCTATTCATCGATGATTTAATCCCATTAGTTTAATGAAAAAATTATTCAGCTCAATAGTTTGTGCTTTCATAAGAATAAGCCATAGTTGTATTAAGTTGATAAATATAGTGACTCATTATGTGGAACGCTGTTTGCCAACAAATTTCTGAGGTATTACATCAGCCCTTCGAAATCGCGAAAAAGTCCGAATTACCCGGACAGGATTATGAGCGTCGTTTTAAGATTAGTAACGGCACGACTAAGTTTTTAGTTAAAGTCGCGCGGATCGAAGCGTTAGAACGTTTTGAATGTGAAGCCAAAAACCGAACATTGCTTATTCGTGATAGCGATTTTCTGGTTGCCGATTCTATCGTGATTGGCACTACGATGGAGTTTTCTTACCATGTGCTCGAATGGGTAACGACCGAAGCACAGCAAGATAATTGGTTTGACTGTGGTGTGTTGCTTGCAAAAATGCATCAACGCGACGAACAAAAAATGTATGGTCTTGAAGAGGATAATTACCTTCATACTCAAGTTCAGCCAAACCGCTGGCACAAGAAATGGGATACATTTTTTGCTGAAGAGAGGATCGGTTGGCAACTACAATTGCTTGCAGAGCAAGGTATTTCAATTGTCGATATAAAGCTGTGTGTTGATACGATTAGGGAATTACTTCCACACCACGTTACACCAGCACTGTTGCATGGTGATTTTTGGCGTGGCAACATCGGTTTTCATAATAACAAACCCGTGTTATTTAAACCGGCCTGTTATTACGGCGACAGAGAAGTAGACATCGCCACTAGCGAGCTGTATGGGAAACTACCTGAAGCCTTTTTTGCAGGCTACGACAGCATTTACCCACTGCATCATGGCTATGAAACACGTAAAAAGATCTATCAGCTCTATCCACTATTGCATCAAGCAAACCGTTATGCAGGAAACTACCTAATGCAAGCCAAACAGGCAATCAACGCCATTTTAGAAGATGCTGGAAAATAGATTTGTCCCTCAGCAAACAATGTGATTATTGCTGTTTCTGCTATAGTTAAGGTGTGTTCAATTACATTGTACTCGAGGTAGTGCGATGAAAAACCTTTACTCTCAACGCATTGAATGCCCACATTGCGGACATCATATATTTGTATCGCTCGACACCACGAGCGGCGACCAGGACTACTACGAAGATTGCGCAGCATGTTGCAACGCCATTCATTTGAATATGCACATAGACGATTTAAGAAACCGTCTCGAACTTAGAGTCGACAGTGATGACGAGCAGATTTTTTAGTTGTGGTTAAGGTGATTGTTGATTACGAAGGTAGTTTTCTACTGTATTGACAATCGTCATGGTTTGTTGATCGACTTCGATGTTCACGGCATCTCCCTCGTCGAGCCTGCCTATGTTGGTGATCTGCAATGTTTCTGGGATCAAATGCAGCCAAAAGCCGTCGTCTTCAACTTTACCGACTGTTAAACTGGCACCATTGACCGCAATAAACCCTTTGTACATCACGTATTTTAACCAGGTAGCCGGTAACGCAAGGCGGATTTTACAGTTATTTTCTGTTCGTTCGATTTTGATCACTTTGGCAGTATCATGAATGTGTCCCGATACTATGTGGCCACCTAATTCAGTACCGAAGGTAACCGAACGTTCAAAGTTGACTTTCATTCCTCGACGTAAATTGCCAAGGTTAGTCAAAAGCAAAGTTTCATCGATGACATCGAACGACACTTGACCCACAACATCTTGTTGAGGGATTTCATAATTTACCACCGTCAAACAACAGCCGTTTATCGCGATACTAGCACCTAAATCTAAGTGGCCTAAATACCCCCTTTCAACCGAAAGAATGAGGCGTAAAACGCCTTCAGATTTATTGGCGCTGATCACAGTGGCCTGAGTTTGAATGATGCCTGTAAACACAGTGAGACTCTTTATTTAAATAATTAGTTAGATGGTACTGATTTGATTTTAGCTTGTCACGCCAATATCGGGCTTTGATTTAGAAGTTTTTATAAAAATCAGTGGATAGTTTATTTGATTCTACTACTATACGGTTTTTTCTCGTTTAAGGGGTTTCGATGTTCTCTTCATGGGAAGCAAAGCGACTTTTACGCTTAGCAACACCCGTATTTTTGGCACAAATTGTTTTGGTGTTAATGACCGTCGTCGATACGATGATGGCTGGCCAAGTGAGTGCTGAAGATCTCGCCGCCCTCTCGATAGCCATTGGTATTTGGAATCCGATCCTATTTGCACTGCAGGGTATATTATTGGCGTTGACGGGCGTCGTTGCCCATTGCCATGGTGCAAACGACGAAAGTGGGATCCGTCATTACTTTCAACAAAGTGTTTATTTGGTGCTTTTATTAAGCGCCGTCGGTTTTGCCGTTGCCCCATTAACTGAAATGGTCGTTCGCCACCTCGACGCAAGCCACAATGTCATTCAAAAAGCAACCGATTACATTGATTTTGTAAAGTGGGGAATGTTTGGTTTTTTATTTTTTACTGTTTACCGAAATGTCACTGAAGGCGTGGGATTAACCAAACCGGCTTTGTACATCAGTTTACTTGGTTTGCTTTTAAACATCCCTGCAAACCTTATCTTTATTTACGGCTATTTTGGGTTACCAGCCCTTGGCAGTGCAGGTTGTGGACTAGCAACAATGTTAGTTTTTACCTTTATGGCAATTTTACAACACCTTTATTCGCTTAAATCTAAAACCCTCGGTTCGCTTAAGCTGTTTTCAAATTTTCAAACGCCACAGACAAAAGAACTTTGGTATCTTTTTAAGCTTGGATTACCAATTTGTTTAGCGACGTTTTTTGAAGTCACGTTGTTTGCGTGTATTCCATTGTTTATTGCAGACCTCGGTGCAATCGCAGTTTCTGGTCACCAAATTGCGGCAAGCGTTTCAACGCTACTGTTTATGATGCCGCTAAGCCTCTCTATGGCCATTTCAATTCGTGTAGGCAATTTATGTGGACAAGGTCACTTTGCGGAAGTAAAAACAGCGATTTCTACTTCGTTTTTATTGGCCTGTTTGATAGCCCTATTCGTCGCCACCGTGACCTATTTATTTAGAGATGCCGTTGCGTCACTTTATTCATCAAATACAGAAGTACTAGCCCTCGCGTCGACCATCCTTGCACTTGCCTGTATTTATCAATTACCCGATGCGCTACAAGTAGCTGCTAATGGTGTGTTAAGAGGGTTGAAGTATACAAAGCCTATTACTTCCATCACGTTCATCAGTTATTGGTTAATCGGTTTTTCGCTTGGCTTCGTATTGGCTAAAACAGATTGGTTAATGCAACCTCTTGGCGCTGCAGGTTTTTGGATTGGCATTATTGTTGGGCTCAGCACAGCAGCAGTCATGTTACTTATTTCTGTACGGAGGCGTCTTGCGACTTTGGCTGTTAGTTAGTGTTTTACTCTTGCACGTTGGCTGTACGAAACAGCCAACCGAGGTTAACAAAGAATACGTCTCTCGCTTGGCAAACGTAAAGGTTCTTGCGCCAATAAGGGTAGACATTGGAAAATTGCCAAGGCCAACCCAAAACCTACCACAAAGCACGGTAACCATTTCTTTGCTCGAGCTTAATCAATTAATGCATTGCACGCTTGGACAGCATATCGCCGAGCACAACTCGCAACTCGGCAAGGTAGCTCAGCCGAGTGAACGTGTTAAATATAATCTTAAATTTGTCAACCTAGCGCCTGAGTGCATAAACTCACTAAGTTCAACCGAAATAAAAGATAAGTTGACGGATGCACTCATAGAAAAACGTGAAAATATCAGCACCCTCTTTAACTATATGCTGATCAATGAAAGCGAGTTCCAACGTTTTACCATCCCATCCTTTGTGCATTTGGACCATTTACATTCAACTGGCAAACACGATTATCTTTCTGCTTTAACCGCCCTTTCGAAAATAAAAACGAACATTAATACAAAGTCCTTTTCTGAGATCGCGCCTGAAAACTTAACAGCGGAATTACAGAAACTGAGACATAATGACTATTTGCGTCAAGTGATCACCAGTACTCGGTATCAGATTACGTTTAACACTCTTCTCTCGCAACATCTGAACAACCTTGATTTGCCCTCTACGCTTTGTAAAAACAACCAAGCCAGCGATACTGCTGTCATAATGAGCAACATTTTTCAAAAGTTTTATATTAATCAATTACAACCTTATCAAAGCTCACTACAAAGCGAGTTACTTTTATTAAACCCAATAATGTTCACGTTGTATGAAGACTTGCCGCTTATTGCTGACTTGTTCAACGGATCGAATCCGGCTAGTCTATTAAATCAATTGAAACAGTCTGCCGTTGCCCATGTAAAATGGTGGCAAACGTTTTACCAAACCTGTGACCTTCGTCCCTATTAGAAAATGTTCTGATTGGATAAAGTCGAGTAAGTTGCAAACAGTTTGCTGTAAAATTCAGCAATCAAACAAAAAATCACGTACTTAGACTTGCATCGACATTTTAGTCGCTATATATTAGCGCCCTGTTGAGACGGAAAACACGTCCGTTTAAACACGTTAACACTGTTGTACGACCGTAGCTCAGTTGGGCGAGGTTGAAACGAAGCAACGCTTCGCAGCCAAGCGAGGTGGAGGCAGGACGCCGACAGGGTTTTGCTTCATGGATGAAAGATTGGCACGTTAACACTGTTGTACGACCGTAGCTCAGTTGGTTAGAGCACTACCTTGACATGGTAGGGGTCGGTGGTTCGAATCCACTCGGTCGTACCAAATTACTGCTTAGCGCAGTAACTAAAAGACACGTTAATGCTATTGTACGACCGTAGCTCAGTTGGGCGAGGTTGGATCGAAGCAACGCTTCGCAGCCAAGCGAGGTGGAGGCAGGACGCCGACAGGGTTTGCTTCATGGATGAAAGAATGGCACGTTAACACTATTGTACGACCGTAGCTCAGTTGGTTAGAGCACTACCTTGACATGGTAGGGGTCGGTGGTTCGAATCCACTCGGTCGTACCAATTCTTAGAAATCACACTTTTATAATTCCCAGTGACACTCGAACTAATCATTACTTGCCTAGATTTCTCTCCCCTTTCGGTCTTATTTAACAATCAAGTTGCAATTCCTTAATTGTCCCCGTATTGTGATGATGTACCGAATCACGGTATTATACCAATCCGCAATAATACTTGATCATTTTGAGGAACCAAAGCTGTCGCTAACGGCGTTAAAAATTTTTTATTTAGAACAATTAAATAGCAAAATTTTCGCCATGTAATCGTCAAGCTTTACTTGACTCAAAATAGAACACTTAATTAATACAATTGGTATTACGAATAAACAGGTATAACAATAACTCGAAAGAAGGAACTAAATGATGAAATACGTATTCCTTACGCTAGGACTCACCATGCTTGCCGGATGTGGTTCTACACAAAACGCTGCGGATACAGAAACCGTGCAAACAAATGAGCAGGCTTCAAGTTTAGCGTGTGATAAAGCCGTGTCGACTGGCTCTCGTTTTTCTAAAAAGCGTTGCAAAACAGCAAGTAATGAAGATAATTCAAAGCTGTAAAACGCCGTTTTATAAGGCCACTTACGTGGCCTTATACACGTTACCTAGGTAAGCGCATTAATCAATCTATCAATATCGCTTTTGCTTATGTTTCGATGCGTTACAAGACGCATCCCTTGGTAACCCGGCGTAATTATAATCCCTTGATGTTTTAAACGATCACTAATTTGATTAATGTTTACACGTGGATCAACATCAACAAAAACAATATTGGTTTGAACTTGATATTGTTGCGTTGAAAAACCTTCAAGCTCATTGAGTTTTGCGGCCAAGTAACGGGCATTGTCGTGATCAATCGAAAGCTGCTGTGTATTATTTAACAACGCATAATGACCTGCTGCCGCTAAATAACCGGCTTGTCTCATACCTCCGCCAAGCATTTTACGGATCCGCTTTGCTTTATCGATAAGGTCGGTCGTACCTAACAGCAAAGAACCAACCGGCGCACCTAACCCCTTTGAGAGGCAAATTGTCATCGAATCGAAATACTGACTGATTTCACCAATATCAATATTTAGTGCAATCGCCGCGTTGTAAACCCGAGCGCCATCTAAATGAAGTTTAAGCTGGTGTTCGTCGCAAAATCCCCGAGCTTTGGCTAAATAACTTAGTGGCAACACCTTTCCACCAATCGTGTTTTCTAGGCTCAGCAAACGTGTGCGGGCAAAATGAAAGTCATTGGGTTTGATGGCTCGCTGTAATTTAGTTAAACACAGTGTGCCATCGCTCTCATTTTCAATAGGTTGAGGTTGAATTGAGCCAAGTACTGCAGCTCCACCCGCTTCATATCGATAATTGTGGGCACTTTGACCACATAGATATTCATCACCACGTTCGCAATGGCTCATCAATGCGATTAGGTTTGCTTGTGTGCCAGAACTCACAAACAACGCGCTGTCAAACCCATGGCGCTCAGCCGCAAACCGTTCTAGCTCATTGACGGTTGGATCATCACCATACACATCATCACCAACGTCTGCATTCATCATTGCCTTAAGCATGTTTTCACACGGTTTTGTTACCGTATCAGAACGAAAATCAATCCATTGTTGAGCCATATAAACCTCGATTAGCGTTTGCGTCTAACTGCCGAAAACGCGAGTAAAATTCCTGCGATAAAACCAATGCTGCCCCCAGAAGAACTCTCGCCGCCAATTTCATTTGTCTGATTTATCAGCGTATTCGCTTTTGGTGAAAGCGAGTTTGCGGAATTGGGATCATCGTCTAGCACCGAGACGGAATACACCATAACTGCGTGCTCTGAACCAAAATCAAACGTTGGATCTGCGCATTGTGTTGTAGACACGTTCACAACGGGCACTTCACCACAACGAGATTGACTGGCAATCGTTTCAATGACTTGCATCCCATTACCGGTCACTTGCCCAAATACCGTAAAACCGCCATTTTGTAAGTCTAAATTAGCGCTGTTATCCGTTAAATTAAAAAACCATTGGCTTGTGGCAGAATTGGCATCACCAGGTGTTTTAGCCATTGCTATGGTGCCCTTCACATTAGAAAGCTTAGGTTCATTAACGACCGCGGGAAACGTTTCAATGGCAACTTGATCATCGTTTGCGTCAAATTTAATACCACCCCCTTGCACAACAAAACCAGTAACAACACGGTGGATCTGACTATTCGAATAACGTTCAGCGTTGACGTACTTTAGAAAATTCTCGACCGTTTTCGGGGTAGTATTGTCGAATAAATTGACTTCAAACGTACCTTGAGAAGTTTGAAACTCAACAACCGTTGCGTGAGCCACAGGTAACGCACAAAGCGCCGTTCCTAAAATGGTATTTCTTATTACATTTTTCATTATTATTTAACAGATTTAGTGTAAAAAACCTCACTATACCCATCTTCAATTGAAATACCAGAGGTGCTTGGTTTAGTCGATGCTTTTATGTACTGCGTTAATTTTTTACTTTTGCGCTTTTCGCACTACGCTTTTATTACCATACTTAATTTCATCGTGCGTAATGCTTATAGAATTTATTTACACCAGTAACGCAACCGAATCATTTTCGTGGACCGATCTCGACATTCTCAGGCACGAATGTGAACAGCGTAATAAAGTCGAAAAGATCACCGGAATGCTGCTCTATGACGGCAAACACTTTATGCAGGTACTCGAAGGTGAAGAAAACAAAATTCTGGCGTTGTTTAACCGAATTAAAATCGACCCACGGCACACAAAAGTCGAAGCCATCATTCATAATCCACTCGACAAGCGTAACTTTTCAGATTGGGCAATGGGTCTTATTACGTGTGATGAAAAAACCAAGTTACAAACGGTAACGCAATTGAAAGGAAAACGAAAAAAGCCGCTTAGCTATCACCTTTTACATGCGTTTGCACACCATGAAATTGAAATTGATGACTTGCTTGAACCTGAGCCTGCTAAAGCAGATTAGGCTCAAGTTAGCAAACCAAAACGCAAAGCGCTTCGCATAACGTACTATTACTCTTTAATAAACGTGATGTTAGTAAAGCCTAATTTTGCAAAATACTCATCTCTAAAATTGCGTACCGCTTCTTTACGCTTAGACGTCATTGCAACTGCGTGTTCCATTTTTACGTAGTCGCCAATGTCTATGCCTTCCGCCGCAGCAATTGCTTCAAACATATCGTGATACTTATCTTGCGCAAAGTTAATTTCGCGCTGCTGCTTTTTAAAGGTGTAACGAATACGTTTAGCCATAACCGTCTCTGTGATTAAAAATGAGATTATACCGTGCTTTTTGTCATAAATTGAAACAAATTCACCGGTAAGTACGTTGCACTTGCAACAAAATTTCATCACTATGGAAAGGTTATAAATCCATCATAATAACGAAAAAAGGAAATGCTATGTTAAAACAATCGTTCATAGCTTTGGGTGTTTGCGGTATTCTTAGCGCATGCAACCCGAGCTCACAGGTTCAAACTCCCACCACACACGTAGAAACGGCAAAACAAACTGTTCCATTTAAAACATACAGTGCCGAAACGTTTTATAACACCACCAGCGTTATGGGTAGCCGATTTAATCCTAACGGCGACAAAATTCTCATTAGCGATGACGAAAATGGAATTTTTACCCTCTACGAACTTGATATAAAAAGTGGTGCAAAAACTCAATTAATTGATGCCAAAGAAACAACCTACCCCATTCGTTATTTTCCAAATGATGAACGAATTTTATTAACCCACGATAAAGGCGGTAATGAACTTTATCATGTCTATGTGCGAGAACTCGACGGCCAGGTCAAAGACCTCACGCCTGGCGAAAACGTACGTGCGTCTTATGCCGGATTCAGCAAAGATAGCAGTGCCTTCTATATATTGACCAATGAACGCGACAATCGTTTTATGGATCTTTATAAAGTCGATGCAAAAACCTATGAGCGAACCTCTATTTACAACAATGATAATGGCCTCAGCGTATACGATATTAGCCCAGACGGTCGATTCCTTGCGTTAGGCAAAAACAATTCCAACAAAGACAGTGATTTGTTTATTCTGGATCTGGCTAAAGAAAAACCAGAACCCGTTGAGATTGGCCAGTTTACTGGCGACGCCCAGGTAAATGCACAAACCTTTAGCCCAGATAGTAAAACGCTTTACTTTACGACAGATGCAACAGGTGAATTCTCAGAGGTTTGGGAGTACGACATTGAAAACAACGTCTCTAAGGCCTACTTGAAAGATCAATGGGACATCGACTTTGTTTACTTTTCTGAATCCGGCCAATACCGTGTTGTTGGTGTAAACGAAGATGCGAGTACCCGCGTAACGATAGCCGACCTTAAAACAAATAAAACGATTGCTTTACCTGCGTTACCCGCCGGTAGTTTGAATGGCGTTAACTTCTCTAACGATGAGCAACAAATGTCATTTTATCTAAACTCCGATACGTCACCAAGCAATTTGTACGTTTGGCAAGTAGGCACACAAAACATTGCAAAGCTAACCAATTCATTAAGTAAAGAAATCCACCAAGAACATTTAGTCAGCAGTACGATTGAGCGTTTTAAGAGCTTTGATGGATTAGAAATCCCCGGGGTAATGTACAAACCAAAACAAGCTTCTGCAACAAACAAAGTGCCCGCGGTAATATGGGTTCATGGCGGGCCGGGTGGCCAAAGTCGCACAGGCTATAGCGCAACACAACAGCATTTAGTTAATCATGGCTATGCCATATTTGCGGTAAACAACCGTGGCAGCTCGGGCTATGGAAAAACCTTTTTTCACTTAGACGATAAAAAGCACGGCGAAGACGATTTACAAGACATCATTTGGGGTAAAAAACACCTACAAACCTTGGATTGGGTTGACCCTGAGCGTATTGCCATTATGGGCGGCAGCTATGGTGGCTACATGACCGCAGCAGCGCTCACCTTTACGCCTGACGAATTCAAAGCAGGCATTAATATCTTTGGTGTAACCAACTGGGAAAGAACGTTAACCTCGATCCCACCATGGTGGGAAAGCTTTAAAAAAGCCTTATATGATGAAATGGGTGATCCTGCTACCGATAACGAACGTCATCGCCGTATTTCACCACTCTTCCATGCAAAAAATATCACCAAACCCCTGATGGTGATCCAAGGCGCAAATGACCCTCGCGTTTTGCAAGTAGAAAGTGATGAATTAGTCGAAGCGGTAAAACAAAACAACGTCCCCGTTGAATATGTCTTATTCGATGACGAAGGCCACGGTTTCACCAAGAAAGTTAACCGCATTACCGCCTCCGATGCTTACTTGAACTTTTTGAATAAACATCTGTAAGACGACTTCTAACAGCCTAGACTGTAGCGCGTATCTCGCCCTACAGTCTTACCTAATTACATTGACCTATAAAAATTCGAGCTTAAATTCTATGAATCTCTTGCTTTGCCAGTAGGAAGATATCAAAAGCCCTATCTAAATCAGGTTTATTAGAACGCAATAAAGCATGGATAATATTGCTCTCGATGAGATCACAAGAGTTAAAAGATTCATTTTCCATATACAAAGCTAAGTTTTTTCGTCCTTGTTCATCCTCCATAATGTAATGGATTAATGACCAACTTGAACTATACAATTGCGAGTAGTTACGTCGCTGCCAATCATTTGAGCTCGAAATAATGGCACTAATCGTCTTTTTATGACCAATAAAAATTCCTTTTTCATTTAGCCAATCTTTATTCGGATGTATTACACTGAAATTCATTTCAGGATTTATTCCCTCAAAATATTCAGCTATCCCCTCATCAAACCAAGTCGGTGTTCTACCGATCATTGTGTGATTGAGAACATGCACTACCTCATGTATGACAATGCGCCTAGTTCTATCTAAATCAGCGAGTTTTATGAGTGCTATACCATTATTTGGTATGTAGATCCCCGAAGAAGGTTTCACTCGTCCCATTAGTTGTTTTTGTCTATCGTAATAGCGGTTTTCCGTTGATAATATCTCAATCTTTAAATCAACTTTCTTTAATTTTTTTGTCCTATTAAAGTCGCATAAGCTCTAAATAGAGAAATTAAATGAGATTCTAACGAATTTTTAAATACAGGTTCATTGTTTAAACCAACGATTTCTAAATCAAAGTAGTCTAGTGCGTTTTTTGTATAAATGACTTTTTCGATAGCGTTTCCATCAATGTTTCTATCACTAAAATTTCTCACACCGTTTTCATCAATCCATGTGTATACTTTTTGGTAATCTTCAATCAGACTCCCTTTGTTTTTCGCTTTACAATCTAACGCTGTAAAGGAATTAAAATCATGAAAACTCTCAAATTCGATAGTTGACTGGGTATGATGTATTGCAGCTAATGTTTGATTGGTTTCGCCTGTGATTCCCAAGAGAAGTTTATTTGAGACTAATGCATTTTTAGTTACCCAACTGTTAATCGTATCGAAATAAAAAACAAACACACATAATATTGATATAGCTGATATTAATATAAACAATCTAGCGTTAAGTATACGCGAAATATTCTTGATCATTATTTTCCTTTAATTTAACTAGAAACGATAAGTTCCTTTCGTTTCTGCAACCATTTTACTAGGCTGTGTTGGCATGTCATGATCAAATTCACCTCTAGCGAGCCAGTATTTAGCGCCTGTTTGACTTGCTTGCTGATAAGCCCAATTACATACAGCTAAAGATAGTTCGCTATTCGCAATAAACTCATTGCCAAGTGAAACCTCTATCTCGCGTTCATATTTACCGATATTTTGCTCATACCAATTATCGCGGTGCACGAACGAAGCAAGATAATCATTTTTACTATTATTACACGAGGCATGAGCGAGCACGAAATTGTGTGCTGTATCGTTTGGATAACGAGCGAAAGGTATAAAATGGTCAACTTGCGCTGTATCTTGGTTTGAGATAGGTTTTTTACAGTAAAAACATTTACCTTTTTGCAATTCAAAGAACACCGTTGAAGCAAGTGCTAGATTGCGTCGTTCATTGCTGAAAAGGAAGTTTTCTAGGGACGACATTTTACCCAAAACTATTTGATTCGGTTTATAGCTTTGGATCTTTTTGATCCATTCATTTCTCGCAATATGTACAACTAAATCGTAAAATCGCCTAAAGCAAAATGCTATTCCTACGTTTAATGTTATTACTTGGCCTTTAGCTGAAGCACTAGAAAAGCGATGCGGATATAAAAAGCATTCTTCAACATTAGCTAATTTTTGCAACCTTTCTAATGGACCTTCCTTTAAAGCCGGTTTTAACCGCTTTATTACTTTTGGGTATTCTAAAGATTGTTTAAATTTTGAAAACGTAGTAATGCCATTGCGCTTAAGCTTTTCAATTTCTGAAATAAACTTGATTTGTTTCATGCTATTTTGTACCAGCACAAACGATTCATTCTGGCTTACTGAAAATGGAGCAGCATGGTCCCAATAAAGTTGCAGCAATTTATCAATTAACTTTTCAAAAGGAATAATTAGCTGCTCATACTCGTCTAATTGTTCACTTTCGACACAAATATCAGCTAATGCATGTAACATTGCGAACTTGTACGTAGCCGTAAATTCACCTTCTACAACCAAGCGTTGGATATATGAAATAAACTCTATTTGAGTCTGGACACTCGGCATTTAAGACCAATCCTTGCGAAATATCGCATTTAACCACTTAGTTGACTGCTGATTTGAACGTTGGTCTTCATTGAGCCAAACTTCTAACAAAGTGAACTCTTCATTTTTAGTCACCTGTTCGACTAGTCCTTGCTGGGAGTAATATTGGAAAAAGCGGCCATCTATTATGTGTTGGCCTTGCCCTTCTTTAACCGATATATATAAAACACCACCATCGGCAAGAGCCATGTATAGTCTTCGAAGCACACTCTCGAGTTCATTTTGTGGAACATGGAGCAAACTTGCACAGCACCATATTGCATCAAAATGGTTAAAAAAATTGATTGTTTGAAAAGTTAAATTAAGTACTTCATGATCAAGAAAATTAATGGCTAATTCTCTTAATTTAGTGGAAGGTTCTACAGCAGTAACCTCGTAGCCAATAGCTTGGAAATGTTTAGTATCTCTTCCTGACCCACAACCTAAATCTAATATCTTACCTTTTGGTTTTACGTACGGCAAAAAGCGCGTGTAAGCCTTGCTCATATCCAATGAAAGCGTGGTGTCATGGTAAGAGATCGCATGGTTATCGTAATAACGAAGCGTATTATTCATGTTGAGTATTTTGTGTTAAATCCTTTCCCCATCAAGATAAAACAAATAGTTAGAAGCTGCAATGATAAAAAAGTCACTTCCGTGTGACTTGCTTGGAAGTCAAGACGCAGCGGCCTAAGCCGAATTGACGAGGCTTACGTTAACAATCAATTTAGGATAAATTATGGAGCTTTATTGCATTAACTTGAGCAATCAGTAAATTAAGCGTAGCGGATTATTCTAATTACGCCGCGTAGACTATCCTTAAAATAATAAAAAACGTGAGTTGAATATGGTTGGTTGGCAAATAAAACTGGGTGGGTATCGGTTGTTGATGTTATTCATCAGCTGCGTTTGGTTTAGCGCTCATTCACAAGAAAAATTGCTGATCATTGATGCCGAGTCATGGCTAAGTCCAGAACACGAAAACTCCTTTCAAGCCAAACTAGTGAAATCCGTTCTAGCGCAATACGAAGGCCCTTACCTAATTTCGGTTATGCCGAGAAATAGAGGCAGACAAACACTGCTAAAGCACCCGAGCGCTTGCTCTCCGTGGATATTAAAAAATCCAGAACGTGAAAAACACTACCAATTTAGCGCACCGTATATGATGGAATCTCGTCTGCGATTGATGTTAGATAGAACATCAGAATGGGGAAAAACATTAGCAAAATTTGAAGGTGAAGCTCCGATTTCACTCGAATTACTGTTAAATAGTCGTAAATTTCCGGTTCTTGGTATCGAGTCAGAGCGAAGTTATGGCAAAACGACAGATGAACTATTAGCTAAACTAGGAAAAACCAAGGCGGTATACAAACGTACAAGCTCGACCGATTCGGTTTATCAATTACAACCGATGTTGCATCATGGCTTTATTGATATGATGATCGAGTATGAAAAACCAAAAGAAGGCCCACACGAAGACAAGTTCTATTACCTTGATTATCAAGAGACCGAACCCTTTCAATTAGTTTATTTTGCCTGTTCAAAAAGCGCGACAATCGCACCAATCCTCAATAAATTGAATGCGGCTATCGAGCGTCTTAGTCATTCAGCTGACTACCAAAAATGGGTATTAGACCATTTACCAATGAATGAAAGAGAAAAAGCGTTAGCCTATTGGCAAAATGCTCTTAATAACAACAAGTAGAGAAAGCCCTACTTGTTGCTATCCTAATAAGCTAAGCTTATTTTTCATTATTCCATATTTGATGACTTACCCTGCCCTGAACGTGTTTAGCGGTGTTCACAAATGAAAAGCCTTGCGCCGATTTGACTTGTTGCCAATAGTCTTGCAGCGCAAGTTTTATCGTGGGAGTTAAAAGAAAAATGGCGTAAACATTCACTAAAGTCATCAAACCAAGTGCCATATCGGCTAAATCCCACACTTGTTTGAGTGATGCGTTTGCCCCCCAAAGCACCATTGCTAAATAAATCAAAGTATAAGCATTGCGACCTACTTTGTTGTCGAGCTTGAAAAAGTGTAGGTTACTTTCTGCATAAGCGTAATTTGCGACCACAGAGCTAAACGCAAACAAAAATAAAATCACGGCAACATAGGCATTACCATAACTGCCCAGATGCACAGCCATGGCGTCTTGGGTTAGGCCAATGCCCTCCATTGCTCCACCAAATTCGACACCAGAAAGCAAAATGACAATAGCCGTACAGCTGCAAAGCACGATTGTGTCAAAGAAGACGCCAAACATTTGTAAGTAGCCCTGTGTTACCGGATGATTCGGTGTAGGTGTTGCCATTGCCGCAGCATGTGGCACACTGCCGGCCCCCGCTTCGTTTGAATACAATCCACGTTGTACACCGTTTTTTATCGCCGCGCCAAGCGCCCCCGCACCGGCTTCTGTTAAGCCAAATGCATGAGTAAAAATAACGTAAAACATATCGGGTAACTTGTGCGCGTTTATTATCGCAACCCAAACTGCAGTCGCAATAAACAATACGCCCATTACTGGTACTATCATTTGTGCAAACCATGCGATCCGTTTAAGTCCACCTAAAATAATACTGCCCGCAACAAGCACTAAACATATTCCAGTGATCATTGGCGGCACTTCAAATGCATTAAATAAAGCTTCACTAATGGTGTTCGCTTGCATGGCACTAAAACTCGATCCATAGCCTAAAAACAAGCAAAACGAAAATAGTGTTGCAAGCCATGGCTTATTTAAACCTAAGCGAATGTAATAAGCAGGCCCACCTCGGAAATCACCATTACTGTCTCTTACTTTATAAATTTGACCTAGTACACTCTCCGCGAAGCCTGTCGCCATGCCAAGCAGCGCAATCACCCACATCCAAAAAATCGCCCCTGGCCCACCTAGCGATACTGCCACCGCGACACCGGCTAAATTTCCAGTACCGACTCGCGCCGATAAGCCTGTACACAGAGCTTGAAACGAACTTATGCTACCTTTATCGGATTTCACGCTCACTTTTATTAAATACAACATGTGGGAAAAATGACTGATCTGAATGGCTTTAAATGAAACGCTGAACCACAACCCTGCTGCTATCAGCAGAAAAATTAAAACCTGCCCCTGTCCCCAAAGCAAGTTATTGATAAGTTGCACAATCTCCACAATATTCCCCATTATTTTTTCTTCACACTACCCAATACCACAAAGATAAACAACCTAGACATGAATATAATTGCCATTTATTAGCATAAATAGTCAATCGTGTGATAGTCACAGATCCTTGAAAGTAAGAAAAGCTCAAAAGGCATAACAATCTGCATACGTATTCAAAATAGTAATAATAGAGTAACGTTGACCACCATTAGGTAAATTTATCCCCCTTACTTTTGCCCTAATTAATTTCATACATTTTAATGGGTTAGCCTTTATCTTTGAATTTTTTGTTAATTCACAATTGACGATCAAATATCAATCGCCTAATCTAATGAAAGCGCTTACATTTAATAATTCAAAATGTAAGCGCTTACAGTGAAAATAACCACAACAAGATGAGAACAATGATGACAACCAAACGCTTGCAAAGAACTCGGTTAGCGACAGCTCTATCGCTTGTACTGGGTACACTTACAACCACTGCCTACGCAGCGGAAGAAGAAGCAATGGAAGTAATTGAAGTTAAAGGCATCAAAGGCAGTTTGATCAAATCAATGGATTTGAAACGAAATGCCAATGGTGTTGTCGATTCCATTTCTTCTGAAGATATCGGTAAATTCCCTGACACAAACCTTGCTGAATCGCTACAAAGGATCTCTGGTGTGTCGATTGATCGTGCCAATGGTGAAGGCAGCCGAGTAACCGTGCGTGGTTTTGGCCCAGATTTTAATTTAGTTACCCTAAATGGCCGTCAAATGCCAGCCTCTTCGCTCGAAGCAACATCGGCATCGTCATCACGTTCATTTGATTTTGCAAACCTTGCCTCAGAAGGTATCGCTGCTGTTGAAGTGTACAAAACTGGCCGTGCAAGCGTACCGACTGGTGGCATGGGTTCAACCATTAATATTCTAACCACACGCCCATTAAACGCACCAGGGCTAAAAGCAACCGTTGGGGCGAAAGCAGTCGTCGACACCTCCTCAGAAGATAATAGCGGTGTAACGCCAGAATTTTCTGGTCTTTATAGCAATACGTTTGCAGACGACACCTTTGGCATTGCGCTTTCTGGTAGTTATCAAGAGCGTAAAAGCGGTAACCAACAAGCAAATGTTGGTACAGGTTGGCGTAGTTTCCCAGGTTCTGTAGACCAAGATTGGGGCGCGGGTACCGCAGATTGGGGGGGGATACCAGATGGTCCAGATTCAGGTCATATTAACCGCCCTACTGAAGACTCCATTTATTCTGTACCGCAAAGCTTAGGTTACAGCTTTAACGAAGTACAACGTACTAGAACCAATGGTCAACTTGTCTTGCAATACCGCCCTATCGACAGTGTAACAACGACTCTCGACTACACTTACTCAAAGAACGAAGTGGCGACTCAATTCAACGACCTTTCTGCGTGGTTTAACTTTGGCCCTTCAACCGGTGAATGGACAAACGGACCTGTAGCCTCACCGCTTATTTATTCAGAAGACACCCGTGGTGGCCCGGGCGATTTCTCGATGGGTGCTGGTGACTTTGCCTCATACAACGAGAATAAATCACTTGGCTTTAACCTTGAATGGCAAACCAACGATAACTTAAAGTTTGAAGTGGATTATCATAGCTCTTCAGCAAATTCAGCGCCTGATAGCCCATACGGCAGCAACAACGTGTTAAGTGCAGCCACTTGGGTTCGTGCAGTAACCACCGCTCATTTCGATAAAGATTTCCCTGTACTCGAAATCACCTATCCGGATGGCGTATCAACGATCCGCCCTGAAGACATGCGTGTAACAGGTAGCTCGTTCCGAAACAGTATGATGCGCAGCGACATTGACCAGTTACAGCTTAAAGGCCAATACGTATTTGATGACAGCATTGTCGAAAGCATCGACTTTGGTGTGTCGACTACCGAAGTCAGCAACCGCTCTGCGTTTTCTAACGTACAACGCGACACATGGGGTGGCGTCGGCGCAGCGGGCGACTTCGACAGTTCATTTTGGCCTATGGCTAGCGTCGCGGATCGCTTCGGTATTCCAGGTAGCGATTCACAAGCGCTTATCAATCAATTCTTTGAGTGGGACTTTAACTCAGTTCGTGCCCGTGCAGCAGAGCTTTACGCCGTTCCGGGTGCAGGTGATTGCGGCAATGGATTCTGTACATCGAAAGATTACACAACAGATCGCCGCACCACTGAAGAGTCTTCATCTGCGTTCGTGCAAGCCAAGATTGTCACCGAAATCGATCAAATGCCGCTGACGGTGATCACGGGTATTCGTTATGAAAAAACCGACGTAGTGTCACGTGCTTTAGTACCAACTTACAGCAATATTGGGTGGGTTGCGGCTAATGAATTCAATTTGATTGCTACAGGTGAGCAAGATTTTACTGAACTAAAAGGCGATTACAGCAACGTCTTACCAAACATCGATGCAAGTCTTGAAGTCGTTGAAGATGTCATTGTTCGCGCTTCTTACAGCAAAACCATTGCTCGTCCGAGCTACTCAGACATTCAAGGTGGTCTAACCGTCAATTCACTTGTGCGTATTGATGGTGGTACTGGCTCTCGTGGCAATCCCGCACTTAAACCGTTTGAATCAACCAACTTAGATCTGTCCATTGAGTGGTATTACGACGAAGGCAGTTATGCAGCAATCGGTTATTTCCACAAAGACGTCGAAAACTTCATTGGTACGAGCATCGAACGTGAAGCCGTATTTAACTTACCTCACCCAGCGCAAGGCTCTCGTTATCAAGAAGCGGTGGCAGCGGTTGGCTTAAATGCAGATGCGATCCGTAACTACATTTTAACTAATTACCCAGATTCTGTAGATGGCTCTACTATCTTTGGTATTGCTGGTGATGATGCAGCCGCGTTGTTCAATATTACAGTGCCGGTTAACCAAAAAGAAGCAACACTGAAAGGCTGGGAAATCGCAGCGCAGCACGTATTCGATAATGGTTTTGGCGTTATAGCAAACTTAACGTTTGTTGATGGCGACATCGCATACGACAACTTTAGCCTCGACCAACAATTTGCGTTACTTGGTTTAAGTGATTCAGCAAACTTCATTGCGTTTTACGAAATGGATGGATTACAAGCACGTATCGCTTATAACTGGCGCGATGAGTTCTTAGCTGCAACGGGTCAAGGTACCGGTGCGCATCCGTGGTATGTTGAAGCCTATGGACAATGGGACGCGAGCGTAAGCTACGATCTCAATGAAAAGACGACAATTTTCTTTGAAGGTCTAAACTTAACGGATGAATACGGACGCTCACACGGTCGAGCGAAAGAACAAGTACTTAATGTGACTCAAACTGGGCCACGTTATAACCTAGGTGTTCGTTACACTTTCTAACTTGTTTTATCCCTATGGGCCGGTGAAAACTGGCCCTTTTTTATGATGTAAACAAATGAATGAATTGATAAAACACATAGTCGTTGTCGGCGGCGGTACGGCTGGTTGGTTGAGCGCGTCCTTGCTTGCTCGCGAACTTAAAAACAACGGCGTAAACATTACCTTAATCGAGTCCGAAAACATCGCTACGATTGGCGTTGGAGAAGGAACTTGGCCTTCAATGCGTGGAACTTTGCAACGAATTGGCTTTCCAGAAACCGAACTTTTTACTCACTGTAATGCCTCATTCAAACAAGGGTCTTTGTTTGTAAATTGGCAAAGTGAACATCAACCACAGATCTACCATCACCCTTTTTCTGCACCGTGGCAAAAAGAAACAATTGATAGCAGCGTATTTTGGTATGCACAAACAAAGCAACAACCGTTTGGGCATACGGTAAGTGGGCAACCGCGTCTAATCGAAATGGGTAAAGCACCTAAGTTGATATCGACACCAGAATACGCTGCTATCAACAATTATGGTTATCATTTCGACGCCGCAAAATTCGCTGAGCGCTTAACCCAATTTGCAGTGACCTCACTCGGTGTTAACCATCTGCTCGGCGATGTGGTCGACATAAAAACGCATCCAAATGGTGACATTGCGGCACTGGTCACGGACCGTGGTGAATCACTGGAAGGCGATCTCTTCCTTGATTGTAGTGGTTTAACTAGTTTACTTATCGACAAGCACTATAAAATTCCCTTTACTAGCGTTAAAGATGAATTAATCAATGACAGCGCACTTGCGGTGCATGTGCCTTATGTAAATCCGGGCGACAACATCGAGTCAGCGACAATCGCGACGGCCCATCCTGAAGGCTGGACGTGGGAGATAGGACTGCAAAATCGCCGAGGTGTCGGTTTAGTTTATTCCTCAAAATTTTGCTCACAAGAGGTTGCACACGCCCGCTTATTGAGTCACGTTCAATCTCTCAACCCGACGATTGCAACCATTGAGCCCAAGTTAATTAGTTTTAACCCCGGATACCGCGACAAATTTTGGCATAAGAACGTCATCGCTATTGGTATGGCAGCAGGGTTTGTTGAACCACTTGAAGCCTCTGCGCTCGTGATGGTAGAACAAGCCATTAAATTTCTAGCTGACCAATTCCCCAACAATCGACAAGAACTTGATTATTTATCATTACGTTACAATACTTTATTCAAAGAAAAATGGCGTGATATTGTCGATTTTTTAAAACTACATTATGTATTAAGTAAGCGCGGAGAAGATTTCTGGGCGTTTCATCGTAACGAACAAACGCAATCCCTAAGATTAAAAGCGTGGTTAACACATTGGCAAAGGCATTTTCCTAGTCACTATGATTTCTCCACCAGCGAGGCGCTTTTTCCTCCGGCAAGCTTTCAATATGTATTGTATGGCATGAACGTTAACCCTGAGATCCAATTAAATTCAACAATGAAGCGTTTAGCAAAAGAGACGCACGTTCATTATGCTGAGCTAGTGCATGCGACGAAACGTTTACATGAGTTATTACCAAACAATCGCAAACTCATTGAACAAATCAAAGCCCACGGCTTGACGACTATTTAAAAGCGAGATAACAATGACAAAAACGGTATTACTTAATTTTCAAGAACATGCAAAGGTTAAAGTTATCACAAAAAAATCGGCAGCGCTTGGTGATGCCCAAATGGCAGGTTTTACATTCGTTTCAGAATTCCGACAAGTTCAAGCGCATTACCCGATCTTTTTCCAAAAAGACACACAATCTGGTCAGTTTTTTCCTGTCGCACTGTTCGGCTTAACACCAAATAGCAACCTGTTTTTAACCGATTCTGGGTGGGACGCAGCCTATATACCTTTATCGATTGAAAGGCAGCCCTTTTCTATCGGTCATCAACAAGGGAAACGTGTCATTCATATTGATATCGAAAGCGCTAAGATTTCACAACACGAAGGCCACCCCTTGTTTAGCGAGCTTGGCGAATACACCCCGTTTTTAGAACGGATGGGACAATCACTCGAATTGCTCCATCAAGGCATTGGTGAAAATAAGCCATTTATTGACTTACTGCTAGAATACGGACTTATTGAATCCGTGTCGTTCGACATCGAATTAAAATCAGGTCAATCCCATCAGCTTAATGGCTTTTATACTATCAATGAAAAGGCGCTTAGCTTACTGAGTGCAGACAAATTGGCCATGTTACAGCAAAAGGGCTATTTAGCAGCCATATACATGATGCTCGCATCACAAAGCCAGATGGTTGCGCTTATCAATAAACAAAACGCGCTATTCTAATATGTTCAACGTTACATCGCTGTCTAACATTGCGCTTGCTTCTCCAAACGATTGGCCGTCGCTTTTGACAAGCCTTGGTACACTCGATAAACCACTGGTGTTTAAGGGGCTTGTCGAACATTGGCCGTTAGTGACGCTAGCCAAACGTTCAACTAAAGAAGCAATCGAGCTATTGCAGCAAGACGCGGTCGCAGCGCCTTTAACGGTGTATCACATTGGGCCCGAAGACGATGGAAAAGTGTTTTATGATGAGCATTTTACTGGATTTAATTATCGCGTGCTGCAAGGCTCTTTTGCTCAGCTTGCACAGCAATTAACCGGCGACCAAAACCGCGTTCAGCGAGGCAGTTATTATTTAGGTTCAACCTTAGTTGATCGCTATTTTCCAACGATCGACAAAAGCCATGAGTTGTCTGTTGAATTTAATAAACCACTTAAAAGTCTTTGGTTAGGTGGTAAAAGTAAAGTACCAGCTCATAACGACTACCCTTTGAATTTAGTCTGCAATGTCATTGGTAAACGCCGTTTTGTTTTATTTCCACCCAATGAAGTCAGCAATCTATACATAGGCCCACTAGAAAAAACGCCGTCAGGTCGCCCTATTTCGCTGGTTGATTTGAATTATCCGGACTTTGATCGCTTCCCTCTATTTCAAAATGCACTTGCGAATGCACAATATGTTGATCTAGAACCGGGAGACGCACTTTTTATTCCGAGTATGTGGTGGCACTACGTTGAAGGCCTTGAGCACGTAAATGGGCAAATCAACTATTGGTGGCGAGAAGACAGCCCTGCGTGTATGGCCCACGATGCATTAAGCCTTGCCTTGATTGCGGTCCGTGACTTGCCTGAACATGAAAAATCCGCTTGGAAAGCCTTGTTCAACCACTATGTGTTTGAAACGAATGATTTTGAGCATATCCCTGCACATTTAAAAGGGATACTGAGTAAACCGAATACTCAAGCAGCTCAAGAATTAAAATACAACCTAGCTGCCAAGCTAAGCCGAAGATAATACGAGTAAGTTATGAAGAAAAATGCTGTAAAAAGGGTTGTGATTGCAGGCGGTGGAACTGCTGGTTGGATGGCCGCTGCATCACTTGCAAAATTACTGGGTAAGACGCTTGATATTACCTTAGTCGAATCCGATCAAATTGGTACTGTCGGCGTAGGGGAAGCCACCATTCCAACATTGTTGACATTGCATCGCCTACTCCATATTAATGAACAAGAATTCATGGCTGCAACGAACGCAACATTTAAACTTGGCATAGGCTTCGAGAATTGGGGACTAAAAGGCGATAACTACATTCATTCTTTTGGCTACACGGGTAAAGATTGTTGGGCGGCTGGTTTTCAACATTTCTGGCTCAAAGGCAAAGCGCGCGGTATTGTTAGTGAATTCGGTGATTACTGTCCTGAATTAATAGCAGCAAAACAAAGTAAATTCGCGCATTTGAGTAAAAACACCCTGAATTATGCCTATCACTTAGATGCCTCTCTTTACGCAAAATTCCTCCAAAATATGGCTTTTGAACATGGTGCAAAACGCATCGAAGGCAAAATCGCATCGGTGAATTTATGCGATGATTCAGGTTTTATACACAGCTTATCGTTAGAGGATGGAAGCGTCATCGAAGGCGATCTATTTATCGATTGTACCGGATTTCGTGCTTTGCTAATTGAAGGAGCGCTGCATACTGGTTTTGATGATTGGAGTCATTGGTTGCCCGCAAACTCTGCAATTGCGGTTCAAACCACGTTAGAAAACGAACCTCGCCCTTATACCCGTTCTATTGCTCACGATGCTGGTTGGCAGTGGCAAATTCCGCTGCAAACTCGCATGGGCAACGGCATAGTATATTGTGATAAATTTATTAGCGACGAACAAGCAAAAGAAACCTTAATGGCAAACTTGCCGGGAAAACCGCTTATCGAACCACGCGTCATTAAATTTACAACAGGCCAACGGCGCAAGCATTGGAATAAAAACTGTATTGCCGTCGGTTTATCCTCTGGGTTTATTGAACCACTCGAATCAACCAGCATTCATCTGATCCAACGCAGCATTGTGCGCCTAATGCAAATGTTCCCGCAACAGGGTATCGAACAATCTGATGTCGATGAATTTAACAGCCAAACTCAAGAAGAAGTCGATAATATTCGCGACTTTATCATCCTCCATTATCATCTGACCGAACGGACTGACAGTGCGTTTTGGCGTCATTGCAAGAACCTCGAAATACCAGCGTCTTTGCAGCATCGTATTGATTTGTTCCGTGAAACCGGACGAGTATTTAAAGCAGGAAATGAACTGTTTGGCGAAAATTCATGGACTCAAGTGATGATGGGTCAACGATTAATGCCAACTTCCTATCACCCGATTGTGGATGTCATGAGTGACGAGGAATTGGACACGTTCTTAACTCAAATTAAACACCAAGTTGATCGTACGGTAGCTCAGTTACCTAGCCATAAAACCTTCTTAGATCATTATTGTAAAACGATAGGTAGTTAATGGCTCCAAGGTTCAATCCTCGCAGCTAATATTGCCCCCTTTGTCTCTAGGCGCGACATTATGTCGCGCTTTTTGGTCCTACCAATGACTCAAAGTCTTGTAATGATTTTACCAGGGCTGTTAAAGTGGTGTTAGCCGTTTTTAAAACACGAATAAGAGAAGCCTTTAGGATGTTTACACCCGACGAACAACAAACAATTGAAAAAGCAATTAAAAGTTTAAAAAAAGCAAATTACATTCGCGTCATCGCTATGGTGGCGCTTTTTGCGGTTGTCGGCGCCTATTCCCTTGACACGCTATCTCAAACATCGTTCTTTGCGCTATTGGCTACCGTTGTTGTTGTTGGCATGCTTGCCCCGCATTTGGGATTTGGCCCAAAATACGACGAACTCGCACTGCTCCTTCATAAAAAGTTAAAAGAAAGCGAGCGACGTTAAACGCGCTCGCTTTCTCAATTGTCGCTTCCGTCACCGTTCAGTCGATTGTTATTCAGTGCAACTTAACGCCAGTGACGCTATCGAACCACTATCAACAAAAATATCAGCGATCGACACATCTACTTTGCTGTTGGCACTAAGCGTAAATAATTGCGTTGCATTCGCTAAATCATTCCCTTGAGTTTTAAAACACGCTACTGGTACAGACACCACTTGCCATGCACCGACCGGATACTGCTCGCCATCAAGTACGATATCCAATTGTGAATCACATTGCTGATCACAAAGTGCTTGCAGCGCGAGTGTCGATCCTGCGACCGCATCATTAACTTGCAAAGAGAAATACAATTTTGCATCCACCTCTTCTAAGCTACGAAAATCAACTGGGAAAGCGCCTCGAACCGCATAAGATCCCCGACCTTGACCACTAAATTGTAATCGGCGCGCATCTTCCTGCACCACTTTGTCCATTGTCGAGACCGTCAACACCTCAGTTTTCGTTGTACTCGACGAAATTCGTAACGTTTTGCTTTGTGTAACTACTTCAGCGTAATTGGGTGCTTTTACATCCCGTACTAGGATCTCTTGACGCGATGGCTTGCTATTAATGACCTCAAACGACTCAGGTAATCCATCCAATTTAGCCGCATTGTCCAGTGAGCGATAAGTTAGCCCATAGCCATAAGGTAACAAAGGCGTCTGCCCATCATGGCGATTCACCGCCGTTTGTTCTGGCGATGCAGGCCAAGAGAAGGTCAGCTTTCCTTTGAAATCGTGCTGAATATTTCCCGAGCTATCTTTAAGCAATACATCGGCAACAGCAGCTCCCTCAGAGCCAGGAAGCCATGCTGCTACAAACGCATCGGACGCATTTAATTCAGGATTAACCCACATCGGACGACCCGTTATAAAGACCGAAACTACTGGAATTCCTTGTGATTTTAGGCGTTTTAATAGCGCCAAATCCCGTTTGTTACCGCGTTGATATTCAACATTAGCAATATCACCATTCCCCTCGGCATATGGTTCTTCGCCGAATACGACAATGGCGACGTCAGGCTTTTCATCAAAATTCCCTTCTGGCGATAGCACTACCTCGCCACCAGCGGACTCAATTTGTTGTTTGAATCCATCATAAATGCTCGAGCCTCCAGGGAAGTCTTCATTGGTGTTTCCTGTACCCTGCCACGTAATACTCCAACCACCTGATTGTTTACCAATATTATCTGCTCCATCCCCCGCTAAAAGAATGCGCTGAGTTGGTGCTAAAGGTAAAACATTCTGGTTATTCTTCAACAATACGAGCGATTCTCGAACTGCTTGCTTGGCTACTAAACGATGTGATTCATGGCCAATAAGCTCTGTTTTACCGCTCAGCGCACGCGCTGCTGGCGACTTGGCTTCAAAAAGTCCCGCTCGTACTTTTACGCGAAGGATCCGCCTTACCGCATCATCTAAACGCTCGGTCGAAATAACCCCTTCTTTAACCTGAGCGATGGTATTGTGATATAAGGCTTTCCATTCCGGCCCCGGTACCATAAACATATCAAGACCTGCATTCATCGCTTGTGGGCAACTTTCATTGCTGCATCCGGCAACTTGACCATGTCCATTCCAATCGCCAACCACGAAGCCATCAAAACCCATTTTGTTTTTTAGCACTTCTGTTAACAGGTAATGGCTGCCATGGGCTTTATTGCCTTGCCAACTATTAAACGAAGCCATTACCGATTGTGAACCCGCAGCCAAGCCACTTACATAGCCCTGTGCATGAATACGATATAACGCTTCTTCACTTGCTATATTGTTACCTTGATCGTCACCATCAACTGTACCACCGTCACCAACAAAATGTTTTACCGTACTGATCACCCTGTCTTGCGCAAAAAGCGTGCTCTTGTCACTGGCATCTCCTTGTAGCCCTTTCACTACTTCTGCGGCATATAGCTTTACGATTTCTGGATCTTCTGAATAACCCTCGTACGTTCGTCCCCAACGATCATCACGCACGGTTGCGACAGTTGGGGCAAACACCCAGTCAATGCCCGTTGCTCGTACTTCTTTAGCCGTAATTGCGCCAATTTCATTAATCAATTTAGGATTGTTGGTCGCACCAAGGCCAATATTATGGGGAAATATTGTCGCGCCAATCACATTGTTGTGGCCATGCACGGCATCAGTACCCCACATGGTTGGGATCGTCGTACCGTCTAATGAATCGTCGATTGACGCTTGGAACATGGCATCCGCCAATGCTATCCAATCTTCAACTTTCGCGTGCTTATCGCCATTAGGGAATGAACCACCACCATTTAAATAGGAACCAAACCCATATTGACGCATATCTTCAGGGGTGATTGATTTTATTTCTGGTTGAATAGTTTGAGCGACTTTCTGTTCAAGCGTTAAACCTGCAAGGATCTGCTCTACTCGTTGCTCAACCGCCTCATCCTTGGGGATGGCGGAATCGACCGGAGCCCAAAGTATATCCTGTGTCTCTTTTTGAACGTCATTGACCATTTGATTGGCTTTATTGGCTTCAGTACAGCCCACTAAACTTAACGTTACCGCACAGCTCAACAGTGAAAGTCGTAAAGTCTTTTTCATTTTTTAAACCCTATTTAATTGTTGGTATGTGCTAAACGTGTCGAAAGATAGCGGCCGTAATAGGCAATAAACGCATAGCATACGATCGGCAAAATAAAGGATAACTGAAGTCCGATTTGGTCTGCCATGAGACCTTGAACTAAAGGCACAATTGCACCGCCCACTATCGCGAGACACAATAATCCAGAGCCAGATGCGGTGTTGCCTTTTAAATCCCTCACAGCCAAACTAAAAATTGTTGGAAACATGATGGAGTTACATAACCCAACTAAAAGTAAAGCCCACATCGCGACAGATCCAGACCCTAGAATCGCAATGGCAATTAGGATCATCGCCGCAATACTATGCGCTAACAGTACTTTCGCACCGGCTATTTTTTGCATCACAGCGGCACCAATAAAACGACCAACCATTGCCCCGCCCCAATAATAAGCTAGATAACTGGCAGCTTCTTTTTCAGTTAACACAAGCCCCGTGCTTTCCATCATAAAGCTGACGATAAAACTACCAATAGCGACTTCGGCTCCCACGTAAACGAAGATAGCCACAACGCCTAAGCGAAGTGTTTTATCGTGTAGTGCACTAAAAATCGAACCTGACGCTTGCTCGGTTTGTTCGGTTTCTATTGTTGGCAATTTCAATAAAGCAAAAACTATCGCTAGAAAAACAAAACTTGCCGCCAAGAGTAAATAAGGCATTTGAACACTTGAGGCATCCTGACTTGCTTTAGCGGCAGAATCTAAAATAAGTAAAGCGCCAAAAAATGGCGCCACAGTCGTACCTAGTGAGTTAAACGCTTGCGTCATCGTAAGACGCGACGATGCTGTTTTTGCATTACCGAGTTTAGCTACGTACGGATTAGCCGACACTTGTAATAGAGTGATACCACTGGCAAGCACAAACAACGCCCCTAAAAACAACCCATAGGTGTGAATCTGCGCTGCCGGATAAAATAACGCACAGCCTAGCCCGGAAATCAATAGACCAATCACGATACCACGCTGATAACCGACACGCTCAACGAGCTTACCGGCTGGTAACGACACTAAGAAATACGCGCCAAAAAAACAAAATTGCACAAGCATGGCTTGAGAGTAGTTTAAATTAAAACTGCTTTTCAGGTGGGGTATTAAAATATCATTCAGACACGTGATAAACCCCCATAAAAAAAACAGCGAGGTTAACCAAGCCAACGCATAGGGCTGAGACTTGTCGTTAAGCGTGGTTTTATTTTGCTGGTCGACTACCGAAATCGCCATAGGTTGTTCTCCTAGTATTATTGTTGAGTTTGTCGGGCAATATCGAATTTCACCTTGACCAATCTCTAGTTTGTTATGTAACCTTAATAAAAATGTAAGCGCTTTCATATTCATTAAAACCCTTATAGAAACGCTTTTCAAGCATTTTTGTAACCGCTTACATTTCAAGACATAATCGGAAGCCAAAATACAATGAACAACAACACGCTCTCTTTGCCTCTAGATAGTGTAATGCTAAAAAAAGATTTTACTTTTGGTGTTGCAACAGCCTCATTTCAGATTGAAGGTGGTGCTCAAAAGCGCTTAGCGTCTATCTGGGATACGTTTTGTAAAAAGCCAGGGACGATTGCGGATAAATCCGATGGCTTAGTTGCTTGCGATCACATTAATCGTTGGCAAGATGACGTGGAGCTGATCCATAGCCTTGGCGTAGACGCTTATCGCTTATCGATTTCATGGCCCCGCGTCATGTTTGAATCGGGTGAAATAAACCCACAAGGCATTTTATTTTATAAGAACCTACTTCAGGCATTAAAACGAAAAGGCATTAAAACCTTTGTCACCTTGTATCACTGGGATTTACCGCAACACTTAGAAGACAAAGGCGGTTGGGTAAATCGCACGACAGCATACAAATTTGCCGAGTATGTTGAAGCAGTTGTACAAGAATTAACTGGCTTAGTGGATTCTTATGCCACGTTTAACGAACCTTTTTGTAGTGCGTTTTTAGGCTACGAAATTGGCGTTCATGCACCCGGCTTAAAATCGCAAAAAGCGGGGCGTCAAGCTGCTCACCACATTTTACTTGCGCATGGCTTAGCGATGAAAGTCCTACAAGCACGAACCCCCGAAACCCTGAACGGCATTGTACTCAATTTTACGCCTTGCTATGCCGACAGCAATAAGCCCGAAGACCTATGTGCGACGCAATACGCTGATGAATACCATAACCTTTGGTATCTCATGCCACTAATGGAAGGGAAATACCCAAGTGTTTTGACTTTGCTCGAAAAAAACGTTCAGCCCATAATTGAACTTGGAGACATGGAGATCATCCGCTCACCAATTGATTTTTTAGGGATTAATTTTTATACCCGTCGTTTCTATCGAGCGCCTTCTCAAGCGGGTCAATTATTTGATGAACTTGACCACCGCCCTCCTTTCACTGACATGGGTTGGGAGATCTTTCCCGCCTCTTTTACTAAATTATTAGTTGATTTGCACACGCGCTTTGATTTACCACCAATTTACATCACCGAAAATGGCGCTGCGATGCCGGATCAAGTGGTTGATGGTCAGGTCAATGACGTAGACCGACTTAACTACTATCAAAGCCACCTGATCGCATTAAATGAGGCAATCAAACACGGTGTAAAGGTGAAAGGTTATTTTGCGTGGAGTTTAATGGATAACTTTGAATGGGCAGAAGGTTACCGAAAGCGCTTCGGGTTAGTACACGTTGATTATGAAACACAAACGCGTACGATTAAGCAAAGTGGTTTAGCGTATAAAGCATTATTGGCGTCAAGACACGATTAATACCTGACGTTTCGAAAACGAATTAAAAAGAGGTAAGGCATGCTAACAATTAAAGAAAAAGTTGCCTACGGACTGGGAGATACGGCGAGTAACATCATTTTTCAAAGTGTAATGATGTTCCTGATGATTTATTACACCGACGTCATGGGACTTAACCCTGCGACAGTCGGTACCATGTTTTTAGTCATTCGACTACTTGATGCCATTACCGATCCCTTAATGGGTGCCGCTGCGGATAATACGCGGACAAAATACGGACAGTTTAGGCCTTATTTGCTTTGGCTTGCGCTTCCTTTTGCCATAGTAAGTGTGTTGGCGTTTACCGTGCCCGATCTTTCAGCATCAGGCAAAGTGATCTATGCCTATATCACCTATGGTCTGTTAATGCTGGCCTACACTGCGATTAATATTCCTTATTGTGCGTTAGCGGGCGTCTTGTCTAGCGATACATCCGAGCGCGTAAGCATTCAGTCTTATCGGTTTGTTTTTGGCATGCTTGGTGGGTTGATTGTTGCAAGTTGTACGCTGCCTTTAACCCAATGGCTTGGTCAAGGCGACGAAGCCAAAGGGTATCAACTGGCAATGTTAGCGATGAGTACACTGGGTTTTGTCTTGTTTATACTGTGCTTTTTTGGCACCAAAGAACGCGTGCCGCCGACGAAACAGCAGGGCTTTTCTAAAGACCAATTTATCGCTTTATTTAACAATGACCAATGGCGTGTATTAAGTGCTGCTGCATTTGCGCTGCTCAGTGGCCAAGTGTTGCGACTAACACTTGCCGTGTACTACGTTAAATACTATTTAGGCCGTGACGACCTTGTTAGTTTATTTATTACCTTAGGGGTACTTGGGAGCCTTGTCGGCTGCGCCGTGGCCGAGCCTCTTGCTAAGCGCTTTTGCAAGGTGAAATTGTATATTGGATTACAAACTTCTGCTGCGATTGTGTGTGCCCTATCCTATTTTATTGCTGCAGACTCCATTATTTTAGCCTTCGCCGCCTTTATTCTTTGGAAATTTTTAACAGACACGGCAACACCTTTGCTGTGGGCGAAAATGGTCGACACGATTGATTACGGAGAATTGCATTCGGGTATAAGAACGACGGGCCTTGTCTATTCTAGTATCATTTTCTTTATCAAACTTGGTATTGCACTTGGAGGTGCACTCGCAGGATGGTTCTTGGCTTTTTACGATTACCAAAGTGCAACTGTGCAATCTCAAGATACACTCGATGGCATTGTGCTTACCTTTACGGTGGTTTCGTCGATAGGTTCTTTTCTCGTTGCCGCAATCATGCTCAAATACCGCTTAAATACCAAAAAGCTCAATGAGATACAGGCACAACTCTCTTTCAATCAAACACCACAAACGCTACCATAGGATTCTTGGAAAGAAGATAAGTACGGTCGACTTTCCATTCGTTAGGAGAATAACAACATGGCTACGATTTACGATGTATCGGTGCTTGCTGGTGTTTCACTTGCAACGGTTTCAAGGGTGATTAACAAAAACGGCAACGTCAGTGAAAAAACAGCTAAAAAAGTCCTTGCGGCGATGGAACAACTTGGCTACCGACCGAATGCGATTGCCCAGTCACTTGCATCAAACCGTTCAAACAGTGTTGGTATTCTGATCCCTGAGCTGTGCGGTCCATTTTTTGGTAACTTAATGTCTGGCGCTGAAAAGCGCCTGCGCGACGCCAACAAACATGTAATTATTACCGCCGGCCACAGTAAAGAAGAAAGTGAGAAGGCCGGGATTGATTTTCTTCTTAGCCGCAATTGCGACGCGTTGATTTTACACTTAGATGCATTATCCGATGAATATCTTGTAGAGTTATCAAAACGTGGAATTCCAATTGTCGTCATTAATCGATTTGTGCCGTCATTACAAGAAAACTGCATTTACTTAGATAATATGACGGGTGGCTATCAAGCGACAAAAGAGATGATAGCGCAAGGTCACCGTGACATTGCTTATATTGCGGGCCCAGACTGGAAAGAAGATGCAAAGGCACGTTTTGAAGGGCATAAAAAAGCGCTACAAGAAGCAAACATCGATTTTATTCCTGAGCTAATCTATAAAGGCGATTTTAAACAAGAAAGTGGTAGCGATGGCCTAAAACACTTGCTTAGTAAAGCGATCGAATTTACCGCTTTGGTGTGTGCGAATGATGAAATGGCTTCTGGTGCGATGGCATTTGCCCGAGAACACGATATAGGATTGCCTGATGCGATTTCTATTATTGGGTTCGACAACATCGTTTATTCGAGCTATCTGTTCCCTGCGTTAACAACGATAAACTACCCCGTAGAAGAAATGGCAAAAATGGCCGCAGCACTGATTTTAAAAGAAGTTTATCAAGTAAAAGGGTTAAAAATCACCAATGAATTTTACCCATCTCTTGTACGCCGTCAATCGGTCGCGACATTAAAGAACTAACTCACAAAAGAGAATCCATCCAAACGAAAAAAGCCGCGGCACAAGGCTCAACGGCTTTAACAACCAGAATTGTCGAGTTATTAAGGCTTAGCGTCAGCGCAGCCTCAACCTCTAATTCTTATAATGCTTTTTCGAGTTCTGGTAACACTTCAAACAGGTCTGCAACAAGGCCATAATCGGCTACCTGGAAAATAGGCGCATCGGGATCTTTATTGATAGCCACGATTACTTTTGAGTCTTTCATGCCCGCTAAGTGTTGAATAGCACCACTAATGCCAACTGCGATATATAAGTTTGGCGCTACGATCTTACCCGTTTGCCCTACTTGCATGTCGTTTGGTACAAACCCAGCATCAACCGCAGCACGTGAAGCACCAATTGCAGCACCTAACTTATCCGCAATGCCTTCTAGCAGCGCGAAATTTTCGCCATTTTGCATACCACGACCACCGGATATAACAACCGCTGCTGCAGTCAGTTCAGGCCGCTCAGACATGGTTTGTTCCACACTAACGAATTCCGTGGTGGTGTTAGCAACAGCACTATCAACTGAATTAATCGCAACAGCACCTTGGCTTGCTTGAACGTCAAAGGCACTTGCACGAACCGTAAGCACTTTAACGTCTTCGTTACTTTGAACGGTTGCAATAGCGTTACCCGCATAAATTGGACGCTTAAAGGTATTCTCATCAACCACTGCAATAATCTCAGAGATCTGCGACTTGTCTAATAGTGCCGCCACTCGTGGCATCATATTTTTGCCCGTCGTCGACGCACTAGCCAAAATATGGCTATAACCACTGGCTAATTCGACAACTAAATCCGCGGTATTTTCGGCTAATTGTTGTGCGTAAACCGCATCATCAGCGACGATCACATTCGTAACACCGGCGATTTGTGCTGCACTGTTTGCAATTTCAGCCACGTTCGCACCGGCTACTAGCACGGTGATATCGCTGCCAATCTTGCTTGCCGCATTGACCACTTTAGACGTCTCTGGCTTTAATGCGCCATTGTCATGATCTGCAATTACTAAGATTTTCATGAAATCACCTTTGCTTCGTTTTTCAATTTTTCCACTAACTCAGAGACACTCTCAACCACTATCCCACCTTGACGTTTTGCTGGTTCTTCAACACGAACAAGAGTCACTCGCGGCGCTAAATCAACACCAAAAGAATCTGCTGCAATTACATCCAGAGGCTTGCGTTTAGCCTTCATGATGTTTGGTAGTGACGCGTATCGAGGCTCATTAAGACGTAGATCGGTCGTGATAATGGCAGGAAGCGCGACTGAAATGGTTTGTAAACCGCCATCAACTTCTCGCGTTACCACCGCTTTACCACCTTCAACTACGACTTTCGACGCAAATGTTGCTTGGCCGCGCTTTGTCAATGCCGCTAACATTTGGCCGGTTTGGTTGTTATCTGCATCAATGGTTTGTTTACCTAAAATAACCAGTTCTGGTTGCTCTTGATCAACCAATTTAGCGAGCAGTTTAGCAACATGCAAAGACTCAAGCTTTTGCTCGGTGTCGATTTGAATTGCTCGATCCGCGCCAAGTGCTAAAGCGGTGCGCAATTGCTCTTGACATGCTTTGTCTCCAATAGAAACCACAACCACTTCTGTTGCAGCACCCGCTTCCTTTAAGCGCACAGCTTCTTCTACCGCAATTTCACAAAAAGGGTTAATGGCCATCTTGACGTTATTTAAATCGACATCAGTGTTGTCTGCTTTAACGCGCGCCTTGACGTTGTAGTCAATCACTCGTTTGATTGGCACAAGGACTTTCATAGCTGCTCCATTTTCTGGTTATTTTGTCAGGTTACGCTTACACTATGACGTACGCGTAAACCTATTAAATGATGCTTTCAATCTACTTCCTGTTGACGTAAACGTCAACCTAAAATAACCTTAGCTTAACTTAAATCAAGTAAAGTTTAATTTACTGAGATACAGTAGTGCTGTATTACCGTCACCGTATAAACGAGGTAGCAATGGTCGAACGTGAAACCATGGAATTTGATGTCGTTATCGTAGGAGCGGGTCCGTCTGGCCTTTCCTGTGCTATCCGACTCGCACAACAAGCAAAAGAAAAACAACAAGAGCTTATGATCTGTGTCGTCGAAAAAGGCTCAGAAGTGGGTGCTCATATTTTGTCCGGGGCTGTTTTTGAAACAACGGCACTCGATGAACTTATCCCTGATTGGCAAGCAAAAGGCGCCCCCGTTTCAACCAAAGTCACGAACGATGAAATCTATCTATTTAAAGATGAGCGTAACGCGAAATTGTTACCGCATTTTGTCGTGCCTAAAACCTTTATGAACCAAGGTAACTACATCGTCTCTATGGGCAACGTTTGTCGCTGGCTAGCTGAACAAGCAGAAAGCTTAGGTGTAGAAATTTTTCCAGGATTTAGTGCCCAAAGCCTTATCATTGAAGAAGAACAAGTCAAAGGGATTATCACAGGCGACATGGGGGTCGATAAAGACGGCCAACCAAAAGACAGCTACATGCCGGGCATGGAATTGCGTGCAAAATACACGGTGTTTGCAGAAGGTTGTCGTGGCCATTTGGGCAAACAACTTATACAGGCATTCGAGTTAGATAAAGATGCAACACCTCAGCATTATGGCATCGGATTTAAAGAGATCTGGCAAATTTCTCCAGAAAAGCATCAAGAAGGCAAGGTTATTCACGGCGCTGGTTGGCCGTTAGACGCTGGAGCTAGTGGAGGATCATTTTTATATCATGCAGAAAATAACCAAGTGGTTGTTGGTCTGATTATCGACTTGAATTACGAGAACCCTCATCTAAGCCCGTTTGATGAATTTCAGCGTATGAAACATCACCCTATATTTGCACAAGTGCTTGACGGCGGTGAACGCATTTCTTATGGCGCTCGTGCCATTGCAAAAGGTGGGCTTCACTCGTTACCAAAAATGCACTTCCCTGGTGGTTTAATTGTGGGTTGCGATGCCGGCACGTTAAACTTCTCTAAAATTAAAGGCAATCATACAGCCATGAAATCTGGCATGATTGCGGCGGATGTCATTGTCGATGCGCTTGCGAAAGAACAATACGAAGCCGACTTAAAAACCTATGCGGAACAATTTAAGTCAAGTTGGGTATATGATGAACTATATAAATCGCGCAATTTCGGACCTGCTATGCATAAATTTGGCAAGATTTTAGGCGGCGCGTATAACATGATCGATCAAAATATTTTTTCTGGTTCATTGCCGTTTACGATCAAAGACGAAACGCCCGACTATGCGATGCTTAAGCCATCATCACAATGCTCCAAAATAAGTTATCCCAAACCTGATGGAAAGCTTAGTTTTGATAAATTATCTTCGGTTTTTCTATCAAATACTAACCACGAAGAATCACAACCCTGTCATCTTAAGCTAAAAGATGCTGCGATCCCAATTCAGGTCAATTTAGTTAAATATGACGAACCTGCTCAACGTTACTGCCCTGCGGGCGTTTATGAAGTCACCAAAGATGACGAAGGCGTCGATCAGTTTGTTATTAATGCTCAAAACTGTGTGCATTGTAAAACCTGTGACATCAAAGATCCGAGCCAAAACATTACTTGGGTTACACCGGAAGGTGCAGGTGGGCCCAACTACCCTAATATGTAGCTGTTTCGAATTTGCTTTGTTTGTTTTTTTTATAAAAAACATTGATTTTGAAAGAGAAATGTTAACATAATCGACAAAGTTACCAAATCCTGAATTGCAAGGGGCGCAAAGCCCCTTTTTCATGTCTATACTATACTAAGTACTTGTCATTACGGAGACTTTCTATGCCACAGCATCAACTCACTTTTCGTTTTTTAGCGGAACCTACCGACGTCAACTTTGGTGGTAAAGTCCACGGTGGTGTTGTGATGAAATGGATTGACCAAGCTGGATATGCGTGTGCAGCAGGTTGGAGTGGCAACTATTGTGTAACCGTTTCTGTGGCTGGTGTTCGTTTTCATCGCCCAATTCTTGTTGGGCAAATTGTTGAAGTAACAGCGCAAATCGCACATACCGGAAAAACCAGTATGCAAATCTTCATTCGCGTCCGCTGTGGTGATCCGAAAAAACAACAACTCGTCGAAACTAACCATTGCGTAATTAGTTTTATCGCAATGGATCAAGCAGGCTATCCGGTAGATGTACCTAAGTTTAAGCCTAAAACAGAAGAAGAAAAACGCTTAGAACTGTATGCTATTAAGATGAAAGACATTGCAATAGAAACCGAAACATTATTGCAAAAAACCGTAGTGCCAGACGATAAAGAGGCTTAACAATAAAAATAACTGGGATAACGTGCAAAGAATTTGCAAGTTTTTAAAAATCCTTTAACTTTTAGTATACCAAAGTGTTTAGGAGAAGTTCGGTGAAGTTTAAACACAAAATCGTATTACTCTCGTCACTCGTGCTTGTTATTGCACTTGGGACATTATCAATTAAGCAATATTTCTTACTTGAAAAAAACTTAGAAACACAAGTTAATCATAGTGTTGATGAGATTTTACAAGGCATTAGTAATACGGTTACCTCACAAGTACAAGGCTCTATTGACCTCGCTGAGCTAACCACCAGTCTAGTTGGTACAACCTCCTCACTGGAAGACGCTTACCCTATCCTTTCGCAGCCTAAACTGACCTCAACCTTTTTATTGATAGGCTATGGGCAAGAATCTACAGGCAAATACGTAGCAAGCGACCCAACCTGGGATCCCGGTCCAACGTGGGATCCGCGCAAACGTCCTTGGTATACCGATGCAAAAAACGCCAATCAAACCATTGTGACTGCCCCTTATGCGGACGCAGTCACCAAAGAGATCTTAGTGTCTATCGGTACTGTCGTTAAGAAAAACAATCAGTTTCACGGTGCCATTTTCTTTGATGTAAGTTTGGCGAAACTCAGTGACATGATAAATGAGTTTAAGCTCTTTAATGCTGGCTTCGCTTTTATGGTCAGCAATGATGGCACCATTATTTCGCACCCGGATGCAAAGTTAAACGGCAAATCGATGAAAGCGTTTTTGCCAAATACCTCTGCCAAACTTGGCTTTCAAGAAATCTCGATTGATGGGAAAGATAAGCTTTTAGTCTTCGAATCGGTAAAAGGTATTGATTGGAAACTGGGGGTTTTACTCGATAAAGACAAAGTATTTAGTGCAGTTTCAGAAATGCGTAATGATTCCATTATGCTGACCCTGGTAGCTTTGGCTGCAAGTATAGGTATTTTGTTGTTTGTTATTAATTCTTTGCTTCGTCCATTAGAGGAGATCAACGAAGCAATGGCTAATATAGCAAAAGGAAACGCCGATTTAACGGTGCGACTAAAAGCACCTGAAGAGCCTGAATTCAGGGCGATGGCAGAGAATTTCAATGCGTTTACCGCACGTTTGCAAATGCTGATTGGGGATATACAGCGATTGGGCAGAGAGATTTTAGATGACGCTAAGCAGACATCTCGTGAAGCAAAACAATCTCGTGAAGCAATCAATAAACAGTTAAAAGCGTTAGATACCCTCACTTCAGCAACTGAGCATTTAACTGAAACCGAAAAACAAGTTGCAGGTACGGCGCAAAACGCCGCCAAAGCCATTCAAGAAACAGACAGTGCAGCAGTTAGCGGCCAAAAAGTCGTTGCTGAAACCACGAATACCATCGCCCACTTATCTTCGCAAATTGATGAAGCCGTGAGTGTGGTGACGGAATTAGAAGTGTCTTCAAGTGGCATCGAACAGATACTCTCTGTGATCAATGGTATTGCGGAGCAAACGAACCTATTAGCATTGAATGCCGCGATAGAGGCAGCGCGAGCGGGTGAATCTGGACGTGGTTTTGCGGTAGTCGCGGATGAAGTTCGAACGCTTGCTCAGCGTACACAAGAAGCAACCACTGAAATTAAAGCAATGATCGATCAACTTCAAGCTGGAGCGGTCAGTGCTGTTCAAGTGATGAAACTCTCTCAACAAGTCGTCGTTAAAACCGTTGATAAAGCGGATGAAACGCGCTCAGCACTCGAAAAAATGCGGACTTCCATTGCAAATATCGTCCACCTCAATGTTGAAATTGCCAACATGCTGAATCAACAAGGACACATTGTTGATAACGTCAACGATAACGCTGCAGCGATCCGCGGTATTTCAGAAAAAGTCTATCAAGACTCTCAATCGGTCGATTCTACGATGCGCTCTCAGGTCGATAAAATTGCGCATCAAGAAAACATGCTTGAGCAATTCAAAGTCTAACTTTGAAGATTAAGTAAAGACAAAGGGCTTGATATAAGCCCTTTTTGTTAACCGCATGAATATAACGGATCAGCCTAAATCGAGCGCAGCGTTGCACGGGCACCAAAATACTGATACCGTCACGCTCTTAATTAATTAACGTTCAATATAATGTTTTTAAGTACTGAACCCTCAACGTGGCTAGAAGAAGATCCAATCGATGGCCAGTTAATTGCGTTGTTACAGGTACTCGCTTGTGCGTTTGAACCCATCACGATAAATCAATTTCAGCGACTACTTCTCTATGTTAATCAAGCTGGTATCTTACCCAATTGCCCGACTGGTTTTGATAGTTCGGTAAAACAACCGCTTTTGGCGAAAAAGACGATCCGCATTACTGAAAAAGGGATTGAAATCGAGGCTTCTTTCGCCAACAACGCGTTAGATAGGTTAAGTGACATTGAGTTCAAACGTTTAACATTGGCACTCAAAGATGCAGAAAACGACGGACTTATTGAAAAAAGCAGTCAGCGCGATGCTTATTTATCGTTGCGCTCTGGTAATTCACAAGAGATAACCACGCTTTTCCCTGTGACCAAAGATCCTCAGTTGATTGAGAACTCGCTGTTATCAATATTAAATCTACATTTTTTTCAACCCTTCGAGTTAGAGAAAGTGCTTAGATTACCTGCACACATTCAGTATCAAACGTTTGTTTCAAGATTTGATTTTTTATTAAACCACTCTCTATCGATTACGAGCACTCTACAGCTTGCAAATCAGGTATTGGCTCATAATCCTAATAATACACCGCTTAGGTTACTGGTTGCTCAGTACACACTCTTTCAAGGCGAGCCTGAACTAAGCAAAGCATTAATTAAAGAGTGCAGTGAAAGCGCTTGGCGTTTGCAAATCGACGGGTTTTGTTGGTTTTTGCAGTCTGATTTTTTAAAAGCCATCGAGTGTTATCAAAAAGCACTAATTGCAAAACAAAGGTACCGTCGTAAAAAGCATCCTTTTTTTGACGGCCTTCTGTTGCTTGGTTATTTATTTTCTCTTATCGCACTGAGAAGCCAAGCAGAAAAAAACAGTTCGCTGCTGCTTGCCCAAATGGTCGAAAATTTAAGGCAAAACCGGCAACAAGCGTCAAACATGCTTTATCCTGCTTTACTACTTGATGCGGTCAATAAATACTTAGACAATGACGCGACCTTTGACAGCTCAAAGATTAGCGTATTTGTACCTGGGCAACAGGACCATTTTCATAGTGCGCTAATGAAACTCGTCACTGAACTTGGTATCGCGTGGACAGATCAGCCAACTAAAGTTGATTTTATCGGCTTGAAAAAAATCGCTGATCATTTTGAAGTTCTTGGCTTGACATTAATTGCGGATTGGGCGCGAAACCAAGATGTGCCGCTCAGTTTATTTAGATTGGTTCAATCAAAAAGTAGTTGGGAAAAAGCATTAGATAGACTCGTTGCGCTCAATTCCGACAATCACGAACCGGAATTAAATTTAAATCAAGCCAAGCGACTTATTTGGCAACTTACACCCCAACGATTTGCCATTGCGTTAACACCTTGGCTTCAAGTGAATGATGGAAAAAAATGGCTAACTGAAAGCCCCATCGAATTGCAAAAGCTAAAAGAGCAGCCACACTTATTCGATTTTTTAACCAATCGCGATAAAAAAGTACTTAAACACGTTGCAAAATCCCCCTCTTCTCTTAAAAGTGATTATCTGCTCGAAGGACTAAAGCCGCTGCGCGAACTCGTCGGCTCAACGTTGGTGACGATGTCGGAGAACTTAGAAACAGTCACAGAATTTAAATCAACGAAAGTCAAACTGGAGGTCAAACAGCATCAAAGTGCAATCGAAATTGCTCTAAATCCGAAACCACACTATGCCCTTGGTAAAGAAGTCTATGCGGTTCAACTGGCAGCGGATGGAACCATCCAACTTTTTGAATTTCTAGAACCAGATTTAAACGTGCTATCGATTGTGAGTGAACATGGTCTGTTTATTCCAAACGAACACAAACATAAAGCTGTTGACGCCATTCAAGCACTCTTTAACTTAATGCCAATTGACTCCGAACTTGATGTTTTCGCGATACCTAGAAAGGAAGTCGCACCGGAAAGTACTTTAATTATTCGTATTCGTCCATACCGACAAGGTCTTGGATTTCAATGTACTGTCATGCCATTAGGTGAACATGGTCCGAGGTTAGTTCCCGGTATAGGGGGCTCGTTTTTAAGTGCTCAAATCGGTATGCAAACGATTACAACCACGCGCGACCTGAGCGAAGAACAGAGACGTTTAGAATACTTAGATGAATATTGTCCAGCGTTTCTAGAAATGGATAACAACCAACTAGTTCAAGGTGAATTGCAAAGTGCACTAGAGACACTAGAGCAACTCTATACAGTGATAACAAAAAAACCATCTTGGTTGAAATTAGAGTGGCAAAAGGGTCATCGGATTGAGCTGGCTCAGCCTTTACAAGCTCATCATTTGCAATTAGGACTATATAAAAAAAATGAATGGTTTGATTTAGTAGGCGAGCTACGAATTGATGAACAACAGGTAATAGCATTAAGGCCTTTACTAGGGTTAATCAATTTGCATAAAGGACGCTTTATTCCTATGGATGATGGAACTATTGTTTCTTTATCCCAATCGCTTTATGAAAAGTTAGCAAACCTCAATTCACTCACTGACAATGGCCGATTCTCTCCCCTTGCGGCTCGGCAAATACTGGATTCTACGACTGGGCTTAGAATGCAAACAGCACCCGGGTGGGAGAGATTAAAAGCAAAGTTAATTGAAGCACAGCACCTTGAGGTAGTTATTCCTGCACAGTTAAAAGGATCGCTACGTCCTTATCAACATCAAGGTGTCGAGTGGGCAATGCGCCTTGCACATTGGGGAGCTGGAGCGTGCCTTGCTGATGACATGGGCCTTGGTAAAACGCTACAAGCAATTGCGGTTATCGTATCACGGGCTAGTTTAGGACCAAGTATGGTGGTCGCCCCCACCTCAGTGTGTGCAAATTGGCAATCTGAATTTTTACGATTCGCGCCGAGTCTCAAGATAGTCAATCTTGGTCATATTCATTCAGCCGAAGCGCGAATGGATAGACTTAATCATCTCCAGCCGTTTGATTGTATTTTGGTGAGTTATAGTTTAATGCAGCGTCTGGAGAACGAACTCCAATCAATACATTGGCAAACTATCGTTGCTGATGAAGCTCAGTTTTTAAAGAACCCACTCTCTGGACGGTCAAAATCTGCATATCGATTTAAAAGTGGCTTTAAAATGGCACTTACGGGCACACCTATTGAAAATAATCTTACAGAGCTTTGGAGTATTTTTCGCTTTATTAACCCAGGACTATTAGGCAATTTAAAAGTATTTAATCAACGCTTTAACGTACCTATCGAAAAGGCTAACGACGATCCCGTCGCGGCTAAAAAAGCACGTGAAGGCTTAAAATATCTCTTATCACCTTTTTTATTACGCCGAACTAAAGAGCAGGTCTTAAAAAGCTTACCACATAAAACTGAAATCAATTTAGACGTTCAGCTAAGTCAAGCCGAATTGGCATTTTACGAATCCGTTCGATTATCAGCCATAGAAACACTCTCCGAAACTGCACAGCTCAAAAATGCCGGAGAGAGACAGCTCCGAATGCTTGCCGAACTGGTAAAATTACGTCAAGCCTGCTGCGCTCCTCAGTTATTAGTTGAAAGTTCAGAAATAGAGTCAAGTAAGATTAATTTGTTGCTTGAATTGCTTGAAGGTCTAAAAGTTAATGGCCACAAAGTGCTGATTTTTAGTCAATTTGTGGCCTTTTTACAACTGATCAAAGCACAGTTAATTAAACACAATTATCGGTTTAACTATCTCGATGGAAGCACGCCAGTAAATGTACGAAAAACACAAATCGACGCTTTCCAACGAGGTGACAGTGACGTTTTTTTAATTAGTCTCAAAGCAGGCGGATTTGGCCTCAACTTAACCGCAGCGAGTTATGTTATTCATATGGATCCATGGTGGAATCCTGCGGTGGAAAACCAAGCTTCAGATAGAGTTCATCGTATTGGACAAGAAAAGCCCGTTACTATATATCGGTTAGTAGCCAATCAAACCATAGAAGCACGCATCGTTGATCTGCATGCTAAAAAACAAGCACTTGCCGACCAGTTACTGCAAGAAGGTAATGAGCAAACCCTTCCTGATATAAAAGAAATTTTGACTATGTTAAGCGCCGTTTTCTAATGTGAACCCAATAAACCTCGAGGTTCGTTTTAGATAACTTGAGAATATGCCCAATCAAGTTGAAAATTGGTGTTTCCGAATACATTCTTGATTTCAAAAAGATTGGGGACATTCTTAGCGCATAACTGTACCGAAAATTTTATCACCCGCATCACCAAGGCCTGGGACAATATAGCCTTTTTCATTAAGATGACTGTCTAATGCCGCAGCGTATAATTCAACATCGGGATGCGCGGCAAGCGTAGCCTTAACCCCTTCAGGAGCAGCAACTAAAACGATCGCTTTTATCTGCTTACAACCCACTTTTTTTAACATATTAATCGTTGCAATCATTGACCCGCCTGTCGCAAGCATTGGATCGACCACTAATGCCAAACGCGCATCAATATTGCCCACAAGCTTCTCAAAATAAGGGATTGGTTCAAGTGTTTCTTCATTGCGCTCAAGACCAACCACACTCACTTTGGCCGCAGGAATAAGACTTAGTACACCGTCTAGCATACCAAGGCCTGCTCGTAAAATAGGCACTACCGTTATTTTTTTTCCTTTTATATGATTTACGTCGATAGACGTTCCTTCCCAACCAGTAATTTGTGTTGTTTCAAGCGGCAGATTTTTCGTCGCTTCGTACGTCAGTAACGTCCCTACTTCTGCGACAATTTCACGAAAACTCTTTGTACTTATCCCCTGCTCTCTTAATAGTCCTACTTTGTGCTGAACTAATGGATGCGTGACGATGTGTAACGCCATGTCGATTCCTTACACTTTAAACTCACTTCGCTCTATTTTAGCGTAAATACAATAAAAAGCCCTCTTATGAGGGCCTTGAAAGAACTTGATATGTAAAGATTTATTTGCGATTACGCTGTGCTTCTTTTTGCGCTAATTTTTGTTCACGGCGCTCTAAGATTGCTTGCTGCGCATCATGGCCTATGTGACCTTCTCCGCGCTCTTGAGCCAATTGAATTTGCTTTTGACGCTCAGCAAAACGAGCTCGTTGTTCGTCTGTCAAACTATCGTGGCAATGGTGACATGACACACCTACCATATATTCTTCACATTGTTTCTCTTGCTCTGTAATCGGCATACGACACGCATGACACTGGTCATACGATCCTTTCTCGAGATCGTGGTTTACCGCTACACGATTATCGAATACAAAACACTCGCCTTCCCACATGGTGTCATCTTTTGGTACTTCTTCAAGGTATTTTAAAATACCCCCTTCAAGATGATACACTTCATCGAAACCTTGTTCTTTCATATATGCAGTGGATTTCTCACAGCGAATCCCCCCAGTACAGAACATAGCGACTTTTTTGTGTTTTGTTGGGTCTAAATTTTCTTTCGCCCACTGCGGGAATTCACGGAAGGTCTTGGTTTTTGGATCGACGGCGTTTTTAAATGTGCCAATCTCGATTTCATAATCGTTGCGAGTATCAACCAAAACAACCTCAGGATCTGAAATGAGCGCATTCCAATCTTGTGGTTTAACGTAAGTACCAACCACATTTAACGGGTCAATCCCCTCTACGCCTAATGTGACAATTTCTTTTTTAAGTTTTACTTTAGTACGATAAAAAGGACACGTTTCATCGTACGACTCTTTTGACACGATCTTGTCTAAACCAGGTTGTTTATCTAACCATGCTAGCAATGCATCAATGCCATCTCGTTTGGCTGCGACCGTACCATTGATCCCTTCAGCAGCAAGTAACAATGTACCGCGAACTTCATTTTGTTCCATGACATCAAGCAAAGGTTGGCGAAGCGATTTAAAATTAGGCAATGAGACGAATTTGTAGAGAGCACATACTACGTAAGGTGTAGACATAAAATTTCCTATTATAAGCTGATACTTAGCTAAATCTATTAGCCATCGTATTATTTTGTCTACGTTTATAGCACGACGCAGACAGTGAATACCGAATCGTAAATCCGGCGCCGGGCGCGTATTATACGTGAGTTTAGAATTATTACAAAAAGTGAGTAAATCATTTTGGGCATCGCTTTTTGCTTTGCTATAATGATGTGTTTTTAGAATTTTGATTTCTTTGGAGTATTCTTTTGCTTTTTACCGATTTAGGTATCGATAACCGCCTTGCAAAACAACTATCTCATCAAGGTATTGTTGAACCTACCGAGATCCAGGCTCGTGCCATACCAACCGCGTTGGCTGGGCATGATGTTTTCGCGCAATCTAAAACTGGCTCAGGTAAAACCCTTGCTTTTCTATTACCTGCTGTACAACGCGTAATAAAGCAAAAAGCACTAAGTAAACGTGATCCTCGAGTATTAGTAGTTACACCTACCCGTGAACTCGCAAACCAAGTATACGCGCAATGTCGTATGCTTATTGCCAGCCACACGCTCTCAGTGACTAAAATTTTAGGCGGTGAGAACTTTAACGATCAAGTAAAAGCGTTAGCCAAAAACCCTCATTTTGTTATTGGCACCCCAGGACGAATTGCCGATCACCTGAGTCAGCGTTCAATGCAGCTGCAAGGTTTAGAAATGCTGATTTTCGATGAAGCTGATAGAATGCTCGACTTAGGTTTTAAAGCGCAACTAGATGCCATTAACGAAGCTGCCGATCATCGCTTGCGTCAGACGTTACTATTTTCTGCGACTCTCGACCATGCTGAGGTTGGCGTTACCTCGCGTAATCTATTAAAAGCACCTAAGAGCATCATGCTCAGTGATGCGCATGAAAAGCACGAAGACATTACACAAACGTTATATCTTGCCGATCACCTAGATCACAAACAAGCACTGCTTACTCATTTTATGAAATCCGAAGCTGTTGGCCAATGTATTATCTTTACAGCCACGCGCTCCGACACCTCTAGGCTAAGTGACTTGTTAAATGAGCAACAGTTAAATGCAGCAGCGCTTGCTGGCGATATGCCTCAAAACAAGCGTTTAGAGATCATGGATGCATTTAGCCGAGGGCAATTTAAGGTACTTGTAACAACAGACGTAGCTTCTCGCGGACTGGATCTTTTATCCGTCACCCATGTGATTAATTTCGATTTGCCTAAACACGCAGAAGAATATGTACACCGGATAGGTCGTACTGGTCGCGCCGGTTTTAAAGGAACAGCAATTTCGTTTGTTGGCCCAAAAGACTGGAAAAGCTACTTAGCCATTCAATCGTACCTGAAAGATCCGTTAGAATTTACACAAATTCAAGGTTTAGTAGGTAAGTTTAAAGGGTTGAAAGAACCAAAACCAAAAGCACCGACAAAACCAACAACGAATAAAAAGAAACCTGCTTCTGCAGGCAAAGGAAAAGTGAAAGTAAATAAACCAAAAATTGCGAAAAAGCCGATTGCTGCGCCAATGGATGTAGACGGAATGGCTCCACTTCGCCGTAAACCTAAGCCAAACGTTGAGGAGTAAACGATGTTAGGAAAAATCGAATTACTAATGATTGAAGAAATCAACGCAGAGGGCGCATATTTAAATGGCGGTCAGCTTGGTGATGTGTTTTTACCAAAACATGAAGTGCCAAAAGGTTCTGAGGCAGGCGATCCAGTCTCGGTGTTTGTCTATTTAGATAGCGCAGGACACCCAACTGCCACAACGAAAAAACCGATTGCTCAAGTCGGTGATTTTGCACTATTGCGCGTTAAAGAAATCAACGTAGTCGGCGCCTTTCTCGATAATGGTATCGCAAAAGACATTCTTGCGCCTTACAACGAACAAAAACCAAAAATGCGCGATGGCCACAGCTATCTAGTCAAAGTGTATTTAGATAAAGCCTCAAACCGCATTTGCGCTTCAAGCAATTTACTTAAATTCGTAAGCAAAGAACCGGGAAATTTCGAGAAGAATCAAGAAGTATCATTAATTGTCGCAAGCAAAACCGACATCGGCTACAAAGTCATCGTCAATGAAACTCACTTTGGCGTGGTATTTTTTAGTGATGTCTTTCAACGTATTTTTGTGGGGCAAAGAATGCCTGGCTACATTAAAAACGTACGTGAAGACGGCAAGCTTGATATTACGCTAGAAAAACCGGGTATGGCTCGTATCGATGATCTTGGGACCAAAATATTAGAAGCGTTAAGAGCGAACGACGGGCGTTTACCTCTTGGAGATAAAAGCGATCCCGAGCAAATTAAAAAACAATTTCAAACGAGCAAAGCAAATTTCAAAAAGGCCATTGGCGGCTTGTTTAAACAAGGTTTGATTGATTTGCAAGCAACTTCAATTAGCTTGAAAAAGTAAACGTAAAAAACGCCGCTGATGCGGCGTTTTTTGATTGGCTTTTAGGGCTCTACACGCCAGTCTAAACGAGTGACGCGTTAATTGCAGCAAGCGTTGCGACAGGATCGTCCGCTTGTGTAATTGGACGACCAATTACCAAATAGTCACTGCCCGCCTCGATTGCGCGCTTTGGTGTCATAATGCGTTTTTGATCGCCCATATCACTCCCTGCAGGGCGAATACCTGGTGTCACTAACTTAAACTCTTGCCCAAGTTCAGCTTTTAAAGCTTCAGCCTCTTGAGCCGAACAAACCACCCCATCTAAACCTGCTTCTTTCGTTAATTTAGCAAGGTAGAGTACCTGCTCTTGTGGTGACTTTTCAACGCCCAACCGTTTCAACTGAGCTTCATCCATGCTTGTTAATACCGTAACGGCGATAAGCAAAGGCGCTTTCTCGCCATATTGCTCTAGCGCTGCTTTGGCTTTTTGCATCATCTCAAGGCCACCCGATGCATGCACATTGACCATCCACACACCTAATTCTGCGGCGGCAGTAACTGCTTTTGCTACCGTATTGGGAATATCATGAAATTTTAAATCTAAAAATACATCAAACCCCAGACCCACAAGTTGTTTAACAAACTCAGGCCCAAAATAGGTAAACATCTCTTTACCTACTTTTAGACGACATGAATCTGGTGAGAGCTGTTTAACAAAGTTAAGCGCGGTTTCTTGATTGTCATAATCAAGTGCAATCACGACTTTTTTAGTCAGTTCTGATGACATGCTTTACCTAATAACAAATGAAAAAATAATGGACGGTTTAGTAACCGTCGAGTCCTTTAGCTGGGAGCGTGGTTTCCCAATGCTTACAAGAAGGACACAACCAATAAAGTGTGTGGCTATGAAAACCACAATGACGACACTGATACTCATGCTTAGTCGCAATATAGGATCGCACTAGTTTATCGACTTGCGCTAATACATCACTCATGTCGTCTTGTTTTCTACTGAGCAATTGTAACAGAAAACTAAAGCCTCGTATCGAAGGCTCGCGTTTTAAACTCGAGGTTAAAAATAAAATTGCTTTTTCAACTTCACCGTTTTTAACAAGCACCTCACAGTACTTGATACGGATTAGTACGCCGCCTTGACAAAGTAATTCTTCGATGAGTTCATCAAATTGTTCGTCCAGATTTAATGCGTGATATGACGCTTCTAAATCCTTGATAAACAACGGAACCGTGACCGGTTGATAGGTCGCGAGCTCGCGCCAATAATAAATGGATTTTACGTAGTCTTTTTTAGCAAATGCTGCTTTGCCTAACTCGAATAATGGACGCAATGCTCGATGTTTTAATCGAAAAGCACGTTCTATTAATTCACCATCTTTTTCTTCAAGGCCTGCTTCGCAATAATAATTGGCTATGGTTGCTAACTGCTGTGGTTTAGTGAATAAGTTACGGTGAGCTTCATACATGTTTACCCCTTTGTTCCATTCTCTAAGTTGAGAATACAAAGAGAGGATGGGATCCACTGCTTCGTTATGACCAGATTTTATCAAAACGACAAGATGCTCTTCTGCACTATCGAGCATTCCTGCCATAATATAGTCGAGGGCCAATTCAAGGCGATTCGTTGCTAAATCTTCGTTTGCGAGCGAAGGCTGTTTCAGCAATAATTCATGGATCTTTATTGCTCGGTCTAGCTCGCCTCGCTTACGGAAAAGCGAAGCGAGAGTAAGATAATGTTCTACAGTGTCAGCAGAAACCTCTAAAAGCTTAATGAGGTGTTCAAGGCCTTGATCTTCTTCACGATCGAGTAAATATTTAAGGCCTTTGCTGTATTCAGAGGTAATAATCCGGTTTTGCTCATGAGCTTGATTTTTAGCACTATTTTTTCCCATTACATAACCGTAAGCAGCCGCAACAGGAAGCAATAGAAACAACAACTCGAGCATATTAGTTTTCTACATCATTAACGGAAGTGAGTTGTTTTTTTTGGCGATAATGATTGTATTTGAGTTTTGTCATAAAAATACCGCTCACCGCCATACCGATGGCAATGCCGAGTATAAAACAAATACTCATTACTGTAGCTAAAGGAAGTGTACTGCTCGCTACAATAAAGTTTAACTTGATGTCATGAGGATTTTGCGTACTCAGCAAAAACGCCAACACGATTAAACTTAACGCCACTCCCTTAATTAAAATCCTTATCAAGGGCTACCTCTTAAGCAATACTTTCATTTACGCGATCGCGTAACTCTTTTCCTGGCTTGAAATGTGGTACGTGTTTACCATCTAATTCGACCGTATCGCCTGTTTTTGGGTTGCGACCCGTTCTTGGTGCTCGATAGTGTAGAGAAAAACTACCAAAGCCACGAATTTCAATGCGTTCTGATTCAGACAATGACCCGGCCATCAACTCAAGAATTTCTTTTACTGCATTTTCAACATCCTTCATAGGGACGTGAGCATGTTGTTGTGCCAATTGTTCTATCAATTCTGACTTTGTCATATACAAATTCCTTAAACACAAAAAAAGAAGGGCTAAAGTGCCCTTCTGTTTAGACTTGAAAAATTAGTCTTTTTGAGCGTTTTTGAAAGCTGCTGCCATTGCGTTTTCGAACTCTGGCTCTTCTTTCTTAAGCTTCTCAAGAACTTCTTTCTCTTCAGCTTCGAACATCGCTTTCACAGATAGGCTGATTGCACGGTTCTTACGATCAACACCCATGAATTTAGCTTCAATTTCGTCGCCAGCAGAAACAACTGTTGTTGCATCTTCTACGCGCTCTTGAGCGATGTCAGCTACACGGATGTAACCTTCAACACCTTCGCCAAGCTCAACCGTTGCGCCTTTCGCGTCAACGTCAGTCACTTTACCTTTAACAATAGCACCTTTTTTGTTTGCGTCCAGGTAGTTATTGAAAGGATCTGCTTCAATTTGCTTAACGCCAAGAGAGATACGCTCACGCTCTGGATCTACTTGTAGAACGATAGCTGTGATTTCGTCGCCTTTCTTGTATTCACGTACTGCTTCTTCACCTGGCGTGTTCCAAGAGATGTCAGATAGGTGAACTAGACCGTCGATGCCGCCTTCTAGACCGATAAAGATACCGAAGTCAGTGATTGACTTGATCTTACCAGTAACTTGGTCGCCTTTGTTGAATTGGCGAGCAAATTCTTGCCATGGGTTAGGCTTACATTGTTTAAGACCAAGAGAAATACGACGACGTTCTTCGTCAATTTCAAGAACCATTACTTCTACAGAATCACCTAGTGAAACTACTTTAGATGGGTGAATGTTCTTGTTAGTCCAATCCATTTCAGAAACGTGTACTAGACCTTCAACGCCTTCTTCGATTTCAACGAAACAGCCGTAGTCAGTAAGGTTAGTTACACGACCAGAAAGCTTAGCACCTTCTGGGTAACGGCCAGCGATAGCTGCCCATGGATCTTCGCCAAGTTGCTTAAGACCTAGAGAAACACGAGTTTTGTCTTTGTCGAATTTAAGAACTTTAACTAGGATCTCATCACCAACGTTTACGATTTCGCTTGGGTGCTTAACGCGTTTCCAAGCCATGTCAGTGATGTGAAGTAGACCGTCAACACCGCCTAAATCTACGAACGCACCGTAGTCAGTAAGGTTCTTAACGATACCTTTAACTTCTTGACCTTCAACAAGGTTTTGAAGAAGTTCATCACGCTCTTGAGAATTTTCAGATTCAATAACAGCACGACGAGAAACAACTACGTTGTTGCGCTTTTGGTCAAGCTTGATAACTTTGAACTCAAGCTCTTTACCTTCAAGGTGAGCTGTGTCACGTACTGGACGAACGTCAACAAGTGAACCAGGTAGGAATGCACGAATTGTATCAACTTCAACCGTGAAACCACCTTTAACTTTACCGTTGATAACACCGATAACTGTTTCTTGCTCTTCACATGCTTTCTCAAGACGGATCCACGCTTCATGGCGCTTCGCTTTTTCACGTGAAAGAATTGTCTCACCGAAACCGTCTTCGATTGCGTCTAGAGCAACATCAACTTCATCGCCAACAGCAACTTCAATCTCACCAGCAGCATTTTTGAATTGCTCAACAGGGATTGCACTTTCAGACTTAAGGCCTGCATCAACAAGAACAACGTTGTTCTCGATTGAAATTACGATGCCTTTAACGATTGAGCCTTGTTCTGCATCAAAACCCTTTAGGCTCTCTTCAAATAACTGCGCAAAATTTTCTGACATACTAAATACGTCTCTATAAAGTTAAATTACCAATTAGCAACCATGCTGCATGGGGTTATGAATAAAGCGTCAGCATCCTGCTAACACACAAAAAATTCTATTTGAAACTTCCCTTAGGAAGCTTGCCTGACATTACCGCGTCCGAGAGTATTGAAAGCACTCTATCGAACACTTGATCTGCGTTTAGCTCGGTTGTATCAATCGTAATTGCGTCTTCAGCAGGCACCAATGGAGCAACTTTTCGATTCATATCGCGATCATCACGAGCTTTGATATCTTCAAGCAGACCACTAAGTGTAACATCTAAGCCTTTATCCTTCAACTCGTTAAAGCGTCTATTCGCTCTTTCTTCAGCCGTGGCTGTGAGATAAATTTTTATCTCTGCCTCTGGGAACACAACCGTTCCCATATCACGACCATCCGCGATTAAACCCACTTCTGAGCGAAACGCGCGTTGACGACGCAGGAGTGCTTCTCGTACACGTGGCAAAGAAGCGACTTTAGACGCTGCGGCACCAACTTCTTCGTTACGTATCGTATTGCTTACGTCTTCGCCTTCGAGAATAATTTTCGTTTTTTTGGTTGCTGAATCGATAACAAATTGCACGTCTAAGTTCGCAGCGAGCGGAACCAGATCAGCTTCGTTATCGAATGCGATATTATGATGAAGTGCGGCTAAAGCCAACACGCGATATATCGCACCACTGTCTAAGACATCCCAGTTTAAACGTTCAGCTAACAAGCGACATACAGTTCCTTTGCCAGAACCACTTGGGCCATCTACGGTGATCACGGGCATAGCTGCCTGCATTCAAACCTCCAAAAAATGCTCACCTAATTTTTATGGGTGCGGATTATACGCGACTTTAAGACTAAAAGCTGCTTTGAGAAGGTAACTTTTTGTAAGTCAGCCACGCTTTTTTGAAAACAGTTTCGGTACAAGCCTTAGTTATACTGGCGTTGCGCAACGTGTATATTTTATGTAGCAGGATTTAAAAATGTTAATTTATAAAAAAGTTAGCGTTAAAAGAGATGAAAAATTAGAAGAAGCAAAAAGCACAAATGCAAAGTGCAGCATCACACTGCACTTGGGGTACTTTTAATATTCGCTTATGCTAGCCAATACATCAAAATAAGTTGGAAACGTTTTCGCTGTACACTTAGGATCATTGATGATCACCTCTTTTCCACCGACTGCGATCATGGAAAAGCACATTGCAATACGATGGTCATTGTAAGTGTCAATGTCAGTCAGATTGAAGCTGCTAGGCGGCTCAATTTCGATAAAATCGTGCCCTTCAACCACTTTAGCACCCACTTTGCGTAGTTCCGTGGCCATGGCAAAAAGTCGGTCAGTTTCTTTCACTCGCCAATTATAGATATTACGAATAGCAGTTGGCCCGTCCGCAAAGAGCGCCACTGTCGCAAGCGTCATCGCTGCATCGGGAATCGCGTTCGCGTCAATATCTACGCCCTTAAGCTGACCTTTTTTAACCACTAATCGATCATCATACCACTCGATTTGTGCGCCAACTTGCTCCATCACACGAGCAAAACCAATATCACCTTGAACTGATTTTTGACCGACACCTCGGATCTCAATTTCACCACCCGCAATCGCAGCTGCTGCAACGAAATAAGACGCTGACGATGCATCACCTTCGACAAGTATTTCACCGGGTGATTTATACTGTTGATTGCCTTTAACTCTGAATATCGTATACGCTTCGTTGGTCACCGTCACGCCAAATTGGTGCATCACACCGAGCGTAATATCAATGTAGGGTTTTGATACGAGCTCGCCTTTTATTCTAATCTCGCTGTCGCCAGAAAATAATGGTGCTGCCATGAGTAAAGCAGTTAAAAACTGACTTGAAATTGAACCATCAATTTCAACAACACCACCTGACAACCGCTTTCCGTGGATGTGTAAAGGCGGATATTCTGGTTGTTTTAGATAATTAACATTGCCTCCTAGCGCCTGCAGTGCATCGACTAAATGACCAATTGGGCGCTCTTCCATTCGAGGCTCACCAACTAGTTTAAATTCGCCTGGCGTCGTTGCAAGCACCGCGGTAAGTGGTCGATACGCGGTTCCGGCATTTCCTAAAAACAACTCTGATTTCGGACTAAGAAATTTACCGCCATTGCCAGACACTAAAGCTTCGGTTTTCGCTTCATTGAGTGAAACGTCAACGCCCATTTCTTTCAATGCTCCAAGCATATGACGAATATCATCACTGTCGAGTAAATTCGTTACTTTGGTTTTTCCTTCGCACAAAGCGGCCAGCAGTAAAATCCGGTTAGAAAGGCTTTTAGAACCGGGCAAGGTTACCGAACCATTTACTTTCGATATTGGCTTTAAACGCAATTGTTCCATTAAGCGTTCTCCTTGGCGAATGTATCCATAAATTTAACTAAAGCGTGAACACCTTCAAGTGGCATCGCGTTGTATATACTCGCACGCATGCCGCCGACAATTCGGTGTCCTTCGAGTGCCACTAGCCCGGCTTTCTCAGCTTGCGATAAGAATGCTTCATTTAGCGAATCATCTTTTAACCAAAATGGTACATTCATTAATGAACGACAGTGTGCAGCCACTTTGTTATTGTAAAAATCCGACTTATCGATGTAATCATAAAGCACTTGAGCTTTTGCTTTGTTACGCGATTCCATTTCTTTTACGCCACCGATAGACTCTAAATATTTAAATACTTCAGCCGCGAGATACCATGCAAATGTCGGAGGCGTGTTGTACATGCTGCCTTGCTTCGCTTCAAGCGCGTAATCCAGAATAGAAGGTTTAACAAGCCCCTCACGCTCGAGTAACGCCTTTTTAATAATGACAATACACAAACCGGATGGACCGATATTTTTTTGTGCACCTGCATAGATCACATCAAAATCATTTACATTTATTTCGCGAGATAAAATGTTTGAAGACATATCTGCGACAATCGGTGCGGTTGCATGCTTCGGTACATCAAAAATTTCAATACCATCAATGGTTTCATTTGGACAATAGTGCACAAACGCTGCATCGTTTGGCAGTTTCCATTGCGACACAGGGACAATATCAAATTGGCCATTGTTATCACAGCGAATATCAATTGCATGAGTGTCTAGGTATTTTTTTCCTTCAACGGTTGCACCTTGCGACCAAATACCATTCTCGACATATACACCCGGCTTACCTGAAACGAATAGGTTGAGCGGTACTGCAGCAAATTGTCCACGACCCCCACCATGCATAAACAACACTTCGTAGTCATTAGATATATTCATCAGACGACGTAAACTGGCTTCACACTCTTTTACCATTGCAAGAAACGGCTTTGAGCGGTGACTAACTTCCATGACTGAAACGCCAAGACCTTGCCAATCTAGAAACTCTTGCTGTGCTTTTTTCATTACTTCTGGTGGCAACATTGCTGGACCAGCGCAAAAATTAAAAACAGTCATTTTTTTCCTCATTCCAATTATGACATATAGTGCGCGTCACTTTTTTATTGCGGTAACGTGCGAAAGTAAAAATGTAAAAATAAAAAAGCGGCCGAAGCCGCTTTTATTTGCACTACACCTATTCTGGTGCTTGCTCTTCATTTACTGACTCTGGCGCATCATTTTCGCCTTCCATCAGTTCAATGTCATCAACCTCTATTTCGTCGATACGTTGTAAACCAACTACTTGCTCGCCGTCAATAGTTCGGATCAAAATTACCCCTTGAGTATTTCGACCTACTACCGATACCTCGTTAACACGTGTTCTAACCAAAGTACCTCGATTTGAGATAAGCATGATTTCGTCGTTGTCTTGTACTTGTACCGCACCAACCACTTTACCATTGCGTTCAGAGACTTTGATCGAGACAACACCTTGAGTTGCACGGCCTTTAACTGGATATTCTTCTAACGGTGTACGTTTACCATACCCATTTTCGGTTACGGTTAACACTGCACCATCATTCTTCGGTACAATCAACGACACCACTTTCTGATCATCTGCCAGTTTAATTCCACGAACGCCTGTCGCTGTGCGCCCCATTGGTCTGACGCCTTTGAAAATGATTTCCGGGTTACCATTCTCATCGAAGATTGGATTGCCTTCTTCATCCGTTGCTGGAATTTCTTCACCTTCTTTGAAACGTACAACTTTACCTGCGTCCGAGAACAACATGATCTCTGAACTGCCGTCTGTAATATCGACGCCAATTAAGCTATCGCCCTCTTTTAAGTTAATCGCAATGATGCCGCTCGAGCGTTGACGAGAGTACTCAATCAATGACGTTTTCTTCACGGTACCATCCGCCGTAGCCATAATGACGTATTTATCTTCTTGGTACTCACGCACTGGTAAAATCGCGGTAATACGTTCATCGGCTTCAAGTGGTAACAAGTTAACAATTGGTTTGCCGCGCGCAGTACGAGAAGCAAGAGGCAATTGGTACACTTTCAACCAATACAAACGACCAGCAGTTGAGAAACACAAAATCGTATCGTGGGTATTCGCAACTAACAATCGCTCGATGAAATCTTCGTCTTTCATGCGCGTAGCCGCTTTACCTTTGCCACCACGGCGCTGTGATTCATAGTCAGACAACGGTTGATATTTAACGTAACCTTCATGAGACAAGGTTACTACGACATCTTCTTCGTTGATCAGATCTTCAAGACTAATGTCATGTGCTGCGGCACTTATCTCCGTACGGCGACCATCACCATAGGTTGTTTTAATTTCGACCAACTCATCACGGATCACTTCCATTAATCGTTCTGGTGAGCTTAGGATGTAAAGTAATTCAGCGATTAAATCGAGTAGTTCTTGATATTCTGCTAGGATCTTTTCATGCTCGAGACCCGTTAGTTTGTGTAAACGCAGATCGAGAATTGCTTGGGCTTGTTGCTCAGAAAGATAATAAACCCCATCACGAATTCCAAGCTCAGGTGCTAACCAATCAGGACGAGCTGCGTTTTCTTCTCCTGCTTTTTCCAGCATCGGGCCTACCGTACCAAGTTCCCAAGGACGAGCCACCAACGCAAGTTTCGCTTCACTTGGACTAGGAGACTTACGGATCAACTCAATAATTGGGTCGATGTTTGCAAGTGCAATAGCAAGACCTTCTAACGTGTGCGCACGATCGCGTGCTTTACGTAAATCATAAACCGTACGACGAGTGACAACTTCACGACGGTGAACAATAAACGCTTCAAGCATTTCTTTTAAGTTGAAACACTTTGGCTGATTATTATCAAGCGCAACCATGTTAATACCAAACACAGTTTGCATTTGTGTTTGCGCATATAGGTTATTAAGTAAAACTTCGCCGACTTCACCGCGTTTAACTTCAATAACGATACGCATACCGTCTTTATCAGATTCATCACGTAGCGCACTGATCCCTTCGATCTTTTTATCTTTAACAAGCTCTGCAATTTTTTCGATTAAACGAGCTTTGTTAACTTGATAGGGAATTTCGTGAACGATGATCGTTTCACGACCTGTTTTCTCGTCCACTTCAATTTCAGCGCGAGCACGAATATACACCTTTCCGCGTCCAGTATGATAAGCATCAACAATGCCTTTCTTGCCGTTTATAATCGCAGCGGTTGGAAAATCAGGACCTGGAATGTACTCGATGAGTTCGTCGATGGTTAAGTCTGGATTTTGAATTAACGCCAAACAACCATTGATCACTTCCGTTAAGTTGTGTGGCGGAATATTTGTCGCCATACCAACGGCAATACCTGATGAACCATTTACTAATAAATTAGGTACTTTTGTTGGTAATACGTCAGGAATCTGTTCTGTACCGTCGTAGTTTGGTACATAATCTACGGTTTCTTTCTCTAAATCAGCGAGTAACTCGTGCGAAAGCTTGGCCATACGGACTTCGGTATAACGCATTGCAGCCGCGGAATCGCCATCAACAGAGCCGAAGTTACCTTGGCCATCTACTAGCATATAACGAAGTGAAAACGGCTGAGCCATACGTACAATAGTATCGTATACAGCACTATCACCATGAGGGTGATACTTACCGATCACGTCACCAACGACACGAGCGGACTTTTTATACGGTTTGTTCCAATCATTTTTTAACTCATGCATCGCGAATAAAACACGACGATGAACCGGCTTTAAACCATCGCGAACATCAGGAAGTGCACGACCAACAATTACGCTCATTGCATAATCTAGGTACGAATTCTTCAGTTCGTCTTCAATATTGACTGGCAGGATTTCATTGGCGAGATCAGACATTTGACTCTACTTTCCTTCAGTGTCACTCACTTTTGTGTCACACTTGCGACTCGTGAGCATGTTATTATTAAAATAGGCATTGGCCATCGTACCATACTTTAAAGAAATTTACAGGCCACATAGCGCGCGATTTTCAATTTATCCCTTTTAAAATGCGCTCAGATTAATCAGGAAGCTTTTTATGACCGAACATCAAAATGTAGATAGTACCGAAATTGCTAAATTTGAAGCAATCGCGGAACGTTGGTGGGACCGAGACGGTGAATTCAAACCTTTACATGACATTAACCCGTTACGCTTAGACTTTATTCAAGATAAATGTGCCGGGATATTCGGAAAAAAGGTGGTGGATGTTGGTTGTGGTGGCGGCATTTTAACCGAAAGTATGGCAAAGCTAGGCGCTCATGCGACTGGTATAGATATGGGACAAGAGCCGCTGAATGTGGCAAAGCTGCATGCTCTAGAAGCGGGCGTGGACGTAAGTTATCAAAAAATCCCGGTTGAAGAGTTTGCTCAAGCTAATCCTGAACAATTTGATGTGATAACCTGCATGGAGATGCTAGAGCACGTTCCAGACCCACAGTCTATTATTAATGCTGTCGCAACGTTGGTAAAGCCCGGCGGGCACGTCTTTTTCTCAACACTCAATAAAACCTTTAAATCCTATCTATTCGCGATTGTGGGTGCGGAAAAAGTATTAAAGATGGTGCCAGAAGGAACCCATGATCATGACAAATTTATTCGCCCTGCAACTTTAATTGACTGGGCTGAACAGGCTGGACTGAAAGTAAGAGCGTCTGCGGGCATTGAATACGCACCATTTTCTAAGCAATTTAAATTGAGCAAGGATGTAAGCGTAAATTACATTCTTTATTTCGAAAAACTATAGTATGTTCGGCTAGGTTTTCTACTCTCAAAGTAGAATACCTAGCCGGAATTGCAATTGTATTTAGTACATCGCTATCTATACAAGGTCTACTCCAATGTCACATTCCACCCCGCAGGCTGTCTTGTTCGATTTAGACGGTACTTTACTCGACACTGCACCAGATTTACTCGCTGCCCTTAATTATGTATTAGAAAAGCACGACATCTTGCCTATAGATGAAGTCACTTTTCGTCCCACCGTTTCGGATGGCTCAAAAGCGATGTTAGAACTTGGCTTCGGCAAGCACATTAAAAATATCGACTTTCACTCAGTAAAACTGGCATTTCTAAAGAAGTATGAAAGCTTAGGATGCACACATTCAACGCTGTTTGATGGAATAGAAACATTATTACGTGTTCTAGAATTGAGAAATGTAAAAATCGCCATTGTCACTAATAAACCTGAATTTCTTGCTAAACCAATTGTTGACTGTCTCCCTCCCCTTAATCGGATCCCTGTCGTTGTCTGCGGCGATACATTAACAAGAGCAAAGCCTCATCCCGATCAATTACTGCTCGCTTGTGAACAACTCGACGTCGTACCTGAAAAGTGTTGGTATGTCGGAGATGCTGAACGCGATGTGCAAGCTGCAAAGGCTGCGAAGATGAAAGCGATCGTAGCGCTTTGGGGTTATGTCCCAAGCAATGAAATCGCGAAGCGCTGGAACGCGGATCAATATGCTACTAACCCAAGTGAAATTTTTCACAACATATAGTGACAATTTTTATTCAACCTACTATATATTGTGAAAATCGTTCTTTTTGAACACGATTGATGATTTAAAAATCAGTTAAATTAGAGAGTGAAAAAAAGCAAAAAAAAGCCATTCTCGAGTTGATTTTTAGCTTTTTTACTTTGAGCAAAACGTCGAAGGTTAGTGGACACTTACGAAATCCGATTATCCCAATGTTATCCACAATTGAGGCCGGATCTGTCCCTTGCAAAAAAAGATCAACCACTCTATCTTGTGATCCTCGGTTTGTGGAACACCATATATAGTGGTGAATTGCTAAGCAAATAAAGCTGCCGTGCGCAAATCTAAAAAATAGTCATTCCCAAGGGATACAGGCAAATACTATGAACCAAAAGCTATCAGTAACTAAAAGAAACGGCCGCAAAGAGCCGTTGGATCTTGATAAGATCCACCGCGTCATTGAATGGGCAGCAGAGGGCTTAGATGATGTCTCTGTTTCGCAAGTAGAATTAAAGTCACACATTCAATTTTATGACGGAATCCGTACTGAAGACATTCATGAAACCATCATCAAAGCTGCTGCTGATTTGATCTCAAAAGAGACACCTGACTACCAGTACCTAGCAGCCCGCTTGGCGGTTTTCCACTTACGTAAAAAAGCGTATGGTCAATTTGAGCCGCCGCGTCTTTACGATCATATCAAGTCAATGGTTGAAGATAAGCGTTACGATGGTCACTTACTCGTAGATTATACGAAAGATGAAATCGAACTACTTGACGAATACATCGATCATAGCCGCGATCTAAACTTTAGCTATGCCGCAGTTAAACAACTGGAAGGCAAATATTTGGTTCAAAACCGAGTTACTGGACGAATTTACGAAAGTGCTCAGTTTCTATACATGCTGGTTGCTGCAAGCTTATTCTCTGGCTATGAAAAATCAACACGTATTGATTACATTCGCCGTTTTTACGATGCCGTCTCGACCTTTAAGATTTCATTGCCAACACCGATTATGGCTGGTGTACGTACCCCTACTCGCCAGTTTAGTTCATGCGTGCTAATTGAATGTGACGATAGTTTAGACTCAATTAATGCAACGTCTTCTGCTATTGTAAAGTACGTCAGTCAACGTGCTGGTATTGGGATTAATGCGGGTCGAATTCGCGCACTAGGTAGCCCTATCCGCAATGGCGAAGCGTATCACACTGGCTGCATCCCATTTTATAAACACTTCCAAACAGCAGTTAAAAGCTGTTCGCAAGGTGGTGTACGTGGGGGAGCAGCAACACTCTTCTACCCACTTTGGCATTTAGAAGTTGAAAACTTACTCGTATTGAAAAACAACCGTGGCGTTGAAGAAAACCGAGTACGTCATCTCGATTACGGAGTACAATTTAATAAACTAATGTATTCTCGTTTAATCAAAGACGATTACATCACATTATTTAGCCCATCAGATGTTCCTGGTTTATACGACGCATTCTTCCAAAACCAAGTGCGTTTTGAAGAGCTGTATGTAAAATACGAACAAGACGAGAGTATTCGTAAGAAACGCATAAAAGCAATCGAACTTTTCTCTATGTTTGCTCAAGAACGTGCAAGCACAGGTCGTATCTACCTGCAAAACGTTGATCACTGTAATACACATAGCCCGTTTGATTCAGAAGTCGCGCCAATTCGTCAATCTAACCTGTGTTTAGAAATTGCACTTCCAACAAAACCGCTAAATAACGTTAACGACCCTGAAGGTGAAATTGCACTGTGTACATTGTCAGCCTTCAACCTAGGTGCGATTGAATCCCTCAGTGAATTAGAAGAGCTTGCTGAGCTTGCTGTACGCGCGCTAGATAACCTATTAGATTACCAAGATTATCCTGTTCCTGCAGCGTATAACGCGACAATGGGCCGTCGTACTTTAGGTATCGGTGTGATTAATTTCGCGTATTATCTAGCTAAAAATGGCGTGAAGTATTCTGATGGCAGCGCCAATGGTTTAACACACAAAACATTTGAAGCGATTCAATATTATTTAATGAAAGCCTCAAATGAACTAGCAAAAGAAAAAGGCGCGTGTCCTAAGTTTAACGAGACAACCTACTCTAAAGGTATTATGCCCATTGATACCTATAAAAAGGATCTCGACTCGGTGTGCAGTGAGCCGCTTCATCTAGATTGGGATGCGCTACGTGAAAGTATCGTTAAATATGGTATGCGTAACTCAACGTTATCTGCATTGATGCCATCTGAGACTTCGTCACAGATTTCTAATGCAACGAATGGAATTGAACCACCACGCGGACATATCAGCGTTAAAGCAAGTAAAGACGGTATTTTGAAACAAGTAGTACCAGAATACGAGCGTTTAAAAGAACAATATGAGCTGCTGTGGGATATACCATCGAATGATGGCTATTTACAGCTCGTTGGGATCATGCAAAAGTTTATCGATCAGACTATTTCTGCAAACACGAACTATGATCCAAATAAGTTTGATGGCGGCAAAGTACCAATGAAATTGCTGTTAAAAGACCTATTAACTGCCTACAAATTGGGTGTAAAAACTTTGTATTACCATAATACGCGAGACGGTGCATCGGACGCTCAAGAGGAATTGAAACCTCAAGTAGAAGACGATGGCTGTGAAGGCGGTGCGTGTAAAATCTAATAATAATTGATAGCGGGGTTTCCCCGCTTTTTCTGGTGTTGAGTGTTTTTTATGTCTTATACAACGTTTAGCAGAACGCATAACGATCAATTAAAAGAGCCAATGTTTTTTGGTCAATCGGTCAACGTTTCTCGTTATGACCAACAGAAGTATCCTATTTTTGAAAAGTTAATCGAAAAGCAACTTTCTTTCTTTTGGCGCCCGGAAGAAGTGGACGTCAGCAAAGATCGTATTGATTTTCAAGCGTTACCAGATCATGAAAAGCACATCTTCTTGAGTAACCTCAAATATCAAACGTTACTTGATAGCGTACAAGGTCGTTCACCTAACGTCGCGTTTTTACCTATTGTGTCTATCCCGGAGCTTGAAACTTGGATTGAAACATGGGCGTTTAGCGAGACGATCCATAGCCGCTCTTATACTCACATTATTCGTAATGTCACCCAAAACCCAGAACTTGTTTTTGATGATATCGTCAATAACGAAAAAATTTCTGAACGTGCGCATGCGGTAACTGAACACTACGACGAGTTGATTGAGAAAGTCGCGCTGTATAACCAATATGGTGAAGGTAAGCACGAGATCAATGGGCAAACTGTACACATTAATTTGTTTGAACTGAAAAAGTTACTCTATTTGTGTGTGATGTCGGTTAACATTCTCGAAGCGATTCGTTTTTATGTAAGCTTTGCGTGCTCGTTTGCGTTTGCAGAACGTGAACTCATGGAAGGCAATGCGAAAATCATTAAATTAATTGCCCGTGACGAAGCGCTCCACCTTTCTGGTACTCAGCATATGCTTAACATCATGCAAGAAGGCAAAGATGATCCAGAAATGGCCATCGCTGCGGCCCAATGTAAAGAACAGGCAATCCAAATGTTTGTTGATGCCGCAAAACAAGAAAAAGACTGGGCACATTATTTATTTAAAGACGGGTCAATGATCGGCCTAAATAAAGACATTCTTTGCCAGTATGTTGAATACATTACGAATATTCGTATGGCTGCGGTTGGGTTGCCGCCACAGTTTGCAAATAAGAGTAACCCTATTCCTTGGATTAACACTTGGTTAGTTTCAGATAACGTACAGGTTGCTCCTCAAGAAACAGAGATCAGTTCGTATTTAGTCGGTCAAATCGATTCCGAAGTTGATGCATCTGACTTTGGTGACTTCGACCTGTAATGGTTGAAAAACCCATCCCGATTATTACGATATTCGATAATAATGAGCCGCTTCCCCATGCGGCTCATTCCCCTTGCCTACTTGTTTCTTTAGAACAAGCTAAAATCGATGCCCCTTACCAATGTAGAGAAGGCTTTTGTGGTGCGTGTCGTGTTCAATTAATTAAAGGCCAAGTAAGTTATAACGAAGAGCCTCTGGCGTTTGTGCGTGAAGGAGAAATTCTAACGTGCTGTTGCCGCCCGATTACCGACATCGAAATTAAATTCATTTAGTCTCATTACAACTGCTCGTTCACGTTAGACTAATTTAACACGAGTTGTATTGTCTTTACGTGATTAAAAAAGCTTTTGACCTGAAATTTACTTTGTCGTTTTTAAAAATTACCAACCATAGGTTTAGAAAATACAGGTTATTTCATCGCGACCCAAAAGTTAATCGCTTAGCCATAATTCAGGTTAATTTAATCACTTCTGATTCAAAAAAATCACGTTTATTGCTGACCGAAATCATGCCATTGTCAATAACGACATCCCAATGTAAGCTTTGCGTCAGACTATCCGCTAATTTCAAAACAAACGACGAATCAACAGAAAATATGGAAACATTATGATGATGGACTAAAAATCCGCCTAACTCTGATTGTACTTCTTTTACTTCATTTGTCGCTAATAGCATTGAGAGCTTGTGAGTTTTACGAGCCAATTTAGCAACCTGCTCAACATCTCTTTTACCGCACAGCATCGCTATGTCGTATTGCCCACTTTCGCTCGCTATCCAAAGATCGGGGCTATGCTTGTCTTCGTCTTTTTTCCAAAAAACATTGTTTAAATAAGACAACGCACAAAACCCCAACATTTTTAACACAAAGTGCTCGATAGACTCGTGTCGACCAACAGCAGCAGTAAAGGATTCAAGATGGTTTACGTGATGGAAAAGGTCTGCAACGTTTAACCTTGCTTTACAAATAAATGGATTCATTGTTACCTCGTTTTCATCAGTATTTTCAAAATACAGTGATGATTATTCGAGTAATTCGTTAAGTATAGCAAACCCTACTAACTTGGCTCATAACACAAACACGAAACAACAAATCATAAGTTATAGTATAACATCATTGTTTTGCAACAAATGTGCTGTTATATTATCACACCAATTCAGTTCCTTATTTCGACTATACGTTTAGTTAGGTGGTATTTTAATGAAAACGCAACAGACACTCATTGCAGCAGCGCTGGCCAGTGCTTTTGTTTCTCCGTCCGCAATCGCTGCCGTGATCAAAGGCAAAATTATAGATGCCAAACAACAGCCTGTAAGTAATGCTAAAATTCATTTTCATGGTAAAAGCAATGCGGTATTTAGCGACATCAATGGTAATTTCACTCTAGATATCGATTCTGATAGTCAGTTGCACATTAGTAAAAATAACTACCTCGATGCTCGACTCGATGTTGAAAACAAAGAACAGTTTGTCACGGTAACATTAAAAGCTTCTGCTGTTGAAAGCATTGTCGTGTTTGCATCAGCACTTCATAAAAATAATATGGAAATGGCATCGCCTGTTACCGTCATTTCAGGCGACGAATTAAAGACCAAAGCAAAACCTACACTTGGAGAAACACTAAAAGGTCAGCCTGGTATCGATGCAAGTTATTTTGGTCCGGTTTCGTCAAGCCCAATCATTCGTGGTCTTGACGGTCCTAGAGTAAAGATCACGCAAAACGGCTTAGACAGTAGCGACGCGTCGCGCGTTGGGCCCGATCATGCAAATACTAATGACTCTTTATCTGCTACACAGATCGAAGTATTACGTGGACCTGCAACCTTACTTTATGGTTCTGGGGCAATTGGGGGTGTTGTAAACGTCGTTGACAACCGTATTCCTCAAGATGTAATTGAAACAGCAAACGGTGGATTTGATTTTAGTCACGATACTGTTTCAAACACAGACACCTACGCGATATTAGGTGAAACAAGCACAAAAAGATTTAATTTTCACTTCGATGCATTAAGTCGACAAGGCAAAGACTATTCCACACCTAATTATGAACTTCATGAAGAGCACGACGAGCATGAAGACGAAGAAGCTGAAGAAATTTTAAATAAAGTAGAAAATACGTTTATTGATTCACAACAATTCAATTTTGGTACTAGCTACATTGACGACCATTTAACAGTCGGGTTTTCGGTTGGTAAAGTGGATACCGATTATGGTATTCCAGGTCACTCTCATGAACATGGACACGACCATGACCATGAATTAGACGAAAATGAAACTGACTCCCACGAAGAAGAATCCGTTTTCGCCCGTGTAGATCAAACCCGTTGGCAAGGCCTTGCAAATTATGCATTTCACAACTCCTGGTTAGAAGCACTGCAAGTCCGTGCCGGATACACCGATTATCAACATAGCGAGATTGAAGACGGTACTATTGGTACGACGTTTACCAACAAAACCTATGAATTACGTACAAACTTAGAACATCGTATCGATAATTGGCATGGCGCGCTAGGTTATCATTTCGCAAAAAGTGATTATGCAGCAAATGGTGAAGAGGCATTTACGCCGGCAACCAAAACCACCAACCACGCAGTCTATTTACTGGAAGAACGTAAATATGAAAACATTACGCTAGAACTTGGTGGTCGAATTGAAAAGTACCAACTCACTAGTGACATTTCCCTGTCTGACCACCATCATGATCATGCGCACGATGACACCCACACAGACGAAGTAGCACAAGTACTTGGTTATACTCTGGATATAACCAATGTCAGTGCATCAATTGGTGGTATCTATCAATATACCGATGGACATAACGTTGCCATTAATCTTTCCCGATCAGAGCGCGCACCATTAACCGCTGAATTGCTGTCAAACGGTGTACACATCGCAACAGGTACCTACGAGCTAGGTCTTGGTTATGAAATTGAAGACGGCGAAGTGCATTTCGAACCTGAAAACATTTCCCAAGAAATTGCGAACAATTTAGACATTAGTTTCCGTCGTTTTGAAGGTAATTTCGGTTACACCTTAAACTTCTTCTATAACGACATTCAAAACTATTATTATCAACGCGAGACCGATTATATTTTCGATGCCGAGCATGGTATTGAGCTCAATGAACACGGTCATGACGATGCGATGAAAGTATTCAAATTCGAGAATAATGATGCGAAATTGTACGGTGCAGAATTAGATGCCCATTATCGTTTTGATTCGCAAAATCGTATAAAACTTTTTGCTGACTCCTTGACGGCAAAACTCGATTCTGGCGACTACTTACCTCGTATTCCAAATAACAAAATAGGTTTAAATTACGAGTATACCGGTTTCGGAGCAACATTTAACTTAACCGGAACCCATTACCTTACACAAAACAACATCGCAAGTTATGAATCTAAAACGCTGAGCTATACGTTAATAGACGCTAGCATTCAGTACAACTTTGCTGCGCTTAACAGTGATTTTGTAGCCTACTTAAACATGGATAATTTGACGGATGAACTTGGCTTTGTACACAGTTCGTTTATCAAAGATAAAGCCCCATTGCCTGGTAGAAATATTAAATTAGGTATTCGTGGCTATTTTTAATCCGCTCAAGTGTAATTCGTTTTTCGATAAAGCAAGGCATCGCCTTGCTTTATACTTAAGACACCTCCAAATGGGTGATTCAGAGCTTCACCGCGTTTTCAATACTAGGTAGGGCACGCTAATGCAAGAATGTAAGCATCTTGCAACGTATCGAAAACACAGCGGATATATAAAAGTGGAACTTTACAAGCGTTCATGCCGCCTTATAAATTTTGATAAGGTAAAAGCTATTACCTTCATTCAATGCCTTGCCTAAACGCCCGCAAATCTTTGCTGAAGTCACACAGCTTCATGTAAATAGGAGTAGATATTTGCGACTTAAATTTTAGACTTTCAATGATAAAAGATCTCTTATTTGGTCTTTGGCTGCGGAATTAAGCACATCCTTGCACTCTAGAAAAAGACCGTTGTTAGGTTAGCTCAAACCGAGTATGACAATCCGTTTCAAAATGACTTACTCGTGCTTTTAGTAAAGTCTTTAAATATTCTCTTTAGCAAGTTCGAATAAGATACTAGTTATCAATATTGAGATCTGCATTGGATTCATAACGGTTTCCGCAGACATCTTTTCAAGTAACTTATGTTTCTCGTCTTTAAGAGCCTGCTCGAAGTATTTTGGGGTGATTTCGCCAGACGATAACTGCGCTAACGTTAACTGTAAACTTTCGCGATTTGACCAAATCACATTACGAAGACGACTGCGCACATATTCACCATGCCGAAATGCGACTCGGCTACACGCGTTAGCAACTTGTCGTTCAAATTCTAGCGTCATTTTTAGTTTTCTTTTTATATAAAGGCGCGATGATTTTTTGAGCTTGACGCGTAGCAAGATATTGATGATATGCTTGCGCGCGACTACCCACTGCCATTTCTAACTCGTTATTTTCAAGTTCCTTTGCATTCAACTGATGCTGACTATCACCCATGTTCGACTAATTTATTGTTAATTTTTCACAAGTCTAGCGCGATTGACAAAAACAGCACATTACACGCCATTACACTTGATGTTATGTCATTCCTAGGTAGAATCAGCTCCCCAAGAAAATAACGAGTATTGTCATGGAAACGTATCAAATTTCACCGATCGGGTTTATTCAATCGCCATACAAGCAAAAATTTGCTATTCCTAGGCAACCCCGACTAGTGCCTGATGCAACCGCTCGTTTAGTCTTTTCTCCAGAATTTAATCGCGAAGAATTTGTGAGAGGAATTAAAGACTTTACCCATTTATGGATACTGTTTCGTTTTCATGAAACTGCAGAAAAAGGGTATTCAGCCCTCGTAAGACCTCCTCGTTTAGGCGGTAACATCAAAAAAGGTGTTTTTGCAACGAGAGCAACATTTAGACCAAATGGCATCGGTATGAGTGCGGTAAAACTTGAAAGTGTTGAATACCACCAAGGTCAACTTGCACTTGTACTGTCTGGAATAGACTTACTGGATGGGACGCCAGTTATCGATATTAAACCTTATTTACCTTATTCCGATTCATTGCAAGACGCCAGTGCGGGATTTGCAGATACTCGGCCTCAAACCGATATGACCGTGTCTTTTAGCCAGGTGGCACTAATAAGCCTATCTCAAATTCCAGATGGCGAACGTTTTAAACGATTTATAGAACAAGTTCTAATGCAAGATCCACGGCCTGCTTATAAAGCAGGACGAGATCCAGTGCAACACTACGGTATGTCGTTACACGAGTTTAATATTAAATGGACGGTCGAAGGAACACACAATACCGTTACCGAAATTACGCGAGAGAAGTAATTCGCTTAATTCAAGCAAAAGTGCCCATAAAAACCAGTAATGGTATGTAACAAAAAATTTACAGAATTATCAAAAGAAACAAAAGGAGCTCTAAAAATCCTATATATTTCAATATAATAAAAATAATGTGAATTATTTGTAACTTAAATGTGTAAATATTGTATTTTTATTCTAGTCTCATTACGTACTTTAACGTACATAAATTGCTTTGGATGTTTTTCAAAGCGAAATAATAATGAAGGAGCTACTAGATGAAAATCAACAAAATTGCACTTGCAACGGCTGTTGGCCTGATGGCAACCACAGTTCAAGCTGCAGAAAAAAAATACCTTAATGTCCAGCCTGCCCTACAGACATTAAATGTGACTGGTATGTCAGTCCAAAATACACCAGCAAAAGACCTCATCGGTCTATCTACTCTTGATGAACTTATTGAAATAAATTCGTTTGATCACACTGATAATAAAATGACGATCAAGTATCAACAATACTTTATGGGTGTGCCTGTTATTGGTGATAGCGTTAGCTTGACCTTCACCGAACAAGGCAGTCTGGCGCGCGCTCACGGTGCCGCAGTTTACAAAATCTTAGAAGACCTCACTTCTGTTACACCAAAGATGAAGGCCAATACAGCGTTCGAATACGCGAAGAATTTATCTAGCCTAAAAGCGAACAAAACGACAAGTAAACAAGAACAAGTAAATCGTAAAGAGCGATTAGCGGTGTGGGTAGACAGTCAATCTAAAGCAAGACTCGTGTGGGAAATTACTTATATCACGTATGGAGATGAACCTTCACGCCCTTATATGTTAATTGACGCATTCAATGGTGACATTGTTCTTGAAATGGACAACTTGCAACATGCCAACGCAACTGGGCCTGGCGGTAACCAAAAAACAGGCCAATATAATTACGGCAGCGACTATGGCTATTTAGATGTCAGTCAATCTGGTAATACCTGTTCAATGACGAATACAAACGTTAAAACCATCAATTTGAATCACAGTACAAGCGGCTCAACTGCTCACAGCTTTACCTGCCCTGAGAATACCGTAAAACAAATTAATGGTGCCTATTCGCCGTTAAACGATGCTCATTACTTTGGTAACGTCGTCTACAACATGTACAACGATTATGTTGGCACTGCCCCTCTGTCCTTCCAATTAAAAATGCGTGTACATTATTCCAATAACTATGAAAATGCATTTTGGGATGGCAGTGCAATGACCTTTGGTGACGGTGCAAATACGTTTTATCCATTGGTGAGTTTAGATGTATCCGCTCACGAAGTTAGTCACGGGTTTACGGAGCAAAATTCTGGCTTGGTCTATAGTGGTAAATCAGGTGGTTTAAATGAAGCATTTTCAGACATGGCTGGAGAGGCTGCGGAATTCTTTATGAAAGGATCGAATGATTGGTTAGTCGGCCAAGAAATATTTAAAAGTAATGGCGCGCTTCGCTATATGGATGACCCAACAAAAGATGGTCGTTCAATAAGTCATCAAAATAGCTACACGAGTGGCATGGATGTCCATCATTCTTCTGGCGTATACAACAAAGCATTTTATCTACTGGCGAATACTACTGGCTGGAACACTAAAAAAGCATTTCAAGTAATGGCTCGAGCAAACCAACTTTATTGGACAGCGAGCACTAATTGGGACATTGCAGGTAATGGTGTAATGGACGCTGCATGTGACTTAGGGTTTGAACCTAATGATGTTAAAAATGCACTCGCTGCCGTCGGCGTCAATTCAAGTTTAAGCTCTGGAAGTACCTGTGGCAGCACTACGCCTCCAGTAGACGAAGCGCTCACCAATGGCGTTACTCGAACAGGCATTAATGGCGCCGCTAAAGAACAGAAGTTTTTTACGTTAGACGTTCCTTCAGGCACAACTAGCCTGCGCTTTGATACCACAGGTGGAACTGGAGACGCCGATCTTTACGTGAAATTTGGTTCCCGACCAAGTCTACAAACATTCGATTGTAAAAGTACGTCTTCAACTTCGACCGAAAGCTGCACCATTTCCTCAATTCAAGCGGGTACGTATTACGTGATGGTTGAAGCATGGAATCAGATTTCTGATGTTAGTTTAACTGGCACATATTCAGGCGGTAGCACTGGTACGCAACCTATAAACCGTACTGAATCAAATATCAGTATTGCGCGCAACAACTGGGCTCGCTTTACCCAAGATTTAGGCAACGGCTATCAGAACTTGACCGTTTCTATTTCTGGCGGTAGCGGTGATGCGGATCTCTATGTGAATTTTGGATCTCAATCGACCACCACGACCTACCAATGTCGTCCATATCGTAACGGAAATTCAGAAACGTGTACTTTTACCAACCCTCAAGCTGGTAAGTGGTACATTGATTTGCGAGGCTACTCCGCTGCTGCTGGTGTGACCCTTTCAATATCAGCGAACTAATCTATCCACGTTTTCTTCCCAAACGGGACTTGAGCGGGTCAACCCCGCTCATTTTTCACCTTTTCCCTACATCGAACTGATTACCACTTTCCATTGTTTCTTCTAAACAATAGGAATACGCCTTGAAGGATTAACTTATGAAACATTTTTTGCTTATATGTACCTTTTTTATTGCAGCGTTTAGCAATGCTAATGACCATACCTTTTGGATAACGACAGAGACCGAAGCCGCAAATCACTTTACGCTAACCACCTCACTTGCAGGCAAAGAAACCTCGGTACTTAATAATCGTAGAATTGCCTTGATGGAACTAGATGACAGCCAATCCTCAGTATTGAGTCGATTTATGCATGAAAACTACCATCGCTGCGGCGGCTTTGTTCGTCATGACTCACTGTTAGAAGCTCAAAATTATTTACATCAACTTAAGTACGCTGAACAAAATCAAGTCCAACTGAACTATACACTTAACAATGCCTCGCAAGTCAATGCCATGATGGCCCGAATTGAAACACAATCACTAAGCAATACCGTCAATTCACTCAGTGCCTATCCTAACCGCTACTATACTCAACCATCGGGGATTGACGCTGCTAACTGGGTAAAACAAAGTTGGCAACAACTCGCTGCAAATCGAAGCGATATCTCCGTAGTCGCTTATCCGCACAGCTGGGGCCAATCATCCGTAATTGCGACAATTCCAGGCGCTGAAAAAGCAGATGAGATCGTAATTATAGGCGGGCATCTTGACTCTATTAATCAATCCAATCCAACAACCGGCAGTGCGCCAGGAAGCGATGACAATGCCTCGGGTATAGCTGTTTTAAGTGAAGCGTTAAAAGCCATCATTGAGACCAATTACAAACCACAAAGAACTATTCAAATTATAGGTTATGCCGCTGAAGAAGTTGGGCTACGAGGCTCCAAAGCCATTGCATCGGAATATAAAAGCGCCGGTAAAAATGTTGTTGGTGTGGCCCAATTTGACATGACAGGTAATCACGGCACACAAGGACAAGACATCGTCATGATGACCGATTATACCAACGCCGCTCAAAACCAATTTTTGCAACAGTTAATAGAAACGTATCTACCTGAGATTACTTACGGCTATGACCAGTGTGGTTATGGCTGTTCGGATCATGCTTCATGGTTTCAACAAGGTTTTCCTGCGTCAATGCCCTTTGAGTCAAGAATGAACGACATTAACCGTGATATACATACCATCAATGACACTCGCTTTGATGCGCAGCATGCCGCGAAGTTTGCAAAACTTGCGGTTGCCTATCTTGGCGAACTAGGTAAAAACGCAGGCGATGTTGCTCCACCTATGAACAATAAACTGCAAAATGGTGTAACCAAAACAGGATTGGCAGGTAACGCAAAAGCGCAGCTTTTTTTCAGTCTGGAGGTGCCTTCAAACGCTTCCAATTTACGTTTTAGTACATCAGGTGGCACCGGTGATGCCGATCTATACGTTCGGTATGGCCAAAAGCCGACTTTACAAACGTTTGATTGCAAAAGTACAACCTCATCAAGTAATGAAACATGTGAAATTATAAACTTACAAGCTGGCACTTATCACATCATGGTAGAAGCATGGAATGCCATTTCAGGCGTGAATTTGCTTGGGCAATTTAGCGATAAAGTTACACCTTCGCCGATTAATCAACAAGAAACAAATTTAACAGTCTCAAAAAATGGGTGGCTGAAACGACAAATAGCTATACCAGCTGGCATGGAGGTACTGACTATCGCTATTTCGGGAGGATCCGGTGACGCTGACTTATACGTCCAACAAGCAAGTGATGTTTCGCTTTCAAATTATCATTGCCGTCCATATAAAAATGGCAATACTGAAACTTGTTCATTTACTTCCCCAAATGCAGGAGCTTGGTACATTGGTCTGCATGGCTATCAAAGCGCCACTGGCGTAACACTCAATATTACTGGAAATTAAATTACTGACTACCATTTCGGCTGCTCCACATTAAATGACTTGATGGAGCAGCCTATGCGGGGCATCCCATGCGGGGCATCCTATGCAGCGGTATATCTTCACTAGCGCTCTGTTAACAAGAACGGTTTGACTTCGTTCGATAGCCAGTTCAATAAAAATCATACACATTTATTAACTAGCGCTTTTTCTGCACGTAATGCGCTGCTAAACTACCGCTCTTAAAGTGCAAATTGAACAATAACGGAAATAAAATGCGTACGAGTCAATATATTTTAGCGACCCTGAAAGAAACGCCTTCAGATGCAGAAATCATTAGCCACCAGCTCATGTTAAGAGCTGGTATGATCCGCAAACTTGCATCTGGCCTTTATACGTGGTTACCCAATGGCTTAAAAGTCCTGCGTAAAGTGGAAGCCATTGTGCGTGACGAGATGAATAAAGCGGGCGCAATCGAAGTGCTAATGCCAGTAATGCAACCGGCTGATCTTTGGGAAGAGTCTGGTCGTTGGGAACAATTCGGCCCGGAGTTACTGCGTATCAAAGACCGTCATGATCGTCCATTTGCACTTGGCCCAACTCATGAAGAAGTCATCACCGATCTTGTGCGCCGAGAGATCAGCAGCTACAAACAATTGCCGCTAAATCTTTACCAAGTCCAAACCAAAGTACGTGATGAAGTACGTCCGCGTTTTGGTGTCATGCGCGCGCGGGAATTTTTAATGAAAGATGCCTACTCCTTTCATCTAAATGACGAGTGCTTAGCTAAAACTTACCAAATTATGCATACCGCGTATTGCAATATTTTTGATCGTCTTGGCCTGGATTATCGTCCTGTTATTGCCGACACCGGATCAATCGGAGGAAGTGTTTCTCACGAGTTCCACGTACTTGCAGAATCCGGCGAAGACGCGATTGCTTTTAGCGATGCAAGTGATTACGCGGCAAACATTGAAAAAGCAGAAGCACTCGCACCTGCGATTGAACGCCCAGCTCCCGCGGCTCAACTTGAGCGATTTGAAACGCCAAACGCAAAGACAATCGCTGAGCTTAATGAACACTATCACATTGCACCGACGCAAAGTGTAAAAACACTCATCGTTTACGGTAATCCAGACGAGCACGGTAAACGTGGTTTAGTGGCGCTTATTTTACGTGGTGACCATGAATTAAATGAACTCAAAGCGGATAAGCATCCGTTAGTGTTTGCACCTCTTGAAATGGCAAAAGAAGAAGATATTGTCAACGCAATTGGCGCACTTCCAGGTTCACTTGGGCCGGTTGGCTTAGCTATGCCGATCTTAGTTGACCGTTCAGCCGCTGTTCTTGCTGATTTTGTTGCTGGCGCTAATGAAAACGGTGTCCATTATCGTGGTATTAACTGGGACAGAGACGTTAACAACTTTGATGTTGTAGACTTACGCAATGTCGTTGAAGGCGATCCGAGTCCGTGTGGCAAAGGTCTACTGCAAATCAAACGCGGCATTGAAGTCGGCCACATTTTCCAACTCGGTTCAAAATACTCAGAAGCCATGAAAGCCGCCGTTCTGGGTGAAAATGGTAAGAATCAAACAATGACCATGGGTTGTTACGGAGTTGGTGTATCACGTATCGTTGCTGCAGCTATTGAGCAAAATAATGATAAGTTTGGGATTATTTGGCCAACAAGCATCGCGCCGTTTGAGCTCGCTATTGTACCAATGAATATGCACAAGTCTCACCGTATTCCGGCTATTGCAGAAGACCTATATCAATCTTTGAAAGCTCAAGGTATCGACGTTTTATTTGATGACCGTAAAGAGCGCCCAGGGGTGATGTTTAATGATATGGAATTGATTGGTGTACCTTATACTTTGGTGATCGGAGAGCGAAACCTCGACAACAATCAAGTCGAATTGAAAAACCGCCGTACTGGTGAAGCCTCGCTTATCGACATTACTCAAGCCGTTGAAATTATTTCAAAGGCCATTAAAGGCGAATAGATAATTTATAGCCACAACAACTGTGTAAAAAGGCGACGAAAGTCGCCTTTGTCATTTTTAGTTCGTTTTTTTGTATCACTACTGTCATTTATTTTGGTTAATTTGTTTATTGTTTGGATGCAAAGGAAAACGCAATGACAGACAAAATACGCTACTATCCAACCATTTGGATATCTGACATCCATTTAGGTTACAAAGACTGCAAAGCCGAATTTTTACTCGATTTTTTATCAAATACCCACTGCGACACGTTATATTTGGTCGGTGACATTGTCGATTTATGGTCACTTAAAAGACAGTTTTTTTGGCACTCAAGTCATTACAAAGTTTTAGAGACACTTCAACAAAAAGTCAGCCAAGGGACTAACGTCATCTATATCCCAGGTAATCACGACGAAACATTTCGCCGCTATGTTGGTCAGTCTTTGATGGGAATTGAGGTCGCACATTCCTATATTCATACTACCCAACAAGGTAAACGTCTTCTGCTAGTTCACGGTGATGATTTTGATTCCGTGACTCGTTACAACTGGTTTGTCAGTTGGCTTGGTGATCAAGGCTACGATCTGCTGCTGTTTCTAAACCGCTGGAGTAATCGTATTCGTCGCTTTTTTGGTGGACGTTATTGGTCCTTAGCTTCTTGGCTTAAAAAACGTGTTCATAAAGCAGTTTCGGCAATCGACGCATTCGAAAGAGCGGCGATCCGAGAAGCTAAACGTCAAGGAGTTGATGGCATTGTCTGTGGTCACATTCACCAACCCAACATTCGTATCCAAGATGGCATTATCTATTGTAATGACGGTGATTGGATTGAAAACTGTACTGCACTTGTTGAACATCAAGGCGGCCAACTTGCACTCGTTCATTGGTCAGACGTTAGAAAAGTTCTTCATATTGAGCGTCTACAAGCAAAGTCTTACCAAGCCGCTTAGCTAATTGCTAACGAGCGCCACATCAACTCATCGTTAACTTTTGAATTGAAGATTCCAACACGCTATAGTTAGGCTAAAATTTGTTCTTGAGTGTTCGGTGTGGGTATACGTCATATTTTTGGGTTCTTAGCATTGATTAATTGCTTGCAGGCTAACTCAAAGACGAGTGAACCACTCGATGAGGTGCTGTCTCAAGCAGAAAGTTACTTAGTTGTAAGCCCTACTCGTACGCTTGAAACACTTAATTCAATAAAACACTTTGAAACTTTATCACTTTCTCACAAAATGCAATGGCATCTACTGGCACTTAAAGCCTACGTACCGACGTATCAACTGAACAAGATGCCTACATCACTTGATTTTCTTTTCAAGAATCAAGAAAGCGATTTTTTTAAAAAGCAAACCGTGTCAATTTTAAGTGCTAGTGGCATTTGGCTTCGCCGTTCTGGATTATTAGACGAAAGCAAAGCGGCGCTTGAATGTGCAGTTAAGCTAACCGACGAACCCAAAAAGCAACTCACGTTAAAGAATAGTTTAGCTCTTGTCGCTCGCCAACTTAATGAATATGAAAAAGCACGTGCACTTTACAAAGAGATGCTTGATGAACTCAAGGACACCGACAATCACAACCTGATTGCAATTGTGCACAATAACTTAGGGAGCATCGATTTAGAAACATCAAACATTGAAAATGCAGAGCACCATTTCAGATTGTCTCTAGTCCACTACCAACAAATCGACAAACGCTCTGGGATCATTTCATCTAGCTTAAATCTCTTGTTTACTTTTATTATCGAAGGGATAACACTTAACTTTGAGCGATTAATTGAGCCAACAAAAAACATGACGAACGCATTTCCAAGCGACGCAAAAAAGGCTTTGCTGTTTTGGTTAGAAGCTCGCTACGACCAGCTAAAAGGCAAATTAATGACTCCTGCGCTCGAATATCAATTATTACTCGCATTTGATCAACTCGAAGACGATAAAATGCGCGAACTCGTCGCCATGCACTTGGCGAAACCGCTACGAGTTAAAGTCTCACAACCCAAAAACACACCAACCATCTCCCTATCGATCACCTGGATTGATGATGTTAGACAGTGTAAATGGCTTAATCTTTGATTACAGTCTTTTTGGGCGAGTGTGTGATAAGCGCAGCAATAAAAATCAAACCCAATGGCGGCAATAACGAGCAGAAAAAAGTAATAAGCGCAGTAACAAACGGAGATCGACCTGTTTTTAGTGCCGTAAAGTAACCAATAAATGTCATTACTATCGCAAACACCAACAATAACTCACCAACCAGAGTAGCGTTCAAATTCATATCCATATAATGTCCTGTTCAGTCCCTATTACCCGAAATATATCCAACCACATTAAATATGTAAAGCGGTCAAAACGACAAGCCCAACAAAAAAGTTGGGCTTGTGATAATTTACTTAGTTAAATGATGATACGTTGCCCTATGGCGTGTAATAAATAGGAGAATTAGGGCCAACAGGTAGACCAAACCCAAATACCCATATATAAAACAGCGCAACCCAGCCGATAAAGAAAATCATGCTATAAGGCAACATCATCGCAACGAGCGTACCAATCCCCATGTCTTTCTTATATTTAGTCGCCACAGCTAATATAAGACCAAAATAGCTCATCATGGGCGTTATGAGGTTCGTCACTGAATCTCCAATACGATAGGCAGCTTGAATCGTTTCAGGCGCATAGCCAATTAGCATCAACATAGGCACAAAAATTGGGGCGGTCACCGCCCATTGCGCCGATGAAGAGCCAAGACTTAAATTCACTAATGCACACATTAAAATAAACAACACAAAGACTTCTGGACCAGTAAGACTTAATGCTTGCAGTAATGCTGCACCTTTTATAGCAAGAATTGTACCTAGGTTTGTCCACTTGAAGAACGCCACAAACTGCGCAGCAAAGAAAACAAGTACGATGTACATCCCCATTGAGCTCATACTTTTACTCATTGCATCGATTACATCACGGTCATTCTTTAAGGTGCCCACCGTTTTACCGTAAACAAACCCAGGTATCGCGAAGGTAATAAAAATAAGAACCACGATACCTTTTAGAAAAGGAGAGCCGGCGACTTCGCCAGTTTCAGGGTGACGTAAAATGCCCTCTGTAGGGACAATAGTCATTGCTAAGACTGCTGCAACGGCTAACAGCGCTAAGCCTGCCATTTTTAAACCACGCTTCTCAACTGTCGATAGCTGTTGAATCGTGGTTTCTGGTAGATCAGGACCTGCTTCACGAACATCGTATTTTCCAAGCCGAGGCTCAACAATCTTTTCCGTTACCCACGTACCTAGTGCCGCGATCAAGAACACTGAAATCATCATAAAATACCAATTGGCTTCAGGTCCCACTTCATAAGTCGGATCAATCATTTGCGCAGCAGGAGTAGTAATACCCGCGAGTAATGGATCAATCGTGCCAAGCAGTAAATTTGCACTGTAACCACCTGAAACACCAGCAAACGCTGCAGCAAGACCAGCTAAGGGATGACGACCTAAGCTATGAAAAATCATCGCTGCAAGAGGGATAAGTACTACATAACCTAATTCAGACGCCGTATTGGATAAAATCGCAGCAAACACCACCATAAAAGTCACTAAACGACGTGAAGCGCCGACGACCATGCCACGCATTGCTGCAGAAAGCAGGCCTGAATGCTCAGCAACACTGACACCGAGCAATGCAACTAGCACCGTACCTAATGGAGCGAATCCAGTAAAATTCGTTACAAGTCCCGTTACTATCTTTTGTAAACCTTCGGCACTCAGTAAGCTTATCACTTCAATAACACCATCAGGATCGCGGCCTTTCGCGCCTTCTGGTCTTGGATCAATTGCACTTAGACCTGCCCAATCGGCGATGCCACTTATAATAACGATACCAATTGCGAACATCGCAAACAGCGTAATTGGATGTGGTAAAAGATTACCCAAATATTCAACAGAGGCTAAGAAACGATTAAATAGTCCCTTTTGCTCCTCTGAATAGCCTGGTGCAGAGTGAGAGGTCTGGCTCATTAATATCCCCAAAAATACAACAAAGTAATAAATTTATCATTGGTCGACAGGCGCGTCGCAGTCGACTCGACAGTTTACCAAAAATCACAGACCAAATCACGGGAACACATCAACACCAAGCTAACCATATAGGATTTTGATTGGGGATAACGCTATTGTGCCTTCATTATTTTCCCTAAACACTTACTGTAATCCAACATATCCAAGTTTAGATTAGCGAAATAAAACAGATTCTTTTGAAAACCAACGTACACACGCGGCCAGTAAAATCCCGCCAAGAACCGCTGTAGAAATAAAGATTAACCAAACTAAATTCATGTCTACGGTGCCTTTAATAATGTCCTTTATAGCTAGCGACACATTGGTAATTGGAATAAGCGCCGTGGTCGAGCTTAATTGCATGTTTGGCATAATCGATGCCATCATTGGCAAAATAATTAGAAAATTAAGTGGGCCCATATAATTTTGAGCTTCTTTAAAAGTACGTGCATAAATCGAAATCGCAAGAACTAAAGATGACAAGATTGCTGCAACCGGCAACAGCAACATAAAGATAAGAACAAATTCTCCCGCACCCACACTGGCAAAAGCAACTTTTATCACATCGACTTGAATAAACGTCACGGCGATCCCAACCCAAATACCAAGGGAAGCAACCGTAATGATGGCGCTTGAAACGGAGGTCGTAAGCAAAGTTAAAAATTTTCCCAATACAAGTTGAGTACGAGAAACTGGCGTAAGGAGCAGCGTTTCAAGCGTGCCGCGCTCTTTCTCTCCAGCTCCCATATCTATTGCCGGATAAATTGCACCAGCTAAAATAAGCGGAATTAACAAATATGGGATGATCCCTCCTAGTTTCTCCCCCAAATTTTCGCGCTTGTCTGCCGTATCAACTTTTTGCAATGAGATAGGATGCAAAAATGCCTCTTGTTTTTCTTTTACAACGCCATATTGCGTCAACGCATCGGAAACAAGTTCATCTGTAAAACGTGTTTTTAGCTCTTCGATTCGAGTATAAATAAAATTAATTGCTTTTGCGTCATTGAACACAACAGACCACGTCGTTTGTTCTCCTAATTGCATCGCCTCGTGAGCGGCTTTTGGAATATAGACGCCCACATCAATCTTGCCTGATTTCACCGCCGAAACTAAGTCATCAATTGTCGAGTACATGTCGTTTTCTTTAGTTTGCTTGAAACTTTTATGATAAAACAAGCGCTGCGCAAAATCGGGAGCGTAATGCCCATTTACTAAAGCAAACTGGTGGACTTTTTGTTCTGCACTTTGGGTTGCTTGACTACTTAAAAATACCATGAAACCGATAATCAACGGGAATATTAAAATGGGTAATGCAATAACAAAAAACAGCGTTTTTCTATCACGAAGCAATTCTAATAATTCCTTTCTATAGATCTCAAACATCCGATTTCGCTCCTAGTAGGTTTAGAAATGCTTGGTTTAGTTCGCCATCACGACTATGGGCTTTGAAATCAGCTATGCTGCCATCAAAACAACTGAAGCCTTTGTCAATAACATGCACTCTGTCACACAACATCGCGACTTCATCTAGATGATGCGTAGAAAAAATGACTGGCGTGCCTGCTGATTTCAGTTGCTGGATAAATTGTAAAACGGTTTGTTTAGTCATAATATCTAGGCCAGTTGTCGGCTCATCTAACACGACTATCTGAGGCTCATGTACTACGGCGCGGGCAATATTAGTTTTTTGCTTCATACCAGTAGATAAAGTATCTGCGCGCTTATCAAGAAAACTGTGCATATCGAGTAGCGTAAAAAGTTCTTCAAGCCTGCTCGCAAGTGCTTTGCCGCGATAACCGTGAAGTTTCGCAAAGTAAGAGACATTTTCTTTCGCTGTTAATTTTCCATATAACCCTGTACTACCGGACAAAAAACCAATACTGCGACGTCCAAAAATCGGGTCTTTTACAATACTTTGACCTGCAATCGTGATGTCGCCCTCATCTGGCATTAACGCCGTAGAAAGCATCCGTAATGTGGTGGTTTTCCCCGCCCCATTTGGGCCTAGTAAACCAAGTACTTCATTGGTGTTGCACGAAAACGAAACGTTTTCGACTGAATAAAAATACCCTTCTCGCTCTCGTGGATCTTTACTCTCGTCGTTAGGCTTGCTTTTAACTTGTAACTTAAAACGCTTTTGTAATTCTTTTAGTTCAATCATCAAAACTTCCTTTTCGGACGAAAGTAATCCGTGTTGTTGTAATAATGAGGGTCTAGATTATCCGCACTCCAACCAGGTACACCGAGAAGCGGTAACGGTGACATCTGTTTGTTGTTATCCAAGTAGCATTCTTGTTCTATCAGCCTTACTAGTTCAGTATCGAGATACTTTAGCTTTTCGTCTAAATCTAATGAAAAGAACTCAGAGGAAACCACGACAGGCAGCATCTTACCCGTTAAACCAATAAACGGCTCTGTCAACATTTCGTAATTTGCATGACCAAAAAGCACCGCTTCAATCTCACTCCCCCATCTTTCACGATGCTCAATAAAAACGTTTTTCCATTGATGCATTTGCAACGCCTTAAGGTGCGCCTCATTGCTGGTAATAACAATCACCCCACACTCATCGAACAACGTAATCGCATTACGTTTTACTGTGCGTTTCTTTAGCCCTTCTCGCTGGATTTCTTGAACATGTAAATAGTTTAAGAGTGATTTTGTTTTCGGAAACAAACACCAAATAAGTGCTCCAAATAGGTCGTGCCAATTTTCAAGTCGTGTCGGAACTTGCCCTGTTTCATAGATCACCGCTTCATAGTACCTATCATCTTGTTCTATTTCTTCATTTGCGACAAAGCGAATGTCACGCATGGTATGTGTTTTAGCGCTAACCTGTTGGCTTAACCATTCTACCGATGGCCAAGTTGAAAAGTTACTCAAACTATATCGCGTTTCTAGTAAGGAGAATACGGACGCTCTAAATACGTCAGGCAACCAATTTGTAGAGGGGATAAAACGTTTCATAGATCTATTTACTACATGATTTGAGGACCATTGTACCTTATATACCCAATGTACATGAAGGTGCATATTTCAATAAGCTTTCGAATAATAAAACAATGCACCATCAAGTGAACCACAGCAAGCTTCTCGAAATTTTCTCATAAATGTGCTTAGATCAAACTTACTTCCTAAAGTAAGAAGCAACAACATGAAAATAAAAATGACTCTCAGCGCACTTTCGCTTGCGATAGTAGCAGGCTGCGCTAGCACAACAAGCACTAATAACGATAATGCGGTCAAGGCCGCCTATGACAGCATAAACCAAACTCAACTCGCCGAGCACATAAAAATACTTGCGTCCGATGAATTTGGTGGACGAGCGCCCTCTTCCGAAGGTGAAAAGCTGACCCTAGACTACCTAACTAAGCACTTTAAAGCCCTAGGGTTTGCACCTGGTAACAATGGCAGTTATTTACAAGAAGTTCCGTTAGTGTCGATTGAAGCTGATGCTAATATGACTCTCTCGATTGGGGGTAAGGCATACGAGTATAAAAAAGACATGGTCATGGGAACTGCTCGTATTAGTGAATTACAGTCTCTCGATAAATCACAACTCGTTTTCGTTGGATATGGCGTTAATGCACCAGAATATAATTGGAATGATTATGATGGTTTAGATGTCAAAGGTAAAACGGTTGTTATGCTAGTCAATGACCCTGGATTTGCTACGAAAGAGCCGACTCTTTTTACCGGTGAAGCCATGACCTACTATGGTCGCTGGACTTACAAATTTGAAGAAGCGAGTCGTCAAGGTGCCAGCGGCGCAATAATCATTCATGAAACAGCACCTGCATCCTACCCTTGGAGTGTGGTTGAAAACTCGTGGAGCGGTCCGCAATTTGGATTCCAAAAAGACAACAATAATATGGATCGCGTCGCCGTAGAAGGATGGATAACGGTTGATGTAGCGAAAGAATTGTTTGAAAAAGCAGGCCTCGATTTTGAACAAGAAAAAGCAAAAGCAGCGATGGGCGCTTATCATACTGAACTAAAAGGCCTCGATGCTTCGGTAACGGTAAAAAGCAAAATCCAAAAATCAGTGTCCTACAATTTCATCGCGACACTGCCTGGAAGTGCGAATGCCGATGAACACGTTATCTATAGCGCGCATTGGGACCATTTAGGTACTGATCCAAATCGTGAAGGCGATAACATCTATAACGGTGCCCACGATAACGCGACCGGAACTGGTGGTATGATAGAAGTAGCAGAAGCATTTGCCATGCTTCCCACTCGTCCGAGTCGTTCTATCACTTTCCTTGCAGTAACTGCGGAAGAGCAAGGGTTACTCGGTTCGAAATACTACGCAGCAAACCCAGTTATACCTGCAAATCAAACTGTCGCTAATGTAAACATGGACAGTCTTAACCTATTGGGAAAAGTAAAAGACATTAACGTTGTTGGTATTGGTAAATCAGAACTAGACGCGATGTTAGCAAAAGCCGCTAAGGCACAAAACCGCACTATCGCGGGCGATCCCAATCCTGCTTCAGGTGGGTATTATCGTTCGGATCACTTCGCGTTTGCCAACATGGGGGTTCCAGCCATGTATGCCGGTGGCGGAACAACTGCGGTTGATGAAGCGACCGCCAATTACCGTAAGCGTATGAGTTTAGTTTTAAAAGGCTGTTATCACCAACCGTGTGATCGTTATCGAGAGGAGTGGGATTTGTCTGGTGCAGTACAAGACCTACAACTGTTTTTCCAAGTTGGCTTCGATGTTTCTGAACAAACAGAATGGCCAAAATGGCAAGCAACATCCGAATTCCAACGCAAATAACTCTCATCATTAATTGATAATGATTATCATTTAATGTATAGTGCAGTGGTCTTCTATCACTGCACTATCATCATGGCTACGTTATCAGCAATAAATAGACCTAACTTATCTTCATTTTTACCCTCTGGATTAAAATCCTTTTCTAAACGGATTTTGCTATTTATCACATTGTTGCTTTTGGCGTTTTTTGCTCCCACTGGCGATTTTATCCGCCAAGCGCTAGCTGATGCGTTTTATCAAGTTAGTGCCTTTGTTGCTGTAACCCTGTTTGGCTATTACCATTTAAGTCGCCGCCTCCCCTCGTTAGAACTAGCCTATCTTCACCAGAAAAACCCGTATTTAGAGGTGCTCATGGCGAGTTTATTAGGTGCGCTCCCAGGCTGCGGCGGTGCCATCATCGTAGTAACTCAATTTACAAAAAAGCAAGCGAGTTTCGCCTCTGTGATGGCTGTGCTCGTCTCCACGATGGGAGATGCTGCATTCGTGCTCCTGGCCCAAAAGCCAGTCTCTGGCTTGATTATAATTTCTCTCGGGATAATAACTGGTTTTCTATGTGGGATGATTGCACTTAAATTGTGCCGCTCTGATGCTTTTTCGCCACAAAAATGTAAATCATCCTCATCGACATTGGAGCCTGTTAGTAATCACATTAGTCGCTTCGGTGGACGGTTTTGGCAGTGGCTAATGTTGCCGTGTGCGATCATTGCTTTAATAAACGCATTCAGTGTCAATTTAGGTTATTTTCAATCCACGGTTGAACTATTGGGCGTGATATTTTCGCTGCTTGTTGTACTTATTTGGTGCTTTTCTCCGAAGTTTGCCAACATTAATGTGCTCAGCGAGCATGAGCAGTCAAGCATTACTCGTTTTGAGGCCTTATCGAATGAAACCAATTTTATCTCTGTTTGGGTCATATCGAGTTTTGTTTTATTCGAACTTACCCAGTACTATTTTGGCTTTAACCTAGGACAATGGTTTACCGCGCATATGATATGGGCGCCTTTACTTGCAACCGTGGTAGGTGTGATCCCTGGCTGTGGACCCCAAATTATTTTGACTATGCTCTATTTACAAGGCCTTTTGCCAATTAGTGCATTAGCTGCAAACGCGATAAGTAATGATGGCGATGCCTTATTTCCAGCGTTAGCCCTTGCACCTAAGGCTGCGATCGTGGCGACGCTGTTTTCTGCAATTCCGGCGTTAGTGGTTGGTTATAGTCTATTTTATTTTGGATTATAAATTAAAAAAGCGCCGAAGCGCTTTTCTAGTTTAACTCATGGCCATCATCATTTTAGCAGGCTCTTCTAAGTATGCCTTCCAAAGATTATTAAAGCGAGCGATCGTGCCCCCATCAATAACACGGTGATCGCCAGACCAACTCACTTGCATAATAGCTCGGGACTCAACCTCTCCTTTGCTGTTAAAGCGCGGAAGGTGCTGTAATTTACCTAAAGCCACAATAGCTACTTCTGGTTTATTAATAATCGGTGTTGCTGTTGTACCACCAATTGCACCAATGTTAGAAATAGAAATTGTACCACCTTTAAGATCGTCTGGTGACACACGTCCATCACGCGCAGCTTCAGTTAAACGAGTCACCTCTTTGGCAACTTCAACGATTGATTTACTCTGGCAACCTTTAATATTTGGAACCAATAAACCAATTTTAGAATCAACAGCCATACCGATATTATGATCATCAAAATAGGTCAGTTCAGTACACTCGTCATTGACTTGAGAGTTCAATACAGGGAAAGACTTTATAGCTAGCGACAATGCTTTAATAAAGAACGGCATCATAGTTAGCTTTACACCTTCTTTGGCGTATTGATCTTTCATCGAACCACGCAGGTCAATTAAGCTTGTTAAATCAATTTCATCACTAAACGTGAAGTGAGGGATCGTCGACACCGAGGCAACCATCTGCTTCGCCATTGCAGCTTTGATGCCTTTAATAGGTTCGACACGTTTACCACCTGTAATGGTTGAACGCACCGATGCATCAGCTGAAGCTGTTTTTTGAACTGGCGGTGTGGTGGCAACACCTGTGTTCGTGACCGTCTTTCCAGTTAAAAAGTTGGCAATATCCTCTTTATACACTCTTCCGTTCTTACCAGAGCCCGGAACAGTTCGAATATCGATGCCCGCCTCCCGCGCTTTACGACGCACTGCTGGTGATGCAACGGCTTTTTCGTTAATTACCGTCGCAACGGTAGTTTCATGACTCGATTTCTTTTGTTCAACCGAATTCGTTGGCGCCGCGCACGCACTTTGCGTACTTACGTGACCCACAGTCGTAACACGCATTTGGAATAAAGGGCTATGTACTTGAGCGATCTCGCCTTTTGCGTAATAGAGCTTTTCGACGACACCGTCGTATTTCGCTGGAATTTGCACAAGTGCTTTATCCGTCATAACGTCACAAACGGCTTGATCTTCTTTAATCTCATCACCTTCTGCCACTAGCCATTCAACGATTTCGCACTCAACGATGCCTTCGCCAATGTCTGGGAGAATAAACTCTTCAAGTGCTCCATCACTGTTTGTCACTGGCTCATCCTTTGTTGCCGGGTTTGATGACGACACAGCTTCACCAGCTACGTTCATTTCAAAAAGCGGTGCATGAACTTTCGCTATTTCACCTTTTTGATAATACAGTTTGCTAATCGTGCCATTGTGCACAGCAGGAATTTGCACTAATGCTTTGTCTGTCATGACATCACAAATTGGCTGATCTTCTTTTACTTCGTCGCCAACGGCAACGAGCCACTCAACAATTTCACACTCAACGATGCCTTCGCCAATATCTGGAAGAATAAAATCTTGTGCCATGAGAACTCCTTAATACTCAACCGACTTTTTAATAGCAGCGAAAATTTTCAATGCATCTGGAACGTATTCTTTTTCAAGCGCAAGCGGATACGGTGTATCCAATCCACAAACACGCATGATGGGCGATTCTAAATGAAGAAAACATTCTTCTTGGATGGTAGCTGCAATTTCAGCACCGAAACCGTTGGTGATTGGTGCTTCGTGGCTGATCACTAATCGTCCCGTCTTTTTAACAGATTTCGCGATTGTCTCTACGTCCCAAGGTAATATTGTTCGTAAGTCAATAACTTCGCAAGAAATTCCGGCTGCTTCTGCTTTCTCTGCAGCTTGCTCAAGAATTTCCATTTGAGCGCCCCAGGCAAGTAACGTGATGTCTTTACCTTCACGTACGATTTCAGCTTTGCCAAGCTCAATTGTATAGTCTTCTTCTGGTACTTCTCCGATAGAAGCTCGATACAAGCGTTTAGGTTCAAAGAAAATAACAGGGTTATCATCTTTGATGCACGAGCGTAATAAACCCTTCGCTTGATACGGGTTACGCGGCACAACTAATTTCAAGCCAGGTGTGTGTGCAAAATAGGCTTCTGGCGACTGTGAATGATATAAACCGCCTGCGATACCACCACCATAAGGTGTTCGGATCGTTAAATTCCCCACGTTAAATTCATTACCGCTACGATAACGGAATTTCGCTGACTCATTTACGATCTGATCAAACGCTGGAAAAATGTAATCAGCAAACTGAATTTCAGCGAGAGCTGGTGCACCAAACGCCGCGAGGCCATTCGCAAAACCTAAAATGCCTTGCTCTGTCAAAGGAGTATTAAATACTCGGTGCTTACCGTATTTTTCTTGCAAGCCAGAAGTCGCTCGGAATACGCCACCAAAATAGCCAACATCTTCACCGAAAATACACGCTTGAGGATGTTCATTCATCGTAATATCTAACGCCGAATTAATGGCGTGGAGCATGTTCATTTTAGCCATTATTTAATTCTCCCTGCCGTTGATGGATACGCTTGCGGATGCTGTAAGATATGCTCTTTTAATGCGTCATATTGTTTTTGTAATGCAGGGATTGGCGTATCGTAAACATCAGAAATCAAATCTTCAAGAGGAGGTTTAGCTACTTTCTCAGCCACTTTCAATGCGTTGAGAATATCTTCTCGTAGCTTTTCTTTTACAGCTTCATCTTCGGCTAAGTCTAACCACCCTTGATTCACAAGCCATTTTTTAAAGCGCTCAATTGGGCAATTATTTCTAAATTGTGCTTCTTCATCTTTACTACGATACCCCGTAGGATCGTCAGAGGTCGAATGCGCGCCTAAACGATAAGCAATAGATTCAATTAGGACTGGCTCACCATTTTTACTTGCAATATCACGTGCCAATTGTGTCGCTGCATAAACTGCAATTGCATCACCACCATCTACGCGGATCGTTTTAATACCGTAACCTACGCCACGAGCTGCGATACCATCGCCTTTAAATTGTTCATCCGCAGGCGTTGAGATTGCATAACCATTGTTACGCGCAAAAAAGATGACTGGAGAACCATGCACTGCCGCCATGTTTAGACCCGCGTGGAAATCCCCTTCTGAAGCCGCACCTTCACCAAAATAGCAAATAGTTACCGCATCAATTTGTGAGCTCAGCTCGCCCGTTTTTGCATCGATGTGCTTTAATTTTTGACCATAGGCATACCCTGTTGCTTGAGGGATTTGTGTACCCAATGGTGAGGAAATGGTGAGGTAATTAAGTTCATTTGAACCATAGTGGATCGGCATTTGACGCCCTTTACCTAGGTCTTTTTCGTTAGAAAACATTTGGTTCATAAATTGTTCTAACGTAAAACCACGATAAGCCAATGCGGCTTGTTCACGGTATTGTGCCATGATCATGTCTTGCGGTTTTAAGGCTGCTGCACTTGCCGTTACAGCTGCCTCTTCACCTAAACATTGCATGTAGAAGCTGATCCGCCCTTGACGCTGCGCTGCTTGCATACGCTCATCAAGTAGACGAATAAAACGCATGGTGTCATAAATTTTAAGCGCCGTTTCTTTATCAAGATCGACATTACTTGCCCCTTCGATAAGCTGACCATTTTGGTCCAGTAGCGTGATCGTTGGGATATTTAATGCATGACCATCGATAAATTCTAACGCATGACTTAGATTTAACGAAACGTTATTGGGGTTAGTCATAACCTACCTTCTTTTGTTGTCATGATAATTTGCACCTGTCGATTCAAATGAATCGTCATCCGCTTTTGTTGTATGGATAATCTGTGCGGTAAATGCAATATTATTAAATTAAAGCTTTCGCCACTTTACGTTAACGTAAAGTGTTATTCAACTAATCCTAGCTGAATTCCCATGAAATAGCTCTACAGCAATGGAAAGTTTTTAGTACAGCTATGTTTTTATTAAAAAAACAACTGGTATGACCTCGTTATAACCATCATCATACATTACTGTGAAAGAGAAAAATAATAAGAGTGAAGGGCTATTTAATAAGAAAGCGAAAGTGCATAGAAATACTATGTACGTTCGCTTTTTTCAAAAACGCGAGTGATAAGCAGGTGTGCTTGATTACGGTTAGCGCTCTTAATCGTCTATCCAGATTAAAAACACTGAGCTAATTTCTTATTGTTACGTTTTAAACAAATCGTTCGTCGATAGCCATTGGTAATACTGTTAAAATTGCGCGCTGCCCAATTGCCACATTTGCATTTGGAAAGATAATAGCTTCGCCATTAACCTCTGCAACTATCGCTTCTTCACCGTCTTTTGCCAACAATTCACCTTGCTTGAATGGCGTAAAGTTCACAACATCATCAGCAAAACCTAAGCTAAACTCTTCATGGGTACGATTTATCGTTCGATGAACATTAAAGACCTCATAATCACTTGCATTAAATTCCTTATATCTCAATTCATTTTGAATAACTAATGCATTTAAAGTTTCTTTTACTTCAGCAAATCGCGACATGTCATTTTGGCCAAATGGTTTCACCTGACCTAGCTCGATGGTGAAAGCGTCTGCGCCAAATTCATTAGAAGAAAAATAACTAAAGGTCGTGGCAGAGGACTGCATCATCAATACCGTATTTACACCGCACGCGAGCAAAAACTGTAACTGATCTTTTTTCCATGGCTTTCCATGTAAGAATGGATATACAGCAAATTTTTCATTTTTAGAGCCACGGATAGCGGTATGCAAATCATAGTGACAACGATAACGCCCCGCCTCAACGCGAGTAAAAAAATCTCGAATGTAAGACTCAAGCTTCTTAGCGTGAACGCGCTCTTTGTTTATTAGGCCTTCCCCTTTAGAATGACTACCGCTAAATAATCGATTCATGTTTTCTTCAACGAATCGTTTTGCAATGTTCATTGATGCAGGGTTACCAAAAATAAATAAAACACGATGCGACGCTTCGATTTTTTCGAGAATTAAGTTTGAAATTAACTCTGCGCAGATTTCAATTGGCGCGGTTTCATTGCCATGCACACCAGAGGATAAAACAATGTCTTTGTTACCTGGTTTTTTCGGAATAAACTCAATCACCCCCGTATCGAGCACATTAACTTGAGTGCCATTGTCAAGTGAAAATGCGCACGGTTCTAAATGCCACTCATTTTCCCGCGTCAATGTTAAAAAATCGCCATCTTTCTTTAATTTTTCTAGGTACATACTGTCACCCTGTGAGAGATAAAAAAGGCCATACACAGGTATGGCCTTAAGATTCTTGTTTAGTTTAACCAATCACACTATCGACTAGTGCTTTAGCCGCTTTTTCGAGCTCATTTAAATGGGCTTCCCCTTTAAATGATTCTAAATATATTTTGTAAATGTCTTCGGTACCTGATGGACGAGCTGCGAACCAACCCGACTCAGTAACGACCTTTAATCCACCAATTGCTGCTCCATTACCTGGCGCATGAGTTAGAATTTGCGTAATTGCATCACCAGCTAAGGTCTTCGCTTTTACATCACTTGCTTTCAACGCTTTTAGTTTCGCTTTAGCAGAACTTGTAGTCGGTGCATCAATTCGCTTGTATGTTGGCGCACCGAATTGCGCTTCAAACTCTTTATAACGTGCTGAAGGCGTTTTACCAGTGACCGCTAATATTTCAGCGGCAAGTAAACCGAGAATAAAACCGTCTTTATCGGTATTCCATACCGAGCCATCTTTACGTAAAAATGAAGCCCCTGCACTTTCTTCACCACCAAACGCCAACGTTTCCTCTGCGAGTCCATCAACGAACCATTTAAAACCAACCGGAACTTCGTAGACTTGTTTACCTAACGCTTGAACAACTTTGTCGATCATGCCACTCGATACAAGAGTTTTTCCTATTTTTAATGTCGTTGGCCAACTGGTCCGATGCGTGACTAGATAATCAATTGCTACAGCTAAATAGTGATTTGGATTCATTAAGCCATCTTTGGTTACGATACCATGACGATCGTAATCGGGGTCATTTCCGATACCAATATCGTAATCATCTTTCAATGCGATTAAGTTCGCCATGGCATAGGGCGACGAGCAATCCATGCGTATTTTGCCATCTTTATCCAACGGCATAAACGCAAAACGAGGATCCACTTGCTCATTGACGACGGTGATATTCAAGCCATAATGCTTAGCAATCACAGGCCAAAAGTTAATCCCCGAACCTCCTAAGGGATCAATCCCAATTGACACATTTGCTTTTTTAATCGCTTCCATGTCAATTATTTTTTCAAGATCCTTAACATAGGGTGTGACTAAATCTTGATACTTAATGAAGCCCGAGCGTTTTGCTTTTGCATAAGGAAACAACTCAACTTCAACCAGTTCTTCAAGCAACAATTGGTTTGCTCTGTCTTCAATCCACTTCGTTACATCGGTATCCGCGGGACCGCCATTAGGAGGATTGTACTTAAATCCACCATCCTCTGGTGGGTTATGCGATGGCGTCACAACAATACCATCCGCAATTTCATGAGGATGGGTTTTATTGTGAGTTACAATGGCATGGCTTATTACTGGCGTTGGCGTAAAATCGTCATTTTCTTGCGTAATAACTTGAACTTCGTTTGCGACCAGCACTTCAATCGCCGAGTTGAAGGCAGCTTCAGAAAGTGCATGAGTGTCTTTTCCAAGGAAAAGTGGGCCGAAGATATTGTTTGCCTTACGATAATCACAAATAGCCTGAGTGACTGCCAAAATATGAGATTCGTTAAATTTAACATCATAAGAACAACCACGGTGACCTGAAGTACCAAATTCAACCCGTTGCTCTGGGAACTGTTCTAAATCTGGTTCATTAAGATAGTATGCAGACACAAGTTTTGGAATGTTTGCCAACTGTGCTTTTGGTGCAATTTTGCCAGCGCCTGGGTGTAATGCCATAGTATTTCCTTTTTAGTCCTTAAAGGTAGTCACGGATCCGCTCAGCTTGAGACTCGGTATAGCCCAGTGCCAATGCGACTTCGTGTAACATCATTTTCTTTCTGGTTGTATTTGAATTGGTCATGACCCAAAATTCACTACCTTCAATCTCTTTTGGATTCATACTACTGCCACTTTCAAGTAAAGCGTCTTTGCTTGTTGCAAAGTAAATTCGGTCTCTTCCCTTTATATCTAATACACAGGAGAAGGCTTTTTTATGTGTACGATACAACGCAGAAAGAATAAACAAAAAGCGTCCCACAACCCCTTTTTGCATTGCCAATTCTTCTTTATTTAAAACATTGAAAACACTAGCTGGCGATTTTGACATCGTTGTGACATTCGCAGCTGAATCTTGTTTTTCAATTGGTAAATCAACTTTTGCGCTTGTCGTTTCTTTGATTATTAGCGTGGAATTTGGTGTTAGATTTAATAAACGACGTAAAATTGTCGAGGCACTTTCGCCTATGCTTTGCGTATTACTTGCAATGTATTGATATAATTCGTCGTCTATTTCTATGTTCTTCATGCTGTTCCTATACTGATTATGTACTCAGTTTATTCAAGTATATCCTTATTTCACTTATTCCTCTACGGCTTTGAAAAAGCCTTTGATACTGGCAAAATAGTCACTAAACAAATTTTGGTTTTCGTTATGTTATTAAACTATCAGCTTCACAACGAACATTTATTACAATCTCGTCCTGCCGTTGTACTTATTCATGGTCTCTTCGGTTCGCTAGAAAACCTAAATGTCATCGCCAAGGCGTTGGCAGAACATTTTGTGGTAATTAATCTCGACCTCAGAAATCATGGTCTTTCTGCGCACTCTCCTTTACATAGCTACCCTGCTATGGCTCAGGACGTACTCGACACACTTGCACATCTCGCGATTAACAAAGCCCATTTTGTCGGTCATTCTATGGGTGGAAAAGTGGCAATGCAAATTGCACACATCGCACCTAATATCGTCGAAAAGCTGGTCATACTAGATATCGCGCCTGTGTCGTATCATAGTCGCCACGAAGCGATTTTCAATGGGTTGTTTGCCGTAGCAAATGAAAAAATTGTGACTCGAAAACAAGCGGATGAGATTTTGGCTAGGTTTATTAACGAGGTTGGTGTTCGTCAGTTTTTACTCAAAAGCTTAGTGAAAAATGATGAGGGCGTGCTCAACTGGCGATTCAACATACACACAATTCACCAGGAGTATGGAAAAATATTAAGCAATATTGATGCAAATGATTCTTGTTTATGTGAAACTCTATTCATAAAGGGTAGCATGTCTGACTACATTTTAATTGAACATAAAGAAGTCATTGCAAAGCTGTTCTCTAACGCAAAAGGAAAAGTAATCCATGGCGTTGGGCATTGGTTACACGCTGAAAAACCCGTGGCAGTAAATAAAGCAATTATTGATTTTCTTCAATGATCACGCTGAATTTCTCACGCAATATTAAATTTATCGTTTTTCTTGTGGTATAGTACCGCGCGATTTATTTACGGGTTTTAGAGCATGGTTGACATCTTTATCAACGAAATTGAGACCATTGGCCTATACTTCGGCTTGGCTGGGATTTTCTTTTTTATAGGCATGGCTATCCAAGACGTTTTGAAAAAGGGCCAAGTGCCGCTTTTTGGGCGTCAGATCGTTTGGTTGGTGTTATTTTTAGGTTGTGCTGGCTTTATTGCCAAAGGATTAATTCAAGTTTTTTGGACAGGTGCAGGTGTCGGCTAATCATGGCGAAAGCAGATTCAGATAGAACCACGATAGACCTGTTCGAAAATGAAAAACGTCCAGGTAGACCTAAAACCAACCCGCTTCCACGGGAAGTACAACTTAAGGTCAACAAACGAAATCAGATGAAACGTGACCGAGCTCGCGGTTTAAAACGTATTGAGTTCAAAGTTTCATCTGAATTATATCAAGCTTTAAGTGATATGGCAGAAGCGCAAAACATTAGTCGAAGCGCGTTAATCGAAACCATATTACAAGAAAAATTAGCGATTAATAGATAGAAGGTAATCACGCAAATGGCAAGCGTAGGTATTTTTTTCGGCAGTGACACTGGCAACACAGAGCACGTTGCAAAATTAATTCAAAAAGAACTTGGTAAAAAACTCGTTGATGTTAAAGACATCGCGAAAAGTTCTAAAGAAGATATTGCAGAGTTCGATTTACTCCTGTTTGGAATTCCAACCTGGTATTACGGTGAAGCGCAGTGTGATTGGGACGATTTTTTCCCAGAGTTAGAGGAAATCGACTTCGACGGAAAATTAGTTGCGATTTTTGGTTGTGGAGACCAAGAGGATTACGCAGAGTACTTCTTAGATGCAATGGGTATGGTTAATGACATCGTGACTAAAAAGGGAGCGATTGTTGTTGGTCATTGGTCAACAGATGGCTACAATTTTGAAGCATCTAAAGGCATGGCGGATGATAATCATTTTGTTGGTTTAGGTATCGATGAAGATCGCCAACCTGAATTAACTGAATCACGTATAAAAGCGTGGTGTGCACAAGTTTATGAAGAAATGTGCCTAAGCGAATTAGAAGACTAACCAAAGCGCGATAAGTGCCGGATAGTTTTGCATAAAATGCGGCAGCACGTTATGCTTAGTAGGTCCAGTCGTGCGGACAACTACATAATATAATTAAAAGCCAAATTGAGACAGATTTAATGACTGATCATAACTTAGAACTTAAAAAAGCCGGGTTGAAGGTTACATTGCCACGAATCAAGATCTTAGAGATCCTTCAGTCTCCTGATAACCAACACATCAGCGCTGAAGACGTATACAAAATCTTGTTAGATAAAGGCGAAGAAATCGGCTTAGCAACAGTTTATCGAGTTCTGAACCAGTTCGATGACGCCGGTATCGTGACGCGTCACCACTTCGAAGGTGGCAAGTCCGTTTTCGAATTAGCAGGTGCTTCACATCATGATCATTTAGTTTGTCTAAAATGTGGTCGTGTTGTTGAGTTTGAAGACGAAGTAATTGAAGATCGTCAGGATCAAATCGCCAACAGCAATGGCATTAAACTTACTAATCATTCCCTTTATTTATATGGTGAATGTAATGATGTTGTTGCGTGTAAAAAATATGCAGAAGAAAACAATAACTAATCATAGTAGTTTCAACACCGTGTTAGTTAGAAAGCCGCGTTAACCCGCGGCTTTTTCTAGCAATGAGCATAACCTAAATTAATTCGTTCCTCACATTTGGTTAATGTATCATTGAAGATTTGTATCCGCGAAGTGCATAAAAAAGCGGCTTAAATGCCGCTTTTCTTTACTTGCTGACCATACTTAATCATACAATCTGATTAGTTATCTTGATCCATTTTCGCCCAAGAGTCTCGTAATCCCACCGTCTGGTTAAACACTAAACCCTGCGCTTTATTGTCTCGACAATAATATCCCAAACGTTCAAATTGATAACCTTGCTCAGCTTTAGCATTCGCAAGTGAAGGCTCTACTTTAGCGCCATTAATCACAACAAGTGAATCTGGATTAAGTGTCGCGGTGAAATCTTCAGCTGCCGCAGGATTCGCAACGTTACATAGGCGATCGTATTGATGCACTTGGGCATCGACCGCGTGACTTGCGCTCACCCAATGAATTACCCCTTTTACTTTGCGACCATCACTTGGGTTTTTACCTAGTGTTTCTGGGTCGTAAGAGCAATAGATTGTCGTGATATTACCTTGGGCGTCTTCTTCAACTCGCTCGGCTTTAATCACATAAGCGTTTCGCAAACGAACCTCTTTACCCAAAACTAGGCGCTTATAATGTTTGTTTGCTTCTACGCGAAAGTCTTCTCGCTCAATGAATAGCTCTTTTGTAAACGGTAAGATTCGCGAACCCATTGATTCGATATTTGGATGATTTGGTGCAGAGATCTCTTCAACCGTGTTGACGTCAAAGTTTTCAATCACAATTTTAACTGGATCAAGAACTGCCATGGCTCGAGGGGCGTTTTCGTTTAAATCTTCACGAATACACGCTTCTAGCATGCCCATTTCAACCATATTATCTTGCTTCGTAATACCGATCCGCTTACAGAACTCGCGGATAGAAGCCGGAGTATAACCGCGACGACGTAATCCTGCGATTGTTGGCATGCGAGGGTCATCCCAGCCTTCAACGTGTCCCTTAACCACTAAGTCATTAAGTTTACGCTTAGACATTACTGTATATTCGAGATTTAAACGTGAAAACTCGATTTGTTGAGGATGACATTCGATAGAAATATTATCGAGTACCCAATCATATAAACGGCGATTATCTTGGAACTCTAACGTACACAAGGAATGCGTAATCCCCTCTAACGCATCGGATATGCAATGAGTAAAGTCATACATTGGGTAGATGCACCACGCATCACCCGTTTGATGATGATGAGCAAACTTAATCCGATAAATGATTGGATCTCGAAGTACAATAAACGAGCTAGCCATATCAATTTTTGCTCGCAACACGCACTCGCCTTCTTTGAACTCTCCTTTACGCATTTTTGCAAATAGCGCTAAGTTTTCTTCAATCGACGTATCGCGATAAGGGCTATTTCTGCCAGGCTCAGTCAATGTTCCACGGTACTCTCGTGCTTCATCAGGAGAAAGGAAACACACATATGCCAGACCTTTTTGGATAAGTTCAACGGCATAGCCATGTAACTTTTCAAAATAGCCCGACGAATAGCAGATATCACCACTCCAATTAAACCCTAACCACTTAACGTCTTCTTGAATAGATTTTACGTAATTGATGTCTTCTTTTTCTGGATTCGTATCATCAAAACGCAGATTACACTGACCTTGATAATCTTGTGCAATACCAAAATTCAAACAAATGGACTTAGCATGACCAATGTGCAAAAAGCCATTTGGCTCTGGTGGAAAACGCGTATGGATACGGCTGTGCTTTCCTGATTTTAGATCTTCATCAATAATGTTTCGAATAAAATTACTCGGGCGATTTTCAATCTCCGCCATAAGGGTAGCATCCTCTATGCAATGCGAATAAATACTGCCACATTATTACAAAAACTTTAGCTAACTTACAGCGCTTAAAAGCATAAGCTGAAAAACTTTACAAATCTCCCTATGAAAGTACCTGTGTTGCATGAGATCCCTCTGACGAACCACTAAAGTTTGCGTCAGATCAAAGCCAAAATTAGAAAATATGACGCTTTTTGTTCTAGCGCAATAAAACAGTCATGGAAACTGCCTATAGTGCTCACATTGAAAGCAGTTACAGGGAACAACCAAATGGCTTCTATGAATTTACACCGTGTCTATATACCGTCTCACGCTCGTAATAATCAATATATTCTAGCGGAATTTAAACCAGAAGATTCTTTCTACCGTTACTTTGATAATTTAGGCGCTTGCTACGACCGCGTAGCTAGACAGCTTTTTGCCTTATGTGATGAATTCGAATTACACAACGTACATTTGATTGCTAATGACAAATTGCCAGTAGTTCGGTTTCATGAAGAGCCGTACACAATGCAGACAGAAAAGCAGATGTTGTTTTTCTATAACCCTCGTTACCATGAGGCGCATAAGAGCTATTTTGATGAAACGTGGAAAGCACGAAAAATACGTATCCTATTCTTAGCTACTGGTGAAGAGCTCCGTGCACAAGCAGCAAACTTTCACGCTAGAGTACGTAAAGTGCTTGCTGAACTGAAAAGCGTCTTACCTGAATCAAACATTCAATTCCGACTTCGCGATCACCAACACCTGACGTATGATCTTTTTGCCAAAGCTAAGGGAAACAAAGAATCATATGGTTATAAGTTACGCGCGCTCTATCCTCGCTATCAAGCTCGCGGTTGTGTATTGCCAGAAAATCACTCAGAGATGACCTACGTGACGTTTAGCATTCCCGTGACACGTGCAATAAAAATGCATTTTAACACATTAGCAAGCGACGGCGATTATGGTCAGTTTTATAATCAAATCGCAGATACGTTTTTAGGTAGCTGCGCTGGGAGAAACCTAGATCTATGCGCTATGGTCGCCGATGGAAAACTACCAATTGTACGCAGTAGTAAATTTGATAAGTCTGATTCTAATCGTGAACTACAGAAACTCAGCTTTGATGTCACGAGCGCTGAAAAACAAGTCTCGGTCATTTTTAACGAGAAAAAACTCGCAGAAATGATGCATTTTGTCGTTGTCGCGAAAACGACGGACAAGCATGATATGGGTTACGGTAAATTCATGAATAATGTCGAAGCAACAATCCGAGATGTTGCGGCTAAATTACCCATCGTGCCTGAAAAGCAAGATATTAATGTCCGCTTCTATCAACATATTAGTTATGATTATTAAGTTGATTACGCGAGTGCGTTAGACCATTAATCCACAAGAAGATGTGTGGCCTCAGCAGGCATTTAAGTCAATAAAGTAGTTTAAAAGACTGTAAAACTTATGCTGAGGGATTAGCACCGTGTTCCCAGGACTTTTTGCGCTAATTTGAAAGGTCTTACCTTCCCAAATTAGCGCGCACAGTACCGAAAAGAACGAGAAGCGCTGAAATAGGCCCCCACCTAATTCAGGAAGAGCTCTTCCTTTTTGACGTTCGTAATGCGTTATCAATTTGCACAAGTAACGACGTTAATCCTTGATGCTGATAGATAATAACTTGAGTAGAAAACTCTACTTCCACATCGACCATTTGCTTAGTTTTGTCACCTAAACGATGCCGCACCGACTCTAAGCGTTGGCCTATACCATTGGCCTGTGCTTGAGCACACAAAATCACAAATTCTTCACCACCACTTCTAACGACAATATCCTCTGACTCGCGGAAGCTTTCTCTTAGCGAGTTGGCTAATTGGCGCAATACCTCATCACCGACTAGGTAGCCAAATTTATCATTAAATCGTTTAAAATCGTTAAGATCTAACGTTATGATACAAAATGGCTTATGTTCCTGGATCATCGCCTCAAGACGGTCATGTAAATAGAGGCGATTATATAAACCCGTTAAGGGATCTTTTGAAAAAAACTTCAGTCGATTTAGTTTCAATTGCCGCTGGAAATACCAAAAAACGAGCGCACTCATTATGGTCGTAAAAAACACTAGAATATAGGCTAAAGTAAGCGACTTTTGATGTTGCAACTCTTTAAGTTCAGCGGCCTGCGTTGCATTTTTTTGATCACTTAAAGCTAGCCGCAATTTATGATGCTCTGCCTCATAAAAGCTTTTTGCTTCCTGTTCTAATATTCGTTTTGTATCTAACTCTGATTCTTCTAATAATCCGATAAATTGATGGTACACCCCAATCGATTCTTTCAGCTTACCGGCATTTTCAAGGATATCCGCTTTTAAACGTAATGTTTGACGTAAATAACGATTATTAAGAGGGCTGTGGTAGTTTTTGACTATATCTAGTGCACTTCTCACTTGTTTATCTGCATCGGAATGTCGACCTAACTGAGAGAGCGCTCGCGCTTGATTATTACGTAACACGATTAAATGTGCTGGGTTAATAATCGCCTGCGATTCAAATGATTGAGCGACTTTAAAATAATCGAGGGCCTTTTGATATTCCCCCTGTTCTATTGCGACTTTGCCAAGACCTGACGGCGCCCAGAACTTATACCTAGGTAGATTAAACTCAATAGCCACCTCATTCATATCGAGATAACACTCTTGTGCTTGATTTAATAGTGACTTACGCAATAGGATTAAACAAAGATTATATTTAGCAGGTAAACCATCTAGAATGTTACTGGCGTTTTTGGCCAAATTATCTGCTTGATACGCTAGCTCTATACCTTTCTCATAATATTTTAAGGTGGCGTAGTACGCGGTCAATGCATCAACTACAACAAGTTGAGTCGTCGTTTCAACATCATTTTTTAATATATAAGCATGGGCGTCTTGAAGTGTAGCTAATGCTTGTGCATATTCCTCACGCCAAATATGAATAATCCCTTCTATCGCGGATACCCTCGCAAGCATATTAGATTCTTTGATATTAGTGAAATTGTCTCGCGAAAGTGCAATTAACCGCTTAGCTTCATCCAAACTACCTTGTTCAATTGCAAAAAAGGCACGATAAAGGTAAAAATACCCAGTCCCCCAATTTGAGGAGCCATTGACCAGTTTCGCTTGTGCCTTGTCAAAATAATCGTTTGCCAACTCAATCTCACCTTTAAAAAAGTGAATTCTTGCAATGAGTGTTTCCAAATATATTTGGTCTTCTATCGTCAATTTAGAAAAAGAGAGCTTGTTTCTCAGTTCATTCAGATTAGACAGTGGCGACATAAGAACTTGTTGCTCTAATGCCCTCCGTTCTGATATGCCTTGTATTTGGTCATCATCCGCAGTGACATGAAAACTACTTAACAATAAAAACGAACTCAACATTACAGCGCTAAGAAACCGATACCACGAAGCAAAACTAAAAATAATGCGCATAGAATTTAGATCTCTAGGTTATAGTACCTATCAGTATTCCCAATTACCGTATTACTAAATTAATTCTCTTTGGCCACAAAACCTCAGAATTTAAAAATCTGAGTTATTGAATGTAAAAAATGAATTTACAAACGATGAATTGGGTTAGTTTACCCATTTTCACAGAAAGTATAGACGCTTAGATTAGATGAGCCAATGAAGCGAGTCACAATTGAAGTCGGTCAGAAAGGTTTACTAGAAATGTAACGTTGTTCGCTAGAAACAAAAAAGGCCCGTCGCGGGCCTTTTCTACAGATTGTTTACCAACCTGCTTTTTCTTTTAGTGCAGCACCGATGTCTGCAAGAGAGCGAACAGTTTTTACACCAGCCGCTTCAAGCGCAGCAAATTTCTCATCCGCTGTACCTTTACCACCTGCAATGATTGCACCGGCGTGGCCCATACGCTTACCAGCTGGTGCAGTAACACCGGCAATGTAAGACACTACTGGCTTAGTAACGTTGTGCTTGATAAACTCGGCAGCTTCTTCTTCAGCATTACCACCGATCTCACCGATCATCACGATAGCCTCAGTTTGTGGATCGTCTTGGAACATCTTCAACACGTCGATGAAGTTTGTTCCAGGAATTGGATCGCCACCAATGCCTACACACGTAGATTGACCGAAGCCAGCGTCTGTTGTTTGTTTAACTGCTTCATAAGTAAGCGTACCAGAACGAGATACGATACCTACTTTACCTGGTAAGTGAATGTGGCCAGGCATGATACCAATTTTACATTGTCCTGGTGTGATTACACCTGGGCAGTTAGGACCAATCATACGAACGCCAGTTTCTTCAAGCTTAACTTTTACGTCAACCATGTCTAACGTTGGGATACCTTCAGTGATACAAACGATCAACTGAATACCTGCGTCGATTGCTTCTAAAATAGCATCTTTACAGAACGCTGCAGGAACATAGATAACCGATGCTGTTGCGCCTGTTGATTCTACTGCTTCACGAACGGTATTGAATACTGGAAGGCCTAAATGTGTTGTACCACCTTTACCTGGAGACACACCACCAACCATTTGAGTACCGTACTGAAGCGCTTGCTCAGAGTGGAAAGTACCTTGACCACCAGTAAAACCTTGACAGATTACTTTTGTGTCTTTGTTAATTAAAACTGACATTATTTGCCCTCCGCTGCTGCAACTACTTTCACAGCTGCATCTGTTAGCGACTCAGCAGCAATGATGTCTAGACCTGAGTTAGCTAGTACTTCGCGACCAAGTTCAGCGTTAGTACCTTCAAGACGTACAACCACTGGTACGTTTACGCCAACTTCTTTAACCGCACCGATAATACCTTCTGCAATCATGTCACAACGCACGATACCACCGAAGATGTTAACCAATACTGCTTTAACGTTATCATCTGAAAGGATGATCTTGAATGCTTCAGCAACACGCTCTTTCGTCGCGCCACCACCAACATCAAGGAAGTTAGCTGGTTTACCACCGTGTAGGTTTACGATGTCCATTGTGCCCATTGCAAGGCCAGCACCGTTAACCATACAACCTACATTACCATCAAGTGCAACGTAGTTAAGTTCGAAACTTGCTGCGTGAGCTTCACGTGCATCTTCTTGAGATGGATCGTGAAAACCACGGATTTTCGGTTGACGGAATAATGCGTTACCGTCTACGCCGATTTTACCATCTAGGCAGTGTAAGTTACCTTGATCGGTGATTACTAGCGGGTTAATTTCTAATAATGCGAAATCGTGATCGATAAACATATTCGCTAGGCCTAAGAAAACCTTAGTGAATTGTTTAACTTGATTAGCGTCAAGACCCAATTTGAACGCAAGTTCACGGCCTTGGTAAGCTTGAGGACCAACGAGTGGGTCAATCGCTACTTTGTGGATCAGTTCTGGTGTTTCTTCAGCAACTTGCTCGATCTCAACACCACCTTCTGTAGATGCCATGAACACGATACGACGAGTCGAACGGTCAACAACAGCACCTAGGTATAATTCGTTTGCAATATCAGTGCAGCTTTCAACTAGAATTTTAGCTACCGGCTGACCTTTCTCATCTGTTTGATAAGTAACAAGGTTTTTGCCAAGCCATTTTTCAGCGAATGCTCTGATCTCATCTTTGCTGTCAGCAAGCTTAACACCACCTGCTTTGCCGCGGCCACCCGCGTGCACTTGACACTTAACAACCCACTTGTCACCACCGATTTTTCCGGCAGCTTCTACAGCTTCCTGAGGTGTATCACAGGCGAATCCCTCAGACACTGGTAAACCATATTCGGCAAACAATTGTTTAGCCTGGTACTCATGCAAATTCATGACGTTTTATCCAATTTTTTGTACTAAAAAGGCTGAATATTTATGCAAATAATCAGCTATCCCAAATTGCGCGTCTAGTATAGATCTCATAGGCTTTCATGAAAACCCCACTTAGACCAAAGGCGCAAAAAAAAGCTGCACAACTTAGTGTGCAGCTTGTTTTTTAATCTAACGATTAAACGTCTAAAAGCAGACGAGTTGGATCTTCTAGCAACTCTTTGATTGTTACCAAGAAGCCTACCGATTCTTTACCATCAATTTGACGGTGGTCATAGCTTAGCGCTAAATACATCATAGGTAGAATTTCTACTTTACCATCAACCGCCATTGGACGATCTTGGATCTTGTGCATACCAAGAATAGACGACTGTGGTAAGTTGATGATTGGCGTAGACAATAATGAACCAAACACGCCACCATTAGTAATCGTGAAGTTACCACCTGTCATATCTTCAACCGTAAGCTTGCCATCACGACCTTTAATAGCAAGCTCTTTAATACCTTTCTCAATCTCAGCGACTGAAAGCTTATCGCAATCACGAAGCACTGGAGTAACTAAACCACGAGGTGTAGATACAGCAATACTAACGTCAAAATAGTTGTGATAAACGATATCATCGCCATCAATTGATGCATTCACTTCTGGGAAGCGCTTCAATGCTTCAACAACGGCTTTTACATAGAAAGACATAAAACCTAAACGAATACCGTGACGCTTTTCAAACACGTCTTGGTATTGCTTACGAAGATCCATGATCGGCTTCATGTTCACTTCGTTGAATGTCGTCAACATGGCGGTTGAGTTTTTCGCTTCTAGTAGACGGTTTGCAATTGTTTTACGAAGACGAGTCATCGGTACACGTTTTTGGGTACGCTCACCAAGTGCAACCGCTGGCGCAGCTTTAGTTGCTGTTGAGGCTTTTGCAGGTGCAGGGGCTTTTAGGAACGCATCAACATCTTCTTTAGTGATGCGACCACCTTTACCAGAACCTTTAATTTTCGATGCATCTAGGCCTTTCTCAGCAATCAAACGACGCACAGATGGCGTAAGCACATCATTGCTATCGTCGCTTGATGTTGCAGCAGGAGCCGCGGCAACTGGAGCAGAACTAGCTTGTGCACCAGCGATCAATTTGCCGATAACTTGCTCAGCAAGCACTGTTTCACCTTCTGCATGGACGTGTTCGCCCATGACACCATCTTCTGGTGCTACAACTTCAAGAACTACTTTGTCAGTTTCAATGTCAACTAGGTTTTGGTCACGAGAAACCGCTTCACCCGGTTGAACGTGCCAAGTTGCAATCGTAGCGTCTGCTACTGATTCTGGAAGTACTGGTACTTTAATGTCCACTTCTTTACCTTCTGATGCTGATGCCGCTGCTGGCTTTTCTGTTTTTTGCGCAGGTGCTGCTGGTTGTTCACCTGCCGCACCAACCAATGCGATAACTTGCTGACCAAGTACTGTCGCACCTTCTTCATGTAAAATTTCAGTGATTACGCCAGCTTCTGGCGCAACGACTTCAAGAACTACTTTATCTGTTTCGATGTCAACTAGATTTTGGTCACGCTCTACTGTGTCACCAACGTTAACATGCCACGTTGCTACGGTTGCGTCTGCAACGGATTCTGGCAATACAGGAACTTTAATTTCAATAGCCATCTTCTATCCCTTATTTCTCGATAGTTAATGCGTCTGCAACCAACGCGGTCTGTTCTTTATTATGTGTAGAAAGGTAACCACACGCAGGAGCTGCCGATGCTGCACGACCTGCATACTTCAATGCAGCGCCTTTCGGGATCGCTTGCCAGAAGTGATGCTGAGAACAATACCATGCACCTTGGTTCTGTGGTTCTTCTTGACACCATACAAAATCACGTACGTGCTGATAACGAGCCATAATTTCATCCATTTCCTTATGTGGGAAAGGATATAATTGCTCTACACGTACGATAGCAATGTTATTCAATTCTTGCTTACGACGTTCTTGTAACAAATCGTAGTAGACTTTACCGCTACAGAATACAACACGCTCAACGTTTGTTGGATTAATATCATCGATTTCATCAATCATATTCTGATAAACGCCATTGGCTAGCTCTTCTAATGAGGAAATGGCTAATGGATGACGTAATAAAGACTTTGGTGTCATTACAATCAATGGACGACGTAATGGACGCACAGATTGTCGGCGAAGCATTGCATATACTTGTGCAGGCGTTGTAGGAACACACACTTGCATATTGTGATCCGCACACAATTGTAAGAAACGCTCGAGACGCGCAGAACTGTGCTCTGGGCCTTGACCTTCATAACCGTGAGGCAACATGATAGTCAAACCACATAAACGACCCCACTTTTGCTCACCAGAGCTTAAGAATTGATCGAATACAACTTGAGCACCATTCGCAAAGTCACCAAATTGTGCTTCCCAAAGCACTAACGAAGTTGGTTCTGCTGTTGCATAACCATATTCAAACGCTAACACGGCTTCTTCAGATAATACTGAGTCATAAACCTCAAACGCGCCTTGGCCTTCACGGATGTTTTGTAGTGGTAAATAAACTGATGCGTCTTTTTGGTTGTGAACAACTGCATGGCGGTGGAAGAATGTACCACGACCTGAGTCCTGGCCTGTCATTCGCACATCAATACCTGCGTCAACTAATGTGGCATACGCAAGTGTTTCTGCCATGCCCCAATCGAGCGGCTTTTCACCACTGGCCATCGACTTACGGTCTTCGTAAATTTTGGCAACACGTGATTGCGCTTTGTGACCTGCAGGGTAACTCGCTACTACTTGAGCAAGTTCAGTCAGTTTCGCTAATGGAACGCTTGCGTTATAAGGCGTATCCCAATCATGACCAACAAATTTCGACCAATCCGAAGAATGCTTAGTGTCTTTTTGAATTTCTTCAACAACACACACACCTTTATCTAGACCTTCACGATACTCTTCAGCGATTTGTTTCGCTTCATCTGCACTAATTAAGCCTTCGCTTACGAGTTTACTTGCGTATATCTCACGAGGGACTGGGTGCTTTTTGATTTTTTGATACATCAACGGCTGAGTAGCATTTGGCTCATCTGCCTCGTTGTGACCATGACGACGATAACACACAAGATCAATAACTACATCGCGACGGAACTGGTTACGGAAATCAAGCGCTACCTGAGTAACAAATGCAACTGCTTCCGGATCGTCAGAATTGACATGGAAAATTGGAGCCTGAACCATTTTCGCAATGTCTGTACAGTATTCAGTTGAACGCACGTCTTCTTGTTTCGATGTCGTGAAACCTAATTGGTTATTTACGACAATGCGAATTGAACCACCCACACCAAAAGCGCGAGTTTGTGACAAGTTAAACGTTTCTTGTACCACACCTTGACCAGCAATTGCTGAGTCGCCGTGAATCGTGACTGGAAGTGCTTTAGAACCTGTTTTACAGCTTAAGCGATCTAATCGTGCCCGAACTGAACCCATAACAACCGGGTTTACAATTTCTAGGTGAGATGGGTTAAACGCCAACGCCATGTGCACTTTGCCACCTTTAGTTGCAAAGTCTGAAGAGAAACCCATGTGGTATTTAACATCACCAGAGCCTGCTGATGCACCGTATTTACCCGCAAACTCATCGAATAACACTTGTGGGTTCTTACCCATCACGTTAATCAACACATTTAAACGACCACGGTGAGCCATACCAATAACGACTTCTTCTTGACCACTTTCCCCTGCTCTGTGAATAAGTTCCTTCAACATCGGAACTAACGCATCACCGCCTTCAAGAGAGAAACGTTTGGCACCTGGGAATTTTGCCCCTAAATATTTTTCTAGACCATCTGCCGCAGTGAGTCCTTTGAAAAGACGCATTTTAGCTTCAGCACTAAACTTAGGTTGTGAAAAAGAAGACTCGAGACGTTGTTGTAACCAACGTTTTTCTTCGGTAGAAGTTATATGCATGTACTCCGCACCGATAGAACCACAATAGGTTTTTTTAAGTGCTTCGTATAAATCCCTGAGCTTCATGGTCTCTTGACCACAAGCAAACGAACCTACATTATATTCTTTATCGAGATCTGCATCTGTTAACTCGTGATAATCCAGCTCTAAGTCACGAACACGCTCACGCTTCCAAAGACCGAGTGGATCTAAGCTGGCGTTTTGGTGGCCCCTGAATCTAAAAGCGTTAATTAACTGCAGCACTCTTACTTGCTTCGCGTCTGCCGCACCTTCTGATGCGACGATAACTTGCTTATGCTTAGTTGCAGCAAGTTCCGCAAATTGTGCTTTTACTTCCGAATGTTTGACTTCAACATCAACGCCTTCTACGCGTGGTAGTTGCTCAAACACCTCTCGCCATTCTTGTGGCACTGAAGTCGCATCGTCAAGATACGCTTCATACAAATCTTCTACATAGGCAACGTTACCGCCGTATAAATGTGAAGATTCAAGCCACGCCTTCATCACACCTTCGTGCATTTATTAGCCCTTTCTCTAGCGCAGATATTAGTCAGACAAAACAAGATGGCAAGCTAGGCTTGCCATCTTACGGTGTTAAATATGCGTTAAACCGCTCGATTTAACAACATAGATTTAATGTGACCGATTGCCTTAGTTGGATTAAGACCTTTTGGACACACGTTAACACAGTTCATGATACCGTGACAGCGGAATACACTAAACGCATCGTCTAAGTCAGCTAGACGCTCGTCAGTCGCCGTATCACGGCTATCCACTAAGAAACGATATGCATGGAGTAGGCCTGCTGGACCAATGAACTTATCTGGGTTCCACCAGAAAGAAGGACATGAAGTCGAACAACAAGCACATAAAATACACTCATATAAACCATCAAGCTTTTCACGCTCTTCAATCGATTGTAAACGCTCTCCAGCGGCTGGTGTATCATTGATTAAGAATGGTTTTACCTTTTCATATTGTTTGTAGAATTGAGTCATATCAATGACTAAATCACGAACAACAGGTAAACCTGGTAATGGGCGGATAACAATCTTACCCTTGCCACCCTTTTGCAGAGCAGAAACCGGAGTAATACATGCTAGGCCATTTTTACCGTTCATGTTTAGGCCATCCGAGCCACAAACACCTTCACGGCATGAACGACGAAATGCTAACGTTGGATCTTTCTCTTTTAATTTTAAAAGAGCATCCAAGATCATCATATCGCGGCCTTCTTCCACCTCTAGAGTGTAATCCTGCATATGTGGTGCATTGTCCACATCAGGATTATAACGATAAACAGAAAGTTCTAATGTTGCCATCGTTGAGCTCCTAGTAAGTACGCGCTTTAGGTGGGAATGCTTCACGAGTAACTGGCGCAAAGTTCACATCACGCTTCGCCATCGCTTCAGTTTCCGGGTTGTAGATTGAGTGACATAACCAGTTTTCGTCATCACGATCTGGGAAGTCAAATCGACAGTGCGCACCACGGCTTTCTGTACGATAGTTCGCAGCCACAGCAGTTGCGTAAGCAGTTTCCATCAAGTTGTCCAATTCTAGACACTCAATTCGCTGAGTATTAAATTCAGACGACTTGTCATCTAAACGAGCAAATTGTAGACGCTCACGAATTGCTTTCAACTGATCTAGACCTTCATTCATTGCTTGACCTTCACGGAATACCGAGAAGTTCAACTGCATACATTGTTGTAGGTCTTTCTTGATCTGTGCAGGATCTTCACCTTGACCCGGTTTAGAGCCTTCCCAACGATTGAAACGAGCTAGTGCCGCTTCAAGATCAGAAGCTGACGCATCTTTTGTCGCTTGCGCTTCATTTAAGTATGTACCAAGGAAATTACCAGCAGCGCGGCCAAATACAACCAAATCTAGCAGTGAGTTACCACCGAGACGGTTTGCACCGTGTACAGAAACACACGCGATTTCACCTACCGCAAATAAGCCTTCCACAACTTTCGTTTCGCCATTTGCACCAATATTGATAACTTGACCGTTAACGTTTGTTGGTACACCACCCATCATGTAGTGACAGGTTGGGATTACTGGAATTGGCTCTTTCGCTGGGTCAACGTGAGCGAAGGTTTTAGAAAGATCACAAACACCTGGTAAACGTAGGTTTAGCGTTTCTTCACCTAAGTGGTCAAGTTTAAGCTTGATGTGCGGACCCCATGGACCATCACAGCCGCGGCCTTCACGAATTTCTGTCATCATAGAACGAGCAACAACGTCACGTGACGCGAGATCTTTCGCGTTTGGTGCATAACGTTCCATGAAACGCTCGCCGTCTTTATTAAGAAGGTAACCACCTTCACCACGACAGCCTTCGGTTACCAGAACACCTGCGCCTGCAATACCCGTTGGGTGGAATTGCCACATCTCCATATCTTGGAGTGCAATACCTGCACGTGTCGCCATACCAACACCATCGCCCGTATTGATGTGCGCATTCGTTGTAGAAGCGTAAATGCGACCGGCACCACCTGTTGCGAGTACCACTGCACGAGATTTGAAGAACACCACTTTACCGGTTTCGATCTCGATCGCAGTACAGCCTACTACGTCACCGTTATCGTTCTTAACTAGGTCAAGTGCATACCATTCAGAAAAAACGTTCGTTTTATTTTTAACATTCTGCTGGTATAGACAGTGTAGTAATGCGTGTCCAGTACGGTCTGCAGCCGCCGCTGTACGTGCTGCCTGCTCACCGCCGAAGTTCTTGGATTGACCACCAAAAGGACGTTGGTATACGCGGCCATTTTCAAAACGTGAGAATGGTAAACCCATGTTCTCAAGTTCAGTGATCGCTTCTGGACCGGTTTTACACATATATTCGATAGCGTCTTGGTCACCGATAAAATCAGACCCTTTGACCGTATCGTACATGTGCCATTCCCAGTTATCCTCATGAGAGTTACCGAGCGCTACCGTAATACCACCTTGTGCAGAAACAGTGTGTGAACGCGTTGGGAATACTTTAGAGATCAGAGCACATGTTTTACCAGACTCTGAAATTGCGAGTGCTGCTCGCATACCAGCACCACCGGCACCGATTACAACAGCATCAAATTCATAGACAGAATAATTCACTTAAACACCCCACAGAACAAATAAACCAACAGCTACGTAAGCAACTGCCATTAGGTTCAAAATGAAGCTCAGCACAGAGCGCATTGTGGAACACTTAACATAGTCGGTAAGTACCTGCCAAAGACCAATGCGAGCGTGCGCCATGATGCATACTAACGTAACTAACGTTGCCGCCTTCATTGCTAGGTTCGAAAACAACCCAGACCATGCTTCATAAGTAAGTTCAGGAGTGAGTAAAAGATAACCAACAATGAAAATCGCGTAAGCCGCGATTACCAATGCCGTTGCACGCAACGAGACGTAATCTTGTACGCCATCACGCTTTAGAGTTGCTTGATTTAAGACCATATCCATACTCCAGCTAGGATTGCTACGATTACCCATAGCGCGATCGCTACTTTAGCACTCGTGTTGCCTGATTCTAATTCTTCCCAGTAGCCCATGTCTTGGATCATATGACGGAAACCGCCAATGATGTGATACGCCAACACAGTGACCGTGCCCCAAGCGATAAATTTCGCAATGAAGCCTGTCATCAAGCTTTTCACAAATTCAAAGCCTTCAGCCGAAGAGAGAGATTCAGACCATGCCCAGATAACGAACGTTAAAGCGAAGAACATCGCGACACCAGTGATACGGTGTAGGATTGACGCTTTAGCCGTTGCAGGCATCGATATAGTCGTTAGATCTAGATTTACAGGTCTTTGCTTTTTCACAGTTACTTGCCCATCTTGCTCACAAGGAGCTCATCTACTTGTTTTTATCAAATCCACTTGCGAATACTCAGCAAATGGCACACCTTAAATAAACCGGACTACTAAGTTCACTTAACGAAAACGTTACGCAATCAAGGCAGACATTGGTTTACCCACAGACGATACGGTTTAAAACCTTTATAGGTTTACCCACAGACGATACGGTTTAAAACCACTGACAGTATATAAGCGTATCCACGCTTTTACAATTCTTGTTTAGATTGAGACGCTTGCGAATTAGCCAATGGTATAATATTTAAACTTTGTAGAATATTTATTATACATCCGTGCATAATTCTTAGAAAAATTGACTTCCCCCCCGGTTTCTACGTTACAATGATCGGAATTTGCTTAACATTAGTATCACAACATAACAATCAGAATTGTTATTTCATAGGAGACACATAAATGGCAGATAAGAAAGCCGTACTCCAGATTGAAGGTCATGACCCAATTGAGTTGCCAATCTATTCTGGCACTGCAGGTCAAGACGTCATCGACGTTCGTACGCTAGGCGGCCACGGTTACTTCACGTTTGACCCAGGCTTTATGTCAACAGGTTCTTGCGAATCTTCGATCACCTACATCGATGGCGCAAAAGGCGTACTTCTTCATCGCGGTTACCCAATAGAGCAACTGGCTGAAAAATCTAACTACATCGAGCTATGCTACCTGCTATTGAATGGTGAGCTTCCAAACGACGCTCAGTTAGCTGAGTTTTCGAAAGAAGTAACTCACAATACAATGCTTCACGAGAAAATTGCCTCTTTCTTCCAAGGTTTCCGTGTTGATTCACACCCAATGGCAATGTTATGTGCCGTTGTAGGCGCACTATCAAGCTTTTACCACGACGACTTAGACATTTCTGACGCAGACCAACGCATGCGTTGTGCGGTAAAGTTAGTTGCTAAGTTACCAACCATCGCGGCAATGTGTTACAAGTACAACGAAGGTCAACCATTCGTTTATCCACGTAACGACCTAAGCTACGCTGAAAACTTCCTTCACATGATGTTCTCTGTGCCAGCTGATGAATACACCGTTAGCCCAGTGCTTGCAAAAGCAATGGATCGTATATTCATGTTGCACGCAGATCATGAACAAAACGCATCGACATCAACGGTACGTCTAGCAGGTTCATCTGGTGCAAACCCATACGCATGTATCGCAGCAGGTATTGCTTCTCTTTGGGGACCAGCGCACGGTGGTGCAAACGAAGCATGTTTGAAAATGTTAGAAGAGATCGGTTCGGTTGATCGAATCGACGAATACGTTGCAAAAGCGAAAGACAAAAATGATCCATTCCGTCTGATGGGTTTCGGTCACCGCGTATACAAAAACTTCGATCCTCGTGCAACAGTCATGCGCCAAACCTGCCACGAAGTGTTAAAAGAGTTAAATATCCAAGATCCATTGCTAGATGTTGCGATGCGTCTTGAGCAAATTGCGCTTGAAGACCCTTACTTCATTGAAAAGAAACTCTACCCGAACGTAGACTTCTATTCTGGTATTATCCTCAAAGCAATCGGTATCCCTACTAGCATGTTCACGGTAATTTTCGCGATGTCACGTACTGTGGGTTGGGTATCTCATTGGAACGAAATGCTTTCACAAGCAGGTCATAAGATTGGCCGTCCTCGTCAAATGTATACTGGTTACACAGCTCGCGATTACGTATCGAAAGACGCACGTTAACCGACAAGAAGGCCGCATCAGCGGCCTTTTTTCATTGCAAGTTACGCTCATTTCATTAAAATTCCTACCTATCTTATTCAATAGAGTTTTGCATGTTTGACGTTAATGCCATTCGAGCACAATTTCCGATCTTAAGCCGTACCGTACACAATAACTCTTTGGTGTACTTGGATAATGGTGCTACTACGCATAAACCTCTGAATGTAATAGAAAAAGAACGCGAATTTTACTTGCAAAATAATGCCAATGTTCACCGTGGCACCCATTTTCTCAGTGCTAACGCAACCGCGCAATATGAAGCTGTACGTGAAATTTTAGCGGACTTTTTACAGGTTCAATCTCGTGAATTAGTATGGACAAAAGGTGCTACGGAATCACTGAATCTTATCGCTCATGGCCTAACTCCATTACTACAACCGAATGACATTATTTTAATTTCTGAGCTTGAACATCATGCGAATATCGTCCCGTGGCAGCAATTAGCACTGCGCACAGGCGCCGTCATAAAGGCGATTAAAGTAAACCGAAAAGGATGCATACACTATGAACGCGCCGTCGCACAAATTCAAAATTTAAAACCAAAAATCGTTTCAATTTGTCATGCTTCTAACGGCTTAGGCAACATCTTACCCATTGAATCTCTAATTCGTGAAGCAAAAGCAATTGGTGCTATTACCGTCATTGATGGCGCGCAAAGCTTTGCCCAAATACGACCAAACCTCAGAGAATTAGACTGTGATTTTTACGTTGCATCAGCTCACAAGGCGTTTGGCCCAACCGGGGTTGGACTTTTATTTGGTAAGTATGAATTGCTAAACGAAATGCCACCATACCAATGTGGAGGCGAAATGATAGACAAAGTCACCATCTCTCATTCGTCCTTTAACCAAGCTCCGAGCAAATTTGAAGCGGGCACCCCGAATATCGCCGGGGTAATTGCCTTTGGTGAAGCAATTAAGTTTATTTCATCTATCCCGTTTGAAGAATGGACTGCGCATAAAAAAGACGTCTTTAATACACTCATTTCAGAAATGCAAACAATTGAACAGGTCGAGCTTTACGGTGATCTAAACGATAATATAGGTACTGTGAGTTTTACAGTTAAAAACCAACACCCTATCGATGTTGCCACATTACTTGACCATCATGGCATTGCTGTTAGAACGGGTCATCATTGTAATCAGCCACTTATGGACGCGCTTGCTATTTCAGGAACAATTAGAGCAAGTATTGCTATTTACAATACAGTCGAAGAAATTGACCATTTTATTTTTGCACTGCGAGATGTCATCTCGTTACTTGAAGAATAATGATGAATATCGAAGAAATTTATAAATCGATCGCTTCACAGCAAGGCTGGCAAGCAAAATATCGTCAAATTATGTTATTAGGCAAGCAATTACCGAACTTTCCTGAACCACTGAAAACCGAAGAAGCCAGGGTAAGTGGATGTGAAAGTAAAGTTTGGCTGCATTTAGCATGGGATGAATCAACTGGGTGCCTAGTGGTGATTGGCGATTCGGACACCCGCATTGTTAAAGGACTTTTAGCCATTATTTTGGCCTTTTATAATGGCAAACGCAGTGATGAGATCCACACGAGCGATGTTATTACTGTGTTTAAAGAGCTTGATTTAATACAGCATTTAAGTCCCTCTCGTGGAAATGGGATCCATGCAATTCAAAAAGCAATAGTACACTTTAGCCAAGACTCTTAGGAAAGCATTGCATTGTGAAATCAACCAGTTCGTAGTCTTGTTTTGTCTTTACCCTCGCTACCTTTCGCGCTGCAAACCTGTTTAGGTCCAGTTTAAGGTAGCTAGGTAATCCTTGCTCTATTCGATGATAAGAAAGCGTTACTGAGACTGATTGCGAGCGCATTTAGCGAGGTATTTTTTAGTTGCTTTAGCAGCAGCAAAAAAACCAAATGTTCCAGTCACCATGGTTGCAGAACCAAACCCCGTTGCACAATCCATATTTTTACTACCATCCGCATTTTGCTTCATTTGACAGACTTCGCCTGAAGCCGTTGGATAAACCAACTGCTCCGTTGAATAAACGCAATCCACATCAAACTTGCGTTTGGGATTATCACTAAAGTTATATTGTTTGCGCAACAAATAGCGCACTTTTGCCAGTAATGGATCGTGAGTAGTTTTGGCCACATCTCCATATTGTATCTGCGACGGATCCGTTTGCCCACCAGCTCCCCCCGTCGTAATAACAGGGATTTTATTTCGTTTACAATGTGCAATTAGCGCCGCTTTTTCTTTAACTGCATCAATGCAATCAATGACATAATCAAAATCATGTAATAATGCTTTATGATTGTCGAGTGTAAGGAAGTCATCAATGACTTTTACCCTGATTTCAGGATTAATCGCTTCACAACGCGCTTTCATTGCCTCAACTTTGGCTACGCCAATCGTCTCATTCAGTGCATGTAATTGACGATTCGTATTAGTAACACAAATATCATCCAGATCAATCAGGGTGATTGAGCCGATCCCCGTTCTTGCAAGCGCTTCTGCAACCCAGCTACCAACACCACCAATTCCAATAACACAGAAATGAGCTCTGTTTAGCCACTCTAATTGTTGTTGGCCATACAACCGGCCAATGCCACCAAAGCGCAGTTCTCTAGATTGAGACATATCACCACTCTAAGTTTTGAGGCGCTTGCCAAGTTACAAATGCCTCATGGTTAATTAATTCAGCGTACCACACACCATCGCTTGGCGCTTTTTGACACCAGATCCGCTGCCCATGCCAATCAAAAGCTAATGCATAAGCATGTAAATACGTTCTATCTGCTTTACTTCCGCCATACAGTGCATCGCCTAAAATGGGTGCACTTAAGCTTTTTAGCGCCACACGTAGTTGATGCGTTTTACCCGAATACGGTTTAAGTAATACACCTCGTTTACCTTGTGTAAAAGACACAGTATAAAAACGTGTAATCGCGGGGTTGTTCATGGTGCTTAATAACTTAAATGCACCGCGCCGGCTTTTCGCCATGTCACCTTTAATCCAGCCTTGTTTTTTCTTTGGCTTTGCATCAATGATGGCGAGATAGAATTTATCAACACACCTTCTTGAAAATAATTCGGTAAGTTGTGCGGCGTGTAAAGCCGACTTTGCAAGGACAATGAGCCCTGATGTCACTTTGTCGAGACGATGTACAGGGTACAACTTAATGCCCATTTGTACCTCAACTTGAACAACAAAGCCTGCTTCGGATTCGGAGTGAAAACTAATGCCATGCGGTTTGTTCGCGATCACGAAATCATTATGATCAAGGACTATTTCAATGCTCATTGCTGTAAAAAGGCGATCACTCTTTCCAGATCTTCTGGCGTATCTACTCCTGCGTGTACAGGAAACTGCGCTTTCGCAACTTTGATAGCATACCCATGATATAAGACGCGCAGTTGCTCTAAGGATTCTAATAACTCCAGAGGAGAGACTGGCAAAGCTAGATATTGCTTAATGAAACCGGCGCGATAAGCATAGATCCCGACGTGGCGTGAAAAAGCACTTAGATTGATTTTCGCTTTATCTAAATTCAACATTGAGTCACGTTGAAAAGGAATGGACGCTCTTGAAAAATACAATGCGTTTCGTTTTGCGTCTGCTACTACTTTAACCGCATTTGGGTTAAATACTTCCTCGACATCGAGAATATCGACACTTAACGTAGCCATTGGGGCATCTGACTCATGTAATAATTTAGCAACTTGCGTGACATTTTCAGATGCAAGAAGTGGTTCATCGCCTTGTACATTCACAATGATGGTATCATCATGCAGTGATAATAGCTCCACCACTTCTGCTAGACGTTCAGTCCCAGATTGATGGCTGTCTCTTGTCATTAACACATGATCAGTAAATGTCTTTGCAGCTTCATATACTCGCTCATGGTCTGTGGCGATATACACTGCTTTCGCACCGGATTGTTTTGCCGCTTCGTACACATGTTGAACCATTGGTTTACCAACAATGTTCGCCAGTGGCTTGCCGGGCAAACGTGTTGACGCAAATCGTGCAGGAATAACAACTACGAATTCCACGAGTCGACCTCATCTTGAGACAATTCACGCGCTTCAGTTTCTAACAGAACAGGTATATCATCACGTATTGGATAAGCGAGCTTCGCCGCCGTACTGATTAGTTCTGAATGTGCTTTGTCGTAACGCAGTTTACCTTTGCACACTGGGCACGCAATAATCTCAAGTAGTTTTATGTCAAATGCCATTGAGTATCCCTTTTTGTTTTAAAATCGTTTCAACCTGATTTTCGAGCTCTGGTGTTACCTGAGCCGCTACTTTTAAATAATACCAGTTTTCTTTGCAAAATAAGCGACATTTCACCGCGTCTTTTTCTGTCATTATGACAGCTTCATTATTCAGCGTTCTAAAATCAGACTCATTAAATGGATGATGATCGGGGAAAAACAACGTTTCATTCGTTTCAATTCCAGCCTGTTTGAGTGTGTTAATAAAACGCTCAGGATGACCAATAGCCGTTACGACATTCGCTTTCATCGGTGCTTTAATTGGCGTATTGTCGCGCACACGATATATTCCATCAACGTGGAGGTCATATCGAAATTCAGCTTCACCTCCGTTTTCGACGATCAGGTCGACACTTTTGGTGCGCTTAACTGATTCTCTTAATGGCCCCGAAGGCATCAACCATTCGTTGCCAAAGCGGCGCTTACTGTCTACGATACAAAATTCAATATCGCGAGCCATTGCGTAATGTTGCAGTCCATCGTCACTGATGATCACATCTATTTTTTTATCTATTAATTGCGCAATCGCATCGTTGCGTTTTGGTGCGATAACAACTGGACAGTTGAGATTATCGGCGATTAGTCTTGGTTCATCACCCGCCTCTATGGCGCTTGATCGACTTGAGACAACATACGGATAATTGGGGGCTTTTGAACCATACCCGCGACTTACCACTGCAACCGATAGTCCTCTTGCCTGTAAATATTTTCCGAGCCAAATTACAAATGGCGTTTTTCCATTTCCGCCAACGCTAATATTGCCAACGACAACAACAGGAATTCCAAAATTCTCTGAGCGTTTCAAACCAACTTGATATAGCCATGTTCTAACGATTGACGCTAACCAAAACACAACCGTGAGTGGACTGAGCAACCACGTGATCCAACTTGTTTTTTTATACCAACTTCGTTCCAGCCAATTCATTAATGGCCACCATTTTGCATTTTACACAGCGCGGTGTATACCCCTTCTTTGGCGAGCAATTCGTGATGTTTACCCTGTTCGATAATTTGACCTTTATCTAACACGCAAATAAGATCCGCATTCTCAATCGTTGACAGTCGATGCGCTATAACAATAGAGGTTTTTCCAACCATAAGTGTTTCAAGTGCCTTTTGGATGAGTCGTTCCGACTCGGTATCTAGCGCCGACGTAGCTTCATCTAAAATTAGTATCGGCGCATCTTTGACAATCGCTCGCGCAATTGCAATACGTTGTCGCTGACCACCCGACAACATCACACCGTTTTCCCCTACCATGGTATTTAATCCTTCAGGCAAGTCTTTAACAAACTCCCAAACATGCGCTTGTTTTGCAACATCAATGACTTCTTGTTCGCTGAAGTCGCGTGTCGAGCCATATAGAATATTGTTTGCGATCGTGTCGTTAAACAATACAACTTGTTGAGATACTAGCGCGAATTGCGCACGCAGTGATTTTAATTGATATTCACAGATGGCAACCTCATCAAGTGTGATAAGGCCAGTTTTAATCTCATAGAAACGTGGAAGCAAGTTCGATAACGTGGACTTGCCAGAACCAGAACGCCCAACTAGCGCAACGGTTTGGCCTGCTTTTATAGAGAGAGACAGCTTATTTAGGACTGGATCCGCTTTGGTTGGATACGTAAATGTGAGATTTTCAATGCAAATATCGCCTTTTACACGCTCAACAATATGTGATCCAGTGTCTTTTTCTAGCGCTTGATCGAGAACAGTAAAAATGCTGTCTGCCGCAGCGATACCACGTTGTAAATCACTGTTGACGTTAGCAAGTTGCTTTAGAGGACGCAGCATTAACATCATCGATGAAATCAAAGTAACAAAGGTTCCGGAGGTTATGCTGTTAATCATGCTTGGCATTGCAACGATAGCCAAAATAATCGCCATTGAACCCGCAGCAAGGATTTGTATTACTGACACACTCAACGCTTTGGTTGCGTCCATCTTTACTTGCTGTTGACGATTACGATTGTTAATTTGCGCAAAATGTAAGGTGGCTTTTTCTTGACCACCAAAACCATGGATCACTTTATGACCAGTTAACATTTGCTCAGAGCTTCGCGTTACTTCCCCCATAGCATCTTGGATGTTTTTGGAAATTTTTCTAAAGCGTTTTGAAACGACACTGACAATCACTGCCACTAATGGTGTTACGACTAAAAATACGAGCGACAATTGCCACGATGCTCGAAACATGACTATCAATAAAAAAAACACATAAGCGCCTTCTCGGATCACAATTTGTAATGCTCGAGTAATTGCTTGCTGTACTTGTTCTGTGTCAAACGTAATTTTCGAAATGAGTTCGCCTTTAGAGTGCTTGTCATGAAACGTAACCGGCATATTAAGCATGTGCTCAAAAAGCGATTGCCTTAATGTTTTGACGACTTGAGACCCGACATACGTCAAGCAATACGACGACGTATAGTTAAAAATACCACGGCCAATGACGAGTGCCATCACCACAAATGGGGCCATTTTGAGTACTTCAGCGTTTCTTGCGGTGAGTCCTTCATCTATAAAAGGCTTCATCAATTCAACAAACAAGGCATCCATTGCTGAATAACCGAGCATACCTAAAACGGCAAAGATAGCTGCGGCTTTGTAGGGCTTCACATACGTTAAAAGTCGTTTATAAATGGTCAATGAAGATTGCTTCATGTTACTGCCTAACAAAAAAATGGACGCTTATTGTAGCCTTCACAAAATGAAAACCAAAATTTAATTGTCTAAAAACCACCAATGTCGCTGTTCTCTGGCCGTCTTTACCTCAATTTCATTAGCATAGATTCGAATATCGATGTCGCCCTGTAAAGCTGTATCAAATAATTCAGTACCATACGAGGTGTATCTGTTCTTTACCTCCGGGTGGGGTATGTTCCATGGATTATAAAAACTTCGTGAGATCACACCATACTTTGGCGAAACTGCAGTAATAAACGGCTCCGTAGACGACGATTTAGAGCCGTGATGTGGCACTAACAATATATCCGATTTTATTTTCGCCATCGAAGCCAAAGTGCGTTCTATTGTGGCTTCAATGTCACCTGGCAATAATATGCTGAATTGACCAACTTTTATCGTAAGGACACAAGAGCGATTATTATCGTTAAGGCCATCAACCGAACCTTTTGGCCAATGTTTTACGATTTCAATCCCCTCGCCTAGCTCATCTCCCGTGATTTGACATTCTTTGTATACACCATCTTTATTTGCAATATGGTGTGAATGACTAGAATTTAGAAACGCGTCTCGACCACCGACATGATCATTGTCTTCGTGACTCGCGACAGCATGGCTGATTTTAATATTTTCTTTCTCGATAAACCGCGCCAATGTGCTACCGATATAATTATAACGACCAAAATAACTTGGGCCAAAATCATACAGAAAGGCTTGTTTATTGCGTATTGCCAATACCATGGTGCCGTGCCCGACATCGAATACCACTAACCTTAACAAAGGTGCTTGATGATTCATTCTTTGACTTATCAAAAAAACGAACAGTAGCAACGCAAAACGCTTGAAACCAAGAAACAAAATAAACATGAACATGACGTAGAGAAAAATTACTTCAATCCACTTGAGTCCATTTAACGGTAGCCACACTAGGCTTTTAGGCAATGCTGCTAGTTTTGTAAAGCCCCAACTCAACCAAGGCTCATGTAAAGGCAAAAATACCAGTGAATCAATCGCAATAGTGCATAAAACATCCATGAGGATCAGAGGAAAAAGTACAAACGTCAAATAGGGAATCGCTAGCATATTGAACCATAAACCGGCGATACTTACTCCATGAAAGAGATACACAGAGACTGGTAAAAGCACGCAAAAACAGCTTAGTTGAATGATAAACAGTTTCAAAATTGCCGATTTTATTTCAAGGTATGTACTTATTTTTAGACCTAAAAAAACCGCAATTAAGGCTAGGTAAGACAAATAGAATCCAACATCTAGCCAAGAAAAAGGATTAATAACCGTCACTAATACAATGGAATAACCAAGTACCGACCAACTTAAGTAAGGGCGCGCATTAAAATACGCCCAAACACCCAAGCTTAACATGATAAAGGCCCGTTGTGACGAGACTGACATCCCACTTAACCACACATACAGTGCACTTAGTAAAATGCCCGCTAGCGCGTATTGTCGATTCCAGTCACCACCTTGAGTTGTTCGCCAGCAAAAAGGAAAAGCCAAAAAACGGCATGTCCAAAAACTCAATAAGTAAAAAATACCGACATGCATGCCCGAAATGGCAAGCAGATGACTAATACCTAAATATTGAAATTGTTGCTTTTGTTTTTCTGTAATCCCGCGTTTATCACCAAATAATAGAGCATAATAGATACCACCAAATTGCAACGAACTCACTTTATCCCACCACCTTGCCTTCACTTGCTGAGATAAAGCGTTTTCTGATGGGAGTCTGGCAACCACTTCAACAAGGCGACCTTTAAATTGAACTTGATTAATATAAGCAAAGAGCTCTGAATTCCGACCATAAAAGTGCATGTTAGTGCGAAATGGTTTTAATTTTACGATTGCATTAAACCTATCACCCACTTGCAAATCAATTAGACGCTTCGGAAAAGCCAAATATCCTTTTATACAACTTTTGTCTGTTTCACATAACCTCACTAACGTGTAAAAATTTGGCTCGTTACTAATTATCGTCTTAATTTCAATGCTCGCGTAGGTCTTAATTTGAGCGATAATTCTATTTTCACCTAAATGAGTTGAGACGACAAAATAAACATAAAAAAATCCTGCAATAAACCCTAACAATAACGCGTAAATGGGCTTAAAATAGACGCCAACCAAAACGGTCAACACACTGATGGTTAAAAAGTACCAAGATCCCCATAAAAACAGGGTGCTGGTGCTGGCGCAAAGGAACCCGCAACAAATCAGAACAGAAGTAGATGGTTGGACGCTATGCCTAAAAAAACGATTCAACGCTTTATGCCGGATCACAATAAAATCAAAGAGCAAAAGTCACTTAAAATTTTTGGTTCTTTATTACACGATGCCAATTTATGGCATTTAAATCGCCGTTCTGCTCGCGGCGCGTTTGCAATTGGGTTGTTCTTTGCGTTCATCCCTGTTCCTTTTCAAATGGTTCTCGCGGCGGCTCTAGCCATTCCTTGCCGTGTAAATTTGCCAATATCGGTTGCCTTGGTTTGGATCACAAACCCATTAACCATGCCACCTATTTTTTACGTCGCTTACTTAGTTGGTGCCGCGGTTCTCGGCCAAGAACAGCAACCTTTCCATTTTGAAGCGAATTTGCAGTGGCTAAGCGAAAGTATGAGTACCATTGGTCCTGCATTTATTACTGGTAGCTTAGTGTGCGCTTTCTCTGCATCCATCATTGGGTACTTTGGTATCGATTTGCTTTGGCGACGTTCTGTCAACAAAGCATGGACTGCCAGAGGTAAATAATAGCGAATAGCGACTAAGACAACGTGAGGTTTTCTCTTGTGATAATTAGAAAATCTCATGTCGTATGAAAGAGTAGTAGGTTAAAACTGGCTACGGCGTTAGGTTTTTGCTTTCACTACATCCAGTATTAATTTAAATTGTGGTACCTTGGCGTCGACCAAAAGCTCAAATAAGCACATCTCAACTCCAGTAAGTTCAGCGCCTCTTTGCATAAGTTTATTTGTTGCAAGATCGATATTTCGTTGATGTCGAGATGATATCGCATCATTCACCACATGGACTTTATAACCTACCTGCAATAAGCGACTTGCCGTTTGATACACACAGATATGCGCTTCAATGCCACAGATAAGCCAGTTAACTTTTCCACTTTTCTCTATTTCTATAAGAAACTTTGATTGGCGACACGCATCAAACGTTGTTTTCACGATAGGGCTAAGATCGCCCAATAACTGTTGTAATTCAGGCACGGTTTGACCAAGTTTAGTGGGGCTTTGTTCGAGCCACACAATTGGAAGACCTAAAATTTGTGCACTTTTTACTAATTTACAGCACTGTTCAATAACGTGCTGGCTCTCGACTACCTGCCGCGCCAATTGCCCTTGTACATCAACTAAGATAAGCCCAGTATTATCAACAGTTAGCATAGATGTTCCAAATATCACTCACATTCATTCAATATAGACGCATACTTATCAAACACACCCTTATTTATACACTTTCAGTTCACAGATCCAAACAACTTTGAGATAACGAGTTCGCTACTTCACCGGGTTTTCTTTACTTGGCACTCTAATGCAAGAATGTTGGACCTTTTTAAGTCGAAACACAGTGACGCTCCCATAAAGCAAGTTTTACGAGCATTTATGCCACATTATTCATTTTGATAAGGGAAAAAGCGTTTACCCGCAATCAATCCCTTGTCTATATGCCGCTATATTCCTGATGAAGTCACGCAGCTTCAAAGAAATTGGGGATTTGCCCAATTAACTTGCTGTCAGTCTAAGTTAACTCGACTTTTTGTAATACCGTGTAATACCAATAGCATGCATTACTGGTAATTTTTTGCAGCGTAAAATGTACCGATTAAGCAATTCAAACACTCGCTTTTCGTATTTTATCAAGCGCATTAAAACTTAGGTTTCAATATTACCGACCACTACGCGTTAAACGGACATCTGGAGTTAAAGGTGAACAAACTACAATTCAATATAAATATAACGTTTTTTATCTCTATTTATCTGTGTTGTGCTGTCGTTTATTTGCTTAGCGCAAGTCAAGAAAAGCTCACTTTTCTTGCAAAAGTTTTGAGTTTTGTCGTTTCAATCTATTTCATTCTAAGCGTGTTAGAGAGAAGAAAAGTCATTTTTTATGATCAAGGTGTTTACTATGATGACCTCTTTGGATTGCCTTGTTACATCCCTTTTGAGCAAATCGTCAACGTAAAAATTATTTCTATTTTTGGGTTAAAAGTAACCAAAGTAAATCTAACAAAATCGACTCTGTGGTTTTTTGCATTCAAACCAGACTCAAAACAGATAAAAATAATGAAATCTTTCGGTTATAAACTGAGTGGCATTACACGATAAAAGGTATTGAGTTATTGTTTACAACGGGAACGACGCGAGGACATCCCAGCGAACGAGATATGGAATTTAATTGGTAGATCCAACTTTAAGTGTTAATATAGTGTTAAACAAAACTCACACGAGTGTCATTGCAGCGTTTTCGAGGTGAAGAGATGGCCTATTTAATAGACAAACAAACTCATGCTTTTTGTTATTTAAGGCCTCATCATGTTTTTGGTAGGTTAACTGAATCCGTTCATACACAAATTGCTAAACCAGAAATTTCAAAAATTCATGCTGTGATTGAATACCAAAATGATCATTGGTGGATTAGAGATTTAAGCAGTAATGGTACTTGGCTGAACCACAGACATCTCGATAAGCACAAAACAGTTAAACTTAAAAAAGGCGACATCATCAGTTTTGCAGGCCCAAAAGCCACGGAATTTGAAGTTGCAGATACTGGAATGCCGCGCGATCATCTCATTCCTCTGCGCCTAGAAGACAATCATGCAGCAATCCCCTTAACACATTACAATCTATTGCCTAGCGAGCACTTACCAGAATACTCGCTTGTATTTCAAGCTCAGCGAAATCAGTGGCAACTTGAATCGGTATATGATGTATTGCCTAATCCAAATGAATTGAAAGATGGTGATATTATTCATATGCAAGGTTCTCCTTGGCGATTACAAACTTCTGCGAACTATGCTGCAACTGTCCCTATCAGTTCTAGTGTCGAATCTATTCAAGATTTGAGTTTGTGTTTTAATGTAAGCCAAGACGAAGAAACAACACGGTTGAGTGTACAGTGTCCGGACCAAGTTATTGATTTAAAAGTTCGTAGCCACCATTATTTGTCGTTGATACTTGCGCGTAAACGAATCGCTGATATACAACAACATATTAATCAAGATAGCCAAGGCTGGTTGTATACCGATGAACTCACTCATCAACTAGGTATCGATGAATATCATGCCAATATTCAAATTCATCGTTTTCGAAAACAAGTTTCAGATAACCTTACTCACCTTGCCGATTTGGATAGACTCATAGAGCGCCGCCCAGGAATGTTGCGCTTAGGTTGTGCAAATATTTCAATATTAAAAGGTGGTAAAGTGGAGTATGCATTTACGAATTAGTTTAATTTCAAAAAACAATATAAAAAAGGATATGAATAATGATAATGACAGAAAAACAAGCTAGCCCAGTTGACTCGCAAATTAACTTAGAATTTGATTTAGACGCTATCGCAAGACTTACTCCAAATCCAAAAGGCGTTTACATTGTGCCGGGTAATCCAACAGGCTTTATTACAATCACCCCAGACGACAACAGTATCGTTGAATCGTTTGATGAAACAGTGTTAATTCAGCCACGAGTTGGGACTTTTTACCGTTCTATGTCGTTTAAGTTTAGTTCAACAAACCGTTCTGAAAATAGGATAGTCTCTATTGCGAATACACCTACGCAATCAAACTCATACAACAATGACGGCACTCCCTGTTCACCGAAATACAGCAAGAATATAAACAGCGATATTATCACGTATAACTTAAAATCAGGCGTTTCAACTGCTTTGCTTGGTGACGAAGAATTGACTTTTACGATCAACGTCATTGGGCCAAATTTTGATGGCGCTTGTCAGGTGATTTGGGATCCCATTATTCCAGATGAAGGGAAAGTGTAAAGTCTAAAAAATAATTCACTTTATTTATTCAAGATGCGATTTCTCTCGGCTGTGAGGCGCGACACTGAGTTGATACATGGTTTTCACCGTTGTTACACTACGTTGAAAACCAACAACACAGCATGACAGCCTGCGATACTCGCGTTTTCGGGAACTGCTCATTGAAATCCAATAAAGTGTTCATAAAGTAGCGATTATGGTGTTGTACTATTTTTGTTCCAAGTCACGTAAAAACGTTTGAAATTCAGGTTCTTTTCTTAAATTAGCCAATATTGGGGTAGTCAATATCTCCTCGCGAGGAAAGTTCTTATCAACCGCAATTGTTAAATGCTCTATTGCCTCCGGCGCATAATCAATTGTGGCGTAAGCTGTTGCTACATAGTAATGGTAAGCACCAGAATGTTCAGGTGTAATTTTTCTTGCATAATGAATTGCTCGTTCTCTATCTCCAATACACGCTAAATAATAAGCAATTGCAGAAACAGTCAAACCATTATTCGGATTAATTGCCAAAGCATGCTCTGCTAGCTTAATCGCCTCTCGATAAGCTTGTTCGCTTTGACTAATTTGAGCAAAACGATAGGCGTCTCCTAAATTACCCCAATTAATGTAACTTTGATCATTTAACGCGATTGCGTGCTCAAAAGCGTCTGCCGCTCTCTTATATTCTAATTTCGAAAACAACATGGCACCTAGAGCGGAATAACTGTTTGCGGTAGGATTAATTTGAATCGCTTGCTGCGTATAAGTAATTGCTTTATCAATTTCTCCTAACCAAAAATAGCAATTGGCCATATTCTGTACAGCAAACTTATGGTTAGGGACTATTTCTAGGATATGCCTAAATACCTCGATTGCTTTTTTATACTCGCCCTGCTCTTTATAAAATAATCCTAGATTGAGTTTCACAGTGACGTCATGGGGCGCGAGCAAAAGTGTTTGTTCAAACACAGCTTTCGCATGATCTACTTGATGCAAATTAGCATAAGCCCAAGCTAAACGCCGATGAGCTTCCACGTCATTTTTATTTACTTGTATACTTTGAGTAAGTGCTTCGACGGCTTTTTGATATTGCCCTTTTTCGTTGAACAAACTTCCATAAAGTGAATAGAGTTCGGGCGTATCCGGATTAAAGTGTGCGATACGATTGATGGTTTGTTCCATACTTGCTAGCCATTCACTGTCTCGACTTTAAGAAAACAATCTTAATTGTGTTTTGGCAAGTTCCACATAGGCTTGAGTGTATGAATCTTCAATCTCGATCGCTTGCTTAAAAGCCATATGCGCTTTTATTAAATTATTAGGCTGATCAAATCGATATAGATAGCCTAATCCTTCTAAATACGCTTTATAAGCACCATCTAACTGTGGCCGGTGAGATTGCAAGGCCGCCTGTAAATTTTCGGACACTGACCAGCTTAATAAATCTAAAACAGCGTTGCGTACGTCAGTTTGACCTTCAAAAAGTTTTTCTCGCGGGATACTAAGTTCAGATGTTGCTAAAATACGACCATCGCGACCATTAAGTAAGTTTAATACGATACGCCGCGTAGAGCCCATATGCTGAATGCTACCACGAACAACCAAATCAGCAGCATACTTTTCAAAAACGGCCTTTGCACTTGACTCATTTAAACTGCGAATTTCAGTGGCTGGGATCACCCAAATGCTTCCATCGCCTTGCTCATAACCAATTCGAGTAAGATCACTCCCTAATGAGCTAATTGTTGCATCCGCAAAAACCTGTAATGTCGGGTCACCACTAACGTTGTCAAACGGTAAAAGGGCGATCTTCTTCGCTTCTTGCAATTGTCGAGCAACCAATTCTTGTGTCGTCGGCGGAAACAGCAGTTGTTGAATACTTAACCCCAACAAAAAGATAACAGGAAGGACTAACGCTATCTTGCTCGCCCAATGACGCTTTTGCCACCAACTTTTTCTAGCCGTTAACTTTCTTTGGATAGCGAGTAAGTCTTGAATGATTGCTTCTGCACTTTGATAACGCTTTGCTTTCTCAACTTGTAATAGTTTCGCTAGAATGGCATTCAACTCCACAGGCAATTCAGATTGAACCTCCGTTACCCGTTTGTAATCGGCATTTTCTATGGCGCGAATCAACGCCTCCTGCGATTGTTGCTGAAATGGTTGTTGACCCGTAAGCACTTCATAGAACGTCATACCAAATGCAAATAGATCCGCTCGCGCATCCAATCGCTCATTTTTCATTTGTTCCGGTGCCATATACAACCACGTACCAGAACTTTGTGTTGCATTATCGGGATCATTTACCTCGTGTATCAAGCTCGCAATACCAAAGTCTAAGATTTTAATCCTATCGTGACCAGTCACCATGATATTTTGAGGCTTAATATCTCGATGGATTATTTGGTTTTTATGTGCAAAGGCCAAACCATCTAAAATTTGCAGTCCATATTCCAACGCTTTTAGTAGTTCAAAACCTTGCGCAGGTAAAAGCTTATTAAGTGGTGAACCATCGACCCATTCCATAACAAAAAAATCACATTGTTCGCCCCTTGCAATATCGTATATCGTTACGATGTTCGGATGATTCAATTTACAAGCTAGTCGAGCTTCCTCCAGTAATTGAAGATGTCCTTCACTTGCGCTGCGAGGTGAACAATGAAAAAGCTTAATAGCAACAAAGCGACCTAGACTTAAATCTTGTGCCTGATAAACCGTTCCCATCCCACCAACACCAAGTACTTTATTAATTTTATAGTGAGGAAAAGTCAGTTGTGAAAGCGGCTTACTCTGCGCATGAAAAGATGTATGCTCTATATGTGAAAGAATTTGCGTATCAGCTGCATCAAAGTCGTCAACGTCATCTAACGAGGTTTCATTGACCGTTTCGTCTACTTGAACTAATTCGCCTTTAGCAAATTGCAGTGTCGTGCCTGGTTGAACTAAAGAGACATGACAAAAAGCACACTTTACCTGTGTGCCTACTTGGGTTTTACCACAATGTAAACAAGTTGAGGTACTCGAACTTTTCATTCTCGTCCTATTCAAATACTACAAAGAAACACAAATCTAACTTATACCCAAACCAACTCAAGATTCTTGTTCAGCAAGGTTTTGTAGGCTTAAGGCGCAACGATGGTTTGTTTCCTAGTATTCTACGTTGAAAACTCGCATCAAAGCATCACCGTCTACAAAAGTCGCCCATTTCTGGAGTTACTTATTTGTCCATTTTTTTCATTTAAAAGACTCAAGTTGATCATTCCTTCGCCTTTTGCCTCCAACTAAACGGCTCTGAAACCGGCATTTTGAGAAGTCTTGGTTATATATCAATTAACCATAACATCAACTTACCGTTTCGCCCATATGAAACATTCAATGAAGATAGGATAAAACACTTAAAGTGCCCAATAACAAAAAAGCCCCTGAAGGGCTTTTTTAGAATTTACTATTAGTGTTAGTGAGTTTGACGAAGCCTTCTCCACCCAACGAGAGGCAAAAGCATCAAAGACAACCAGCCCCAACTCGCCGATTGACGCTCATAGGGTTCGATTTCAGCCGCCGTACAGCTTTCAACTTGGCCACCTGCAACAGGCGTTAGCATTACTGGAACAACGATACTTTCAAACTCTTTGACACCATCAACGTTATAAACCACTTCACCTAACGAGTTACGTTTCTCTATCGTTTTAGTCGCGGAGCCATAAATCACATTCCCATCTGTGATTTTGTTCGCTTCGGCCAACGTATAGCGGAACGCTTCTCCCGTTGCCGGATCTTTACACGGTAACAAGGTGTTAATGTTTGTGATTTTCTCTGCACCCACTTGATAGATAAATGCTTCGCGACGACGGTTTGACGTATTTTTATCTACTTCAGCTTGACCAACAATAAAGCCTTCGTTGTTAATTGAGCGAACTTCAACATCAGAACCTAAGAAATAACCTTGAATATCGACTTCAACGTTATTGTCTAAATCAACATAGAAACCGACCGTACTGCGTCCATTATTTGGGATTTCACGATACTGATTTCCGACCATCACATTGTGATCATTAATGTCAACGGCACGCCCTGATTCATAATAACGTTTAACGGTTGGCGCTGCGGTAAATGTACCATCTTTAAAATAACCCGCCACAACTTGACCATTTTTTTCGTTATCGTTTGTTTCCGTAGTGCGAATTGGAGAAAAGCCAACGACAATGCCATTTTTATTTACGGCAAGTGCACCCGATACAAACGCATTTTCTTCATCATCGAAGCGCGTCACACCGAGTCCTAAGTCTTTAGTTTCAATAACATTGAAATCTGAATCTAATTTCCAAGAATAGGCATTCGCATTGTAAAAGGTTTCTGAACGTTGACGGCTCCAACGACAAACAGCAACCGATTCAGATTCACCTTTACACAGTTCATCGTACCGCTCTTGTCCGCTCACTGAAACTGAGATAGAACTTTGACCAACCACAAGATAACCACCATTATCGAGCTTTGCGATGTCCATCGCCTTTGATAGACCGCCATATTGAGTTTCAGCCGGCTCTAAAATGACTCGGTCACCATTAGGTTTAATCACAACGCCACGAGAGAACCATGGTGTTTCAAATTGATAGATTTCTTTGTCGTCACTGTTCGTAAAGGTTGTTTTAGTGTAAGGCGCAGTTCCCCACCCCACCATAGTGCCATCATTGGTGATTGCATTAAGGTAATTTTGAACCGAACGAGTTAGTCCTGCATAGTCTGTAGATTCCGTATCAAACAAAATTTCTTCCGCTGCGTGCTGCGCTGAAAACGAAATCGCAAAGCCATCAGACAGCTTTTGCACTTGTGCATTTGCTGCTTGATTATTGAGATATCGCACCATAAAGGTATGCGCGTCTGCATTAGTAACTATCCCATTGTTATTTTTAATGTCATCAAGGGTAAAGGTAATCGTCTTGTCAGATAGCTCGAATTCACGTTTGACCTGATCGTACAAAGAAGTCAACGCCGCATCTTCAAAATCGAGGTAACTTAAATCGATCGGTAATTTAAAAACACCGCGAGTTTGGCCTATCGCATCACCATTTTGATTGGCATCGACAACATACGTGTGCTTTACGCCTTCCATTGTCGGTAATTCGGTTAGTTGATACGTCGCGGCCAGCGCTTGACCACTGAACGCTGCAACAATGCTTGCAGCGAGTATTGTTCTTTTCATTTTAATCCTTACTACTGATTCTGTAATGCTTCGAGTTCTTCCCAGCGATTAAATGCGGTTTCGAGCTTCGACTCTAGTTCAGCCAAATGGTTCAATGCAGCTTGAGTTGTTTCTGCGTCTTGTTTGAAAAACTCGGGATCATTAACTAATAATTGCTGCGTTTCTAGCTCATTTTCAAGTGCTTCCACTTTACCCGGTAGCGTCTCTAATTCAAGCTTTAACTTATAACTCAGTTTATTATTTGCTTTTTTTGGCGTAACTTGTTTTTCTAACATCGCCTCTTGAGTTGGCTTTTCATAAAGCTTTTGTTTTTCTGCTTGTTCTTTTAGGTAATTTTCACAATCCGTGTAACCACCAATAATCTCGGTGACCTTACCCTCTCCCTCAAATGCCCAAACAACGCTACACGTATTATCAATAAATTCACGGTCATGACTTACGATAAGTACAGTACCTTGATATTGCTCGATGATTTCTTCTAGTAACTCGAGCGTTTCAATGTCTAAATCATTTGTTGGTTCGTCTAGCACTAATACGTTCGATGGCTTAACAAAGAGCTTGGCTAATAATAAACGATTTTTCTCACCACCAGACAGCGCTTTTACCGGTGTACGAGCGCGAGCTGGAGGAAACAAGAAGTCCTGAAGGTAACCTAAAACATGACGGCTGCGACCACCTATATTGACTTCTTGCTTTCCTTCTGCAACGTTATCTTGGACTGTTGCTTCTTCATCAAGCACTTGACGATATTGATCAAAATATGCAAATTCAAGATTGACGCCCTGTTTTACCTTTCCTGAGTCAGGGGCAAGATCACCAAACAATAATTTCAGCAAGGTCGTTTTACCTACCCCATTTGGACCCACTAAGCCAATACGATCACCTCGCATTACAATGGTGGAAAACTCGCTCACAATTGGCTTGTTCGCAAAGCTCATCGACATGTGCTGCGCTTCAAACACTAATTTACCCGAACGCTCTGATTGTTCAATGTTAAAATCAACTTTACCTACTTGCTCAACGCGAGACTTTCGTTCTTGACGCAAAGATTTAAGCGCTCTTACACGGCCTTCATTGCGTGTTCTACGCGCTTTTATGCCTTGCCGTATCCATGCCTCTTCTTCGGCCAATTTTTTATCAAATAAGGCATTTTGTGCTTCTTCGACTTTCAAATCATGTGCTTTTTGTTCAAGATATTTAGCATAATTACCCGGATAAGAAATCAACTGGCCACGATCTAAATCGAGTATGCGGGTCGCCACAGCGCGAATAAACGCACGGTCATGCGATATAAATACAATGCCACCTTTAAAATCTTTCAGTAACTGTTCTAACCAAACAACACTTTGTAAATCGAGATGGTTTGTTGGCTCGTCGAGTAACAATAAATCCGGTTCATTCACGAGTGCTTTAGCCAAAGCTACTTTTCTTAGCCAACCACCAGACAAAGCACTCAGTGCGGCATTTGGTTCAAGATTAAGCTGCGCTAATACTAGGTTTATACGGCTTTCAAATCGCCAGCCGTCCCGAGCTTCCAGCTGAGCCGAAATACGCTCAAATTTCTTTAATACTTGCTCAGAATGATTGTGCTGCATTTCATCACTGATTTTATGATAATCAATTAATAGTTCAGCAATGTCAGGCAATCCTTGCGCAACATAGTCAAATACGGTTCCTTCTGCACCTTTAGGTGGATCTTGTTCCAAACGAGAAATTTTCAGACCTTGCACCTGATTTATTTCACCATCATCTAGGAGCACTTGACCATCGAGGACTTTCAATAAGGTTGACTTGCCAGCGCCATTACGCCCGACAATACACACACGTTCACCACTACTTATCACCGCATCGGCATGATCCAACAATGGATGAGTTCCGAAAGCGAGTTGAGCTTTTGTTATTCTAATTAAATCCATGTTATTTAAGAAACTCTGTTAATTTTTCCAATGCAAATGGCCAATAGAGTTGCTGACCATTATCATTTCTTTTTACGACAGGGATCGACGTTTGATATCGTTCAAGCCACGTTTGATCATCGACAATGTCGCATAGTTCAATTTCATTTGCTAATCCAGATTGCAATAGTAACGACATTGCTTCTTCGCACAAATGACACCCTTCAGTGTGAAACAAAACGATATTAGGCATGGGTGATCAACCAACTATTATGAATTTGTTTATTGCGTTTAAAATCAGGCGAGATGGTGTTATCTGAAATGCATGTTGCTTTCAAACCTAAGCTCAACAACCCTAATTCGTCCATTTCAAATCCACGTTTGTTATTCGAAAACAATAATGTACCGTTACTACTAAGTATTTTCTTAACCCAAGTAAACAATTGAATATGATCACGTTGGACATCAAACACCGCATCCATTCGTTTTGAATTCGAAAATGTTGGAGGATCAAGGAAAATCAAATCGTATTGCCCTTGAGCCTGCTCCAACCATTTCAAACAATCCGCCTGCTCAAAACGATAGCGTGGACTTCTAAGCCCATTTAGTTCGAAGTTTTCTTCAGCCCACTTCAAATACGTTTTTGACATGTCGACGGTCATTACAGATTTAGCGCCGCCAAGCGCCGCATGCACTGATGCAGACCCTGTATAAGAAAATAGATTTAAGAAACGCTTATCTTTCGAGTTTTGCGCGATAAAACGGCGCGCTAAGCGATGATCTAAAAATAACCCTGTATCTAAGTAATCAAACAAATTAACCTTAAATTTGGCCCCAAATTCATTCACTTCTAAGATACGATCTTGACGACTTAACACTTCGTATTGGTTTTCACCTTTTTGCTTCTTACGTACTTTTACTGCAATATTTTCTGCGTCAACGTTCAATGTCTGCGCTGTTAGCGTAATCACATCCTGAAGGCGTTTTTCCGCGATTTGTTCATCAACGTTTTTAGGCGCTGCGTATTCGTAAATGACGGCATGATTTGGATAAACATCAACGGCTACATTGTATTCTGGTATGTCAGCATCGTATGCTCGGTACGCTTCGACATCATTTTGCTTTAACCATGATTTTAACCCTTGTAGGTTTTTCTTCATACGGTTCGCAAATGCACTTGAATTTTCAAAGTGCAATTCATTTGTTCGTGCCGATCGAGAAACTTGACGTGCGTCTAATTGGTATAAATTGAGTAATACATCAAGTGGACCATTTTTAAATTTATAGGTTTTTGTACGAACTAATTTAAGTAAATTAAACAAGCTTTCATCTGTGCCCAGCAAACCAACCTGCCAATCATGAAAGTGTTGTTTTAACGACGCACCTAGATTCCTATACAAATTAACTAATTCTGCCATTCCACCTAAACGTTCACCGTAAGGCAAATTAGATAACACGACCCCGGCACGTTTGGCCGGACTACGCAGTCCATTGGCATCAGAATGACGATAGTTAATGAGTTCGGCAAACCCAGCACGTTCAGTGTTTTGTTTCGCTACTGCGAGCACGCTTTCATCAACATCATGACCAATTAACCATAAATTAGGTGTCACTTGAGCGTCTCGTAATGCTTGTTTCATCGCCTTAAACTTAGCGTCTCTAAATCCTGGTAAGTCCTGAAAAGCAAATCGTTTGTTAAGGCCAGGGGCTATGTTTTGTGCCATCATGGCTGCTTCAATTAAGAGCGTGCCTGAACCACAGCAAGGATCAAACAAGGGTTGCGTTACATCGTTTAACCACCCTGAACGTTTAACAAGTGCTGCTGCTAAATGCTCTCGAATTGGAGCCTGGCCTTGTTTAGTCCGGTACCCTCTATCGGACAAGCGAGGGCCTGAATAATCGATATATAAAGCGCACTGAGTTTTATTGAGTTTACCAACAATCCGTACGTTTGGTCGCGTTTTATCAACGTTTGGTCTTTCACCTTGCAAGTGTGAAAAATAGTCTACCACTGCATCTTTTACCACCATGCCGGAGAACGCAGAGTTTTTTAACTCGGCATTCGTACCTGAAAATTCGATAGCGAAACTTTGCTGAACACCAAACCATTCTGACCATGCGATTTTTTTAGCCAAACTGTAAAGTGCATCTTTATCTTTTATATCGCTGCCCTCGCAGAGCATTAACATAATTCGAGTTGCAAAACGGGTTTGCAGACAGATTTGTTGCGCAAGAAGCGAATCGGCTTCAAAGCGCACTGAACCAATCGTTTGTTTTGTGATGGTTGCGCCGAGCCCTTGTAATTCTTCAACAAGTAAAGTTTCGACACCAATGGAGGTTAAAGCGATAAATTGCAACGTAGTTTGCCTATAATGATAAGTTCAATGCTAGTATATCATAAGGCGAACTGAACCAAACAACAGGCGTGACTAAAACTCAGGTTTCTTTACGCGGTTTTAGCGGATTTATTAGGTTGCATCAAGGGGTGAATTCGATTGTTCAACACTTTAATTGCTTGGAAAGGTTCAAGAACTAAGTGCTCGTCTAATTGAAATGATGTTTGTAAATTAATGCATAATGAAGCTTCAGAATAACACTCTACTATCAAGAATTCTCCGCGTTGACACTCACTTTCAAGTACCACAACCGCATCATTAATCGGTGCTGTGCCCTCATAGGTTTTAAAAAACCAACTTTTAGGCTGCATAGGCAACAAATAGTGTTTCGCCGCCGTCGCATTGAGCGCAATTTGACAACAGATCGCATCATTCCATACAGCGAATTGTTGAAGATATTGAAATACTTGATTGTAAAATTCGGCGTCTTGAAGGCTGAAGTTAGGATTGCCACGAGTGTCTTCAGTTAACAGTCGTAACTTGAATGGTGTCATTAGCTCAAGATCTGGGCCAAGATCTACGTGCAAACGATTAGACTTTTCTGAGCGTGTCCATCGCCAGTCTTTAGATGCTTGCAAAATATACTCCGTGCACAATTTCAAAAATCAAAACAGTACACGAGAGTATAACGCGAAATACCACGGAGTAAAATTTTTTATAATAATAAAAAGTTTTGGATCAAAATGTTATATGACTGATCCTTATAAGGCATCCACGATCTGTTTCACTAGTTGTGGTCCTCGATAGATAAAGCCCGTATAAACTTGGACTAACGATGCACCTGATACCAACTTTTCTTTCGCTGATTGTGCGTCATCGATCCCGCCCACACCAATGATCGGTAAGTTTCCTTTAGTAATACGTTTAAGTTCACTCACTACGTGGGTAGATTTTGAACGAACTGGATGACCCGAAAGACCCCCTGCTTCGTCTGCAAACTTTAGTCCTTTGACCGATTCACGCTCAAGCGTTGTATTTGTCGCAATAACACCATCTATTCGATTTTTAACCAATGATTCGGCTATTTGTTCAATTTGGATTGCATCAACGTCTGGTGCAATCTTAACTAACATGGGTACATTTTTGTGATGTTTGGACGTTAAATCCATTTGCTCCGCTTTTAAACTTTCAAGTAAGTCATCTAATGCGTTGCCATATTGCAGATCACGAAGCCCGGGTGTATTCGGAGAAGAAATATTTACTGTGATGTAACTCGCGTGTTCAAACACTTTTCGCATACAGTGAATGTAATCGTCTTTCCCTTTTTCGTTTGGTGTATCCTTGTTCTTACCGATATTAATCCCAAGAATACCTTTATAGTGAGATGCTTTAACGTTATTTATTAGGTTGTCCACCCCTTTGTTATTGAAGCCCATTCGATTAATGATTGCATTGGCCTCAGGCAACCTAAAGATACGCGGCTTTTCATTACCCGCTTGTGGTCGTGGTGTTACTGTACCCACTTCGATAAATCCAAAACCCATTTGAGCAAATGCATCTATACATTCTGCATTTTTATCAAGACCTGCCGCCAACCCAACTGGGTTTTTAAATTCTAAACCTAAAAATTCTACTGGTTTATTCAAAATACTTTGAGACCACGCTAGACTCAACGGTGTGTTTGCAAAACGACGCAAGTTTCCCAGAGCAAATTCGTGTGCCCATTCCGCGTCTTTACTAAACATATATTTACGCGCTAAATCATAAAACATGGTTTCTCCTCAGTTACCTAACCCATCAGACTTAAAATAGTACTGTTATACCTATTATCTCGAAAAACATAAGGTAATAGGTGTAACAGCTTAATCCTATAAATAAAAAAATACCCCAGTAAAAACCGGGGTATTTTAATGATTTTAAGCTTATTTGGAAGTATCGCAGTTATGACTTAATAGCATTAATTCACGCAATGCAACCGAGAACTTAGCAAAATCATGGCTTTGCGACGTTTTGAACTCAGCTAGCATTTGCTTCCAACGTTGTAAAAGTAACGTTTGTGAGTCCATCCAATTGTCGATTTGATTTTCAACATCATTGGCTCCTTCAGAGAAGTTATGAAGTACAACTTCTGAAAGTGAGCGTTGTTGCCAATCCAACTCTTCACGATAGGATGCACGAGCAAGGGCTTGCCAGTGATTTGCAACTGGTTGTTTTGTGATTTGGTCAAGGAACCAGTGTAAGCCCATCTTAGCACCAAGCTTGAAGTACGTTTCAGAAACCAAACAAATCGACTTGTTAGTTTTATACGCAACTTCCGCAAGATCCATTACTGAGAACAAGCTAGAAAGCGATTCAATTCGTAATGCGATGTGGGCTGGAACACCCTCATTTTCCAGCTTACGAGCTGCATCTACGATACGCTCACTTTCACGAGACTCCATGTACTTATGAAGATTCGAACTTAAATCTTTAAAGGTTGGTTTAAAGAATTGAATTGTTTCTTCAATCGACATCGCTTTGTTGCGGTGACGCAAGAACCAACGCGTCGCGCGACGAACCGTTCTACGCAGCTGATAGAGCATTTCAGTTTGTACTTTTGCAGAAATTTTATTGTCTAATCCTGCAATTTCAGCCCACGTTTCTTTCATTTCAAAGACTTCTCGCGCAATCGAATAACAAAGTGCGATTTCTGCATCCGATGCGCCAGTTTCTTCATGCATGCGAACCATGAAGTTGAGACCCATGTCATTCACAATCGCGTTTGCAAGTTTTGTTGCAATAATTTCACGACGCAATGGATGTTTGTCCATAGCGCCATCAAACTTAGCACGAAGCGGCGCGGGGAATGAATTAACCAAATACTGTCGGTAATAAGGGTTGTCCGCAATCTCTTCAACAACTAAAGATTCTTTCAACACCATCTTGGAATAAGATACCAATACAGAAAGTTCTGGACGTGTTAAATCTTTTCCTGATGCTGCTCGCTCTGCCAGTTCTTCATCTGACGGGATAAACTCAATGGCTCTGTCCAATTTGCCCATTTTCTCAAGGGCATGGATAAAGCGAACTTTTTCTTTCAGCGTATCAGCGCCTTTTGATTTAGTAATTGAAAGTGTGTGTGTTTGGCGATAACAATCTTTTAATACTAATTGAGCAACTTCATCAGTCATTGAATACAGCAATTCATCGCGTTGCTTACGCGTTAAATCACCTTCTGCAACTAAACCATTTAGAAGTATCTTAATGTTAACTTCGTTATCAGAACACGCAACGCCCCCGACGTTATCAATAAAGTCTGTATTCGCACGGCCACCTTTAGCTGCAAATTCAATACGACCGAGTTGAGTAGCACCTAAGTTACCGCCCTCACCTAGTACTTTCGCACCAAGTTCAGCACCATTAATACGTAACGCATCATTTGCTCGGTCACCAACATCTGCATTCGTCTCTTTTGAATTTTTGATGTAAGTACCGATACCACCATTCCAAAGCAAATCAACCGGCATCATTAGGATAGCTTTCATTAACTCTGTTGGAGTCATAGTCGCTTTCTTAGTACCGAGCATTTTCTTCATTTCAGGGGTTAACGTGATCGATTTAGCCGCTCGAGAGAAAACTCCACCACCCTCTGAGATAAGTGATTTGTTATAGTCTTCCCATGATGAACGAGGTAATTCAAACAAACGCTTACGCTCTTCCCATGACTTAGCAGGATCTGGCGTTGGATCGATAAAGATGTGCATGTGGTTAAACGCAGCTTGTAAACAGATGTGCTTCGATAACAACATACCATTACCAAATACGTCACCTGCCATATCACCGATACCTACAACGGTGAAATCTGTAGTTTGACAATCAATATCCATCTCACGGAAATGACGTTTAACTGATTCCCAACCACCACGAGCAGTAATACCCATTTTTTTGTGGTCGTAGCCAATTGAGCCACCAGAGGCAAATGCGTCCCCAAGCCAGAAATTATATTCTTGAGCTATACCATTTGCGATATCCGAGAATGTCGCCGTACCTTTATCTGCTGCGACTACTAAATACGGGTCATCTTCATCATGACGTACCACGTTCACTGGTGGAACGATTTCGCCATGAATAATGTTATCTGTGATATCTAATAGACCGCGAATGAAGATTTTGTAGCACTCTTGACCTTCCTTGAAAAACGCTTCGCGTTCAGTCGGCAGCTGTTTACACACAAAACCACCTTTTGAACCAACTGGAACAATTACTGTGTTTTTCACGTTTTGTGCTTTAACTAAGCCTAATACTTCCGTGCGGAAATCTTCTCTACGGTCTGACCAACGCAGACCACCACGTGCGACCTTACCACCACGTAAGTGAACGCCCTCTACGCGCGGAGAATATACAAAGATCTCAAACGCAGGTAATGGTAATGGCATGTCTGGGATATCGCGTGATTTAATCTTAAACGAGATATATGGCTTAGCGCGGTCGTCGGCATCTTTTTGATAGAAATTGGTACGAAGCGTTGCACCAATCATATCCACATATAGACGAATGATGCGATCATCATCCAAATTTGCCACATTTTCAAGCTCTGCATAAATCGCATCAACTAATTTATCAAGCTGTGCTTTTTTAGCCGCTTTCTTCGGGTCAAATTTCTTTGTAAACAACTCGACCAGTTGACCTGCAATGTGCGGGTAATGTTCGAATGTACTTTCGATGTAATTTTGAGAAAAAGTTACACCAATTTGGCGCATATACTTTGCATAAGCACGAAGAATTGATGCTTCACGACCGGTTAAACCACCTACCAATACAAGACGGTTAAATCCATCGTTTTCTAAACGGTTTTTCCATACATTCGTTAATGCAGCACGAAAACGTGCAGACACTTTGTCAAAGTCCGAAATACGTTTGCTGTCTAAGATCATAGAAAAGTCCATGATCCAATTTACATTACCATCTGTTGTTTTCACTGGGAACGGTGTTTCACCAATAACACGTAAACCAAAGTTTTCTAACATTGGCATCACGTCTGATAGATGGATTGGCTCGTCTTTGTGGTAGAGACTCAAGCGAACAATCGAGGTATGCGCTTCTTCTTGCGGACGATAGAATAAAATTTCTAGTTTATTTTCATCGTTCAGCTGCTCGAGCTTTTCGATGTCAACGACTGCTGCACTAGGAAGTACTTGATCTTTATATGAATGAGGGAACGCATTCGCGTATTTACGCGTTAATTCGTTGCCACGAGACTCACCTGCGCCTTCTAGTAAGGCACTTTGTAACTTATCTTCCCAAGTACGGGCAGCTTCTCTTAGATTATTTTCGATGTCTTTCACGTTAATTTCGATATTGTTGTCCGCAACGCGAACGATATAGTGAGTACGAGCTAAAGACGATTCTGAAAAGAAAGTGGTAAATTCCACTTTATCACTCGAACCGAATGCGTCAGCAAGTAACATTTGAGTGTCACGACGTAACGCCGTGTTATAGCGTTCACGCGGTACATACACCATGCAAGAAAAGAAACGCCCGTAAACATCCTTACGAACAAATAAACGGCACATATCTCTTTCTTGAACTTGTAATACACCGGTTGCAACTTCAAGCAACTCAGTGTCACGTGCTTGCACTAATTCATCACGTGGGTACGTTTCTAAAATATTTAGTACCGCTTTGTATGCGTGCGTGCCACGAGCAAAATCACACATCTCCATGATGCGATTAATTTTACTCTTTAAAATAGGAACGTCACGTGCACTATTATTGTAGAAGTTTGAAGAGAACAAACCGATAAAACGGTCTTCCCCTATCACGTTACCCTTTTTATCAAAGCGTTTGATTCCAACGTAATCAATATACGCTGGACGATGGACACGAGAAACTGAGTTGGTTTTAGTCAAAATCAAAAGATTTTGACCAATCGCTTCTTTGCGTGCCCCTTCAGGTAAACTTGATAATAGCAGAGTTGATTCATCTACTGAGTGTTTCATTAAACCTAAGCTAGTATTGTCTACAGCCTTAAGTTCGTAGTCACCCTTAACTGGCGTTAATTCATATTGGCGGTAACCCATAAAGGTGAAATTGTCACTCACTAACCAATTCAAAAATTCGGTCGTTTCGTCAATTTCTTCTTTTGAACCAGGATGATTGCGATCACCAAGTGATTTCGTTACTTCGACTAATTTATCGCGAATTGGTAACCAATCTTCTACCGCGACCGAAACGTCCTGCAAAGACGATTTTAATTCGGCAGTAAAGCGCTCGATGACTCTATTATCCGTTTGGCGGTCGATTTCGATAAAGAACACTGTTTTTGTCGAATTCGATTCTTGGTTAGCTTTGAGGCTTGAGATCCCGGCAATTGAACCATTGTCGTTACGTTGAATTTTGAGAGGAGTATGTAACAACATATGAGAGACGATGTTCTCACGATTCATTGCCATGCGCACTGAATCGACTAAGAAAGGCATGTCCTTCACAATTATTTCAACGATTGTATGAGAGGATTGCCAACCATCTTTTGCTACTTCCGGGTTAAATACTCGGATAACCGGCTCGTCAGACGTGTTCTTTTCTAGCGCATTCCAAAGACTGAGTGCTGCACCATACAAATCACTGTCGTTACGCTTTACCAAATCCTCTTTAGACATATTGCTGTACAAGGATTTGGCAAATTTCTCGACGAGTGACACATGCTCAGCATGAACTTTCTTTTGGATCAGCTTACAAACGTTATCGAGGATAACTGAAGCTTGGCCTTCTTTTTGTGTCATTATGTGTTCCTTAATCTATACCACCTTTGAACGGTAGATTATTTGTACAGCCATTTATTAGCGTGGAGTCAGTGGAATATTAACCTTTCTCACGCTAATAAACAGCCTTTTCGACGAAAACATTTCAAGCTTTTTCAGCTGTTTGCTCATCTATTCACAAAATATAGATATAAATCGTTAATGACGACTTTTTACTAGAACATTTATTCACATTTATTTTTCTGGTCAGACCAGATAAAGGCTCCAATCGCTGGTAAGAGCAGTACTGCACCGAGCATATTAACCAAAAACATGAAGGTTAACAGGATACCCATATCGACTTGGAACTTTAACGCAGAGAAAATCCACGTGCTTACTCCAACCGCTAATGTGATACCAGTAAACAGCACCGCACTGCCTCTTTCAGCTAACGCATTACGATATGCAATACTTAATGGCACTCCTTGTTTTAATTGCCCCATCATTGATGACAAGATATAAATGCCGTAGTCAACCCCAATACCAACACCCAAAGCGATTACAGGCAACGTTGATACGGTAAGACCAATCTCTAGATGCACCATCAGTGCTTGCGCTAACGTCGAGACGATATACAGCGGCAACACAACAGCAACAGTCGCTCTGACACTTCTAAAGCTAATCAGACATAAAACGATTACAGCACCATAAACATAGACCATCATTGGGATTTGTGCAGCAGCAACTGACTCATTCGTTGCAGCCATAACACCGATAGGCCCTGATGCGAGTTTAAACGCAATTTTATCTGTGCCTTCTTCCAGTGCAAATTGCTTTACCGAGGCAATAACGCGTTCGATTGTTTCCGCTTTATGATCTTTCATAAAGATGATGATTGGCATGACAGAACAGTCGCCGTCAAGGAGACCTGTACTCGTTTCAACACGAGAGGTAGCTTGCACCAAACTTGCTTCATTTCGAGGGTTCATTTGCCATTTTAAGTTGCCTTCGTTGTAACCAGCATTAACGGATTGAGCAACACTACTCAGTGATACGGCAGATTGAACACCAGGAAGATTCTCGACTCGCCATTGGAAACGACTAATACGCTCCATTACATCATGTTCTGTGCAAGATGCAGAATAAGCTTCAACAATCACTTTCAAAATATCTGAGCTAATCGTATAACGATCATTAATCAAAAAGGTGTCTTGGTTATAACGCGCGTCTTCATGAAGTGCTGGTGCACCTGCTTGCAAATCACCAATTTTCATTTTCTGTGATTCAACATATCCATAAGCAAACAACAAAATCGAAAGCGCGCAGATCACTGCGGCGTATTTTCTATCAGTTGCTTTAACGAGACTTTCTCGCAGGTTCATGAACACCGAGTGTGACACGGTATGGCCATCGTCAACACGATGCATTTCATTGGTTTTAAAATACGAAGCTAATACTGGCAATAACACTAGGTTCGTGAAAATAATGACACCTACACCTAAACTTGCTGTGATAGCCAATTCCCGAATAATACCAATGTCTATGGCCAATAAGGTCATAAAGCCAACGGTATCAGACAACAACGCGATACCACCTGGAATTAACAAGGCTTTAAAGCTTGCCTGTGCAGCGACTTTACCCGTTACCCCTTCTGCTACTTTTTTTCCGATCGCGTTAATCATTTGCACGCCATGAGACACACCAATAGCAAACACTAAAAATGGGACCAGAATTGACATTGGATCAAGACCAAAGCCCATGACAGAAAGTAAACCCAACTGCCATACAACCGCTATCAATGAACAAACGATGGGTAATAACGTTAGTTTCAAACTTTTACAGAAAAGCCAAACCATTATAAAAGTAAACAAAATCGCAATTGCGAAGAATAAAACAACACCTTTTGCACCATCAGCAATGTCACCCGCCATTTTCGCAAAACCGATAATATGAATGCTTACTTGTTCGGTCGTTAACGGATCTCTGACTTGCTCTTCAAGTTTTTTTGCAAAAGCTAAGGTATCTAATTTTTCTTGAGTTTGTGGATCTGTTTCCATCAGTTGAGCGGTAACCATCGCACACGAATAGTCTGATGCCACCATGCGACCCACGACTTTTGCTTTTTCAATGTTTTGTTTGACTACCGCTAAGCCCTGCTCCGTCGGTTCGAAATTGGCTGGAATAATCGGGCCACCCGCAAAACCATCTTCCACTACCTCAACAAAACGGGCACTTGGGGCGAAAATCGAATTCACTAACGGACGATTTACACCTGGAATAAAGTACAGTTGATCATGAACCGCCTTAAGTTGCGTGAAAAAATGCTCGTTAAAAATATCGCCGTTTTTATCACACACTGAAATTAAAATACTGTTAGCCCCGCCAAATTGCTTTTCATGTTTTAAATACACTTTCATGTATTCATGGTTTAACGGGATATTTTTGGTAAACGCAGCGTCGAGTTGAATTTGCGTCGCTTTAAAGCCTAACCAACACGTTAATAATGTAAAAAGCACCAACATAAAGCCTCGGTGCCTAAAAACGGCGTTTTCGGTCATTTCTAACATACTACGCATTACTTACTTTTCTCCACGCTCGTTAATCCACTCTCTGTTGCTAAGATAAGTTGTGACTCTTTGACGACAGCCCCTAGTACTGACTTACCGTTTTTTATCACTCGAGTGGAGAGTTCACTTCCTGAACGAGTAAAGAGCACACCGCTGTTCGCAACCAGTATTTCGTTGCCACCGTCGAGTACTATCGAATTAATCGTCGCAGTATTCTCTATATCAAGTTTCACCCAGTTATCGTCGAAGAGAGAATCCATCGAGGTTACAAACGCATTTCCGCGTAAACCTGCGACAATAATTTCATTTTTACTGTTTATTTTCACATCAAAGAACGAGCCATTGTAAAATTCATTTAATCGCTGCCATGTCGCACCTTTATCTTCACTTATCGCGACCAAGCCCATTTCGCCCACGATAACCCAAGTATCGCCATGTTTTGCAAAACGATTAAAATGAGGCAGCATAAACGCCGTTTCGTCGTTATAAGAATCTGGATCTGATGCTTTTAGATCCGCTAAATAAGCTCTATCTTCTTCTAATAACAGATCCTCTAAAAACCGCTTCTGCCATGATTTTCCACCATCCGAAGTTTCAAACAACATGCCATATGCGCCAATCGCAATCCCACTTAGGGCATCATGAAAAACAATATCTAAACAAGGTCTATCTAAATCAGGCAAAAACTGCTGAATCGACCAACTCGCGCCACCGTCCAACGTGTGCAAAATCGTCGCATCATGCCCACACGCCCATCCTTGCTTGTTATCAATAAAGTTAACTGCTGTAAGCAAGGATTGCACCGGAGAAGCGCCCTGAGTCCACGTTGTACCATCGGCGCTGGTCACTATGGTGCCATGCTTACCGACCGCAACATAGTGAGAGCCAGTAAACTCGATATCTGTGAAAAGGGTTCTTTCAGGGTGAGAGACTGTAAGAGACGGTTGGGGAGTTTGGTCGCTGTTCGCTAGGCTATAATTTGCGGTCATTGCAAAACCCACGCACAGCCCTAAGACCTTTGCTTTTAGCTTGTACATCATTGAAAAGCTCTCTAAACGGGTTAGTTTGATTACCTTGATCATCATGTGATGACGCAATAAATACATTTTTACTGAGGGAAAACAGGCAAGCCAAAGCTTGCCTGTTGCATCTAGATTAAGGCTCATCTAATCAGCGATTAAATGATTCCCTATTCAACGCTTAGCGCGTACCTTCGCGGCGAAGCGCATTTGGAGTAAATTCATTATCTTGGAAAGATTGGCTAAAGTCATACATGCTTTCCTCATTATCCAAACCAATTGCTAGATAACGGCGTGAGTTTAGATCATGGTAAACATCTAGCGTACTCCAATGTGTCATTGCCTCGTAATAATTCAGGCCATGCGCCATTGCTACACGATAAAGTTGGTCGCGATTATCATACGAATCGGCAACATGGATCTGCCAGCTGTCTTCATCAATAAAGAACACACGTTTTTTATAAATATGACGCGTTCCATCTTTTAAGTTTGCTTCAACAACCCAAACGCGGTGCTTTTCATAACGAACGTGTTCTGGATTAATATGTCCTGGTTTAATAATGTCTTCGTACTTTAACTTGTCGCTATGTAGTTTGTAGCTGTTATAAGGGATATACATTTCTTGCTTCCCTTTTAACGTCCACGTGTAACGGTCTGGTGAACCGTTAAACATATCAAAATCGTCCGTCGTACGAAGGCTATCTGAAGCGGTTCCAGGTGCATCATACGCCACGTTTGGAGCACGACGAACACGTCGCTGACCCGTATTATATGTCCACGCTTGACGAGGTGTTTTCACTTGATCCATCGTTTCATGAACCAATAACGCCGTGCCAGCCAGACGCGCAGGCTCAGTAACCGCTTGTTTAAATTTGAAAAGAATATTCTCAGATTCGAGTGCCGTTGGTGTCGCTGTCGGTTCAGAATATTTAACTAACAATTGTTCATCAAAACCGATAACGTTGTAGTCACCAGACTCTGTCGGCATCGCTTGGCCACCAAAACGTGCAATGGACAAGCCACGGTAGCGTAACAAATGGTTCCATATCGCTTCCAAACCGTTTGCTGGGATTGGGAAAGGGATACCAATCGCCGTGCCTTTTATGCCATTACCATCTTGGATAAGCTCAGCTGTCGTTGCGTATTTATTCGTCGCATCATAAACAAATTGCGGGTTCGAAGCGCTTCGACGCGTTGGATAAACGTCCATTTTAAACGTATCAGGATACGCTTTAAATAAGGCAATCTGGCCTGGACTCAAATATTGCTGATAATCGTTCACATTTTGTGCAGTAATTGTAAACAGCACTTTATCATCGGCAAACGGATCTGGATGATGCATGCCCGGTTTATAACCATCCACTGGCTTAGTGATCCCGCCTGTCCAAGCAGGAATTGAACCGTCTGCGTTACCTGCCATTTCAGCACCAATTGGCGTTAAATCTTTACCTAAACGAGCAGCCTCTTGCGCAGAAATTTTAGCCATTACTGCTGGCGTAGAAAATAACCCGATTAGGGCCGCAGCAATAAGTGTTGGTTTTTTTAACATACTTAAGCCCCTTAAATAGAATATTTAATGTTGAATGAAACAAAGTCGCGATCTGCAAACGTATTTGTTTGACCGCCGCCCCAGAACGCATCATAGCCAAAGTCAAATGACCAAGCATTTTGATAGTTAAAGTTAAGCGTAACCCCTAACGACTTTCTATCTTCAACGAATAAGAACATTGGATCTGGTGTAGTACCGTTAACGTCATGCGAGAAAACAATACGTGGAGAGAAGTTGACACCTGCGAACAAATTGTTGTAATCGCCTTTGGCAATTAAACGATAACCCCAAGATGTAGCCGTTGGGAATGGGTTTGTTTCTGGACCATTCGACAATGCCATATGCAATAAATCATATTGTTTACCTGGGATGCCGGTCATTAAACCACTTCGCTCGGTTCCTGCCACGTTTAAACGCAACTCGTCGTACTCAGGCATATCCTTGATTGTCACAATGCCCGCTTCACCCACTAACGCCCAACTGTCTGCGCCTAGTGAAGGACCAAACAAATGTGTTGCGGTCATTTGAAATTGCATGGTATCACGCTCAATATAACCTTGAGCGAGTTCACCTGCTTTCACATATGAAACATCACTGCCCTGGCTTAGCTGAGAGATACCAGCCAAATCTGGGCGAATACCAGCATAAGCAAGCTGCTCTGGCATTGCAGCATACAATAGCTCAACGTCGTCGATCTGCAGCGGTTCACCTTTACGATAGGCAAACTCACCAGAAAGTGCCGTTTCACCTACCGTTGTATTGAAGCTCAAACCAAACAATTCAATGTCCTCAGGATAAACAATTTGACCTTTTGCAAATGCATTTAGGTTGGTAATGTTATCTTCGGTAATTGTATTTTGACGAATATACGCTAAATCTTTTGCAAGCGCTGCTTGTGTGAAATTAGATACTTTACCTGAAATCAAAGGCACTCGACTGTGATAATTGGTGTAATAAAAACCAAATTCGGTTTCATTTAATTCAGGGGCGTACCACGCGAGCTTAAAGCCATATTGGCCTGCGTCTTGAGCTTCAACTTTACCCGCATCGCCTTTGCCTTTTAACGCCACTTTCGTTGGGTAAGCCAAATACATTTGAGCAAGCAAAGATTGTGCTGATGCACTTTGTAATACAGCAGGATCACTTGCATCTAATCCACGCGCTGTTAATGCGCCTTGCCAAAGGGTGGTTAAGTTGTTTAACACGCCAGTTAAATGGGCGAGATCAATATCAGGATTCGATGTAAAACCGAGCTGAATATTTTGCGCATAACCGTTTTCAGAAGCAAAGTCGTTAGTTGAAAAATAACTACCTGTTGCAGGAAGACGAGTTTCTTGCCACTTGTATTGATAAAATGTTTCAAACGTTAGGTTTTCAGTCAGGCCTAATGAAGCCCAAACCATTCCTACAGGAATAAATGCTTCTTTAAGTTCCGCACCTGCAGCCTTCAAGCGGTCAATATCAACCGGGTTTACGTTGATACCATGAGAAATCATAGTACTTTCACCCCAGTTCAACACTTGTTGGCCTACACGCACTGAAAGTGGATTATTGCCATTGTTTAAATCAAAGTTTGCCCAAACAAAGGCATCAAGCAAACGAAAATCGGAGCAGACTAACTTCGCTGTTTCGTCTTCATCACATGGATTAACGCCTTTACCAGAAACTGGGTTTTTATATTTTAGATCGCCGTCTTCCATCGCAAAATCGTAGAAATACATGAAGCGTGTGAACACCCCCCAGTCATCCTGACGAATAGAAAATTCGTGCGTACCTTTGATCAGTTGAGAGAACGTGTCTCCCGCATCAAAGTTTAAGTTGCCTGCGTCACCATTGTTAGAATATGCACCCGGTTGTGCCCAAATTTCTGCTGACGAATAAATTGGATTGCCAATTGCAGCATTATAGCCAGTCCAGTTAAAGCGAGGATGATTACTTTTACCGATAAATTCGAAATCACGATCTTCTACACGGATACTCTGTCCATAAGAAAACGTCGAGTCGAATTTGACATCAAACTCACCAACTTCAAAACTTGCAGCTTGAGCGCTCGTGCCTGCGGTTGCTAACAACGCAGCACTAAGACCGAGTGTGATTTTGTTTTTCACAAATTGCAGTCTTGTTGTCATTATTTCTCCCCCTTCTGGCGGGTAATTATTGTCAAGTTATTGTTTTTTGTTGTCGTAACGATAGAAGCGAATTTGCAAAATTACAAATCGAACGCGTTCAATCGGTGCATATACTTGCCTAGGTTGACACATTTTTCCTTGGTAAGATGTCCAACCAGTTAAGTTATAACACGTAATTTAAGTTTAGAACAAACTCATTTAACAAAAATACAATATTGTTCGGGTCTATTTACTTTGCGAGTATATTTTTTAAGCAACAGTTGATGCGATTCATGAGGTGATGACACCATATTTTGTTTTTCATAAAACATCTGTCTTTCTTAGTACTTTATTTATCACCCCAATTACATAACCTTTTCTAGACTATAAAATTTATTGTGGTCGGTTAAGAGTAGTCTAAAGCGTCCTCTTACGCCTAATGAACTGATGAATGGCCTTATTCTTTCTGCAGGAAATCGGATCCGAGTACCATTATCCGATTCTACTTGGACGTATTCGATAGCCCCTTGATAGTAAGCTAGACACTGCTCATAGGTTAAATGCAGGGTGAAATAATACTCGGACATGACGAGTGCCTTTTTCCTTCTAATGTCTATGGCTCAGTTACCTCATGCTCATCGCACACTTGAGGTAACTTAGGATATTTATATTTAAGCCTTGTCTTGATGCAATGCTTTATCCACTTTCTCAAATAGATCATCGCTTAAGTTCTCAAGCATCGCTAATCGCTCGAGTTGACCTTTAATGAGATCTGCACGTGTTGGATCATATCGAGCATACGACATCAATGGTGTGATCATTCTTGATGCATTTTGAGGATTTATCGCATTTAGATTAATCAAAACATCCCCCAGCAATTCATATCCTTTACCATCACTATGATGAAATACCGTTGGGTTGGCACGCGCAAAAGTTCCAATAAGCGCCCTTACTCGGTTTGGATTACTCATATCAAAGCAAGGATGATTAAATAATGTGTTAATACGCACAACCGCATCACTGTCTTTACGCACTGCTTGCATCGCAAACCATTTATCCATAACCAAAGGATCGTGTCGCCATTTTGCATCAAATTCATTTAACGCCTGCTCACACATCGCATGATCAGCCATCACAAGTGCGCGTAAAGCCCCCAAACACACCGTCATATTAGCACTTTGTAGCTGTGCTTCTAATAATTGTGACGTTACCCCTAAATCTGTCTTAGCAAAATAATACAAGCACGTATTACGAAATGCTCTCACCCCTACCCCTGCAGAAGTTAAACGGTGATCATCGTCGAGCGCTTGATAGGCAGCCGCCCAATGCGTTTTCAGTTCATTCGCTAGCTGTAATTCGAAACGATTCATCACACCTAAAAGCTCATCTACCGGAACGTTCTCAAATTGACTCGCCAAAGATTCAAAACTCGGCAAGGTGAGCAGTTCACTCAACAAAGCCAAATCGCCAGAGCGAAATTTAAGAAGTGTTTTGCAAGATTCAATTAATTTTTCATCTAATTGATAATGCGGATCCTTAATCCCTTGTTTGATGGAATCGGTAAACACTTGCTGCATAGCCTCCCATCTTGAAAAATCGCTCCTTGCATAACGCAAGATATGCAATCGGTCGGAAATAGATTGTTCAAAATCGACAAATACAGGTGCTGAGAAATCCTCGAGCGCAACAATGACAGGACGTGCTTTGATATTTTTAAGTGTAAACGTTTGCTTTGCTTTTTTTAGATGAAGTACGTTACCAATAATATCGTCTTCACTTTCTAACTCTACATTATCACCATTTTCATCTAGAAGCTGAATGGCGACAGGAATATGTAAGGGTGACTGTTTTAAATTATTTTTTGGTGGTGATTGATGCAAGGTTAGGAGCAAAGTACACGATGCCTGATCAAACTGACTTTCTACTCTTAACCTTGGTGTGCCAAATTGAGAGTACCACTGACTAAATTGGGACAAATCTACTTGGTTGGCGTCCGCCATTGCGTCTACGAAGTCATCGCACGTCGCGGCCTGACCATCGTGCTTCGCAATATAACGCTTCATGCCTTTTTGAAAACCATCTTCGCCAAGCACAGTATGTAGCATCCGAATTACTTCTGCACCTTTATTATACACCGTAACTGTGTAGAAATTATTCATTTCAATCACTTTTTCAGGTCGGATCGGATGCGCCATTGGACCTGCGTCTTCAGTGAACTGATGCGTTCTCAGTGCGTTTACGGCGTCGATTCGATTCAAGCCACGAGAACCAAGATCTGAACTAAATTCTTGATCTCGAAAAACCGTCAGTCCTTCTTTTAACGATAATTGAAACCAATCTCGACATGTTACTCGGTTGCCCGTCCAATTATGAAAATACTCGTGTCCAACAATCGATTCAATCGTGTGATAATCCCTATCTGTTGCAGTGCTTTGGTTTGCAAGTACACAGGCACTATTAAATACATTTAAACCTTTATTTTCCATGGCGCCCATGTTGAAGAAATCAACCGCGACTATCATGTAAATATCGAGGTCATATTCTAGCCCAAAGCGTTTTTCATCCCACTCCATGGATTTTTTCAATGACACCATGGCGTGGTCCGCTTTATTCAAGTTGCCTTTATCAACAAATAATTTCAATGTCACTTCTCGCCCGCTTTGTGTCATAAAACGATCGTTTAATACATCAAATTTTCCTGCAACTAAAGCAAATAAATAACTCGGTTTTCGGAATGGATCTTGCCAAATTGCATAATGTTTATTTGTATCAACTTCTCCACGTTCAATTAAGTTTCCGTTAGACAACAAGTGTTCGACAGACTTGTCTGCAACAATCTTAACGGTGTAAGTCGTCAACACATCGGGTCTATCGAGAAAATAGGTGATTTTACGAAAACCTTCCGCTTCACATTGAGTACAATACGCTGAACCCGACTTATACAAACCCTCTAATGACGTATTTCCAGCGGGGTTTATTTTCGTTTTTATAGCAAGTTCGAACTCATCCGGTAAATTACGCAATATTAAGTGTTTCGCGTTAAGCTCATAATGCGTCCAGGCAACCCCATCGATGCTAAGTTCTACTAACTCCATATTCGAGCCATCTAAAACCAGTTCTTGTGTTGGCCGTTGTGCGTGCCATTTTGACGTAGCAATCACCTTAGTGTCATGCGGCTCTAAATGAAACTCTAGGTAAAGGGAGTCAACATGGTGAGATGGCACTTTGTAATCATTTAAATATTTTGCAGCCGGTTTATTCGACATAATTTTTCCTTACTAAAAAAACGCCCCAAACGAGTTGAGGCGGCTTTTCTCTATACTGTATTTTACACCTTATTGTGTATCTTGCTCGAGGTGCTTTGGTGTAATTTTTAAAATCTTGATACCAAGATACGCATAAATAATCGCGAGTACAGGATTTATTAAATTAAAGAACGCATAGACAGCATAATCAAATGGATTAACCATCAGAACACTTTGCATATAAGCGCCGCACGTATTCCAAGGAATTAATGGGCTGGTAATTGTACCGCCATCTTCAAGTGTTCTTGACAAATTAACAGATCGCAAACCTCGCTTCTTGTATTCATCTTTAAACATTCTTCCTGGTACCACTATGCCAATATATTGATCCGCAGCTACTGCATTAGTACCAATACAGGTTGCAATCGTTGCCGTAATCAAACTGCCTGTTGACTTTGCAACTTTTAAAATACTTTTAACAAACATCTCAAGCAAGCCTGTTTTTTCCATAATGGCACCAAACATCAACGCGGTCATCACTAACCAAGTCGTCGTAAGCATACTTGCCATTCCACCGCCACTAAGTAAATCATTCATACCCGCATCACCAGTATCAATATTAAACCCAGCGAAAAACGTTTGCCAGATTAGGGTAAAATAACCAATAGCGACGCCCTGTTCCGAGTTTATCTGAGAGGCAATCAGATCACCTTGAAACAGTAAGGCCCAAATAGCGCCTATCACCGCACCGATGGAAATAGCAGGAAATGCCGGCATTTTTTTAATTGCGAGCGCCAATAGAACAAGCAATGGTACTAACATCACTAGGCTGATATTAAAATTATCTTGTAAAATTGAGACAATAGACTCTATCTGGTGAGCTTCACTTGTTACGGGCGCATTGAATCCCATAAACATGAAAATGATTAAAGCAATAATAAAACTCGGCACCGTAGTCCAAAGCATATGTTGAATGTGATCAAAGAGATCAGCTCCCGCCACTGCAGGCGCAAGGTTAGTAGTTTCTGACAAAGGGCTTAACTTATCTCCAAAATAAGCACCCGAGATAACCGCCCCCGCCGTCACTACATGATCAAGTCCAAGCCCGGTTGCGACGCCAAGGAGCGCAACACCGATTGTAGCCGCTGTCGTCCAAGAGCTTCCAATACTCATCGCCACCACGCCACATATTAAACAGCTTGCAGCATAAAACCACTGTGGATTTATCACTTGCAGCCCGTAATAAATGAGTGTCGGCACCGTACCTGACAGCAACCACGTGCCTATTAAAGCGCCAACCATTAATAAGATGAGAATTGCACCCAGAGAAATCGTGATCCCTTTAATCATTGCTTCTTCAAGCGTCTTCCATGTATAGCCGTTTTTTAATCCAATCAAAGCAGCAGTAAACGTAGCAAAAAGCAATGCGATTTGATTAGGTCCTGACGATGAATTGTCGCCGAACAGATATACAGCAGCGCCTAACAAACTCACTAATACCGAAATAGGAATTAGCGCATCGATATAGGATGGTTGTTTAATTTCTTTCAAACTTGTTACTCCATTGCGCACCCTGCTGCGCTTATTATTATTCTATTTTGTTGCTTTTATCGAGCCGACTCGCATCAATCATATTCATTCATCCGTTTTGGACTAATGCAAGCTTGTCGACACAAAATTAGGCAATTTAGTTGTTCTCGGCAATTACTCTACCTTCTACGTCCATACGCTGTTAAATCAAAAATTTTAACGCAAATAGCCCTTGGTTTTAGTCCATTAACATAATACCGTTTTTATGTAGGTCAGTATTAACGTAATCACATCGAAAATTTGAGTCTGATAATAGCAAACCTAACGAGCAAGCGTAATAAAAAAGGCGCTTATCGCGCCTTTTCGTTTAATTTGTATTCTTTACTAACCGACCAAACTGGATTAAATCTTGCGTAATCAAGGCCGCTTCTTCTAAAAACGGATCTAATTCTGAAAGCTCATCCGGGGCATCATCTAACTTTTCGATTGGTGTTTTTCCTAGGCGCACTAAACGTTCATTCGCGCGCTTTAATGCACGAGCATCGCGTTCTTCTCGTTCTTTAATGCGGTCTTGTTCAACTAGCGAAATGGTTTTGTCGTCTTTTTCTTTTTGATAACGCGCAATATCTTCAAAGACGTAACCAAATTCTGGCTCTTGCTTGATCCGTTTCTCATGTGTGCTTGTTAAGTGAGAAACTGCGTCTTTTAGCACCCCAACCGTTGAATATTGTGCCCGTTGAATACTATCCCAAGGCAATGCATTATCTTCTTGGCTTTCGCCCCACTCTGAGGGATTAATCGCCGATGGGAATAAAATGTCCGGTACGACGCCTTTATGTTGCGTGCTGCCCCCGTTAATCCGATAGAACTTAGCAATAGTGTATTGAACACTACCAAGGGGGTTATCATACAAGTCATAGGCTCTGCCAAGGGGCTTGTGTTGTTGCACTGTGCCTTTGCCAAACGTTTGTTCACCAATAATGACTGCTCGACCATAGTCTTGTAACGCTGCGGCAAAAATTTCTGACGCTGATGCGCTATATCGATCAACGAGCACTGTGAGTGGCCCATCATAAAACACCACTCCGTCTCTATCTTCTTGCGCTTCAATTCGGTTGTTTAAGGTATGGATCTGGACAACTGGACCTTGATCTATAAACAAACCTGTTAGCTGAGTCGCTTCAAATAATGACCCTCCGCCATTTTGACGCAAATCGACAATGACACCATCCACTTTAGCCTCTTTGAGCTTGGCCAATTCAATCTTAACGTCTTTAGACAGGTTGTTATAAAAACTTGGGATTTCAATAACGCCGATCTTACTCGTTAGATCTGAGTAGTTCGCGTGAAATACTTCTGATTTAGCTGCTCTATCTTCTAAGCGAATTTTATCACGTACTATCTCAACGATTTTAGGAGTACCATGCGTATCAGCGCCTTTAAGATATTGTAATCTAACTTTAGTTCCCTTAGGGCCCTTAATGAGATCCACTACATCATCTAAACGCCAACCTATAACATCGACAAACTCGTCACCCGCCTGAGCCACACCAATGATCCTATCATCCGCTTTTAACTGTTCGGTTTTATCCGCAGGACCACCGGGAACTAGACTTCGTATCACAGTATAATCTTCATCGTACCCGAGTACCGCTCCAATGCCTTCCAATTCAAGTTCCATGTCCATTTTGAATTGTTCAGCTCGGCGAGGCGAAAGATAAGACGTATGCGCTTCGATGCTTCTTGCAAAAGCATTCATCACAATTTGAAAGGCGTCTTCAGCATTAGATTGAGATAAGCGTTTTAAAGCATTATTGTAACGCTTAGTTAACACTTCTTTGATCCCTGCCCAATCTTTACCAGTCATTTTTAAACGTAGCGCATCGTATTTAACCCGTTGGCGCCAAATTTCGTCTAGTTCAGCATTATCTTTTGCCCAAACTGCGTCTTCGCGATCAAACACATACGAATCGCTTTCGGTAAAAGTCATTTCTTTCTCAAGCAATGAAATAGCGTATTCATAACGTTCAAAGCGGCGTTTAAGATTTAGGTTAAAAAACTCAAAAGCAAATTCTAATTTACCTGATGTTAACCCATCGTCAAACGCCATTTGATATTGACGAAACGCTTCTATGTCACTTGCCAACATAACGCTTTTATTAAAATCAAGCGTATCAACAAATCGATCAAAAATTTGCGACGACAACGTATCGTTTAACTCAATATGCTTGTAGTGCGCACGAGTAAATAAGTTTGTCACCCTTTTACTCGCAATCGCATGCTGACTTTCCTGTTTTAGCTGCGGAATATCTTCAGCCGAAATTTTCTCGACTGAGGCAACACTTGCAAATGACGCAATGGCTGCGGCGAAAGAAATGAGTGACCAATTTTTACTCATACGCGACTCCTCAAATAAAGTACAAACTGTCTGCTTTTGTTTTGACTTGCATGCCAGTCACGAGTTCAACATGAACTTCATCTTTGTTCACTTCGGTAATTGTGGCGTTTACTAAAGCCTGGCCAAGTTTAACTTTCACTTTTGCGTTTACTTTAACTTCTGAAGCTGGAAGTGGTTCTACTTTGCCAGAACGTTTTACTGGTGCTTGCTGTTCTTGCTTTGTATTCACTTTAGCGCGTTTATCATCACTGCGGTTACGATCAAACGGTCTCTTTTTGTAAGGTTTTGTTTCAGCACCCTCGCCATCACGTTTATTAAACGGACGTTTACCGCGTGGCGCAGGTTTTTTAGCTGCACGCTTGGCTCGAGATTCTTCTAACGCTTTTTGCGCATGCTCAATGTGCTCTGCTTCAATTTTTTCTGCGTTATTGCCGTCTAAATCAATGCGAAATTCATTTTGGGTAACCGATTCTAAATAACGCCAGTTCGACGTGTACTTACGAAGCGCTTGACGAACTTGCGTCTTACTAACTTGCTCAGAACTTTCAATGCGCTCTGCGATGTCCTTAAAAATACCTACTTTTAAAGGCTTAATGCCGTCTTTGGCTTTGAAGCAATTAGGAAATTCCTTATAAAGAAACTCTAGCACTTCGTTAATGTCTTTTAGCTTGTTTGTGGTTTCCATTTTTAAACCTATCTTTTACATCTGCTCATCAAGAGATGAGTGAATATATTGCGTTACCCAGTCAGATAGCTCCTCGAACTCTACGTCAATCAATGCCGTATCGCCACGAAGGTGCTCCCAAATACCATTAATTATTTCGTCTATTACTTCACATGAAAGATCTTCGGGTAGAAGGTTCCACGCGAAATGGATTAATTCGTTCAGTGTTTCCGTAACTTGTTCTTCTTCGCCTTCCCAATCTCCCACGTCCACGTGGTTAAAAAGATAGTCTTGAACTTGAAGTAGGTCTTTCATCTACAGCGTCGCCTCAAGCGCTTTAACGAATAACTCAAGACCGAATTGGTCTTGCTCATCAAAACGACCAACTGAGGGGCTATCGATATCTAATACTGCAATAATCTCTCCCGATTTATAGAGTGGGATTACGATTTCCGAGTTAGATGCTGCATCACAAGCAATATGACCTTCGAACTCATGTACATCATAGACAAGTTGCGTTTTGCGTGTCGCGACCGCTGCACCACAAACACCTTTACCGACAGGAATACGAATACAAGCTGGTTTGCCTTGAAATGGGCCAAGTACCAATTCATCGGGCGAATCCATTACATAGAACCCTGCCCAATTAATGTCTTCTAAAGACATCCATAACAAAGCACTTAGGTTCGCCATGTTCGCAATGAGGTTTGTTTCGCCTTGAATTAAACCTTGTGCTTGAAGGGTTAAACTTTGGTAAAAATCTTGCTTCTGCATGAAGTACATCAAAAATAAATACACAGAAGCCTAAGGTACTCTTTCGCCGCCCTAAATGAAACCTTTTCGGCTGAAAAAGTGTTATTTCTCTGTAAATTTATACCTGCAAGAACGTTTTTTAATCAACAACTTTACTGCTTCGCCTTAAACCGTATAAAAACAAGCCACCTGCTAGCGCAGACATCAGCGAATTAATGATAAATGCAGGTCCTGATGTTGCCGCTAAAAAATAGCTACTAACTGCGCCTCCGAGTAAACCTGTTGTCAGTAACGCGCTATAAGTTACTTTACCTCGCTTTACGAGATACAAATAGCTAGGCAAGACAAAAACACCGATTGCAATACCCGCAATATGAGCATTAGAAATGGCACTCAACAACATAGTAAAGAAAGTCGCGCTAGTGCCATTTTCAAGTGTTAAAGAATAAAACAGCCCTAAACAGATGCCTATCACAAGGGGGGATAAAAACGAAAAACCTACGCCTTTCAAAATATTTGTTTTCATAGAGGTATCCAAGTGAAGTTACTTGCACTCAGAATGACCCAAGAATGAAAAGACACAACTCGACTTTAGTATGAACAATATCGTTAGAACAATTAGTTTTGAATCACTAAACGAGTAATTATGGCAAATAAAAAAGCCGCTAATTGCTTAGCGGCTTTCTTATATATGGCGGAGAGATAGGGATTTGAACCCTAGATACGCTATTAACGTATGCCGGTTTTCAAGACCGGTGCTTTCAACCACTCAGCCATCTCTCCTAAACCGATTGCATCGAGCTATCTATCTCGAAGCGAAAATTTGGTGGCGGAGAGATAGGGATTTGAACCCTAGATACGCTATTAACGTATGCCGGTTTTCAAGACCGGTGCTTTCAACCACTCAGCCATCTCTCCGCAGCGGGGCGAATAATAGATAAGTTAATTTCTAAAGTGAAGCTTTTTTTTAAAAAAACTGTCCAACTGGTCGAAAATTGGCTTACCGTGATTAAACTTCACTCATGGAGATTACAATTTGTCCTATTGAACTTTCCGTGGATCTTGGCGTCTATTTAAGCGATGTTATTTTTAAACATATTGTCCTTGCCCGACGTATAAATGTAATACGTTTTTGAAGATGTGCGACTTCAAGTTGAATGGGTATAGACTTGATAATCTTGTTTTCGGTAGCATATAGGAAATTACATAGCTTTAACTAAGGAGCTGACCATGGCATTTAACCATTCATATCAAACAGCTAAGCCCGTTATTTCGACGGTTGAAACGAATAAAGTGTTAAAAAACACTTATTTTTTACTCGCAATGACGTTAGCATTTAGCGCCCTCACTGCAGGCATCTCTATGACAATGGACTTACCACGATTTACGGGCATCATTTGCTCTCTAATTGGCCTTGGTATGTTGTTTGTGATTCAGAAAAAAGCAAACTCAGCCTCAGCGATCGGGCTTGTTTTCGTTTTCACCGGCATAATGGGGTTTGGTTTAGGTCCACTTCTTTCACATTACGCTGCAATGCCTAATGGTGGTATGCTTATTATGCAAGCGTTAGGATCCACCGCGTTAATTTTCTTCGGTTTGTCTGCTTATGCGCTGACTACTAAAAAAGATTTCTCATTCATGGGTGGTTTTTTAATGGTCGGCTTAATCGTCGTGATCATTTCAAGCTTAGTGAATTTGTTCATCGGTAGCTCTGTGATGTTTATGGCTATCAACGCTGCGGTTGTTCTGATTATGTCGGGCCTTATCTTGTTTGATACAAGCCGCATCATAAACGGGGGTGAGACGAATTACGTTTTAGCGACCGTGAGCTTGTACTTAAACATTTATAATTTGTTCACTTCATTATTAGCGTTACTTGGATCAAGTGATGACTAAATAAGATAGTTTGATAGAATAGCCCCATTATGGGGCTATTTTTTTGTCTAACTCGGTATAATTGAGCTATTTAGGTAAACACAGTTGGACAATTTAATCCTGAAACTATTCATGTATAAATAAGAATTGGTATAACTTTGGCTACTTTTGTTCTTTCATTGCATAGCTCGCCGAGTCTTCTAACGTCTGCACAAGCCCTATTTAGGTTTGCAAGTGCAGCGCTAAAACTTGGCCATAGAATTGATTGTGTTTTCTTCTATCAAGATGCCGTTTACCACGCACAAACCGGGTTAAGTTTACCGTCTGATCAACTTAATTTGGGTGAATTATGGCAAGGATTAAAAGATCACAATATCTCGTTATTTGTTTGCTCAACAGCCGCGGAGCAGCGCGGTGTAGAGGTTGACACGTCTCGTTTTAATGATGCTGGCTTAGCTGAATTTGCAATGAAAACGAGCAAAGCAGACCGTTGGGTGCAATTTAAATGACGAAACTGCTAGTGATCTCACAATCATCGCCTTTTAGTTTGTCTACACTAAAAGATACGTTAGACATGGCGTTAATCTTTGCAGCGGTTGATGCAGACGTAAGTTGGTTATTCACAGGTTCAAGTGTTTTATCCCTTATTGCCAATCAAAACCCGAGCCATTTAGGTTTAAAAAACCAATTTAAAGCCCTTAAAACCCTGGAGATTTATGATGTAGACAAACTTTATGTCGACGAGGAACAGTTGCGCTTTTTTAAAATTTCTCGCAACGATTTAATACTTGATGTAAAGCCGATTGATTTAACTCAATCTCAGGATTTTTTTGCTCAGTTCGATAAAGTAGTCACCTTCTAATGAGTACATTACATATATTTTCACGCGCTGACATACCTAACCATGCTTTGAGGGCTATTGGACAAGACGATGCCATTGTGCTAACTCAAGATGCCTGCTACGCATGTCATACCCTCAGAAATGTGGCCTGTGAAATTTACCTTTTAGAACCATGTGCTATGGCCAGAGGTATACATGAAACAAGCACCTTGTCATTCATTGATGATCCGACGTTTGTTACACTCACCCTTAAATTCAACAATACAATCTCTTGGTAATTCAGATGCTTGAAGTAAACGGAAAACAGTTTGACGTTGATAAACATGGCTATTTGCTCGACCACACACTTTGGACGCCTGAACTTGCAGAGGTGTTTGCTTTGCAAGAAAACATAATACTCACTGATGCACATTGGGAAGTGGTCAATTTTGTAAGAAATTTTTATTTAGAATACGACACAAGCCCTGCGATTAGAATGTTAGTTAAAGCGATGGCCAAAGCATTGGGTGAGGACAAAGGAAACAGCATTTATCTTTATAAGTTATTTCCTAAAGGGCCTGCAAAACAAGCAACTAAAATTGCAGGTTTGCCAAAACCGGCAAAATGCATCTAGTCTTTAATTAGCAATAACAAAAAATCTCTCAGATAAAAATGAGTATGAAGTCAAAAAGGCCGAGTTTGATCGGCCATTAACCGTTTAGTTAAAACGTTTAGTTACACCAACCTTCGTTGTACTTCACTAAGATTGTTGCACCTTGACTATTGCCAGACACTTTTAAATACCCCCAATATTGCGACTGATTGGATAAATTAATACACTCGGCATTGCCAGCTCGCATTGAATAAGCTTCAACATTAGAACCATTAGGCCACCCTGCGTTACTGTATTCAAGATTCAAATCACCCGTTCCGTGGGCTGTTTCAATACTAATACTTTGTGTTGCACTCACATTTTCTAGACTTAACCAAATTGGAGATGTCGTCGATAAACACGTCGCTTTGCCTGCTTGCAAACGTCCTCCACTCACTCCTGCTTGTGTTTGGCATGCATTCGGTACCGTACTCGTGTGACCAAGGTAATCCGCTGTTAAGCTAACATTAGAAAACGCGTTATAACCTCGCACCAAAACATGATAAGTCCCTGCGCGTGGTATTTGCATGTCACAGCGTTCAGAATTACCACCAATATATGGGCGGCAATCATAACTTGTTAATGTCGGTTCTGAGCCAAATTTAACATAGAGATCCGCATCCCCTGTTCCACCGGCCATTACAAAACGTAAGTCGTTAGCACCACTTGGCACGTCGAATGTAAAGCGAGTCATTGAATCTTGGTTGCCTGACAGTATTTTCGCTACACCTTTTTGTAACGATTGGCCTGTTTGAGTAGAAGTAATCTGAACTGCAGTGGTTACGCTTGACGATAATCCTTTGTTGTCAGTCACCGTTAAACGCACAGTATAGTTTCCTGCACTTTGGTAGACATGACTTGGTGAAGCTTGATTACTTTGCGCGCCATCACCAAAATCCCAAAAATACTGGGTAATGGCACCATCTGAGTCATATGATCCTGCACTTGAAAACTCAATCACTTCACCAAGAGAACCTGAATACGGCCCATTGATCTGAGGTGTAGGAGCCTGATTAATCGGCGAATTCCCATTTGCTAAGTCTTGCGTCCACTGTGTAAACTCATTGCCATACGCTAAAGACCAACTATCGATGGTTGCTTTATACCCAGCCCAGTCGCCAACACGCGTTTTATTAAGCATTTTTTGTACTTCTGCAAAATGGCGCTCAAACATAAATCGTACCGCTAAATAACCCCAACGATAAATTCGGTCCTGATCAAATCCAGCGTAGGTGGTTGCAAAAATTTGACTGAGTGTATAAACACTTCCATCCTTAATTGTATCGATAGCGCGTTGGTTATCATTTAAATTCGCAATGTACTCTGCAACACCCTCACTCCACCAGACTACCGCTTCTGTCGGTGTGTTAAAGTCACCATATAAATCAAAACGACCGTCGAGATAATGAACATATTCATGCTCTAAATTCCAAATAAAATGGTCTGCTTTAGCATAGCTTGCTTCGTAAGCAACGAAGTTTGCTTGATTACCAACTTGACTTGGATTGCCTTCCAAATACATACCGCCATTATTCGTATCAATTTTAAAAATTGCTTTCGCGTACTTTCCATAATCATTACTGCTATTAAAAATATTCACTTGCAAGAACGTATTATTGTCGTCCGCAACAGGTTGATTGTTAGTTGCTAATCGAGCATGAAAACGGGTTTCTTCGGCTTCCATCGTGGTACAAGCAGATTGTAATTGTAGCGCTGTTAATTCTTGTGCACGAATTTTAATCGTCGCGCTGCAATCATGGATCTGCGACAGCACTTGTGCTTCGAGTGTTTTATCAAAATTACAGATGTTGTACTTTTTACAATCCGTATAATAACTCGCAACATCTGCTGCATTTAGCCAAAGTCCATCACCAAAACCATAGCTTTTGTACGTAGCGAAAAGCGAATTGAGTGCGCTGTCTACTTTAGCTTGAATACTTCCACCAGAATACATAGTTAATCTTGCTAATTCTCCTGCAGCGTTCACCGCCAAATATTCAGAATCTGAATCAACCATCCACGACTTCAAAGTAAATTGACTCAATAGCTCAACTAGCGGCTGGTCATTCTTGACCAATACTTCAAATTTACTGTTCCACTGACCACGAAACAAAATCGTAAAGATGTTATTCACGGCACGCTGCATATTGCGTTTGGCGGCGTAATTTTGATCCCATCTCTGTAACCACCCTTTCACGACTTCAAGGTACACATGTTGTAATTCTGCACTATCCATCGCGATAAGTATTTCACTTAACACCGCACCATGGGCGTCGTTATTATCATAAAAATGCGAGTTGGCAACAAACGCGTCTAACGCCAACTTAACTTCATTTTGCACACTAGAAGAAAACGAGATCGTATTATTGTAAAACTCCGCATAAAAACCAGCGCGCAAAAACAACACTAACGCTTCAAGATCGGCATCGCCATTTCCTTGATAGTTGCGAGCTCTATTTGCAGCAGTTCGAGCAACCGCGATCATCTTATTTGATGTAAACACCTGCGCCTGATTAGATTCACTCGTAGAAAATAAATCATTCACACAATCAGCACCTTGCGTCATTACTGTCGATGAGATTGCACTACTTGATGCGCTTGCCATTGCGTTAAGATCGCATGCAACCGCAGCTTGAATGGTTGCCTGATTAATCACCACATTGAAAGTATGAAAGTCATTATGTTGCTGATTAATTTCCGAAATACGTTGCTTTGAAGGTGCTCGCTCATCGATCTTTTCACTGTGAAAATGATGTGCCACGTTCACTTGCTGTGATTGAATTGGTGCAAAAGAACGAGTCTCTTGTGCCAATACTGCTGCGCTTAAACCCAAGATAGGCAAAGCTATAATTATTCTATTAAGTTTCATAGTGTACCTTTACATGTTTATCCAAACCCTAACGGGCAGATGGAAATTAACACCGAATAAACATTGTATACAATATATTTTATATAACATTAACGAATAACCTGGCTCATTAATCATGGAAAGCTAACCTAAGCGGACGGCTAAAACTTCTAGGCATTGAAATAGAACCGTTTTTAGACGCATCCTTAAGTGCATAATTATAAGAAAATTTAGATCGGTTCTAACTGGGATACTTTACCGAGTTTTACTTCAGCAATAACGGTTTGTGCGTCGAGGTAAATTGGATAAAAACCATCAGGTAAACCTAACGAATTCATTCTCAATAGCTTCTTCTCTAATTCTTTTTTATCTAAATCAACTAAACAAAGGTTGTTGATAGGATTCGTTTCTTGATTCGTTTGACGTGCGTCATTAAAGTGTTGAATGGCTTTAGAAGTGATAGATGCAATAGCATATACTGCTTGACGAGACTTTTTCATAAATTCCCACTAATTCCTTTAGCGATAGCGGTATATTAGCACAAAGTCACAAATAGATAATCCCTAAAACAGTAACAATATTATGTTTGAAAAATAGGTAATATCACAACATGACAGAACATGTTTTAATCGCCTTTGGTGCCCTAGGACTTATTTTACTTGGCATGGATTGGATGAGTGGTGGACTGAAATCAGCAGCCGGACCAAAATTCCTACAAGCACTTGAAAACTGGACAACAACTCCCGCAAGAGGATTAATGTTTGGAACGTCGGCAACAATTGCTGCGCAAAGTTCTAGCGCCATTACCGTCGCGACCATCGGCTTCGTCAATGCCGGAGTGCTAACCTTAGAAAAAGCCGCTTTTGTGATATATGGCAGCAATGTTGGCACGTCTTTAACTGGCTGGTTTATCGCGCTTGTCGGAATAGAATTCAAAATTGATGCATTCGCCCTCCCTTTGATCGGTTTAGGCGCTTTGCTAAAGCTGTTTGCAAGTAAAAGTGCACTTCGCGGCATTGGCGATGCCCTAATTGGCTTTGGAGCCTTATTTTTAGGTCTGGCTTTTTTAAAATCCAGTTTTGATGCGTCTGGTATTTCGCTCGACATGCCATTTATTGCTGATGCCGGTGTTGTAGGGTTATTTTTAGCCATTCTCATAGGCACTGCACTCACCACCTTAATGCAAGCATCGGTCGCGGTCATTGCCTTAGTATTGACCGCCGTTTCAACGGGCACAATGGAACTGACCGTCGCTGCTGCATTTATTGTAGGAGCCAACTTAGGGACCACGTCAACTGCCATCATGAGTACGCTGGCTGCCACCTCGAATGCAAAACGTCTTGCTTGGTTACACGTTATTTTTAACTTAATTACCGCAATGGTTGCGGTTGCTCTGATGGCGCCTATTTTGGGTGTAATTTCTTGGATTGAAATTCAACTTAACCTCAGCACCACACCTGCAATTAGCCTTGCCATTTTTCATAGCTTGTTTAATGTAATGGGGGTCGTTTTAATGTGGCCACTCACACCACGTATTGTCGACTGGCTCAAGCATCGCTTTAAAGGGGATAAAATCGAACTTAAATATGTTGACAGTAGCACACTTTCTCTCCCAGATACCGCGATTAAAGCGCTTGCAAATGAATTAAATGATCAACTCGTCAAACTTGGTCATGTCGTAGGTCAAACCGGTGGGGCCACTACATCGCTCGAAAAAATTCTTGGCAATATTCAAGAGAAACAAAAGCGGATCGCAGTATTTTTAGATAAACTGAGTGAAGTTACACTAAACCACCAGCAAGCAAGAGCTTTAACGGTACTTTCAACAAATTTACTACGTATAGATACGGTTGCCGCTATGGCTCCGAAGCTTAACTTAGCACTCAGCCCCTTCAATGATAAATTTCAACTCGAAAAAAACCTTTGGCAAACACTAACAAGTTCAGAGTATGACTCTGTTGCATTTAGAAAGGGATATAGAGATTATGTAAAAGGGATAGAGAAACAAAAACAGTCCATTTATACAGCAGTTTTAGAACATCAGCTTTCGCACAGTAAAGCCAGTGAGCTAATGGTTGCAATACACGAGTTAAAACGCATGAATGTCCAACTTATTAAAGCATCGACATCATTGCGCAAACTCATCCATAGTTATGCTTAGATAACGTTAAAGCCAAACACTTGTAAATTTTTACCAAAGTCACGCATCTACAAGTAGACAGGGTATAACACTCAGGTTATCTTAGCCGTTTACCAACGAATTACTGCGTAAGTTTTCGTTTTCATAACGGCACTCACCCGCTATCCAAGTTTGCTCAATACAAAGTGCATCCAGTGTTTCTGGAAAAGCGATTAAATCATGACTTAATACTAAAAAGTCCGCGTTAGCGCCAATATTAAGCGTGCCCAGTACACCCCCCTTATTCAACAACGAGCCCGCATTCACCGTCATACAACAAAGTGCATCTTTAATCGTTAATTTTTCATCTGACAATAAACTTCGCTGAGTGGCATTGAATTCATCAGGAGCTATTAACGTTGTACATTTAACAACATGTTTTAAAAAACGAATAGTTCCTAATGGGCGATTAGGAAATTCACAACCACATACAAGTCGATTTAAAACCCGTCTAGAGTGCAGCGACAAATGTGTTTTTAGTCTGTCTAAGCTCCCTTTTTGCCGTAAATAATAGCCATCAAAGTCGTTGTTATCTGGATAGACAAAAAGTATGTCATCATCGTTCTGCTCTATTACTTCTGTGTTAACTACATTTATTGGATAAAAATGTTGCTTGATTAAAGTGTAAAGGCTCGGCGGTTCGTTAATACCAAAGCTCGTGATCCCCCACTTGAGTGCCTCCGCTTTGAATCGATCCAAGGTTAATATTATTGACTTATTGGCGTCAGAAACCTTGCCCTCTTCAACAGCACCTGTGAACCATTCAAAATGACTACTTCGGATCCCTTTCTCTGTTTCAATAAAACGAATGAAACTTCGCAAATCTGGAAAAAACGCTCGTTCTAATTCTGTAAAGTTCAGAAAGATTGCGGTCGCCGCTAACGTGTTAATAAACGCTTTCTTACCGCTCTTTTCAAAAATACAAACGGGCCGGGCTAACTTTAAGCCATCGATAAATGTTAAAAATGACTCATCACGTTTTTCGGACCAGGGTAGACATGACAATAGATTTAGATCCAAGCCATATCCGAGTAACCAGTTGTTATCACGAAGCGACCTATCAAAATAAGTAATGGCTTTCGCTAGGTAATTCAAATTATAGTTTGGTATTGGGTGGTGCCACGCTCCATGCATACCAAAAGGACCGAGATGCAACCAATTGCTGACCGTTAGGCCTGTACCTAAATCTATCTTAGGTAAAATAAATCCAGGAACAACGCATTGTTCTGGCTTTAAAACAATCTCTTCAACTACGGAGTTCATGTTCAACGATTTGATGGAATGTTCACCTTGATGCTGTGAACCAATAAAGATTACTTTGCCCTTATAAATGACCAATTCATCATATTGCTCGTACCCGCTGTAGATTTTTCCACGAATTCGGATCAACCTTTCGCCGCCTTGGTTCAGCTCGAGAAAGTTATCACACCGGATTGGACCATTGGCCTGAGATAGGATGTGTTCTAGCAAACTATTGTAGCAAGACTTGACTAACACATTATCAGTTAACGCGCAGCTCATTCAGTTACTCTATTAGCAATGTAAACGCTAGTAAGTTTAATAAAACACATTTTTTTTGCCGATTACATCGCATTACAGTCTGATGGAACAGGCCAATTATCCTTTTTGCTTAGCTTCTCCTACACTTAATCTACTGGCGTTAAGAATGAGGTTTACCTTTGCGTTATTTTTTCATTTTTATTCTCTTGCTTGGTTTACCTAGGCTCGTTGCCGCTAAGCCACTAACCGTTATTTATGAAATTGATAATCAATTGAAAGTGGTGTCAGGCAAAACAAACAATAACAAGTTCGTGTTCATCACACCGAATAAACCGACGTTGAAACTCGTTACACTTAACTGGCCACCTTATATTGATCAACATTTGTGTAATCAGGGATGGGTTTTTCAATTGACTGTCGCCATTTTTGATCATGCTGGATATAGTCTCGAGATCGAGTTTTTGCCTTGGGCACGAGCAGTAAGGGAAGCGGAGCTCGGTAAAGCTGATGTGCTTTTTCCGGAGTATTACATAGAAGAACAAGCACCATCCGACAATATCCTCGGTCTATCACGAGATAGTCTATTGCACCTATCATCGCATTTTCCAGGTGGTGCGATTCATTTGATCAAACGTGCTCGTTATGACTTTTCGTTCGATGGAAATTTAGAACAACTAGAAAACCGATTGATTGGCGTGGTGAGAGGCTACCAAAATACACCCGAGTTTGATGCACTGATGGATACTGGAAAACTCAATACTATTGAGGCTGTTGATGACTTTCAGTTGATAAAACTGCTTATGAATGAACGCGTTGATCTTATCGTCGGCGATCCAGAGGTGATCCGTAGCTCCATTATTATCTCCAACAACATTGATAGCTCGCAAAAACAGAAGTGGATGCAGAGTTTAGAGTTAGTCGAACCCCCTTTGGCGTATAATCCACTTTATTTCGCAATCAGCAAGCGAGTAAATAACAATCAACAAATTCTGAAAAATATAAATAGAAGCTTGGCTGACTTTACCGAACAAAATGTACTAATACCACTTATCACCAAGGCAAAAGATCACTGTAGTATGCCAAGATTACCTCTTTAGTTTATTCGTCAGCTATAAATTCAAGCACCGTAGCGTTGATGCAATAGCGGTCTGCTTTTCTTGGTCCTTCGTTTTTAAAAACATGCCCTAAGTGAATTCCACTCGATTTGGAGCGAATTTCCGTTCTCTCCATGCCATGGCTCAGATCACGGTGATACGTTACGCTGTCTTCGACCGGTTTTGTAAATGACAACCACCCAGTTCCCGAATTAAACCTATCTTGTGTTTTAAATAATGCAGCCCCACTCAGTTTATCAATAAATGTCCCCGCCTTGGTTTGTTTAAATAACTCATATTGCTGACAAAACGGACGATCTGTTCCTTTACTAAACGCAACTCTAAATGCCTCACTCGACCCTAATTTAAATGCACCCAGTGCCTGATAAAACGCTTCTCTGGTCATGAATCCCTGTACGCCATAGACTTCTTTGCCATTATCCATAAACAAAATCGTCGGTGTTGCCCAAGTTGCGGTTTTGATGCTTAAGCCATCCAATTGATCAGCATATCGATAACTGATTTTTATATCACCCTGATAATCGTTTACGACTGCTTTTTTAAATTTCTCGCAATAAGGACAGAAACTTCTCGAGTCAATAACAACGATGTGTTTACCCAATTTAAGCGTAGAGTTATCAACTCTTGGTTCAACCACCTCGGCAAATCGAACTCCTGTACTGTGATCAGGACAATAGCCATTGGGGTTCTTAACTAAGTAGTTTTGATGATAATCTTCTGCAACATGAAATCGTTTTAATGGCTTGATTACCGTGTTAATTTCACCGAAACCTGCGTTGGAAAGCTGCGTTTGAAAAAGCGCTTTTAGTCTATTCGCTTCCTGATACTGAGTATCCTCAGTAGTTAAAATGATTGAGCGATATTGAGTGCCAATATCATTTCCTTGTCGGTCTTTTTGAGTTGGGTCATGACTTTCAAAGTACACTTTTAATAATTCAGCGGTAGACAGTTTTTGTGAGTTATAGACTACTTTCACAACCTCCGCATAATTGTTCGGGTCCATTCGTCGCGAAGGTTTTGTGATCTCGCGGTAACTAGCAACAAACCCTCGCCCATCTGCATAACCAGATTCTGCATCAATTACGCCTTCTAATGCCTCATACCGCTTTTCTGCGCCCCAAAAACATCCTGAACCTAAAACAAGGGTTTTCAAATGACTTGATGCATCAAGATTATTATCGTTATCGGCGGCTTGTACCGTCCAAATAAACACGCCTATCAACAAAATAATTAACCGGAACATACTTACTCCTATCTAAAAGCGCTTTTCAATAAGACCGCTAAACGCCCTTACCTATTTCAACAAAGCGCCGAATTTTGCCTGATTATTTGTTACGTTCACCGCGCAATGGTGGGATCATCCTTAAATTTAAGGTAAAAAGGGACAAAATTTATTAAGGAGCCTTACATGTCTGGATTACGTTTATCTGCTGTAGCGATTTCGTTGCTCGTTAGCCAAAGTGCATTTTCTGCACAATTCGATTTTTCCGATAAATTATCTCAAACCGATGCATTAGTGTTATTCCAAAGTGAAAATGAGAAGGCGTCTTTGAGCTTCTTAGATAAAGACACTCGTGCGCAATTAGAAAAAGCGCTTGCCACAGAAGCATTCACTGGAACGTTTGGAAAAATGGTTGATGTCTTGGCACCTGTTGATTCGAAGTACAGCCGAATCGTGATGGTAGGACTGGGCAATAACGAAGACCTTAACGCTAGTACTATGACTAAGCTTGGTGGGAATTTGCATGCCTATCTGGAAAGCAAAAAAGTCAACACTGCGGCTTTATCGCTCGACGCAATCGAGCATCTAGCCAATCATGCTGAACTTTCTGCTCAATTGGCACATGGCATTAATTTGCGAGATCACACATTCGATGTGTATAAAAAGACAGAAAATACACCGATTGTTTCGTATCATTTTGACGTAAAAAACGCGAATGAAACTAAATCGCAGTATGCTAAGCTTGAGCACATACAAAAAGGGGTTTTTCTTGCTCGCGATTTAACCTCTGAAATCGCCACCAGAATGACGCCAGTTGATTTTGCGAAAGCAGCAAAAGAGCTTGAGTCACTTGGTGTGACCGTCACCATCCTAGAACCTGAGCAACTTATCGAACTTGGTATGGGTGCCTTAGAAGCCGTAGGCCGCGGAAGTAAAGAAGGTGCTCGTCTGGTTGTAGCACATTACAAAGGAAACGATTCAACACCGATAGCGCTGGTTGGTAAAGGAATTACGTTTGATTCGGGTGGCTATAATATTAAAACCGGCGAATCCATTTCGCGAATGAAATCCGATATGGCAGGCGCGGCTGCAGCCCTCGGCACGGTAAAAGCAATGGCTTTGAGCAAAGCCGACGTAAACGTCGTTGCGGTAATGGGCATGGCGGCAAACATGGTATCGCAAACCTCTTTTGCGCCAGGTGATGTGCTTCGTACGGCAGAAGGGTTAACAGTCGAAGTACTTAATACCGATGCGGAAGGTCGTCTAGTATTAAGCGATGCGATGTGGTATGCAAGAAAGCACTTCCAACCTGAAATTATGGTCGATATCGCTACGCTAACGGGTTCTAAAGTGCGTGCGCTTGGAGATCGTTATGCAGGGATCTTTTCACAAGACGATACACTCGTTAATGAGTTAACTCTGGCGGGTAAACGTGTTAACGAAAACGTGTGGCGATTACCGCTTGGGTATAAAGACATGTTGAAATCTGATATCGCCGATCTTAAAAACATCGGTAGTGGAGGCCCTGGCGCAACAACTGCAGCTTCTTTCTTGGAGCATTTTGCAGGAGATACCCGTTGGGTACACCTAGACATCGCAGGTAATGCATTATCGTCATCCGCTAAAGATGAGGTACCAGCTGGTGGAACCGGCTTTGGTGTAAGACTGTTATCTGATTGGTTACTTCAAAGTAAAAACTAATCGCAAAAAAAAGGCCATGCAACTGCATGGCCTTTTCGTTATCATCACTAAAAACGGTTCCATCATGATGATTGATTATTGCCTCTCTCCAACCGTGGTTGTTTTTGCTCTTGAGCCGAGTTTTGACCGAAATACGTCAAGCTTCGATCCTCGCGTATTCTTAGCCATCAAACAGCGTTGCCAACACTCAGAAGACTTTATCGACATTGTTCCAACTGCTACGTCGATAACGCTTTATTTATCGAGTTCAAGTAAACGAAAAAAATGGCAAGAATACCTAAAACAGCATTGGCAAGACCTTCATTTTTCACCTGAACAAGCCCGTCATCATCGAATCCCGACGCACTATGGGAGTAGGTTCGGTCAAGATCTCGAGCACGTTTGTGAACAACTTCGAATAAGTCAAGACACCCTTATTTCATTGCATGCCAGTCAACATTTTGTGGTTCAATTTATGGGCTTTCTACCTGGTTTCGGTTATTTGGGCGATCTCGATAGAAGACTGCAAATTCCCAGAAAAGAGACACCCTTAACTCACGTACCAAAAGGTTCAGTGGCTATCGCCGAGCACATGAGCGCCATCTATCCCAAAGTATCTCCTGGAGGTTGGCACTTGATTGGGCATACGGACGTGTGTCTTTTTGATCCCACTAAATCTAAACCCTGTTTGTTTAGTCCCGGCGACATTGTGCAATTCGAGGCTGTCAATGATTAAAGTCATCAATTCGGGCATATTGTCAAGCGTACAGGATTTAGGACGACTAGGCACACGTCAACTCGGTATAGCCAAATGTGGAGTGCTAGATCCCCTAGCTCTGCGACTTGGAAATAGCGTGCTCGGTAATAATGAAAACGCAGCCGCAATTGAAATAACACATGGTGGAGCACAGTTCCGCTTTAGTGCATCTTGCCAATTTGTCTTAATGGGGAGTAGCTTGAATGCCACACTTAATAACATCCCTGTTCATGCTGGTTGGCCACAATCTGCAACAAATGGGGACATTTTGATTTTTAAGGGTGCACCTACAGCGCTGCGTAGCTATTTGTGTGTCGAAGGCGGAATCAATGTCCCTACAGTATTTAATTCATGCTCGACAGACCTTCAAGCAGAATTTGGAGGCTTTCACGGTAGAGCCTTAACACGAGGTGACGTATTACAATTTGGCTGTTCATCCTCATCTACCAAGATAAATAAAGGTATTCGGCACCCGAGTTACCTTAATGAAATTCGAGTTATCGAAGGCCCGCATGCTGGATTATTTTCAAAACAGCAAATAGACCGCTTCTTTAGTCAACACTGGATGGTTTCTGCTTTGTGTAATCGCATGGGCATAAGATTACAAAGCGATAAACAAGCTGAGTTTTCTCATACCATTCGATTGCCCTCGCAAGCAGTTCACCCAGGCATTATTCAACTGCCACCCGATGGTAACCCCATCGTGTTATTAAACGACTGTCAAACGACTGGTGGTTACCCCATCATAGGCCAAATTTTTGAATCCGATTTACGCCACTTCGCGCAAATGTTACCAAATCAAACGATATGCTTGAAACGGAGCTCAATCGATGTCAGCCTTGAGGCAACGCAACGACATGACTTGTATTTACAAAAAGTAAAATGGTCGCTAGAAAACCAAACTCAGGGAAGTCAACCCAAGGTTAACAATAACAATGACTACACTTAATCTTTTACCCCTTATTGGGGTTATCATCATCGTGATCGGCTTTGCACTGCGGTTTAACCCGTTACTTGTGGTAACCGTTGCAGGTATCGCAACTGGGTTTGCCGTCGAGTTAGATTGGCACACCTTGCTCACCACGTTCGGGGAGAAGTTTATGAATTCACGTCAACTCGCGAGCTTTCTTCTTATCCTGCCCATCATTGCGTTATTAGAACGCTATGGATTACAAGAGCGCGCCAAACAGTGGATTGCGTCAATTAAGTCAGCGACCACAACACGCATTTTAATTATGTATTTTGTTGTACGTGAATGCTCTGCCGCACTGGGACTGTTGAGCCTAGCAGGCCAAGCGCAAACCGTTAGACCTCTTTTAGCTCCAATGGCCTTAGGTGCTGCTACTAATGAACACGGCGAGCTTCCAAGGTGGCTTAAAGATAAAATAAGTGCTCACGCGGCAGCCTGTGAAAATATTGCGTTGTTCTTTGGTGAAGACATTTTTATTGCCTTCGGTGCAGTATTATTGATGGACGCCTTTTTGAAGGAAAACGGGATTGCTGGGATTGAGCCACTGCATATCGGGCTATGGGCAATTCCGACCGCGATTGCCGCGCTTATCGTGCATTGTTTTCGGCTAGCCCGATTAGAAGCCGAAATCACACACGATATCGAAACTCATCACCTTAATCAGGTTTCACAAGAGGTTGCATCATGACTCACGCACCAAACATCGAGCCTACAGCACTTTTAGAGATCAAAACGATTTTTTTGATCATCGGTGTACTCGTCGCGTTTTTAGTTTATAAAACAATAAGCGACCCAAACCACCCAAAAAAGATCACCACGGCCCTTTTTTGGGGGTTATTCGGTAGCATCTTTCTTTTCGGAGATGCGTCGATTGCGATGTTTGGAGCACAAGTTACACACACTTGGGTGGGCTTATTTGTGATCGGAATAGCGATCCTTGCAGGCTTTGGCTTAGTATCAATGGGAAGCTATCAAACTACAAGTCAGCAAGAAAAAGAGAGCTATGCCAACAAGTATGGTAATAAACTTTTTGTACCCGCGGTATTGATCCCTATTGTCACTGTGTTTTGTACGATTTTGTTAAATGATATACACCTCGGGTCTATTTACCTTTTTGATCAACAACACATTACATTAGGTGCATTAACTTTAGCCTGTGCGATTGCACTGGTTGTAGGTTGGAAAATCACTGGCGGCACGCCGCTGCTTGCAATGAGCGAATCTCGACGATTAGTGGATTCAATTGGGTGGGCTGCTATTTTGCCACAAATGCTTGCCATGCTAGGAGGCGTGTTTATTGTGGCGCAAACTGGCGATTCAATTCAATCTATTGTCACCTTGTTCGTTACCCCCGACAATCGCTTTGCGCTCGTCGCGATTTACTGTATCGGTATGGCTTTATTTACCATGATAATGGGCAATGCTTTTGCTGCATTTCCTGTCATGACCGCCGGCATTGCCATGCCATTTCTGATCCAAATGCATGGAGCAAACCCTGCAGCACTCGTTGCAATAGGTATGTACAGCGGCTATTGTGGGACATTAATGACCCCTATGGCAGCGAATTTCAACATCGTCCCTGCGGCGTTGTTAGATCTTAAAGACAAATACCAAGTCATTAAAGTGCAAATTCCAACGGCTTTAATCCTTTTGAGTTTCAATATTGTATTAATGTATTCGGTGATTTTTTAAATGACAAAACAAATAAAACCGTGTGTATTACTCACAGGCTTCGCACCTTTCGGTGGCGAGACAATTAACCCTTCCTGGGAGGCCGTCAATCAACTTGAAGGCCTAGCTGTGGGGAGTTTAGACAGTCATATCATTCATACGAAAGAATTACCCTGCGAGTTCGACAATGCCCTAAGTGAACTCTATAAAGCAATTGATAAATATCACCCATCTGTGGTGCTGTGTGTTGGGCAAGCTGGTGGGCGTGTCGGCATAAGTATTGAACGCGTTGCCCTTAACGTAAACGATGCGAGAATCCCAGATAACATCGGTAACCAACCTATCGACACCAAAGTGATTGAGACTGGTCCTGCGGCTTACTTTGCAAAACTTCCGATTAAACGTTTATTCAATATGCTGAAAAATAGCGGTATTCCTGCAGAGATCTCCAACACGGCAGGCACCTATGTTTGCAATCACGTGATGTATGGTTTGCTGCACCATATTGAAACTCAACATCTTGATTGTCAGGCCGGTTTTGTACATATACCTTATTTACCGTCTCAAGCAGCGCACCACCCTGGTGCAGCCAGCATGGCTAACGAAATGGTTAAAAAAGCCCTCACTCTGTTACTTAATGAAGCCTTGGCACACAAAGATGACATCAAAGTTGTGGCTGGGACTACTCACTAAACCCAATACAGTGCAAAAACGCACCCTTTTGGTGCGTTTTTATTCGGTTAAAAGTGCGATTTCTGTGTGACTTAGCGATTTATTTCTGATAAATCTATTGAACGGTTTATGAGGTTCACGACAAGAGCATCCTTCGCGCAACCAACAAATTGCGAGCGAAAATAGAATAAACGGCTCTTATCGTTGCTTTTATAGCCCCCATTTGATGATGAACTTTACAAATAAAGTCATTACATCAACTTTGTCATATAACACAGGAATGAGGTATTTATGTGTTCAATATTTGGAGTGTTAGAGCTACGAAGTTGCCCTACAGAACTCCGCTCTCAAGCAATAGAAATGTCAAAACGATTACGCCATCGAGGTCCGGATTGGTCTGGCGTATATTCATCAGATAAAGCGATTTTAGTCCATGAACGCCTTGCTATTGTCGGGGTTTCAAGCGGTGCTCAGCCACTTTACAACCCTGAAAAAACACACATTCTTGCGGTTAATGGCGAAATTTACAATCACAAACAATTAGCCAAAGAATTAACGATCGATTTTCAATTTCAAACAGAGTCTGATTGCGAAGTCATTTTGGCACTATATAAACAAAAAGGCCCAGAATTCTTAGATGACCTTAATGGCATATTCGCATTTTGTTTGTATGATGAAGAAAACGATGCCTATTTAATTGGTCGAGATCACATTGGTATTGTGCCTTTGTACACTGGGCGCGATCAACATGGAAACTTCTATGTTGCATCCGAAATGAAGGCTCTTACCCCAATTTGTACGCAAATTGAAGAATTTCCTCCAGGACACTATCTGTATTCTAAAGAAGGGACGCCTCGAAAGTATTATCACCGTGATTGGTCTTCGTTTGATGCTGTCAAAAACAATGATGCCTCTTCTGAGGGCGTCCGCGACGCACTTGAGGCCGCTGTCAAACGCCAACTTATGTGTGATGTACCATATGGGGTATTACTTTCTGGCGGCCTCGATTCATCCGTTATATCGGCAATTACACAGAAATTTGCTGCAAAGCGCGTTGAAGACGATGACGCCTCTGATGCCTGGTGGCCAAAACTGCATTCGTTTTCAATCGGACTCGAAGGTTCACCGGATTTGGCAGCAGCGCAGAAAGTTGCCGATGCCATTGGGACGATTCATCACCCTATTCATTTTACCGTTCAACAAGGGATCGATGCACTAAAAGAAGTGATTTATCACCTTGAGACGTACGATGTGACTACAATTCGTGCTTCTACACCAATGTACCTTATGGCGCGCTATATCAAAGCCATGGGCATTAAAATGGTGCTTTCTGGCGAGGGTGCTGATGAACTATTTGGAGGCTATTTATATTTCCACAAAGCGCCGAATGCAAAAGAATTTCACGAAGAGTTAAATCGTAAAATAAATAAGCTACACATGTTTGATTGCTTACGTGCAAATAAATCAATGGCAGCATGGGGTGTCGAAGCTCGAGTACCATTTTTAGATAAAGACTTTGTTGATGTGGCAATGCGTGTCAATCCTGAACAAAAAATGTGTAAAGACGGCAGGATTGAAAAACACATAGTAAGAAGCGCATTTGACGGCTATTTACCAGACGAAGTGTTATGGCGTCAAAAAGAACAATTTTCAGATGGCGTAGGTTATAGTTGGATTGATTCACTTAAAGAGTTTGTCAACACGCAAGTCTCTGATCAGGACCTTCAAAATGCTGCATTCCGCTTCCCGGTGAATACACCAGACAGTAAAGAAGCGTACTACTATCGCACCATTTTTGAGTCGCACTTTCCAAGTGAAGCGGCGGCAAAATGTGTACCTCATGGCAAATCTGTTGCATGCTCAACACCAGAAGCACTTGCTTGGGATGCCAGCTTTGCAAACAACGCGGATCCCTCGGGTCGTGCGGCAGGTGTTCATAACTCAGCCTATCAGAAACAGGCTTAATTTCATCAAAAAAGGCTCGTAACGAGCCTTTTTACTTTAAGTCGTCGATAGCACAGACTAAGCAATGTGACCTTCCGGTCAACTTAAATAAAACGCTTAATAATAAAATCTACTTTGACCCGTTTTGCTTGTCCAAGCAGCTTTTTCACCGCAAGCGGATAGTCGTTCATTGTCTCAAGACATTCTGGGCCTTTTAATCGTCTGCAATTAGCCATAATGGCTTCTTTTTCATCGCGGATAGCATCCACAAGTTCCCCTTTACGATCTTCAATCAAAATTCCATTTTCAATATCAAGTCCCCACGCTCGTGGATTCAAATTATGACCACTCATCAAATGTAATCGTTCATCCTGAGACACCCCCTTGAGGTGGAAGGAGTTTGTCCCATCTTTCCACAAATATACATTTAGTAGGCCTTGTTTTATGAATTTTTGTTGACCTTTTAAAAATTTATGCAAAATGGTTTCGTATAAATAAGGCAACGCGCCAATTTTGCTAAATCGTTCTGTTGGTGGAATATAAAAGTCATTCGCTGTTTTATCGCCAACCACAATCGTGACTCGCTTTCCTTGTTTAAGCAGACGACGCAATGAGCGAACCAAAGGAGCAGGAAAATTAAAATAGGGTGTATAGAGCACCAACTCTCTTTCTGTGGTATCGAACAGATACTTAATCAGTCGATTTAGTTTGTTGGCTCGACGTCCAAACCCAAGGAAAGGACGAACACTGAGCGAGCGTGACGTTGGTTTAGGTCCAGTTTCATATTGAGCACCTTTTAGCGCTTTCATTAGCTGTCGCTGAGCAAGCTTGATGTCGGCAAAGCTTTGCAATGGACGAATATCTAAACGTGGCACGGCATCAGAACTCAATAGGTAGTCCTGTGTAAAACGACAGATAGAATCACACAATTGTGCTTGCTGTATCAAAAAATAGCGATCTAGTCGGTAACGTTCTTGAAATTGCAGGTAAACGTTGTTCAAGCTCGCGCCACTGTATAATAAGGTGTCATCAATAACAAACCCCTTTACGTGTAAAACACCAAACAACTCTTTTGCTTTCACAGGCACACCATAAATGCGCACGTTAGATTGATGTTTCGCTAACTCATCACAATATAATTTTGCGTTACCTTCACACGCTTCTTGACCGATTAACCCTCGCTGAGCACGATGAAAGTCAACCAGTACCGCAATGTCGAGTGCCGGATTAGCAATTGACGCTTTATGCAACGCCTCAAGGATTTCGCGCCCAGCTTCATCGTCCTGAAGATATAATGCAGTCATCACTATACGACGTTTTGCTGATTGTATTAAACGCAGCAAATGCGCACGATATTCTCGCGCGCTTGTCAGGATCTGTACATCTTGAGCGTCTAACCCGAAAGCGGGCTTCTCTTGCCAAAAAACCATAGTAACCTATTAAAAATGACCGTTTTCACGAACGCGTCTATATAATCTGGCTAGAACATAGCAAAAAATATCAATCAGGTCATGATTAAACGACAATAATCAATACTATTGGCTTAAAATTTGTTCAAGTACAGATTTTTTGACAACTTGGTAATTTAGGCAAAAACTAAAATCGTATTTTTATTTACTTCGCGCTTGAATTACTTAGAATCGGTCGCATTGTATTGTCTAACAAGAATTTCACGGAAAAAACCATGAGCAACCCAAAACATTGCAAACTTCTTATCTTAGGTTCAGGCCCTGCGGGTTACACTGCTGCAGTGTACGCAGCCCGAGCTAATCTAAATCCAGTGCTGATCACTGGTTTACAGCAAGGCGGTCAACTCACTACTACAACAGAAGTTGAAAACTGGCCAGGTGACGCGCATGGTCTTACCGGCCCTGCGCTAATGGAACGCATGAAAGAGCATGCTGAGCGTTTTGAAACTGAAATTATTTTTGATCACATCCACACGGTAGATGTAAAAAATCGTCCATTTACCTTAACTGGCGATTCGGGTACTTACACCTGTGATGCACTTATTATCGCAACGGGCGCTTCTGCCAAGTATTTAGGTTTAGACTCAGAGACGGCATTCCAGGGTCGTGGGGTTTCTGCGTGTGCAACGTGCGATGGCTTTTTCTATCGAAACCAAAAAGTTGCAGTTGTTGGCGGCGGCAATACCGCTGTTGAAGAAGCGCTTTATTTATCAAATATTGCCTCTGAAGTTCACGTGATCCACCGTCGTGATACTTTCCGAAGCGAAAAGATCTTAGCTGACCGCCTTTTGGATAAAGCTAAAAATGGTAACGTTGTTCTCCACTTAAACAAAACACTCGACGAAGTGCTTGGTGATGAAATGGGTGTGACAGGTATTCGCATTAAAGATGCGCAGTCTAATGAAACAACCGATCTTGACTTGGCTGGTGTCTTTATTGCTATCGGTCACAAACCCAACACGGATATATTTGCGGGCCAGTTAGAAATGAAAGACGGTTATTTGGTGGTTCAATCTGGTCTGCACGGCAATGCTACACAAACCAGTGTAGAAGGCGTTTTCGCTGCCGGTGACGTAAGTGACCATATCTATCGTCAAGCGATCACTTCTGCAGGTACAGGCTGTATGGCTGCACTTGATGCTGAACGTTATCTCGATAACCTCGGAAAGTAAGCCTTAAATTACTCCATAATTATTTAAAAGGCGCTATGGCGCCTTTTTTATTCAATCACTCGAGATTATGATGATTAACCAACTGTGTGTTCTTTCCACTGAAAAACTCTGGTTTCCAGAAGTCGACACCGCATTATGTGAACCCGATGGATTACTGGCAGTCGGAGGAAAGCTTAATCTTGAATGGTTAAAAGTAGCATACGATCGTGGCATTTTTCCGTGGTTCAACGAACAAGAGCCAATCATTTGGTGGTCTCCAAGTGTTCGCGGCATAATTGAATTAGACGAATTTCATGTCTCAAAAAGTACCAAAAAACAATATCGACAGCTTAAAGCTCGTATAACGATAAACCATGCGTTTCATGACGTCATTGGGGCTTGCAGAGCACAACGGCTAGACAAGGAAGGGACTTGGATAAATTCGTCCATGATGACCGCATACAATGAGGCTCACCGTGCCGGCTTTGCTCACAGTATTGAGGTTTGGCAACAAGACCGATTAATTGGCGGACTGTATGGGATTATGCAACATGGCGTATTTTGCGGTGAAAGTATGTTCTTCAACGAGTCAGGAGCATCTAAAATAGCCATGTGGGCGCTAGTCTCTTGGCTTAAACGCCATGACGCTCATTTTATAGATTGTCAATTGCTCAACCCTTATTTAGCGTCAATGGGTGCAAAATCTATTTCACGATCAAATTTTTTAGCTAAACTTAAAGCAGCACGATGCTATACGATACCTGACAGGATGTGGCAGCCCCAATCGCTTGGAGAGATTTAATGACCGATCACTTTCCTGCCAAAATTGGACTAAGTCAACAGTTCCCTTGTAGTTATCTTGATAATAAGCAAGAGCAACTACTCGTTATTCTGGATCATAATTATTTTACGGCAAAGCGATTCGAGTACCTCCTTGAGCTTGGGTTTCGTCGCAGCGGCGATCAAATTTATCGTCCGCATTGCCCTGCGTGTTCAGCGTGCCAATCGGTTCGAGTCAAGGCATTAGAGTTTAGCCCTTCAACCTCTCAAAGACGCAAATTAAAAAAAGCAAAATCACTATTTCACTATAAAGTGACTGACCAAGAACGACCCGAATATTACGATCTGTATGCACGGTACATTAATTTACGTCATCGTGACGGTTCTATGTTTCCGCCTAACCATGTTCAATATGAAAGCTTTTTATTTTGTCGTTGGTTACCAATCAGTTTTATTGAGTTATGGTATGACGATAAACTTATTGCGGTTGCTGTGACCGATACGATGCCAACGGCTTTATCTGCTATTTATACATTTTATGATCCGGATTTTGAGCAGTATAGTTTAGGTACTGTTATGATTTTACTACAATTAGAAGTTGCAAAACGCTTAGAAAAGTCATTTCTTTATCTCGGATACCAAATAGATGCATGCAAAAAAATGCGTTATAAAATACAATTTGAACCTTCGCAAAGATTAGTAAACGACCAGTGGCTAAACATTTAGCTAACATTTAATTGTGTTGTATCCTTTACTTATTGGTCGCTTTTCGGCAAAATCTGCAGCGTTTAACTTTAATCTAGAGGTATAACGCTACACATGGCGAAAGAAGACGTTATTGAGATGCAAGGCACAGTCCTTGATACTCTTCCAAATACAATGTTCCGCGTAGAGCTAGAAAATGGCCACGTGGTTACGGCTCACATTTCTGGTAAGATGCGTAAGAACTATATCCGTATCTTAACTGGTGACAAAGTAACAGTTGAATTGACTCCGTATGACTTATCAAAGGGTCGCATTGTCTTCCGCGCTCGTTAATTTGTAGTCATGAATTCCTGTTCGCTTTGACGTCGTCACAGCGAAAACAAAAAGCCTGATCTATCAGGCTTTTTGTTTTATCTCAATCCATCTGCACGTACTTGACTTCAGTAAGCGTTTCTAGGCGTTCTAGCAAACCAGTTGATTGCATATAATGCCCTAACCTTTCAAAATCAATAACACGGCATAAACGCCTGTAAAACTCACCCTTTAAAAGATGTTAGCGCACTGCAATATGTTGTTACGCTAGTTTAAACGATGCTTAATATTTAAAACGCAGCTGAGTTCTAAAACAGGAATCTTTAAATTGAATGTACCAAAGTAACTCATTATTCTTGTTTAGCGAAAATGGCACGGCAGGGAAAACTGACCTGCGACGAGTGGTTCAGTTTTGTTAAACTGGGTTGATAATCAAAACAGAACTTACAAAACACATCGGGTAAATATTTACTCATAGAAAAAAGCCATATCTAGGTTGCGATATGGCTTTACTTACTGGTTATATTATCTTGGTCAAAGCGACCTTATGCTGTCTCAAGTTCCACATCGTATTCGAACTCAAGCTTTTTATCTTTCACTTTAACTTTAACGTTACCACCATCGACTAGGCGACCGAATAAAATTTCGTTTGCCAAAGGCTTTTTCAATTGCTCTTGGATCACTCTTGTCATTGGCCGTGCGCCCATGGCCTTATCATAGCCAAGCTCCGCAAGCCAATCTCGCGCCTCTGAAGACAGCTCTAAACTGACGGATTTCTTATCTAACTGCGCCTGTAATTCCACCACAAACTTATCAACTACCTGCAGGATAACGTCTTTATCTAAATGGTTAAACCAAATGATGTTATCTAAACGGTTTCTAAACTCTGGCGTAAAGACCTTATTGATCTCAACCATCGCATCATGCGAATGATCTTGCTGCTGAAAACCAATTGATTTACGTATAGTTTCTTGCACACCAGCGTTAGTGGTCAAGACCACCACAACATTACGAAAATCGGCTTTTCGACCATTGTTGTCCGTTAGCGTGCCATGATCCATGACTTGTAAGAGAATGTTATAAATGTCGGAATGCGCTTTTTCAATTTCATCCAACAATACCACCGCATGAGGGTGCTTTATCACCGCTTCTGTTAACAAGCCACCTTGTTCAAATCCAACATAACCAGGAGGAGCTCCAATTAAACGACTAACCGCATGACGCTCAGAGTACTCAGACATATCGAAGCGAATAAACTCAACACCCATGCATTTTGCTAATTGCTTGGTTACTTCTGTTTTACCGACCCCAGTAGGTCCTGCGAATAAAAATGAGCCAATCGGCTTATCCTCATTAGCAAGCCCTGAACGCGATAAACGGATTGCGGCCGTTAACGCATCGATTGACTGATCTTGACCAAAAACCAACATTTTGAGGTTTCGATCTAAAGTCTTAAGTACCTCTTTGTCACTTGAAGACACACTTTGCTGTGGAATTCGCGCAATTTTAGACACGATTTGTTCAATATCCGCAACATTAATGGTTTTCTTGCGTTTTGAAGGGGGTTGTAATCGTTGACTCGCGCCCGCTTCATCAATGACGTCGATCGCTTTATCTGGCAAATGACGTTCATTGATGTATTTTGCACTCAACTCCGCTGCAGCTTTTAACGCTTTAACGGTGTAACGCACGCCATGATGTTCTTCGTACTTATCCTTTAGGCCCATTAATATTTTCGTGGTGTCTTCAACACTTGGTTCAATAACATCAATTTTTTGAAAACGACGAACCAAGGCTCTGTCTTTCTCAAAAATGTTCTTAAATTCTGAATAGGTTGTTGAGCCCATACAACGAAGCTTACCACTCGATAACAATGGCTTGATTAAGTTCGATGCATCCATGACACCGCCGGATGCAGCGCCTGCCCCAATAATGGTGTGTATTTCATCGATAAACAAAATGGCATATGGTTTTTTCTGAAGTTCTTTTAAAAGTGCTTTAAAGCGCTTTTCAAAATCACCGCGGTACTTCGTACCAGCTAGCAGCGCCCCCATATCTAACGAATACACTACCGCATCCGATATCACGTCTGGCACTTGTTCATTTACAATTCGATAGGCAAGCCCTTCAGCGATCGCAGTTTTTCCAACACCCGCTTCGCCAACGAGTAAAGGGTTATTTTTCTTACGACGGCACAATACTTGTACGGTACGTTCGACTTCAGAATCGCGTCCGACTAATGGATCAATCTGGCCTGCTTTGGCTAACGCATTAAGATTACTTGTAAAATTTTCAAGTTTATTTGGCTCGTCATTAGACGCTTCGGTTGGTTCATCTTGCATTTCCTCATGGTCTTCATGATCGTCGTGATCGTCTACTTTTGAAATACCATGAGAAATATAGTTAACAATATCGAGCCGGCTAATATCTGCTTTTTTCAACAAATAAACCGCTTGGCTCTCTTGTTCAGAGAAAATGGCCACTAAGACATTGACGCCTGTGACCTCTGTGCGACCAGACGATTGCACATGAAAAACCGCGCGTTGCAATACGCGTTGAAATCCTAAAGTTGGTTGTGTTTCACGCTCTTCTTCGAGATCAGGGATCACAGGCGTGGTTTCATCTATAAATTCAGACAACTCTTTCTTCAGATTGTCTTTGTCTACTCCGCACGCGCCCAACGCATCTCCTGCGGATGGGTTGTCGATAAGTGCTAATAGCAAATGCTCCACCGTCATAAACTCATGACGACGAGCTCGCGCCTCACGGAAGGCGGCGTTTAATGTAATTTCTAAATCTTTATTTAGCATAGCAACCCCCAAACGAGATCAAAATAGGTTATTCCTGCTCACAACTACAGAGCAACGGGTGCTCATTATCTCGAGCATAACGATTTACCTGCTCTACTTTGGTATAAGCAATATCTGCAGGATATGTGCCACAGATTGCTCGCCCTTCATGATGTACCTTAAACATCACATCAGTTGCTCTTTCGCTATCCATATTGAAAAATTTCATCAGTACTTCGATGACAAAATCCATTGGGGTGTAGTCATCGTTGTTTAAAATGACTTTATATTTTCGCGGCGGCTTGAGCGCTTGCTTTTGCTTTTCGCGAGTTGTTTCCATTACACCAGAATCTTTCAGTCCACTCATAATTAAATATAGTCTTGTCTTCTAATCTCAAGCAAATCGGATTTAAAAAATAAATAAAATGTTAAAAAAAATAAGTAAAGCACTTGACTGCGTGGTTATATAATCTACAGTCTAAATTGATTGTTCAATCAATGGACAGTCTATCAAATTAAAAAGGTTAGATTAACTCAATTTAGTCAACTTATAGAAGGATGTATGAAGTATGGCTTGCGGAAAAGTCAAATGGTTTAACAACGCCAAAGGTTTTGGTTTTATCGTAGAAAATGGTAACGAAGAAGATATCTTCGCTCACTACTCAACGATTGTTATGGATGGCTACAAAACGCTTAAAGCTGGTCAAGATGTAACATTCGAGCTACAGCAAGGCCCTAAAGGCTTGCATGCAACAAACATCGCACCTATCGAATTGGTTTGATGCGTTGCATAGGATGACTAAAAGCGAGTATCGCTTGAGCTCGCTTTACTCCCCTCTCCCCCTAGTCTTAGACCAATTCTCTATCACTCATGATTAAATCCCATTAGCCCTTTGCCACTACTCTTGGTAAACTATAGCGTGATTAGATGTTGCAGGTTAGTTAGATTTTTTTATTTCTTTATATAATGAATTGAAATTAAGTAAAAAAACCTAACAAACTTGCCCTTTTGTTAAACCTTAACAAAATGGCCTCTTGCATTGTTGAATGGCACACAGCCACAAATCTAGGAACGATGATGACATCTAAAATTATTTATACTAAAACTGACGAAGCGCCAGCATTGGCGACGTATTCGTTATTGCCAATCATTCAAGCCTATGCAAATGCAGCAGGTGTTGAAGTTGAAACTCGCGACATTTCACTCGCTGGCCGTATCATCGCAAACTTCCCTGAATACCTAACCGAAGAACAACGTATCGGTGATCATTTAGCGGAACTAGGTGAACTTGCTAAGTCACCAGAAGCCAACATCATTAAATTGCCAAACATTTCTGCTTCAATCCCGCAAATGAAAGCAGCAATCAAAGAGCTACAAGCGAAAGGCTATGCACTTCCTGATTATCCAGAAGAGCCAAAAAATGAAAAAGAAGCCGCCGCTAAAGCAACCTACGATAAAATCAAAGGCAGTGCAGTAAACCCGGTTCTACGTGAAGGCAACTCGGATCGTCGTGCTCCGCTTTCAGTTAAAGAATATGCGCGTAAAAACCCTCATTCCATGGGTGCATGGGCAAAAGATTCTCTGTCTTATGTATCAAGTATGAGCGATGGGGATTTCTTTGGTTCAGAAAAATCAACAACCGTAGCAGCTGCGACGGATGTGCGCATTGAGCACGTAGCAAAAGACGGCACAGTAAATGTGTTAAAAGCAAGCACGCCGTTAAAAGCAGGTGAAATCATTGACGCGTCTCGTCTAAGTGCTAAAGCTCTGCGCGAATTCTTAATCAAAGAAATCGACGCTGCGAAAGAAAAAGGCGTACTTTTCTCGTTGCACATGAAAGCGACGATGATGAAAGTGTCTGATCCGATTATTTTTGGCCACGCAGTAAAAGCGTTCTACAACGACGTATTTGCAAAACACGGTAGCCTTTTCGACGAACTAGGTGTTGATGTAAACAACGGTCTTGGTGACGTTTACGCTAAACTGCAAACACTCCCTGAAGCGCAGCGTGCAGCAATTGAGTCTGACATTCAAGCTCAATATGTAAGTCGCCCAGCAATTGCGATGGTAGACTCAGATCGCGGTATTACGAATCTACATGTTCCAAGTGATGTGATCATCGACGCATCAATGCCTGCGGCAATTCGTGCAAGCGGCCAGATGTGGAATGCTGAAGGTAAACAGCAAGATACCGCTTTTGTAATTCCAGATCGTTGTTATTCTGGTGTATACCAAGCAACCATTGACTTCTGTAAAGAAAATGGCGCTTTTGACCCTCGTACTATGGGTACTATCCCGAACGTTGGTTTGATGGCTCAAAAAGCAGAAGAATACGGTTCGCATGACAAAACCTTCGAAATTAAAGTAGATGGTGAAGTACGTGTGGTAGATACTGCGGGTAACGTTCTACTGTCTCACGACGTTGAGCAAGGTGATATTTGGCGTATGTGTCAAACTAAAGATGCTCCGATCAAAGATTGGGTAAAATTAGCAGTAAATCGTGCTCGTTTATCTAATACACCAGCAGTATTTTGGTTAGACAAAAATCGTGCTCACGATGCTGAACTTATCAAAAAAGTAGAAGCTTACTTACCAGAACATGATACATCTGGACTAGAGCTGCACGTACTTGCCCCAGTAGATGCAACTCAGTTCTCGCTAGAACGTATGGCGAAAGGTCAAGACACCATATCGGTTACTGGTAACGTACTTCGAGATTATTTAACGGATTTATTCCCAATCCTTGAACTTGGCACAAGTGCTAAAATGCTTTCAATTGTGCCTCTGATGAACGGTGGTGGTTTATTCGAAACTGGCGCTGGTGGTTCTGCGCCTAAACACGTACAACAATTCGAAAAAGAGAATCATTTACGTTGGGATTCTCTTGGTGAATTCTTAGCGCTTGCTGCTTCCTTTGAACATTTATCACAAGTTGCTGGCAATGCGAAGGCTCAAGTTCTAGCGAACACGCTTGATAAAGCAACAGGCATGTTCTTAGATGAGAACAAATCGCCATCACGCCGCGTCGGTGAGCTGGATAACCGTGGTAGCCATTTTTACTTAGCGATGTATTGGGCGCAAGAACTTGCGGCACAAAACGACGATAGCGAACTAAAAGCGCTATTTACACAGATTGCTGCCGACATGACTGCCAAAGAGCAAACGATTGTCACTGAGCTTAACAACGCACAAGGCAAAGAAATGAACATCGGTGGTTACTACCAACCAAACGATGAGTTAGGCTCTAAGGCTATGCGTCCAAGTGAAACACTTAATGCGATTTTAGCAAAATTAGTATAATCACTCTTTTATGCGTTAAAAGCCTTTAGATAGTTGGCTTAAACATTATCAGGGATCTGTACACTCAGATCCCTTTTTATTTCATTTTTAAAAAACAGTATTGAATTTAAAAACCATCAACGAGTTCAACTCTAACCATGAATACCAGATATAGACTATCTCCGATTACAAGATAGTAATTGTTAGAATTTCAAACTTCATTGGCCATATCTTCTACTTTTAAATGAGCATATTTAACCGCTTGTATTTTAAGCCCGAAAAAAAACCAATGAGTACATCGATTCAGCAAAGTTCAGGTCCGCTTAGAAAAACAAACAAAAAAATAGCCAATTCGAGTTGGCTATTTTTAAATGCCTCTCAATTACTTACAAACAATACTGGGAAATAATACGATACACTTCGTTAATGTTGTCGCCCGCTTTAAATTCACGTGTAAGGGGTTCTGGCTCGGAACCAATCCAAATTTTTAATTCTGAATCTAAATCAAAATGACCCGCGGACTCTTTGCTAAACTTTGTTATCTTACTATATGGGATCGTTAGCATTTCTATTTTAGAGCCCGTTACACCTTGCTTATCAATGAGAATTAATCGCTTGTTTGTGAACACGAACATATCACGGATCACCTTAAAGGCTTTTTCCACATTTTCACCAGAAACCAGCGTATCAGCCAACAACTTATCTAATTCTTCGCCATCGACTTCACTTGCATTCCCCATTAAACCACTTAACAAACCCATACTTTTCTCCTTTTTTCTTATAGTTTAGACTGCCGAGCGCAAATGCCAAGTAAGACTAGTCCTTCAAAGCGGATTGAAACGCCGTTAGGGCCTGTTCTAGATCGGCAATCAAATCTTTGGTGTCCTCGAGGCCTATATGTAAACGTACGACCACACCCTTATCCCAGCCGGTCTGAGTTCTCATGTTCGCCATGTTGGCATTTATGGTTATAAGGCTTTCATATCCTCCCCATGAAAAACCCATTTTAAAATGATGTAAACGCTCAACTAGCACGCTAAGGGCCTTTGGAGTACTTTGCTTTAATACAAAGGAAAACAAACCGTTACTTCCAACAAAGTCTCGTTTAAAAAATTCATGACCTGGACAGCTAGGCAAAGCCGGATGGCGCACGTGACAAACTAATGGGTGAGATCCTAGCCATTTTGCCACTTCAAGTGCCGCTTGCTCATGTTGCTGTAATCGAATGGCCATGGTGCGTAGACCTCGAAGCGCAAGATACGCATCGTCAGCCGACGTACATTGGCCTAACAGATAAGCGTGCTCACGCAATGTTGGCCAGTGTCGTTCATTAGCAACTGCAACCCCCATCATGACATCAGAATGACCAACAATGTACTTTGTTGCGGCTTGAATACTAATATCAACACCCAAGTTCAACGGCTTAAATTGCAAACCATTTCCATAGGTATTATCAAGAACGGTCATGATCCCTTGAGACCTAGCAAGATCCACAATCGCCGGAACATCTTGTACTTCCATCGTAATTGACCCAGGAGACTCTAAGAAGATCATCTTAGTGTTTGGTTGGATGAGGGATTTTATTTCAGCGCCAATCATAGGGTCATAGTAGGTGGTTTCAATTCCAACTCTCGCCAAAATTTTAGTGCATAAATCTCGCGTTGGTTCATAAGCGGTATCGACCATTAATAAATGATCACCTGCTTGTAAAAAAGACAAAAGTGTCTGAGCGATTGCCGCCGCGCCACTTGGAAATAAGGCGCAACCTGTGCCGTTTTCTAACTCACAAATTGCATCTTGCAATGCAAAATGAGTCGTTGTTCCGCGACGACCATAAAATAAGGTACGATTATGCCGCTCTTTTGCCGCCTGATGCATCTCTTCCATCGTGTCGAAAACTACGGTAGAAGCACGCTGAACTACAGGATTAACAACCCCTTGTGTATATTGCTTTTTACGTCCTGCTGCGATGAGTCTAGTTGTTTCTTTCATCTAGTTATCCTCTCATTTTCGCCATTTTTCAATTAAAAATCGCGATATAGAATCGTGTCGCGTGAGTTTGTAACCAGTTTGGTCACTTCCCCACTCTAAAAACGTGTTTAATTCTTCGCGAGTAAACCAACGCGCATCGTCAAGCTCATGTTTATCAACAAAAATAGTGGGATCCACAGCCCTTGCGAAAAAGCCCAACATGATTGACGATGGAAATGGCCATGACTGAGATGCGACATATTCTGCGCTTTTTATCATCACCCCAGCCTCTTCTTCTACTTCGCGCGCAACGGCCTGCTCGAGAGATTCTCCAGGGTCAACAAAACCGGCTAACGTAGAATAGACTCCTTCAGGCCAGCTTGCCTGACGGCCAAGTAAACAGCGTTCAACGCCTTGTTTATCCTCGTGTAGCACTAACATAATGACTGCAGGATCCGTTCGGGGAAAGGTCATGTGCTTACAGTTAGGATTTGGACATAGGCGGCAGTGCCCCGCTTCAAACATCGAGTTTTTCGTACCGCATCGCCCACAAAAGCGATGTGTCTTATGCCAATGCACTAAACCTCGAGATAGTGACGCGATTGAGCCCAATTGTTGTTCAACCAATGGTCCGTAGCTGCGGATGTCTTTAAACTCCCCGCCTAAAACGAGACTGTCGAGAATACTTGGATCAAGATCAGTTACATCCAGCGCGAAATACCCCTGTCCATTCATCGAGCCAAGGTAAATCGCCTCCCACAAAGGTAATGATTTTACTTGTTGGTAATCTAAGAAAAGTAATTCTGGTGTATTGGCTTTGAACAAAGAATGGTGGTTGTGAACTAACACCCACTTACTATTATTAGTTTGTTGCCGTAAAAGCCAGTTATTGTCTTTTCGTTCTTGAGAATGGCGATTGAGTGGTAACTGCGTGTAAAACAACATGCGTCATGTCCCTGAAAATTTATGGATTAAAGCTATCATAGACTGATGCCAATACCAATCCTCCTTAATGAGTAAAACACCCAAATGCTGAGCGATAATTTTTTAAATCTCTAAGAAAGACAAGGAACTAACGACCAAAAATAAAAAAAGCCCTTTCGGGCTTTCAAACCTACAGTGTAAGTTACACTACAGAGAGGCAAGATAGGCTTGAAGCTTTTGATTTTCGGCTTCAATATGCTGATAAAATTCTAAGTCGTTAAGTGCGCTTGCCGCGTCGAGATCAACAACAATGACAGCATCGCGATGAAGTTGTAACGCCGACGCAGGGCAGGCTGCCGTAAGGGGGCCTTCAACCATCGCTTTGACTGCTTCAGCTTTATTTTTACCGGTTGCAAGCAAAACCACTTTTTTGGCATCTAGGATTGTGCCGATGCCCATTGTAATAGACAAATGTGGTTGGTATTCATCCGCTGTAAAAAAACGAGCATTATCGTCAATGGTCGCTTTTGTTAATGTTTTAACTCGTGTTCGTGAGGTTAAGCCGGATGATGGTTCATTAAACCCTATGTGACCATTGCGTCCAATACCAAGTAATTGAATATCGACTCCACCTGCTGCGGCAATTTTTGCTTCATATTCTTGGCATGCAACCACTGGATTTTTCGCATCTCCAGGAGGAACATGAGTTCTGTCTTTGTCGATATTAATATGATTAAACAGTTGTTCATTCATAAAATAGCGATAACTTTGCGGATGTTCCCCATTTAGACCTAGATATTCATCTAAGTTGAATGTAGAAGCTTCAGAGAAATTTATAAGACCGGCTTTGTTACGAGTAATCAATTCCTGATATAACGCAACCGGTGTTGAGCCAGTAGCTAAACCAAGCACAGATTCTGCCTTACGCTGTAACTGAGTGGTAAAGATATCAGCACCGTAACGTGCCACCTCTTGAGCATCTTTTAAAATAACGATTTGCATAGAATTCACTCGATGTTGGACAACGTAAAAAATGGGATCTGCCTTGCACCGCGTGCAATCAGTACAAGAGCAGATCAGCCTTAGTTAGTTTAAACAAACTAGGTTTACCATTATGACAACGCTGTCATTATTGCTAGTTTTTTTTTGTTTGTAAAGTGTTAGTGATATTTTTTTAAACAAAATGCGTACGAAATTAGATTGAACACATAGTGTATTAAACACTGATAAACAGTTTGCGCTTATACAGCCAATGCAAAATCAGTAGCTGGACAAATAACAGTCCTAAGACGAGCGCGACTGGCTGCCAATTCAAAGGGAGTGCTCGAATTAGCCCTCCTAGTAAACTATCTCGCATGAACTCCCATTTTATTATACTTGATGCAACATAGATGATAATTGAGTTCGCACCAATAATAACAAATGGGTAAGCGGCTTTTTGACCTGGCAATATGTCAACCAAAACATAAAATACGGCCAGCAGAATAGCACTCCAACCGATGGTGACTAACGTAAATGAGCTTGTCCATAATTCTTTATTCACTGGAAACACAAGATCCCAAAGCCAGCCTAACGCGATGAACAAAACACCGCCACTAAAGAGTAAAGCCACGCATTTCCATTCGCCTTTTTCAGGGGCGCGTTTTATTAACTGACCAGCAAAGAGTCCCGCTATCGCGTTAACTACCGCTGGTAAACTAGACAAAATCCCCTCAGGATCAACTGGACGGTCTTGATAACGGACCCCTGGCAAAAAGTTCTGATCTATCCAAGCATTCCAAGAACCGCCAATGGATAAATCCCCCGCATCCCCGCCCGGAACAGGAATGTAACAAAGCCAAATCCAATAGGTGATAAGAATTGATAATCCAATATAAGCAACTTGCTTTAATGAAAAGTGCCAAACTAACAGCGCGCAGATCAACCAAGCAAAGGCGATACGGCCCAGAACGCTAGAATAACGTATTTCGCTAAAGTCAGCAGGAATACCGGTTCCCCAACCATGATTATAAAGTATGCCAAGCAAACATAAGAGCACAAACCGTTTTAATGCTTTGCGATAAATAGGCGTACGCTCCGACATAGGAAGGTGATCGATTCGCTTTGGTGATAATCCCATTGCGACGCCAGACAAGAAAATAAACAAAGGGAAAATGAGATCGTAAAAAGTAAAGCCGTGCCAATCACTGTGGACAGTATGCGCTTCAAATGTTCTCCACCCCGTCCAACCTGTTAATACAAAAAGCGCTGCGAAAATACCTTGCCCACCAAGGATCCACATCATATCGAAGCCACGCAATGCATCAAGTGACGCTAATCTTTTCTTCGTTGTTGTCATTATCTACTACCTATAATGAAGGCCAAAAGCATCTAAACTGATACAGTGCCACAGAGAGCCATGGATGACACTTCCCCAAACGTATTAGCCATTGAAACAATGTAGCGAAAAAACGTTTTATCTCAGTATTTTAATGATAAAAATAAAAAAGCCCCGCTATACTGCTGCGGGGTTTTCCAGGGAACTGCCTATACTTCAATGCCTGCAATAAACGTTTTACTGACATATAGTTCATCATTTAGCACACAAAAGTCAGCGTCAAAGCCATCTAGTAATCTACCCTTTTGCTTTAAGCCGAGATATTGTGCGGGATAAAGCGATGCCATCTTCAAACTTTCAATTAAAGAAATATCTAATGTGTTGACTGTATTTCTAACAGCAGATGCCATATCGAGAACACTACCAGCCAATTCGCCCGTCGTTGAATTCAGTCTATCGCCTGTTCGAATGACTTTGCGGCCATCAAAAAAGTCGAATTCATTCATATCAGTACCAACTGGTGGCATCGCATCCGTAACGAGCATCATCTTGCCTTGCGCTTTTGCACGTATAGCTAACTTTGCTGAGGCCGCATGAACATGATGTCCATCAACAATGAGGCCACACCAGCTGTGATTATCCCAAAGTGCCGCGCCTACAACGCCTGGTTCTCTAGACGTAAAGGGTGACATCGCATTGAATAAATGAGTAAAACCATCAACACCTGCATTTAATGCCGCCAGCGTCGTGTCAAAGTCAGCGTTAGAATGACCTATACAAACCTTAACATTTAATGCTAAGAGACGTTGAATATCCGACAAAGGAACTGTCTCAGGTGCTAGGGTCACCATTTTAATGCCAAGATCGTTGCGGGCGTATACCGCAAATTCAGCTTCTGAAATAGGACGAATAAACTGCTCACTGTGCGTACCCTTTTTAGGGTATGACAAGTGCGGTCCTTCAAAATGAATCCCAAGCACACCTGGTTGGTTGTTTGCTATTGCGCTCGCCGTGGCGTCAGCTGCGCTTTGCATTACTTCAATTTTATCGGTAATTAAGGTTGGCATTAGACCTGTTGAACCAAATTTTGCATGCGCTTTTACAATCACATCCAAACACTCAGTAGTTTGCTCTGCATTAAAAAAGCCACCGCCACCACCGTTTACTTGAACATCAATAAACCCTGGAACAACAAGCCCTTCTAAAAACGTCGAATTTTCGTCCTGTTGAGCGAATTGGAACTTACCATTCTCAATTGTAAACGTGCAATTATGACGAATATTCTCACCATCAAAGAGCTTTTCGGCTACATAAAATTGAATCGTCATATTAGCTCACCTTTTGCAACGTTATGGCTTTTTGCGCATAGTAAATGGCGCCCATTTCAGGCGGTTGGATGGCAGGTTTAACTTGTGCACTTACCGCTGGATCGAGCCATTTTTGTAGTGGCTCTGCTAAACCACCAATCATAGATAGTCTTGGTGGATCAGTCTCTAATAATTTGAGTGCTAAACGACTGATGTAATCTGCGCCATTGACAACAATCTCTCTAGCCACGCAGTCACCTTGATCTGCTGCATTAAAAACATAGCGAGCAAGTTTTGCATAAGCACTAGATGGTTGACCAGCCATATGCTCAGCAATTCCCATCGCTGTTCTGGTTTGAAAATGCTCTTGTAGCACCTCCGACAGCGCTGTCTTTTCAGCTAAACCATCCATAGACTCTAATACTGCTTTAACCGCTTCTAATCCCATCCAGGCGCCACTGCCCTTGTCACCTTGTGCAAAGCCATGACCTCCAAGGTTAATCGTTTGCCCATTGACGATAGAAAATCCGCAGGAACCAGTACCCGTAATAATTACGGCACCATCATTCCCTTCATGTGCTCCAATGCACGCCGTATGCAAATCTGTGGTGAGGAACATTTGTTTAAACGGATGATCCCACTGCGTAATCCGATCATAAAGTTGCGGTAAATTTACTCCTGCTAAACCGAGCCCTGCATATAGATCATGGACTGACTCTAGTTTTAAACCGGCATCCTGCATTGCCAATTGAGTAGAAAGCATAATGGATTCTAAAGCACGTTCAAATCCATGCAGTGGATTCGCGGGCCCACCAAGGCCTGTGCCTAAGACGCCTTTTTCAAACGAATAAATAGTAGCTCGACATTTGGTGCCTCCACCATCTATTCCGATAAACAGCTGATCTTGTGCTGCACTTTTAGCCATCATGAACGACCCCTAACTTTTGCTTTCTTATTGTGACTTGGTAAGTGCGAGTTTATTTTTACGTTATTCTATTTTTGACGTTGTCTTTTTGAGTTTGCTCGTTCAACCGTAATTTTCAACAACCAACTCAAAGATACAGCAAAAATAAAATCGCTTTCACACTAAATTCTCATGTTGAATTAATGTTACACATAAAATGACAGCGTTGTCATTAATTTTTTTAGATTTTTGCATTTATTTTATTATTAATACTATTACACAGATTGCAACGTCTGTCCTGTTTAATATCAATCATTACAAGAGGGCTTGATGCAAAAAACAGCTTTCAGTTTCAGATTAGTTAATAAGATTATTCATCGAAAACATGAATATAATGGGGCGACACGCTGATTTGAGCGACAATATGACCATGGCCTAAAACAATGAAAAAGCCACCTTAGGAGTGGCTTTTTCATTGTTTGGTTATTTCTTTTTGCTTGGTTTATCTACGACCCACTTGCCCTTTTCATAGGTCGCCTTCCAACCTGTTGCTTTTCCATTTTCTTCCGTCATGACGTATTGCGTTTTTGTCTTTCGAGAATAACGAACAATAGCCTCATTACCTTCATCGTCTTTGCTTGGCGCATCCGCTAAGTAATAAAACTTAGGTGAGATCCTATCTCTAAACTGAGCCAGTTCACTCACTTTCGGTGCTCTTGTTTCGCGCGATTTCGGGAAGTTATGCGCGGCTAGAAATATCCCTGATGCACCATCTCGTAAAACAAAATAGGCATCCGACTTTTCACAAGGTAATTCCGGCAAGTGTACTGGATCTTCTTTTGGTGGTGCAGGCTCACCATTCTTAAGCAACTTACGAGTATTCTTACATTCCTCGTTTGTACAGCCGAAATACTTACCAAATCGGCCTGATTTTAACTGCATCTCTGATGCACATTTATCGCATTCAATTGATGGACCATCGTATCCTTTGATCCGAAAACTACCAGATTCAATTAAAAATCCCTTACAACCTGGGTTATTCCCACAAACATGAAGTTTGCGTTGTTCATCTATCAAATAGGAATCCATTGCCGTTTCGCAGATCGGACAACGTTTCATTTGCATCAAAGAACGTGTTTCTTGCTCATCTGACTCGTCTTCAGGATCGACTAATACCGCTTCCGTGCCAGGAAGCAAATTCATGGTCGTAGTGCAACGCTCTTTTGGTGGTAAGTTGTACCCTGTACAACCAAGAAAAACGCCCGTCGATGCTGTTCTGATCCCCATTTTACGACCGCAGGTCGGACAATCAATATCGGTCTCGACCATCACATTTTGACGCATACCACCTTCGGCTTCGTCCATCGTGGCTTTATTCAATTGTGTCGAGAAATCGGCATAAAACTCATCTAAAACGTTCGTCCAAACTAAGTCGCCTTCGGCAATATTATCAAGTTGGTTTTCCATTTTGGCCGTGAAGTCAAAGTCCATCAACTCGTCAAAGTTTTCAATCAATCTATCTGTGACAATTTCACCCATCTTCTCTGCATAAAAACGACGGTTTTCAACTCGGACATACCCTCTATCTTGAATCGTCGAAATAATTGAAGCGTAAGTCGATGGGCGTCCAATACCACGCTTTTCTAATTCTTTTACTAAACTCGCTTCACTAAACCTTGCAGGCGGCTTGGTAAAATGTTGTTTAGGATCTAATTCAATAAGTTCTAAAGATTGACCAAGCGTAACTTTAGGTAAGGCTTGCTCTTCATCATTTTTCTTACGAACAGCGGTTTGCACACGTGTCCAACCGTCAAAACGCAATACGCGTCCTTTCGCCTTCAACGTGTATTCGCCTGCTGCAACGGTCAAGGTGGTTAAGTCATATTCCGCAGCCGTCATTTGACAAGCGACAAATTGACGCCAAATTAATTCATAGAGTTTTTTAGCATCCGCTTCGACGCCATCCAAGTGTCCTGATAAATTCGTAACATTAGATGGACGGATCGCTTCGTGCGCTTCCTGAGCCCCATCTTTTGAACTGTAACGGACCGGTGAATTGGGTAGATACTTTGCACCAAATTCAGATTCGATGTAATCACGACACATCGTTACTGCCTCTTGTGAGAGGTTTGTCGAATCTGTACGCATGTAAGTAATGTAACCAGCTTCATAGAGTCGCTGCGCTAACATCATGGTTTTTTTGACACCATATCCTAAGCGCGTACTGGCTGCTTGCTGCATCGTGGAAGTGATAAATGGTGCAGAAGGCTTGCTTTTGCTCGGCTTTTCCTCGACATCTTTAACAACATAGGTACTGCCTTTCAATCGAGCAACGGCGTCCATTGCTTGTGCTTCATTGACTGGCTTGAATGACTTATCAAGATATTTAGTGACTTCGAGACGAATATCATCCTTGGCAGCTTTAACATTCGCGTGAACATCCCAAAACTCTTCTGGCACAAACGCTTTAATTTCACGTTCTCGTTCAACCAGCAGACGCACGGCAACTGACTGCACGCGTCCTGCTGATAAACCTCGGGCAACTTTCTGCCAAAGCAATGGTGACACCATAAAACCAACGACTCGGTCGAGGAAACGGCGTGCTTGCTGTGCGTTAACCATGTCGGTATTGACGTCACTTGGATGTTCGAATGCCTGTTTTATCGCATTTTTTGTAATTTCGTTAAAAACAACTCGACGGTATTTTTGATCCTCACCACCAATTATTTGTTGTAAATGCCACGCGATCGCTTCCCCTTCGCGATCCAAATCGGTTGCTAGATAGACACTGTCGGCGTCTTCGGCGAGCTTTTTAAGCTCTTGAACTACTTTTTCTTTACCTGGTAGTATTTCGTAATGCGGTTGCCAACCTTTTTCGGGGTCGATCCCCATGCGGGTAACTAAACTCGCGTAATCTTTCTTCTTCTTATATTCGGCTTTTTCTTCAGGAGACATCTTGCGAACTTCTGCGGCGCTTTTTGTCACACTGTTTTTAGCTTTACCCGTACCAGAGGTTGGCAAATCGCGAATATGCCCAACACTGGACTTCACAATAAAGTCTTTGCCTAGATATTTATTGATGGTTTTAGCCTTTGCTGGTGACTCTACAATTACTAGCGATCTACCCATGGTTGCTTATTTTATATCCCAATTCATGTAGTTGCGCTCAGGTATGAGCGGTTAATATTTATAGGTATATCTACAATCACCTATTGTTACAAGCTTTATATACAAACTTTTAGCCGATAAACGAAATATCACACAACTTTTGCATCATATTTGTTCAATTCAACGTTGAGACACTTTACCCGTCTCAAAGCGCGGGACTATAACCAAAATGAAACAAAAAAGCCAACCGCTTAGGTTGACTTTTCAATATATTGCAATTAATAAAGTTACAGTTATCTATCGTCAATCACAGATAACCCATAACTTATCGACTTAGGGTCACCGCCTTCAAATGGGCTTGGTATTTCAAAACTAATGCTTAACGCCCCCGAAAAGTCTGAGTTGCCTTCAGGTTCTCGAGAGAGCGTCGCTGCAGCGTAAGCTGGTCGTTTACTTGTTGAATTACCAACGGATTGTTCAATGAAATTGAGTTCAAAATCACCATTCGATGCACTAACGTTAATTTTAGTTCCAGCCGGTAGAGGGTTATTATTCACATCCGAGTAGAAAATGTAAATCGTCGCTGAGGCCGCTGCACCAGCAGATAAATCAAGTGATTTAATATCACAATAGTTAGAATGGTTAGATGGCTCTAGGACCATGCCGGGCTGGCTTGCACAATTCGCATTGCCTACAGAGGAAACGGCAAAACGTACGTAAGGATTATCACCTGACATAATTAATTCAAACTGCTTTCGAACATCGATAAGCTCTTTCGTACACTTGCCATTTTTCTGTGCTTCAGCACTGCATAATAGTCCATTGTATTTGGTGTCTTTATCGTCCCAAATACCATTTGAATTTCGATCTACGTAGATTTCATCATGTCCACCGTTGCTATTCGCTGGCGCACATGGATCACTCGCATCGTTGGTACACAAAGCACCGTTAAAAACACCATTTTCATTATAATCATTAAACGCTTCAGGTAAGTCAAACGCATCGGTAAATTCACCTTCATCGAATAAGCCATTCGTCCGTGTTATGCCACCAGAGGTTTGTTTATCGATAAAGGTCTCTTGGCCTTTCGTTGTTACCAATACAGATACTCGACCGCCTGGAATTACGTTTCTCGTTACGCCACTTTCGGTCACTGTCGTTGGTAATCCGCCGATACAAGGCGCTGCCGCACCAAAATACAGATCGCAGACATCACTTATCTTATTTTTCCATTTAGCATCCGAAAATGGGCGCTCACCTTGGCTTCGCCACGTTAACTGACAAGTCGCATCGGTGGTTTCACAATTAAAGGTTGAATTACCACTTTGCCCATCAATAGTGCCAACAACCCCTGCTTCGGTAAACACAGTTGCAACTAAGCCATCACTCGTTAATTGGTTAAATTGGTCTCCAAAATACACCGTGATATTAGTCGTTACACCATTGTAATTTAACGAATTAGTGTTAAACACCGAGGGGCTTGCATCAAAACTATTTTGATCTGTTACACCGGCACTTAACACAATACGAGAAGACACAGCACTAATCTGTTCGTCAAATGGGATCAAAGTAAGTGATCCTTTGGGACATCCTTCTGTGGTTGGAGAAGCGATGCATTGATCTATTTTTTCCTGCCAACACGTCAGGTCATCATCGTTGGTTGGAAGGTTAACAATACGGTCATTTGGAATATAACACGCTTCCACTACCAAGGGACCTGGGACACTTCCTGAGGTTACGACAGTCTGAACGAAACCTTGGCTGTCAGTGCTACCAGTAAGTTGCGTTAATTTTGCTTTGCCCGTGCTATCTGCCAAACGAAAATCTATGCGCTTTTGACTGACAAAATTGCCATCTGCATCAACTAGCCGGAATTTAACAATAGACTGAGTTGGCACGCCACTTTGACCTGGTGGAAGACCAATAAACCCGTTCGATGCGCTATCAAACTGAATTGATTGCACTGCTGCTGAATCAACTTTCACTTTAGTTTGTTCAGTAATGTTACGGCTTCCAGTTTCTACTGTAACGGTAATCGTATCTTCTATGCTACAACCATCGGCACGGTAAGTAGAAATTGCAATACCATTCGAAGAAGTCACCGACTCATCTATTTTGGCTGTCCCTTGTGCAACACACGTCGACGTAAATTTGACTTGAGTAGGTATTGTATAGAGCCCACCTGCAGAATTAGACAACGTTGCGGTAATTAACGTACTACCACCGGCTTTCAAAGGGATTTCTCCACCATTGCCATCCGATTTTAAGCCATTAGTAAGGCTCAACGTCAACTCAGGCGTCGCAAAGGAAAAATTAATTCCACCAGATTCGCCATCAAATTGCGCCAATATTGTACCCGCTCCACCCGATGTTTCAGGTTGGAGCTTGAGTAAGCCAATACCAAATTTATCCGTTAATACTTTTCCTGATTGCGGCAATATTTCACCAAGATCAGTATTGAGTTGAATGATTTCATTTGCTATCCCTACCTCGGTTTGTCGCGAGGTCAATTTAACGAAAACATCGGTTAACAATGTCGAATCTAAATTGTTGGTGATCTTACAACCTGAACTCGGCGCATTCGGATCGAGTTCAACTGCATTGCGGTTAGATTCCCAACCTGCATTACAATTCTGGAGCAGCTGAACGCTAATATTGTATTGACTCTGTTGGATCGGAACGCCGTCACCAGAAGAGTTAAACGCCACTTCAGTTCGTGCTTGAACGTTATTATCTAACTGATATTGCGCGATTAATTTACCCGCACCTTTTTGCGTGCCACTGGTTAAACGTGCAGTTGCGTCACCATTACCATTTGTAACGACAAGACCAGAAGCTGGATTGAGTTCACCAGTAAATAAAGTAGAGAGATTGAGTAGTTGATTTGGCACTGCTAGGCCATCTTTAAGCAGCGTTGCGGTCACAAATCCAGGGTTCGTCATTTTTACTTCATTCGACCCATTAAACGTTTGACCATTTTGATCAACTAACTTTAGATTTATTGAATAGGTCGATGCGCCAGCGGAAGTAAATGTCGTTGAACGCACAATAGAAGTAGTGTTATCAATCTGATATTTTGCATTTAAACGACCAGCCCCTTTTATTACACCTGGCAACAACTGAATCGTCGCCATACCATTTTCATTGGTTTCAACTAACCCACTATTTGGTGCAAGCTGTCCTGTAAATTCGGTTGTAAACTCGACCAACTGTTTCACAACTGGTGAGCCGTTAAGCATTAATTTGATCGTAGCAGTGCCAGGATTTAGACTTGTGACCCTATTTGTATCTGAAAAAGAATTGCCATTGGTGTCTTTAAGATCCAAAGTCATCGTATGCTGTTTAGGGTCTCCCGCAGATACAAAAACAATTTCTTCTTTAACGACCGTGCCATCTAATGCAGTATGCACTGCGATAAGTTTACCCGCACCTTCACTTGCACCTGGGCCAATTGTTATGGTTGCTAACCCACTTGAATTCGTTTTTATTGCACCAGATTGATGCTCGACAGTACCGGTGAATTCGGTAGAGAAATTAACAATTTTGTCGGCTAACGGTTGTCCTAGCTTAAATAGTTGAGCTGTAGCCGTTCCTTTATTAGAGCTGCTTAGCGGATTTGTATCATCAAATGCGTTACCTGATGTATCTTTCAAAGAAAGACTTAATGTATATACTGGCTCTGGGCCATTGCTCGTAAATGTCTTAACGACAGAAATAATGGTATCATCCGGCGCAGTAAAACTTGCGGTTAAGCGACCCGCTCCTTTATTTTCTCCTGCTAACAACTTAGCTACGGCAACACCAGAAGCGTTTGTAGCAACGACACCAGACTCAGGATCTATTTTACCAGTAAACTCTGTTGTAAACTCGATTAGTTCTCCCACTACAGGCACATTAGCTTGGGCGCGAGTACTATATACTAACGAGGCTTCAATCGTAGCTGGGCTTGCTAAAGAAATGGGTGTCGTTTCTGAAATTTCACTGCCATTTGCACCACGTAAGACGACATTTAATTTATAAACTGGCACATTACCGTTAGAAACGAACTCAACTTCTAGGGTAATAGAATCTCCAGTTGGTGGAGTATAACTTGCGGTTAATGTACCTAGCCCCGCATTTTCGCCAACTTTCAAGCGCACGGTTGCAGCGCCATCGCTACCTGTAGTAATTGAATTTTGCTGCAACTGAGCAGATTGGTTGTTAACTGTTAAGTTTATCTTCCCTTCACTTAATGGTTGACCATTCTTCGTTAATGAAACGGTTACGATTCCATCATTTAAAACCGTCAATGGGCTTGAATTTGTTATGGGTTCTCCATTTTCCCCAATTAAAGCTAACTTCATAATGTAGTTAGCCCCTGAGCCATCTGTAATCGAACCGTCTTTGGTGATACTACCACCACCACCACAGGCAACTAAAAACAGACATAGCGTAAAAGCTATGAACCAGCGAATTACAGGCATTTAACCCTCTCCCTAGTGTTATGAATATTATTCTATTTGTCTCATGTTAACTCATATCCGATTCGAAAATCACAATTTTTTATTAAGAATTTGACGTTTTTTTCTGTATAAATTTGGTGGGACTGGTAGGCTATACCCTATTCCAATAATAATTATTCGATTCTATGTCTGATTTACGTACGATGAGCCTTACGACTCGCATTATGGTTGGCATGCTTTTGGGCATTGCCGTTGGTTTAATTCTGCAATTTATACTCGGGGATGAGAAAGACTTTATCGTTCCGTTAGGCCTGTTCGATTTAGCAATAAAAGGTTTTTTTGTCGATGGGCTTTTTAATATTGGTGGGCAAATTTTTATTGCCAGCTTGAAAATGTTAGTCGTTCCTTTAGTTTTTGTGTCGCTAGTTTGCGGAACCTGTAGTTTAAGTGACCCCAAAAAGCTCGGACGATTAGGCGGCAAATCTCTAGGTTTATACTTATTAACAACGGCGATTGCGATAGCGGTAGCGATTAGTTTAGCACTGATTGTCAGCCCCGGTGATAATGTAACTATCCCAACCGATGCCAACTATGAAGCAGCAGCTGCACCTGGTTTAGTTGAAGTGTTAGTGGGTATGTTCCCAACCAACCCTATCGATGCAATGGCATCTGGTAACATGCTTCAGGTTATCGTTTTTGCGTTATTATTTGGTATCGCGATGGCACTCAGTGGTGATTCTGGTAAACGTGTTGCGGGATTATTTGAAGATCTCAACGACGTTATTTTAAAGTTAGTCACTCTTCTAATGAACCTAGCGCCATACGGTGTATTTTGCTTAATGGCAAAGCTGTTTACCACCATCGATGTCGCACTCATTGAAAGTTTAGCTAAATACTTTGGCGTAGTTATATTTGCCTTATTTTTCCATGCTTTAGTGAACTACAGTATTTTATTAAAGGTCATGACGGGGTTAAATCCTGTCATGTTCTGGAAAAAAATGGAAGATGCCTGTATGTTCGCGTTTAGCACATCAAGTTCTAGTGCCACTATGCCAGTTACACTTGAAACGGCGACTAAAAAGCTTGGCGCTAAAAACTCGGTAGCTTCATTCACTATCCCACTTGGCGCAACCATCAACATGGATGGTACGGCAATAATGCAAGGCGTCGCCACTGTATTTATTTCACAAGTGTACGGAATCGACCTTACCGTAAACGACTATCTCATGGTGATCGTAACAGCAACTCTTGCCTCTATAGGCACTGCAGGCGTTCCTGGTGTTGGATTAATTATGCTCGCAATGGTGCTCAACCAAGTTGGTTTACCGGTTGAAGGAATCGCAATCATAATTGGTGTAGATCGTCTTCTTGACATGACCCGTACAGCCGTAAATATTACTGGTGACTGTATGGTTACCTGTGTTGTAGCGAAATCGGAAGGTGAACTCGATGAAGCAACATTCAATGATCCAGATGCAGCCAAATCTCTAGAATCTTTACCTTCAGACAAAAATACCTAGAGCATCAAATCCAAAAATGCCCTGCAAATATGCAGGGCATGTTTTAGGCAAAGCTTGAGAAAATGAAATTACTTATAATAACTAAACTTCTCTACAATCCCAGTCACTGTGCGGTCTAAGAACGCACTCACACCGACTCCAAGCCGCTCAGGTAGTGATTTTTTCATTTTGTACTGTACTTTATATACGTGACTCACTTTTGCTGCATCTAAAATAAGGTCGTCACTTGTGTTCAGTTCATCCACTAAAGACAGTGCTATTGCTTGACGAGCAAACCAATGTTCGCCAGTTGCAACTTTATCAATATTTACTTGAGGACGTGCTTCTTGCACAAATTGCTTAAATAGTCCGTGGGTTTGCTCTATTTCTTCTTTAAATTTCGTTCGGCCTTTATCAGTATTTTCACCAAATAAGGTTAACGTTCGTTTGTACTCTCCCGCAGTCACTTGCTCATAGTCAATATCACATTTTTTCAGTAACTTATTAAAGTTTGGTAATTGCGCAATTACACCTATTGAACCAACGATAGCAAATGGCGCAGCTATGATTTTGTCTGCAATACAGGCCATCATATAACCTCCACTCGCTGCTACTTTATCAATTGATACAGTAAGAGGTAATCCGGCTGATTTTATGCGCTGTAATTGTGATGCACCGAGACCATAACCATGCACAACGCCGCCACCACTTTCTAAACACACTAACACGTGATCTTTTTCTTTGTCGGCAAACGTTAAAATCGCTGTCACTTCTTCCCGCAAGGCATTTACTTCGTGCGCATCCATTGAGCCTTTAAATTCAATTACAAACGTTTTTCTATCCAGTCGTTCTTTAGATTCTTTCTTTTGTTCTTTCGTTTTGGCTTTGTATTGCTTTTTATCTAACACTTGCGCATCAAAATCATCTCTATTTTGAGTTAATTGCTCTGATAGATCCGTAAGTTCTACAGACCCTTTGCGCTTTGGTTTTGAACCTGCAGCGATACTCATCGCAATAATAGCTAAAATAGACACCACAACTGTTAGCGCTTTCGCCAAAAAAAGACCATATTCGTATAGAAATTCCAATGTATTCCTCTTTTATTTATCTATGCAGTATTACGAATTGGATCATATCAAAGTTTCACTTTCTTGTAGATTAACATAATTTATACCAATTCTTTTAATTAAGTGGATTGGTATCCTTTACTGCTTAGCTAGATAACTTTCACCCATAAAAAAAGCCACTTTCGTGGCTTTTCAACGTTAAAAAAGTCTTACTGAGCAATTACGTTAGCGTTAAGCATTGGCAGCATACGACCGCGTGAAGCGAGGTAAGCTGATAGCTGATATTGCATTTCTTGGTTTGCTGCAGCATGGCCACTCGCCTCGCCACCTGCGGATGCACTAAAGCTCGGTGTTAAAATTGAGCTGTGGTGACCTTGAGAGAAGCGCACTACATAGCTTGCCGGATTACCTAAAGGCTGAGATGTAGCCACGTTTTGTAAGCCCATCGCCGTGGCCAAAGGTAAACTGCCAGAAAGTGGGTTCGCAGTAGTCGGTGGAATTACCGTATCTGGTTTATTCGCGCCGCCATTACCAACAACAACACTCATGTAGACTGGCGTACCTGTTGCTTTCACCGCAGAAGCATAGTTCATTGGATCAGCACTATCTAAGGCCGTTTGAGCCGCAAAAACAAAAGTTGTCATCAGTGAATTAATGCCACTTAGTGTTGCGCTATCGCCTGCCGCCGTTCTCTCAGCTACGTAAGATTTATAACCACACGTTAAAAACGCTTCTTGATTCGGCAACGTTGACGCACAATTTGCAACCGCACCATCACTTAAATAAGCATTAAAATTCTTCGCTAATAAATTACCCGCTGAAGCAAGAACAGAACCTTGGATAAATGGACCAAACGCACCAGATTCTAATAAGAATCCAGCGATGCCACTACCGCCACTTGCAAGGGCAACTGTGTTCACTTTAAACAATGGGTCAATAGCTGGATTTAACGGCATATTTGCATGAGCTACAAAACTTGGTCCAACGATTGAACCCAGAGAATGACCAACGTAGCTAACGTCTTTCGTATTTAAGCCAAGTACAGGCGCAATCGTGTGCAAGCCTAATCGCAATGAAAGTAAGTCTGTGACAGATTGGCGTAGGTTGTCTCGAGCAACAAGGAGACTGCTCAGATTCATGTACGCAAGAACTGACTTAGTACTCGCATTAAAGTCATCAGAACCATCACCATCAACGTCTATACCTCGTTCACCGTGCATAGGATGATCAATCGCAACGGTAGCAAAGCCTTGTAAAGAAAGCGCTGCAGTGAGTGCTAGCATGTCTTCTTTTTTCGATGTGATGCCGTGTTGTAAAATGACCACTGGCCATCCTGTCGCTGGCATAGCAATAGCCGGTAAGCCCATCGATGCACGAACGGCGTTGATCACATTAAGATCTGACATCGGCTTAGTGATTTGCACAGGTGCATTAGCAACCCATTGCGTTTTCGGAATACTGTTGTATTTAGTTAAATGACGTGTTGGGTCAATACCTAAATCACGTAATGCCCCATTACTCAGTGCAGAACACATTGCATCAGATTCTGAAATTGGCGCTTCAGGAAATGAACTTCCTGCTTGCGCTTTATACCCTAAAACGGTCACTGCACTATCGCACATACTTTGCCAATAAGTTCCTGCTAGTGCATCAATTCCTGTACCTTGGGGCTTGCTGCTGTACATTGGAAGCATCATGCTTCCTTTCATATATTGAACACCATTGAATGGGACTGGAATATTTGTCATACCGCCAGCTGCAAACACATTGGCAACAGAAATCGTTGGCTGGGTTGGAACTTGAATTGTCGGTAACTTTCCTTGCGCTACACCAGCCGCAAGAAGCTTTTTAACCGTACCTACAACATTGCCTGCTGACTGAGTTGTCATCGCTGCTGTATAAATAATGTCGCCTTTACTTACACCAGCCTGACTTTCTAGTGCATTTTCATAGCTACGAATAACTGCCTGTAAGCCTTTTTGTGCATCAGTGACTAAATCCGCATTCTGACGAACTAGAGTGTAAGTTGAAGAAGGAGAAATTGAACGCCCTTCAGAATCTGAAATTGCAGTGGTTAAAACGGTGATATAGGTCGTGCTAGTCTTAAAGGCTTTTAACGGAACAACCATTACACCTTTGTTCGCGCCATTTGCTTTGGTAATAAAGTCTTGACCGAAGTTCAATTCGCCAACTACTTTACAGGCGATCCCTGCAGGTACTTTCGAGCAATCTGCATCTGTTTGGCTCGCACCCATGATCACTTCAAAAATACGAACAGCGCCTGGCATAGACACCGAATCAGTATCCAGACTCACGCCTGCAGGAACATCTAAATCGATGACATAAGGAAGTTGAGTAGACCAGCCATCAAGCGCACCAAGCGCGACCTGAGGGTTTGCGTATGCTGCTCGGGGTACAGCCTGTCCTGTAGCCAAAAATTCGCCGGGCATATTCAATGTGCCGTCTTTTGTGCCACTCATCAAAAGGTCATTCGGTACAGACACAACACTCGATGATGGATCAAATTTGACCGCTATTGATGGTTTTAATACAGGTGTTTCTTTCGTAATTTCTTCTAGCGTTTCACCGCCTCCACATCCTGAGAGTGCTGCTGTGACTGCAAGTGAGAGTAACATTTTTTTCATGTTTATTGGCTCCGAAGGATCTTATTCTTCTTCTTTCATTTCGTTAAAATGATGTAACATCCATTTTAATAAGACATTAGACCAGTTAAACTTAACGCAAAGTGTAGCGTTTCGCCACTGTTTATTACAACAAATTCGATAACTTGCATATGACCTATGTTAATATAGCTCATATTTTATAGTTTGAGGTCAAAGATGCACACCTACCAAGCGGCTGAAAATGCCTTACAGAACAAAACCATCCTAATTACTGGCGCAGGTGACGGTATCGGTAGAGTTGCGGCAATTACGTTCGCAAAACACGGTGCTACTGTTATTTTACTAGGTAAAACGACGAGTAAACTTGAATGTGTATACGATGAAATCGTTGCAGCAGGCTACCCTGAACCAGCTATTGTTCCGCTTGACATGAAAGGCGCGACAAAACAACATTATAGAGATTTAGCCGCCACGATTGAAATGCAATTTGGTCAATTAGACGGACTATTAAATAACGCCGCTATTTTAGGGTCGCTTGGACCACTCGAGCACTTTTGCGTTTCAACATTCGAAAACATAATGAAAGTTAATGTGACTGCCCAAGCAATGATCACAAAATACATGTTCCCGCTCTTACGTAAAGCTCCAAATGCATCGGTTATTTTCACTTCGTCGGGTGTTGGTCGTGTCGGTCGGGAATTCTGGGGTCCTTATGCTATTTCAAAATTCGCGACAGAAGGCATGATGCAAACGTGGGCCCAAGAAGTCGGCAAAACCAATATTCGAATAAATTGCATCAACCCAGGCGCAACACGCACAAACATGCGTAGCAGCGCATTTCCTGGTGAAGATCGTGAAAAGCTCAAAACAGCAGCTGACATTATGCCAACTTATTTATTTTTAATGAGCGACGATTCTGTTGGCATAAATGGACAATCTCTAGATGCACAACCTAAATAATGCCAATCTATTCTAAGATGCGTGACTTCAGCAAAAATTTACGGTCGTTTAGGAAAGGCATTGATTGCAGGTAGCCGCCTTTCTCGTATCGAAATTAAGAATGAACCTAGGTCTGCCTTACACGACTTACCTAAGTGCTTCTGAACACTTACTACTTTCCGCTTAAAACAATAAGGCCGAACATGTCGTTCGGCCTTATTGTTTCTATTGCAAATTTGATCCGCTTTAGATTAATACGCTGGAATGCAAGTTTACCGTTAACCGCGGCGTTTGCTTTGTTGTAAACGCTGGTTGTGTTTTCTGACCGCTTTACGAATGCGATTTACTTGAGCGCGTTTCTCATTACGTCGCTCAGGCATCACAGATAGTTTTGTTTGAGTTTCATCCTTTAAACCGACGGAATTACGTAAATAATTTACGTCTTCTAGTTTAAGCTCGGTCCAGCCTCCTTGAGGTAAACGCTTGTCTAGATCGAGTTTACCATAGCGAATTCGGATCAAACGGGATACTTCAACGCCCTGAGATTGCCACAACCGGCGAACTTCACGGTTTCGCCCTTCAGTTAACGTCACATTAAACCACGTATTAAGGCCTTCGCCTCCCATTGGTTTAATACTGAGAAACTTCGCAGGGCCATCTTCAAGCTCGACGCCTTGCGTTAAATTTCTTAACATTTCTTTGCTAACTTCACCAAATACACGAGAAGAGTACTCTCGTTCTATTTCAAATCGAGGATGCATTAGCCGATTAGCCAGTTCTCCGTCATTCGTAAACAGTAGAAGACCCGACGTATTGATGTCCAATCGCCCAATCGCAATCCAGCGATCACCATCTATGCGTGGCAACCGGTCAAACACCGTACGACGTCCCTCAGGATCTTTACGTGTACACAATTCGCCTTCAGGTTTGTGGTACATTAACACACGGCATACCCGTTGTTCTTTCGCAGCGAGTTTAACAATATGCCCATCAACTCGGATCACTACTGATTCTTCAACTCGATCCCCTAAAGTTGCAACCTTACCATCGACACTAACTCGACCTGCTTCAATGTAGGTTTCCATTTCACGGCGTGAACCAACACCCGCGCGTGCTAATACTTTTTGTAATTTTTCACTCATTCCGATAGTTCTCTCACAGAAGGATCTTGAATTAGATTAGTTAACTTTTCGAGTTGCCTATCTGGAAGCTTTGGTAATGCATCCAGACCCTCGATAGAGAAATAATCTAAAAATTGTTTAGTTGTTGCGTATAACGCAGGCTTACCAGGTACTTCTTTATGCCCAACGACCTTTATCCACTCTCGTTCAATTAAGCTTTTCATAATTTGACTACTGACAGCCACACCACGCACTTGCTCAATTTCACCACGTGTAATCGGTTGGCGATACGCAATTAACGCTAATGTTTCAAGCATAGCACGCGAAAACTTCGGTGCCCGTTCTTGCCAAAGTTTTGATAACCAAGGGCTCAAACTCGAACAAGCTTGAAAGCGATACCCACTCCCGACTTCTACGAGGCGTATACCGCGAGTGAGATAATGCTGCTGCAAATCATCTAAGGCGCGAGTTAAGCGCTCATTTGACACTGCAATATCAGCTAATACTGTGTCTTTTAACACTTGCTTAGTTAATGGCTTTTCTGAAACGAATATGGCCGCTTCAATTAATTCTTGAAGTTGCTCGTCACTTACTCGTCGTCCAGGCATAAAACCTCGCTATTTTTAGGCGCGCTATTATGCCAGAACAGCGCCGTTAAGAAAGGGAAAATTTATTCTGATTTTAGCGTTAAATACAGTACGCCACCAACGGTTGCTTGAATTACTGAAATTAAACTTTCTTTAACTAGCTCTAACATCGCAATAAAAGTCACCACCACTCCGCTTCTTCCCTCTTCATATTCAAAGAATTCAATAAATGGCAAGGTCGAATTCGCTTCGCCTAGTTTCTCCAAAATCAGACTCATTCGCTCCCGAGTGGACAAGGCTTCTTTCGATATATGATGATGCTCAAACGTTTTTGCACGAGCCATAACATCGCCAAGTGCTAACATCAGCTCTTTAAGGGTGGTTTCTGGTAACGCTGGCGCCCACTCATAACTCGGGTCCATATAAGCTTGCGCAACAAAAATATCTCGTTCCAAGCGAGGCATTTCATCTAATGATTGCGCAGCGTTCTTAAACTTCTCATAGTCTTGCAAACGCCGAATTAATTCGGCGCGAGGGTCTTCTTCCTCTTGCAATTCTTCATGGACAGGCAGTAATAACCGCGATTTAATTTGAGCCAGCAGCGCTGCCATGACTAAATATTCTGCCGCCAGTTCAAGCTTTAATTCTTTCATCATCTCAACATAGGTAACATATTGCTCCGTGATCTTGAGAATAGGTAGCTCTAAAATATCTAATTTGTGACGCTTAATCAGGTAAAGCAATAAATCAAGCGGACCCTCAAAGGTATCTAAAATCACCTCCAGTGCATCTGGTGGTATATAAAGATCTTCTGGCTTTTCTAGAACTGCTTGGCCATGTAAAAAACCCAAAGGCAGTTTTTGCTGTAAGGCGCTTTCCATTATCGCTCTATGTTATCGTTTTTTATTCAAAAGGAGTCGGATCACCACACCCCACGCGCAAAATAACCGGCTCTTCCTCAGACAGATCAATAACCGTTGTCGCTTGTTCTGCTAAATAACCACCATGGATCACTAAATCAACCAATTTCTCCAAGCGATCTCGGATCATTTCAGGATCGGATTCTGTAAAGTTCTCGCCTGGTAAAATAAGAGAACATGACATCATTGGCTCACCGAGCTCTTCTAATAACGCAACAGTGATCGGGTGACTCGTTACCCGCATACCAATGGTTTTCTTTTTGTCATTTAATAAACGCTTGGGTACTTCTTTAGTTCCTTTGAAAATAAACGTGTATGGACCGGGTGTGTTGTTTTTAATCAATCTAAACATTTGATTGTCAACACGCGCGTAGGTCGAAAGCTCTGATAAATCGCGACACATTAAGGTAAAGTTATGATGTTGTTCGATACCACGGATCCGCTCGATCCGTTCTTTTGCTTGTTTATTACCAATACTGCAGCCAATCGCATAACCGGAGTCGGTTGGATATACAACGACACCACCATTTTTTATTATTTCAACCGCTTGGCGGATTAAACGCACTTGCGGGTTTTCTGGGTGAATATGAAAGAATTGACTCATTGTCGTGCTCCTTGTTGTTCCCAGCTATGCCATACCCCTTGGCAATCTTTTGGTAAATATAGGTTTTTACCGAGATCTGACCAAGGCATGGGGTAATGAAAATCAGAGCCTTGGCTACCATATAAATTGTACTCTTTACAAAGCTGCCCGAGAAATTGACGCTCGCATGGGGCTTGTTGAGGCAAGGCAACTTCGATTGCCTCTCCACCTACACCAGAAAACTCGTCCAACAACTTACGCAACCATTTGTTAGACATTTTATACCTACCAGGGTGCGCCAAAACAGCAACGCCACCAGCAGCTTTAATCGCTGCTACGGCCTCACTTATTGAGCACCATACTGATGGAACATAGCCCGTATTACCGCGAGTAAGAAACTTATTGAACACACCTTGCATCGAATTTGCCACACCCCGTTCAAGTAAGACTTGTGCAAAATGAGCACGCGTAATTTGCCCTTGCTCTGCTAAGGCTTTCGCATGGGGGTAAACCTCTTCAAATCCTTGCTTTGCAAGTCGCCGCCCCATTTCAATCGCCCGTTCTTCGCGTTTTTGCGATTGAGCTGCTAACAATGTAAGTAAGTCGCTATTTTTGCGGGCAATGTTTAAACCAACAACATGGATCTCAAAACTATGCCACTTCGTCGAAATTTCGACCCCATTAATCAATTGAATTTCGCTGCCAATCGATTTGATGTAATCATGTGCTTCTTCTAACGCCTGCACTGAATCATGATCAGTTATAGAAAGAACATCAACTTGTTTTTCGATGGCTCTCGCAATCAAGGCAGCGACAGATAAGTGTCCGTCTGAATAGTGAGTGTGGCTGTGTAAATCGTATTTAGTGATCACGTTATTATTATAAAAAGACATTTGCTTTCGTTAAGTATACCAGTCTTTTCAAAGGAAAGGTGTTGAATTTCCTCATCTGTTTTATACTTACTACTCCTACCTCTTTAGCTTTTTAAAGCAAAACGTGATTTTAGGCTTGACTTTGATTCCTCCATCCTATTTACTGTACCCAACTAAGACATACAACGTATCGTTAACATCATGAACGCAAAAAATAAAACAATTAATGTTTGGTGGTGGCACTCGTAAAGCACGGGTGGCGATTTGTCGTGTCTAACGATTTTCAAAACCCGCTTATTAGCGGGTTTTTTGTTTTAAGGATATTAAGAATGAACTTCAGCAATGCAATCACGGTTTCTTGGTGGTGGTGCCCATAACGCGGGACGGCATTGGTGTATGTGAATCACAGCCCCCGCACAGCATCGCTTGCGGGGGCTTTTTGTTATTAAGGGGAATGAGGTTGATTTTCAGTCATATCACGACAAAACCTGGTGAAGTGACCAGCATTAGACAACGGCGCAATTACATTGCCAGCCCATTGTCACTTTATGCTGCACTCAATAAGCCAAATTCACTGCTGTTAGAGTCCGCTGAGATTGATTCAAAAGACAGTGTAAAAAGTTTAATTTTAGTCGATAGTGCAATCCGTTTTGAATGTAATGGTCAGCGAGTCAGCGCAAAAGCACTTTCTAACAACGGCATGCAATTACTGCCTTTTATTCAAGGCCAGTTAACTGATTGTCAAAGCGAAATTGCTAATGACACATTAAATATTACCTACACACAACAACATGGCGTATACGACGAAAATGAAAAGCTCAAGGCAAACAATGCGTTTTCAGCATTACGCACCACGCTTAATAGTATAAAGAGTAATAGCGACACTCCGTTTAGTATTTTTTTAGGTGGCGTATTTGCTTACGACATGGTGGCGAACTTTGAAACCTTACCCGATGCACCAAACGGGTTGAATACATGCCCAGACTATGTATTTTATCTCGCCGAAACACTTATCGTCATCGACCACCAGGAGCAAACCACCGAATTAATCGGCAATGTGTTTAATGGCCCTGATGTTCATGCAAATTGTTTTGAAGTTGGCAAACAACTCGAAGCACTGAACAAGACATGCGATCAAACCTTAGATATAAAATTTAAACCCTTATCTGGCCGCAGTGAAATTAAAGTCAATGTAGATGACCATCACTATTGCCAACAGGTTACCTCGCTTAAAAAACATATTGTTGATGGCGACATTTTTCAAGTTGTACCCTCTCGCACCTTTAGTATTGAATGCAAAGATTCGCTTTTTGCTTATCAACAGTTAAAAACGCAAAATCCAAGCCCATACATGTTTTATATGCAAGATGAACAATTTGTGTTATTCGGAGCGTCTCCAGAATCCGCATTGAAATACTGCCAAACGTCTAATCAGGTTGAAGTCTATCCAATTGCGGGCACGCGTGCTCGAGGAAAATTTTCCTGTGGCTCAATAAACCCTGATTTAGACAGTCGCATTGAACTGGAACTTCGTAACGATCAAAAAGAGCGTGCAGAGCACCTAATGCTCGTAGATTTAGCTCGAAATGATGTCGCTCGTATCAGCCAACCTGGTACGCGCCACGCGAAAGAACTGTTAAAAGTAGACCGCTACTCGCAAGTAATGCATTTAGTGTCTCGGGTGGTAGGACAATTGCGCTCTGATTTAGATGCCCTGCACGCTTATCAGGCATGCATGAACATGGGTACATTGGTGGGTGCGCCAAAAGTTAAAGCGGCTGAGCTCGTTCGCCATACTGAAAAAACGCGTCGAGGAAGTTACGGAGGTGCAGTGGGTTACCTGACTGGCAATGGCGATATGGACACCTGCATCGTTATTCGCTCTGCGTTTGTCAAAGACAACATTGCCCACGTTCAAGCTGGCGCTGGAGTGGTATTTGACTCAGATCCTCAATCAGAAGCGAATGAAACTCGCGCAAAAGCCCAAGCCGTTCTACGAGCAATCCAATCGACCTATCAAGGAGCCGAGTGATGAGTCAATTAAAACGAAAGGTCTATTTCCTCGATAATTTCGATTCGTTCAGTTACAACTTAGTTGATGAACTATTGCTACTTGGAATGGATTTAATCGTCTATCGGAATAACGTCCCTGCCCGTTATATTTTCGATAAAATGACGCAAGAAAACGAGCCTGTCATTGTCGTGCTGTCACCGGGTCCTGGAAATCCAAGTGAAGCTGGTTGTTTACTTGAATTAATCAAACTGTGCCAAGGAAAATTTCCAATGCTTGGAATATGCTTAGGTCATCAAGCACTCACCCAAAGCTATGGCGGAATCGTTGGTCACGCCGGAGAAACAGTCCACGGAAAAGCATCAATCATCGAAATTGATAAACATCCTGTTTTTTCAGGTATGGGGAATTCTATGCCTGTTGCAAGGTATCATTCCCTCATGGCAACTCAAGTACCAACTTGCCTTGAGGTTATTGCTCGATACAAAGAGATACCCATGGCCATCTATCATAAGCAAGATAAAGCGCTGGGTTTTCAATTCCATCCTGAATCAATCTTAACTCCGAATGGCGCGCAATTGTTAAAGCAAAGTATCGAATTTTTATGTCAAGGAGACGCGTAATGGAATTAGAATTACTGTTAAATAAGCAACCATTGAACTTTGTGCAAGCGCGCACGTTGTTCGACAAAATTATGCGCGGTGAATTAACTGATATCGAGATTTCAGCTGCCCTAGTGGCATTAAAACTAAAGGGTGAAACCGTCGATGAAATCGCAGGTGCCGCGGCCTCGATGCGCACTAATGCGGTAAATTTTGATAGTGGTTCGTTAACCTGCGCGGACAGCTGCGGTACCGGTGGTGATGGTGCAAATACGATTAATGTGAGTACCACTGCAGCAATCGTAGCTGCTGCTTGCGGTATTCCAATGGTCAAACATGGAAACCGCAGCGTATCGAGTAAGTCTGGCTCGGCTGACTTATTAAAAACACTTGGGATAAATATTGAGATGTCACCTAACGTTGCACAGCAATGCTTGCGTGATAGTAACTTTACCTTCCTATTTGCTCCTTTATATCACCAAGGCGTGAAGCATGCGATGGCAACTCGCACAACATTAAAAACTCGCACCATTTTTAACTTACTTGGTCCACTAGCCAATCCTGCTAAACCTGCAATTCAATTACTTGGTGTTTACGACAAAGCACTATGCCTGCCCATGGCAAAAACATTACAAACGCTTGGTACAGAACGCGCTATGGTAGTGCATGGCGCAGGTACTGATGAAATCGCGTTGCACGGTGATACCTTTGTTGTTGAGATTGATGGCGATCAACTTAAAGAATACCAACTTACCCCAGAACACTTTGGACTTGCAAAGTATTCACTTGAAGACATCAAAGGTGATACGCCAGACTACAACGCAAAGGCGAGTCTCGCGATTTTAGCTGGCAAAGGCGATACAGCGCACAACGCAGCCATTGCTGTAAATGTTGCGGCATTGCTGTACCTGCAAGGCCGATACACGAACTTAAAAGAAGCTACGTCATTTGTACTTGAGATACTCGAACAAGGCGTTGCAATGGAAACGCTGAATAAAATTAGAGAGAGCAGCCATGGCTAATGTTTTAGAAAAAATCGTCGCTGATAAAATGATTGAAGTCGAGAAACGTAAGGCAGCATTTCCACTTGCGCAATTCAAAGACTCATTAACGCCTTCAACTCGCTCTTTTATTGGTGCCCTAGCTCAAGAAGGGACTCAGTTTATTCTTGAATGTAAGAAGGCCTCCCCCTCGAAAGGCCTCATTCGTGCTCACTTTGATTTAAGTGAAATCACTCACACTTATTCACGCTATGCAACCTGCATAAGTGTCTTAACAGACGAAAAATATTTTCAGGGTAGTTTTGACTATCTTGCCTACGTTCGCGCTAAAGTCGAGCAGCCTATCATTTGCAAAGACTTTTTTATTGACGAGTACCAAGTCTATTTAGCTCGTTACTACGGTGGGGATGCAGTTTTGCTAATGCTATCCGTATTAAATGATGAACAATATCAAACATTAGCAAAGGTTGCCCAATCCCTGCAAATGACGGTACTTACCGAAGTGAGTAATGAGGAAGAAACTCATAGAGCACTTGCCCTAGGTGCAAACCTTATTGGAATTAACAACCGTAACTTACGGGATCTGTCGACTGATTTAGCAACCACAGAAAAACTCCGCCCATTAATCAATAACGGCGCGGTAGTTATCTCTGAATCAGGCATTTACACGCACAAAGACGTTAAACGTTTATCTCCTATCGTAGATGGTTTCTTGGTCGGTAGTTCAATAATGGCCCAGCCAAATATCGAGGAAGCGTGTCGCCAACTTATTTTAGGGGAAAACAAAATCTGTGGTTTAACTCGCACACAAGATGCTATCGCAGCATACGAAGCGGGGGCGATTTATGGGGGATTAATTTTCTACCCAAAATCTCCTCGCTATGTTGATTTAGATTGTGCGCGTGAAGTCGTAGACAGTGCGCCACTCAAATTCGTAGGCGTTTTTGTCAATGCATCGCTAGACGACGTTGCAGAATGTGCAAACAAATTAAAACTCGCGGCGGTGCAACTTCACGGAGATGAAAGCCAAGATTATGTGCAATTACTACGAAATTTATTGCCTGTGACGTGTCAAATCTGGAAAGCTCAAGGTATTAGCACAAACAAGCCCGAGACCTATGAATATGTTGATAAACATTTATTTGATACTAAAGCCAATAACCAATCAGGAGGCACAGGTAAAACGTTTGATTGGCAGTTAATACAAGGTGCTGATACACCGTTTATTCTTGCAGGTGGATTAAATGCTGAAAACGTTTCGAATGCACAATACTTAGGCGCATGTGGTTTTGATTTAAATTCAGGGGTAGAAGTTAGCCCCGGCAAAAAGAGCGTAGAAAAAATCCGCGCAGCGTTTGCACAAATTAGAAAATATTGAGGTGGTCATGGAAAACAAAGGATACTTTGGCGATTTTGGTGGTATGTTCGTCCCCGAACTACTTGTTCCTGCGCTAAAACAGCTCGATGCTGAATTCGAAAAGGCACAACAAGATCCCGCTTTTTTAGCGGAATTTAATCAATTACTAAAGGAGTATGCAGGTCGCCCTACTCCCCTTACATTAACCCGTAACTTAATCAAAAACCCGAAGGTCAAGCTGTATTTAAAACGAGAAGATCTGTTGCATGGTGGTGCTCATAAAACCAACCAAGTACTTGGACAAGCATTACTTACCAAGCGAATGGGGAAACACGAGGTAATTGCTGAAACAGGCGCGGGTCAACATGGCGTTGCAACCGCATTAGCATGTGCCCTTTTAGGCCTCAAGTGTCGTATTTACATGGGTGCAAAAGACGTAGAGCGTCAACAACCAAACGTATTTCGTATGCGCCTAATGGGTGCTGAAGTGATCCCAGTTACTGCGGGCTCTGGCACGTTAAAAGACGCGGTTAACGAAGCCCTTAGGGACTGGTCAGCTAATTATAAAACGGCTCATTATCTGCTCGGTACTGCGGCAGGCCCACACCCGTTCCCAACTGTTGTGCGCGAGTTCCAAAAAATGATTGGCATTGAAGCAAAACAACAAGTGTTAGCCGCTGAAGGTCGATTACCTGATGCGGTAATCGCCTGCGTAGGTGGTGGGTCCAATGCAATTGGAATGTTCACCGACTTTATCGACGAACCTTCTGTTAAATTAATTGGCGTTGAACCTGCAGGCAAAGGCCTGGATACTCATGAACATGGTGCAACTATCTGTAAGGGCTCAAAGGGAATTTTACACGGCGCATATACCTTCATTATGCAGACACAAGACGGTCAGATTGAGGAATCCTATTCTGTTTCAGCGGGATTAGATTACCCAGCCGTTGGCCCACAACATGCTTATTTAGCCGATACAGGTCGTGCTCAATACGTTGGCATTACCGACGACGAGGCGCTCGATGCGTTCCAAACACTTGCAAAGCACGAAGGGATTATTCCAGCGTTAGAGTCTAGTCACGCCCTTGCTTATGCACTTAAACTCGCAGAAGAGCAAACACAAGATACAATCTTAGTCGTTAATTTAAGTGGTCGTGGCGATAAGGATTTAGCACACGTACATAAAGTTTTAGAAAAACGAGGTTCACTATGAGACGCTACGACGAACTATTTGCTCATCTCAAAGAAACGAACGAAGGGGCGTTTGTTCCATTCGTTACCATCGGTGACCCAAATAAAGATCAGAGCTTAGCAATTATTAAAGCACTCATCGATGGCGGTGCCGATGCACTAGAATTGGGCATTCCATTCTCAGACCCTATCGCCGACGGTCCAGTGATCCAAGCCGCTAATATTCGCGCATTAGAGCAAAATATTCACACTAACGATTGCTTTGACATTCTACGGGCAGTACGTGAATACGCCCCAAACATTCCAATTGGCTTGTTATTGTATTCAAATCTGGTATTTGCCCGTGGTATTGAACAATTTTACAAAGAAGCGAAAAGTGTCGGGGTTGATTCAATATTAGTCGCCGATGTACCGTTACATGAATCAAAACGCTTCCGTCATGCCGCAATGGCCAACGACATCGCACCTATATTTATCGCGACACCAAATGCGGATGACGATACCCTACGACAATGCGCTTCCTATGGCAGGGGTTACACCTATTTACTATCGAGAGCAGGTGTCACGGGTGCTGAAACGGTCGCAGAAATGCCAGCCACGAATATGATTGACAAGCTTTTGCATTACCGTGCAGCTCCAGCATTACTCGGATTTGGTATTTCAACCCCTGAACACGTTAAGCAAGCGCTAGCATCGGGCGCCGCAGGTGCGATTAGTGGTTCGGCAGTCGTCAAAATTATCGAAAAGCACTTAGCTGTACCAGAGCTAATGCTGAGCGAATTGAAGAGTTTTGTTCGTAATATGAAAGCTGCAACCAAAGCGAGTTAAGTTGCAGTTCAATTAAAGTAGCGAGTAAGGCGCTCGCTACTTTGTTGTCACTACAGAGTCTCTTTAAGTCCTTTAGCGGCTTTGAAGGCAATTTTATTCTTTCCTTCTATCATCATTTTTTCACCCGTTTGCGGGTTACGACCAACTTTCGCCGGATGATAACTCAAGCTTAACGTACCTAAATTGTGTAGCGTTATCGGATCACCCTCAGACAATCGTTTGGTGATCAAATTTAACAAACTATTTAAGGCATTCGTTGTATCAACTTTGGTCAAATCTGCCAATTCGGCCATGTCATCTATCAGTTGTTTCTTGTTCATTTTTTACTTCGTGTTACAAACTATTTTATGACCTGAACCCTAGTTTTAATTCCTGCTTAAACAAGGGCTTCATGAAAATGCTGCGAAGGCTAAGAGAATAACAACGTAAAGTCAATCTTGAACTTGATGCCACAACTTGATAAAACGCCAGTAGAATATTGAATAGGATTAAAAACATGGCGTTGTTGTTTGAATATTTGCCACTCATTTTATTTTTCGTAATCTACAAAAGCGTCGACATCTTTTGGGCGACCGGTGTCTTAATTATCGCTGCAGTGATCCAATTGATTTACTATCAAGTTTCTAAGGGTAAAATTGAAAACAAACATTGGATCTTTGCAGGCATCGCTGTTGTGCTAGGTGGTATGACCCTGGCTTTTCACGACGAACAATTTATTCAGTGGAAAGCAACCTTAGTTTATGCTTTATTGGGCTCAGCCCTTTTATTCGGTAGGCTTTTATTTAAAACAAATTTGGTCGAGAAAGCGCTTCTTGGCTTATTTTCTTCCATCGGTTCAGAAAAAGGGGAGACCAACGTTGAAATAAAAATCCCAGCCGCTATTTTTAATCAATTGCTTTTTGCTTGGATTATTTTATTTTATTTTATCGCCGGTCTTAACTTGTACGTGGCCTTTAATTTTTCCCTTGATACTTGGGTTAATTTTAAAGTTTTTGGCTTGATGGGTATTACTTTTGTTGCCATTATGTTGACTATGTTTAAAGTGTACAAATATCTCCCAACCGAAGAATAGCTGCCCACTCTTGTTAGCCAATGTCTGCGCATTGCTGACATTGGCGTTCATACTGTCATCACTCTGTCTTTTAAAGCCCTTAATATTGCACATACCCCTACAACTTGACGATTAATTTGAGCGCAAATCAATATCGCTGGTGTGAACTGGTACTTGTCTTTTTTGGACTACCTATACTTGCTTACTACTTTAAAAGCCAACTACAAAACTGGTTGCTGCCCGCATTAATTATTTTGATGGTGATTTGTGGCTTTCTATTACTAACCGATCCACACTTTAAACGTTTCAGATTAACAACATTAGGCACCTTTTCTGCTGTAAAAAAACGACTCTTCACATTCTTTTTTATCGGAGCACTTTTCTCTGGGATGCTCTATGGGTTAATCAATCAAGAAAATTGGTTTGCGATGCCCAGGCAATCGACGCAGGACTGGCTAATGTTGTTGCTTTTCTATCCTATCCTATCCGTTTTACCACAAGAACTCATATTTCGAAGTTACTTTTTCCACCGTTACAAACGTATTATTCCAAGTAAAGCGCTGCGCATTTTACTGAGTGCAACAACGTTTGCTCTGGCACATTGTGTTTATGATAACGTTATCGCCATTTCGCTCTCATTTTTCGGTGGATTATTGTTTGCGTATACTTACGCCCATAGCCGATCGCTATTGGTCTGTGTGCTTGAACACAGTTTGTGGGGTTTATGGATTTTTACGCTAGGATTAGGTGTATACCTAGACTCTGGATTTAGAAGTAGCTGGTAACAAAGCGGGTGTCACCAGCGATTACTGAAAAAACAAACAACCTAAAAACCAAACAAACTCGTTGCAAAGAATTTAGTCGCCACGGTATTGATGAAAATGACGAGCAATATAACTGGAATAAACGTTGAAAGTGAAAAATTCACGTATTTCTCAACCCAGCTTCCAACATAGTCATCGCAGCCTTGAGCAAGCTCTTCAGATAAACGGACTTTTTTCCATTTGTACATGACAAAAAGACAAACTAATAAACCGTTCAACGGTAAAATCGTATCGTAGAAGATGTCATAAACAACATCAAACATACTCTTATCTGCCCCACCATAGGCTGTCATTTTCGTTAACCAGTCGACCATACCAAATGACATGGTGCACAGAACAGTGAGCGCGCCCGTCGCGATAGCTAATACTGTTAACGCCTTTTTACGACTTAACTTTGCTTCTTCAATTAACGTTGCGGTAGGAACCTCAACGATTGAAACCAGGGAAGTTATCGCAGCAAAGAAAACTAACAAAAAGAAAATACCAGCAACAACGGACGCCCCCACATACCCTATGTCCGCTTGAAGCGCTAACAATAATTTGGGTAAATACACAAATATCATCGACACGGAACTATCAGAAAGCTCAGCTGGGTTTGTATCAGGGTTAAAACTAAAGATTGCTGGTAACACCATTAAGCCTGCAATAAACGCCACTAAACTGTCGGTGATAGCAACCATTTTTGCACCACTAACAATATTATCGTCTTTCGAAATGTAAGACGCATACGTCATTAGGATCCCCATGCCCAATGACAAAGAAAAGAACGCTTGCGACAGTGCGCCGTTTAGCACACTGGCATCCAGTTTAGAAAAATCTGGAACCACATAAAATCGTACGCCAGCCATCGCATTGTCTAAAGTAAGGACGTAAGCAACCAAGCTAATGAGCAAAACAAACAACGCCGGCATCAGCACTTTCGATGCTTTTTCAATGCCTTCTTTTACCCCACCGACCAAGATTAAATTGACGATAACTGCAACAATCACCATATACCAAAAAACGCTTGTGTTATTAATAAAGGCCCCAAAGTGTTCTGGACTTGCAAGCAAATCTAAATTGCCCATTGTGGTTTGAAACAAGTAACCAAATATCCAGACCGTGATCACCATATAAAACACGGCAATCATAAAAGGCGTTATTACGCCTAAAAGGCCTGCAATTGACCAGCGCTTTGATTTTCCAGACAACTTACGGTAAGCACCATATGGATCTTTTTGTGCTTTGCGGCCCATTGCCATTTCAGCCATCATGACAGGAAGACAAACAAAGGCCACAAACAAGGCGTAGATAATCAAAAACGCTCCACCGCCATTCTTAGTTGCAGAAACTGGGAAACCCACTAAGTTACCAATTCCGACGGCCGATCCTGCTGCTGCTAATATAAAGCCAAGTCTCGAACTGAAGTGCTCGCGATTACTACTCATGCAAACTACCTTATTATTATTTTATCGGATATTCGGCCGACTCTATCAGTCTTAGGTTCTCTTTTTCAAGTCTTATGCCGTTAATCACCCTATTGACTTGGTTCATTTCGTTTACATAACCACTAAAATCAGTCTAAGATTACGCCCTATCACCGATGAAATTCCGAGGAACATTAATGTTGTACATGATTTACTCAACAGACGTTGAAAATAGCTTAGACAAACGTCTAGCGATACGTCCAGCCCACTTAGCTCGTCTAGAAAAGCTAAAAGAAGAAGGTCGTTTATTCACCGCTGGTCCGCTCCCGGCTATTGATAGCGAAAATCCTGGAACTGCAGGCTTTACCGGATCACTAGTGGTTGCTGAATTTGACTCGTTTGAATCCGCTCAGCACTTTGCGGACACAGATCCCTATCTAGCAGCTGGTGTTTACCAACAAAGTGTTGTCAAACCTTTCAAACGTGTTTTTTAAAACGATTCAGTAAAAGTTCAGAGCTCACGCTTTAGTCTTTTGGTAGCCTCGCGGCCATTTTGTGTTGCGACCAAAAGTATTGGAGTAAAATAATGAGGTTGTTCGCTTTAGTCGTGGTAATTGGACTGTGGTCCGTTTCATTGCCTGGTGCTTTTGGTAAAACAGGCTCGGATACGTTAACAAAAAAGCAAGCTGTTGCGCTCGCTTTAAAAGAATATAACGGTAGAACATTGAAGATAACGGATAATGGCAGTTATTATGTTATTCGCATTTTACGCGACAGTGGTCGAGTCCTTGATGTTCAAGTCGATAAAAAATCGGGTGCCGTTAAGAAGGATTAAACCATGCGAATTCTAGTGATCGAAGACGATCTGCATTTAGCAGACAACTTAAGAAATGCGCTTGAAAAAGAAAAATACAGCGTCGATGTGTGCAATGATGGCGAAGCCGGATTATTTCACATTAAAGAATACCCTTTAGATTTGGCTGTTATTGACTTAGGCCTGCCTAAATTAGGTGGCATCGAGCTTATTCGTAAAGCTCGCGCAGCAGAGGTTAGCATTCCAATTCTGATTTTGACCGCACGAGACCGTTGGCAAGATAAAGTTGAGGGTTTGGATGCTGGTGCAGATGATTACCTTACCAAGCCGTTTCATGTCGAAGAACTTATTGCTCGCTGCAATGCATTAATCCGGCGCAGTGCTGGACAAGCTAACCCTGAAATCTGTATCGGTCCAATTAAGCTCAATACGCGTTCTCAACAGGTATGGGTACATGAATCCGAAATGAGCCTAACGGCTTACGAGTACAAAGTACTTGAATATTTAATGGTTAATCCACAAAAAGTCATATCAAAAGCCGAACTTACTGAGCATATTTATGACCAAGACTTTGACTTAGACTCCAATGTAATTGAAGTGTTTGTGTTGCGATTGCGTAAAAAGCTCGATCCATCTGGGGAGCTGAACCCAGTTGAAACACTTCGTGGCCGAGGGTATAGGTTGAAGTCACAGTGGTAATAAGCCCACAAATTCCATTAAAAGTAAGACAAGGATTTATCCTTGTCTTTGTTCTTTTTGTTGCGCTGCCAACACTGTTTTTTTCAATAGGAAAAGCGTATTACGCTTCATTGGTCGAAGCGACACAGAATACGCTCGAAGCACACCTGTATTCGCTTATTTCAGAAGTCGAATTTTTAGATGATGGCATTAGCATGCCTCGTAGCATTTTAGCCCCGGAATTGAATCGTCTAAACTCAGATACTTATGCATTAATCTATCAAGATAAAAAGCTCATTTGGTACTCAGAGTCAGCCGTAAATCTATCGATTAACCCCTCATTTTCAGATATCGAAGCCGGTTCATCCGATTTTCGTCGTGTCGAGTACAATAACTACGTGTATTGGCAGTTAAGCTTGTCGGTGATCCTAGGTAATGCGGAACAATCGCAGCGAGCAAGATTTGTTTTACTAAAACAAAATACGGCTTTACTTACTCAAATGGGCCGATTTCGAGATACGCTTGTCTCCTGGATGCTAATTATGGGGGCGGTAATCGCTGCATTAATGGCATTAGGTTTTATTTGGAATGCCCGACCATTACAGCGATTAGACAGAGAAATAAAAGAAATAGAGGCAGGTTCGAGAGAACGAATTTCAGGTTTATATCCGGTTGAACTTCGGAATATTAAACTCGACTTAAATTTACTTTTGGAGTCTCAACAGCGTCAAAAAGAACGGTATAGAGCCTCGTTAAGCGATCTTGCACATGCCTTAAAAACCCCACTAGCGGTTATCAAATCAAGCCCCCTAGCCAATGATTCGGATGCACAAGAGCAACTAGACCGTATAAATGCGATGATCGAACATCAATTGAAAAGAGCAGCAAGTGGTGCATCTGACGCATGGAAAAAACAAACTGAAGTTGCTCCGACGGTAAATTCGATACTTAATGCCATGCGCAAAGTGTATGTTCAAAAACACATTAACTTTCGTTCTCACTGCGATGAAAACGTCGTTTTCCTGGGTGATAAAACAGATTTAATGGAAATCTTAGGAAATTTAATCGACAACGCCTGCAAGGCATGTGTGGATCAAGTTGAAGTTAGTATTACACAATTGGAAAATACTGGAGTTCGTTTTTACGTCAGTGATGATGGACCTGGTGTTCCGGAAGATAAGAAACGTGACTTGCTAACAAGAGGGACGAGGCTTGATACTTACGAGGCCGGTCATGGGGTTGGTATGGCTATTGTCTCTGATTTAGTCAATGCGTATCATGGTGAGTTAACAATTGGCCGCTCTATTCTTGGTGGCGCACAATTTGTCGTAGAGTTTAAAAATGAGAAGATCTAATTTATTTATCATCCCCGTTTTGTTTGGATATATTTCATTTGCTCAAGCAATAGAAGGTTTAAAAGATTGTGAGCCGTTGTACAGCGACCATCCTGAAAAGGCGAAAAAGTATGTTCAGTGTTTAGATCTCAACATTGAACTATTAAAAACAACAGAACAAACATGGTTTCAAAAACTCCTCTTAGATATTCAAAAAATCCAAGAGGATACCGGGAATACACAGTTGTTACCGATTATTCAGCGAAGTGCTCGTAACCAAAGCAATTATTTAGACGATACATGCAGATGGCGTTATTTGCACAAAATGCCGAATCCAACGAAAGCTGCAATAGCGTTTAAACGTTGCGAAATCACTTTAAGAAAACAAAATATAGAAACCTTAATGATGCCCTATTAATCATTCGTGCTAGAGTTAGTTGCGGTCATATTTATTACAACTAACTCAAATCAATGAGGGGGGATTAGCATCATTTCAATTCACTTTTTAACTATTTTGTGGCGGCTCTGGTTCAACAGTACCCAATAAGGTCGCTAACCATTTACCTCGCTCAGTATTTTCTAACGCAATTTTTACCACCATTGTTAAAGGTACTGATAACAACATGCCAACAGTCCCTAATAACCATCCCCAGAATATCAAAGATAAAAAAACCACCAGCGTGGACAAACCAAGACCTTTGCCCATAAACTTTGGCTCGATAATATTACCCATCACCGTATTAATCAAAATATAACCCAAACCGACAACCCCGGCTTCAAATGGACCAAGTGTTACTAAAGCTAACAACACTGCTGGAACCGCGGCGATTATCGAACCGATGTTCGGAATATAATTTAAGAAAAACGCTATCACCCCCCAAAGTACAAAGTAATCGACATCAACCAACCAAAGCAGCACACTAACGCAAATACCTGTGGCAACTGACACCATCGTCTTAATTGCCAAATAGCTGTTAATTGATTCTAAGAATCGATCTATCGCTTTCATTTTCATTTCAGGATCATCTAGCGCCAGATGCACCTTTTGGCTTAAAGTTGGCGCTTCAAAAAGCATAAACACAACCGTTAGAATAATAAGAAATGTATTGGCCATTACACCTCCTAAACTTGAAAGTGTGTTAGTTGCAATATCGAAGACTTGGCTTGGGTCAAACAACTTAATCAACTGCTGTGTATCAATTGGTAAACCATATTGGGAGGCCACATTAACTAACCATACAAATTTATCTTGTAATTGGGCTTTATAGATTGGAATTTGTTTTGAAAAATCAGTGACCGATTGCCCGATCAAACCGGCTAGACTTAAGCCTATTGCAACAATTCCAAGAATAATCAGTAAAATAGCCAAACCTTTGGGGATGCGGAAGCTCGCCATAAAGCTCAAGATCGGACTACAAATTATTGCAATAAATGCGGCTAAGATAAAAGGAATAATGATAGCACTTGCTAACTTAATGCCTGCAAAGACAATAACCAAACACGCTAAAACCAACAATGAACGGTGTGATGCTGAGAATTCTGACATGATGCACTTTTTTCGCTATTCTTAATGTCTCAGATTAAGGTATTTTACGATAGATCTCAAAACTTTAATCTTTCGTAAATTGAATTAGTTATGTTTAAATCTAAGAAACCACACGATCCTCTTAACGCGAACCGTAGGGTGCTTTAACAGAGATTAATAAGAGTACATTATGAATATTTTAGTTACTGGCGGAACCGGATTAATTGGCCAAGCGTTAATTTCACGCCTCGCTTCTCACTCAATCTCGGTGTTAACTCGAAATGTAAAAACGGCAAAAAAAGCACTTGGAGAGAACATTTCATTTTTCACAAAACTAGAAGATATTGACTTTAACACCATAGATGTAGTGGTTAATTTAGCTGGAGAGCCAATTGCAGACAAACGCTGGACTAAAGGTCAAAAGCATAGAATTGCCGCAAGTCGTTTAAGGATTACTCGAACCTTAGTTGAAAAAATAAATGAAGCGACTTCTGGGCCACAAGTTTTTATATCAGGTAGTGCCATTGGCTATTATGGCCGACAACCAGATAACATAACAATAGAAGAATCCCATCCAACACCATTCAACGAATTCAGTCATACATTATGCTCAGATTGGGAAAACACGGCATTTGAAGTTAAGCAAAGTGTTAGAACCTGTATTGTACGAACAGGCATCGTACTGCACCCATGTAAAGGTGCATTGAGGAAACTTCTCCCCTCCTTCAAATTTGGCCTAGGAAGCGTGATCGGTTCAGGAACACAAGGCATGTCTTGGATCCACATTAACGACATGGCGAACGCAATAATTCACTTAATACAGCACAAAGAGTGTGACGGCATCTTTAATTTAACCGCGCCCTCTCCTGTTTCAAACAGGGTATTCTCTAACACTCTTGCTCAGCAATTGCATCGCCCTTGCCTCTTTACTATGCCTGCTTTTGTGATGCGTTTGTTGTTCGGAGAGATGGCCGATCTATTATTGTTTGGTCAGTATGTTACTCCTAAACGTCTGATACAAAGTGGGTATAAATTTGAGTTTTCTGAACTCGATGGCGCATTGAAGGACCTGTTAAATAACACTTAGATAAATAACACTTTACCAACTGCTTGCCGTCCCTTTTATCGAACGAATAGCCCTCTAACTATCAATAAGGTGACGTTTTGACTCAAATAAGGAAATTAAGTGGGCTAAGTGAGATTTTAACGGTTCATCAAAAATGAGTCTGTAGCGTTCATTTATATAACTTAGGATTTCGTCTTCATGTTGCAAACGAGCTTGCTTCACTTTCGTGTTTTCCATGAAATCTGTCATGAGGATCTCATTGTTCCAACTTAATATTGATAACAATGAATTAAATTCCGCCAAATCAATCATTGTCTGCGTATTTGCGAGAACAGCTAATTCAACAAAAGCCTCATTTTGTAATTGTTTCACACACAAGCCACGATCGAAATTAGTAAGCAGTTGTTCAAATTTCATCTCTATTCATCCCTAATCAATAACGGTCACATTCTGTAGGCACTTATATTTCACGTTGAATAAAACCCAGAATTTATAGCATTTTTTTTACATTTATAAATCCTTTTATACATGATGATTTTTCAACCGATGCTAAAACAGGCGAGATTCTGAATTTCCCTCTACACTTAATAATGAAACCTACTTCACTTGTTCTATAGAAAATACGAGGCGCTTTTAAATAACTTCCCTATGATAAAAAAAGTTGTTTACACGTGGCCATCGTGTCGACTGGTGTGTTATGACCAAATACATAAATTGTAGTTGCAGTCTTTTAATACTCATGACCTTTTCGAGTGCCACTGTTGCTAGCGTAACGTCAATTACCGTTGAAAAAGATATTTTTGAGTATGCACAAGCGGTTTTAGGGAATGAAACGCCGATGACAATCGAGTCTTTTAAGCATCCTAATTGTCAGCGAGATGTGGTTGACTTTATTTTGGTTCAACGCGCACTTAAATTAGGTGGTCTAAGTGTAGAGTTTACGTTTGAATTAGGAAATTACGATGCAAGAAATCTAAAACTATTGAACGAGGGCTTGTTGCTAGTCAGTTTTGACACAATTTGGCTAGAAGATGCAAAACAGTATGCCGACAACGTTTTCATCTCTGATCCCCTAATAAGAGAAAACGAGTATTTTGCCGGTGTGTTTGCCTCGCCAAAACATATAACTACACTACAAAATAAAATTAGTAATGATTTTTCAAACGTCAGTATTGTGACCAGTAGTGCCTGGCATGCGGATTGGAAGACGATTAATGCCTTGACACCGAAAGAACTTATCGATGAATCTGATTGGATTGTCATGGCAAAAATGGTCTCGCGAGGTTGGGTGGATATCATGCTAGTCCCTTTTACCTCAAATCCTCCCTATCAATACCAAGGAGATGGGTATCTAATTCAAGCAATCCCAAATATTAAAGTTGCACTGAAAGACAGTCGTCACTTTGTTGTAGCCAAGCAACACCCTCTCGGTAAAACCACTTTTGAAGCGTTACAAAGCGGCCTAAAAATACTTCGCCAAACATCCTTCATTGAAAAAGCTTATACTGAGTGTGGTTTTTTGAACGATCAAGTAGACGCTTGGCGCGTTATTTCTCACTAAACAACGAAACGGACAGTGCTTAAAAGACTAAGAAGTAAAGTCTCCATATTTCCTCCATTTTGTTTCGCTATCTTCAACACATGAATACAAAATGGATGTTAGAAATGAGAGAGTTACCACTTAGTATCAATAAATCGTTTTATATTACCCTTTGCCTTTTAGCGTCTTTAATTTGGGGTTTTGGCGCTTTGTCTTTCAATTTATCGTCGTCAAGTTTCAATCATTTTGAACTTTTTATTGCATTAATTATTGTACTATTTTGTGCATTTCACTTAAGTTTGAGTGTCTCAGGTCAACGCAAAGCTGTTTTTTGTGCACAAGGGCTTTTTTATATTAATGCGTTTGGCCAACGACGATATGTACTTGCTGAACAGATCACTGCGGTAAAAGTTCATTCATTCCTTGGTTTAAAGATTACTCGTGTTTCACTGCAGCAAAAAACATTATTATTCTTCGCCTTTAACCCTTGCAAAAAGCAATTAGCTATCCTTAGGACAATCGGCTACTCCATTTAACATTTTTACTGCTACTCAATATTCGGTTTCATAGCAAACTGGTATCCTTAATGTACTATTTTGAGGTTTGATTAAGCGAACCTCTTTCCTTATTCTTGCCATCACGAGCAAGATTAAAATAATAAACATGAACAACGGATCAGCTATGACTACTATTTATCCTATTGGCGAACCAGGTCAACCTTGGCTCGAAAAACACAAACAAGCTTGGCTAAAATTACAAACCACTAAACGATGCTATCAAGACGATGTCATTACTCAAATCGAGGCTTTAAAAGATCAGTTTGATTGCGTCGAATATGGCCAACTGGGCTATGATAAAATTTTCCCATTATTTTTATTAAAGTCAAAGAGTTGGGATAATCAAAAACCATGTGTTTTAATCACTGGAGGTGTACATGGTTACGAGACAAGTGGCGTACATGGCGCGTTAGCCTTTTTGTCTCGAGACGGAAAAGCCTATGAACAGCACTTTAACCTTGTTGTAGTGCCTTGCGTGAGTCCATGGGGCTATGAAACGATAAACCGTTGGAATCCAATGGCTATCGACCCTAATCGTTCATTTTATAAAAATAGCCCAGCACCCGAGTCCGCACTTTTACAAGAATACCTCGAAAAGCTAGGGGTTGAGTTTCTCGTTCACGTAGACTTACACGAGACAACGGATACCGATAATAGTGAGTTTCGCCCAGCCCTTGCTGCCCGTGATGGTAAAACAAATCAAAATTGGAATATTCCAGATGGCTTTTACCTGGTAGGACACACACAAAAACCACAACCCGATTTCCAAAAAGCAATCATCGCTCAAGTGCGTAAAGTCACGCACATTGCACCCGCGGATAATGAGAATAAACTGATAGGTGTTGAACTTGAACAAGAAGGTGTAATTAACTACGATGGAACAAAGTTAGGTTTATGTATGGGTTTAACTAACGCCCCTTTTGTAACTACGACAGAAGTCTACCCTGACAGTAAAACGGCAACGCCCGAAAACTGTATCGATGGTCAAGTCGCAGCAATTCAAGGTGCACTCAATTTTCTCAAATAACGAGGTATCTCAAGTTCCCACATTTTGAACAGTTCATTTAGTTCAATGAATGTCGAAAAGTCACGGTCAAGATGATTTTCTTCTGTGGCTTCTCCTGACAGAAATGAACAGAATGCGCGGATACTTTAAGGAAACAAGTATAATGTGATGTTTAGTTTTTCCTATAAAAGGATTCCATACTTTACATCAATGCCTATCCCAACAACTTGAAGAAGCTTGATTCAGAACTTCACCGTATTTTCAATACTAGGCACGCTAATACAGAAGTGTAAAAGCACTATTCCGATTAGCGGAACAACGTAGTGAAAACACCTTGGAGCTCCCACTGAGCAAGTTGTGCTGGCGTTACGCAAGATAATCGTTCATTTAAAAGGTGTCTATTTCATCATGATCGTGAATAATTTCAAATATTGCCTTAAATGATCTTGCGTGTTCTAAAATGTTTACAGGCATATGTAATGCCCTTGCAATGTCAGCAGCCGAGATCATACCGCGCAATGCTCCCTTATCACCCACTAATAACACATGTTGCTGTCCAAGCTCTCGTAATGTTTCTAATACATCACCAATTTTTGCCGTTTCGACCAACTTATAAGGCATAGCCTGCAACTCACTACGTTTTGTCATCACATCTTCTACTGTTATGTCGTCTCGACTAACATTTCTTTTCTGAGCGGTCGCTAACACTTTTCGTCCTGTCAGATCTTTTGCCGTTACGACACCTAGAAAAGTATCATCGTGGTCAATCACTAATTTGGAACGCACGTGCCCATTCACCATCATAAATAAAGCATGCTCAACATCAACGTCTTTCATAATGACTTGAGGCAGACGCCTTGTGAAATCTGTCACAACCTTAAGCGCAGAACTGGACAATGAAAGTGGCTCAGAATCTAAATGATCACAAAATTGAAATACGTTATCTAACTTTATTGTATTTATGGCTTGAAACTCACCCATGGCGATACTCCATGACGTTGCTGCAGATTCTACACAGTGTATATTTGTTACAGGCAGTAACATACGCTTTAAAAGTAATTCCTATCTCGCACTACTCAGTCGACTAAATAAAACAAATAGTAGAAACAAGAAACTTAAATAGCATTACAACCTAGTAAATCTGCACATTAGCAAGAGAGGTCTAGATAAGTTCGGTTTTCGATGTATTGCCAAACCGATGCTTGTCTTAGTCTAAATATGGTTTAAGTCAGAGACATTCGCAAGGCAATAAACTGATTTTAATAATAGTGTAATTCACTGTAATCGAATTCTAACCAAAAACACGATAAGCTATGTCCAGTTGCAATAATCGGGTCTTGTCGTTCATTTGCCCGCAAAGGAATATCAATGGCATATTTAATCGATGAAAACAGACTAGAAAAAATTTACCTAAAAAGCTACCACACCATTGGACGTCAAAAGGTCAGTGTCGACACTATTATCGACAAGCCCACGATTTCAAGGCATCATGCAATTATCGAACTCACCGATGGAAAGTGGCTATTACGAGATGTTAGCACCAATGGTGTTTGGTTAAACGACAAAAAGATAGACAAAAATCTTAATTACACACTTAGCATCAATGACAAAATTGATTTTGCTAATCTTGGTGACAATTCATTCGTTGTTGGTAACCTGGAGACAAATTGTCGGTATTTGATCTCTCAATCTTCACCACAGCAAGTGATAGAAATAGACGATCAAACGGTTATTCCTAATGAACAAGATCCAAGCCACATTATCTATCACGATAAAATAATCAATTATTGGTTCTTTGAAGACCTCAATACCAATGACCGCCAAGCCCTCTTTGATGGTGGAATGGTAAGAGCACTTGGGACACAATGGCTTTATATTTGCTCGACTGAACATCAAGCGACTGAAATAATGAAAACCGACATCGACGTTGCGCCATGTTCAATGAAGTTTAACGTAAGCCAAGATGAAGAAAATACCCAGTTGAGCCTACTCGTAAATAATATTGAGTATGATCTGGGCACTCGAACACATCATTATTTACTCTTATTATTAGCCCGCAGACGAATTGAAGACAAAGAAGCGAACATAGAATCCAGTTTACAAGGTTGGCAATATCGCGAACAGATTGCAAAAGATCTTGGTATTCAAATGAATCACATGAACATCATGCTACATCGGGCCCGAAAACAATTCGCTGATCTTCAAGAGCATGGTGCACCTGACCTAAGTTTCATGCTAGAGAGTTACTTTGGTAAGGTACGTTTAAGTTGCCCAGATGTCAGTATCATCAAAGGCGCACATTTAGAAAATCGGATCACATTTTAAAAAATACGCTTCTTTTTTATGAGCGATACAATTATCGCTCTTTTTTCATCTGTCCACGAGCCGACAGTTTATGTGGAAAAACACACTAGCGATATGCTCCCGCCCTTTCGATAATCTCATGCTCTAGAGATTTAAATAAACCTAAACAAAATAACGCTTCTACTAGCACAAAGAGTGGACCAATCACTAACCCCATTAAATCATCAACGAACGCGGGTTTCTTTCCTTCAAAATAATGCCCTACAAACTGAAATACCCAACCAACTATAAAAAGCACGACCCCAAAACCAAGGTAACCGAGAGGAAACCCACTGGTGAGCATATCGACTGTATATTCAACGAGATAGTACATCGATGCTAAAATAACTGACATAACTAACCCCAAAGATCTACTCAGGATTAGATAGTAACCTGACGACAACGCAACAACGATTAGCGCTGGCGTAATCACATACTGGCCGATTTCCATCATTGGGAAGTAAAGCAAATAGACTATAGCTAAAACAATCATTGGAATGCCAATAAAGTGAGTCGCGATATTCCGCTTATCTCGATGGTACAAAGCATATTGACTGAGTTGTTGCTGTAACGTTTTCATTTTTTCTTACTTTTCTTAATTAGAGTAGTTACTTAAATTAGTTATAGCGATTTATCACGTAGAATGTCAATTTTTATGGTGCTGTTAAAAAGGCCAAAGTACCCTAATTAGCGTGTTTAATATGAAACTTCTATCAAGGTGTACCGTGTAAAAGTGAACGTTTTTTCGTCATTCACCGCAAAGTCTTTGTTTCATTTTTTCAAAGTAACTAATCTAAAAGAAAAAAGGATCTACTATGAAAATGTACCACGTTTTGTTCGCTGTTCTTTTTCTTTCACCCCTTGTGTATTGCGCACCACATGAAATTAAAATTTCCGCTGAATTAGAAAACCAGGTGATTGACTGGCGCCGTCATTTCCATCAATACCCTGAGTTAAGTAATCGCGAATTTAACACGAGCAAATATATTTTGTCTCAATTAGCTCATTTAGAGTTAGAAGTGCAATCTGGTGTCGCCCATACCGGGATCGTGGCTTTACTCAAAGGTGCTAAACCCGGCCCTACGGTTGCAATCCGAGCAGATATGGATGCCTTACCAGTCACAGAACAAGTTGATTTGCCTTTTGCATCAAAACAAACCACCACATTTAACGGTCAAGAAGTCGGCGTAATGCATGCGTGTGGACACGATAACCACATGGCTGTGTTACTTGGGGTAGCCCACTATTTAAAGTCAAAACAAGCTAACCTAGCTGGAAATGTGATGTTTATCTTTCAACCCGCTGAGGAAGGTGCGCCTGAAGGAGAAGAAGGCGGTGCCGCATTAATGCTTAAAGAGGGGATCTTTAAAGAAAAACCAGACGCTGTTTTCGGTTTGCATGTAACCAATCGTTTACATGCAGGTCAAATTGGCTACCGTAAAGGCCCTCTGATGGCAAGTGCTGATTCATTTGAAATAACATTAACTGGTCGACAAACCCACGGTTCAAGACCTTGGGACGGTGTAGATCCTATTGTAGCCGCTGCACAAGTCGTCATGGCAACACAAACAATTGCATCACGCCAAATTGATGTTACAAAAGCGCCCTCAGTCATTTCCTATGGCGCGATCAACGGTGGAATTCGTTCAAACATTATTCCAGACGAAGTTAAAATGATCGGAACAATCCGTAGTTTTGACCAAGACATGCGAGCGGATATTAAAGAGCGTCTTTCATTTACCGCGCAAACGGTTGCCAAAGCACAAGGTGCTCATGCTCACGTTAAAATCAATCATGGATACCCTGTAACGATTAATAATCCAGAGCTCACCGAGAAAATGTTACCAACAATAAAACGTGCGGCAGGCGAGAAGAATGTGATTGAAATTCCGCTTGTTACTGGTGCTGAAGATTTTTCTTATTACGCGCTGGAAACACCGGGCGTATTCTTTTTTTTAGGGATCACACCAAAAAATACGCCATTAGATGAGTCAGCGAGCAACCATTCACCTCGCTTTTATGTTGATGAAAGTGCACTAAAAATCGGGGTAGAAACTCTCTCGGCACTCGCACTTGATTATTTGCAATCAAACTAATGGCATTTATTTTTTCTATGATAAAAGTAAATACGTTTTTTCCAATAACACGTGGTTTTAATCAACCACGTGTTAATGCCATATAATCCCAACCCACTTGTAGCTGCATAATTGCAGCAAGAATATACAGGCGTTTATATTGTGTTATTGATTTTGATAAAGCAAAAACATTAATCAACTAAGCGCTCATAAAGCCCGGAGCTGCGTGCTAAACTCCTAGCCATAGCAAGCCGAACTACTTTCGACTGAGCACAGAGCTGTAGCCGTTTTTTAGCTCGTGTTACACCCGTGTATAAAAGCTGTCGATTAATCCCGGCTTGGGCTTTTTGCATTGGGGGTAAAATAATTGCCGTATGGTCAAATTCAGACCCCTGTGACTTATGAATAGTCATAACATAAGCCAGTTCAAATTTAGGTAAACGAGCAGGATAAACAAAACGCTCTTCTCCTGAATCACTTACAAAGCAGGCTTTAAGCTCATGACTTTCATCTAACATCAAAATACCAATATCGCCATTATATAATTTTAACTGATAATCATTTTGTGTCACCATGATTGGCATGCCGAGATAAAATCGCGACGTTAAACGAACAAGACCTCTTTGCAGCAAGCGCTGCTCGATACGTTTATTCAATACGTCGGTGCCATAAGGTCCCTCTTTTACTGCGCACAGTAATCGGTAACGACCGAAATAATCGTGAATTAATTGAGCAGGTTCATTGTTCACAATAGCACGTAAGTATATTTCATAGGCATCTGCAGCTTGCTCAATGATTTTTATGTAATTTTCTTGATTGAGTTCGGCTATCGCAATATCGTCAAAACCACGCTTTACTAAATCACTATAACGTTGCCAATCATTCGTATTAATCGCATAGGCTAATTGCCCGATACCACTAGTCGCGCTGAAACGGTGGCTTTTTTGCAAAAACGACAAACAATCTTTTAAAACAAAGCCGTTACTCGCTACCGAACTAGATATGGGGATGCCACACAATCTAGATAATATTTGGCTATGCATCGAAGACATTTCTGGGATCTGACCAAAGATAAGGTTTTGACATAAATCACCAAGGACACATCCCGTATCTACCGAAGCCAATTGATCTTTATCTCCTAGTAAAATCAATCGTGCGTGAGCTGGTAGAGCCTTTACCAATTTGGCCATCATGGATAAATCGACCATTGAAGCTTCATCCACAATAAGTACGTCTAAATGCAAAGGGTTATCTTGGTTGTGCCTAAATTTATTTGAATAGGGAATAACCCCCATTAAACGATGAATCGTTTTCGCTTCTTCTGGAATTACTTCGGCCAATTCGAGCGGTAAATTAAGATTGTGTTTTGCCGCTTTGATAGATTCGCTCAGCCTAGCGGCTGCTTTACCGGTTGGTGCAACCATTTTTATGTTGAGCGGCGCACTTTTATACAAAGACTGTAAAATAGCCAATAGTTTCGTTACCGTGGTCGTTTTGCCAGTACCCGGGCCACCTGTAATAATGCTCAGACGTTTAATCGCTGCCGTCGCGCACGCCACTTTTTGCCAATCGATTTCCCCAGTTTCACCGTGCGGGAAATAGTGAGTCAGTAAGTTTTGCAACAGCGATTCATCAATGCTAACCGTCGTGCAAGCCATCACGCGAAATCGAGAGGCTAAGATTCGCTCATACTCTGCATTTCGACCGGAATAGAGTTTATTATTTAATAACGCTAACGGTTTACTTTCACCAATTGCAGGGTGACCTACCAAAGCATTGTAAAGATCTGGCCCTAATCGCAACGGAAATACTTCAAAACCGTTTTTACGTTGCTCCTCATTGAGTGAAAAGGGATTGTCTTCATTTAAGCGCTCAAGTTCAAGGCAGCTATGTTGATTTTGCTCTGCATTCAACAACAATAATATGACTAATTTAATGTCCTCATTTTCATTTGCTAAAAATTCTGCGAGTCGAACATCACAAGGACGTACTTTTTCAATTTGGCACAAATGCGTAATATAATCGCCGCTATTACCGGGAACTGAGTCGAGCAGTAAGTCAAATTGCTGTTCCATTAGTTCACCTCTTGTTTGTTGTTATCAAAGAGTGCGTCAAAAGCATTAAGTTCAGACTGAGTCATTTTACGAAAATAGACCCCTTGACCATCCGGCAATCCTCGTAAAAACAAATAGAGCGCGCCACCTAAGTGATGGTTTGGATCATAATCTGTCAGCCTTGCTCGCAATAAACGATGTAATGCAACGGTATAAATAACATATTGAAGATGGTATTGATGACTGCTCATCACTGTTTCTAAGTTATCAAGTTGATAATCTTTAGCAGTGTCACCTAAGTAGTTAGACTTATAATCAAGCACATAATAACGACCTTGCCATTCAAAAATTAAATCGATAAAACCTTTAAGTAAACCTTGTACTTGATCGAACCGCAACTGAGTAACGTGACCGGTAAATTCTGACAAAAGTTTATTTAGTTGTGAGGCATTTAGTGGACTTAATGGTAAATTGAATTCCATTTCAACTAAGCACTGTGACTGAGAAAGTTGACTCAAAGACAATGTACCTAGTGTGTTCTCGAACAATGGCGCTTTCAAACACGCCGTTATCCAACGTTCTGTTTCATTTAACCACTCTAGATCAATATGATATTTTTCGAACACAAACTCTATGGCGTCGCGAAGTGTTCTTTTGTCATCTGTCGCAACTGTTGGCGCCTTAAAATCAATCAGTTCGAATATTTCATGTAAGCAGCTCCCCGCCTTTGCTCCTTTTGGAAAGGTATAGGCGTTTTTAATCTCGCTTAGTTGCGCAGGTAAATCCAGTAGATGGTTTTCATCGATTGCACCGAGCGGTCGTTCGTCTGAACTGCTGTGATAACTAAGCTGACTAAAGCTTGTCGCTTTCCAATCCCGTTCAAGCGGGTGTTCAAAACGTTTCACCTGCTTTTCAATAAACGTTTTTTCGAGCTCATTTACAGGGAGGCGTTCTTGTATGTCTTTAAAGGTCGTGTAGTCAAAAAGATTTTGTTCACAAAATGTGTCGAGTTGCGTCATCCATGCATCTTTACTGTCGTACTCAACTGCACCGAATAGCACATAACCAAGCGCGGTCTTAGTAATAGCCTGTGATTTTTTGCGTCCATCAGCAACGTTAAAAAGGCCAATTGCACAGTGATGAACGGCTCGTGTTAAAGCAACATATAACAAACGAATATCTTCCGCTAAACGCTCTTTTTCCGCACTTTCCAACGCTTCTTCAGAACGCGACATATCCACAACCGTCTGACCATTTCGATTGAACTTTGCTTCATGGCTAAGACGAAATGTTGTGGCAAATGGCAAATAAACAATCGGGTATTCCAATCCTTTTGAGGCATGCATTGTCACTATTTTCACGAGATCCGCATCACTTTCTAAACGCAGTTGAGTACCTTCATTCGACGGTTGTAGTAGTTGAGCGTTCAACCAACGTAGTACTCTAAACGTGCCATCCAACTCAAGCTGCTTTTGCTGAAGAATTTCAGCAAGATGACGATAATCCGTTAACATACGTTCAATATTAAGCGATGCTGCTTGCCAACGTGTTGGCAAATCATTGTCAATTAATAACGCATCGAACATAGCCATTACGCCTTGCTTATCCCAAAGCGCTTTTAGACGATATAATTTGTCGAGATACTCTTGCCATTGTCGTTCATCTTGCTGTAGCTCGAACAAAGTATGATGCGCCACGCCAAATAACGGACCTGCCAATACCCCCCTAAGTAAACGCTCATCGTATTGACCATGTAACACATTCAAAAATTGATAGATTTGCGAACATAAAGGCTGAGAAAATACACTGTCTCGAGAAAGATAAACACTGCTAACACCAACGCCATTCAGAGCCGTTTTCATTGCCGCGGCTTCATTTCTATCACGTACTAAAATGCAAATGTCGCTGGCTAAGATTGGTTGATCTGCAATCAGAGCTTCACCCGCCTTTGCTTTGGCTAATAGTTCAGCAATTTGCGAAGCAAAGTACTGTGCTAAAGAAGATAATGCTGTTGATTTTGATGTGATTGGGGCGTCACCGTCAAATACCGCAAATGACAGCGGCTTTGGTTTACTGCCAAGGATTTTTAATTGCTTATCGCTCGGCTTTCCTTTAGCCAACACTTTAGAAAAAGGAATATCGGAATCAAAAACGAAACTTTGCCCGTGACGACTAAACACCGTATTGACTGCCTCAACGACTGTATCGTCCGAACGATAATTGGTATTTAAGGTAAATTGCCTGTCCGTATTGATTTGTCGTTTAGCTCGAATATAAGTAAAAATATCCGCGCCGCGAAATCCATAAATAGCTTGTTTGGGATCGCCAATCATCGTTAATTGGGGCAAGCTAACTTGCTCATCCATACGCTCATAAATCGTGCTAAAAATTCCGTATTGGATCGGATCGGTATCTTGAAACTCATCAATTAATGCAACAGGATATTGCTGTACAATATTCGTAATTAGCTTTTGTTTATTATCATGTTGCAATGCAATAAAGAGTTTGTTTAACAGATCATCTGGCGTCAATATCGAATGCGTTTCTTTGTGGATATCGAGGTTTTTGCGAATTTCCTTTACTGCTTTTTGCATAATGCCAATGGGCAACTGATGTTTCACTTGCTCGTGTAGCTTAGCAAAGTAGTCAAATTGCTTAGTTAATTCATGCTCAAACGTATTGAAGACTTTTTTATAAATACTCGGGTCATTTATGCTCTCACTTCCCCACACTTCAAATGAGCGTTTTTGTTGACCAAATTCAAACCACCAGTCGTTACTATTTAAATACGCTTTTAAGGCGGTCAGACTCGCCTTATGTTTAGGCGTCTTTGAACCATTAATATCCGAATCTTCTATCGCCGAAATGTAGCCCGACTGCCTCATTTTTTCTTTAAAACCTGGCGCGCCTTGCTGATATTCGTCTAGCGCTGAAAAGACCTCATCTAGTTCAACCACCGGCTCTAAACAAAGCGAACCGTGCATAATGTAAGGTGTAATTGCTTTCGCAAGGGCAAGTGGATGAGAAAAGTGACTTAATACCGCGTTAGTTCGATTGCGATTTAATGGGTAAACAAATTGGCGCCAAAAATCATAAACAGCCTGTTCAAGCATTTCACTTTGGTCAAGAACAAAGTTTTGATTGAATGTCATGTTTGATTCAAAAGCGTGTTGTTTTAGCATTCTCTGGCAAAAGCCATGGATCGTAAATATCGCCGCTTCATCCATACTTTTTGCAGCAGCGTCCAAAAGATCATAAGCTTTTTGTTTATCTTCGATTAAGGCCAACAAATGCGTAATTAATTCATCATTGCTCGACTCACCAAGTAATACATTGCGCGCGAGAACAATCCGGCTTCTTACTCGGTCTTTTATTTCTTGAGTTGCCGCTTCAGTAAACGTAACAACCAATATTTGATCTATAGACAGTGGCGATTGTAATGTTGTGGTGTCGCCGTATAGGCCTAATAAATAACGCAAATACAAACCGGTGATTGTATATGTCTTACCTGTCCCTGCGCTCGCCTCAATCAAAGCATGACCATTGAGAGGCATCGTCTGTGGATTAAGCACCTTCATAGCGTCTCTCCTTAGCATGTTCCACAATAGGTCCTAACAACTCCAAGCTCAATTGACAAAACTCCTTTTCAACCTCTAAAAGTGAATTAAAGCAAATACCGACATAAGGATCTTCACTATCGCCAACACCGATAAATTGTCCTCCCGAGAATTTTTCTTGAGCTCTTTGGAAATCCAACGTCATTGCATACTCGAAACTAGACGTCGCAAAAAACGGCTGCGGAGATGTCATGCAATCGCGATAAAATTGCACCCATTTTCCTAGATATTCACGCGCTTTAACTGCCTCAAAGGGCGCAAAACTCACTTCATCGTCTAGTCCCATTACATAGGTTGTGACATTTAGCCCTGCCACACAAGCTGCACAATGCCATAGAAAGCCAGTAATTTTATCTTTGGCCTTAACGGAAGCACTGCGGTAAAAGACTTGCTTATCAGCAAAGATGGCATCAAACCAACCTAGAAGCGTGACTCTGTCACACTCAATGTAAAGTTCTTGAGGCACCAACTTATTTTTACACACACCTCGTAATTCAGACGCGAGCTTCGTCGTACGTGTTTCGATATCGATTAACGCAAGAGTACCTATTTCTTGTGAAGGCAGCACCCCTCTTTGCAACCACTGCGCTTCATCGATGGGAGTCTGGGATAAATTACAGCGCAATGATTCATCGAGCAGCTGATAGCGCGATAACGGATCCAAACTAAACGGCTCATCATCCTCTTCAAAAGGTTCGATTGACGCAATTCGGACGCCTAGTGTTTGCTGATAGAATGCAGCTTGAGGTTTAATTAGCGCTTTAACAAACGCTGCAAATTCAACTTCACCTTCTATTGTAACATTTAGTTTTTGGCTTTCTTCGTTGAATTTTTCAAGCGTGTTTTCGGAGATAGCCCACGTTGGATTATAGCTTTGTAATTCACCATTTTGGTAATGTAAGGCATTGAAAGGCTGAAGCGGCGCCTCAATATGAATATGTTTGCTAGGTGAAAGCGACATTGAGTTCGCTTCTATGTAAAACGCTCTATCTAAATATTCGAGCAATTCACTTACCAGAACGGACGGCATCAATGGTTCATTATTGAAACAAGAACGACCTAAATAGCTAATATAAAGCTTACTTCTGGCACTTAAAATCGCTTCTAAAAACAAGTAGCGGTTATCAAACTTTCGTGAACGGTCGCCTTTACGGCGTTTCGCACACGTAACCAAATCAAACCCTATTGGTTGTACTTGCTTAGGATAATCTTGATCGTTCATGCCTAATAAACAAACAATTTTAAACGGCACAGCCCGCATTGGCATAAGTGTGCAAAAATTCACTGACCCCACTAAGAAGCGCTGACCTACGCCCTTTTCTTTTAATCCTTGTTTGATTAAGTATGCAACAACACGCGCAGATACTTTTCCATTAAAATCACCACTATTTGCATGTTCCTCTAATGCTGTAATCACTTGTTGAACCTGCAATAAATCCCAACTAGACTCCGATTCTTCATCATAAAACGTTTGGATCATCGTTTTTAACAGACTCGCTTTTTCCAAAAGCGTTGCATCTAGGTCTAGTTTTTGTTTTACCTCAATCAACGCATCAATGAAGGCGACTATTTTGGCTAATGAACTCGAAGCCATTCCTTCAACTTCATCTAAGCCGTAAATGCCATTAAATGGATTGGTTTCATTGCCGCTGACATACCCTAATAATAATTTATCGAGGCCGAGCTTCCAGGTATTCAATTCGACATGTGGTAAACCGAAACTACTTTTATGTTCACCATCAATACCCCATTTGATAGCAGCCCGAGACAACCACACTTCGATTTGCTGATAATCTTCTGGTGATATCTCAAATTTTGAGGAAATTGCATCTACTGCCAAAAGGTCCAAAATATCGCTACGCTTAAAGCGACTAAAGGGTAACTCGACGAGTTGAATAAACGATTGTAATATCGGCTTTTCTTGCTCTAGAGCGAGATCCGAAATAGCGTAAGGAATGAAACGAGAACCTTTAGCACCGCCAAAAACAGCTTCGATGTAAGGGCTGAATGTCCCGACATCTGGCATCATGACGATGACATCTTTCGGCGTCAAATGGGGATCTTCGGCAAAACAATTTAATAAATAGTCATGAAGCAGTTCTACTTCACGCAGAGGGGTATGACAATCCACTAACAGAACTGAATTATCCTCTGCAGAAATAGCAATTTTACCATCCGCATTGATATACCAGTCGTTTGTAGGTGGTACCGCCTCACCTTTAAACGCGACATGATAAACCTCACGCTGAATACTCGACAGTAAACTCTCATTAAAATCATCTTGGAATCGATCAAGCCACTGTGCATCAAGGCTTAAGAGTTGTTCTAAATACTCTTTACCTAGTTTACCCCAGCTGCTCAACAAAGGATTACCAACTTGGAAATACTGACCATTTACATTTTCGACATTTGGTAGACTAGAATATCGTGCTTTAATCTTGGCATGCGTTTTTTCATCGAGAAGATCGCCCCAATAATGTTCCGATGGATTAAACAAATAAATCAGTACCTCGGTGCGTCGTGATAGCTTTTCCATTACTTCGAGTTGTGCGGGTGGGAGTGCTGATATTCCGAAAATACTGATTCGATCAGGGAATTTACTCTGCGGCGCAGTGTCGATTGCGCTTAATAAGCTTTCGTGCATGTTTGCACGATGCCAATGACTTTGTCCAAGGGTTTTCGTGTAATGAACAACTTTACGCCATAGATCAGGTTGCCAAGGTGCAATAGACACATCTGTGTCATTCAGCCTATCTTGACCAGATTCCCATAGTGCAAGCCAATCAGGACGATACATTAGGTATTGGTCAAATACGTCGGCAATTTTTTCAGCTAACATATACCGTTTTAATGCGTCTTGATCGTCATCTAGATAATGCTTTAATGACTCAAAGTGTGAAAGCCCTAAACAATCTGGCAGGAGTGAATGAATTTTCCAGGCTAAATTCGCTTTATTAAATGCCGATTCACGCGGCACATCATCAAGTAGCGATTGATAAAGCCGCCAGATAAAGCTCGAAGGCAGTGGAAAGTCAATTTGCGCTGCAACACCAATGTGTTGACTGAGTCCAATTTTTAACCATTGTGACATCCCTGGTGACTGAACGAGCACAACTTCCGATTTAAAAATGCTATCGAGTGGAGCGAGCTCGATTACCGCATTGAACTGCGTTTGCAAAGCTTCCATTCGATTCGATTGTATTATGCGTAACATCTTGTTTGCCAAGCACTAACTATTATTCCTTTCGCTAGTGTAAGCAATTTATTGGCATAACGATAGCCAAAAACTGAGGGATGTCGCCGAACGGCTTGAAGATATGGAGTTCGGCGCTTCTCATTAGTTTTAGAATGAAGGAAATTAGCGATTAAAAAAGGTCTATATCCGTGTCATCTTGATTTGAAGCAATTAAGTTATTTGCAACTAACTCATCATAAAAACATAACCGATCACGACCACTGTCTTTCGCAAAATAGAGCGCTTTATCAGCTTGCTCTAGTACGTTTATCGGAAAATCATATGGACTAATAGGAGACATACCAACACTGACCGTCAGCGTTTTAACAAATGGGAAATGTGTGGTACGAATTAGCTCCATAAAACCTTCCATTTTTGACTTTATGGACTCTAAACTGGTAGGTTCAAAAACTAACACAAACTCTTCACCACCAAATCGAAACAGTAGATCCGATGCTCGAAAGTAGTGTCGCATTTTTTGCGCAAGTAACAACAACACCTCATCACCACAGACATGTCCATAGGTATCATTGACGCGCTTGAAATGATCAATGTCCATGATAGCAAGCCAAGAACACGCATTTTGTTGCTTTTTACGATTATCGTCTGTCCAAACCGTACGGTTTTGTTTTAACACTTGCTTTTCGACAAGTTGCTTTAGTTTTGACTCAAAGGTTTGACGATTCAATAAGCCGGTTAATTTATCTCGTTCATTCTCGTGCAAAATTGTGAGGTAGTTTTCGAATATGCGACAAAACGCATTAAGTAACACTTGATCGGCACTTTTCAAGCCTTTGCTTACAATTTCAATTGCCCCAACAGGTCTATCGTGCAGATTAATCGGGATCCATCGCTTTTCGATCCCTGAAGACGATTGAACAGTAATAATACACGCACTTTGCAAACAACTTATTAATTCGCTACTAGGCTCTTTAATTATTTTACGCTCACCCCACTCGAATTCTCGTTTACTGATGTGTTTTAACGATAAACTTAATTCAAGCGTCAGCTCACCAGGCACAGCCAAGTCTTTGTAAACCGCTATCTCATCACAACCGATGAATTCTTGGATCGTCGAAATTAAGCTATATTCTAGTGAATCTATGTCGCGAGTCTTGGTGATTTTTATTACGGAATTAAGGAGTTCTTCTTGCATCGTGCGTACCGATCATACAAATGGCTACGCCACTTGGGTGAGAATAAAAACAACGTTCTAGGTCGAATATAACATTGATGCAGGGTAAAAACGAGTCCGACTAGTATAACAGAGACGGTTTTTTGAACTATCAACAAAAACGCACAATCTTTTTGTAGTCTGTTGATAAATCAATAAATAAAGGAGCACATGTCGCGCTCCTCGATTAGAAACTAAACTAATGTTGCTAGCATATCTTCACTGTAAGCCGTGACGGGTTTACCGTGTTTTACCTTTTCAACGTAATCAGGATTTGCAATAAATGGACGGCCAATGGCAACCAAGTCAAAGCGATTATTCTCGATTGCATGACTTGCCGAAGTTGCTGTATAACCACCAACGCCTACAAGCAAGCCTTCATAAGTGTTACGCATGTAGTCTGAAACTCGCCCGCCTAAATAATCAAATTGCATCTCATCGTCAAAAATACCTGCATGTAAGTATGCCAATGGTATCTGATTCAATTGCCTAATTAAGTAATCGAATACCGCTCTATCGCGCGGATCGCCTGCTAAATTAAAATAAGCGCCGGGTGATAACCGCAGAGCGACACGATCGTTACCAATCGCTTCTGTTACTGCGCCAACCACTTCAAGCGCAAATCGAGCCATGTTTTCTGGGGTTTGCCCATATTCATCTTGACGTTCATTAGACGTGTAATGCAAAAACTGATCAATCAAATAGCCATTTGCACCATGGATCTCAACACCATCGAACCCAGCTTCGCGGGCATTTTTAGCAGCCTTAGCATAATCAGCCACCAAAGTCGTTATGTCATCGAGCGTAACGGCCTTTGGTGTCACATACGTTAGATCACGCATTCTTGGCACTGAACCCTCGACTTTAATGGCCGAAGGTGCAAGCACTTCACCACCAAAGAAATGTGGATGTGCAACACGACCAACGTGCCAAAGTTGAGCAAAAATCTTACCGCCATTATCGTGTACAGCTTGTGTGACTTTTTTCCACCCTTCTACTTGTGCAGCAGAAAACAAACCTGGTGTGTTTGGGTAACCTTGTGCATCAGGGCGAATAATAATCGCTTCACTAATTATCAGCCCTGCTCCCGCTCTTCTCGCATAATACGTGGCCATCGCATCCGTTGGTACTAAATTATCGTCTGCCATACAACGAGTTAGCGGTGCCATTATAATACGGTTGTCGAGTTCTATAGATTCATTTAAACGTACTTTTTCAAATAGAATAGCTGTCATTCAGTGCATCTCAATTTATTCTTGAATAGACATTCAAGTTAAACAATTTTGAACGTTTGTTCAAGATCTTTTTTGAATAAACATTCAAGTTAAACAATTTTGAACGTTTGTTCAAGATCTTTTTTGAATAAACAATCAAGTTTCGTTATCATTAAGTACCTTGTCCTCTTAACCTCCTGACAAATGAGAACAGCAGAATTCGATAGAACGTTTGTTTTACGACAAGCCATGCAAACATTTATGCAATATGGTTACAGTAAAACAAGCATGCAACGCTTGACCTTAGCAACCGGATTGCACCCTGGTTCAATCTATTGTGCTTTTAAAAATAAGAAAGGATTGTTACTTGCGGCAATCGAGCAATATCAAACTGATAAGGATGAGCAATTAAAACTGCATTTTTCCAGTTACCCAACCTTCAAAGATGGTTTGACCTCGTTTTTAGAATCAATCGTAAATGGATCTGCAAGCGAAGAGTGTTCTCGCGTTTGCTTACTAACAAAAACGCTTTCTGAAATTGAAGGACAAGATGAAGAAGTTAGCCGTGTGCTTGCGAAAAATTTAAATCAATTCGAACAAACGATCACACACTTATTCAACGCTGCTGTAGAAAATAAAGAGCTTTCTTCACAGATTGATACACAAGCTCGGGCACAATTCCTGGTTTTAGGTATTTATGGTTTAAGAACCTATGCCATGACGACAAATTACCAAAAGAAACTAAATCACTTAGCCAATCAGCTATTGGCTGTTGTACTTAAAAACGATTCTGTCGAGTAAGCGAATACCTCTTCGCCTTCTACGCGAATATTTGCCAAGTACATTTACGCTCAACGCGCCTAACCTAACTCGATGAATAAAAATTTTAAACAAAAAGGCCCTAACATAAGGGCCTTTTGGATTGGTCTTCGCTTAACTCAAATTAGAATTTTTGAGTAACGCCAGCGAAGAATTGACGACCGAATAGACGGTAGTTACTTTCATCAACGTTAGCATTAAATGCTGTTTCAATGTATTGCGGTAATTTATCCGTCAAATTACGAATACCGAATTGAACTGTTGTGTTGGTATTGAAGGTATATTGAGTTGATAGATCGTGATAAATCACAGAATCTACTTTAGCTTTAAGGCCTTCGAGTTCGCCCGTTGCTGTCATATACGTTAAATCACCGTACTCAAGACCAGACTGATAGTTAGCAGAGTAAACTACACGTAGGTCATCAAGGTCGTAACGAACGTTCACTAGGATTTTGTTTTTGAAGTACGAAGTATCGTTTTCAAAACGACCAACCAGATCTTCCAGTTCAAATAAACCGGTTTCACCGTTGAAGTTCTCTTCGCCACGCTCTAAGAAGTGAGTCCAAGCGACATTTACCTTCATTTCACCAACTGGTAATCCAAAGCCGTAATTCACATCAAGGTCAACACCACGTGCTGTCATACCTGCTAGATTAGTTACACGTCTATCGATACTGGTAATAGAGCCATCAAAACCACGCTGGATCTTAGAGCACATGTTTTCAATTAGACCGTAGTAACAACCACGTAAAATATCTTCAGATTCGATATTACCAATTTTACCTTCGATGTTGATATCCCAGTAATCTAATGTAATACCTAAGTTATCAACAAATTGAGGGGCGTAAACAAAACCAACAGTGAATGTTTCACCTGATTCTGCTTGCACATCTTCATTACCACCTACACGAGCGCGTAATTGAGAATCAGTGTTACCGTGTCCGCCTGTCGGTGCACCAGATGCAATACATTGGCTCTTTCCGCCTTCTGATAGTTGACCCCAGTTGTTCGCTGCACAAGGATCTGATGCGCTGTCAAAGCTATCTGACGGTGGCGAGTATAAGTTTGATAGCGTTGGTTCACGATAAACTTCAGAATAGTTCGCACGAACTTTCAAGCCTTCCATGATGTTCGATTCAACTTTAGCCATCCAAGTGAAGTTTTCACCGGTTGTACTGAAGTTGTCGTAACGAGCACCTAGAGTAAGGTCAAGTGTATCAACCACTGTTTCACTTAACACTGGAATTAAGAATTCAGCAGAAGCTGCAGTGTAATGACGACCAATATCTGATAATGGTTTGCCTTTGTTACCCGTTACCGAACCAAAGAATTTACCTGAATCATTTACTTGTTCAAACGCCGTCTCATAGTATTCAAAACCAAATGCAGCTGAAACCATACCGGCAGGGACTTCGATTAAATCACCAAAAACGTCTGCACGAATTTGATGGAATGAATCATTATAAGAGTCGCCTAAAGGTGCAGTAACATAATCTAGCATTTCTTTAGTCACTGAACCTGGACCACCAAATAGATTCATCGATACACAGTTTGCAATTGGCGCATCAACCGTACCACACACAATGTTGCCGTTCGCATCTTTAAATGATGGGCCTAATGCATTTGATAGGTTTGGACCATATAGCTGACCAAAATCAGTATCTTGAAGGTTGTTTACGCCATAGTTGTAGTAAACATCGTAACCCCAATTATCATCGAAGTAGCCTTTTAGACCAGCAACGGCTTGAAAACGAACATAATCCTGTTCAAAGTAACGACCACCCTCTAACATACGACGGCGAGAGCGAATAACGTCTTCGCCGAATGGGTTATAGTAGTTATCTTTTGCAATGCCATTCACTTGTGAACCATTCGCTAAAGTGACTAAGTAACCTGGATCAAAACGCGTGTCGTAAGGTACGGCTGCTAATTCTTGTTTTGATTCACGCTTATTAATACGTATTTCCGAGTACAGTTCTAAGTCATCTGCGATCTCAAAAGAAGAATCCGCAAAGAAATTAAGTACTTGATAAGGTGTTTGCATCAAGTTAACTGGCGCATAATTGTACGTATCGTTGTTATCGCCACCACCGACAAATGGACGCATATCTTCTAAAGATGCAATTCCACCATCACACTTGCCGTTCGTCCAGCTACCTGCAGAACTCGCAAGGTAGAAGTTACCACAAGGTACAGAACCAGAACCCAATTCAATGACATTCGATTCAGCAGTGCCACCTGGCGCAATTAAACCATTCTCATAAAAGCTTTTAGCTGCATCAGTGCCCCAGACAGCCCAAGGGTACTGGAAGAAGTTAACGTCTTTTACATCACCTTGGTAAATCGGTTTTTGCTCAGAGTAATCAAAACCAACGGTAATATGGCCAGTATCAAACTCTTTACCCGCAACGATTTCGAAATTTTCTTGGCGACCTGCACTAAACATTTCGTAGCCAGAAGTAGAGGCTTTCATTTCTACGCCGGTGAATGACTTCTTAGTGATAATGTTAACAACACCAGCCATTGCGCTTGAACCGTAAGCGACAGATGCACCGTCTTTTAGAATTTCGATACGCTCAATCATCGCGGAAGGAATATTTTGGAAGTCAGTAGACACTGGTGCGCGACCATTGATGAGTACTAACGTACGTGAACTTCCTAAGCCACGAAGCTCAACAAAAACACCACCATCGCCACCATTGTTTGTCGCTGTAGTTGCAGGAGAACCAGACATAACTGGATTTGACTGCACAAATTCACCAACGTTGCTGATCCCCATGTCTCCTAGCGCTTCACCCCCAATAACAGTGATCGGAGCGGTGCCTTCTAGGTCTGTACGCTTTAAACGAGAACCTGTTACTTCAATTTTTTCGACCTTCGACGCGCCTTCGTCTGCTTCTGCAACTGCGTTAGTCGCTACCATCGCAGCGGCTGTGGCACCAAAGGACAGCGCTAAGCGTACCGCTTTAGAAATCTGATTATTTAACATTAATTATCTCCCTGAATAATCACGTTATAAACTGAATATTATTAAAAAACTCGCGCACTATTTAACCAAATGGCATAAATATTATTATATTAATTTCGCAAGCGGCGAAGATACTAAACCCCTTATCAGTCACCCGTCAACACAAAAAAAACAATTATCAAATTTAAAAAAGCGCTTTAGAACACGTTCAAAAAACAAATAAAGCCATAATTTTACAGACACTTACAATCGATTAACCTGATTAGGGTACATTCAACCAAGTCTTTTTCAAAAAAATAACAAAGCACATTAAAATGAAAATTTATATAATTACAACGCACACATTAAAACAATTTAAATTAATTATGTTTACATTTAAGATACAGGCTTATTCCAAATAAAACCATTTCGCCCTACCTACCTTTTAATCCGAAAAATTTTATTTATATTAAAAACACAAAAACAAAACTAAATTGCTTCAAATCAAACAATTACCAAACAAACACACCTACTCATTAACTTTTGCTGTACAATATTGAGAGTTTTTTTAGACGAGGAACCTTTTGTGATTTCAAAGGCCATTCATGCATTTCAGAAAAAGCAATTTGATTTAGCATTATCTTTGCTCACCCAACAATGTGAACGTAGTCCTGAAAAGTATCATTTACTTACGCTAGTTTTAGAAAGCTTGAATAGAATCGAAAAAGCATTTGAATCGATATGCGAAGGTGTAAACAATTTCCCAAACGATCAGAGACTGATTTATCAACTTTGCCAATTTGGGAAAAAACATGGTGTCTCACTAGCCGCTGCCGAGCTAATAAAGAAGCAGAATTGCGCTGTATTAAGTAACGAAGTGGCTTATGCTTATTTGAGTCTACTTATTGATTGTCAGTTGTTACAACGTGCACTAGCCTTCGATGAGCTGCTTTCATCCTCGTTAAAGCAAACGACAAATTACTATTGGTATTTATGTGAATTACATAAACAAATTGCAGATCATCGCAAAGCGTTAGACACTGCAAAAATCGCGGTAACGATTTTCCCTGATGATTTTCATTTAAATTATCGTTTAGCAAGCTTGTTGCAAGAGATGGGAAAAGCACACGAAGCATTACCAATTTATCAAACTTTGCTCAAGCTACAACCAAAAAATCCGGATCTTAACTATGCTATTGCCTGCGCTTATCACAGTATTCAAGACCTGAGTCAAACAGAACAGTATTTAATACGCGTATTAGAACTGGCCCCAAATTATGTGCCAGCACATGAAAGCTACACTAAGTTAATGTGGGAGCAAAATAGAAATAATGACTATTTGAAAACGTACTCACGATCACGCGAATTAGTTGGCTTACACCCACAAGTATTACATTCTGAGGTTGGTCAATTACTTAAATTCGACAAGCTCGATGCTGCAATTGAGTTATCCAGTCAAGCGTTAAAGCAATTTCCTACCATTCCTGAAATTCAGCATATGCAAAGTATTTTGCTCGACAAACGAGGCAATACCGAAGCATCTATCGCGATATTAGAAAAATTAGTACAAACGTACCCTTATCATTCAAGATTCAGTCTAGACCTAGCTAACCATTATTTGGTTAATGGCGAATTGCATAAAGCAGACCTATTACTGCAAAAACCATTGCAAGCCGACCCTCATAACCAAGAATTGTGGGCTTATCAAAGCATAGCGTGGAAGTTACTTAACGACGACAGATTTGCATGGTTGAATGATTATAACAAAATCGTTGGTCAATTTATGTTGCCAACTCCCAAAGGCTATAACTCCCTATCGTCGTTTTTATCTGAACTTCAATCCACACTGCTTACACTGCACGAAAAAGAAAAAAAGCAGCCACTCGATCAAAGCGTTCGAATTGGCACACAAACCGATGGCCATTTGCTATTGTTAGAAAACAAAGTTATTCAAGCGTTCAAATGGGCATACAACGAATGCATTTTAAAGTATTTTGCAAGCTTTCCAACAGACCTAAATCATCCTTTATATAGACGACACACTGGCTTGTTTAAAACCAATGGCAGCTGGTCAGTGCAACTCCAACAAGGTGGTTTTCATACTAATCATATTCATCCACGAGGTTGGATATCTGGTCCTGCTTACATAAAAATCCCTGAGAACATGTATGCGAATGACGAGCAACGCAGTGGTTGGCTTAAATTAGGAGAGACGTGCTTAGGATTAGGTGAAAAAGAATCGGTTGATCTTGCTCTTTGTCCAGAGGAAGGAATGGTTATTTTCTTTCCTAGCTATTTGTGGCATGGCACTTACACCTTAACTAGCTCAAGCCCACGTATGACGATCCCTTGTGATATATTGCCGATAACCTAACCAGAAAAACAGAACCGTAAATTTATACGGTTCTGTTTTCCTCAGCTTTCTAACCTAATTTCTTAATTGCGAACTAAATTGAGAATATAGATCACAATTCAAAATACTATCTCGATAATTTTCAATTCTACCACTTGATTGGGCATACAGCGGGCGTCTAACTTGCCACACACTGGCCGTTTTTACACCCCCCGCCATTTGATGAAAAGTCTCATGTTCATTGCAATATTCAAGTCCAAGAAAATTAAATAATGCGGATCCAACGCCTTTTGGCTCATTAACAAGTTCATCATAGTCTACGACGTGAATTGTATCGGGAAACTTACTTTGCCAGACGTGCAACATGTGTTCTTGGAATTGGTAGTAGTGAAGAATGTCATCAAGATCTGTTGCATAGTTCTGCGTCGGTCCTAGTCGCTGGAAGTAAGCAGATAACGCATTATCAAATTTATTACGACGCGTCCACACAAATTTCGCCTGGGGAAATAGCGCTTTCACTAAGTCGACATACATAAAGTTTTCTGGCCGCTTATCCGTGACCTTTTCATGATTGCCTGCTACCTGCCTTAATTCTCTTGCATAGCTTTCTAATAACTTTCTTTCGTTGAGCGTAGCCATGAGCTCCGAGGTAGATTTTGCAAAAAAATGGCGATGTAAAAATGCGATTTCCCCACCAATCCCAACCTCACCGCTCGCCCCTATTAGACGCTCAATAAGCGTTGAACCTGAACGAAACATGCCACAAACAATAATCGGCTCAAGATCCGTATCAATCGGTTTTATTTTAAATTCCCGAGTTTTACAGTCAGTTATTAGCTCTTCGTACCATTGTTTTTCGTATTGCGGTAAGGTTTGCTTATTCGCCTGATTTGCTTGCACATAATAATGCCAAGCTTGGTCGTAATGTTTTGCATCGTCAAACACTTTGCCTAACCCATAAAGCAGATCAATTGCATTCGGGTTGGTTTGATTTCGTTGTAGTGCACTTAACACTGTTTTTTCATAGGAAAGCGCTTTTGGTAAATCAAAAATATTTAAATCTGAGAGTCTCGCTAACGCGACGACATTGTCAGGTTCTAACGATAATATTTGCTCAAAAAGTACTTGGGCTTCTGACGCTAATCCATGCTGTTCTTTTAAGTTTGCAAGATTATGAAGCGCAGACACGTAGTTAGGTTTTAGGCTAAGTGATTTATTGAGCATCTCAATGGCTTTGGCGTCATCTCGTAGCTGCTCCGAATAAACCAACGCCAAATTTAAATATACCTCATGTGGATCCGTGATCCCTTTTTCTAAAGCCTGTTCAAAATACTGAATCGATTTATTTGCTAGTGCAGCCTTACGACTATAAAAACCTAAATTAAAAATATCGTTAAGGCTTTTCGCTTTTTTAGTTTCTAGGAATGCCACCAACTCTTCATAACGCTCAAGGTGGGTTAATAATTGTTCGAACAGACTGGTGTATTGAGGGTTTTCTGGAAACAATTTCTGTAACTTGGTTATCGCGTATAGCGCGTGCTCCGGTTGACTTTGTGCCATTGCTTCATTAAACCAAAGTTGCATTAGTTGAACAAACTGTCCAGAACCATCTGTTAACCTAATTTCCTTTTTTGCGTTTTCAAACTGTCCTGTTTTTATGAATTCAATGATACGTTGCACGTTACTTCTCGCTGTGTGGTATTGATTAAATTTAACTAAAGCGCATTTAAGTACGGTTACTTTGACAATAAAGCATTCTTCAAGGTCTACACGCCCCAGATTTAAGCTTATCATTCAATCGCTCAGAAAAGAAAAAAGCGAGCCTAAGCTCGCTTTTTCTCATTACAGTTCAAATTAGAACTTGAATGATACGCTTGCGTGTAGGTAACGACCTAGTGTGTCGTAGTAACCTGCAATCGCGTTAGCGTTTGTAGATAGTGTACCACCTACTAAAGGAGTTTCTTTGTCAAACACGTTGTTCACACCAACAAGTACTGATGTGTAATCGTTAACAGAGAAAGAGCCTTTAAGGTCAAGGTAGCTTTGTGAGCTTAGACCTTCAGGAACTAAAGTATCGTTACCTGTGTACTCTTCAACTGCACCATAGAAACGCCATTTAGCAGTCGCACGCCAGAAGCTACCTGTGTCGTAGTTCAATGTTAGAACATGACGCCACTTAGGTTGTGCGAAACAGCCGTCATCTAGAGTGTTAACACAGTCGATTGGTGTAGAAACGCCAGGGATGCTGTCTGTTTCTTTCGTTAACATGTAAGTACCGATTAACGCAGCGTTAAGTGTACCACCTGCAACTTCCATATTGTAGTTAGCAGACATGTCAATACCTTCCCAGTGAAGAGCACCAAGGTTGATATTCGTAGCTGAAACGCGACCTGTACCTACCCATAGGCTACCAGAACCTGGTGTACGAGAGATGTTGTCACAGAATACGGCTTGACCTGTTTTACCACACTGAAGGATTGTTTCTTCTGGGTCGATAGTACCGATAGCGCCTTCAAGTTCAATATCCCAGTAATCAACAGAGAAGTTGAAGTCATCAGTTGGGTTACCAACGATACCAAATGTTACTGTATCTGCTTCTTCTGGGCTTAGGTTAGGGTTACCACCGAAGAAACCATTGTACTGATCAGCTGGGCTCTTAAGGATAGAAGCACCGTATTGAGACGCTGGTAGACCTGTGCGCGCACACTGCTCAGCTGTAAGAGCTTTTGTTTGACATGGATCTGAACCACCCCATAGGCCTTGTGATTGTTGAGCGAATAGCTCACCGTTGTTTGCTGCACGTACCGCACGGTTGTAAGAAGTACGAACCATCCAGTCATCAGTTACTTTCCACTCGATCGCCGCTTTGTACGTAGGTACTGAGCCAGACGTGCTGTAATCAGACCAACGGTAACCTAGGTCTAGGTTTAAGTTTTCAGCAAACTCTGCACCTTGAACGATTGGTAAGCTGATCTCTGTGTAGAATTCAGTTACGTCATAATCACCGTTTAGGCTAGCTGTTGGACCACCTTGACCAAGTAATAGACCTTGTGCGTAAACTTCATCCGCTGTACGGCCGAACTTTTCTTTACGATATTCTGAACCTAGTACTACTGCTACTGGGTAATCTGATGAAGGTAGTGCGAAATCTAACTCACCAGTTACATAACCACCAAGGATGATTTGCTCAGTTACACCGTTAAGGATCGCAGTACCAGTTAGTGCACCTGCTGCTTCAGCTGTAACACCTTGGTATTTGAATACTTCGTAAGGGATACATGAACCAGAACACGCTTCGCCATTTGCAGAAAGCGCCGTTGCGATACGAGGACCGAAGAAGTCGTTGATGTACGCAGATGAAGATGAAGTTGAACCGTACTGAGCAGTTACGTCGTAAGTCCAGTTGTCATCGATGCTACCTTCAGTACCAAGTACTAAACGGAATGAGCTGTGCTCAAGTTGGTTAGCACGTGGGCCACCTTCAACGTTACGCTTACCGATGTAAGCTGCAAATTGCTCACCATCCGCAATGCCAAACGTTGATTTAAGTAGGTTACGTTGAGAAGCAGTTAGCAATGGCGAGTTGATATCGATTGCATAGTTTTCAGCAAAGAAAGTACCAGATTCAGCGATTTGAGCCGTTGTACGGTCACGCATGAACATTGCTTCCATGTATGGACGGAAGTGCTCATTGATTTCATAATCAGCAAACAAACCAAACGTGTGACGCGTGTTAGGACGCATGAAGTGGTTGATTGGTGCGTAGTTATATACGTTACCAGAAGACGGAATGAAGTTACTGCTTGGATCAAGAGTCCAGTACTTGTAGTTGCTCCAGTCAAATGAACCGTCTGCGTTTGCTTTAGAAACGTAGAAGTTAGGGATGATAGCGTTACCAGAACCACCACACGCAGTACCTGCTGCGTTAAGCGCACATGATGAGTAGTCACGCGCTTCTTGACGAAGTTCGTTTTGCTTCATGTAAGTTAAGTAACCAACAACGTGACCTTTGCCACCTAAGTCGCCACCCATTGTTGCAGAGAAGTCGAATGAAGTACCGTCGATACCTGAATTACCTTCTGGGTATTCGAAGTTACGTTTATCCATCAACTCCTGGATATATTCGTTGTCATTGTTGTGTTGATAACCAGTACCACCGACTGACACTTCGAAACCTTCGAACTTGTCATCCATGATGAAGTTAACAACACCAGCTACAGCATCAGCACCGTATACTGTTGAACCACCACCCGTCATAACTTCTACGCGTTGGATAAGCGCAGCTGGAATTTGGTTGATGTCTGCTGATTGCGTGTAGATACCACCAGCTTGAGTACGGCGACCATTGATTAGAACTAGTGTACGCTGAGAACCCATACCACGAAGGTCAAGAGTAGCTGTACCAGATGCACCGTTAGATTGGAAAGCAGTAGAAGAAGCCTCGATTTGTGGCAAGCTGTTCATCATGTCTTCAACACGAGTAAAACCAGCTACTGCGATTTCTTCTTGTGTTGTAATTTGAACTGGGCTTGCAGTCTCAAGGTCGGTACGTTTAATACGAGAACCTGTAACTTGGATACGTTCAACTTTCTCAGCGTCAGCATTTTCTTCTGCTTCTGCTGCTACAGTGCTTGTAGAAAGCATTGCTGTTGAAGCAGCACCAAATGCGATTGCTAAGCGAACCGCTTTTGTTACTTGATTGTTTAACATTTGTTTCTCCCTGGGCCACTAGCTGTGGTTTTTTAATAATATTTAGCTTTGCAAGTACCTATTGTCTACACAATAGCAACTATACACCCGAAATACTAAACAAATTAACAACATCAGGTCAACACTATTTAGATATATTTATGCAACATCTTTAATATAGGGCGTTCCAAATACAGCAACAGACAGCATATTTTTACATATAATCAGCAGGTTAATAATCATTCAAAGGGAATTCTTGTTGGGCGTGAATCGACTCAACTGAAACATCAAATTGACTGACCATTTCAAAAATAGGCGTGAGCTGGCGGTCAATGTAATAATTATAATTTATTGATTTAGAAGCATTTAATAAAGAAGGCCCCGCTTCGGTTTGCACATACTCCACGACAAAGCCAGGGTTGGGAATTGCGTGTTGTTCTTTAGCAATAGCCTCTTTCAACGCTCTTATGTGCGGCGGAATATTTTTTACGTATTTATCGAGTGCTTGCTGCATTCTCTTTTTGTAAACAAGTTGGTCGTCAAATTCACCTTTTGTTAATCGAGCAACGTAATCAATAAAAATTCGATTTAATTGCCTACTACCGAATAACTCCACAAACAGCTCGTATTGAAAATTTTGTGCAAGCTTGGTCCAGTCACTTCTTACTGTCTCCATACCTTTGAAAATAAGTTCTTTTTTATCACCCTTCTCCGCTAAACCGACATAACGCTTTTTACTTCCAGTTTGAGCATGTCGAATCGTTGGCATAAAAAATTGACTATAGTGAACTTCAAACTCCAACTCTAAAAAGCTCTCTAATTGGTAGTCACATTGCAACAGTGCTTTCCACTTTTGATTCACCAAATTTGCTAATCGCTGACCCACTTCTGCGCATTGCACTGTTGACAGGTGTTCAGAAAGCTTTACGAATGTACTGTCTGTGTCACCATAAATCACTTCAAATCCTTCCGTTTCCAACCATGTTTTGGTTTGCAGCATAATTTGATGCCCGCGCAAGGTAATCGAACTCGCGAGCCTCGGATCGTAAAAGCAACAGCCTTTTGAGCCTAGAACACCATAAAGGCTATTCATAATTATTTTTATGGCCTGCGAAAGCTGTTTATCGTTCTGTCTTTTCGCGTTTTCGCGAGCCTCATGTAACTCACTTACTAATAGAGGCAAGTGGTGATGAGAGCGAGAAAACTTTGCACCGTTAAAGCCGCCCACCGGTAAATCGCTGACTTTGTCTGTTAAACCTGTGATTAGCCCCAATGGATCAATTAAAAACGTTCGGATAATAGACGGATAGAGACTTTTGTAATCGAGGACAATGATATTTTGATATAAACCTGGTTTGCTCTCCATTACATAGCCACCCGGACTGTCAAACGCAATACCATGATCAGCCATTTTTGGTGCAACAAATCCACTGCGATGAAGAAGCGGTAAATAGAGATTCATAAAGGCTGCGACAGAACCGCCTTTTTTTTCTAATTCTAATCCGGTCAGTTGTGTCCGTTTGATAGCAAATTCCAGCAATGAAAGCTTCTGGAATATTTCGGCAACTAATTGACAGTCTTTCAAATTATACGACGCAAGCGACAACTTATCTTCGTTAAATAAACGAGTAATTTCACTTAAACGATCATCATTTGAAATGGTCTTATTTTTACCAAGTACGATACTCGCGACCGTATCTAGCTTAAAATTTTCAAATTGATAAGTCGCGTTCTTTAACGTATCGATACCATCAAGCACTGCACGCCCTGGGAGCGTTAGTTTGGTGACTTGGCCTTCTTGAACATAGAGTTTTTCGCTGTTCCGACCAAAAAGAAGATCAAGTCCAAGCGCCTGAGCGCGCTGCCAAAGCACTCGAAAATCAAACTCAATGACGTTCCAACCAATAAATACATCAGGGTCGAAGTGGTTAATTAATGCCTGTAATCGACCAAATAAAGCGATTTCGTCGGGAACCCAATCAATATTAATGTTTGTATTATTTATCCTTGGCTCACCAATCATAATTATACGATGATTGTCTCTTGATACGAGCCCTACACTGTATAAAACCCCATCCCCACTGCATTCAATGTCGATCGAGACTATATTGAGAGTCGGCTGAAATAGAGGGTTTGCTTTGAGTTTCGCATTGCTTATTTCTAAGTAACCATCTTGTGTATTTCCTTGACCAGTTACCCAAACACCGCCTTTTATAAAACGCTCCATTAAGAAGCGGTCTATTGGTCGAATATCATCTTCATACAAAGATAGGAATTCAGACAAAACTTTTCTTGCTTGATAAAAATGATGGTGATGCTGAAATTGACAACGCACCACTGGCTCGCCATCAAAATGTTTAGCTTCAACAAGAGCAAAATCACAACCAATGTTATGGCTAGACATTAGAGATTGAGCTTGAGAGAGTTGACTTTGCTTGATGAAAAATTGCACAAATTGTGGAGGCGTTACCGCTTTGATTGGCCCTTGTTCAGAGTGTAACCAAAATACAATGTGCGTTTTCCCATTTAACGTAATTAATTGCCTTGAGAGTATGAACCCTGCGAATACATCTTGTGCCAATGTGTTTCACCACCTACAATGTCAAACACTGTAAGTATATACATATTAATAATAGATCTCGAACTCACGCCAATGCTATCTGACAAACTTAAAAAAACAATTCGCGAATGTCACGAGCGCATTGCGCAATCTCTACCTGATTATCGCAGTCGGCCAAGCCAAAATTTTATGGTCGCTGAAATCGCCAAAACGCTGGCTGGTGAATATCACCGCACTCAACGTATCTGTGTCATTGAAGCTGGCACTGGCACCGGAAAATCGCTAGCTTATGGCCTAGGTGCTATTCCTATCGCCCTTTCAGCCAAAAAAAAATTAATTATTTCAACCGCTACAGTTGCACTGCAAGAGCAACTCATCGGCAAAGAGTTACCTTATTTGCAAACTCAATCAGGCCTTAACTTCAAATTTGACCTAGTAAAAGGGCGACAACGTTATATCTGCGCACAAAAACTGGCGAGTGTGTTTCAAGAGGAGGCTCAAAGTAGTTTTTTACCAACGCTAACCCAACCTTTAAATGAAATTGAAACTAAGATGCTAGAAAGCATGCAAAAAGCATATTTCGAAAAACGCTGGAATGGCGATAGAGACTCTTGGCCAGAAACAATTAGCGAATCGGTATGGCAACTGATCGTCTGTGATAAGCATGCGTGCCAACGTCAACTTAAATCTCATCAAACTTGCCCTTTTCATTTGGCGCGACAGAAGATCTTGCAAATGGACGTGCTCGTCATTAACCATGCTTTGTTGTTAGCGGATCTTGAACTGGGTGGCGGGAAAATTTTACCAGAGCCCGAAGATTCTTTTTACGTATTAGACGAAGCTCATCATTTGCCTACCATTACCCGTGATTTTTCCTCAGCGGCAGCAACAATAAAAGGGACTATTGAATGGCTAGAAAAATTACTTAAATTTAGCGGCAAATTTGCGTCTATCATCGTATCGCAAAGAGCTATTGGGCAAAATTTTAAGTTAAATGACGCGATTAACGATGCAAGTAAACACCTAAAATTAGTCAGAGACAGTCTAGACAGCGCTCATTTTGACTATAATGAAGATAATCATTATCGATTTAGTCATGGGCAAATTCCTCCGTCCTTACAAGATCAAGCGAGTCAAATAGCACAAGCTACTCTTGATGCACTGCGAATTCTCACAAAAATGCATGAGGCACTAAGCGCGGATTTAGCGGATGGCGATGTCAAAGCGCCAATTGCAGAACCGGCACTGGCGGAATCCGGTCAACATATTCAGCGCCTCGAATCGCTAAACAAACTATGGTTTTGTTATGCCAGTAAAGGTGAAAGCAAAACTCACGCACGATGGATAAAACGCTTAGACTACAAAAATCATCATGATTACTTACTCTGCGACTGTCCTATAGAAGTTGGGTTTTATTTAAAAGACGAATTATGGCACAAATGCGCGGGAGCAATTTTGTGTTCTGCAACTCTGACAGCACTTGGCAACTTTGATCATTTTGCCTACGAGAGTGGCCTTGTAAATGAAAAAGGCGTTAAGTTCATTAAAGCACCATCCCCTTTCGATTACTCGCAACAAGCCATTCTGCATATTCCAAAAATGGCCACAGAACCAACCGACAAAGCGTTTAGCGATTACCTTGGTAATATATTGCCTAAATTCCTGGATAAGGAAAGTGCAAATTTAGTGTTGTTTGCTTCATATTGGCAAATGGAACATGTTGCTAAGCTTTTGCGCCAAAAAGGATGGTCGTTACTCGTTCAGGGTGAAGCCTCTCGAGAGGCCATTTTAAAACTACACAAAGAAAAAGTCGATGGTGGCCTAGGCAGTATTTTATTTGGCACGCAAAGTCTTTCTGAAGGTCTAGATCTCCCCGGTCAGTATTTAGAAAACTTAATTATCACTAAAATCCCTTTTGCGGTACCCACTTCGCCAGTGGAAGAAGCCCAAGCTGAGTTTGTGCAAAGCAAAGGTGGGAATCCTTTTTTATCAATTACTGTTCCTGAAGCATCAAAGAAATTAGTACAAAGTTGTGGTAGACTGCTACGCAAAGAATCCGACTTTGGCCGCATCACCATATTAGACAGAAGACTTATTAGTAAAAAATATGGCCAAGCGATGCTCGACTCACTTCCACCTTTTACGAGAAAAATAGACTAACGACTATGGAATTTGCGCTTGATCCCTCCACGTGGGCTCTCCTTTGTTTTGTCGCGATGGCCGCCGGTTTTATCGATGCGATTGCAGGTGGTGGTGGTATGCTAACGGTTCCTGCCCTTCTTACTGCAGGATTACCCCCACATTTAGCATTAGGTACTAACAAACTTGCCGCGAGTTTTGGTTCGGTTACCGCGAGTTTTGCTTACTATAGGCAAAAATTATTCGATCCGTCATTTTGGTGGCAATCTATTGTTGCTACCGCAATCGGCGCCTTACTTGGCACCTTATTGGTCGATCATCTAAGTATCGATTTTTTAAATAAGTTAATACCGGTTATTATCATTTGTGTAGCCTGTTATAGCTTGCTGGGAAAATTAAGCCCAACTGAAAGTAACGAACTGCCAAGCACGTCTGCTATCTTTCGTATTAAGCAATGGACTCAAGGACTAACCTTAGGATTTTTTGATGGTATGGCGGGTCCGGGCACTGGCACCTTTTGGACTGCCTCTAATAGTATGCTTTACAAAATGAGCCTACTACTTAACTGTGGTCTAGCGCGATCGATGAACTTTGTGTCTAATTTTATTTCATTAATTACGTTTATTGCACTAGGACATGTTAACTTTATATTAGGTTTGTCTATGGGGGCGTTTTTAATGTGCGGTGCATGGTTCGGCGCGCAGTCCGCTATCAAATTTGGTAATAAGTTAATAAAACCACTGTTTAATACCGTCGTGATTTTGTTAGCGATAAAACTCATTTATGAGGCTTATTTGTGAGTTCACCCGCTGAGAAGAAACTTAAAGCACATGTTGAACGCCTGATGGCGCATGCGGACGAATTTGACAAAGCAAAATGGTTTGACAAAAATCGCTTCATTCAATCTCAGCCAAGTCTCTTTAATAATCGATTATTCATCAGTAAAAGTTTAAAACTTAGAGACTATGTGGATGAGATTACGCACTCACTGGCGACGTTACCTCCTTCAGAACACCGCCACGCATTTCAATTTGCGCTTGAAAAAATCACCGAGCAAATTGAAGCTGTGATAAAAGTGTTAAAGTCGACGCCGGTATGGGCAAAAGAAAACCAAGCTAAGTCGCAAAAACAACAAGTTTATCGAAAGGCCGTTGCTAAAATAATGCAATCATCTCATGAACTCTATCAAGAGTTATCCCAAAACCATGAATTTGAAAGACGTTTAATGGATATGATTAGCGATAGAGAAAAGCAACTCAATGAAAGCGACCAAACGCAACAATCTCACCTGCAAAAAGAAATATTTGCGCTCCATATGCGACTTGGTCGATGCAGAAAAGCAATCGCTGCAACAGAAGACAAAATACTTATTGTTGAAAAAAAAGCTAAATCATGATTTTTTACTCAGAAATCTACTCTGAACTTACCTTGCCAGACCGTCACCGTTTTCCAATTCAAAAATACCGTGATTTATATAACGCCCTGCAATCAACTGAACTCAGTAATTTCATTGTAAAAGCCAATACCTTAATCGACACTACACTGATCCAATTATGTCACGATAAAGATTACGTCGATGCATTTATTGACGGTAAACTTAGCCCAAGTGACGTAAAAAAAATGGGTTTCCCGTGGTCAAAGGTACTCGTTAATCGAACGCTGATCTCGCTAAATAATACCTTACTGGCGGCAAAACATGCACTAAGGCATGGGATAGGAGTAAATCTATCAGGAGGATATCACCACGCTCAAAAAAACCTTGGTGCAGGTTTTTGTATATTTAACGACTTTGCGGTTGTCGCCCACACACTTATCCATTTAGGTCTTGCTGACACAGTACTCATTTTTGATTGTGATGTGCATCACGGCGATGGTACAGCCACACTTTGCCAAGAGAATCAGAATATAATCACATGTTCAATCCATTGTGAGCAAAATTTCCCTAGGATAAAACCAAATTCAGACTACGACTTTCCACTGCCTGTTGGCACACAAGACAGCACGTATATCGAAACCGTTCAACAAGCTTTAGAACTTTGTTTTCGACTGCATAAGCCTGATATTGTACTTTACAATGCCGGAGCCGACATCTATTGCAAAGACGAATTAGGCCACTTTGACATTTCTCTAGCGGGGGTCCGCACACGAGACAGTAAGGTTTTGAATTACTGTCTAACCAAAAAAACACCTGTTGTAGCAACATTAGGTGGCGGTTATCAGCGTAACAGCCACCAACTTACGCAAGCGCATCTACAACTTTTTCTCGCATTACTCGATAACCTGAAATTAATGGTATAAACTCATTTTAGCTGAGCAACTTAGGTAAAGGGTTTTACATGCGTTTACACGATGATGTCCATAATTATTACGAAAAGATCATGATCGATAAAATCGTTGAAAAAGGGCTTGATAGTAAGTACGACGATGACGTGATGGCTGATTTTTGTTGTACTGTACTCAATCAACTCCCGGCTCGATACATACGCTATGATGTCGATATGGCATTCTATTTATCTCAACACGAGCGTATCCAAATGGAAAAACGTGTGGATACGGCAATTGAAGTAGCGTTATCACAAATTGCGAAAAAAGGGAGTGCCGGCGAGCGATGAGCCAGTTAAAGACGGCACCACAACATGTTCAACTCGCGGTTGATTTGATCATGCTGTTAGAGCAAAACCAGGTGTGTCCCAAACTTGCACTCGACGCATTGCAAATCGTTGAAAACGATCTTAAGAATAAAGTTAATAAAACCAAGGCGGTAAAATCACTAAGTGATGGTAAAGCAGCGAGTTAAGTTAAAATAGGCATAGCTCGCTAAAATCAAACATTGTCAACAGACATTGAAAACGTGCACTCAAACATTGCTGGACTTTGCTCTGCAATCCTTCCAATGCCGATAACCCACCTCTTCGTTAACCACTTATTTTTGTCTAGCCAAAACAGCCAGAAACAAGTACCACCGCTGATTGAGGCAACGTGAGTAAATAGAATAAAACACCCTAAAGACTAGTTACCCAGATAAAATGATATTTTATTCACAAATCGCTATTCAGCCAACTAAGTAAAACTCGACTATTTCAGCATATTTATGCAAAGCACGATTTAGCAACGATTTTTACAACAGTTATTATTTTATAAATTACATAGTTAACAACAACCTAACCAGAATAAATTATTTATTTTATTTTGCATAAAAACCCTTAATAAATGGGTAAATATCTATATAATCCTCCGCTCTTTGCATAAGCATGTTTGTACCATTTTCAATGGTCTTGTTTAAATGTTGATTGAATGTTTAGTTATTGAGTTGCTAAAAACGCACAACAGGATTGAGGATTAGCATGTTGATTAAAAAATTAAAACCAAGCTTAATTGCCGTGGCTATCGCGGCGCATATTTATGATATACCAACCGCTTTGGCTGAAGAAATCAAAGCCGAAAAGGGGATCGAAACCATTCAGGTTACTGCCACTCGTCGAGCGGGTACGGTTCAAGAAGCACCTTTAAATATTACAGCAGTCGATTCTGATGTGATTAGTGACCAAAACATTGGTGACTTAGAAGACGTTGCGCGTTGGGTTCCGGGCTTAACCGTTACGGACCAAGGTGGACGCGAAGGCTCACCAATTATCGTTCGAGGCCTTAACACAAACTCCTCTGAACGCGCTTCAGATTCTGGTACCGTTGCAACCTACTTAGGAGAGATCCCACTCAACGTCAATCTTCGTTTAACTGACATTGAGCGAGTCGAAGTTTTAATTGGCCCACAAGGCACACTATATGGCGCAGGCACATTAGGTGGTGCGATTCGTTACATGTTAAAGGCCCCTGTTTTAGATGTCACAGAAGGTAGTGTAAGTGCAGATGCATTTTCGATGAACGAAAGCGGTTCTTTGGGAAATGAAGTTGGCGCTATTTTCAACTTACCTCTGATCCAAGATGAACTAGCGGTAAGAACAAGCTTAAACCGCTATCACAACCCTGGATTTATTGATTACAATTACGTGAGTAAAAACCCTGGTTTTTCAAATCAAGATCCAGACTGGAGTAACTCAGAAGACGTTGCCAACAATTTACGTAAAATCGAAGATGCAAACGATGAAACGATCACTACCGCACGCGTATCTGTGCGCTGGGTAGCAACTGAAACAGTTGATGCAACTCTGAACTATTTCTATCAAAAACAAGAAAATGGTGGCAACTCAATCACCCAATACCAGTCCTTAGCATCAACTCATCCACTAAAAGACAGCATCGGTAAATACGAATCCGCGTATCGTGTTGAAGAACCAAACGAGCAAGAAGATGATTTGCTCAGTTTAGAAATAAATGCAGACCTTGATTTTGCGGATTTAGTCTCGGCGTCTGGTTGGTCAAGTTACGATCAAGTTGGTCAGCGTGACCAAACCGACCTCTTATACGACATTTGGCCAGGTTACGCGGATTATCCTACCTTTACCGCACTAACTAAGGATACAAGTAAACAAGATAGCTTTACTCAAGAGATCCGTCTTGTTTCAAAAAATGACGGACCGATAAGTTGGATTGCCGGCGTTTACTATAACAAAGTCGAAACGACTTCTGATGATCGTGAATATACGCCGGGTCTAACCGAGTTTTGGGGTGGTGGTATTCCAAATATCGAACCCGATTTAGAATACATTGCGCTAAGCGAATCAAACAGTGAAGAAGCTGCGCTTTTTGGTGAACTGGGTTATGAAGTTAACGACGCATTTAATTTAACTTTTGGTACTCGCTTTTATAAATACGATGTTACCACCGCATCAGGCTCTGCAATTCCTTTGTATAGTGGTGATGTACAAAGCATTGACCAAATTACATTGGAATCAATCAACGCGAAAGACGATGGCAGTTTATTTAAGTTTAACGCGAACTACACTTGGGATAATGGCGTTTTAACCTATTTTACTGTGAGCGAAGGCTTCCGTCTGGGCGGCGGTAACGGTCTAGAGTCATGTCCTGAAACATTGCCCGACCAACAGATCATTTGTGCACTGCCTCATGAACTCGATTACACGCCAGATACTACCACTAACTACGAGCTTGGCTTTAAGTCAACGTGGTTTAAAAACAAGTTACACTTCAATGCTGCACTATTTAGCGTAGATTGGAATGACGCTCAAATCTCAGCAGTTACCGTAAACGGTCAGGAAATTATTACCTCCAATGCTGGCGCTGCAAACTCCTCTGGTATTGAATTATCGACTCGTGCAATTTTGTCAGATAATTGGACGCTGTATGCAACTTATTCTTATGCTAAAGCAGAATTAACTGAAGATGCGCCATCACTGTTTAAAGTGTTCAAAGAAGGTAATTATAGCGCTCAAGAAATTGCACTGTATCAGCCCTATTATAACGGCGAAAAAGGCGATCGCTTGCCCGGAGCACCTGAGCACCAGGTTTCATTTGGTATAAGCTATGAGCAGGAAGTCTTTGGTGACACCATGATGAACCTTAACTATGGTTTAACTGCACAAAGCGATGTGTATACTAAAGTTGGTTTGAAAGCGGACGGTGAAATATTACCTGGGTTTGCTCTGAGCAACTTAAGTGCAAAGTTTGCTAAAGATGCTTGGACTGCAACCATCTATGTTGATAACTTATTCGACAAATATGCCTTTACCTCGGTGAGACGTGATAAATCGTGGGCAGGCATGGCTAAATTCGACGATCTGAATAAAGCATTACCTGAGCTGCAACGTGTATACGGTCATTATACGACCACACCCAGAACTGTAGGTGTAAAAATGACCTATGGTTTTGAGCTGTAACAGGTCAAAGGTCTAAAAACAGCGTGAACTTCTCGTTGTATAACGCTTAAATATAGGGGCTTAGGCCCCTTTATCTATTCAATCTACTTGAAGATGTAGGATCCAGAACCGCTCATTTGAAGCAGTTTGAACCAAAAGACGAAAGAATGGACAACCCTTTTGCGTCTAATAAATGAAAAAGTCTGCAAAATGAGCAACTTCCGAAAAGGTGCGTTTTAGAGACGATGAAGCTTTCTCACTGGTTTTCAAGGTAGACTTCGATGTATCGACAAGCGCCCTGCCTAACTGTCAACAAATTTTCTCTGAACATGCATCATGAGTTAACTTGGGTATTCATATGAAAAAGCTAATTGAAATTGAACATTTTTTAAATACAGGGCAGCTCAAGCGTGCGTTTGATTTAATTGTAGCCCGCATAAAGAAGAATCCTGTCGACTCCGATGCGTACTATTATTTAAGCCAAGCTCATCTTAAAAACAAAGATTTAGATAAGGCATCAAGAGCTTTAGAAAAGAGTTGGCAATTAAGTCACCATCTTAGCACTGGACTAGAACTGGCTAAGCTATGGGTGTTTATTGGCAAAATAAAACAGGCACGATCTTTGGTTGAGGAATTACGCGACAATCTAAGCACGGGTCATCATCATAATAGTGTCGCAAACCTTTTAGTGCGTTTAAGCCTCCCGATTGAGGCTATTCGTCATTTTCAACATGCTTACCAACTCGAACCATCCGATCCCGAAATTCGCCTAAATTATGCGATAAGCCTGAAGATGCAAGGAAAGTTAAACGATGCAGAGCAAGTTTTAAGTTCGTTAATTAGTGATGACCCGCAAAACTACGGTGCTCAGCTGTCACTAAGTGAAATCGCCAACACAGAGAATTACCCTAACCGCTTGCATCAATTACAAGCCATCATTGATAAACAAAGCCTCACACCGATGAGTAATTACTATTTCTTTCACTGTGTTGGATTGGAATACGAAAAACGAGAACACTTTGATTTAGCTTGGCAGTCATTCAAGAACAGCAAATCTGCAATTGCGTCTGTGCGCCAGTTTGATGTAAACGCATTCAACACGTTTGTGAAAACAAGTACACACGCAATAGAAGCCCTGCAATGTGACGTTATCGACTCGCAATTTGCTCCCATTTTAGTCGTTGGCATGCCTCGCTCTGGCACAAGCTTAACGGAGCAAATTCTTGCACAAGATCCGCACATCGCAGCGTTAGGTGAACAGGCATTTTTACTGCAACAAAGTGGGTTCAGCGCCAACTATACAAACAATTCAGCGGCACTACTTGGATCCTATCAAAGCGATAAGCTTATGGCTGCATATCAGCACCATGTCTTGGAGCTATCGTACGGCTTAAGACCTGTAGACAAGCACCCTTTTAACCTCTTTTTCGCCGATCAACTTTTAAAACGTTTTCCCAATGCCCGGATTGTCATCTTAACGCGTAATAAATTTGATACCGTGATCGGAAACTTCCGCCAACTCTATTCCCCAAATAGCCCTGTACATCAGTATAATTATCATATTGATCACGTAAAACAAGTGTATGATGGCTTTGCCCAAATCACGGACGCCTTACTAAAACGACATCCAAACAGGGTAACGAAAATAAAATATGAATCTTTGGTTTCGGCTCCCGAACAAATTTTAGATCGGCTTTATCGGCAACTCGATTTAAAATGGGACGCCTGCCATTTAGAGTTTTGGCAAAAAAACTACGTTTCGACTACCGCAAGCAAACATCAATTAGCGCACCGTATAAATACTCAATCCATCGGAAAATTCAAGGAATGCTATAGCAAAGCTTATAACGAGGTTAACTCAATGACCGCACCTGACTGAATTAACTAGCGCATCTACATTTAATGCAGTATCGAAAAGAATCTAGCTATTATTAATACGTATTTTTCAAATAAGGTTAACTTGATTTATGTCCTGATAATATAGCAAGTCGTTGAAACAGCCATCGATATAGTTCTCGAGTATTCTCGTCATTTACCTCCCGTAGAATCCCCTGATAGCTATTGGTCAAATGCTGTAACGCAATGGTTTTATCGCCAAAAACATAATAGTCAAATAGGGTTTTCCAAGCGCTTCGTTGAGACTTTGGAAGCGCTCGAATAGAAAGTATCGCAAACAGCAATGCATCACTCGACGCCACTTTAGGAAAAGTGCCTTGAAGATCTTCGCCCCACCAGTAATTGAGTAAACCATTGATTGACTCGGTTGCGTATACACTGTGCCACCACAATGGTGGTATATAAATCGCTTCTCCTGGATTCAATGTTGCCACATGCATACTTTTCTGTGCCAATTCAAATTTAGGGTGTCTCTTTAAATCAGGCTGTTCAATATTTACCATTGAAATAACTGGTCCTGTGGGCGAGTTATCAATTGGTCCAACATAAAGATTGTCAATTTCATTAATAGGAAAAAGGTAAAAAGTTCTTTTCCCCCCAATGACAAACGCCAAATTGTAGTAACTATCGTAATGTGCAGGTACAGAGGTTCTATTACTTACCCACAGTCTTGGTTCAACGTCTTTAAGAAATTGAGGAGAAGGATTTTCGAGCAAAAAATCGTTAGAAAACGTTGAAATAAGCCCGCTTTGTAAGGCAATACCTGCGTTTTGTACTCCTCGTTTGTCCTCTTCAATCAATTGAGAAAGTACTGTATTGAACGCGATTTCTTTCTTAATAAAGGAGAAATCTTGCTCTTCATTGCGATAGCCTATGTGTCCATGGCAATTGGGGTCGACAATCACCGTCGGCGCTTTGTTATAGTTTCCATGGCGCTTTAGATAGTCTGCAAAGGAAAAGTTTGAGATTTTTGCCTGTTGGACTACTGGCCAATTCTCGCATAAACCTTCAACAATAATCGGCGCGTTTAAATTCTCCAACGTGCTTTTAAAATTGCCTAATGTGCTACAGTGAATTCGTTGTATGTCTTTCATAATTGACGTTTGTAAGGTTATTACAGCCTACTTATTTAATTGCTAACAGTCTAAAACAAAAGAACCAGCCATGTGGCTGGTTCTTTGCAATCAACTCTGATTAGAATCGGAAGTTTGCACCTACAACAAAACGGCGGCCATTTTGGTAGAGCGACATCACACGTGCTTTATCCGTATTGTACTCAACAATCTCTTCGTCTGTTAAGTTAACACCTTCAAATGTCACTGCAATATTGTCAGTTACATTATACGTAGTGCTGAAATCTAGCTGACCAAATGCGTCATTCCAAACTTCTGAACCTGACCAATGTAAACCTTTGTACCACTCAGTACGGTAGTTGTACATGATTCGAGCAGAGAAATCTTCATTCTCGTAGTAAGCCGATGCGTTAACCATGTGGTCAGATGCACCCATCACTAAACCTGAACCTGCTTTAGTTTCGATACGGTCACCATCATTTTTTGCATCAGTGAACGTGTAGTTTGCTGACACACCGTAACCGTTGCCAAAGTCATGTTGCAGAGTTAGCTCAAGACCAACTGTTGTGCCACCAGGACCGTTTTCTGGACGAGTAACAGTAACTGGTACCCATTGCTCCGTTTCTTGATCATAAAAATCTTGGCTTGTTGTACCCGCAACTTGATAGCTTTCAATATCTTTGAAGAAGAATGTTGCAGCTAACAATGATGCTTCACCAAAATAATATTCATATGCAACATCAAACTGGTTAGCAACTTGAGGGTCAAGTAATGGGTTACCTGCTTGTGCTGTTGGGTTTGTTTCGCCTAAATCACCAGGAGCAGTGATTGGTGAAATATCAAAGAAGTTCGGACGGGCCATTACACGAGCGACAGACAAACGAATAATTTGGTCATCTGCGTAGTCATATGCCAAGTTAAAGCTTGGAAGAATTTCAGTGTAAGAGCGTGATTCAGTTGTCCACTCTAACGTCGTTGGTGTTAGGTTAGCATTTGGACCTGGGTTATGAGTCGTTAATAGACCCCAAGAGTCATTAGAGAACAGATATCCTGAAGAATCTTGCTCTGTTTTTGCTATACGAAGACCAACGTTACCACGGTATTTATCAGCAGAGAAATCACCCTGTACAAAGAAAGAGGTTTTCTTTTCTTCTACATCAAAGATTTCACCAAGTAGTTTATGGCTTGCGTAGTTATCTTTGCTGCTTAAACCTAACTCAAACATTTTCGCTGAGTTATGAGTAAGTTGCTGAGTTAAGTTACCCGTGATCACATCACCGGCTACAACCGCCGTGCCTTTTGTAAGATCACACTGTGCAAGTGTAGGACAGTCTGTCGCAAGAATTTGATTCATGTAGCTTGAGCTTACACCATCCGTTGCCGGAGCCCAGTGCCAACTGTACGCGTTACGATCTTGCGTACGCTTTTGATCACGGTATTTGATACCTGTTTTAATACTATTGAACACACCGTATTCAACTGGGAAATCTAAGTCAAACTGAGCAAAGTTTTCTTTATCTGAAGTTGGTTTATTACCACCCCAAATCCAACCACCGTTAAACTGTGAACCGTCACGACCATCAACGCTTGCTGCAACACTTGGTGTGCCATTTAAGTCATACGCGAACGTTGCTTCATTGTTAATGTATTCCCATGAAGTCTCACCAACAGTACCACCGTCTGCTTTAGTAGTACCAATTTGTGCATTAAGTTTGTAACTGTCTGCGAAATAATTGACATCTAAATGATAAGAACTTGTATCTGTTTTCGCGATACGGTTGATATGGTTCCAACCCACTGTCCCCGTACCATCAACACGCTTACCTGCTGTTGCATTACCATTTGTGTAGGTTAATTCAGTATTTGCACCTGGGTTGAAAAGCAAATAGTTCGAGTTAGTATTATTCACGTCCATTTGCGAATCGAGGATGTTTAACGTCGCATCAAATGTCTCTGAAGGTGCAAATTGAACACTACCAAATAATGTTGTACGTTCACGATCTTGACGGAAAATAGGTGTACCCATTGTACGAGGTGCGTACGTACCATCTTCTGCACGGTCCCAACCTAATACCTCAAAACCTTCACGTTGTACGGTACGTTTGCCATCCGATAGTGAAACTAGAACACCAAAGGTTTCTTCTTCGTTTTTCCACGAATACAAACCTTCAATTAATGGATCGTGTTTTTCAGGAACTTCTGAATATTGGCTTTGTAGATTTACGTTGATGGTACCTGAATCTAAATCTAAAGGACGACGAGTTTTTAATACAACCGTACCACCAATTGAACCTTCATCAATTCGCGCTTCTGGTGATTTGTAAACTTCTAATGCACGTACAAGAGACGAAGGAAGAAGTGTAAAGTTAAAACTACGAGATGGTGAATCAAGAATAAACCAATCTGCCGTAGCTACGTTTTGACCATTTAGCAATGTACGGTTTTTTGTTGGATCTGATGCACGAATAGTGATTTTCTCACCTTCACCGAATTCACGGCTGATACCTACACCCGTTACGCGAGAAAGTGATTCAGCAACGTTTTTATCTGGAAACTTACCAATATCTTCCGCAGTGATTGAATCAACAACCGCACCGGCGAAACGCTTAGTATTGATGTCTTCTTTCTTAGATGCACGAATACCGCGAACTTCGATTACCTCAACACTTTCTTGAGCTTGGGTTTCATCAGCTGCAACAGCAACACCCATTGTGCCCGCGCCCGCAAGCACAAGGCCTACATTTAAAGCTAGTAAGCTTTTTTTGAAATTATTAGCTAACACAGGATTCCCCTTGAATCATTTTGTTGGTTTTAATATCACTTCTGCCCAGTGATGATGACAACGCTGTCATCTAATAACAAACCATACACCCAAAATTACAAATTCGCTACATCTTTTTTTGGCTGTTGCCTATTTTTTATCACAAAAAAACATAAGCTGCTGTTTTAATGGTATAAAATATAGGCTTCTTGATGATTTGTTACTAATAAACAACCGCAATATAACACAAGAAAGAAATTGAAGAGAAGGTAAGTGCGACAGAAAATCGCAAATCGTTCCTGTAAAGTGTCCATTTTTCTAAACACTTCCCTTACAGAAAAGATGATTATGCATGTCTTATAGTAAACAATGCACGTTCAATTTGACGAAATAACGCTTCATAAACATTAACGAAATATATTCTCACTGGGCAAAATGAGGATTCAAGGATGCAAGTCAATTCAATTCAATTCAATTCAATTCAATTCAATTCAATTCAATTCAATTCAATTCAATTCAATTCAATTCAATTCAATTCAATTCAAATGACAGCGCTGTCATTATAGCTAAGAAATACAAAACTTACTAATAAAATTGTGACTAAAATAGAAAAAAAAAGCGCCACAGAAGGCGCTTTTCCCCGTTTTTTTGTTACATCGGTTTTACGGAGCCCAAAAAACCGTCAGGTTCAATTGCGGATGCTGTAAAACTGCACGAAGAGGCATGTCAGCAACCTCTCCTGTTTCTTTAGCTCGTTGATATACCGCACGCTTTTCTTCGCCGCTAATAAGCAAAACGGCATGCTTTGTTGCCGCAATCCCAGCAAGAGAAAGTGACATTCTTTCGGTAATTGATCCTGTCACTTCACTTTCAATGGCATTAATGGGTGCGGTAATCGAGGATGAACTAAGCGCTTCATCCAAACCTTCAGCATGAGGGAATAAAGAGGCAGTATGACCATCAGGCCCCATTCCTAGAATCGTCACATCAAAAGGACGGCGTAAAGCATTAAAACGCTGTTCGCATTGCTTGTGCCCTTCTTTCGCTGTACTGGCGTCATTTTTCATCGCAAGAAAACGAGCCTTTGCGCCATTATTTTTTAATAACGTCGATTTAATAAACGCTTCGTTTGATTTTTCATGAGAAGCCTCAACCCAACGTTCATCAACCATTGCAACGGTAATATTTGACCAACCTAAGTCTACTGTTGATAAATATTCATAAGCTGCCTTTGGCGATGAACCACCAGATACCATTAATACCGCTTCACCTGATTTACTCACCGCATCCGACAATTCCACTTCTAAAAGCGTCGCCAATGCTTGAGTCATTTCTTCTTTGCTTTCAAAAAAACGCTCTGTGATATTAGCCATTCGCTTTTTCTCCTGCATTAAACCAAACGTGGTTGTTTTCAGACAGCAGCTCATCAGCATCATCTGGCCCCCAACTTCCTGCGCGATACAGTGCAGGGATACCTTTTTTCTGCCAACGTTCAACAATCGGGTCTATCCATTTCCATGCTTGACGTACTTCATCACGATGAATAAAGAGCGATGGATTATTAGCAGCCGCATCAAGCATTAAACGCTTGTAGGCATCAGAATAATATGTGTTGTTGTACTTTTGACTTAACTCGATGTTTAACGTTACCGGCTCTAATTGCATCTCAAGGTTATCCATCCGCTTTGACATAAGCGTAAGCTGGATACTTTCTTCTGGTTGCAAGCGAATGACTAAACGGTTTGGCTGAATTGGGCCAACTTCATTCGTGTACACGTTATGCGACACCTTTTTGTACTCAACAACTATTTCGGCACAGCGTTTCTTCATGCGCTTACCTGTTCGCAAATAAAATGGCACGCCTGCCCAACGCCAGTTATCAATATGTGCGCGAATTGCAACGAAGGTTTCTGTTTTCGATGAACCTTCACCCAATTCTTCAAGGTAACCCGGCACCAATTTACCAGCCAAATCACCAGGTACATATTGTCCACGAACTATGTTTTTATCTACGTCACCATCAATTAATGGACGAAGTGCTTCTAATACCTTGAGTTTTTCGGCGCGAATACTGTTTGCATTTAGTTTATGCGGCGATTCCATTGCAACTAAACAAAGTAGTTGTAATAGATGATTTTGGATCATATCACGCAGAGCGCCAGCCTTATCGTAGAACCCAGCTCGCCCTTCTAAACCGACCGTTTCAGAAATGCTAATTTGGATATTATCGATTACCTTCGCATCCCACATGTTCTCGAATAATGAATTCGAAAAACGTAATGCCATTAGGTTTTGTACGGTTTCTTTTCCTAAATAATGATCAATTCGGAAAATCTGTTCTTCTTGAAAATACTGTGCAATTTTTGAATTAATTTCTTCCGCTGACTTACCGCAATAACCAATCGGTTTTTCTACCACGACTCGGGAGGTTTCAGTAATAAGGCCCTTAAGGGACAAAATTTCACAACAACGACCATACACTGCAGGCGGCAAAGAAAGATAAAAAACACGAGATCTATCTTCAGCTTCGGTATTTAAAATCGCTTTGAGTTCGTCCCAATGATTGTCTTCTTCTGTCACATTAATAACTACAGGAACTAAAAACTGTGAAAACGCTTCCCAATCTTTTTTATTATATTCACCTTTGCCCAGATGGGCTTGCAGTGCTTGATGAGCCGTTTCGATATATTCATCTTTTTTCGCAGCTTCACGAACAGTAGGTAAAATCCGTGTACCGTGTGGAAGGTTCCCTTCTTGATATGCTCTGTACATTGCAGGGACTAACTTGCGAAGCGCAAGATCACCACCACCACCAAAAATCACAATATCAAAAGGATTTAACATAGTCTTCTCTCTACTTGTTGATGTACGAAGGTCTATTCAAACCACGTACTTACTCTGCGGTAAGGATCAAGCTCACACTAGCAGAAGTTTGGTTATTTAGGTCGTGAATTCGATTGCAATGTGGCGCAACTTCATTAGTTGCTGATTTTATACCCAAGATATTTCAAGATCCGCGACTCAGAGTCTCTCTTTAGGTTCAGTTTGTAACTTAGATATAAATGAGCCTTAGGGGCACTGTAATTCCTCTCACAAAAATACAGGCCCTAAGAACTCCAGCGCTACCCGTTCAAAGGTAATTGGTTCACATTGCGTGAATTCTTTTTGCCGTTTACACGACACAATCTATTAGCGGCGAGATTTGTAGTAAGCAATTAAACCAGACGTTGAACTGTCGTGTGAATTCACAGAGTGATCATCCGACAATTCTTTTTCGATATTAGAGGCAAGTCCTTTACCTAGCTCTACACCCCACTGATCAAATGAACAAATCTCAAGCAAGATCCCCTGACAGAAAATCTTATGCTCATATAACGCCACTAAACGGCCAACGCCTTTTGCATCCACTTTATCCAAAATAAACGAAGATGTTGGGCGATTGCCTTGATGTATCTTATGCGCTATTAGCGCTTCAATTTCTTTTTCGCTTTTACCCTTTGCAGTTAGGTCAGCCGTTACTGCCTTAGCGTCAACACCTGCCATCATCGCTTCTGTTTGTGCAAAAAAGTTCGACATTAAAATGTCATGGTGATTGCCCACTTTAACTTGTGGCTCAATCGATGCGATAAAATCTGCCGGAACAATTGTGTTCCCTTGGTGCAAATATTGATAAAATGCATGTTGACCATTAATGCCGGTCATGCCCCAAATCAATGGGACCGTGGTATAAGGAACCGTGTTGCCATCAAACGACACTGATTTACCATTACTTTCCATTTCGCCTTGCTGCAAATAGGCAGGCAGCATATGTAATGCTTGATCGTATGGTAAAATAGCTTGCGCTTTATGGCCTAAGAAACTGGTATTCCAAACACTTAATAATGCCATAAGAAGTGGAATGTTATTCTCATACTCAGTATTTTTGAAGTGTTCATCCACTTCAAAAGCGCCTTCTAATACTTCAGAAAAGGCATCAAAACCTAAATAAAGAGCAATCGGTAAACCGATTGCACTCCATAGTGAGAAACGTCCACCAACCCAATCCCACATCGTAAAGACGTTTTCGTCCGCAATACCAAATGCTCGCGTCTTATCTAAATTAGTGCTCACTGCCACAAAATGTTTCGCGATCGCACTACGATCTTTTGCCGAGGCTAAAAACCACTCTACTGAAGAACGAGCATTTGTCATCGTTTCTGACGTGGTAAACGTTTTAGACGAAATAACAAATAAGGTTGTTTCAGGATCGAGTCCTTCTAATGCATGAGCTAGCTGCACACCATCTACGTTGGAAACATAATGCATATTCAAGGTTTTGTCGGCGTAGCTTTTGAGTGCTTCAGTAATCATTTGAGGTCCAAGATTTGAACCTCCTACGCCAATTGCGACAACATCTTTTACCGCTTTACCTGTGTAACCTAACCAAGCACCACTGCGCACTTGTTCGCTAAACTGCTTTAACTTGCTTAATTCTTGGTTTACTTGTTCTGTAACATTTACACCATCAACTAGAATCGGCGAACTTTTTCTGTTGCGCAGTGCAACGTGCAACACAGCGCGGTCTTCGGTAAAGTTAATTTTATCGCCACGAAACATTCGATCACGCCACGCGTCAATCTTAGACTCTTCAGCTAATTGAATTAATTGTGATTTTACTTCAGAGGTAATAAGTTGTTTCGAGTAATCAAACAATACACCAGGCATTTGACTTGAAAACTTTTCAAAACGAGTACCGTCCTGCTCGAAAAGTGTTTTTAAGTGAACACTTTTCACTGCCTCTGCACTTTTAGACAATGCTTTCCAACTAGTTAGCTCTGCACGACTACTCATAAATAACTTTCCCCTAAAACACAATAAGCTGATTTATATCAATTTTTCTATGCTCATTGCAAAATCTGCAAAGAGAATAAGACGGTTGCAGTTAACGATAAGTTAAAATGACAACGCTGTCAAATATCTTCTTTGCCAGTTTATACTGCGCATAATAGCTGAAAAATCACCTTTTGACACCGGTATCATAAATTTATTTGTGATCTTTTTGCTGCTAATTCTTTTTCACTTCCGATAGACTAACGAATCAGCATGATAGTTTAATGAAATAATCATTTCATACTGAAACCAAATTAGCTAAAGTTGAATTCACTTGACTTTTGTAAACAATAGAACAAATTCATTGTTTGAAGTGTGTTTTGAAAATGGGGATAGACTGACATTTCTACCCAATCATGCGATATTTTAGCTATGCTTGTTGAACTTAAATAAAGTTTAGTGAAATAAACCAGCGACAAACGCCTTTGTATCTCACTGGTCAATTTAGCAAGGTCTGACAATAATAAAATGAAAGTCACAATTAACGATGTAGCGAAACTCGCTGGCGTATCCATGAAAACCGTTTCTCGGGTTATAAACAATGAACCTTCTGTACGAAAAAAAACGTACGATACCGTCATGGGTGCAGTGAAGGAATTAAACTACCAACCCAATTTAGCCGCCAGAAATTTAGCTGGCACGTCTTCGTTTACAATAGGCTTAGTTTACGATAACCCAAACGCTTATTATGTTATTGATATGCAAAATGGTGTTTTGTCACGCTGCCGTAAAGAAGGTTATGAACTGGTTATACATCCGTGTCATTACCACGATGATAATATGGTTGATGAGTTTCAGACAATGATCAAACGATCGCGCCTAGCCGGATTAGTGCTTACTCCTCCGCTGTCTGAACAAAACGATATTATTGAACTCCTTGAGTCTATGGGCATTGAATATGTACGGATCTTATCAGGCCGTCCACACCATGAGAGCTCAAATGGTGAAGTAGATACGCGTAAAAATTGTATCTATGTAAATGATTACGCTGCCTCTTATGAAATTACGGAGCATCTGATCCGTCATGGACACACAAAAATCGCCTTTTTATGCGGTGACGAAGAACACAAATCGACGTCCGAACGCTTAAAAGGTTACCAAGATGCCCTGAAAGACAGCAAAATTGCCCTTGACGATGCTTTAGTTTACCAAGGTAACTACTCGTTTGAATCCGGAGTAAATGGAGCGAAGCATTTTTTAGACAAAGGGAATAAACATTGCATTACAGCACTTATGGGCGGTAACGATGAAATTGCGGCAGGTGCTCTGTTTGCTGCACGACTAATGAATATTGCAATCCCACAATCGTTATCGATTACCGGCTTCGAAGACTCACCATTCTCGAAACAAACTTGGCCCAAACTCACCACCGCACATCAAGAAAATGATGTCATTTCGCAACATGCAGCCAGATTACTATTTAGCAAAATACGTGGGCCTCGAAACTTAGATAAAGAGATTTTAACGGTATTTACCCCATCCATGGTGGTGCGCGAAAGCTCGAACTCAATTTAATCCAAGTTTATCTTGCAATAACACGTTCCAAACATTTTGTTACGTTAGACCCAAGTTACCTCAAGATATAGGTAACTTGGGTAGATACCCTATTTACTCGACTTACCCTAACTCAGCGCTACACCACCTTTAAGGTTGAACACGTGCTTAAAACCTAAATTTTTCAACGTCACTGTGGCTTGCCGTGAGCGATTCCCTGTGCGGCAGAGCAACAGATAATTCCCATCTTTGTCTACTCGCTCCGATATCAGTGCATCAGCCATTCTAGTGAGTGGAATATTCAACACTGTCGTTGCTTGTTCTAGAATTTGGCATGGTGTGCATTGCGCACTGTGTTCATACGGTTCACGAATATCAATCACGGTTACTGTGGTGGTTTTTATCCACTTCACTGCATCAGATGAGGACAACTCATCAAATTGTTCACTCGCTTGAGCATTAACAAAACCGCAAAGTTTAGCATCATGTAAACGGTGTTCACATTCACTCTGTAACGCATGCTGCTCAACAAAATCATCCAGTGTTATATCCTGATTTACTAAGGCAGCCAACAAAGGAATTTGTTGTTTTTGTACTGCCCATGTAATGGCAAAACATTGCTTATAATCATGTGCAGAGCAAATCACTGTCGACTCCAATAGTCGTTCATTTAACGCCAATAAGCTTTTTCCAAGTGCGACGGTGTCACCACCTAATTTGTTTGTCGCGCCTAGTCCATGCGGTAAAACCATATCACCACAAAAGCACGTTGACACCCGTTCATCATTGCATAGCAAGTAACTTACGCTGTCTTTTGAATGACCAGGTGTGGCTAATTTCTCCAAACGATTTTCTGCCAACCTGAGTGATTCTAATTTTTTTGGCCATCCTAATTCATCTGTATCATCATGCGCTAGTTGCAAGTTCTGAGCAAAAAGCACTCTTCCTGACTCTCTGTCTTGATGAGCATGAGTATCCAACACAGCCTGGACATTGAGCTTTTGCTTTTCAATTAAACGCTCCATTCTCGGCAAGAGTTCTACAATTGGGTCAATAATCACCGCACTTCTATCTGAGGCAACATAAAGCCAGCTGCACGCACCTTGATGACGAAATTGAGTGAGCCCTACTGCACAAGCTTCTTGATTTGGATACTGAGAATCAGAAACGATTAAACAGTTTTGTGCCAAAATTGGTTTAAGTGAACGGATCCGCTGACAAGCCGTCTCAATTTGAGCTCGAGTGTCAGCAGGCCCAAAAGACAAACGAATGGCGTTTTCACTTTCCCAGTTGGTCCGCCCCATCGCATCAAGCACAAAGCTGCGATTTGAACCCGAGCTACACGCAGAACCTCCACTGACCCTTATCCCTGCTGCATCAAACAAATCGATCACTTCTTTTGAGGTGAGATTGTTCACTGAAAAGTTTAATGTTGTTGGTACAGACAGTTTAAACTCGTGATGAAAGGTTACTTCTTCAAAGGTATCTTCAATGGCGTCTTTCAATTGGTTACGAAACTCGTTTAACTCTTCATGACTTCGAAACGTAGTATCGTTTTCATCGAGCAGTAAACGGCATAGTTCGTTTAGACTCGCTATACCTGGCAGATTCTCTGTCCCAGAGCGCATACCACTTTCTTGCCCTCCACCAGCAATAAATGGGGTGTAGGGTGCTCCCTCGCGAATATAGAGCATCCCTATTCCTTTTGGCGCATAAAGTTTATGGCCTGAAAAAGGGGCATAATCAATCGTGGTTTTATATAACGCAAGATTAACTTTACCCATAGCCTGTACACAATCCACCATCCATGCGCATTGAGTATTGCGTGAGCGGATCGCATTTTCGATTGCTCGCAAATCTTGGATTACGCCAGTTTCATTGTTAACTGCCATCGTACAAATGACCAAGGCATTTACCGCATTGTCCTCAATAAAACGTAAGTCGAGTAAGCCATTTTTATCTACCGGTATCGCCAACACCTCAGCATGAATTTCGAGCACCGAATTCCAATGTTTAAGTGTATTAGGGACTGCTTTATGCTCTGTTGCACCGTACAATAAAACCGGCTTTTGTAACGTGTGTTTTCTAGCATCAAGCAGCGCAGACACGATGGCTGTTTGAATTCCCTCGGTCGCGCCAGAAGTAAAAAGAATATCGCCTTTACCCGCTTGCACGAGTTGTTTCGCTCTGGCACGCGCTTGTTCCAACAAATGTTTCGCTTGAACACCTGTAATGTGCGCACTAGAAGGATTGCCGTAACATACTTTCATTGCATGCGTCACAACATCTACGATGGCTGGTAACACGGGCGTCGTCGCGTTTGCATCCAGATAGACCGGCTCTTCTTTCCTCTTCGGTTCGAAAGACATCAAACTCACCTTATAATTATTCGAAATAACTTATATCATTTTACATATATATGAATGAAATCATAATAACGATTTGCTTGGATCATCTTTAAGTTTATATCAAATAAGAAAAAGCGGGCGTTAGAGACACAGAGAATAGAAAAAAGGCACCCGAAGGCGCCTTTGGCAAGTAACTTTAAATTAGAAAACTCTACTTTTTCACTTCAGAGGTCGATTCACGGCATATTAGCTTTGCTTCTAGCACCGTCTGAAAAACCGATTCTGGTGGTTCAGTTATCGAAAGAATGAGCTGCTCTACTGCAAGCCTTGTCATCTCTTCTACTGGTTGTGCAATGGTCGTAAGACCAGGCCAGATATGACGTGCTATTGGTGCATTATCAAACCCTGCAATAGACAACGCTTCTGGAACTTTCAGTTGTCTTTGAGTTGCAAGTTTAAGTACCGCTGCAGCCATGTAATCATTAGAAGCAAACACTGCAGTGGGCCTCGGCTTTAAATCTAAAATGGTTTTCGCACTATCTGCACCAGAGTGATAACTAAAGTTACCCTCAGCGACTAATTTCGAATCAAATGCGATACCGTGACTGGCCAGTGCTTTTTTATATCCGCTAAATCGAAGTTCAGTTGCGGAATGATCTGGGTGTCCTTTAATGAATGCAATGGAGGTATGACCAAGTGAAATAAGGTGCTCGGTGAGTTCAAACGCCCCTTGCTCATCATTGCTTCGGACACTGATTGACTCATCTTCAGTCATCGCAGATGCCACTCGTGCGTACGGTAATCCCTTGCGCTTTAAAAAGTTAACGAGTTCTTTCGAATCAGAAAATGGTGGTGTTAAAACAAGACCATCTAATCTCGAGGTTTGTAATAGCTGTTCAATATTTTCAAGCAATGCATTGCCACGCAATTCGCACGGATGTATCAATAAGTTGTAACGGTGTTTGTGGCAAGCTTCGAGTGCACCACTTTGTACTCGGGTGATATAGCTTTTACTTGGGTTATCATACAAGCAACCAATAATAAAACTACGATTTCGAGCTAAACCACGTGCAATAGGGTTCGGTGTGTAATCAAGTTCTTTGAATACTTTAAGTACTTTTTCACGTGTAGCAGGACTTACGTTAGGCTCATTATTTAGCACGCGAGAAACGGTTTTCTTCGACACACCTGCATAGGTCGCAACACTATTAATGGTTACTTTTTTCATTGTTTACGCCAGCTTTTTATCACGCCCGTGTAAACACGCTGCGGCACCGATAAAGGGAATATTTTCTTGGGTAACTAACGTCACTGGGATCTGCTTGTTGTATTGTGACATTAATCCTTTTGCACTAAATCTATCGACAAATCGGCTTCGGAGCAAACGTTCCGTCATTCTTGGCAAAATTCCACCACCAATATATACACCACCTAACGCACCAAAAGTAAGTGCTAAATCGCCCGCTACACTACCTATCCAATCACAAAACTGATTTAAGGTAGCGTCACACATTTTGCACTCTGGTGCGCGTTCAGCTATTTGTGCGGCATTGAGATCAAGTGCTTCAACTTGATGTACTTCACACATCGCCTCGTAAAGACGTACTATACCAGGACCCGAAAACACCGTTTCAATCGAAACATGCTGATTATTCGCTTGCAAAACTCTAAGCAGTTGCTTATCTAAATCAGTCACTGCTGCTAGGGAAATATGACCCGCCTCACAACTCATGACTGCACTGCCATTAATATCACGAGCTAAACAGGCTGCACCAAACCCAGTACCAGGACCTAATACCGCAATATTACTTAAATGTTGTGGTTGACCGGATTTAATTTGTAAGTTCTTAGACTCATCAAGATAAGGTGCAGCAAATGCAAACGCTGCAAAGTCGTTGATGACTTGAAATGACTTGAACTCGAACTGACTCTTGACTAGTTCGGCGTTAAATTCCCAACCTAAGTTCGTCAAATAGACTTGCTGCCCTTTTATTGGGCCTGCAACAGCTAAACAGGCTCGTTCTGGTTTATCGATTGGCAATTCGTTTAAAAAAAGACTAATCGCCGCTTCAAATGAGCTAAACTCAGCACTTGGATAAATGCGCAGATGTTCAATAATAAAGCTGTTGTGTGTTGCGTCAAACTCTGTCGCGACGGCAAAACGAGCGTTAGTTCCGCCAATATCAGCAACTAAGATAGGTGAAAAGCCAGTTCGGCTTGAAGTCGATGTCCTTGGACTTGTTGTCTGTGTCATGTTGTTTTCTCGTTTGTCGTGGCTTTGCACAGCCGTTTTTGAGGTGTTATACCTTTATAGTTACTCTACTCTGGTTTTGGTTTGCACACCCTACCAAAGTAAAAAAAGTGCTGCTCTCGGCAAAGAGCAGCCAATACGTTTTGACAACAAAATGATAAAACAGCCTCATTATGACACCGGTGTCAGCGTTGAGCAATAAAAAATTACCGAGAAACACAAAATTGGTTGAAAAAATTGTCATTTCAATGAAAATGAACATCAAATAATTTATTTCGTTGATATGAACGAGCATTGAGTCGCTAACCACTAGCCTTCTCTTTGCGTCCGAGGAAGGTTATGAAAGGAAAAGCAACGTCGTTCGACATTGCACATTACGCTGGTGTGTCACAATCGACAGTATCCAGAGCATTGCGAAATAGTCCGCTGGTCAATGAAGAAACTAAGCGTCGAGTTAGAGAAGTTGCCCGTGAACTTAATTATAAAGTTGATAAAAACGCCAGTAACCTGCGTACTCAACAAAGTAGTACGCTTGCTTGCTTACTGTTTGAAGATCCAACGGGTGATGAATCTCAAATCAACCCATTTTTCCTCAATATGCTAGGCAGTATCACTCGAGCTTGCGCTAAGCAAGGCTATGATTTGCTCGTGTCTTTCCAGCAAATTAGCGACGATTGGCGAGCAGATTACGAAGACAGTCACCGCGCTGATGGTATCATTTTGCTCGGCTATGGGGATTACATGGACTATCAGTCACGCTTACAGCGACTGCTTGACAACAACACTAAATTTGTTTGTTGGGGAGCAAGTGTTGATAATCGTCCCGATCTTACTGTGAAATGCGATAATTATGGTGGTGGACAACTCGCCGCCGAACATTTAGTCGAGATCAAACGAACAAATGCGGTTTTTATTGGCGATGCGTCTAATCACAGTCCTGAGTTTTTTGATCGTTATAAAGGCTTTAAAGATGGTTTAGCCAAAAACCGCATTCTACTGGGTGAGCGAAACATCGCTAACGCCATCTCAACAGAAACCTCTGGTTATCACGCCACTCGATCCCTTATTGCCAACAACGTGAAATTCAACGCGCTTTTTGCTGCCAGCGACTTGATTGCTATTGGTGCAATTAAAGCGCTTCAAGAAGCGAGTATTCGTGTACCAGAAGACGTGAGTGTAATTGGTTTTGATAATATTTCCGCAGCGAGCTATGTCTCGCCGGCTTTAACCACTGTTCAACAAAACACGACACTAGCGGGTCAGATGTTGGTTGCTAACCTATTGAATTTAATTAAAGGTCAAAGTGTGGAATCCACGCTACTGCCACCTCGATTAATTGTCCGTAATTCAACAGCGAAACGATAAAAAAGCCGATAAGTGATTGCTTATCGGCTTTTCTCTTAGCTTCGCACGTTCTATTTTTTTAATGTCGTTTCAACTATTGGATAATGATCCCACACATTTTTGTCACTGAGCGAGCGCAACAGTTTCACGTACTCAGCGTGTGTCCAAGCTAATGGCGTCGCAGAATTTGTACCTTCACCAAATTGGTAATTGTGGCTATTTGTACCAACGTTGTCCCAAACTTGCTCAGGCAGCATCATGCCTTCATTGGCAAATAACTCCATGCCCTTAACATAGGTATTTACTAAGTCATTCAATGATTGCTCACTAAGTTGTCCCGACTGAGTTAGTTTAGCAAGCTCATAGTGACCACGTTCACCCGTAAAGAATGGCCACACTCGCCCACGTTGACCTGGTGTATTATGGCCTTGTGCCGCATAGTTAGCCCCTGTTTGTTCATCTTCACCATAACCATCGTTTCCATAGCGTCTAAAGCCAGGGAAAGCACCTTCTACTCCTTCAAAGGTAAAGCTGTATTTTACGCGTAAATTATCTTCAAGGGTTTCATCATCGTATTCCGGCAATGTTGCAACGATACTTGGCGCATCAGCAGCGCGAACGCCATAACGCACTAACTCTAAAAACCCGCCGTCAATAATGTGCTTTTTATCCAATCCACTGCGGCCATTGTTATCATTTAACGTTGTGCTGCTGTTTGGATCTTTATCTTGACCAATTCGAATAAAATACTGACCATCTGATACTTCACTTGGCAAGTTCCCTTTTGTCGTGAACATCAATGCTTCAACTTGTCCATCGTACTGCTTCGCCGTCTCAAGAAAACGCTCTGCACTTTCCAAATCATTCGCTTGTTTCGCGATATCACTTGCTGTGATTAAACCTGCAATGATTGCAGCTGTTGTAGAAGGAGAATAACCGAATTGCTCTTCCCATCGCTCTTGCTGAGTCATCGGTGGCAGAATATCAGTATCATTCCACAAGATTTTTGCCTTACCACCATCAACCAAAAAGTTCGCCGCAGGCTTAAGCATGTTGGTGTACCAATACTGTAACTTTTCTTGAGACAAGACGCCTGATTGCCACAGTTTCCAGGCTAGCATAATTGGCATCGCGGTTTGGTCTAATTGCACTGCAACCCATTCTAGCTCGCCATCAACGTGTGTTTTTTGCAAGAACCAACCTGTGTCACCTTGATTACCCGGTGTTTTGTCAGTAACCTGAACTTTTTGCAAGTATTCAAAGGCCGTGAGTGCTGTTTGGCTATCACCCATAGCCATAAACGCCATTGCGACTTGATAAAAGTCACGAACCCAAACGGCTTTATAGCCTGTTTTGCCTTCTTCTGCTGATACGGTATCACCCCAAGGGTTTGATAATGAGGCAATTAACGCACCTGCGTGCGTTTTATCTTCTTGCGCTTTTAATACCATGGCTGACGTATTTAGAAGTTTACCTTGGTCAGCTGTTACTGAATAAAGTGAGGTTAGCGGCGAAAGACTTGCAAGGTAATCTTCCCATCCGACATTTTCGCCAATGCCATTGTACTGCGCCAATACTTTATCATAGCCACTCGTCAGTGTTTTCTGGCCTTCGGCAAAACTCCCGTCAAGTGACGAGCCAACGCTAAGCGCAAAATCAACGACCTCTCCAGATTTAACGTGACCTACTGACGCTAACCAATTTACGTTTCCTGCTTGTTCACCTGTTGAGTGATAAGCTTGCGTTATTTTTTGTGTGCTTTTCAGCGCCTTTAGGTTATCACTGACGCCGGTAAAGCCAACAGATGCCTCTGCAAATGGCTTACTTGCTTGCAGCGTAAGGAAACGCTCACCCTCAAAGGCCACTAGGCCACGTGCATCCACATGCGCCATGTCACCTAAACCACTGTTATTGACATAAGGGTTAACATTTACAAATAAAGTCACGTCTTCTTGTGCGTCTACACTCGCTCTAACAAACAGCGTTTGACCGTTAGGATCTGTAAAGATGTGTTTTTCTAACGTGAACCGACCTTGAGGATCTTTACTCGTAACTTTATACGCTAAAGAGAGTGGACGACCATCTGCGTCTTTATGCAAATAATCAATGCTCACCTCTAACTTATCGTGCTCCGTTACGGTGTAATCTTTACCAACTACAATAAACTGCATGTCTTTGATTTGTGCTTCGTGGATCAAGCCAAACATCGTTTCGGTGATCCTGCCCTGAGCAATAGAAAACCACACTTTTGATACATCGCCTGTAACCGTGTTATTTGCGTACTGGCCATCCACATAGTGCTCGTAAGAAGTACCTATTCCAGTTTTACCCGAATAGGCCCAAAATGGTTTATCCCCCGGAGCACCAGGAGCCACAGCTTCAAGTACGGTAGGCTGCTTTGAACAGGCACTTAACACAGAAGCGACAGCAAGGGCTAGAATCGATATTGTTTTTTTCATTTTATCCTCTTATAACTTCACTCGTGTTACCGAAAGCGCTGCCAATAAATACGCAACACCACCAATAATCAGTGCATAAATAGGTTGATTATCAAAAGCTGATTTAAGCAAAACGCCAAGCACGCTTGCTGCAAGGAGTTGGGGGATAACTATGAAGAAATTGAAAATCCCCATATACACCCCCATTTTGTTTTGCGGTACCGAATTACTTAACATGGCGTAAGGCAAAGATAGAATTGATGCCCACGCAAAGCCGACACCAATCATTGGCACCCAAAGATAAGTGGGATCGGATATAAACTTAAAGCTAAGTAAACCAAGTGCCCCTAAAATAAGATTAAACGCGTGGGAAAACTTTAAACCTACACGTCTAGAGATAAATGGAATGCACATGGCAGCCAAAGCGGCAAATCCATTGTATGCTGCAAACAGTACACCAACCCAATCGGCACCGTCGTTATACGCTTTTGACGTGACGTCAGTGCTCAGGTAATGGAAACTCGTTACAGCAGGTGTGGTGTAAATCCACATGGCAAACAAAGCAAACCAAGAGAAAAACTGGACCAGAGCCAATTGCTTCATTGTTTTTGGCATGGTCATTAAATCAAACATAATGTGGTAAAAACCGCTATCTGTCTTTTGCTGATTTTGATACCAACCAGCAAGTAGTAACACGAAGCAAAATGTGACTAATAGCCCACCGAGCAAATACAATTCTTTTTCTAGCGAAAATCCAAAGACGCTAGCAAGTACTGAAGCGCCAGCGAAACCTAATACCAGGGCTACTTTAGCAAAATTAACATTTCCAGACGTTGCACTAGATTCTTTAGCGTCGCTAGCTTGTTCAAACGAAGCGAGTTGTTCCGGCGTATACTCTTTTGTTGTAAATACGGTCCAAAATACCGCCACTAACAATACCGCGCCGCCAAAATAGAACGCATATTGCACCGACTCAGGTATTTCACCCGGTGCTGCGGTATTACTAATCTCGAGCCAATTTGTCATAATCCATGGCATTAATGAGGCAACAACCGCACCAATTCCAATAAAAAAACTTTGCATCGAATAGCCAGTAGCTCTCTGATTTAAAGGCAAATTATCGCCAACGAGAGCGCGAAATGGCTCCATTGTCACGTTAATGGATGCATCCATAATCCAAAGCATACCAGCTGCAATCCAAAGGGTTGGAGAATTCGGCATAATGAACAAAGATAGAGTCGTAAGCACAGCCCCATAGAAAAAGAATGGGCGGCGGCGACCAAAACGATTCCACGTTTTATCACTCCAGTAGCCGATAATAGGTTGAACAATGAGTCCTGTCAGCGGGGCCGCAACCCAAAGAATTGGAATGTCATCGACCGCAGCACCTAGGGTCTGAAAAATGCGGCTTACGTTACCGTTTTGAAGTGCAAATCCAAATTGTATGCCCAGAAAACCAAAGCACATATTCCAGATCTGCCAAAAACTCAATTGGGGTTTTTGTTGTTCCATTAGTGACTCTCAACTTGATAGACAACACTTGCAAGTGGTGCCAAGGTAATGTCCAGTTGGCCTGAACTTATCGTTTGGGATTGATGATTTTCAAGTACATCAATAAACTTGCCTTTAAAATTAAGAGGCAAGGATAGCGAAATCGTTTTCGTTTGGTTTGTCGAAAAGTTACTAACAACGATCAACCGTTGATTAGCGTGCGCTCTTGCAAACGCCATCACTTGTTCGTCGTTTGGTTCTAGGCGAATCGTTTTGCCGAATTGAACACTTTTTAAGGTCCGCAGATTTAACAAGCGTTGATAGTAATGCCGCAATGCTTTTTGAGTACTCGTGAGCCGGCCTCCATCAAACTTTCCTTCATTCATCCACGCTTGATGTGCAGGAACACCGATGTAGTCGAAAATACTGGTACGACTGGGTTTACCAAAACCAGCGTCTTCCGATCCATCTTCCCCAACGGTTTGTCCAAAATAAATCATGGTAGCCGCATTAGAGATTAAGTGCGACACAACCATTGCAGGCTTGCCAATCTCTGCATTTCCGGCAAACTCAGGCGATGCAATACGCTGCTCATCGTGATTTTCCAAAAAATGCAGCATATTTTGTTCAATGTCAGTAACCTGTTCGAACTGTGTCCAAATATCCGACACTGGCCCTTTGTTTTGCATCACCCGTTTTAGCGAATCGTAAAAGCCAACTTTATCGTACAGGTAGTCCATTTTGCCAAGTTGAACGTAATTTCGATAAAGCGAAGGGTTGTAAACTTCAGCAAGAATGAACGCATTAGGATTTTTCATTTTAATCGCAGAATTTAAATAGCTCCAAAATTCCACAGGGACCATTTCAGCCATATCGTAACGAAAACCATCAACACCTTTATCAAGCCAATATTCGACAATTTGACGAAACTTGAGCCAACTATTCGGCACTGTTTGTTCAGCCCAAAACGCGTAATGCGCTTGAAAACTCTGCGAGGCGTAGTGTGCCGGTAAACTCGCAAAATCATAACTCCCATCTGGTTTTACACCGTAATTTACTTTTACAGTTTCATACCAATCGTTTATGTCTGGTTTTGCGGCTCGGCTACCATTTCCGGTCCACTTGGCCGGGACTTCTATAAATTTGCCATCGGCGAGAGGGTGCGCCTCACCTCCGAGCGGCCGATAATTTTCATCATCTGGCACTGAAAATTCGCTATCAGGAATGTAGTAGAAATTGTTGTCCTTTGCGTAAACGACACGGGTGTCATCTTGTGCGCCAAAATTTTCCACCCCTTCTGGTAAGGTTATTGAAAAGTAATTTCGTGCGATGTGGTTCGGGACAATGTCAATAATCACTTTTAGACCCGCATCGTGTGAGCGGGCTATTAACGCCTCAAATTCAGACAAACGGTGTGCAGCATCCGTAGCAAGATCAGGATTGACATTAAAATAATCTTTTATTGCATAAGGCGACCCTGCTCGGCCTTTCACCACATCAGGATCGTCTGCAGATATACCAAGATGCTGATAATCACCTACCAAAGCATGATGTAATACACCGGTATACCAAATATGGGTAACACCCATGGATTTAATTTCCGATAAAGCGCGAGGCGTAAAGTCTGCAAATTTACCTACACCATTTTCCTCGAGGGTGCCCCAAGGCGTATTTGTGGTGTTAGTATTTCCAAAGAGTCGAGTAAAGACCTGATAGACAACTGGTTTGGTGACGGTTACCGACAAAGTTGCTGCATTAGGTTGATTGTCGAGTTTACCCGCAAGAACCTCTTTTTGTGGTTCACTACACGAGGCGAGCCCTATAACAGAAGCACCAACGCAAAGCGCTGCGCTTATCTTTTTAGTGTGACGCTTTGTCGTCGCGAATATACTTTTATACGTTTTAATCATCGCTATCTTAGTTGTCATCTTGTTATCACATTGAGTCTACTTGCGCTGACCAACAGTGGAAACCATTTGCATACGTATTCACTTGGTTCAAATTCGTGCGCTTCTAGATAAAAACAAAGGCGCTAAATAGCGCCTTGCGAATGAATCGTTACAGAGATAACACCAGGGCTGACTTCGCTGGCACGACAAGTCTTTCAAAGTCATGCTTTTTTCCACTCAGTAAATCGGTTGCCTCTTTTTGCTCACCTATCACCTCGTTAAAACGCTCGCTGTCAATTGTCCTTGCCTTCGAGCTTTTATTGAGTAACACCAAAATCGGCTTATTCGTCGCGTCATGTTTGATATTTCGTGCATACGCATAAATACCATCAAATGGGCTAAAGTGAAGCAGCCAATCCCCAGACAATTGCGGATAGCGTTTGCGCAAAGAGAGTAGCTGTTTAATGTATTGCTGCATGGCGAGTTGCTCAGCGCTTAAGCCTTGGCCTGTTTTCGCATCCGCTACATGATGTTTAAACCCACCAGGAAAATCGATTCTGATGTCTCCGTGATCATTCGAATCGCCATTATCGAGCAAAATTTCAGTGCCATAATAGATTTGCGGGATCCCACGCGTTGTAAGCAGTAACGTCATTGCTAACTTAGTATGTTCAACGTTTTGCTTTAATTGTGTATGAAGCCTACTCATGTCATGGTTGTCACCGAAGACGAGCAACTGGTTTGGATCCTTAAACAGGAAATCATTGGCTATTGATTGATAAACTTTAACCCATCCAGTATTCCAACTCTCTTCTTCATTAAGCGCTTCAACTAACGCCTCTTGCAGTGAAAAGTCCATTAGCGCAGGCAAATGAGATTCATAGCCATCTTTATTATTCTGGCCTTTTTGCCAATAAGCGGCAATCGCTGTTTGCGTTGTCCACTCTTCACCGACCACATTAAAATCGGGATATTCTGCAAAAATCGCACGTAGCCAATTCGCCAAGAAAACTTTGTCAGAATAAGGGAATGTATCGATTCGAAAACCACTGAGATTGGCATACTCAATCCACCAAATTGCGTTTTGTGTTAAGTAAGTGGCTAAAAACGGGTTCCGTTGATTCAGATCGGGCATTGTTGGCACAAACCAACCATCCACGAAGCGCCGTTTGTCGTATTCACTGGCGTGCACATCTTGTACAGTTTGCCTCGCATGGCTAGTCCCCACAAACTCTCCACGATAATTAATCCAATCAAGGCTCGGCATGTCTTTCATCCAAACATGCTCACTCCCGATATGGTTTGGTACCATATCCATAATAAGGCCGATACCATAGCGCTTAGCTTCAATTGCTAGCTTTTTATATAAGGCATTATCACCCATGCGCGGATCCACTTTATATAAATCCGTAATGGAATAACCATGGTATGAATAATGTGCCATGTTGTTTTCGAGTACAGGAGAAAGCCATAATTGAGTAATACCAAGGTCACTTAAATAGGCTAAATGGTCAATAACACCTTGAATATCACCACCATGACGGCCGCCTCGATAAACCGGATCTGGCCGCTCAAGCATACTCGGGTGAGCATCATTTCTATCATTGCCATTCGCAAACCTGTCAGGCGTAATTAAATAAATGGTGTCTTTCGCGGTAAACCCTTGTCTAAAGCGACTATTTGCTTCTCGTCCATCAAACACATATTCGAAACGTAATGTCCCATCTTCACTTTCAAAAGTCAGTGAGCTCGGACGAGCGTCTTTCTCTATCTGTACATTTAGAAATGCATAATTGTTGTTCTCCGTGAACTCTATCGACTGTAATACGATCCCGGTTTCAGATTTCTCGTTTCCTTTGGTTACTATCTGCCAAGGTTGCTTTGCATTAGGTCCGTGTACCATAATTTGCAGTTTCGGGTTTTCCATGCCAACCCACCAACTTGTTGGAGCAACAGAATGAACTGTGTTTGTTGCTAAGGCATCAATACTAAATAAACCGGCTGTTGCGGCAATAACCCATAAAAAAGAGGTGAATCTAACCACGAGCAAACTTCTCCAAAAATTCATTATGAGAGGCTAAGCCTTTTACTGTTTGTTGCGTCAAGGTATTTAGACTATCGAACAGATCATCGAGCTGAGTATCAGTCAATACATTGGCAAGTGGGTGAAAATCATCTGGCACTAGCCCCTGACCTATCAACACTTGTTGCCACGCTATTTCAGTGAATAATTCCTCGTCTTCACGAAAGAGCTTACCGGTTGATTTATAGAGCGCGAGTTTGTCGGTTAGCGTCTTAGGTAGGTTCATTTGAGCGCAATGACGCCAAAAAGCGCTGTCGGTGCGTTCATTCAAGGCATAATGAAGAATGATAAAATCACGGATCCGTTCAAATTCAATTTTGCTTTGTTGATTAAACGCGTCCTGCTGTTCATTGGCGATACCTTGATGCGGAAAATGTTTAATAAGACGCACAGCGGCCGTTTGAATAAGGTGAATACTCGTTGACTCCAAAGGTTCCAAGAAACCACTTGATAATCCAATTGCAACAACGTTTTTTGTCCAAGGCGCTCTGATCCGCCCAGTTCTAAACTTAATTTTTCTTGGCTCAGCGAGAGCCTTACCTGGCAGGTTTTCCATTAACAGCGATTTAGCTGCCTCATCATCTAAGTAACGACTTGAATAAACAAGTCCATTGCCAATGCGATGCTGAAGCGGGATCTGCCATTGCCAACCACTATCATGAGCAATGGAACGAGTGTATGGCAGGACCTTTTCATTACCATGCGCACATGGTACGGCCATGGCGCTATCACACAACAACCAATGAGACCAATCTTCAAATCCTGCATTTAACGTTTTATCAATTAACAACGCGTGTAACCCGGAACAATCTACAAATAAATCGCCTGAAATCACTTCTTTACTTTGTAAAACAAGCTCACGGATAAAACCTGAAGTCTTACACTGACGGACTTCTTCGATCTTCCCTTCAATACGCTTAACTCCCCATGCTTGCGCTTTTTCTCGCAAAAATCGCGCATAAAGGCCAGCATCGAAATGATAGGCATAAGAAAGTCCGGGTAAGGCAGTACCTGGGATCTGATTGAGATGATTAAACTTGCCGGCTTTTGCTGCTTGAAAATTCAGTGAATAGTCCCAAAAATCGCCACCTTTATTGGCAGCCCTAGCACGCAACCAAAAATGATAAAAGTCACAAAATGGGAAATTTTTACCTATGCCACCAAAGGCATGCATATAACTATCTGTCGCCTTTCCCCAGCCTTCAAATTGGATACCAAGTTTTATTGTTGATTTAGTGTGAGCCATAAACTCAGCTTCATTGATGCCAAGCGCCTGATTAAAAGGTTGCATAGGCGGAATACTTGCCTCACCAACACCAATGGTTGCAATATCATCTGATTCCACTAACGTAATTGACACCGCCTTACCTAACACCTTTGCCATCAATGACGCTGTGATCCAGCCTGCTGTGCCACCACCAACAATAACGACGTTTCCAATTCTTTTATTCATTTTTTATCCCAATAAAAAAGCCCTTGTTGGGGGAATCAACAAGGGCTTACAACTCACATCATTCTAATCATCACGCAATATTAGAACTTGTAGCTAAAACCAAGCAAATAAGTACGACCATAATCTTGGTAGTCACGTACCTGAAGTGCATTATCACCAGACAGTGACGTAAACGGTTCTTCAGTAATGTTCTGAACTTGGAATGTCACAGATAAGCCTTTCAAGCTGTCTACACCACCTTCACTGAAGTCGTAGCCAATTTGCGCATCCCAAATAGTTTCACCCAGAATATCCACTTGATCTGTGTTAAAGCCTAAACCGTAAACATCGCCCTTAAAGTCATCACGTTTACGCATACTTGTACGCGCTTGAATACCATTTTTCTCGAAGTATACCGTTAAACTTTGGATCTTATCAGACAGTCCAGGAAGCTGATATTCGTTACCCTTTTGGTCTTCAATATCTGAATTAACTTTCGTGTGGCTCGCAATTAAACCAAAACCATCGAGACTGTCGTGGAAGACATTAAATGGAAGCGCGAGTGAAAGCTCGTAACCCCAAAGCGTACCACCACCGCCATTCACTTTACCACTACCTGAACCATTACTGTTCGCAGGGATTTCACCCGTTGAAGGATCGGCGACACCAGTCATATCGATATTATACTTACCGTCGAAAATCCAAGAGGTCAGGTTTTTATTAAACACCGCGACAGAGAAGTAACCTTCTGGGCTAAAGTAGTTTTCGTATGTTAAATCAATACCAACTGCTTCTTTTGGTTCGAGCGATGGGTTACCGCCACTTACGCTCCAGTAATTACCATTTTCATCTGGCGTTTGACTGTATGAGGCATTGATTGAGGCATTCATTTCATCCAAACGAGGACGTGAAATCGTTTTTGCCGCACCAAAACGAACAGTTTGTTGGTCATCAATAGTCAATGACAAGTTCAAGCTTGGTAGGAAATGCGAGTAATCGTGCTCTATGTGTGTTGGTGACAATTGAACTTTGCCGCCCACAACACCAAAGGCATTACCGCGAGAAGATTGCGTTGTTTTCACATAACGTAAGCCCGCATTCCCTTTCAATGGCATGCCAGATACTTCTGTATCAATGTTCGCTTGTGCGAATGCCGCGGTAACTTCTTCAGCCACTTGCCACGATTTAGTCGCGTGACTTGGGTTTGTTAGGCTTTCTTTTAATAAACCAAACATACCATCTTGTACCATACGACGTGAATCGTAGGCGATCATGTTACCCATACCAATGAAATCAAGATTTGCCGTGCCTAAGCGATATTCCTCTGGCACCGTTAGCATACCTGGATTGTCAGGATACGAGAACGAACTTACCGTCATGAAGTAACCTTCTGACATTTTCGTTTTTTCACGGTCGCGATATGAAATACCAAACTCTACTGAGCTTACTAAATCCGATTCAAGTGTTTTCTTCGCAGCAAGTTTCAATGACATCAGCTCGTCATCGATAGTTGGTGCGTTAATAAAACCGTCTTGCAATTGGTTTTCGTAATCAGTACCCACAACACCGTACTTTTCATTCAGTGCTGAACTCCAGCCCCATGAAAGTGGACCACCGATTTTAATTAAGTTGTAGTCACTGTAATCTAATTGATGCGAGAACTGTGCACCGGTATTTGCGCCATTAAATGCATAACCAATGTTATCTGCGATACCACGGTCGTTACCACGGCCTGTACCTGAGTAACTTTCCAAGCTCCAAATTTCGCGATCAACACTTGAGTAACTCGCATCAAACTCAACGGTTAAATCTGTGTCAACGTTGTATTTTGAATTAAAACCAAACGACGTTAACTCCGCACTGCGGTCTTCGTAATCGTTACGCACAACTACACGTTGACCTTGCGTTAGTGCAGACGTTACAAAGCCAGTTTCAGGATCTACTGTTGCAGATTCGCCTGAAATGCTACCTTGACCCCATGCAAATGGAATTTCGATACCGCGTAGAATTTTTTCGTCTTTAAAGTCAACATAAAGCGCATCAAACACCATTGATAGTTTGTCTGATGGTGCAGCTTCTACTACTAACATTGCTGAATCACGTTCAAGTGTCGATGAACGAACAAACGGTTTTGCGCCACCTAAAATAGAGAATTTCTGACCATTGGCGTCAAATTCTGGGTAACCCCACGCGTTCCAGCGCTTTTCTTGGTTAGGTGATGTCATTGTTGTATAAGCGAACGCAACACCTAAAGTATCGTCAGCAAACTTATCAATGTACGATACCGTGCCACGGAATCCGCTGTCATTACCATCTGGGTTTAGCTTTTCTAAACTCGTTTGCTCGTACTGACCATTAACTTGAAATACTCGCTCATCAATACTCAACGGCTTAATGGTTTGCATATTGATAACACCAGCAATGCCTTCCGCTTCAATTGACGCGCTAGGTGTTTTATATACGGTAACCGCGCTCATGATTTCTGATGGATAGAGGTCGAATTCAACACCACGGTTATCAGAAATTGAGACTTGTTCGCGACCATTGAAGGTCGTTGCGCTTTCGTTTTCACCAAAACCACGAATCGATACACGACTTGCACGACCATCTAAGCGTTGTGCTGTGAGACCAGGTAGACGAGCGATTGATTCTGCAATTGACGAATCTGGCAGCTTACCAATGTCTTCCGCTGAAATTGATTCTACAACCTCTGTTGAAAAACGCTTTGTGTTGATAGACTCAACCACACTGGCACGGAAGCCTTTAACTTCAATTACTTCAACATCTTCTTTTTTCGCTTGCTCTTCAGCTGCGTATACAGAGTGGCTGCTTACGCCTGCCGCAACGAGGGCAAGAGTGAGCATACTTGGTTTGAACATTGACATAGTGTTTTATCCCATTAAGCCGTTTATTTGCTAGTAGCCGCAATAGGTTTATTGCGGTGTTGTCCAAACGATTGTTCTTTCGTTGTGCAACATTAAGTTTAATTGTGTTTTTTACCAGCGACGTTTGTTGTCATTGCAAATAGTAGCGCTCGAGCTTTTTTATAAACAACTTTATGCATACGTATTCAAGAGTAGGCTAAACTTTCTGGTTTCACAAAATGTTCACAATAAAATACTGTATCAACATGTTTTTATTGACTTTTATTTTTAAAACCCACAAATGTTAGCAATCATAATATTTTCTGAACTTTTTTCTTATTTTTAATTCCATAATTCAGGAACATTTTCACTAAATAATACTGACGAACCACTCATTTGTTGCATAAAAACCCCACCTGCAAAATGGTCTTACCAATTATGAAGTTCCATCATTGACCTTTTCCTATTAAAACACTGAGGTCATATGTCCTTTTCTATTAAATGCAGTTTATCCTTTTTTAGATTGGTAAAGTTTTATGACACTTTTTTTACCTTCTCAATGGTTCAGCTCTTAAAAGTAAAAATAACTCATTTCACGTGCATACGTATGCAGGGTTTTTACAGGTTTCAAGCGATAACGTATTCTTCATTCCATTATCTGAGTGCATGTGTACGAATAGATGGAGAATATGCATGGCGAACAATCAATGGTGGAAAGGCGCGGTCATATACCAAGTTTACCCTCGCAGCTTTCAAGACACGAACCATGACGGGATCGGTGATCTTCAAGGTATCATCAAACGTCTTGACTATATTAAGAGCCTCGGTGTCGATGCCATTTGGATCTCGCCCTTCTTTAAGTCACCAATGAAAGACTTTGGATACGACATTTCAGATTACCGCGATGTCGATCCGATGTTTGGTGATATCGAGGATTTTGATACTTTAATCGAGCAAGCTCACGCTCGCGATATTAAAATTATCATTGACCAAGTACTTAGCCATACATCCCATCAACATCAATGGTTTACTGAAAGTCGCGAAGACAAAACAAACGACAAAGCGGATTGGTACGTTTGGGCAGATGCAAAACCGGATGGTACACAACCAAATAATTGGCTGTCTATTTTTGGTGGTCCAGCTTGGCAATGGGAACCACGCCGTGGTCAATACTATTTACATAATTTTCTAACGGAACAACCGGATCTAAATTTCCATAATCCTGATGTAAGGAAAGCAGTTCTGGACAATGTTGAATTTTGGTTAAAAAAAGGCGTTGATGGCTTCAGACTGGATGCGATAAATTTTTGTTATCACGATAAACTTCTTCGCGATAATCCAGCTAAACCAAAAGAGCTGCGCCAAGGTCGCGGGTTTAGTGAAGACAATCCTTATGCCTTTCAATATCACTATTACAACAATACCCAACCAGAGAATTTAGCTTTTATGGAAGCTATCCGTGCCCTGCTAGATCGCTATCCTGGTACGGTTAGTTTGGGCGAAATCTCGTCTGAAGATTCGCTTGCGACCATGGCAGAATACACCTCTGATGGTAACAAACTCCATATGGGTTACAGTTTCGAGTTATTGACGAATGATTACAGTGCAAAATACATTCGTGAAACAGTATCTCGCTTAGAAGAAGTGATGACTGAGGGATGGCCCTGTTGGGCATTCAGCAATCATGATGTTGAGCGCGTCGCCTCTAGATGGGATCAAACTGGTGGCAAAGGTAACCCGCTTCAAGCATCGATGCTGAGTGCGTTATTAGGGTCTCTGCGCGGCAGTGTTTGTATGTACCAAGGCGAAGAACTTGGTCTTGGTGAAGCCGATGTAGCCTTTGAAGATCTGCAAGACCCCTATGGCAAGACATTTTGGCCAAACTTTAAAGGTCGTGATGGATGCAGAACGCCGATGCCTTGGGAAAAAGAAGCAAAGCAACTTGGGTTTAGTAAAGCTAAGCCTTGGTTACCAATGGAGGCAAATCACGCTAAGTTGGCGGTAAGTGAACAAACCGATAAAGCGTCGTCGACGTTAAATCGTTACCGTCATTTCATGGCGTGGCGAAGCGATAAATCAGTCTTGAAATATGGCGACATTGAATTTATTGATACCCAAGAGCCTGTGCTTGCGTTTTATCGTACCTTAGACGGCGAAACGATGCTATGTGCATTTAATTTAAGCCCCGTAGAGGCAACACTCGAGCTTGAGCTAAAAACGCTATACTCTCACAAGGAACTCGAACACCACACGGGTAACTTCAGTAATGGTGAATTAATTCTTCCTGGATTTGGTTGCTTTTTTGCAACATTATAATCACGCACAAGGGCCGACCGGCCCTTTTTTAATCCACTTAAAGATCTAAACTTCGGCCAATAAAATTTACTTATTTACTTCCCAGTTAATCACGTTCGGATTTTCTTGCAAAACGAGCTGCAACGCTTCATTCATTTTTTTAATATATTCTCTCGACACCGCTTTGTTGCAGGCAAACCCAATAGAGGAACTAAATAAAGGCTGTACAACTTTATAATCACTGGGTTCTATTTGTGCTCTATTAAACTGAAAATGAGCGATGACATCACCGTAGGCGATTAAATCAACTCGGCGCATTTTGAGCATGCGAACCAATTCGAAACCCGTTTTCAAATACACAAACTGATATTCTTTAAATCCCTCTTTTATAAGCAATTGATGCCCAATATCATTCTTTACAACACCGATTCGTATATCTGGTATGTTTCTTAACTCAACATTAGAGTAATCACTGTCCTTATAGCCAATAATAGAAACGGTATTCTCCATCATTGGCCCTATAAACTGAAAACGGGATTCTCTTTCAGGAGTGTGTACAATGGAAAACACGCACGCATCTGCGCTTTCTTCGAGTGTATAATAAACACGGGCCCACGGCATTAACAACACGTCACTTTCATCAAAATGCCATTCTAGCTTTTGATGCATTAAGTTAAGCACTTTAATCGATAGGCCTTCAAGCTTACCTTCATGAACGTAATTAAATGGTGGGTAATCTTCGGTATACCAATGCACTCTCGTTTGGGAAGACGCCGCAGAAGAAAAAGCGGCTAATAAATACACTAACTGAACGAAGAGAAAGACTTTCGCTACCATTTGCGATCCAAATCTAAAGTTATGTATTTACTATATGGCAAGAATCGTAAATTGCAAAAGTGGCAAGGGATTACCTTGCCACAATAACGACGCCTATTCGACGCCAACCCCTAGGTCTCGCAAGTCAATACTTGCTGAAACGACGGTGCCATCTTTCTTCAACGCCGCTAAGACTTGGTTTAAATCATTAACCGAAGAAGTAATGATATAAAAGTCCTTGTAGGCCTGCTTTAACGTTAAATTATGTGCTTTTGCAAGCTTATTCGCATCCGCAAACGAAGCAAGCTTAACAACCACTTCACCTGAAGCTGTATACGCTTCTAAACCCGCTTGACCGACCAGGATCTGGCCCTTTTCAATACGCTCAGCGGTGTTAACTGAATCAAAACTTGAGCCATTGAGCACACCAGCATCTTGAATTTCAAACTGACTTAACTCAGTCGCATCAACAGGGTCATTCGCAAATACTGAACTTGAAAACGCAAGCGCGACTATTAGTGATATCTTTTTCATGTGCGTCTCCTTAGTGACCATAAACTCTTAAAGACCAATCTTTTAGTACACCATCAAGCTCATTGTTTTTGGTGTTGTACGAGTAAATACCGTGCTTAGCATTGTAAATCAAGGTACGCGAGCTACCTTTATCCGTATCAATAACGCGAATAGTCCAGTTGCCTTGTGAATTTTCACCGTAGAAATGGTGACTGAGCAATACCGTATCAGTGAACCCACCTTTGTTGCCCGCAAGGAAACCGGTTCGAGGGCTTAACACGGTGCTCGTCGTGCCTGATGGCGACACTAATTCGATAGCAATATCACGCACACGACTGTGGTCGATATTGACTTTTAATTGCACCGCTTCAATCGTCAATGATTCATTCACGGTTGTTGAGCTTACCGCGCCTTCTAAACTTGCATCCGGTATCGTTTGCTGTGCCTGTGTTTTCTGCCAAGATGTAATTTGTAGTTTTGGCAAAGAAACGCCTGTAAACAACGCCTTGAAAACCGCATCGTCAACGTTTACAGCACCTAAACCATAGTAATAATGGAAATTATAACCTGCCGCATTGGTTTGCCATGCAGGGATCGCTTGGTAAGACACTTGCTCTCCATCTGCATTCTCAAATGCCAATGCAACTCCTTCGTGATTCGCGTGTGTTTTACGTGCTGTCTGAGCAAGTAAATGCTTTACTGTACGAGCATTTAGCGCTGGATTTGCCGACATTACCGTCGCAATTGCACCCGCCATATTTGGCGCCGCTGACGATGTGCCATTCATTGTCCCTGTGAAGTCACACGTTGGATCAAGCTCCGATCCACCATGTAAGCGGTTTTGGTGAGGGCCTATGCGGTTCATCCCTTTACTACACGACGTTAAGTCGGTCGTCACCATCGCTGGCTCCGCCGTGCCGTATTCACCACCTGGAGCACTCATAAATACGTTTGAACCAACGGATGAATACGAAGAGTATTCACCTTTTGCGTTTAATGCAGAAACAACTAGATTCCAAAATGTTGTGTTATCCGTTGCAATATTAGCATCATGAAAAGGCAGGTTGTTGTTATAGAAAAACTGGTCATTTTCATAAGGTAAGACCAAGAAACGCTCACCACCTAAATACGCTGAGTAACTTCTAAACGAGTTACCTGCAGATTTAACGTATTGCGCACCTCGACCCCAATGGCTGTTCACCGAAATATCCTGCATGATAATTTGTTCGAGTTCTGCCGCAGGGTTAGCCTCAAGGCTGCCATTAAGTGGAATAGCGGGTGTGCTACCATAACTTTGGTTAAACACGCGAGGGTCCGTAAATCGGTCTAATTGACGAAAATCTTCCGATAAACCATGAGAGACCATCCAAGATGCCATGGATTGCTCATCTAGGAAATTAAAGCCAATAAGATTAGCGTAAGGAGCAACACCTCGACCACCCAAATTATTGCCTTCTACGGCTGCGATAAGACCAGCTACTGACGTACCATGACCATTGTTGTCTGTTGGAAAATCAGTGCCATCGATTAAATTACGAGAGCCAGCTACAACGTTCGCTGCCAAGTCTGGATGCGAAATCTCAACACCAGTATCAATAACCGACACAGTAATTCCGCGACCTTTGATCCCCATACGATCCGCAAAATCGACATTCATGTCATTTCCTGCAACACCATTTGATTGTGAAAAGCCAGATTGACCAGTATTTTGCAAATGCCATTGCTCTACAGTGAGAGGATCACGTTTTGTTAACGGTAATTCGGGCGCGGTATTCGCATGCACTCCAAACGTTGCCGTAACAACACTTAAGGCGATTAGGTTTTTTTTATAATTCATAAGTTCCCCAAAAATTGATAGCCCCTGAAAGGGGAACTATAGATAACACCTTGTTCACCTAATGGCAACAGAAAAAGACATCGCTGTCATAAATTCGACACTAAATGTATGAATTATAGAAACAAACGGTTTCATTCTTTTTTTGAATTATATATACCCATATACAGACTCTCTCCGAGCACAAGAGAGTAATTGCTAGAATTTCAAAGTTCGATTACTCGATAAAAACTTTGCTATTTAGGTGTTCTCAGCAATTGCTCCTGCATTGCTCTACCTTCTGCATCCATGGAGTCGTAAATAAGAAATTTTTAACGCCGTGAGCGACACTTTGGTCCCTCAAAATGACCAAGTATTGGTAAAAATTGGTATTGGCTAATGATGAAGTATTGACTCTAACTCAATAATCCCGAGTCGAAGAGAATAGGTCTTGTAGGCTAAAGACTAGAGACACAATAAGAATGAATCGAAACCGATGATAAAGGAAGAAATAATCGATCATTTCTAGTTGTAGTGTATTTAAACACCCAAAAACTGAGAGTTGTATTTATTTAGAATTGATGGCGGAGCGGACGGGACTCGAACCCGCGACCCCCGGCGTGACAGGCCGGTATTCTAACCAACTGAACTACCGCTCCATAGGGGAATTTTTATGCGTTTATTCGCAGCGTTTCAGACTGTGCTGTCTATAAATGGCGGAGCGGACGGGACTCGAACCCGCGACCCCCGGCGTGACAGGCCGGTATTCTAACCAACTGAACTACCGCTCCGTAGGGGAATTTTTATGCGTTTATTCGCAGCGTTTCAGACTGTGCTGTCTATAAATGGCGGAGCGGACGGGACTCGAACCCGCGACCCCCGGCGTGACAGGCCGGTATTCTAACCAACTGAACTACCGCTCCATAGGGGAATTATTATGCGTTTATTCGCAGCGTTTAAGACTGTGCTGTCTATAAATGGCGGAGCGGACGGGACTCGAACCCGCGACCCCCGGCGTGACAGGCCGGTATTCTAACCAACTGAACTACCGCTCCATAGGGGAATTATTATGCGTTTATTCGCAGCGTTTAAGACTGTGCTGTCTGAAAGTGGCGGAGCGGACGGGACTCGAACCCGCGACCCCCGGCGTGACAGGCCGGTATTCTAACCAACTGAACTACCGCTCCACTTTGGGAATTTTTAAGTGTTGATTCACTGCGTTTGAGACTGTGCTGTCTATAAGTGGCGGAGCGGACGGGACTCGAACCCGCGACCCCCGGCGTGACAGGCCGGTATTCTAACCAACTGAACTACCGCTCCACTTTGGGAATTTTTAAGTGTTGATTCACTGCGTTTGAGACTGTGCTGTCTGAAAGTGGCGGAGCGGACGGGACTCGAACCCGCGACCCCCGGCGTGACAGGCCGGTATTCTAACCAACTGAACTACCGCTCCACATTTTGCTGTTTAAGCTTGAGCCCTGACAGCGGCGTGAATAATACGAATCGCCCCTACCTGAGTCAACAGTTTTTTTGAAAAAAACCGAGAAAGTTAGCGATCTTTCATCGAAAGGTTCAAAATTTCACCTGAGTCGTTCTTTTTTTGTGCATCTTTCTTCTCTTCGGCTAATTCTTCTTCTAACTCGTCCAAATCTAACGTTTTTTTCTTGAACAGTTTTTTGAGTCCCGGTAGTTCCACCGCTGGCAACAAAGGTTTGTTTTGCACAAAAACCCTCACAGCGCCCCACCCAAGTAATAGTATCACTAAATTACCAAACACAATCGTCACAACCATCGCCGTGGTTGATATTTCCGGCTCTGGTGGCTGAAGTGGCTTATTAACTGGTTCAAAGATTGGCTTTTGTAATTCAGGCACTTTCTCAATAGGGCGATCGATTTCAAACTTATATAAAGGTAACGTCGCCATGAATTCTCGGCCATTTATATTTTCACCAAATGCAGACAATTCAATGCTATAACGGCCCCAATCATAATTTTTGACCTTTAACATACGATACAAGCTGGCTTCTTTACCAAGGGTAAACAACTGCTCTTCGCCATTTGGATAGAATATTTTACCTTGAAAAATCACAGAGTCTGGCTTCGCAACTGTTGGATCAATACGGATCTGCAACTCATGATCTGCGCGATCCCCTTCTGGGGCAATGTCCATTTTAAATTCGAAAGGCGGCTCAGCCACCACCAAAGGCGCTTTAACTACCCTTCTTTTTAAAATTGGGGTTTGTATAGAAAATTCTGGACGCCATTCTCCAGCAGGAAAAGAAAGTTTAAACTCGCCAGTAAAAATGCCATCCATCGGACGTTCATCAAAGTCTTGGCCATTATCTTGAAACTCAGTAACACTTTTTGTACCCGCACCAAAGTTATCATATTGATCATTGTTCGTGCTTACGAATTCAACGTAAAGTGTTACCACATCCCGGAAGTACCCGACCTTAATTGGTGCTCCATCATTTAAGACTCGAGCAGTTACTTTGAGCGTTTCGCCTTGGAAAATAAGGGGTGGTAATGGGTCAACATCCAGTGTGATATCACCTAAAATCATGATCCGTGAATCTGGTTGTACTTGACCAACGACTTGCCAGGGTCCTGGAGTCGGATTACGAATGATTACAAGGTCGTAACTTACTTCATCGTACCACTCGAGATTTTCGTTATTTAATGAATGGGTTGGGTATAACTTGCTGCCATCGGGTTGAACAAGGACTACGGCCGGCGTACCTGGGCGTCGAAAAAATAACATCGTAATTTCTTCAACTTGATAATCAATGCGAAATCGATTATTGAGCAATGGCACTTCATTTACGACCCCATCACGTTTTAACATGGTTAGGCCATATTTTTTTGACTCTTCGTCTTGATTCGCCCCTGCAAACCAAGAACAAAACAATAGGAGTGTGAATAATAAACCGAAACGCGCCATCATTACCCTTAATTACTTTTATTGTTTAAACCATAAAGAACCACCAGACGCTTTTTCGACCAGTTGCATTCGCTCTTCATGTACTCGTATTTCATCGGCCGTGGCCCTAATAACCTTTAATGGTGTTCGCGATTCATTTAATCGGCGAAATCCCCCCTGCCCAGCCTTACTTATCGCTTCGTTATTCTGACCTAGGTTAAGCTTAACTTGACCGCCGGTCATACCTAAATACACATCCGCTAGGATTTCAGAATCCAGTAAAGCGCCGTGTAAGGTTCGCTTTGAGTTATCAATGTCATAACGACGGCACAGTGCATCTAAGCTATTTTTCTGCCCCGGATGCATCTTACGCGCCATATCAAGGGTATCGAGCACAGTGCATAAATCGGTTGTCTTTGCCTGGGTTTTTCCCCATTTGGCAAATTCATGATCCATAAACCCCACGTCGAACGGAGCATTATGGATAACCAGTTCAGCCCCTTGAATGTAGTCGATAAATTCTTGAGCAATGTTGTGAAATTTAGGTTTATCGCGTAAAAATTCATTGGTAATACCATGGACATCGATTGCTTCATCTTCAATATCACGCTCGGGGTTGATATAAACATGGAAGTTATTCCCCGTTAAACGACGATTAATCAGTTCAACACACCCTATTTCAATAATACGGTGTCCTTCTTTTGGATCTATGCCGGTGGTTTCAGTGTCGAGTACAATTTGTCTTTTTAACATGTTTAAACCGTCTAACTTTGGTATGGTTTAAGTTTATTACTGTCATTCTACATAAAAAGCGATAGATACGTGCAAAAAACAGTTGAGATTTACACCGATGGTTCATGTTTGGGTAATCCCGGTCCAGGAGGTTACGGCGTCTTATTAAAATATGGCAAACATGAAAAACGATTGAGTCAAGGTTATCAGCTCACGACCAATAATCGAATGGAATTAATGGCCGCAATAATTGGGCTTGAAGTCCTCAAAGAGCCATGCAACGTAAAACTCGTCACCGACAGTCAGTATGTAAAGCAAGGCATCGAGAGTTGGCTTGCAAACTGGAAAAAACGTAATTGGCGAACGGCCGCTAAACAGCCCGTTAAAAATGTTGACCTGTGGCAACGTTTGGATGACGCCGTTAATCGCCATCCTGTTGTTAAATGGTATTGGGTGAAAGGCCACAGTGGTAACGAACACAACGAAATCGTCGACACCTTAGCTCGAGAAGCGGCCTCTTCCAGTAACCTACTAGATGATTCTGGTTATGAGGCTCAATCGTAGATTCGATGAATTAATCCAAAGGGCTTTTATGTTCGCGGGATTGCCTAAGTCCTGCGTTCTTCACAGGAGCGAAACTCGGTTTAGGTCGTGCGTGCCATTTCGGTTTAATCGGGGTTAATGGCGTCACCCGTTTTCTTGCCACCAGCATGTAGATACTGCCCATTGGCCGTAAGTATTGTTTACAAAAACGCCGCCAAGGCGCAAAACGTGACAAGCGATTCCCTCTCGCTAATGATGAGTGCACAAATCGTTCATCTGCAACGATCTCAAAACCGAGCAAATCTAACCAATCTTTTACTCTGGCAGGGGTAAAAAACCGCCCCGACCACGGAAGTTTTTGAGAACTAAACGGCAACAAGTGTGCAAGGCCCGTTAAACTAAAGGGATTAAAGCCAGTGATAACAAGATACCCACCAGGAATGAGTGTGCGGTGTGCTTCACGAAGAATGTGGTGCGGATCGGAATGATACTCCAAGCTTTGGCTTAAAATGCAGGCATCAATACTGTTTTCGCTAAAAGGAAGTTCATCAATTTCGGCAAATACACCGACACGAGCACCAAAAGGTGCAACACATACTTGATGCTTAATTGAGCTTTTTGACGTATCTAATTGCCCGCTTAACGTGCCCAGTTTGAGCATATGATAACCAAACATTCGTGGTAACCACTGCCCTATTTTTCTCTCTATACAACAACGAATGTAATCTCCATGCGGAAAATCCTGCCAATCGATCGGCTTTGGTCCTTGCAAGAAACTTAATGCTGGTTTCATTTAGGTAGCTCGTTATAATTAGGGATGAGTCATCAGTACTTTAAAGGGCAATCTATAATGGTGCAAGTTGAGCCTCTACTCGCATTTAAAGACAACTATATATGGTATGTCAGCTGTAACAAAAATAAAGTAGCCGCGGTCGTTGATCCCGGTGACGCCAATACGGTACTTGCAAGACTAAATCAAAATCAGCATGACCTTGAAGCAATCTTAGTGACTCATCACCATTGGGACCACACAGATGGTATTTTGGCTCTCAAAGAGCACTTTCCCAATGCGGTTGTTTATGGACCTGCGAACTCCCCGTATGAACACATTGACGTTAGATTACGTGAAGGGGATAGTGTTGAGCTACCTTATCTATCGCTTAACGTTATCGAAACGCCTGGTCATACCCTTGATCATGTTTGTTATGTTGCAAACGATATGCTTTTTTGTGGCGATACACTTTTTCACGGTGGTTGCGGTCGACTCTTTGAAGGTACAGCAACTCAAATGTGGCAAAGTTTGCAAAAGCTCGCCCGTTTACCTGACCACACAAAAGTTTTTTGCACCCATGAATATACGTTAGCAAACCTAGAATTTGCTCTAAAAGCCGAACCAGACAATCCATTATTGATAGAAGCGCAAAAGGCCGCGCTGAACAGACGAGCGAAACATCAACCTACTTTACCAACTGATATTAAAACGCAAAAAGGGATAAATCCGTTTTTACGAGCGCAATTGACGCAGCTTAAAGACCACATTCCAGTTGAGTATCAAACTGAGAAAAATCAACCTGAAGCAATATTTTTAGCGTTGAGACTCTGGAAAAATCACGCATAAAATGCAAAATTGTACAATGATTATACTTCAAAAACGGACATGAAGCGGGTAGACTTGTCAGGTTTTTGCCACAAGAAGGGTTAACAATGCGTAAGTCTCCTCTCGTTTTGCTGCTAGCTACTGTGCTTGCAGGCTGTCAAATGTCGCCTGCTGAAAAACCGATAGCAAGTAAACGCACCAATGCTAAGGCCTCTGTACAAGAGATTGCCAATGCATTGCAAAATGCAAATCGTGTTGCCGTAGAAGAAGAGGAAGCCCCTGTCTTTGACGATGTGTGGGAACGTATTCGCTATCAGCTTACTATTCCTGTGCCGCAAAACCGCCCTGTTGTTACAGAGCGTAACTACTATCAATCACATCAAGCTTACTTAGATCGCATTTCAAAGCGTGCAGAGCCTTATCTTCACTTTATTGTTGAAGAAGTTGAAAAACGCCAAATACCTATCGAAATCGCTTTATTGCCCATTGTTGAAAGCGCTTTTGACCCATTTGGTTTTTCGCATGCGAGTGCCTCTGGAATATGGCAGTTTATGCCACAAACCGGGGAGCGTTTTAACCTAAAGCAAAACTGGTGGTTTGATGGCCGCCGCGATATCGTGCAATCAACCACGGCTGCATTAGATTATTTAACATACCTCCATGAAATACTTGAAGGTGATTGGCTCAATGCTATTGCCGCCTACAATTCGGGTGAAGGGCGTTTACTCAACGCGATCCGTAAAAATCGTAAAAAGCACTTACCAACCGATTTTTGGTCACTTGATCTACCAAAAGAGACCACAGCTTATGTGCCTAAATTACTCGCGCTGTCTGATTTGCTTAAACGCCAAGACGAATTTAACGTTGCATGGCAACCCATCATTAACGCGCAAGTAGTTGAAACGGTCGATGTGGGTTCGCAAATTGACTTGGCGCTTGCTGCCGATATGGCAGAAATGACACTGACTGAATTATATCGATTAAACCCTGGCTTCAATCGTTGGGCGACGGATCCTGAGGGACCACACGTCCTGCTGTTGCCAACTGACAAAGTCGAGTTATTTCAAGAAAAGCTTGCCAAAACCGAATTGAAAGACCGTTTGCAGTGGCAATATTATCAAGTCGCAAGAGGCGATAGCTTGTCGGTGATCGCGGATAAGTTTGCAACCACACCAAGTGCAATTCGTAAACTCAATAATCTAGACAGCCAGATTATTCGAATTGGCCAGCAGTTGCTTGTTCCACTCAGCGATGGCGCACTGCAAAGTGAGCATTTACCGGAAGCGGTGCGTGTGGCTGCAAACAAAGTCACCCGTGAAAAAATCACCCATATGGTTAAAAACGGCGACACTTTATGGGATATTAGCCGTGAATACGATGTAAACATCAAAGACTTGGCTAAATGGAATAAGCTCTCCGACTCGACTGTACTTCGCTTAGACCAAAAGTTAATCGTTTATAAAGACAACAAACCAACCGCACAAACTGCCGGTTTAAAATCGGTTAATCGAACGATTACCTACAAGGTTCGTCGTGGTGATTCCCTTGCTCGAATTGCTAGCAAGTTTAATTTAACCGTTGATGAAATTGTGAAATTGAACAATTTGGATACTGAAAAGTATTTACAACCAGGTCAAAAACTTAAACTGAAAGTTGACGTAAAACGCACTTAACGGGTTGCCAATAAACTTTATCACCATCCGCGAGAGTATTTACTCTCGCTTTTTTTCACATTGAGTTACGCCCAAGTACTCGCATTTTAAAGTACCTATGCTATTTTTGAACAGGGTTTCATGTGTAATGACCCTTTTCATAAAAACAAAAATCACAAACGCCTTAATGCTAGCCAAGAACGAATTCGATGCCTAAAATTCACGCTAGAGCGACCATCAACCACATACTCTTGTTCTTTAAAGTTTGTGGAATGTTGTTAACAGTATTAGCAAGCCACCAAGCGCTCGGCGCAAAAACCATCACATTTTGCACTGAAGCACGACCCTACCCACCTTTTGTTTATCTAAATGAACACGGCGAAGCCACTGGCTTGCTTGTTGATATTGTTAAACAAAGTGCGGAAAAAAGCGGATTCAAGGCCATTTTTATTTCTCACCCGTGGCTTCGCTGCCAAAAACTGGTTGAAGAAAACCACGCACAAGCCCTGTTTGGTATGATCCGTACACCTGAGCGAGCCGCGCTTTTTCAATTTCCGGCTCAACGAGCACAATACATCGCCGCTGCCGAATACCCAATTTTTTACACCCACCAAAGTGTACTTTACGAGCATCAGAGCCAATTATTCACTCAAAGTGAGTTCAATACGGATCAATATCGAAAAATAAGGAAATTTGGTTTGCAAGCGCCTCTAGGGTACGTTGTACAAACGTTTTTGGTAAACAGTGAATTAACCGCAGAAGATAGCTATACCGTAGATGAAGGATTAGAGATGGCCGCAAATAATCGACTTGATGGCTATGTTGTTGAACGCACCATTGGACTTTCTCGCACGAAATCGTTGGGCCTTGAAAACGTATTACTTGTGTCAAACACCCCTGTCACTAAAGACTATTGGTATGTACCGTTTAACAAACAATTCTATGTACAAAATCAGACGCTAATCGATACATTTTGGCAAAATGTGGAAAATGTTCGAGGAAAGTAGGCAACGTAAATAACTGTAGAGACCTGTTTTGCTTCCCCCCTTATGAAAAGTATTGTACAAATCCCATTTGTTACTTAATTGCTCTCAATACTGCGCGTGGGTTTATCCCCTCACTCCTTGAATACGCAGTTTGTGTCTGGTGTCTAGATTGCTAGGGTCTTACCAGTTTTTTGTATGATCGTGTAGCTGGTTTAGGAAAAGTCTTCCGCGAAGAAGCAGCAACAGCCAACATAAGATTTGTTAATGCCCCGAGATATCGCCCATTCTCGATCAGGTTTCATAGCGCCCCAATAAGAGGCTAAAATTTGTTTACTACAATGTGCAGCGTAGCAGTGCCGAGCAAACTGTTTTTAGTCCTTCTTGATTGGCTTGTTATGTTCACTTTTAAACTCCTCTAGAATACTCATAGAGGGCGTTGGTTTTGTTACCCACACGTCATTTTCCATAACCTGCCAAGTTTCATTAAAGCCACCTTGAGAATCAAAATAATCTATAACTTCAGAGTAGAAGCTTTCGATTAATTCCAGCTCTCTTTTGCTTGTTGGTGGCAAGCGCACCGTTTCAACAATCAATACTTTTGTTGTAACCTGGCTACGAAGAAAGTCTCTAGCTTTTTCAGTTTCACCTTCCTCCAACAACTTTAAAGCCCAAAGCAAAAAACGTCCGTTATCGATGTGCTCTTTAGTGTATGTATTCGCTAAAGATGCGTAATTTAAATAGAAAGCAGAAACAAAACCACCAAAGAAAACTAATAAACTAAATGTTCCACCTATTACCCAAGCAATAATTTTAGATTTCATCGACACTCTCCTTTTGAACATAGACATAATGACTCCCACACGGTGCTAGCCTCCACATTTTCGTGGGTGAGCTTAAAAGCCAGAGCCATAATTAGTTTTGTCAAATAACTAAACTGCAGTGATGTGCAATAACTCGCCCGCGGGTCCCCACACATAGAAAACGTGCCCCCAAGACTCATGACTTATTGCGCTTATTTTCGTTTTGTGTTTTGACTTAATGCACAAGTCGTATGCTTGCTGAATACTCGACACGCGAATTTGCAGCATAAAGTTTTTTGCAAGCTGCTCGTTGTAAAACCTTTGCAAGAAAAACTCACAGTCGCCATTTTTGAAAAGGGTTAAGTCTTCTGAAACATACTCAGACTCAAAGCCAATCTCTGTATAGAACAAGATTGAGGTCTCGTAATCTTGGCTTGGAACAAAAGCCAATATATCTCGAACATTCATAAATAACCTTTTCAAAAACATCCAATTCAGAAAGTTATTAATCATCTAGCATGCAAATAACGTCATACTTGCAAGTAAATACTTATAAAGCTAACGCAAAGCTTTGGGGCGGCTGAAGCGGTGAGTAAACCGTCCCAGCCAAGATAGTGGCAACAACAGCGCCTTGTTATGTTTAAAATGCATAAATAGACACAGCCAAAAGTAACGGCAAATACAAAATGCAGGTTACCCCTGCCACTATACGCATTTTATTTTTACCCATAACGTCAGCCGCAAAAGCTAATTTGGGAGACCAAAAAATGGGGAATACTGACCACGCTATGGCAATAAATAACCAACCTTTCCAGAAAGCTGGCGTCAGATAAACGGTGCCTGAAATAAAACCGTGGAAAGCCACTAAACCTAACGCCATAAACATGGCATTTGCCATTTCCTCAACTTTTACAATCAAAGGACTTTTATCCTTACCAGATAGGTACTCAAAGACCTTAAAAGGGAAAGGCAGAACAATTAATGCTGCCAATATCCAGAAGGATACTTGCCAGAGCATGGTTTAACTCCTTTTAACGCCTTAATAAACGGCGGAAAATAGCAGGCTAAACTAAGCGAAGAATGAGCGCAAGCCTGCTGTTTTGCGTCCATTGTTTAATTAATTTGTTATATGCCTATTACTCAAAGGCTACAGAGTTCATGTCTGGCTGTACCTCAAACTTTGATTTAAAAAATAACACACAGTCGTCAGCAGTTGATATCTTTTCTCTACCAAGAAGTTTTTCTTTAAGGGAGCGAGTTTTATCTATTTGGAAAACCCATTCTAATTCTGAACTGGGATCATCACCTTCTTCGAAGTAAGTGGATGCACCAATCATATATTGGCGGTTATTCCATGTAATGTAGCTATACCAGCCCCAATCCTCTGCATCAGGCTCTGTAATTTCAAACTCTGAATCCAACTCTTGTTTTAACCATTTTAAGAGTGACTCGCCGTAGATTGGGTTAACAGGATTCTTATTTTCCTTTGAGACATCAAACATAGATGTTTTAAAACTAATGGCAATATGCATGATTCCCTCCTAGGCATATAACGCCCGATTAACGGGTAAAAAATTGTGGGCTAAAATTGAGCGAAGCGAATAGCCCGCAAGTTTTTTATCCCTGTTTAATTGCTTGTTAGCATTACTTATAGACCAACTTACTAGCTTGCTTAGCAAATTTAAAACTTAAAATAAAAGTTGGAATACCCCACAGAGCCAATAACTTGCCCGAATTTTCCGGGAAGCAAAACGACAATATTGAAATTACCACTCCAGTTGCAAAAGACCACAGCATGAAACTGTCAAATTTAACTATTTTGCTCCGATAAAACTTAAACACAGGGTCAATGTGAAATGACAGAATAAATGCTATGGCAGACGCCAAACCAATTTCCCAAAACCCCTTGCTAAATGTAATTATTGGCAACATCAGTAAAGCAAATGGATAGTTAGCGAGCCTAGCGTTGACTCTTTTCTGATTGAGGTTGATGCAGAATCTCCGTGTAATGCTAACAATCTTAATCTACGAGCGATTCGGTCGTTTTTCTGCCGTGAACCATCTCGAGTTTCTACTTAAGGTATTTTTATCATATCGGATAACTTATTGCGACAAAAAGCTTTATGCCTTCAAAGCTAAAATTGCTTTGGGATAAAAACAACCAAATCGCTCGTTTTCCTGACTATACAAGAAACTTGTAACAAAGAAGCCGATAAGGATAGAAACCTAGCGTCTGCAATTCACTCAAACAGGGCGAATGTAGGCGAGGCTTTATGCCTCGCAATACAAAAGATATTTCAATTAAGGATGTCAAGCGAAGGATGAACTCTCGCCTACCAATCAAAGATTGGCTTTTCGCTCTATTTCAACATTGGGATATTGTCAGATTTTAAATATGCGAGGGATGAACCCTCGCCTACCAATCAAAGATTGGCTTTTCGGTCTATTTCGATATTGAGATATTGCTAGATTTTAAATATGCGAAGGATAAACCCTCGCCTACCAATCAAAGATTGGCTGCTCGCTCTATTTCGACATTGGGATATTGTCAGATTTTAAATATGCGAGGGATGAACCCTCGCCTACAGGAAGTTGAGATTCTTTATGGAAAAATGGCTCAAACCCCTTGTTTCATAATATAAAAAACTGACGTTCTGGCTCTTTCTCGACACCGACATTTTGCCAAATCTCACACGCCGACAGGTGAACCCTCACCTATCGCAAAGGCTTTAATTTAACGGAGCTTGGTAACCCATGTTGTTAGCCACGCTTCAGCCACTTCCCACGGGTCGAAATATTCGCAAGCATCCACTTCTAACATCGGAACAGGTAGAGCCGCGTTAAGTTCTTCGATTAAGGCGTATAGTTGTTTCCCAGCACCACAGTACGTGTCGCCGTAGCTGGTGTCGCCAAGGCCAATCACACCCACTTTTTTGCCTGTTAGCATTGGAAACTGAGCTTGCATCTGTGAAAATACGGGCTGGATGTTATCCGGTAGGTCGCCTTGTCCTGTTGTCGAAGTAATAAAAAGTAGATTGTCTGCCTTTGTCACATCATCAATCGTTGCGTTCATTAAAACCGTCGACGTCACGCCTTGTGATTGCATGGTTTCTTGTACTTTTAACGCCAAATTTTCTGCGTTGCCATACATACTGCCAACGATAATTGTCACCTGTGCCATTATTGATAATCCTCTTCTGTGTGCGGCCAACCTAATGTTTTACAGATTTCGAGCATGTCTCTGCCTAGGTTTGCCCGAATGCAAATCGGTTCTTTGGTATAAGGATGAACAAAACTTAACGTGGTTGCAAATAACATGAGGCGTTGTAGTTGAAAATGCTCATAAAAAAAGTGATTTTGCGTGTTATCACCGTGGTTCACATCACCTAAAATTGGATGCGCTAGGTGCTTTAAATGGCGACGGATCTGATGTTTTCGCCCCGTTTTTGGAAAACACTCGACAAGGCTATAACGGATCGTAGGAAATTTACCCAAGGCAATGGGTAAACTCGCTTGATGTAAACAACGAAATTCGGTTATTGCGCTTTGCGCCTCTTTGTTTTGATCTGCAAATTTATCTGCAATTTTATCCAGTTCTTCTTTCAATGGTTTATCAAGTACAACGTGTTCTGGCGCAAAACCACGTGTTAACGCTAAATAACGTTTTTCAATCTCTCCGTCGATAAACAATTGGTTAATGGCCCTTGCGTCTTCCGACGACAAGGCAAATAGCAACACACCAGAAGTAGGCCTATCAAGTCGATGCACGGGAAAAACATGTTGACCAAGTTGATCTCGCAGCATTTGCATCGCAAAGCGCGTTTCTCGTTTATCTAAAAATGAACGATGTACTAATAAACCAGAGGGTTTATTAATCGCCACAAAATGCGCATCTTGGTAAATTATCTCTAGAGTTTCAGTAGGTTGAGAATGGTCTCTGAGTGAATAATCTCGGAGTGAATGCTCTTGGAGCGAATGCGCTTCAATTGAAAGCGCTTGCGCGGGTGATAAGGGTTGTTTCATAAATTCTTTTAATATCCCATGTTAAATCGTGCATCCATAACTTCAATGATGTCAAATAGCGCAGGAAATTCGTTTTTTTTGAAGGTCATTTCTAACATAGGCAGTAACGCAAAATTACTTGGTAAAGGAACATCTGCGATCAATAACGTGCGCATCTTTTTTAAGAATACAAATTGTAACCATTGTTCAAAGCGCATGGTGTCGCAGCAAAATGGGGCTCGTGATTGCAACGCGTGTTGTGGTATTGCTGTGTTCTGCCAAAGCCCATCATGGGCCAATTGCGATTCTAGCGCATTGAGCAATTCCATTAACGGCAATTGATTTAGCGGTGTACCCACAGGTTATCCAAAATTCATTAAATATCGCCCTATTGTATCGTCTAATCTCATGAATACCAATCGATGCGCGAAGTCAGTATAATAGCGACAACCAAAGACATTTATAGAACACCACACATGACGCAATCTATTTCAACACTTGGCGAATTACTGGATACGGCCGGAACACAATGGCGCGCTTACGACATTGGTCGTCGTATTACAAAAATAGACAAACAAACTTTTGCTCAAATTGAATTAGGTGCTCAACCTTACCCTTATCCTTTGCTTGGCCATGCCCATATTGCTATTCAGTTTTGGGATAAGAGCGCCACTACTGATCCGTATGTGTGGTTTTTAAAGTTCCCTATCGATGAGCAAAGTAAACTCGTTATGGCAACACGCGATCATTTTGCCAGCCTCGTATTAGAAGCCATCGGAACGCAAATAACGGGTACAGATGCCCAGGGTAAATTAGACAATAACCCCTATGTGTTCACGCCTAATGCAAACAAGCTCGCGGCATTTAATGCATTAATGAAAGTTGAGCTGAAACGTCCCGCTTCGCAATATTATGAAGCAGCTGAGCACTATTTTAGCGCCCCTTTACTTCATGATTGGCAAACCCTCGCGGTACAAGGCATCGCCGACTTCGCACTGCGAATTGAACATGGTAAAAATCAAGCTAATTTAAAAGCTGCTTGGCCGTCACTTCCGCTCGAAGTGCAACATACCCTTGCAGCCATGCTTGAACATGTGGCGATTAATACCTCACTCACTGAAACCTTGCAACATGCAATTCAAGAGGCGCTTAATACAAATAATAAAACTCTACTGATTAATAGCTTACGAGCAGTCAGTCATTCAAGTGCTTCTGGCATTGTTACTCAAGTACTTAACGAGGTCTTAGTGAGTGACTTCCGACACGAAAAAGAAGTCCTGTTGACAATCGCAGGGCGTTTTTGGCAACAGCTACATCACACTGAATCTCTTTATTTGTTTATGGAATGTGTCGCTGCGTTAAACGAGCAAGACTATTTCGCCGGTATTTTCGCGGATCTGGTTGCAATTCCAGCGCTTCGCCCTCACGTATTAGGCATGCTTAGAGCGCCTAGCCGCAGTGAAATGCTATCAAGGGCCATTGGAAAACTATTTAGCGCATGATCACACTTTGGATACTAATGGTGGTGGCGGCAATAATCGCCACCTTTTGGATGAGCCGTGTTGTAGCCGACGCTGCAAAAGTGCACGCAGAACACCAAGCACAAAAACTCAATGTTCAGTTATTAAGTGTTTCACTCAGTCGTTTTCGTTTAGGTTTATTGCGCTCGGGTAAGCCTGGGATCAAAGCACAGTTTGCATTTGAATTTTCAGCCGATGGAAATTCAGTTTACCAAGGTCAACTGCATTTAGAAAACGAGCAACTTGTTAACGTGGAGATCCCACCACATCGCTTAGGTTAGCTCACGTTGCCTAGATACAACTCGATGAATTACATCGTTCGATTTGATTGGTGGCACAGCCATGTACAACAACATACGATTAAAATGAGTCTTGCAGAAAAAACTAAGGCGCAATCTTAGTTGCGCCTCAATCTCTTGTATCCATGATGACATCCATTTCTGCGGTGGGGCCGCATCATCAACCCTGATCGGGTAAGCTGTCCTGCTACCCTTCTCTTCCAAGCAATCCATTACAGCATCCATACTTTTGGCATCCTGCCAACTTCGCTCCTGCTCCTACGATTATCCTTAGGCGTCCTGCACTACCACATCCTGCGATTTTATGCGTCCTGCTATTCCATCTACGTCCGTTTTAAATCCGTTTTTGTCCCTAGTAATTCCATTTGCCGCATCCTGCCTGTGCTTCGTGCACCCTTACCGCCAACCTGGCTAACATCCATTTCCATCATTTTCCATTATTGAGACATGAGTCTCTTGCGTCCATTCAGGCTTCCTGCCTACTGCATCCTGCAGTTTCCTATGCTTCGCTTCCTGACGAAACAAATAATAGGACATATGACCGCTCAAATAACTAAGCTTAAATCAATTTTTTTCTTGCAACAAAATAGAAATATTTATTAAGCGCATGTTTTATATGAAAAAATAATAAAAAACAATGCATTCTGTGCATTTTCTTCCGTTTAAACCCACAGCATTGTAAGAAATATCTCACAACGTAATTTCCATTTAATTGCAAAGAACTTTCTGAAGGACAAGCGTGAATTCTTGCCACAAACACCTAATGACGAGAGATGCTCTGAGTAATACCCCAGTAGATTGGGTATACCCAATCTACACTGAGGAAGTTTATCGACTGGCGCGTTAAAATGAGCTCGATATTCAAGCAAAATTAGCTTTGAGTTTTGCCTAATTGGCAATATGTTTAAACATCACCTCACCACGTACTTTGTTAAACTCTAATAGGTCATGCACCTGATAACCTAAATGAGCGAAAAACGCTTGATGGTTCGGGTTAGTAACAAACACGCCAATCCCAGTAGCTGCAGGCACATCATGGATCATATCTTCTAATCCAGTAAGAAGGGCTTTCCCAAAACCATTGCCATGCACATGAGGATCAACCGCGATAAAAGCTAAGAAGAAATAGTGACCACATGGCGCAAGTGCTTCACGGATCGCCTCTTCTTTGTCAATCAGCGCTTGAGTTTGCAAATACCCTGCACTCATCATTAACCGTAATCGCCAATGCCAATAACGCTGCGCCTGAAGTTTGCTTTCCGCTTCAATTAAACAGGCGATCGCTCTTAGTCTGTCGTTTTCATACAAGCCAATCATGGGCTGCTGCCCTTGCCCAAAACTCGATAACTCTTCACGAATAAGTGCCCTAAGTTTAGATTCAAACTTAGATTCATTGGCGGAATCTAAAACACCGCGAAGCACAGGATCGTCATGATAAGCTTGATAAAGTAAGCTTGCTGCGACGTTTGTGTCTTCTGGACTGACGTATCGGATGACCAGTTCAGTTTGTGCTTCAACATTCATAATGTGTTCCTTTATTGTTGTTTTTATCTTATGTTTTGGTTATCAACATGACCGTGCAAAAATAGCGTGGACTTTGCTCGCGCTATTCATTTCTCCTACTATAGTTAGAGTATGATTTTTAATCAAATGGAGTGCCAAAATGGATACTACAACGCCTTCCTTAGCGAATCTGTTTGCGCAACTTGGCCTTGGAAATAAACGCAATCAAATCGACCAATTTATCGAAGATCATAAGTTGCCCGCGTCAACCCCTATTGCACAAGCCTATTTTTGGAATCATGCACAGCGTCATTTCATTGAAGAATCACTTAAAGAGGATGGTGCATGGAGTGAAATTATCGACGAGTTAGATAGTCTGCTGCGCTAGCACAACAACCAGCATCTTGATACCATAGTGGGCCTCACTGTTAAATTTTCAAAGTACTATGGATCCAATCGTTGTTGATGCCATCTTATCGCTTATCGAAGATGGCAAAGTGCCTTCTGTTGCTATGACGAAAGCACGTTTAAAGTCGCCTGTACCTATGCCTGTCGTTATTTCAGCGATTGCCGCCTATAAAAATGATCCAGAAGGCTTCGCCAAAATGAAGCGTCCCGAGCTAACGCCCCCCGTCACTGCGTCAGATCACTCTCAGCTTGATCGAATCGAAGCGAAGCTTGACGAACTATTAAGTTTGCTGAAACAACGCGAAAGTTAAAGAGCTTTTATTACTATGTATGTTATTGACTTAACTTTCGATTGCTATCAAGACACGACCCTAGAAGCCGCTGAAGTTGCCATTAACCGGGTGGTCAACGCGCTGCGCTTTAACGGACAAATTATTGGTGAAGAGTTCCCAACTGTTTTAAAAGACGGCTTTTTTGTCACACGTGTTATGTGCCCACTTGAAGATTCGCTTCATCCGCTCAATCACAGCCCTTTTGTCAAACACAGTATCGAACAGTTACAACAAGCTGGTTTACTTGCTCCAAAGGTTAAGGTGATCGGTCAGGATATTCACTCGAATGGCGCCGATCAGTGCCAATCACCAAACAGTTTTATACTTTATACAACCTACGTGCATACATGCAGTCCGTTGTATTGTGGTGATGACTTTCAGCCCGTGCCGCTGTACACCATTCCAGCTATCGCAAATGGTGATTTCAAAGCGCTCATTAAATGGCAAGAAGATTGGCAAGCGTGTGATCAAATACAGATAAACGGAGCTACGCGCTGCGAATTTCCTGCACTTCATGAAATCTCATCTTTGAACAGTGACCTAACACGTCGAGGGCTCGATTTAAGCAAACGCATTCGCTATTTAACTAAAAAGCCTGTCTACTATTATCTATACCGCGTCGGCGGAGAGAGTTTAGAAAGCGAAATGGCCAGAAAGTGCCCAAATTGTAACGGCGACTGGCATCTCGATGAGCCTTGGTTTGGTCTTTTTAACTTTCGTTGTGACGCCTGCGAATTGGTCTCAAACCTCTCATGGGATTTTCAGTGATCCGTCCCCTGTCCTAGCATATTAAAAACCGTCTCTTAGTGCAGCCTAAGAGACCGTGATCTGCGATAAAAACTCCCCTAACGAGGACGCCAGTACATGATGAGGGCGTTTTCCTACCTTTTCTAAACACACCTTTCCAGAACTCAGTTCAACCGTAATTAAAATTTCATCGTGTTCTGTCAAACCAATAAAAATGGTCTCGGGTTGTTTGAGTCTGCGTTTCATTAAGACATGGCCTGTAATATTTTGCTGGAGACGCTCGAAGTCCTCTTCAGACCACGCTTGCAATAATTCAATTTGATGGCCATCAAACCGAGCGGCCAAATTTGCTGAATAAAATGCACTGTAAAACGTGCTCAATTCTTCGTTATGCACCACCTCTAAGGCTTCAAATAACGCGGTTAAGCTTGCCGCTTTTCTGCTAACTGGCTGCCAGGCGATATTGCCTTGCTCATCGGCTTTTCCAACTTCACAAGGGCTTGGCCACTGTTCATCAAAATAGGTTGTTGGGCTCACTGATTTAAATTCATGAAGTAAACTTGCCAATAGAGTCGAGATAGACATACTGTGAACACTGCAATTAGTTGTTATAATTGCCTGCATTGTAACGAGATTAGTACCGAGATGACAAATTACAGTAACGCGCCTGAACTAAAAGCATCCGTTTTAGGTAAATCCACGGAATATGCTGATCAATACGATCGATCCTTACTGCATCCTATTGCGCGTAAGCTCAATCGTGACCAAATTAATGTGGAAGAAACCCAACTTCCATTCCAAGGTGAAGACATTTGGACGGGCTATGAGCTTTCGTGGTTAAACCCAAAAGGCAAACCACAAGTTGCAGTCGCCACGTTCACGTTTCCATGCACAAGCCAATTTATTATCGAATCCAAGTCATTTAAATTGTATTTAAACAGCTTTAACCAAACTCAGTTCAACTCCTTTGAACACGTTCAATCCATTTTGACAGATGACTTGTCCATTGCTTGTGGCAAGCCCGTCAACGTTATTTTATTTACACCTAACGACTTTGCGTGTCTTCCGTTTTCGGCGTTACCTGGCGAATGTATCGATGATTTAGACATTGAGTGCAGTCATTATCAACCGAATGTCGATCTATTACGTGGTGACGATAATCGCATCATCGAAGAGACGTTACATAGCCATTTATTGAAATCGAATTGCTTGATCACATCCCAACCTGATTGGGCGAGTATCGTGATCCGTTACCGTGGACCGGCAATTGATCATGCCAGTTTACTTCAATATTTGGTGTCGTTTCGTAGCCACAACGAATTCCACGAACAATGTGTAGAACGTATATTTTGTGATATTCAGCGACGTTTTTCACCCGCAATGCTAGAGGTTTGTGCAAGGTATACCAGACGAGGTGGGTTAGACATCAATCCTTATCGTTCCACAGAGCAAGAAAATACACCATTTGAGATCCGCACTAATCGCCAGTAGCGGATAGACCACCCGTTTAGTTACCTCAAGATGCGTGTTCAATGAGATTTTGTCGGCTGTAAAAAAGCATCACAGCCGACAAAACTAATTAGTTTTCAACGATCCGCTCAGTGGGCACACCAACGGAGCACACATCAACGAAATTCGGCTTGGCCAAAAACCACGCTTCGGGGCGATTTGCTCTCGCTGTAATTAACTGCTTAAACGACGAAGACTTCGTATCCATCACACGAAAATGGCTTGGATCTTGGTGTTTAACATCACTGAGCACCACCACATCGGTGATGGGGTTAAAACTTCCAGTTTCTGAAGCAACTCTATCGAGCTTTTGCACATGCTCCATTCCCTCTAATACGCGCCCAAACACGGTTATATTTAAATCAAGGTAACGTTGCGGCGCAAGCGCCACGTAAAATTCTGTACCGCCAGTATCTGGTCCATCACCTCGGGCCATAGCAAACACCCCCGTACAATGTACTTGCCATGTTTTAGTGCCCATCTGATTTTGTGCAACGGCAAACCCATTATGAAACCCTGTAACGGCTGCATACCCATCGCTGTATGGCATCTTAGTTATAGCCAACGGTGCTTTCGTTTCGAGAGCAAATTCTGCTTTGATGGCTTTTTTAGCGGTCTTAGGCTCTTTTTTATCTTCCATGTCACCACCTTGCGCGACAAAGCCCTCAACAAAACGGTATACACTCAACCCCTGATAAAATCCCTCGCGTGCAAGCTTTTTCATATTGTCAGCGTGACTTGGCGCAAGAGCCGGATTAAGTTCAACATACACATGACCTGTTGGTAAGGTAAGTCTTAGCACATTGTCGTTTTCCACCACACGCCAATCCGATTGCGGTGCAGTAGAGATAATTTCATACGGAGACTTTGCAGCCACTGCGCTCCCAGCAACCGTGATCGCTAGCAATACGGCAAGTGATTTTATTGTCATTTTTCAGCCTTGTTATTTTCCGATTCATCCCAGTCGAAACGGTAAAGCAAATCGATACTGTTGTATAGCCCACTGGTCACTTCAACATAGAGTTTCGACATGATCTGATAACGAACCGCAATTTCGCTCAAAGAATCAAACACACCAACACTGTATTTCACTTGAACACTTGGTGTTAAATAGCCACTGACTTCAACTTGCGTACCTTCGCCACTCCCTTTTGTCCCAACATTTACATCTTGCAGACCCATTTCACTGCCTACTTTTTGTAAGACACCTTCACTTCGTCCAAGTCCTTGGCTGATCAGCAAGTTGGTCAACATCACGTTTTTATCGCTATCGCCGCTGCCAAGTGGTTGACCATTAAGTAAATACGAAAGTGCCTGAGCTTGGTCCATGGCTGGCTCAGAATAAATACTCACGTTCGGCTCATCGGCAAGTCCAGTCACTAAAATTCCGGCGACCACACCATTTTGTGTCGTTTGTGGGTTTCTTATTGCATTTACATGCAAATACGGTTTTTCAAGCGCCCCACTAAAACCTATTTGGCCTTTGCTTATCATTAGATCCTGTCCAAATGCCTTAAACGTGCCATTTCGAAGCGACAACTCACCACTACCAACAATCGGCGTATCATTCTGTTTACTGAGTAATAAATTACCGACCAACGCGCTTTTTAATCCAAACGAGTCAATTTTAACGTCGTCTCTCACTTTAACTTTTAGTGCGACTTCGTACTGAATAGGCAATGTTTTCACTTCTATATCAGCTTCATCGACAAAGATCTGATCTGACGATACCGCTATTGCCCCTTCTGGAAGCGCTTTAATGGCAATACGCCCATAAGGCACATCAATTAAGCCATTAAGCGTGGCTTTGTCTTTTAACCAACTTAACTGTAAGTCCGTATCGACCTTAAATTCGACTCCTTCTTGTGGTCGAAGCCAAAATGCCTTACTGTGCATCGCAAACTCACCGCGAAGAGAATTTAGCCAGCCAAGTTCACCTTCTAAAGTCAAATTACCAGCAGAAGAATCTTTTAATACTCCAGTCAGGCGAGCCCAATAACCATTGAAATCAAGTTGTAATTCAGAATCTTGAAGTGTTATTGGACTGCGTTCATTTCTCGCCGCTAATCCTTTAACGCTTAAACTTCCATCTAATTTAGGTTTTTCTATCGAACCGGTTACCTCGACATGTCCATTGACTTTGCCTTGCAATTGAAATTCGCGGTTAGCCGCTTGAGCAATCATAGGGTCAAGGTAATTTAAATTGATCCCATCCAGATCGAATGTCATATTCATTTCTGGTTCGGCTTTGCCAAGTACGGTATTCATCTTCGCTCGCAGTACACCTAATGGACTATTTTCATTCCCAACTTCAATCGACAGCTTATTGCCCTTGCCATTAGCACTGACACTCAAGTTCCCTAGATCAACCGCATGAACTAAACCATCTTGAGTCACAAGGACTGTGGTGCGATTATTTTGAATGTTGGCATCAAGCGAGTTTAGTCCGCCTTCAGAAGCCTCAAGCGCTACTTCACCAGATAACTCACCGGTCACCTTTACTTCTTTTGGCAAAAAGCCATTAATTAAACGAACATCGAATGAATTAATCGAAACTTGAGCTTGTACATTTTTGGTTTTGCGAGATTTATTTGCCGACACACAAAAATCACTCTTAGGATTGGCAAAACACAGCGGTGCTAAACTAAATACCCCCTCTTTTGCAATTACAAGCTGACTCGCTTCTTTTTGAATTAAAGTATGCGCTGCCAATTTCAGCCAAATATTTTCGAGTGTTCCTTGCCATTTAGCACCATCAAATTGACCATGAAATGCTAATTCACTCGTCACTTTTGGTGATTTGAAACGCACGTAACCTTGATGCTTTGCCAGCAACCCCTTCGCATCAATATCGACACTATCAAAGGCGAATTCATTTATAAGGCCATGTTGAGCTGATGCTTTTAAAGACAAAGCCGTTTGCGCTGTATAGCCATAATCAATATCCGCGATGGCATTATTAAGCGTAATCTCTGGTAACTCTAAGTGAGCAAATTTAGCGTCAAGTCTGAGCTTAGGTTTATCACGGTTACCTTGCAGTTCCAATTGACCCTTGCCTTCAATATGCACCGGCAGCGCTTCAATATCGCGCAGAGCTAACGACCACTCACCTTTTAAATTTAAGTTTTGCCCGATTTGACCATCAACACGGACCTTACTATTGGCCAACTTCACTCGAAGGTTATCAATATCCATCGTGAGTGATTTATCGATGCGCGCCCCCAATTGAGCCTCAAACGGCGCATCGGCAACGCGACCCGTTGCCGTCAACTCGCTCAGTTCGACTGCCCAATTATCATTCGCAAGCGTTACCGCGATATCACTTGTACCCGACAAAGCAGTTTCTAAATCAATAAATTGCGCTAGATTAACCTCTGACCACTGAAGCTTGCCAATTAACTTGGGCTGCAACAAATCCACAATAGAAAGCGACAAAGCCAGGTTTCCTAAATCGGTTTTAAATTGACTTTGCTCAAGGTAAAAATCCTGGAGTGAACCGTTAAAACGAGCACTGACATGATTTTTCCCGATCCCAGACAACACAGAGGCTAAATCAACTTGACCACTAAAACGAGTAATATCCCCCGACATTTCAACTTGACCGTTGAGGTTATTTATCAGATCTGGATCAATCGAAGGAATCGTCACCCAGTTTGGCAATGTTAGGGCTAATGAAAAGGGCCAGTTTGATTGCGTTGGTGAGACGGTGCCGTTTAAAAGAACGGGATATGTGCCCTGATTTTCAAGAGTGATTCTTGTGTTACTCCAAGAGCCGGTCAACTGAAGTGCGAGCTGCTCTGTTTGCCATTCGGCTAATAATTGGGCACTTATTTCTTTGGGCGTGATTGTCGAATTCAGTTGCAATTTCGCATCATTCAACTCGACCAATCCACTAGAAAGCTCAATGACGTTGTCATTCAGTGCTGCAGTAGCGGTGACAGAAATCGGCCCAACAAGTGGAGAAAGAGCATTGTGTTCATTAAACTGCTTCACGTTAATCGAATTTACTGCCAAACGGCCAATCTGAATATCTAATGGTAACGGCCATTTTTCAGGTATTTCTAAAGTAGGTATAACATTGTTACCTAACGTGTCGTCTGATTTTGTTGCAAATAAATCAACATCGAGTTGCGCTAAAGACACGTTCGATACAGTCACGCCTTTCTCAGCAAGTCGTCCTGCAGAACTGAACTGTAACGCACCAAATTGCAACGCTGAATCACGATAACGAACCGCTTCGATAGCGATCGAAAAAGAAACCTGGTACGAACCAAACGCGATAGGTTGGTGCGATTTTTCGTTAGGATCGACTGGCTTTTCTAATTCTTGTAATGATCCACCACGTTCAACTGCGACTTCCTTTACCTTGAGGCTAAGCGCCCAACGGTACCAACTCTCTGGCGACACACTCAAACGCACGTTTTGGAGCGCAATTGTTGTGTCGTCAAGTGCTAAAACAACATCAAATGGCGCATCATCGTAAAAACGTTGCTTCAGGTTACTGATTTTAATTATGCCTGTTGCTTGATTAAGCAGCCATGCAATGCCTTGGTTACCTGGTGTAGTAAATAACACGCAAAATACAACGGTCAGTACGGTGGCTAACACATAACCAAAGCTACGTATCACTCGCATAAGATTGGGAAAGCGCACTTCCATTAAATTTCTGGTCCTATAACAATGCTTAATCGAGTACTGGTATTTCCTTCACCGAGTGACCATGCGTGATCAAAACGAATTGGACCAATTGGTGTGAGATAACGCACTCCAAATCCAGGGCCAATCGAAATGTCTTCACTAAAATCGTTAGTTGCCGTGCCCGCATCAACAAACAGCGCTGCTCGCCACTTCGGAGCAAATTGATATTGGTATTCCAACGTGCCAGTCACAAGATAGCGACCTCCCGTTTCAATACCTTCTTCTAACGGCGATATCGACTGATATTTGAAGCCCCGAATACTCTGGTCGCCACCAGCATAAAAACGCAATGAATACGGGACTTCCGTAATATTTGGGCTAATAATGGCGCCTAAATCGACTCGGCTGTAAAAATAGTGACGGTCGACACTTCTCAACCAGGCGTTTTTCCATTGGATCCGCACCATATTACTAGACGACGCCAGATCGGTACTCGCGGCTTCAATTGCGATTAAGCGCTCTTCGCCCCAAGTTGGTAATGTGCCGCCTCGTTTTTGTTTTTTAGCCCAACTAATGCCGGGGATAGTCATGTGAGTAGTACGTTCGTCGTTTTCGATCCGATAGTTTTCTTTCTCGCGTCGCACAAATGCCGTTCTTACCCAGTTTTCACCTGTCAACCACTGTCTTTGTAGTTGTACAGTTAACACTTCACTATAATTATCATTTACTAACCCATCTTCCAATTTATAGCCCGTGCTAACACGCCATACATCCGTAAGCGGATCATCAACCGGGATCGTATAACTCGTGGTGATATCTTGTTGCTTTTCGGAAACCGACAGGTTTGTTTCAAAGTAATGTCCATCTTCAGTGATCCAGGGCTTACTCCACTTGAAGCGACCTTTTGCACCCAGATCGGTGCTAAATCCGCCGCCCACTTCAAAGCTGTTATCAGGTTTGTCGACCACCTCGACTTGCACTGGGACTTGTTGATTCGCTCGCTGACCGATTTGAGGGTAAACACGGACGGAGTTGAAGTAAGGCGTTTCGTTTAATCGAACGCTGTACTTTGACAGCTTATTCGCATCATATCCATCACCTGTCACAAACGGCGCTAGACGCAGAGCAAAGACTTTTGCAACAGAATTTTGCGATATGCTGATTTGACCAAACTCATAACGCTGTGCTGTATCTAAGTTAAAAACGGCTGAAGCTCGGTATTCTTTGAGTGAGACTCGGAGCTGACTTTTTTGCCATTTGAAATCAAAATAGCCGCGTTCCAGTAATAAATCTTCCAACGCTTTTTTACTTGATTCATAGTGACTATGGTCGACAGGCTGACCCTGTTTTACCGGCAAATTCGCGATCATCTGAATCAGTGCGATGTCATCTTTGCCACTCCCAGAGACCGTAACAGCCACTTTACTCCACACCATTTGACGATTGAGTGTCACGATAACATTCAATTGCTCTGCACCATTAGCCCATTCTAATTGCACTTGTGGTTCATAATAACCAAATGCAGCTAATGCCTGCTTGGTCTCGTTAAGAACAAAATCACTGCTTATTTGATTAATTGGTTTATCAATGACAGGCGCGAGAAAAACGCGAATATTTTTAGCAATTTCATCTGAAACCTCAGGGACATTAATGGTCTTTAAGGTAATTTGCTCTTTTGCGAACCCGAGAGGCGATAACAATAACGCGAGTGCCACTAAAATATTTCGAACGATCAATGTTCCATCCCAAAAAAAGCTTTAAAAAATATTAGCATAATAAAAGTTAACCCCACATAGACAAATTAGCTAATTTTGGCCTGTAGGGCTTTTTATTTTCAGGTAAATCGCCGACAATATCCATATTTAGAACACAGAGTTAAATGAATGCAATTTCCTAACGACGAAAATGGCCAACTGCTTGCTGAAATGCACACTGCAGGGATCGATTTGGATAAACTACTCCCTGTCGACTTCTTTATTTTATTTGAGCAAGAAAACAACGCAAAGGCATTTATTGCGGCATTAACTAAAGATGAACTCGCACCAATAATGAGCCTTCAAACTTGTCCAGACACTGGCGTTTGGGAAGTTAAAACTACCGTCACAATGGTGCCTGAACACCAATTGCTATCGCAAACAGAGCAATATTTAGAAAGCATTGCCGATAAACACGATGGTTACGGTGATGGTTGGGGGATCCTAGCAGAATAAGTCAATTCTGTGCAGCACTGCATTGACCAATGCTGATTCAGTGCTGCATGAAGTATTATCATTATAATTCGTTTGCTCGACGAAATTGCCCTTCATAATCAAACAATTTATCACTGACTTGCCAACCAAACTTTTTGTGTTTATGTGCAATCACGAAGTCTGGCGCAGAAAGTGAATACTGATGCTGAACAATTTGCGCAACGGTATCCAAGGATCCATGAGCCACTTTATCTTTGAAACGCTTTAGAAATTCGCGGTGAAACTGCTGTTTACTTGCTGTGCGGTTAAAATCGTATTTTTCACTCAGTTCTGAGCCTTCTTCATCATGATAAATCACTTTAAAGCTTGTGGGACTCATTGGCTCAATTGAAAGGCCTTGACAGCGAATAACCATTGCATTTTTTAAATTGAGCGCTTCGCGCAACTTATCGTCTGGGTCGACAAGCACCTGATCACACGAATGGCAACGCCTTGCAGCAATATCATTTTCAGCACCACATTGACCACATGTTTTAAAACGAAAGCGATAATCACATTGCATCGACTCGTCGTCATCTTCTAATAACCCCTGACATCGACGTCCATAATGCTCAATGATATTTCCCTGTAGATCGGTTTTCCCCCAAAATAGATTGGCAAAGCCGCAACCCGGGCAAAGTACTTGGACTGGCTCGCTGTCGGGTAAGGGCTTTTTCTCACCCACTTCTGGATAAAAAATATCGAATCGATTCCCCGCATAATCAATCACAAGGCAATCTTGTTTTCCTTCAAAAAGCCGTAAACCACGACCGACAATTTGCTGATACAAGCTAACTGATTCTGTGGGGCGCAAAATTGCAATCACATCGACATGAGGCGCATCAAACCCGGTCGTCAACACCGAAACATTAACAAGATATTTTAATTGCTGTGCTTTAAATGCCGCAATTAACCTATCTCGTTCCGTTTTGGGTGTATCACCGGTAATTAAACCAACCTGCTCTTGCTCTAAATAAGAATGTATTTCTTTGGCATGCTCTACAGTTGAAGCAAAGATCATAATACCTTTTCTTTGCTTACTTAATTTTAAAATGTCTTGGATAATAGAATGTGTAGCTCGCGTTTGTTGGTCTAACAGACGATTTAAATCCGCAGGAGCATATTCTCCATACACACTACTCACTAATGACGAAAAGTCATAATGTTCAATTGCTGGGTTTATTTGTTTTGGCACAGTTAAATAGCCAGATTTAATCATATAACTAAGTGGCAATTCGTAAATGCATTTGGTAAAAAAAGCATTTTCACCACCTCGAACAAACCCATGATAATGCCGGTGATAAATCCAACCTGAAGTCAATCTGTAGGGTGTAGCGGTTAAACCTAATACTTTTAAATTAGGATTATATATTTTTAGTTGTTGTAAAATTTGATGATATTGACCATTTTCATCCTCTCCGATGCGATGACACTCATCAATTATCACTAAAGAGTAATATTCATTTAATGCTGATTTATTACGAGCAAGCGACTGAACACTTGCAAATGTAACTTGTTCCGAAACCGACTTTTCACCAAGGCCCGCAGAAAATATACTCGCATGCAGTCCAAAGCTTTTGTATTTTTGCGCATTTTGATCAACTAATTCTTTAACATGAGCTAGTACTAGGATTTTATGCTTCGCCAATCTCGCTAATTCAGCGATCACCAAGCTTTTCCCTGCACCGGTAGGTAAAACGATTACAGCAGGCGCAGATGTTTTACGAAAGTGATTTAGGGTATGTTCAACAGCGTCTTGTTGATAAGATCTGAGGGTATACATTGAATAGAATTAACTGTCAGATAATGTATGCAATACGTTGACGAGCTTTCAATATTGCATACTTAAAAAATGGACCGCTTTGCCTGTCAGTTGATCAATCTAATATTAACTTAGATTAGATGATCTTCAAGCTTGATGCCTTGAAATGCTTTAGGAGTTTTACCTCGGCCAGTCCATTCATGCGTTTGACCATCTACAACAATTCGATATTTCGGTTCAACTTTAGAGCGTTTATCGACCGTAACAGACCCCATTAAATCATCTAATGTGAGCCCTTTTTCTTTAAGAATTGCTAAGACTTCCTCTTTTGCTTTTTCTTGCTCTCGTTGAGACTCAATTGCTTCGCTAATTAATTCTAATGCTTTATTGAGATCTGCAAAACTGGCACTTTTTATAAATGATTTAATTTCACGCATGATATCACTCTTTGTTTAAATCCAGCCCTTAAAAAGGAACAACCAATTAATTATTCACTTAATATAATTTAAACCTAGAATATTGGCAAATCATTAACTGATATAAATAATTAACTAAATAATAAAAAAGCACCAAAAGGTGCTTTATTTAACTTATTTACTCGATAGGTTTAGGCTTGGGTTACCGTCCATTCGATTTCAGCACCGGCTTTAATTGGCACAACGACAGTGTCGCCTAGCGGGTAGCCTTCTGGCACTTTCCATGCCTGTCGCTCTAGAGTAATAGTATCAGTATTGCGTGGCAAGCCATAGAAATCTGGACCAAAAAAGCTCGCAAAACCTTCCAGCTTATCTAACGCATTGGCGTCATCAAACGCTTCGGCATACAATTCAATCGCGGCATGGGCGGTATATGCTCCTGCGCAACCACATGCCGCTTCTTTCTTATCTTTCGCATGAGGTGCAGAATCAGTACCTAAAAAGAATTTTTTATTGCCACTCGTTGCCGCCGCGATTAATGCTTGTTGATGTGTATTACGTTTTAAAATCGGCAAACAATAGTAGTGAGGGCGAATGCCTCCTGCTAGCATGTGGTTACGATTGTATAATAAATGATGAGCGGTAATCGTTGCTGCAACGTTGTCAGAAGCCGCTAACACAAATTCAACTGCGTCTTGGGTTGTAATATGTTCTAGCACAATTTTAAGGGATGGAAACGCGTCTACCACTTTGCTTAGCTTGGTTTCTAAAAACACCTTTTCACGATCAAAAATATCAATACTAGAATCAGTCACCTCGCCATGAACTAGCAACAACATGCCTACGTCTTGCATGGCTTCTAAAACTGGGAAAATATTTTCGATATCAGTTACACCAGAATCCGAGTTTGTCGTTGCGCCCGCGGGATACAATTTCGCTGCAACAATTTTCCCTGTAGCTTTTGCTTTTCGAATTTCATCCGGTGTTGTTTTGTCCGTTAAATAAAGCACCATTAAAGGCTCAAATGCAGAACCTTCACGCGCAGCAAGAATACGATCACGATAAGCAAGCGCTGATGTTGTATCGGTCGCCGGTGGCACAAGATTTGGCATAATGATAGCACGCGCCATATAACGCCCTGCATCACGCACAGTGTCTTTAAGCACGGCTCCATCACGTAAATGAATATGCCAATCGTCAGGTCTGGTAATCGTAATTCGCTGTGTTTTGTTGGTCATTGCTTTAATCCTACGGTGAGTTTGCACGATCATAGGCAGTTGCTATTGCGGTGTAAAGCACTGTGATAATGAATTGACAGCTCCTTAACGAAATTTACACATATTTTTACGTTTAAGGGAGATCAAAGATTGTCATCAGCATTATAAGTAAGTTAACTTATCGTCTAATTCCATTTGATGGGGTTTAATCGTTTTATTCACTAATCTGCACAACGTTGAATTATTTGCACTGCGCTTAAAGCAAACACGTTGAATGCAAATACGCATTGGTCAATAAAGCACGTCAGCCCTTTTAGTTAAAACTACGATTTCGGTTGATTGAGTTTTTCAAGCCGATATTAAAACAATTTAGCGTTAATGACCGCGGTGCTTCAAGCCGTTTTCGTTTTAACTTAAAAATGAACAAAGATGAACAGACCCTATGTTGTCCGAAAAAAAAATAAAACTAGAATCGAAAACGGAACAGCTCGCAATCATAAACCAGTTTTCATCGAGTTTGCTGCACATTACAAAACTAAACGAACTGTTTGAATACGTGACACGCGAAGTCGTGAGCAAGCTTGGCTTTGTTGATTGTGTGATCTATCTAAAAAACGAAAGTGGTACGTTGCTTCAAGAAGTTGCATCGATGGGCGTAGGTTCGGTGAGTGAGTTTATCGACGAAAATCAAACTAACTATCAAATCGAAATCACACAAATACCAATTTCTGAGGGGATCACGGGCTATGTTGCTTCAAGCCAAAAACCTTACATAACGGGAGATGTTTCTAAAGAAGCGCGCTACGTTGCTGACTCTCGCCCAGCCCTCTCCGAGCTTTGTGTGCCATTAATATTTGAATCAGAAACTTTAGGGGTCATTGATTGTGAGCATCCGGAGCGTGATTACTTTACCGATGCACACGTCCAAATTTTGTCGACTGTTGCCCATTTATTGAGTGCTAAAATATATCAGCTTAGAACCATGGCTAATTTGCGCGAAACGATCGCGCAGTTAAATGAAGCCCAACTCATTGAGCAGTCGCTGTTAAAAATCGCTAACGTGACCTATAGCTCACAGATGTTAGGTCAGTTCTATGAAGATATTTACCAAGTCATCAGTGCTTTATTACCTGCTGATAACTTTTTTATTGGTTTGTATGATACGGTCCAAGATACACTTGAAATCGATTTTTTAGTTGAAGCTGGAATAAAATGTGATGCACATCACAAAGTATCAAAAGATCAGCTTAAAGATACTGCATCTTATTATGTACTCACAAGGGGCCAATCGCTGTTATGTGACGAACATGCTTTTGCATCACACATCGACCAAGGTGACTTTACACTGGTAGGTAGGCCTCCGAAATCGTGGTTAGGCGTGCCTTTTCAGGTTAACGAGAATATTAAAGGTGTTATCGTCATTCAAAGCTACCAAGATGAATCAATCTATGACGAACACCATCAAAGCATCTTAACCTACATCAGCCGCCAAGTGGCAATGGCCATAGACCGTCAGCAATCAAAACAGGCGTTAGAGCATCGCGCTTTACACGATGAATTGACGGGTTTAGCAAATCGCTATTTATTAATAGAACACATGAAACACGCGATATTATGCTTAGAAAGAACGCCAAACGAACAACTTCATGCATTGTTGTATCTCGATTTTGATCGCTTTAAAAGTATCAACGATTCGCTTGGCCACGATGTGGGAGACCGATTTTTAGTTGCGATTTGCGATGTTATTAAATCTTGTATTCGTAAAACAGACACCTTTTCAAGATTGGGTGGCGATGAATTTGCGATATTTATGGAAAATGTACAGAGCAAACAACAAGTTGCGATTGCAATTGAGCGCATTGTACAAGCTCTTTCTCGTCCGCTGCATATAGATAGTCATGTTTTACAAGCTTCTACGAGCATCGGGGTTGCGTTTACCCATAGCGTCGACGATGAAGCACTCGAACTTCTGCAACAAGCAGATGCTGCAATGTACGAAGCGAAAAGCTCTGGACGCGGACAAATTCGCTATTTTAATAACGCCATGCGTAAAAAATTAAAACGCCAAGCGGATATCGAAAACGATTTACAAAAAGGAATTAAAAACCAAGAGTTCGAACTGTATTATCAGCCCATTTTTAGTCTCAACAACCCAAAGGTTGTCAGTTTTGAGGCCTTAGTGCGGTGGCACCACCCTCGCAATGGGTTAGTATCGCCGCTTGAATTTATTCCTGTTGCAGAGCAAACCGGGCAAATCATTGAACTTGATTTGCACTTATTACGGCTTGCCGCAAAGCAGCTCTATGCATGGCAATGTGAAGGCGTGCATACTCGTATTACCGTTAATGTTTCTTCCCGACACTTTGCAAGTATTGAATTCGTTAAATACATCCATCAGCTTTATACTGACTACAACTTAAATAAAGGCAGTTTATGCCTCGAAATCACCGAATCTGGATTAATTGAAAACTTGAGTTTAGCCACAAAAATTATTCAAGGTTTGGCTCCTTTAGGGGTAAAACTCTATTTAGACGATTTCGGAACTGGCTATTCGGCACTTGGCTATTTACACCAATTACCAATCCACGTTATTAAAATCGATAAAAGTTTCGTTGATCAGCTTACTAATCGTTCAAACCCGCTCGTCGATGCTATTTTGTCTCTCGCGCGCTCGCTTGAACTCGATGTTGTTGCAGAAGGAATTGAAAACCCCAAGCAGTGGGCATTGTTGAAACGCAAAGGCTGTCAATTTGGACAAGGGTATCTTGTGTCAAGACCGCTAAACAAAGTCGACGCGTTAATGTTCTATCGCAATTATGATCATGTCGAATACGACATAAGCCTCTAATGCCGCTTTATATCCAATTTACTTGAAGATACCGGACTTCAGCAAGAACTTAGAGGCGTTTAGACGAGGCATTGATTGCAGCTAATGGCTTGCCACTTATAACGTCAATAACTCGGCATTACGCCAGTAAAACTTGCCCTATGGGCGCACCACCGTGTTTCCACTTCGTTGTTATGCAAACTTAAAAGGAGCTTTTCCTGCATTCGCGTGCCTAGTATTTAATACAAGGAAGCGCTCTGACTTTGGCATCTTAACGTATCTCTTAATCGCCACAAAAACCTGCTGTTTCCAACATGAGGAAATCTACATTGAAAAAATACAAAAAATCTTACAAATAAACATGACAACGCTGTCATATTTAGTGTTATAGTAATTTTGTGAATTCAAAGTAAATTTAGCTCTATCATATAGACGTCTAGACATTGAAATGGAAGTTTTTAGCGCGTAAACTGTGTTTAACCTGAGCTCAGCTCACGACATTTATGAGATTTATTAAAGATGATTGATGTAAAGCACCTCAAAACCATAGCCACTCTTAAAGAAACTGGGTCACTTGTAAACACGGCACGAGAGTTATTTTTGACTCAATCCGCGCTTTCTCATCAAATTAAAGATCTCGAAAACAAACTCGATTGCCAATTATTCGAACGTAAAACTCAGCCAGTTCGTTTCACACCACAAGGAATGTTATTACTAGAACTAGCGAATGATATTTTACCTAAAATCGAAGCGACAAAATGCCGCTTAAAAGAGAGCTTAAACCAGCCGATATCTGCGCTTCGATTAAGTGTTGAATGTCATGCTTGCTTTCATTGGTTACTTCCAACTATTCGTGAGTTCAACAACTTCTGGCCTGATATAAAAGTAGACTATGAGCGCGGCTTTAGTTACGACGCAATCCCTGAGTTGATGAATGATGAACTTGACTTGGTATTGACCTCAGACATGCGTGAGACTGAACATTTAGAGTATGCTCATCTGTTTGATTTTAAACTAAAGCTTATCGTAGCGCCGGATCATGAACTCGCAAAAAAAGCCTATGTCACCGCACTTGATCTAAAAGACGAAACCATCATTTCTTACCCTATTCCAAAAGAGCGTCAAGACATCTTCAAGCATTTTATTCAAAACGCCCGATTTGATGGAACATTAAAAACCGTTGATCAAGGTTTGCTTATTTTTCAACTCGTCAGCGCTGGTATGGGTGTTGCTGCATTGCCCGATTGGTTAGTGACACCATATGAAAGTCAAGGTTTAATTAAATCGATTCCACTCGGTGCGCTTGGGCTTACTAGACCGATGTATTTGGCCATGAAAAAGTCTATGAAAGACAATCCAGTATATCGCCACTTTCTAACGACTTGTAAGCAAACCAATGGTCGTTAATCTTTCAATACATTAGACTTAGCCAAATCGCCGAACTTAATCGCTTACTCAGCTAAAATTTAGCTATTAAGTTCACTGCTTTGGTTTACTATACTTGAATATCCTTTCAAGCCAAGGAAGCATTTTGATGTTTGAGTTAAAGAAAATAATTGGTGGTTTAATTATGCCACTGCCCTTGATGTTGATCCTCCTCTTTTTGCTACTTTTGTTTTCAAGTAAAGATAAAAAACTGCTTTGGTCATTAAAACTATTCTTAATTGTAGGATTGTGGTCAATCAGCACACCTTGGTTAGGTGCTTACATTACAGAGCCGCTTGAACAACGCTTTCGTCCATTCAATGTAAAATCCAAGTTAACTATCGACCGAATTGTTGTGCTAGGTTGTGCTGTGCGAGCTAATCCCAATTTACCTGCTAATAGCCAAATGGGGGGGTGTGCAATAAATCGCTTAGTGGAAGGGCTGAGATTGTTAAGTCATTATCCTAATGCACTCTTAGTGGTTTCTGGTGCAGGGGTTGGTACTACGACTATCAGCGAACTAATGGCAAAAACAGCAATCAGCTTGGGGGTTGATCCAAAACGTATCCGAACCAATCCAAATGCCAAAGATACTGCAGAAGAAGCCTTTTTACTTGCCCCTAGTTTAGTCGATAAACGGGTTGCACTTGTTACCAGCGCAAGCCATATGACACGTGCCACGTTGCTATTTAACAAACAAGGTGTTGATGTTATTCCCGCTCCGACTGATTTTTCAAACTTAAACAGTCGACCAACTTATACAAAATGGGTAGCCGACGATGAAGTATTAACGTTAGTCACCGCACATGTTCATGAATGGGTTGGTTTAGCTTGGATAGCACTTATTCGATGGTTTGATCCAGAGCAGTTGTAATTCGCATTATGTAAATTTAATACACAAGTTTCCTCGCCAAGTGCGGAAAAAATGTGAAAACTTAGCGCAATTTCTCCTAAAAATACGCAAAAAATTGAAAACCGTAGAAAAACTAGGTATAAATAACGTTTATTCTTAATTCCGCGATTTCGCGTATAGAAGACTAGGAACTAGCATGAGTAAACTAGATAAAACTGAAGTATTGAGCGCTTTTGAAGCGGCTTATGAAGCAAAGAATGGTAAAAAACCAGAGATCGTTGCTAAATCAGGCTGGTTCAGTGTAGATGGTGGCAAAAACATGCGTTTAGCGGACGTAGCCGCTCTTACTGAAGAACTCACCTCAGGTTCAGCGCCTGCGGCTAAAAAAGCAAAGCCTGCAAAAAAAACCAAAACAACAAAGGCAATTGCAAAGCCAGCTAAAAAAGGAACCTTCACGGTTGTCAAAGCCAACGAAGATGGCGATAAAGCTGAAGACCTTTGGATTGTGATCTTGGCTCGAAAAGACCATGACTGTCGCCTTCCACGTGGTGTTGTGTAACACTTTTTTAAACAATGTGGTTTAAACTAAAAAATGCCGCGTTTTAACGCGGCATTTTTTTACTTACAATTTGCATTTATCCCTTTCATTCTTCACTTTCAAAATAGAGTTTATCGCGAGGATAGCCATCGACTTCATTCATGGTCTCTGCATCGTATAAACGACCATTTATCATCGTATACAACACCTTATCACTGTCACGAATGTTCGTCATGATGTCTCCATCAATTACAACCAGATCAGCAAGTTTACCTTGTTCAAGAGACCCGATATTCTTGTCTAATCCAATGTAACGGGCCGGATCGAGTGTCGCTGCGCGAATGATGTCGAGTGGACTCATACCACCTTGTGCAAACATCCACATTTCCCAATGTGCTGCAAGACCTTCTCGTTGTCCGTGTGCGCCTAAGTTAACCATTACACCAAGATCTTGAAGCTGCGCTGCAACCGTTGCATTGTTGATGTGATTATAATGATGATCTGGTGCTTTAGTACGACGCATTGAACGCGGGAGCAATTGGTTTTTCGGCACAAACTTACTGAGCCTCGGATGATTCCACACCTCGGTTTTATCATACCAATAATTTTCTCCCCAGATCCCGCCATACGCCACACCCAATGTCGGTGTATAGCCTACATCTGATTGAGACCACAATTGACGTACATCATCGTAAATTTGAGCGGTTGGGATGGAGTGTTCAATGCCGGTATGACCATCCACTATCATCGTTAAATTATGTTGCAGTAAGGAGCCACCTTCTGGGACAACCATCATACCAAGTTCACGGCCCGCTTCGACGACTTGTTGACGTTGATCGCGGCGCGGTTGATTGTAGGATTTAACCGTAAATGCGCCTACTTTTTGCAATCTTTCAAGATGAAATTTAGCATCATCTAACGAATCAATATGAGCGGTATAACCAGGCAAGTTCGCACCGTAAATTATTGTACCTGTTGAAAAAATACGAGGGCCAACAATGTGACCTGCTTTTTGCATTTCACTTGCTGCAAACACTTCTGTCGTGTCGTTCGAGGGATCATGAATAGTCGTAACCCCAAGTGCCAAACTGGCTAAGTTTTTCCAGTTTTGTTCAGGAATAATTTCACTTGAACCTTGTGCTCCGTGCGCATGAACGTCGATAATTCCGGGAATAATAGTCTTTCCCGTCACATCAATTATCTTGGCATTTTTTGGAATATCAATACGAGCCATCGGGCCTATCGCCGAAATGCGCTTACCATCCGTGATCACCGTACCATTTTCGATTACCTCATCACCTTTCATCGTGATGATTTTGGCTCCCGTAAGCGCATAGATCCGATTAGGTTCGTCTACTTCTTGTTTGAAGCTAATATTTTTACCGTTGTCTACGTTTAAGTTGGAAGTATTACCTGCAATATCAAACAAACCGACAAGGTTAGAGTGATAAAGCTCAGGACCAAGAGTCCAATAAAGCGTATCACTTGACGCTGTCCAACTCAGGTTTTCACCTGCTCTAATCGACAACACTTCTACTGGGATCTGTTTATCTTTCGGTCCAATATCAATGACACTGCCGCGCTCCACTAACGGCGTAACATACACTTTAAACCGCTCAGCAAAGGCAAGATACTTTCCATTAGGAGAAACACGAAATTCTGTTGCATGGTCGGACTGATACAGTGTTCGTAGCGACTTGTCGTTAAAATTAAATACTTTTAAAAGTGGTTTAGGTGAGTCATCCATTAAATAAAGACGCTCATTCGTCGCACCAAATTGTGGTTGAAATCCACTATCGGTCAGCTTTTCGGGCTCACCACCTTTAATCGAGACCGCATAAATCCCAGGATTAAGCGACCAATCACGTGGTAAAAGGGATGAGCCGCGGTCTTTGCGATACACCACGGTTTTACCATCTGGGCTAAAGGTAGGCTCAACGTATTTTCCTGGCTCTGTCGTCAATATTCGGCTCTTACCACCACGTGCTGAAATCAGTCTTACTGCGCCTTGCTCATTGTCATCCCACGACACGTACACGATTGCTTTCCCGTCACGAGAATATTGTGGATAAAGCTCAAAATGCTCATTTTGTTTTGTTAAACGCTTTACTTTTCCCGAAGCTAAATCACGCACATAAAGGTATCCAAGTGCCTCGAATATGGCCGTTTCACCATCGGGGGAAATTTGCACGTGCCGTAACATTTTAACGTCAAACTCTTTGCTATCGAGTTGTTGAGTAAATCGTAATGCGGTTTGGATCTGCTTTGTCGTTTTGACTGAAAACTCAATAGGTTCCACCAGCTTTGAAGCGATGTCCAATTTTTGAATTTTTCCGCCCGCCCAAAACACAAGTTGTTTGCCGTCTTTATGCCACGCAAGGGTTGGATAAACGCCATGAATAGCCCAAGTTTCTTGCATATCTCTGTCGAGCTTGTCATAAAGTTTAGTGTGTTTACCCGAGGTCAAATCATACAGATAAAGTGTTGATTGAAAGTCATCTCGTTTAATGTAGGCAATTGACTTACCATCTGGTGATGGGGTCGGCCGGATCGCGCCACCTGTACCTGATAAAACGGTTTCTATTTCGCCGTTTTCTCTATCTAACCGCTTGATTTTATAAATGCCATCAATAGAATCTTTAGAGTAATGAAACGTTTGCCCTGGCGTATCGTCTTGAGAAAAATAAACGTAGCGACCATCCGGGGAAAATGCCGGTTCACCTAAATCCTTTTGATCATTGGGACGTTTAGTTAACTGAACACCACTGCCACCCGTTTTGTGATAAAGCCATACTTCACCTGCACCTAAAGACCGAGTACCAGTGAAGTGCTTTCGTGCCGCAATAAAATCACCATCCGGGCTCCATGCAGGACTATTTAACAAACGAAATGATTCATTCGTTACCGCTTTTTGCTCAGAGCCGTCTGCAAGCATAATCCAAATATTATCGCCGCCTCCCTGATCAGAAGTAAACGCAATGTACTTGCCATCTGGACTGAAGCGCGGTTGCATTTGCCATCCGATGTCAGTGGTGAGTCGTTTAGCTTCACCACCGTCTATCGACATCGTATAAATATCACCCAACAAATCAAATGCAATGGTTTTACCATCAGGACTTACGTCAACATTCATCCAAGTGCCTTGCGTCACGTCGATAGATGCTGTTTTGAATTCACCCTTAGGCGAATCTACTTGCCATTTTTGTGCTTCATTTTCAGCGATGACCGAAGCTGACATCGTCAGTGCAATGCCACTCGCTAAAAAGGTTCTAATTGTCCGTTTCATGCTTACCTTGCCGTTTACTTTTTATCTAACTGTTAGAATAAAAGCAAAAAGTCACGCACAGCGCTAGTAAAAAGCCACAAACATTACTTAATGTGCGACAAAAATTAGCGATACCACAACAACGGATCAAATTGATAATACTCGACAAACAAATGATATAGCTCTGGCTCACTTTGGTAAAATTGATGCGGCTTTTCAATAAAGGTTTCGCTTGCCACCGCAAAAAACTCTGCTTCATTGGTGGCAGCATAAGCATCAAAAGTGCATGGCATTTGGTACGCTAGCTGGGTTTTTAATCGTCCGAATGCGCGACTTAAAACCTCGCCCCAACGGCCATAAGTGATGCGTTTGGGCAATGCTGGCGTACCATTTGTTTGTCCTGACTGTTGATCAAGTTGATGGGCAAACTCATGTATCACTAAATTATGGCCATCATTTGGTAAACGATTTCCTTCTAAAACATCTTGCCAACTCAGCACGAGTGTCCCGCCTGGCCAAGATTCCCCCTGACGAATGCGAGTGTGGTAGTTAATCAGTCCAGCTCCGTCCCTGGCACTTTCAGAGACATAATATTGGCTTGGATAAAGCAATATTTCACTGACGTTTGGATACAGAGGCCAATCTTGATTGAGCCCCAACAAACACGCATCTGCTGCAATGATTAATCGCATTGCACGGTTAACGTCTAGTCCATTTCGGCCTAAAACACGTTTTTCCCCTAAAAACCACACAATATGGTGATTGAGACGAACTCGTTGCTCCGCACTTAAACTCCGATAGATTGGCATGTAACGATAAAGAATGGCGATGTCGTTATCACTTAGTGCACTGTCACGATATTTTTTGCTCCAATATACTCGACGAAAATCATCGAGTCGCCAATAACCGACAACAAATAGTATAAGTGCGAAGAGTAAAAAAAAGTTGATCAAATCTAGCCGCCTGTGTCGTGTTATGGATTTAAAAAGGGATATACCTACGTTACCTAAATATGTATGTTTAACGAGACTTTGTGGGCTGTGATTTGGTATCGATTATCTCGTTTAAAATACTCAAAAAGGTTGACCATTCCTTCATTATTTATCTCAAAATGAACCACTCTGAATCTTACATTTTCAGGTGTCTAGTGTATAAATGGTCATCAATAGTTTGGAATTCAAGTGGGGTTTGCTACGATCAGAGAAAATGAACAACGAAACGACCGATGTCTTTACCCATTTTTGCTATTGAAGCAGATTTTAAACATGCTATTACCCAACACCATGTGGTGGTTAGTGCTGCAACAGGTTCAGGTAAATCTACTTGTTTACCGGTTTGGGCTAGTGATTTTGGCAAGGTACTTGTTGTCCAGCCTCGGCGCATTGCTTGTACGTCACTCGCTGAATATTTGGCAAGCGAACGTAACCAAACTGTTGGTGAGGACATTGGTTATGCGATACGTTTTGAGCAAGCGTTTACAGATGAAACCCGCGTTGTGTTTGCAACACCTGGTGTCGCCTTACGGTGGTATTTCGACAATAAATTAGCGAATTTCGATTTTATCTTGCTCGATGAATTTCACGAGCGTCGTTGGGACATGGATCTGCTACTTGCAGTGTTAAAAAACAAACAACAGCATCGCATTATTGTTACCTCCGCTACGTTACAAACCGATGTATTTTGTAAATACTTAAATGCAAAAAAACTAGAGTCAATCGGCTCACTTTTCGATGTTAGTGAACGCTACTTCGCATCCGATGTCCGAGCGATGCCAAGTGCAGATAACCTAAGTCACCGTGTTTATGATGCCTGCGAGTTTGCTCTTCAATATACAGACGGTGACGTTTTAGTGTTTTTACCCGGTAAAAGTGAAATTCAGCAAACGCTTAGCGTTTGTCGAATGCTTGACGCTCATCTCATTCCTTTGTTTAGTGGTTGCCACCATAATGATCAAGAAGCGGCATTAAACCCCAGTCAAAAACGGCGTATTATTTTGGCGACCAATGTTGCCGAAACGTCACTAACGATCCCAAACATCACTTGCGTCATTGATTCAGGACTTGAACGTCGCAATCACTTACGACTTGGCAAAACCATCCTCGCATTAGACGCAATTTCGCAAGATGCCGCCAAACAACGCAAAGGCAGAGCTGGGCGAACGCAACAAGGGCTCTGTATTCGACTCTATGGTCAATATGCTCCACTCATTTCACATACACCACCCGAAGTGCAACGCACGGCATTAAACGAACTGGTACTCAGTGCTGGCTGTCTCGCTAATGGTATTGATTCACTGGATTTCTTAGAACCTCTGCCAAAAAACAGCCTTACTCGGGCGATTGCGACACTTACTAATTTGGCGGTAATTGACGCAACGACTCTCGTCGCGACAGAGCTTGGTCGCGCACTTTATCCTTTACCTCTTGATATTGAACTTAGCCATATCATTTGTTCTATGCCCAATAATACGTTACGCCAAGCGGCCATTGATTTAGTTTCATTACTCGCCGTACCAAGTCAGGTTTATACTTTGCCAACTCGCATTGAAGACATCGAATTACTGGCAAAACGTTACCCCAATCGAAGTGACCTAGAGATTATTATTGATGTGGTAAGAGGAAAGTTAAACGAGTTTGTTACCAACCACGATGCCCTTGTCGAGGCAAAACAACACAGTGAAAATTTACGCCAACTGTTCGATCTACCTGAGTTGAAATATGCAGCTCGTTATGACCATTTGGCCCTCGTTTCAGCAATTGCAGACGCAGACCCTAGTCGACTATTTGTAAAGAGAAATAATCGCAGGGGGGCGTTTGGAAATGGTGACAGTGAAATCGTGCTAGCCAAACATTCTCGCATGACGGAATCTAACTTTGGCGTACTCGTTTTAGACAGTTTTACGCTTGCAGCTAAAGGTAACAAGCAAGCATCAACCATTGCGACCGTAGCCACCGAAGCTCCAAAGTCTTTATTCTGCAATTCGAGAAACTGTTCCAGTTCGATAGATGATGTACAGTTAAATGAGCAAGAGCTAACTGTAACGGTTGTTAAGCGCTATGCCGGTGTCATTGTCGATACTTATATCCGAGAACCAACTATTGAAGAATTGCCTTATGCTTTGACTTTAGCGACACAACGCCAGCAAATTTTTGACGACGTGTTTCAAAAGGTAGATGAAGCTATTCGTTACCACACTCTCCAACTTGCGTTGGACAAAAAACAAGCCGAACTACCATCACCATTCGACTTTATTCAAAAACAGTATGTGGCACTGGGGGTCGAGTCCTTGTTCGACATTGAATTGCTCGAAGCTCACGATCTTCAATACACTGGGATCGAATCTTGGCAAATCGATGCCCTAAAAGAAAAGTACCCTCTCACGCTTACGCTTGCCGGACAAATGCTCAACGTCCATTACCATCTATCTGCAAAGCGAGTAACTGTAGAATACGTTAAAGGACTTAGAAAAGAAGCCCCAAAACGCTGGGAGCTACCTGCGTGGGCTGGACTAAATATTGAATATAAACGGGCAAGTAAAATCGTTGCCATTAAAAATTGATCTGCGTAAATTGAATAAAAATGCAAAAAAAAACGCCAACAAATGGCGTTTTTTTATCAAAATAAATTGGCACTAGCCAACGAGCCAATGGGCCATCAGCACAATGACTGGTAAGGTCACCAACGTACGTAAAATAAAAATCAAAAACAACTCCCAGAGATTTACAGGGATCTTACTACCTAATAAAAGTGCACCCACTTCAGACATATAGATTAATTGCGATACGCTTAGCGCCGCGACAATAAAGCGAGTCATATCACTTTCAATACTGCTGGCAGCCAGAATTGAAGGTATAAACATGTCAGCAAAGCCTACAACAATAGTCTCTGCCGCTTTTGCAGCCTCTGGAACTTGAAGAAACTCGAGTAAAGGCACAAATGGCCTACCAAGAATTTGAAACACGGGTGTGTACTCGGCAATAATCAGTGCCACTGTGCCTACGGCCATTACTACAGGGATAACTGCAAACACCATATCCAACGCGTTATGAATACCTTCTTTAAGCGTCCCTTTAACGCCAGGTGCGTTTTGCGCCTTTAATAAGGCTACATCAAGTGCGTGTTTAAACAATGTTTTACCTGGAGGAACCGCTTCAGCGTTATCGTCAGGCTCTGTGCCATCAACATAGAGATGTTTTTTAAAACGCAGCGGCGGTAGACGCGGAACAATCAGTGCCGCAACAAACCCAGCCAAACATACGGTTAGGTAAAATGGCGCAAATAGATATTCCAATTTTACTTGCCCTATCACAACCAAACAAAACGTAATCGAAACAGCTGAAAAAGTCGTGCCAATAATAGCTGCTTCTCGTTCAGTGTAATGTTTATCTTCATACTGTCGCGCAGTCATTAAAATACCCACGCTACCATCGCCTAACCAAGACGCCACACAATTTACTGCACTTCGACCTGGCACGCCAAATAATGGACGCATTACTTTTGTAAATAAGGTACCCACTAATTCTAACAAACCAAAGTTTAGTAATAATGGGAGCAGCAGACCCGCCAGAATAAACACAGAAAACAATACAGGCAACAACTCATGAAATACCAGAGTTCCGGTACTGTCTGAATGGATCGCCAATGGCCCTACTTTAAAATAGGTCATAATAATGAAAACCATGCCTAAGGTGCGAGTCACTAACCAAACGGGGCTAACATTAAAAAGGTGTTGAATAAGCGGATAGCGTTTTAACGATGCTGGCTTTAATACACTGACAAGCACACTCATTATTCCAGTCAAACAAATTATGCCCAATATTAATGGAAAAATAATCGGCTTAACCAATGCTTGCAGGCTTTTTGCCATCACCGCAATGGGTATAGTGACCACGTCATCAATAGGAACTGGTGTCATAAATAAAAAGACCCCGACAAGCGACGGGACAATGAACGCAAAGAGCGTGCGCCAAAAATCTGGTGAGGAGCGAGTTATTGCCATACAACTTTCCACTTAAGTAAAACGAAGAAAAGAGCTTTCGCTCTTTTCTTTAACGTAAATTTTAGTTATTAGAGTATTACGTCCTTTTGATGCATTGCGTCGAGCAATCCTTGTTGCAACGATTGAATCGTGGCCGCATCTAGCACATTGCCTTTGCCATCTAGCCAAGTCATCACGCTACCACCGCTTTTCGTTGCTGCAATCTTGATGGTATATTTGCCACTTTGCAGAGGCAAAGAGGGTGTATCACTTCCCCAAATTGAGTTCCAAACACTGTCTTCGGGTTTTTGATACGTCACATTGATTAGCGCTTCGTCATTGTTCACTTTATCAACAACAAAACTCAGCCCTTCAAGCATAGAGGCTACACGATCAAAAACCTGTTCGTACGCGGTTGAAAGCACTAAAGCAGCATTGCCAGCTTCATCAAAACCTGCATCAATTGCCAATTGACCTTCACTGCGGCGTAATTCCGCTAATAATTGACGATATTGGAAGTCATACTCAGTAATAACGTCATTCAATGCACGTACTTCAAGCTGCTGCTTCAACATTTCGGTCAAAGGCACATCATCACTACGATAATCAACAAGCTCGACCGACAGACTCGCCGTTCGTTTATGCTCTTGTTGGGTGATAGTGTATTTAAATCGCTGCTGTGAAGGAACCGTTTCATCCTCCCAGAACCAACCGTCTTTAGGTTGGATTAAGGCCATCCAACCACTTTCAAGGGTGCCAGAGCTGCGTTCTGCTGACTGTGTAGAGGTTTGATTATGGTTTAAGGTACTTTCAATGGATTGCCATATAGATTGCGCTAAATCCGTTATGCCATCGTTTTTATCAAAATAAACTCGAGAAATCCGATCACCCTCTTCAATCCAAGTCCCTTGTGCCGTTGTTAGAACTTGTTGTGGCGGACGATAACCCATAGGCTCTGCTTGGCTTTTATATTGTGCCACATCCATTTTAAAATCAGCATCGATAGCGGGTGTTTTTAATGTACTCGGCACTTTCATGGGGCCATTGGCACGGTAATTGCGAGGATGATGGGCATCATTGGTAAAGATGCTACATCCGGAAAGTGTTAACGTTACGCCTAAAGCAATAGACGTTTTAACCCAATACTGCACTAAATTCTCCTTAGCAAACCCTTCACGCATTGTCTTTTTTAATCTTACACGTATATGAGTTGGGATTGCTGAATTGGTTCAATCACTGGCTCAAGTTATTTTTAGGACAAGCCGCGATTCATTAAGTAATCTGCAAAATTGTGCTTTATGTTACTTTCGCTGTTAAACAAACACAAGCAACTAAAAGGCATTTCTGTGAATGTACAAAGTAGGCTGGTTAATACTTATTCAATCTCATTGCATGTTGATTTTCATTTGCTCGCTTTTGACCCACTTAATCACAAACACCTCCGTCCCCAATAACTTTGCAACACAGGAAAAGATTGAAGATACGATCCAAACCAAGCTATTTGTATGTTATTCTCACTCGCTTGTGTATCGGTCTCTCCATTAATGACCAATACCATAATAAATTCTGAGTCTACGTCGTACAAACTAGGTATTTTTCATGGCAACATTTGCAAATCAGCAATTAGTTTTGACAGCAATCGGCGAAGATCGCCCAGGAATCGTCAGTGAATTAACCAAACTCGTCAGTGATTGTCATTGCAACATCATTGATAGCCGAATTGCCATATTGGGCAATGAATTTACGTTTATCATGTTACTTGCAGGCGATATGGCTGCGATTTGTCGCGTTGAACACTTGCTTCCGTGTAAAGGAATGGAGCTCGGGTTATTGACGATGATGAAACGCACATCCTCTCATATTCGCGGTGAATACAGTGCGGGTTATACGCTGGAATATCATGGTGTTGATACGCCTGGTACACTGAGTAAATTTACTGGTTTTTTTGCACAGCAAAATATCAGCATTTGCTCATTGAAATCCGACACATTTGACGAAAATGGGCAATTAATGATGCGCTGTGAAATCGAAGTGAACATCCCAGTTGATGTAGATACCGATGAATTTAAAATGAAATTTGAAGATCTTTCTCGTACGCTTAACGTAGATTACATTTTTAGACGCATTCGCTAAGGAATTAACATGAATCGACTTCAAGCCGGTGATGTAGCGCCAAACTTTACACTGAACGACCAAAACGGCAAAAGCGTAACGCTTTCTGAGTTACTTGAAGATAATCAAGTACTTGTTTATTTTTATCCCAAAGCACTGACACCTGGTTGCACCGTTCAAGCTGAAAATCTACGTGATGAGAAAACGGCATTGGCAAGTTTAAATACCATTGCGCTTGGTATAAGCCCTGATCCGGTCAAAAAGCTTAAGAATTTCGAAGATAAAAAAGCGCTTAATTTCACCTTGCTATCTGACGAAGATCACGCAGTTGCAGATGCATTTGGTGTTTGGGGCCCCAAAAAGTTTATGGGTAAAGAATACGACGGTATTCATCGAATCTCGTTTCTTATCGGCCAGAACGGCAAAGTACAGCACGTCTTCGACAAATTCAAAACAAAAGATCATCATCAGGTCGTGATTGATTATCTTAAAGGCTAGAAAAGTAAGCGGTAAAAGCAGCCACAGCTGCTTTTATATCTAATCTTCCCGTAAACGCTGACTGAAGTCACATACCTTCAAGCTGATTGTGTACATACACTAATGAATTGTAAGTATTTTCTAGTTTATACCCAGATACTTATGCACTTGCACAGACAATCGCCAATTTTTAGCTTTGCAAACTTCAATCGCGAGTTTAGTCGCTTTAGCTTTTTGACTGATTGGCTGCAAATAGACTAATTTAGGCGACACTTTCGTGCGCTCAAATAATGCTTCAAGCTCTTCAACGTGTTTATTCATCGCAATAGGATGTTTGATTTCATCCGCTCTTTGCATCGCCGAAGTCAGTACTTCGTAACCGCCACGCATATTGATTTTTGGCGACACGGTCACCCAAGTTTCACTTGGTGCGAGTATTTCGAATGTCCCACTTGTTTCAATTTGAGTGGTATAACCATGGGTATGCAATAGCTCACACAATGGCCTTAAATCATACATACAAGGCTCGCCACCCGTAATTACAACGTGTTTCGCTTGATAACCACGTGATTGGAAAAGCTCAAAAATTTGCGCTGCACTGGCGTTAGCCCAAAGATCTGAATCTGCTTTTTTCTCAACAGTTTGCTCCAGTGACACTAAAAACGTGTCATTGACATCCCAAGTTTGTTTTGTATCACACCAAGAACACCCTACTGGGCATCCCTGTAAACGGACGAAAATTGACGGTGTGCCTGTAAAACTTGCCTCACCTTGAATGGTTTCGAAAATCTCGTTAATTTTGTACAAAGTAAACTCGTCTAAACTATCAATGCAAATGGTAAAAAATGCGGTAAATTTGTCATTTCGCCCGCGGCCGTGTAGTATATCGCGCCCTGACTGAAACCTCTATCAAAAATCGAGGCATTTATCTATGAGTGAAAAAGTTGTTGTGATCTATTCTGGTGGTATGGATTCATTCACCGTATTAAATAAAGCCGTTAAAGCAGGATATGAGGTCTACGCCCTTTCGTTTAATTATGGTCAACGTCACGTAAAAGAACTTAATGTTGCTAAGGCAGTGTGTGAGTCTTTAAACGTCAACCATAAAATTGTCGATATTTCTGCAATTAATCAGTTAATTGGTGGCTCATCACTCACCGACAACATTGATGTACCTGAAGGTCACTATGAAGAAGAAAGCATGAAAAGTACGGTTGTACCAAACCGTAATATGATTTTGCTTTCACTTGCTGTTGGTTACGCTGTTTCACTTAAAGCAAATAAAGTGTATTACGGTGCGCATTCCGGTGATCATGCAATTTATCCCGATTGCCGCCCTGAATTTGTGAAAAAGATGGATGACGTGTGCCGCATTGCAAACTACGAAGAAATCGAGATTGTTTGTCCATACCTCAATGACAGTAAAATTGAGATCCTCGCAGATGGCCTACAAATGGGGTTAAATTATGCTGACACCTGGACATGTTATAATGGCCGTGAAAAAGCCTGCGGGAAATGTGGGGCTTGCCAAGAGCGCCTAGAAGCCTTTGCATTAAACAACGCATCCGATCCTCTCATTTACGAATAAATTTAATTCAGCCTCTTTAAATAAAGGTCACGAGGCTCAGCTTCGTGTTGCCTTAATCAAAATTAAAATTTGCATAATATAAATTGTTACTCAATTTCCACTAGATTAATTTTATATATTTCAGTGCGTTATTTTTTAAATAGGAAAAGATGACACCTGTCACTTTCTGTACTACCTGTAAATTTATATACTAGCGAATATTGATCTTTTGTCTTAAGGAGTGAAAATGGCCGGTACCACTATGATTTTCCTAATTGCAACAATTGCCATTGTATTTGGTGTTGTAAGCAGTATGTTTAATCGATTCATCGAATTCAAGCGTGAGTCTCAGCAAGAAAACGATCAAAACAGACATTTAACAAAAGAAATACAAGCTCTTAAGCAACGAATTGAAGTACTAGAACAGATCGTGACTGATGAGAGTTACAACGTGAAACAACAATTTAAAAACCTGTAGAACGTTGTGCAAACCTTTAAAAATACGATTAAAGAAGTAGGCCCCCGCAAATTAATACATATTCGATGAGCTAGGATGTGAAGTCAATTAGTCACTAGCTTGCGCTGTGACTAACATTTTTTCAGAATCCAGTGAATCACGCATTTCGCTGATAAACTCACTTGGGTTTAGCGCATCATAAAAAAGAATGGTTTGCTTCCGAGCACGAGTGAGCGCAACATAAAACAAACGACGCTCCTCTGCATGAGGATACGATTCACATTCAGGCAACAGTGCATCTAGAAATGGAGCTACCGGTCTGCTGCAGGGAAACCCTCGAAGACCTGATCTCAATCCCATCACAAAACAATAATCCGCTTCTTGGCCTTTTGCCGCATGCACAGTCAGCGCATTAAATGTAAAGTGATTAAAGCGCGATAACCACGCTTTCAAATGGCTACTCGTAGGTAGATCTTTGCTGAATCTAGCAACAAAAAGCACGCTTGTTTTGCGATCCACTTTGGCATCATTAGCAAGACATTGCAGTTGTTCAATGACCACACTTAGTGAGTCCATCGCATCAGGGCCATGACTGAGCAATTTCACAGGTTCATAAACCTCAGAATTCATCGAATTAAGCGCTTTGACACATTGAGTGGGATTTCGAGTTACGAAGTCACTGGAAACACGCAAGAGTCTTTCATGAAAACGGAATGTTTTGTCTAAAGCAAATACTTTGGCATTCGCAAACTTTTGCGTAAATTTAGTCGTAAACGTTAGATCAGAACCTGAAAAACGATAAATGGCTTGCCAATCATCCCCTACTGCAAAAAGTTGAGGAAATTTGCCTCGACCTTGCAACATGTGTAGTAACTTCGCCCGACTGCGGGAAATATCTTGAAACTCATCAACTAATAGATGGCACCACGGTGCAATATATTTACCTGACTCTAGATAGCTAATCGCTCTATCCAACATATCGGTAAAATCTATGCTATTTGAATTTTGTAAATTCCACTGATATTCAGTAAAGAACAGCGAAATAAACTCATAATCTTCAGGAAAAGCAATGTGTAGTTTTTCAACAGGCTCCGTGACACGAAACTCTTTAAACGTTGTCACCATATCCACAATTAATCGAACACATAATTTACCCGACCTGCTTTCAAGCCAGGTACGAATTTCGCCATGTCCAAAGGATGATTCCAGTTTACCAATCAAAAGTTCATGACGCTCAATAAACCGTCTAAACAGTGTTAAATGCTGAGGAATCTTAGAAATGGTCAGCGCACACTGCGCAAAAAAAGACAATTTTTTCTCTTGATCTGTACATAGGGGCGTTACAGTGGGCGCTTTTCCCTCAACTTTTGAGACAATCATTAACGCTAAACTGTGAAATGTTTGGGCTTTTATGCCATTGGTATAGTCATTATTTGCCAATCGCGTCTGCATTTCATTTGCTGCATCATTGCCAAATGCCAAAAGGAGTATTTCCGCAGGCTGTGCAAATCGCGCAGCCACTAAATAGCCTGCACGAGCAATCATCACTGATGTTTTTCCACTACCCGCAGCTGCTAGTAACAACTGACATTTCTCTTGCCGAATACACGCTAATCGTTGAGCCCTTGTTAAAGGTTGGCTCTCAATATTATCGAAAAACGTCGCAAACTCTGTGAGATAGTGACCTTCAAATGCCTGCTTAAATTGCTCAGCGTCGTCGAGAGACCAGTCACTGATCTCTTCTAATGTTTCAAGTGCATTAACAAGCGCTTTCTCTAGCTGAGCCTGGCGCCACCAAGTTTTCCAAGGCTTTAATAAAGAAATTGAGAATGCTTTTAACTCGTTGAACGTTTGTAGAGTTAAATAGTGGTAAGCGAGTTTCTTTTCGATTCTATTTGCTTGTAAACAGATACGGGGTCCATGTACTTGCGACCACAGACTTTGGTACTGTTTAATAAATTCGAGTCTTTCGCGATTTGGACAGTAGAAAGATACCGCGCCATGCTCATCCCACACGGTAAAACTGCTAAGAGGCGTGTTTGACGAAATGCTCGGTGGTACTGCTTGAGATTGCCAAGGGTAAGATAACGTTTTGTTTAATAAAATCACCGTTAAACCATCTTCGGTGACTATGACCTTTTGCCAACGAACTAACCAACGTAAATATTTTGAAGGCATAAGCGTTGTGGAATGCAAAGGTAACGTCCTTATAAAAACAAAGTAAGGGTCAAAGAATATCAAATAAAAAAATGGGAGCAAGTTTCCTTGCCCCCATCACTATAACAATTATTCAAAAATGAAACTTACAGTTCAAATTCTTTTTTGAACTTAATTCCGAACTCGCTTCGGTCGTTACTGCGCATTACACCCACAAAACCACTTTGTTGCAAACGGCCAACGTCATACACTTCATTTAAAATGTTTTCGCCATAGAATGTCACTTCCATGTCGCCATATGGATTCATGTAAGACACATTAAAGCCCAACAGCTCTCGTGAATGAATCGTTTCACTTGGGCGAGATACCGACTGCCCCTGCATTTCGCTTCGATATGAGTAATTTGCATTCGCAGCAATTGTCGCCCCATCCGCCAAGTCATAAAAATAGGAAGGTGCAATCATCACTGTCCAACGCGGTGTTAACGCAGGCGCATCACCTTTGCCAATACCAATAACACCTTCATCTACTTTCGTGATCTCAGAGTCTAAGTAACCAATAGCAGATCGAATTGAGAAGTCATCAGTAATCGCAATAGTCGTCTCAAGTTCGATACCTTGTGCTTTTGATGCACCGGCATTTTCAACAATCGTTACAAAACCACCACCGGCTGTTGGATCGTTAAATGGCAAAGCGAGATCAGTATAGTCAGTCACGAACATCGCCAACATTACTGACACATTTTCGTGTACCTGGCCTTTAAAGCCTACTTCGTAGTTAATCGCTTTGGTTTCATCAAACGAAACAAATTGTGCCGCTCCCCCAAATGGACGTGGAGGGAAACCGCCACTTTGATAGCCTTTTTGCACCTGTGCATACACGTTCATTTGCTTATCAAGTTGATACGACGCGTTTAAATCCCAAGTAACTTCATCAAAATCAGCCGTTACATATTTACGATCAGCGAAACTTGGGAAGATGGCATTAGCCGCTTTTTTATCTTCAGAATAACGAAGACCACCACCAATGCTAAGTGCATCAGTTACATGATAACTGGCGTTAACATATGCTGCATAAGCGTCCGTTTCTTGGTTTACGTCAAAATAACCATAATCGCCAAATGAAGCGGTTGTACCATCATTCAACAAGCCATTTGGTGTATTCCACGGACTGAAAACAAATGGACCCGATTTAGTAAAGCCATCTTCATTAAAGTAGTAAAGACCTGATACAAAATCCATATTTTCGAAAGAACCGTTTAATTGCAGTTCGAACGAGTATTGGTCTGCCCCTCCCTCTTCCGGGAATTCAGATAGATTTAATGGGCTTGCATCATCATCTAAGCCACCTGTGTACTCTGAGGTACGGAAACTGGAGATAAACTTTGCTGTATAGTGTTGATTTAGCGTCCACTTTGCAGTAAATGCGCTTCCCCAGCCCGAGAAATCCGTACTTTCGATGCCAGCCACGGTAGATGCTAGGTCATCTGGATTGCTCGGTATCATCTCTGGTGTCAAAAGCGGGAAATCGCCATTAAATGGGTCATTTGGGTCCATTGGCGCGGTGAATTCGATCGTATAGGGTGATTGACCGGATTCATTGTTTACAGCATCGAATGAAGCTGTAAACTCGAGGTCTTCTGCAGCTTGCCATTTGAATGCAACGCGGCCACTTAGTTCTTGTTCTTCTCCGATTTCTTTCTCTGGATTAGCGAGGTTAATTGCAGTACCCACACCATCACGTTGTTTGTAAGAAACACTACCCGAGAAACTTAATTCGTCATTCAAACGCGAATTTGCATAGACGTCAGTAGCTAGGCGACCACGACTTCCAACCTTCGCTTGGACTGTCGCAATCTCATCATCACCCGGTTGCTTAGTAATTACGTTTACGGCACCACCAAGCGTATTTCGGCCATACAATGTCCCTTGTGGACCCCGTAATACTTCAACACGGGCTATATTTGGAAGCGATAAGTTCGAACCCATTTGACGACCAAGGTACACACCATCCACATATACTCCGACGCCTGGATCGGTGGTGATGATGTGATCTTGTAACCCTATACCGCGAATAAATACCGAAGCGTGTGCCGCATTACCAACCCCATAACGGGTAATATTTAAGTTTGGCACGTATTTGCCTATATCATCTAAGTTACCGATGTTGGCTTTTTCAATGGTGTTTTCACTGATTGAAGTAATTGCTGTTGGGGTTTCATAAAGGCTTTCTGTCCGTTTACGTGCAGTCACTTCAATGGTTTCAAACACATCGTTTTTAGCGTGTTCTTGTTCAGCTGCAGCTGAAACAGGTAACGCAAGTGCGGTTAAAATGGCAGCCGAAAGGGCAGTTAGGCCTCGACGAGGGAAAACTGAATTCATACTATCTCCAAAGGAAAATCACCGTGTGTCTGTGTTTCATTATGAGTATTAAGCCGTAATGGAAACACGATAAAACAAACAACGTTTGTTTTGGGCATAAAAAAAGATGCCTACGCATCTTTCCTCTGGAACAGTATTATAACGCCTTTTGCGACAAATTGAATAATAAAATTATTATTTCCCATAATAAAGACTATTAATACCTATATTTTACAAAAAATTGATTTAATATTTTCTTTTGTTACGGCGAGCAAAAAAAAACCAGCCTAAGCTGGTTTTCTCTAGATTGGTGCGAATGGAGGGACTTGAACCCTCACGCCCGAAAGCACTACCCCCTCAAGATAGCGTGTCTACCAATTCCACCACATTCGCGAAATCTTTAAATACTACTGCATATTGGTGCAGATGGAGGGACTTGAACCCTCACGCCCGAAAGCACTACCCCCTCAAGATAGCGTGTCTACCAATTCCACCACATCTGCTAAACTTAGTTCAAACTTAGTTTGGTACGTCTGAAGCTGGGGCCTTTTCTTCCGTTACAGGAACATCAGACGCAGGAAGCGCTTGTTCTGATACTACTGGAGCTTGAAGATTTTCCCATTCATCGGTCTTTTTAATTTGTCCGGCAGTCAAATTACCAAGCACGATGCTTAATACAAAAAATACGGTCGCCAACACTGTGGTTGTTTTTGTCATAAAGTTACCGGCACCTGAAGAACCGAAAACTGTGGCTGATGCACCAGCACCGAACGACGAGCCCATGTCTGCGCCTTTACCTTGTTGAATTAACACCATACCAATCAGTGCTAACGCGACAAGTAAATAGACGACTAATAATACTTCGTACATCTACACATTCCCTACCGCACTTTCGCAGATTTGTTTGAATGAGTCAGGTTTAAGGCTTGCGCCACCTATCAATCCACCGTCAATATCTGGTTGTGCGAACAATAAATCACTATTTTGTTCATTAACACTACCACCATACAAGATTGGCAGTGTTGCTGCGATTTCCGTGTCAAACTGAGCTACTAAATCGCGAATAAATTTATGCACTTGCTGTGCTTGTTCAGGCGACGCCGTTTTACCAGTGCCGATTGCCCAAACGGGCTCGTATGCTATCACAGAGTCTTTTAGTGTGGCTACACCTAATTCCTCTATAACGGCTTTTACTTGCCTTGAGATAACCGTTTCGGTTTGTCCAGATTCTCGTTCTGACTCTGTCTCACCAACACACAAGATCGGCGTTAAACCAGCTTCTTGTGCTTTGACGAACTTGCTCACAAGCAACTCGTCGGATTCGTTGAATAATGTTCTACGTTCAGAGTGGCCGATTAGTGAATAACTCGCACCGAGTTCAGCAACTAATTTTGCTTCAACTTCACCAGTAAACGCGCCAGCATCTTGCTCTGAAACCGTTTGACTGCCAGTCGCTATTCCTGTTTTTGCTACCTGAGCAATCAAAGGAAATGGTGGAAATACCACGACTTCTACTTGAGGAAATTGCGCTGGTTGAATTGCACTCGAAAACGCTTCAACTAGGGCCAAATTGCCATTCATTTTCCAGTTTCCGGCGACAATTCGCTTTCTTTGCGTCATAGTTAGCTCCGCACGTTAAGCGGACGAGATACTAGCTAAACTCGTCCGAAGTTACAAGAAGATTTTTATTGATTTCAATTAGCTGCTCACAGATTCAACAACTTTTGCAATTTCTGCTGCAAAATCGATCACCTGTTTTTCTTGGAGCGCTTCAACCATTACCCTAACGACTGGCTCAGTGCCAGATTTGCGCAGTAAAACACGCCCTTTCCCTGCCAATTTTTTCTCAACATTAGCAACGCTGTCTAATACTGCAGTTTCTTTCGTTGGATCGGTTCCAGGTTTATAACGCACATTAATCATCTTCATTGGGTACTTCACAAAACCATCACGAAGATCGTTCAACGTCTTGTTCTGTGCGACCATTGCGGCAAGCACTTGCAAGCTAGAAACGATGCCATCGCCCGTTGCGATCAAATCAAGATTTAACACATGCCCTGAACTTTCACCGCCAATTTTCCAACCTTTTTCTTTCAATAGCTCTAAAACATAACGATCGCCTACTTTTGATCGAGCAAACTCAATGCCTCTGTCTTTCAACGCATTTTCTAAACCCATATTTGACATCACAGTCCCCACAACACCACCACCGAGCGTGCCTTTTTCTTTTGCTTGGTTCGCTATGATATAGACAATGTCGTCACCATCGAAAATACGACCTTGGTGATCGACCATCATGACACGATCGCCATCACCATCATAAGCAATACCAACATCCGCATTGTGTTCTAAAACCTTGCGTTTCAATGAATCAACGTGAGTTGCGCCGCATTCATGATTAATATTAACGCCATCTGGGCTACACGCATGGCAAATTACGGTTGCGCCAAGCTCTCGCATAACAGCAGGGGCTATGTGATAGGTCGCACCATTGGCACAATCTAAAACGATTTTAAGTCCTTCCAATGAAAGTTCTTTTGGAAACTGGCCCTTACAAAATTCAATGTAGCGCCCATCTGCGTTTTCTAAGCGACGTGCTTTACCAAGCTTTTCTGATTCAACACACGTCATGGTCTGGTCCAGCATCGCTTCAATCTCTAGCTCGACATCATCCGCGAGTTTAGTGCCTTTGCCACTAAAGAACTTGATTCCATTATCGTGGTAGGGGTTATGCGAGGCACTAATTACAATACCCGCTTCGGCTCTAAATGTTTGCGTCAAGTATGCAACCGCTGGCGTAGGCATAGGCCCAAGTAACACAACATCAATACCCGCAGCAATTAGGCCTGCCTCGAGTGAAGTTTCAAGTAAATAACCTGAAATTCTTGTATCTTTACCAATAATAACTTTCTTAGTACCTTGTTTTGATAGTACTTTACCGGCGGCCCAACCTAGTTTTAATGCAAACTCAGGAGTAATTGGGTACTCACCTACTAAGCCTCGCACTCCATCTGTGCCAAAATATTTTCTTTCACTCATGCTCTACTCCGTTGCTTGCGGCATGTAATACCTTCAATACATCTACTGTTTCTTGTACATCGTGAACGCGAATAATGTGCGCGCCTTGTTGCGCGCACATTAACGCTCCAGCTAAGCTCCCAGCGAGTCGCTCACTTGCTTCACGGTTTAATAAATTGCCGAACATAGACTTACGCGACAAACCGGCTAGAAGCGGTAGTCTATGCTTTTGAAAATAGTTAAATTGTCCTAATAACTGATAATTATGAGCAAGGGTTTTACCAAAGCCAAATCCAGGATCAAGAATAATGCGCGATCGCGCTACCCCTGCACTTTCACATTGTGCAATTCTCAATTCAAAAAAATCACTAATATCAGAGAGTAAGTTTTGATAAGTCGGATTGGTTTGCATAGTTCTTGGTGCACCTTGCATATGCATTAAACACACTGGTACATCTGGATATTGAGCCGCAACGTGAAGCGCATTTGGTTCTTGTAAGGCTCTAACATCATTAATTATGTCAGCGCCAGCCTCAATCGCTTGGCGCATTACTTCTGCTTTACTCGTATCAACGGAAATAATGCAATCTGAATGGTTTCTTATTGCCTTAATGACGGGGATAACACGACTTAGTTCTTCTTCTAGCTCCACATCCGGCGCACCTGGACGGGTACTCTCACCACCAATATCAAGGATCGTCGCACCATTTTTCAGCATGGATTGCGCCTGAATGACAGCGCTGTCTAACGCATTATAGCGCCCGCCATCAGAAAACGAGTCTGGTGTCACATTTAGGATCCCCATGACGACAGGGGTGGTCAGGTCGAGTGTACGACCTCGTGGTAATGTCACTGTATACATAATCACCTAATGAGGGTTGTGCTAATCTGAAAAAGAATAACCGACAGCACTTTTATCTAATACCAATTATTCATGAATCAAAATGCACGAATTACATATTGTGTGGGCATTGCACCAACAGAATCGGTATAAAAAAGCCCCTGAGAGGGGGCTTTCAAAGACGCTTTATTTTAACGCGTGTTAGGCGTTATCATCAAGCTCACTTTCTGGATTTTCAGAAGTCGGCTTATCTTCTTTCAATGGCTTCTCTTCTTTTGAATTAGAAGTTGGGCCATTACTGCGTTTATCGTGCGCATCTCTTGGTTCTCGCACTTCACGACGCTCCATTAAGTCATCAATTTGAGCCGCATCGATCGTTTCATACTTCATCAGCGCATCTTTCATAGCATGAAGAATATCCATGTTATCATTCAAGATTTGCTCCGCACGTTGATAGTTACGATCGATCAGTGACTTAATTTCATCATCAATTAATTTTGCCGTTTCATCGGACATTGATTTAGAGCGCGATGAACTACCACCCATGTACATCTCGCCATTTTCTTCAATGTACAATTGAGGACCTAATTTGCTGCTAAGACCCCATTGCGTAACCATTTTACGCGCAATTTCGGTTGCACGTTCAATGTCATTACTCGCGCCTGTTGTCACTTTGTCTTCGCCATAAATGATAGCTTCAGCCAAACGACCACCATACAAACTTGAAATCATCGATTCTAAATGTTGTTTAGAATGGCTAACTCGGTCTTGCTCTGGTAAATACATGGTCACACCGAGCGCACGTCCACGAGGAATAATCGAAACTTTGTACACAGGGTCATGTTCTGGCACCAAACGGCCAACAATCGCATGTCCAGCTTCATGATAGGCGGTCATTTCTTTTTCTTGCTCAGACATGACCATTGAGCGACGTTCTGCACCCATCATGATCTTATCTTTCGCAGCATCAAATTCGGCCATACTCACTAAGCGCTTGTTGCCACGAGCAGCAAACAGAGCCGCTTCGTTTACTAAGTTTGCGAGATCAGCACCGGAAAAACCAGGTGTTCCGCGAGCAATCGTTGCGGCATCGACATTTTCATTTAGCGGAACTTTGCGCATGTGCACTTTAAGGATTTGCTCACGGCCACGCACGTCTGGTAATCCAACAACCACCTGACGATCGAATCGACCAGGACGTAATAACGCAGGATCAAGTACATCAGGACGGTTCGTCGCTGCGATAACAATAATGCCTTCGTTACCTTCAAAGCCGTCCATTTCGACAAGCATCTGGTTCAACGTCTGCTCACGTTCATCGTGACCACCCCCCATGCCGGCACCACGTTTACGGCCAACAGCATCGATTTCATCAATAAAAATGATACAAGGTGCGGCTTTTTTAGCTTGTTCGAACATGTCGCGTACCCGAGATGCGCCAACACCAACAAACATTTCAACGAAATCCGAGCCTGAAATCGTGAAGAATGGCACTTTTGCTTCGCCAGCTACAGCCTTTGCAAGCAATGTTTTACCCGTACCTGGAGGGCCCACCATTAAAACGCCTTTCGGGATTTTACCCCCGAGCTTTTGGAATTTTGATGGGTCGCGCAGGAAGTCAACCAATTCAGTGACGTCTTCTTTCGCTTCATCACAGCCAGCCACATCCGCAAAGGTTGTTTTCACTTGGTCTTCACTCATTAAGCGTGCTTTGCTTTTACCAAACGACATAGCACCCTTACCACCACCGCCTTGCATTTGGCGCATGAAGAATATCCACACACCGATAAGCAACAACATTGGGAACCAAGAAATAAAAATACTTGCTAGGATTGATTGCTCTTCAGGTTGCACACCCTTTACGTTTACATCATTGCGTAACAAGTCGTTAAGCAAGTCAGGGTCGTACATCGGCATGGTCGTTTGAAAACGTTCACCGTTCGCTTTTACACCCGTCACACTGAGTGTGCCTCGGTCAATAACCACTTCACGGATTGCCCCGCTACGTGCTTCTTTAACGAACTGAGTGTAACTAGTTTGGCGGTCGATTTGCTCGCCACCATTGAAGCTCTGGAACACAGACATTAGCACTACTGCAATGACCAACCAGAGGATGAGATTTTTAGCCATATCGCTCAAGGAGTTAACCTCTTTAATCCAATTAAAATGAAATCTGCTTGAAACTCGTGTTCACTGTACTACAGTTTGTAGCCTGTCGCCACTACATACACCTCACGTGAACGCGGTCTTGACGCTTTTGGTTTGCGGATCTTTACGGTTTTGAAGCAATCACGTACATTTTGCACAAATTGATCAAAACCTTCACCTTGGAAAACCTTTACCGCAAACGCACCGTCCTTTTTCAATACTTGATGACACATGTCTAGCGCCAATTCAACTAAGTACATACTTCCTGCCTGATCAATCGACATGTTTCCGCTCATATTCGGGGCCATGTCGGAGAACACGACATCAATGTTCTTACCATCTATACGTTTCAAAAGCGCATTTAGAACAGCTTCTTCACGAAAATCACCTTGTAAAAAAGCAACGCCTGCCAGCGGATCCATTGGTAATATATCGCAGGCAATCACTTCGCCGCGCTCACCAAGTTGTTCTGCAAGGTATTGTGACCAACTTCCCGGAGCCGCTCCTAAATCAACTACATTCATGCCTGACTTGATTAATTTGTCTTTTTCTTGAATTTCTTCAAGTTTAAAAACAGCACGTGAGCGATAGCCTCGACGTTGTGCTTCATGGACATAAGGATCATCAAAGTGTTCTTTTAACCAACGTTTGGAGCTTGCAGAGTGCTTTTTATTAGCCATATTTACGTTTAACTCATTAGTAATATTGTCTAGATGGCGGTAGAATATCGATTATTCAAGCCTATTCATAAGTAAATTGTACCAATATGACATTATCAAATAAACAAAAGCAGTTTTTAAAAGGCCTCGCACACGACCGCAAACCGGTAGTACTGCTTGGTGCGAACGGACTCACCGAAGGTGTACTTGCAGAGATTGACAGTGCACTTGATATTCATGAACTAATCAAAATCAAAGTACCAACCGAAGATCGTGAAGTTAAAAAACTCATTATCGAAGCCATTGTCCGTGAATCTAAAGCGATCAAGATCCAGACAATTGGTCACGTACTTGTGCTATTTCGTCAAAGCGAAGAAAAGAAAATTCAATTGCCTCGCTAATGGGTTTCGTCGAGCTGTAATTGTTCCAAGCTCGACGCTTCTCTTTCTAACACCTGAGTAATAAACGTCGTCGTCAGTTCATTAAGCATAGAGGCCTCTGCGTTCAATAATAAACTAAAACCAATACCTAGCCTTGGTATTACTACGACGTCTGTGCGATAACCTTGCACCCAACCACTATGATAATAAATGGTTTCGCCCTGATAATCGTATATTCGCCATCCTAGTCCATAGTGCGCTTCTTCTATGCTACCTTTCCAGGTTCGTCTGCGTAATTCTCGTTTCGTTAACGTGTAAGGGCGAGATTGAGTCGTCAAAGCATCCAGCGATAGCACTGCTGGCATTAAACCTAGCTGAGCTTCAAGCCATTTTTCCATATCAGCAGCACTTGCGTTAACCCCCGCGGCTGGTAACACTTTATAGTAATGGGATTTTAATTTAGTGGTGTACCAACGACTGCGACCTTTAACATGTGGTTCTGCGTAGTTTGTATCGCGCACCATATTCTCATAGCCGACGCCCCCATCTCGCATTCCGAGTGGTGCAAAAATAAAGTCAGAAATCCAAGTTTCATAACTGATCCCCGTTGCCGACGCAATAACATCACCAATCAAACTAAACATGACATTTTGATAGCCATAACATTTACCTGGCTCACAGATGGCCTCGACATTTAAAACGCGTGCTTTAATGTCTTCATAATCCATTCTCGATTCAACCAAGTTATCGTAAGCGTTAGGAACCAGTCCACTTGAATGACTCAATAAATGATAAACTCGCAGGGATTTATATTTAGTGTTTTCAAAATAAGGTAAATAATCCGACACAAAACCATCAAGCTCAATCTTACCTTCCGCAGCTAACTTTGCAGTCAGCGAACCCGCAAAGGTTTTAGACACCGACGCCAAGCGAAATCGAGTATGTTCATTGACTCGTTTGCCACCACGGGTTTTGGTTACCCCTATACCTTTGGCAAGATTACCATGTTGAGTATGTACAATAGTAAGCGCGGCCCCTGGCACCGATTTTTCTTTGAGTTTTTCTTCAGCCTGCTTAGAATACTGCTGGGTAAATTGCTTCCAAGACGAAACACTTCCCGCCCAAGAAAACTGGGTGAAGCTCGTTGTTACAAGCAATGTTAATGTAATCAGATACTTCATATAAGATTTTTTTAAACAACTCGATACAATAGTAACATGAACTTTGCTGACTTCTCACGTACAATGTCAGCTTTTATATAATGATAGGTGGATGTGCATGACTTTTCGGATTAGTTTGATAGTAGCAGCAGTGACATTATCAGGATGTCAGCTTATTAAACAGCCAGCTCCTTTACTTTCAACCCCGAAAAAGCCGCCTCTTGCAACTCAGGTTTATGAAGTTGCTTATAGCAGTGTAACTGAAAGCGCGCGAGTAAAATCAGTCCAGCTGCCAGCTCACCCGATTAAAAAAGGTGACACCGTCTTTATCAATTCAAGTCGAGTAAGTCTAACGGCCCCCCTCAACGCACACATCATCGAACTAATGAATAAAAAAGGTCTGCGTATTGTTGATCACGAAAGTGCGAATTATTTACTCACATTACAACAGCTTGATTTAGAGTTTGTCGAAGATAAAAACTACAAAATCCAACTTGCTGGTAATAAAGAACGGTTAGCGCTTCTTGCCGCGCTACCCCAACAACAAACGTGTAAAAATGTACTTGCTTCAATTTCGATGCGTTTGACACACAACCAATCATCCGATGTTATATGGTTTGCGAAAGCCTCGATTGACACCGCAAGCTTTCAAAACAAGCCACTTCGTTATCAAGTGATAAAATCACAGCAAATCGCGAATGAACAGCAAGTTATTGAATTCGTTCAATCACAAAACACGGAAGAAGCGCGTTTGGTTAGAAGTACGAAACATGTCACTATCCCAAAATACGTCGTTTCGGAGACCTTATCCAAACTTACAAAGCGCTCAGGGGCATGTAGCGAAACCGAAGTGAGTGCATTAACACCGGATCTACAGCGTCATTTGTCAAAAGTGCTTATTGAAAAAATCACGGTAAAAGGCTAAACCGCATTTTTACCTTTCGCAACCTACCGTAATTGCATATCGATGCTTAGGAATAATCACATTTAGATATTTTATATTAAAACAATGCATTACAATTTTTTACAGTAGACGAATAACACTGGAGATATACTTCAATTCATCTAAACTAAATGTAACTTGGCAATTGGGAAGATTATGGAAAATTACGGCACTATTTTGCTTGTTGAAGATGACACCTCGCTTGCGCAATGGGTTGCAGAATATCTCAACAATCAAGGGTACCAAACCCAAGTTTGTAGTCGCGGCGACCTCGCGATTAGCGAAGTCAAAAAAATTAATCCAGATCTTGTGCTTTTAGACATAATGTTACCCGGTTTAGACGGGATCAGCGTATGCCGTGCGCTTCGGCAATTTTTTCAAAAACCAATCTTAATGATGACAGCTAAAGACGAAGAAATGGATGAAGTCATCGGTCTCGAAGTTGGTGCGAGTGACTACATCATTAAACCGGTTCGCCCGCGAGCTTTATTGGCCCGAATCAAATCAGCCCTTCGTACGAACGCGGATGTGACTATCGCGACAAATGAAACCGCTTCTCTTAATGTCGGAAAACTTACCATTGAGACTGATTCACGAAAAGTAATCTTAGATTCTAAAGAAATCCAAGTATCCACCTCTGAATATTTATTGCTCACATTTCTTGCTGAGAATGCAGGGAAAGTACTTTCTCGAGATGCTGTATTCAAAGCAACGAAAGGCCGTGAATATGACGGTTTAGATCGAAGTGTCGATGTCTTAATCTCAGCATTAAGAAAGAAATTTAACGACGACCCTCAAAACCCTGAGAAAATCAAAACGATTTGGGGTAAAGGATACCTAATGGTACCAAGCGCGTGGTGAGAGCCTTCATGCTTTCGATTCATGTCATTCTAAGAGCCAATAATGCGTAAGCTTTATCTGTCGCTTTTATCCAGCGCCCTATTCTCTCTTGTTGTCCTTGGTTGGCTTATTGATAGTTTTAGCCAAAATTCATTAGACGTAGAAGATAAGTTCGCGTGGGAAAGTAAAATTGTGGCAGGGATCACTTCGCACTTAGAGAGCGTAAATATCGAAGATAGAAACGCGTTGACCGCTAAGTTCGCGCAAAACTTTAAGCTTGACATTAAAATGAAAGAAGCCTCTTCACTTGCACTTCCGACAGAGCTGACTAAGCAAATGCTCGAGTACGAAGGCTTAATTCTTGAAGATGGTGACGGCTTTTACTTATTAAAAAGCTCTGCATCTCTTCTACCCCACTATTTAGAAATTCGCCTCGCTAAAACACCAGATAAAATTGAACGTGTCGACATCGTGCTTACTTTATTATTCTATTCAGGCGTTTGCATATTTATGTGGTTTATTTTAGCCCCCTTAGCAAAAAGACTAAGCTTGCTTACTCAAGCCGCTAAACGATTTGCGGCAGGTGATGTGACTGCGCGTATCGAAGTAAATCACTTCACCTACATTAGAGATGTAGAACTTGCCTTTAATCGAATGGCAAACCAAATTGAAAAACTCTTGGCTGAGAATAAACTGATGGCATCAAGTTTGTCTCATGACATTCGTACACCCGTTGCTTGCTTACGATTTGGTGTAGAGGCCGCAATTGAATCGGATGATATAGCAGAAGCGAAACACTATTTAGCTAGAATGGAAGCCGATTTAGTACAAATGGAGTCCATGCTTAAAAGTTATCTTTCTTTTGCAACGCTTGAACAAAAAGCACAAGCTCTAAACTTTGAAACAACAAATATAGAGATATACCTGAGCAATATTGCCGAGCAATTAAAGCTCAAAGTAGCAGACCGAAACTTGCGGTTAACGGTTAGCGTCACCAATGATTTTATCATCACCGCCGACTTACATTGGCTTGCCCGTGCGATTAGCAACCTCCTCAATAACGCCTGTGATTTTGCAAAACATCACATTTATCTCCATGCTCAAAGCCAAGATAATCAAGCATTTATTTTCATAGAAGATGATGGCCCTGGAATTGCAAAAGAAAATTGGCAGCATGTTTTCACTCCCTTTTATAAAGAACAAAGTCATCGAAACCGCGCCGGTCAAAGTTATGGTTTAGGGCTTGCCATTGTTGCTAAGGTCGCAGATTGGCATCACGGACAGGTCACAGTCACTAAAAGTGAAAAATTCGGTGGAGCCCGCTTTTGTTTTTCCTTTCCTTTGACGCCTGTTGCGAAAATTCAACAATAAAATCAGTCGGTTTAGAGTTTTTACTTAAACTCAATCTTAAAATAAGCCTTTTTATTTGCAGCTATTTACAGTAGATTGTTGGCGCAGTAAAGAATAAGAGAAATATAATAATATGAGTAGTGTACGCGGCGAGTTCAGCTCGCGTTTTGGCTTTATCATGGCTGCCGCCGGATCCGCGGTAGGACTTGGTAATATCTGGGGTTTTCCAACACAAACTGCCAGTAATGGTGGTGCAGCTTTTGTATTTGTATACTTAGTTTTAGCGTTTTGTCTAGCTTATCCGGCTTTAATGGCCGAACTTGTCGTGGGACGACATGGGCAAGCCAATGCGGTCACGTCACTGCGTAAAATAGCCCCAAAGCAACCCAAATTCGCGTTTATTGTTGGCTTCGGCGGTATTATCTGTGCGGGTTTAATTTTAAGCTTTTATGCTATTGTGGCTGGTTGGATGCTCTCAGCAACGCTAACGCCTATTGCTGAAATAACCTCTCTAGATGCCACTGCGGGATGGCTAAGCACACAATCATTGGGACGAGATCTCATTTTCACTGCCGTGTTCATTATGCTCACTATCTCTATTATTAGTAAAGGCGTTGAAAATGGTATCGAAAAGTGGTCAAAGCGACTCATGCCTGCTTTGCTTGGTATATTGGCGTTGCTTATCGCCTACGTTTTAACTCAAGATGGCGCTTCTCAAGGCCTGCAAGCGTATCTTGTGCCAGACTTTTCTCAAATTCTAAACCCAGACTTATTAGTTAGTGCCTTAGGGCAAGCATTCTTTTCTTTGTCACTCGGTACTAGCGTAATGATTATCTACGGCTCTTATATTTCTAAACAAGAAAATCTAGTATCACTGGGCGCATACGTTACCCTTATCGATGTCTTAATTGCATTCGTTGCGGGACTACTTATCATCCCTGCGATGTATGTCGCGCAAGCACAAGGTGTTGAGATTTTTTCAGACAATGGCACTTTACTCTCTGAAGACACGCTCGTTTTCCAAGTTTTACCTGCGCTTTTTAATAGTATGGGTGATATCGGTCTGGTTGTGGCCTTTGCATTTTTTGCCTTAATGAGTATTGCCGCGCTGACGTCGTCGATATCGATGCTCGAAGCCCCCGTAAGTTACACCGTTGAGAAATTTGGAATGGATCGTTTACAAGCAACTTGGGTAATTGGTGGACTTATTGCTGTTGTCAGTTTTACTATCGTCTTTAACTTTTCTAGTTTGTTTAGTTTTGTAATCGCATTAACCACGCAATTCGGCCAACCTCTTTTGGGCATGCTGTGCTGTATTTTCGTGGGCTGGATGTGGCACCGCCACAGCCTGCTTGAAGAAATAAAAAGTGGCTGTGGTGACGTAGAGAACGGGGTATTTTGGAAAATTTGGCCATGGTATATCAAGTTTATTTGCCCGCTTGCCATCGCGTTAGTGTTTTTCAATTCACTGTAAATTGAGTTGCATATCTTGATGAGGAATACCATCTTCTAGGTATTCCTCGCCTATTTCTTCAAACCCAAACGCACGATAAAATGCTTTCAAATAGACTTGAGCACTCAAAAAAACCACGTTGCAATATGAATGGTTACCACAATACGCCAACATAGCACGTAACAACGTTTTCGCCGAGCCATTCCCTCTTGCCCCTTTAGAAACCACGATACGCCCTAACGCTAAGATATTATCCGTTTTTTCATAGCATCTACCGTATGCTACGATTTCGCCCGCGTGCCGAACTAAGAAGTGGACTGTCGTCAGTGCTTTATCAATATTGTCGAGTTCTGGATACGGGCAACTTTGCTCTACGACAAACACATCGACACGCAATTTTAAAAAGTCGTAAAGCTCATCTACGCTCAGTTCATTAAATCTTTTTAAGGTAATTTGGTTCATTGAAACACCTATTTAAAGAAAACTTTAGATAATACCAAATATCGATGAATGACAAAAAAGCCCAGACTCGCTGGGCTTTTATTTAATCAAAAGTATTATGCAAACAGTCGTTCAAGTTGATCGCAAATTTGGGATAAATTAACGTGATCATGCTCTATCGTTAAGTCAACATAACCATCTTGCCTGAAAGCTCTGTCCAATTCGACTAATACGTGAGTTTGATGCGCTTCTGGCACAAACGATAATTCCACCTCTTGAATACCAAACATAGAGCGCGCACGAGGCCTGAATTCAAGTTCTTGATAACAACCCGACACAGAGTGGAAACTTGATGCTTTTAAAAACCCTTTTTCAACATCTGCTTTTACTAACGCAAAGCCAAGCTTTTCCATTGCCTGTAAACAGGTATTTACTGCATCATTTGGATATATATGCAAAAAATCACGATCGGATGGATCAACCGCTAAATCAATATCTAGCCCCGTATCTATCCATACATGTGTTTGATTTACAGCGGTAGGTAGCTCTGTGATCGGCGTTTCTGAATGCAATCGAGCTTCAAACGGAATAACCCGTTGTTCACCTGGAGCTATGGTGAAGTGTTCAGCAAGTCGCCATTTGTCGATGATATGATTAATAAAATAACTGCCTTCATCACCTTCAACTTTTACTTTAGTAACCAAAGCAAGTTGCAAGCCTGTAATATCTTGTGCCACATTACCACCTTGAATATGGATTTTGGCTTGAAATTTTTGGCCTGGATGTAAGTGTTCCGTTTCTAAGATAGTATCCACTTTCGCCGCACCGATACCTACTGATGCGAGTACTTTTTTAAACATTTCCTCTCCTATCGAGAATGTTCCCTTACTTAGCATCTTAACCACATTCTTTTCGGCTTGTCAGCGAAAATTTTCAATGATATTAAAAGAAATGTGATTTCGTTGAGAATTGCTATTGTATGACACCAAAGAACTGTTCACTTCTTAACCAAACGCAGAGATTAAAAACGAAATCGCTTCAAAAACAATCTGAATCCAAACTCGTTTACAAGATAATTAGCATATAGACGATAAGTTTATTTATCTGTCGTCGAGTTTTGATACACTCGAACTTGCGTATATAAAATTGGAAGATTTATGGAACTTGTGTTCTTCGCCGTCGCATTTCTGTGTGGATTTGCGGTATATCAACTGAAGCTCCCGCCTTTAATTGGATTTCTCATTGCTGGTTTTGTACTCAATGGGCTAGGTTTTAATGCCACTCCCTTGCTAGAACAACTTGCCGATTTAGGCGTTACGCTCTTGCTTTTCACTATTGGTCTTAAGTTACACGTGCGTAACCTAACGAAATTGCAAGTATGGGCTCCGGCTACCTTGCATATTATTGCCAGTACGTTTTTCTTTACAAGTCTAAGCCTGATGTTGGGTGCCCTTAGTTTACCTCTTTTTACCGAATTAAGCTGGCAAAGCGCTGCTTTAGTTGCATTTGCATTTAGTTTTTCAAGCACTGTTTTCGCGGTAAAAGTCTTAGAAGAACGTGGTGAAATGAACAGTTTCCACGGTAAAATTGCTATCGGCATATTGATTATGCAAGATATCTTTGCGGTTATTTTTCTTGCTGTTAGCACTGGAAAAACGCCAAATATTTGGGCATTTGCGCTATTAATTGGTTTGCCATTAATCCGTCCAATTATGTTTTGGATTTTAAATCGCTCGAAACACGGTGAATTACTGCCATTATTCGGCTTTTTCTTTGCCTTGGTCGCAGGGTATCACGCATTCGAATTCGCCGGTTTAAAAGGCGATTTAGGTGCGCTTATTATTGGTATGATTTTCGCTCCGCATAAAAAGGCCAGTGAACTTGCAAAATCGCTCTTAAACGTGAAAGACATCTTACTTGTCGGTTTCTTCCTAAACATCGGCTTAAACGCACAAATGAGTTGGGATGCACTGCTTGTCGCTCTTATTCTCATCTTAGCTTTGCCGATTAAAGTTGCACTTTATTACCTGTTTACCAACTTATTCAATTTAAGAGCGCGTACCTCGCTCCTGAGTGCATTCACCCTATCAAATTACTCTGAATTTGGTCTGATAGTATGTGCGGTTGCAGCAACTAATCAGCTTATCACTGGCGAATGGTTGGCGGTTGTTGCCATCGCGGTTTCTTTGACGTTTATCATTGCTTCACCGTTAAATAAGCGATCTAATGAACTCTATGTGAAAATTGAAAATTGGCTTTTAAAATTTGAATCTGACGTGCGACTAGAGGAAGAGATGAATGTTAGCCTACCTTCTGCCCGAGTATTAATTTTTGGCATGGGCCGAGTTGGAACTGGTGCCTATGAAACCATTGATACCACCCACCCAGGCCTCATCGCAGGTGTGGACATAAGTGCAGAAGTCGTAAATAACCATCTCGCCCGCGGTCGTAGAGTGATAGTAGCAGATGCCACAGATCCTGACTTTTGGCAGCGTATAAACCATTCAAGCGTGGAGATGGTTATGTTGGCGATGCCAAAACACAACCAAAACCTCTTTGCTCTTGAGCAACTCAAAGCGTCAGGTTTTGCCGGTCAAGTTACCGCTATAGCAAACTATCCCGATCAACAAAAAGAACTCGAAGAATTAGGCGTAGACTCTACCTATAACTTCTATTTAGAAGCAGGAAGCGGTTTTGCCGAACATGTAAAACAAAAACTTTTTAGTTAACGTAAACAATTGTTCTTAGTCTCAAATTAGAGACTGAGAACAATTTTCATTTCCCATCAAGAAGTTACGTCTAGACGTCCGAAATCGGTTCGTTTCTGTAATAGAAAATTAATGCAAACTGATTTACAAACCTTTACATGCAAGTTAGCAATTCTGCGTATAAACAGAGTACACTTAACCCATCAAAGATATGTAAGTTACGATTTTTAAAACAGAAATCTCATTTTAGGAACGCAGCTTATCATTTCGATTTTTTCTAAATTACAATCGAGGGGGTTACCATGTTTAAGGGTAAATCACTATTTCAGATGATGCCGACAGTGGACGATGCAAAAGCGAGACCATTTGCCGATCTTCAAGAAAAGCTTGATGCAATTCAGGATAACGGAATGACAGCGCTAGACATTAGAACTATCTTGTTCCATAAAATGTTGGATTTGCATTGTGTCCCAAAAAACCATTTTTTACGTAACTCAGATACACCGGATAGACTAGACGATCCGAGCATCAAGACAAAATTAAATGAGCTGGGTTTTTATCGCCATGGTAATCACCCTATTCACTAACTAAGTTTAAAATTGGGAGCCTACTCTCCCTTCTATAGGCTGGCTATGCCCATCGCCAGCCTATTCCTCTTTCTAATCCTACTGTTTACTCGCTACAAGGTTTTCTTTGGCTTTAATGTTTTGATGGCTTCAATAAATGGTTTCGAGTAAATCGCCCACAACGAATCGTGTCCTGCATCGTATTGACCAACACCAAACTGGATCTTGCCCACCTCTGATGCCTTAATTAAAGTGCCTGCCCATCTATCCCAAATAGCCAATGCTGAGCCTAAGTTTGTATCAAAATGCACAGGATCATTACTATGATGAATTTGGTGCTGTGCAGGACTAATAAACACGCCTTCGATACGATTTCCCCAACTTAACCATACATGAGAGTGACGCAAATTCGAGCCTAAGAAATTAAACGTAAATACAAATGCATTCGCGCCAAGGACATCATACATTGTCAATGACGTACCAAAAAGGAAGTAACCAATACCTACAACGGTACCCTGCACGATTGCCATTCTGCATGCGTACAAATAATTTTCGACGGGATGAGAGCGGTAAATGGTAAATGGCGTTAACACTTTCGCTGAATGGTGCACTTTGTGGAATTCCCAAAGAAACGGTACTTTGTGAAGGGCATAGTGCAATACAAAACGCGTAAAATCGTCAAAAACGAACAGCATCAGCGTAAAAATACCCACGACAGCTATTTTGTGCCACGTTAAATGCAAAGGACCATTAAATATCCACTCTAAGCTATTCGTTACAGCTAACGCAATTGGCACCATAGTTAAAACCATACCAGTAAATGCCAGTGTTTTAACAACTCGATTGACAATAAATAACCAGTAATCTTGTTTTGCACTTTCATGAAGCCAGATCGTTTTTGGGAACAAGTATCGCAAAAACCCTTTAGCACTGCGTCGTCGACTCAAACGCCAATAAACCGGAATCGCAAGCACTATTGCTGAAAGTAAATAAGGAAGGTAGATACGTTTATTCGCATCAAAGAAAAATCCCGGCAAGGTAACTAAACTTTGCCAAGCTGAATTTAAGTACTCGTACATATTACAGCTCAAACAAAATAACAATGAAATTGCCGATAACTTATGTTATCGGCATTTAAGTTTGCTAAAACTGGTACTTATAACCTACAACAAACTGTCTCGGTTTGCCTGGGCGAGCCCCATACGGACGTCGACTAACAATGCTTATCTCGTCAAAAACATTATCAACCGTAAAATACAACTTACCGTATTTTTCCAGGTTATAACTTGCAGCCAGATCAACAATCGTTGTGGAATCGGTTTTTTCTCCAGCTAGTGCTAAATTAGGATTGTTAGCTAGAGTCCCTGCAATTTCATCCATACTACTTACGTATTTTACTGCCATGGTCAATTCCCACAACGCCGCTTTTAATCCTACGTTAAATGTGAATTGATGTTTTGGTAAATACGGTAAGTTATCGCCTTCTTTAACTATACCCCATTGCACAAAATCAGACGTAATATCAGATTTAAATTCGCTTTCGGTTAACGTGTAAATAAAACTGTATGGAATATCTAATTGGGTAGACATTGGATAAGTCTGAGCAAATTGCGCTTCGAGACCATAGACGTCCACAGCACCTGCACTAAACTGTTCTTCAAGTTGTTCTGCTACACCACAACTTGACTGTGAACAGCTTTCCAATAAGTTGCTATAGTCATTGAAGAAGCTAACAATTTCAAACTGAGTAACACCATCGTTAAATCGACCACCAAATTCATAGTTGGTGCTTTTTTCAATTTTGGTTACTTGCTCTGGTTGTTTTGGTGTAGTTGGTGTAAAGCCTTGGTGAACACCAAATAAAAAACCAGCGCTGTCCGACATTTTATAAAAACCGCTGACACCCGGAAGCCAAATGCGAGTAGTTTTTTCTTGCCAGTCATTTGCCTTTTTATTGTTCTGATAGCGACTGTCTATAAACTCACCTCGAACCCCTAAACCAAGCGTCAATTCTTCAAAAGTGACTTTGTCTTCCAAATAGACTGACCATGCTTTAGAGTTCTCGGTATCCAACGTAGTAAAGACTTTATCAAGACCGCGATGGCTGGCAATGCCTTGCTCCATTGCATAAGACTCTTCAAAGTGCTTACGTTCAATTTCGTCTTCGTGATAACGCACGCCAAACGCAAGTTGATGTGCTAACCCAAACACAGCTAATTGATAACTACCATCTACCTGTAAGCCGTGCGAAAAATACTCGCGATCATTAGTACCCATATTTAGATAATGGCTTGTATCGCCACTTAATAATGAGTCCTGCTTACCTGTAATCACCGAATACAAACGATCATATTGCTGTGGATTATCGAGAATACTCGACAAACTCACTTGAGTATTACTTAAACTATTTAATTTAAGCCACGCACGTTCGTAATCGTTGCGATATAAACGTGAAGTAAGGCGCAAATCTTGATACTCCATATTATGCGTTAGCATAAATTGGGTATGTTTGGTATCCATGTTGTCTGGCTGACTCGCCGCATATCGACGATAAGCCGCTTTAGCAAAATCAGCATCACTTAAACCAAGATACGTTTCGTTTGAATCTTCGTCTGAATAACTGAGTTTTCCGGTGAGTTCGTGTTCGACTTCGCCAGATTGCCAACGGTAATTTACTTTGGTTAGCAAATCATGCTTTTCAAATCCAGAGTCTTTATCTAGGTTATCAATGTCTTTAAAGCCATCTGCACTAAGCACGACACCTTCAACTAAAAATCCAACATCGCCTTGCTGTGATCCAACATGGCCATGAAACTTTTGATAGCCATCACTTCCTGATGCTACATCAATACCACCTGCAAATTGCTCAGGGATCTGGCGCGTCACTAAGTTTAATGCGCCCGCTACTGTTTGTGGACCGTGCTTAATAGCAGCAGGACCTTTAAACACTTCAACTGCTGTCATGCGAGTCGTCAGAGGAAAATAATACGCAGCTGGCGCTGAGTAGGGTGCCGGGCCAATCAAAACACCATCTTCCATGATTGTGATTTTTTTAGAACGTTCAGGTGTTACACCACGAAATCCTATGTTTGGGCGTAAACCATAGCCGTCTTCTTGACGAATATTGACACCAGGTACATTAGCTAAAATTCTATGAATATCATCACTTTCAAATTTACCCAGTTCTTCTTCACTCAACAGTGTGGCACTCCCCGCCTCTGTTCGTAATTTGTCGTAGTGACTGATAATTTGAATATGCTCTAAGCTATTTTTTTCGTCCGCTATTACGGTGCTCGACATCGCCGTTGCAACAGCAAAAGAAACGGCTGAAATAGAGATTCGCTTGTTCATTAATCGTTGTCCCCTGCAGAGGTCTTCGGAAGTTCTAACGCTAATTTATTTATAAAGTCGGTTTTAAGCTGATCAGTAACTGCTTTAACCTTGCCGTGAGCGTCTGTGACTTTTTCTGGCGAATCAGTTAATGAATCCTGCAGATTTTCTCCAATGTTCGCCGTCGCGACTTTTGCATCTGCAATACCTTGAAGCATCAATACTCGCGTATCCTGCCCATTTTGATTATCTAAAAAGTCATCAAAACCGATACCCGCTTGCGCATTCGCTTTATTACCACGAAAAATTTCTTCAAACGCAGACAAATTGGCCAATATATTTTCAATTGAGTGCTTTGCAAATTTAGATTCGACGTTTTCTGGGCATATTTCGCGTCCACAATTGTTATCAAAAAGGCCAAGAGGTGTAGCTAACTTATAATCTTTTAATTCTTCCGATAAATAAAACAACGCATTTGAGATTTCATTTACTGCTTTAGTTGCATCGGTAATTTCACTTCCTGGTTCACCGGCTTGTTTCAATTTATTGCCATAACCAGCTTCGCCTTTCCACGCACTTAGTAATGTATTACTGGATGCGATTAGATCAAGCGCAACCGTATTTGCGTAATCGCAACGTGCTACTTTACGTGCTTGGTCTTCCGTTATATTCCATGTGGCCAGTACTTCACCTGCCGTTGCGATGGTGCAACTGTGGGCCAAGGTTTCGTTAAATAATAAGTACTCTAACGCATCTAAACCACGGCGCTTTACCGAACGATTGGCAATGTCATATGGGAAACCGTTAATTTCACCACGTTGATGATAAACGACATCTTGGTCAACATTACATGTACTCACGTTTGGCCAAGAATAAATTTGATTGCGTAACTCTTTATCGTTTGCTGATAAAGGTCCGACTATCATCATTTCCGCATGTTGCCACGCAACCATTGCGTCTTTCCATGAATTATCAGCTGCTTTTTTAGCTTGAGTAAGTTTTTCAAGCGCACTTGCATCGCCCATCGTCGGGTCGAAAGCTTTTTCTAATTCACAATAGGATGAAATAGCGTGTTGTTGCGCTTTCGCTTTCTCATTAAATTGCTCAAAAGTAGGTGTAAAGACATTATCAACCAAATCAGTTAATAATTTCTTTTGGTCAAACGTAATTGGTTCGACTGGTGTGGTTACGCCTGTATCAAAGTCACTACCTGAAGTACTTGATGTCGATTCTCCACATCCCGATAAAATCAATGCAATCGCACTCGAGAGTAAGATAGGCTTAAACTTATTCATGAATAATGCCCTATTTTTTACCTATATTAGATATGACAAAAGGTTAGTACCCTAAAGCACTAACCTTCCATGTTACATACTGGGGTATAAATTACCAGTTAGCGGCAACAGCGTCGTTGAAACCATACGCTGCTTGAAGAACATTACGCGCTTCTAATAGCTGTACGCGGTATGCTTCAATTTCAGCTGCGTTACCCAACACAGGTTTAATGCCCATTAACTGCTGTACTTTAGCAAAGTCTGTTGCAGAAAGTGGTGATACTGGGTTGAACTGAAGATTTAACGCGAAACCTTTCATTTCAGACCAGTGTTTCGCCAATGTTTCAAATTTAGCGCTATCGTAATCACCCGCTTTCATCTCTTCAAGATCCGCACGTGTATCATTGATGTAATGAATCACTGTACCTACAATCGATTTTTCCCATGCGATGCGCGCAGTGGTCGCGTAACCTTCTAGCTCTGTTTTTTGTGCTGCAGTAAGTTCTGCCGTTGTGCTATTGATTAGTTTACGACCGGCGAAAAACGCTTCAAATGCCTCTTTGGTTAAGTCCATAGTTGCGTCATGTGCCGCTGCACCTAAATCACGTTTTGCCGCATTGGTTGAGTTACCAAAGTTGTATTCTGCATTGAAATCGATTTTTCCATCAGCGTCTAAATCCTGATAGCCAGCTTTCCAACCATCACGACCACCTTTACCAGCCAATTCTTCATCGGAATAGCTAAGGTAGTTGCGTGCAGCACCAAAGTAGCCAAAGCCTTCGTCCCATTGATGTTCAAGTTTAGTGTATGAGCTATCACCATCTTGAGTATTCGCTGCATCTAGACCTTTGCCTGCATCTAGGTAGTCATCTGCACCTTGAGAGAACGCCACGGCACCGTATAGGAATTTTTGGATTAGTTGATTAAGGTCTAAACCATCGGAGGTAACGTATGGGCTTTCAACTTCTTTACCATTTGGTGTCATCGCTGTACCTTGAGCGCGTGCAACAAGTAAGTCAAAGAAATGCTCAACTAAGCCTTCTGGTGTGTTGGTTGCCAAACCATCCCAACCAACAAAAGACGTGCCGTTATTCCAGTTTTTATGTTGACCACTTGCATCGTTACCAGCAATTTTACCGCTCAGATCTTTATGTGAATTTGAAATGGCAAATAATGTCGCTTGCTTAGCGGCGGGTGTCGTGCCAATTGTTAACAAACGATCTTCCCATAGCGTCGCGTAATCTGCTTCTGCGATTTTATAGAATTTGTTTAGTTCCGCTTTTAATTGAGCTGGAGTCATCGATGCCGCATTGGCTTTAAATTGATCACTGCCAATGTAATTATAAAGCTCTTTAATTAATACATGACGTGCTATTTGGCCATTGTAAGAAACAGACGAGACACCTTCTTCAAAGTGGCTTAAAAAATCATAATCCATTTCGTCTGTAACATTAAATTCGACATCTTGGCTGTAGCTGTTACTTGCACTGTCGGTTACTTTTACTGCTACTTTCACTGTTGGTTCAATTTCAAAGTTCAATTGAGTCGTTGCAGCAAGTTTTAGAGAACTGCCTTGAATTACAAAACGAGTATCCGCGGTAGTAAAAGTAAATGTCTCATTAGCATCCGCGTCCGTTGCAGTCAAAGTACCAACTGTCGCACCAAGTGTATTCTCTTTCACTGTTTGCACATCATTAAGCGCAATTGCAGTTGGAGCAGTATTTGTGGGAGTCGTTGGAGTGGTTGGTGTCGTTGGAGTACTGTCTGAACCTGAACCACCGCCACATGCAGTTAAACCTAATGTTGCTAATACAATAGAACTCGCAAGCAGAGATTTACGAAACGTCATTGGAATATCCTTTGATAAGTATTTCTATTTAGATTTATTAAATTGGCTCGCATTATACATGGGGTCAAATGAGATTCAATACTATTTGCATTAAAACTTGCAACATTTGTCAAGAAGTGTAAACCATTAATTCCAATCGTGTTGTCAGACCAGTTAATATATTTTTTGCAACAGTAACTTTGTGTATAACTAGGTCAAAAAGCACTAGGGATCAAGCAATATCCTTGTTTCCAAATCGTTTTTATCATTTGCGGACTCGCTTCATTATCACCAAGCTTTCGACGCAGTTTTGAAATACGCACATCAATACTGCGCCCTTGGCCATCGTAAGGCCGACCAATTATCTGCTCAAACAAGTTATCTCTATTAAGTACTTTTCCTGCGTTTTGCGCAAGAATAACCAAGAGTTCGTATTCATGACTTGTCAAATCAACAAGTTGATTAGTTAGCGAGGCTGTACGACTCAGCGTATTTATTTCGAGCGCCCCGATTACAATTAAAGAGGTAGAATCGAAACCATTCACGCTATTTTTATTCAAACGACGTAATAACGCATTTAACTTTGCTGCCATCATTCTTGGTTTAGTACAATGATCTAATACATCGTCCGCACCAAGCTCTAAACTAATGATTTGTGTTGCATCGTCGTACTTCCCTGTTGAAACAACAATGCCACCATTAAAACGATGACGGATTTCGTTGAGCGAGTTAGGAAACGATAAATTCCTTTCATTCAAAATGACCAAATCAGCATCGCTATACAAGTTCCAGTCATTTACCTTCAACAGTTGAGTTGTCGTAAATCCATACCGGGCTAAGTAAGATTCATATTGAGCGTAAACATCTCCGTCAATCTCGTTAAAGAGTACTTTCGTCATTTTGTTTATCACCTCCTGCAAAACTATGTTTCAGTTTAAAGGACGTGACTGAATTTAAGCTTTACAGTCTTTAACCATTAAGACGGCTCACTAAAAACCGCATCAGCACAGCTCCAAAATGCTTGGACTATCGTTTCTTGCCTGCGTCTTTTTTGTACTACTAAACCAATGTCGATTGCATCCAAATCATCAACTTCCATTATGTCGACTCGATTTTGCAATGGGCTTTGCTCAAGAACAATACGAGGAACTATCGCTAATCCAAAGCCTAAGCTGACCATTGAAACCAAGGCTTCATGACCTGCAACATGAGTGTAAACGGTGGGTTTAAATCCTCTACGCTCACTCCAAGACGCTAACTTAGTTTTAAGCACCCCTTGTTCCGGCACGATAAATTCTAGTTGTTCAACCTCGATGCCAGCATCGAGTCTTTCTTTAAGTGGACACGGGGTATTTGGGGCAATTAATAAAAGCGGTGAACTGCCTAAGTGCTGAAAACATAAATTATCTGCTAATGGCGATGGTTTTACGGCCACGGCAATATCTGCTTTTTCGTCATTGACCTGTGAAATCGATTGAGCCGGATCGCCCGTGGTCAAGTGCAGCTCCACCATTGGAAAACGTTGTCTAAATGCCAAAAATAGGTCGTATACAAAGCTGTAAGTTGCCGTAACAGAACAAAATAGATGTAAGGTCCCTGTTAATGGCCGGTTCTCTTGTAATGATTCCACTTTAAATTGTTGCCAACTCGCCAACGTTGATTTCGCATAACTAACAAACGCCTGACCCGTCGCCGTTAATTTAACTCTGCGATTATCCCGATAAAATAGCTCGCTGCCCACTTCCTCCTCGAGTTGCTTTATTTGCCGACTTAGCGTTGGCGGACTAATAAAACAGCGCTCACTCGCACGGCCAAAGTGAAGTGTCTCTGATAAAACCAAAAAGTGTTGTAAAAGTTTATGCTCCATCACCATGTTTCATAAAATGAAATATTAGATTTCATATATATCATTTTACGTAACAAAATTTCCAGCTTATGCTTTGCCTTGTTCAAATTTTCTTTTGTGAATAGGATCTAACATGGCGAACTACTTTAATACATTGCCGCTTCGCGAGCAGCTTGCGCAATTACAACAATGTGAATTTATGGACCCTCAAGAATTTAGTGATGAGGTTGCTGTCCTACTAGGTAAAAAGCTAGTGATCGTTGGTTGTGGCGCACAAGGTTTAAACCAAGGTCTTAATCTGCGTGATTCTGGTTTAGACGTAAGCTATGCGTTGCGCCAGTCCGCGATTGATGAAAAACGTCAATCTTATCTCAACGCTTCAGAAAATGGTTTTACTGTTGGTACATACGAAGAACTTATCCCAACTGCGGATTTAGTGCTTAATTTAACACCTGACAAACAACACTCCGCTGTTGTAACGGCAATCATGCCATTAATGAAACAAGGTGCAACTTTGGCTTACTCGCATGGTTTCAACATTGTCGAAGAAGGCATGCAAGTTCGTCCAGATATTACGGTTATTATGGTTGCTCCCAAATGCCCAGGTACTGAAGTACGTGAGGAGTACAAACGAGGTTTTGGTGTTCCAACACTCATTGCTGTTCATCCAGAAAACGATCCAGAAGGTAAAGGTCTTGCTCAAGCTAAAGCTTATGCAGCAGGCACAGGTGGACATCGTGCAGGCGTTCTAAAATCGTCGTTTATTGCAGAAGTAAAGTCTGATTTAATGGGTGAACAGACCATTTTATGTGGCATGCTTCAAACTGGCTCGTTACTGTGTTTTGATAAAATGGTTGAAGAAGGTATTGATGCAGGTTATGCCTCTAAGTTTATTCAATATGGATGGGAAGTAATCACCGAAGCACTTAAACACGGTGGTATCACTCACATGTTAGATCGCTTAGATAATCCATCCAAAATTAAAGCGTTTGAATTAAGTGAAGAACTCAAAACGATCATGCGTCCACTGTATAACAAGCACATGGATGACATCATTAGCGGTGAATTCTCGAAAGGCATGATGGCAGATTGGGCTGAAGGTGACGCAAAGCTACTTACATGGCGTAGTGAAACGGCCAAAACGGCCTTCGAACAACAAGAAAATGCGTCGGTCGATATTAGCGAACAAGAGTTCTTTGATAAAGGCATTTTAATGATTGCGATGGTAAAAGCAGGGGTTGAACTTGCATTTGAAACAATGACAGCGGCCGGTATTGTTGAAGAGTCTGCTTATTATGAGTCACTTCATGAAACTCCGCTTATTGCAAATACCATCGCGCGCAAAAAGCTCTATGAAATGAATCGTACCATTTCAGACACGGCAGAATATGGCTGTTACTTGTACAACCATGCTTGCTTACCCTTGCTCAAACCATTCATGACCTCAGTAGAGGCAGACGTAATTGGTAAAGGCTTAACTAAAAAGAGCAATAAAGTCGATAATCAAAAACTAATTCGTGTGAATCAGGCGCTACGTTCGCACCCTGTAGAAATTGTTGGTACAAAGCTTCGTGGCTTTATGTCACAAATGAAAAGCATTGTTTAACGTTCGGTTCGCTTGTTAGAAACCAAGCCCATATGCGTTTTGCTGTGGGCTTTTTTTTTACAAATTAGTGACAAACCTTCGCCATATGATGCGCAATAATCCTTCTCTATGCTAGAATAAAATTTCCTGTAGTAAAGACAATTGACGCCAATGCTTATCACGCGTTTTACAATCACTCAAAAAATTACCCTTTTAGGGAGCATCATCGCACTATCTGTTGCTATTTTAATTGGAGCAACGGCTGTTTTTCGTTCAGAAGACATGATTGCAACACGAATGATGCAATCAGAATTACCGAGCAAAGTAGAGAACATCAATCGTGCAATCGGTGAACAAATCAATGAACTAAAGCAAGCCGCCGAACAACTTTCAAGCAATAAATTTATTTTAGACGCCGTTGCTAACAACACACTAGACGAGACGGTGCTAGTCAATGAGCTCACTCGTTTAACTGACCAATTCGGCCTTGTAACTGCATCGTGGGCAAACCGCCAAACTGCTCAATATTGGAATCAAAACGGATTTTTACGGGTCTTGAATCAGCAGCAAGACGGTTGGTTTTTTGGATTTACTGGCTCTGGCCAGCCGTTCTCTATTAGCATTTTCCAAGAAGCGCCCGGTGACGTTAAAATGTTTGTGAATCATCAACAAACCAACGGCATTGGTTTGGCTGGTCTTGCGAAAAGCATCGACGATATGCAATCCATGCTCGCCTCGATGCAAATTGAACAAACCGGATTTGTATTTGTCGTGGATAAAAAAGGTCAAGTACAGCTTCATCGAGATGCTGCTAAAGTGGCAAAAGCACAGCTTGCCGATTTTTATGGTAGCCAGAGCCAAACCTTATTGCGTGGCAATACCTTTACCATAATTGAAACTCAGATTGATGGTGAAGAGACGATGGTCGCTTCAAGCCCAATAAAAGGAACTGAGCTCTTTGTTATTGCGCAAGTACCAGCCCACGAAGTGTTTGCGGGCGTTACCACTTTGCAGTGGCAAATAGTCAGTTTTGCAATCATCATCGCCATCATTGCCTCGTTGTTTAGTTTTTTCCTTGCCAGAACACTGAGTGCACCGCTTTCTAGCATGGCGGATACATTCAAACGCTTAGGCAGCGGCGATGCAAAATTAAACTACCGAGTTCCCGATTCCCCCCAACCCGAGTTACAAGCGCTGGCCTCAGGCTTCAATCAGTTCATTTCAAAAATTGAACAAGCCATTGCCCAAGTTGCTTGTGAAAGTAGCGATATCCGTCAAGCTAGCGAACAAGTATTCCAGCAAAGCCATCGAAACTCTCAGCAGTTAGACGAACAAAAGTCCCAAACGATTTCAGTCGCCGCCGCAATAAATGAAATGGGCGCAACAGTGCAAGAAATTGCAACGAGCGCAAACAATACCGCCAAATTAACCGAAGAAAGTAAGCTGAAGTCGAATCAGACACACGAGCACGTTCTCTCGAGCCAAAAAACCTTACTTACTTTAGCGAAAGACATTGAAGCAATGGCTGAACAAGTCACCATGCTTGCAACTAAAACCCAAGGCATTGCTAATATTGTAGATGTGATACGTGGTATCTCAGAGCAAACCAACTTGTTGGCTTTAAACGCAGCTATCGAGTCCGCAAGAGCAGGTGAGCATGGTCGTGGATTTGCGGTCGTGGCGGATGAAGTGCGTGCCCTTGCGAGCCGCACATCTAAATCCACAGATGAAATTCAGAGCATGATCTCTGAACTGACCCAAGCCTCTGACTCTATTGTTTCACGTATTGAGCAAGGCAAGCGACAAGCTGAAAATAGCGTTAATACGATGCAAACCTCGGTGGAACTTATTGAAGTCATCTCTGAAACTGCAGATAAAATCAATGATATGACGACCCTTATCGCCGCAGCCACAGAAGAGCAAAGTAATGTAGTTGCAGATGTGGGTCGAACTATTGAACAAATCAGTGGGATTAGTGATGACGTTATGAATGACCAATTAGATACTGAAAAGTCAATTCAAGCACTCGCTCACTCAGCTAAAGCTCTCGATACACTGGTTGCAACCTTTGAACGGTAGCGAGTTAAGACTTAAACCGAATCAACTTGAAGTAACGTGAATTCAGCAAGCATATACAAGCGTTTGGGCAAGCCATTGATTGCAGATAATGGCTTGCCCCTTAACAAAATCAATAACACCGTAAAAACGTCTGTAAAACTTGCCCTTTGGGGATGGCGCATCGTGTCCAGTTTTTGCTTAAAATGCCTCGACAAGGTTGCTCTAAATCCTGCTCTTTGAGCTGTCTTGGTCTTAAAACAACTAGTCCTTAGACGACGAGTTGTTCCTAAATAATATTCCCTTACAAACTCACTATGGCACATCACTAATTAACAACTAGACTTAACCCATGTAGTCAAAAGTTGGTTGCGTCGTATGAACACCACTACTTTTAGTTTAAGAATTAGCCTCATTGTATGCATTCTGCTTCTTAGCGCATGCCAGTCTACTTCGCCAGTTCACCTAGAGCCCCCCTCTCACTTATTAGAGAAACCTCAGTTTCAATCAATTGAAATTGAGAGTCAAAACACCATTTTTGAGTTGGATGATGACATTAAAGAGCAGCTTTCACGCGTCTTCGGCACTGAAAATTCCAGTGTTTCCCAAGCTCGACAACTTCTGAAATACTTAATGCGAAACGGTGATAATTCGATGGCCTATCAATCTGGCGCCAATCTCACCGCAAGTGAAACATTTCGCAATCTTAATGCCAATTGCTTGTCGCTTTCTATCCTTGCTTACAGTATGTCGGAATATATTGGTCTCAATTCGCAATTTCAGCGCGTTTTAATTCCTGAATATTGGGATCAAAGTCATGGATACAGCTTGCTCACAGGCCACGTAAATTTAAAAGTCACACAAAGACGGATCCGTCACAATGGTAATATCAGCCTCTCCTTTACCGATCCGGAGGCGATGATCGTAGATTTTGACCCGAATAGCCGCCAACAATCTTTCAAAACTGAACTGATCGATAAAAACCGCATTACTGCGATGTATTACAATAACAAGGGGGCACGAGCGCTACTTGAAAAAGACTACAACACCGCGTTTAACTATTTTCGAGAAGCTGTCACTGTCGATCCGAGCTATTCCGGCGCATGGGGAAATTTAGGTGTACTATTTCGCACTACGGGTGATTTGGCGGCGGCTGAAAATGCCTATAACCATGCATACAAACTCGACAATAATGCAACTGCCTTGGGAAATTTAGCACTATTATATCGACTCACTAACCGAGAATCGCTCGCAAAGCCAATTGAGCAACAACTTGCACGAGCAAGAGACTCAAACCCGTATTATCACATCATGCTTGGTAATGAGGCATTTGAAAACAATGACTTTAATGAGGCCTTGAGTCGGTATCGCAAAGCTCGCGATAGTGACCCTCAATTGCATTTTAGCTACTTTGGCCTCGCTAAAGTATATTTCGCACTCGGCGAACGCGATAAAGCAACTGAAAATATGGAAAAAGCCTATCGACTTGCCGATTTCGAACATGAGAAAGAACGATATAGTAGTAAGCTAAGGTGGCTCAATGCGGTTGTTAAAAATTAAAGGATGGTTTATTGCGCTATATGTTTTAATACATCCAGCGTTTGCTATTGCTCTTGAGCAGACAGAGTTGATGTACCGTGATTTGACTTTGCTCACTAGCCCTGAATTTGCGGGACGTGGTGAATTTACAGCAGAGCCAAATCTTAGTGCCCAATTTATTTATTCACGCTTAAATGACATGGGTTACTTACCCGAATTTCAACCTTTTGATTTTAAAGTAGGATGGGCTGGCTCCCAGCAAGGGCATAATGTGTTTGCCAAACTAACTTGTCAGCAAATAGTATGTCAAAAAGCACTTATCATAACGGCACATTATGATCATTTGGGTGATTCCGGCTCGTCTTATTATCCGGGAGCAAATGATAATGCTTCAGGCGTCGTGGCACTGCTGTATCTCGCTGAAAGACTCAAGCCGCTTTCAGTAAATCGCGATGTTATCTTTGTCGCCACCGATGCTGAAGAAAAAGGGCTTCACGGTGCACACGCTTTTGCAAAGAGCAAACATACTGATAATGCTGAATTAAACATCAATTTAGATATGCTCGCTGTCAGACCAGATAAACCGCTCTATTTGTTCGCAAGCCAAGGAGCTGCATTAAACAAACTAATTCCCACACATACACCGGTTCAATTCAAATACACTGAATCAACAAAACGGCTAGCACGTTGGACAAATGAAACGCACACCGATTGGTTGCGTGCATCGGATCACTATGCGTTTTACAAACAAGGATTGACTTTCTTATATGTCGGCATGGGCAGTGATCCACACCACCATACTAGAAAAGACACACTCGAAAAAATTGATTACACTGCATTTACACAAGCCGTTTATTCTGTGTCAGCACTCGTACTCGAGATTGTTACAACTCCTTGAACAAACTTTCTTTTTTGCACTTTAGTTAACTGTTTGACCTGATACTCAAGACGGCTCGCTGCACTTCTGTCACCAACAACTTGTTGATAAATGAGTTTTAGAGGCCCTTTCCCACGTAAGCTTTTCGCCCCTCTCCCACTTTGGTGAGTTTCAAGTCGTGCATTAACATTCGTTGTGATCCCCGTATACCAAACCCCTCTTGCGGTTTCCACGATGTATAACGACCAAATCGCTGGTTTTTCTGCAGTCACGTTAAACTTTATTCCGTTTAGATGGTCGAACAAATCCAAAAGAGTGTTTAATCTTCACTTTTACTGAAGTATGATGCTCGCTATAAAAAATAAGGATACATCAAATCATGTCGTTAAAATCACTTATTGCGCCACTTTTTTCTGCGCTGCTTATTGTTTCTCTTTCTGGTTGTTCAAGTTGGGTGTACCGTATAAGCATCCCACAAGGAAATTACCTTGAGCAAAGTGATATTGATAAACTGCGTATCGATATGACTCGAGAGCAAGTACTGTTTGTACTCGGTACACCTGTAGCCAAAGATTCATTTAATGACAGCACGTGGCACTACACTTATACACTAAATCTTGGTCGTGATTCTGAGCAGCGTCAAAGTGTTACCCTCTATTTCGAAAATGATAAACTAAAACGTCTTTCTGGTGATTTAGAAACACCGAAAGATTTCAATGTTCCTCTAGAGAACTAAAACACGTGTAGAGCCGCTAAACTAATTTGATTAATTTAGTGGCTTCCCTCCCGTAACTGGGTTTGCTCTTCCTTCTTGTTTCGCTTTTTCTGCACGGTTACGCCTAGCCGCTTTAGGATCCGCAATAAGTGGCCGATAAATCTCTATCCTATCACCTTCTCGAACAACTTGGTGCAATTTACAAGTTCTATTCCATATTCCTAGAGATAAACTTGTCGGATCGATTTCAGGACATTTTTCCAATATACCTGACTGTAAAACCGCTTGTTCAGCGGTAGTGCCCTCTGTGACATCCACACGTAAGCACGTTGCTTTATCCGGTAATGCGAACACAATATCTACTTTAATCATAATGAGCGCTGTCCGTACACTAGTTTGGCTCGTTGAGTAAATGCCGCCACCATATTACTTGCAACTTCATTAAACACTTTGCCAAAAGCCAACTCTACCAATTTATTGGCAAATTCAAACTCAAGCTGCAAACTCACTTTGCAGGCATGTTCATCGAGCTCAATAAATTGCCAATCACCTCTTAAAAATTTAAACGGGCCATCGACCAGTTGCATTGAAACTTGCTTATTCGCAATAAGTTGGTTTTGCGTAGTGAACCATTTACTGATCCCTGCTTTCGAGATCTCAAGACTGGCACGTACAACCAGACCATCCGCACTGAGTACTTTTGCACCTGAACAATTTGGCAAAAATTCCGGATACGCTTGCACGTCATTAACTAAGTCAAACATTTCTTTGGTGCTATACATCACCAAGGCACTTTTTTCAATTTGTGGCATAGTTACTCCAAAAACTTTGTTGTATTCTATCAGCCTTTAATGCCCAAGTACCATGCTTTCGTCCTGACCATTAGTTTGTTGGCAAAAAGCACTGTGAAGTTCTCCGTTTTAAAGGTAAACTACGTCATTATGACAAAGAAAAAATCACCTAAAACAACGAGTAATACTATCGCGCTAAACAAAAAAGCGCGTCACGAATACTCCCTGCATGATAAGTTCGAAGCTGGTATCGAATTACAAGGGTGGGAAGTAAAAAGCATTCGTGCTGGTAAAGTAAACATCTCGGATACTCATATCCATCTTAAAGATGGTGAAGCCTTTTTATTAGGAAGCCAAATTCAACCCCTTAATAGTGCATCTACACATGTCATTTGTGATCCGATGCGTTATCGCAAATTATTACTAAGCCGCAGAGAATTGGACAGACTAGTCGGTGCGGTAGAACGTGAAGGGTTTTCACTCATTGCCACAGCTATGTACTGGCGTAAGTGTTGGGTTAAGCTTGAGTTCCACCTAGCAAAAGGTAAGAAAATGCACGATAAACGCGACGATATCAAAGACAGAGATTGGGCTCGCGATAAAGAACGATTAATGAAACACAAGGCAAGGTAACTTGCCTTTTTTGTTTCGTGTTTACTGCGTAAAATCATTCACACCTGACACGTTTTGTTGCAATTTACACATTATCTTACTGTCTAAACTTCTCTACACTAACGAATAGACCATGAACTATTCGCTTTTTTAGAATCAATGAGAATAAATTACCACTCTAAATCTATTGATGTTCGTTGATTTTAGGAACACATTATGAACCTGACAAAATCCGCCTTAAAGAACCCTGCTGGGGTTTTGGTTATTCTCGTCTTAATTATCTTATTTGGCACGCTGAGTATCTTTAAACTGCCAATTCAGTTGACGCCGGACATTGAGCAACCTCAAATCACCATTGTCTCCGGTTGGCGCCAAGCTGCTCCCGAAGAAATGGAATCGATGATCATTGAACCACTTGAAAATGCAGTTAAAAACACCCCCGGCGCATTAGAAGTCAATACCCAGATAGGACAAGGATTTGGTTCAATAAATCTCAGTTTTGCCATTGGTACTGACATGCAGCAAGCTATGCTCGATGTTTTAACTAACTTAAACCAAGCTCCCCCACTCCCATTAGATGCGATGGATCCGGTTGTCAGCGCGGGCGGAAACGGTCAACCCGGCGCGGGAGGGCCAAGCATTGCGACTTTATTAGTAGTCCCTACAGAGTTTGCTGAACATACAGACATGGCACAATACCAAAAAGCGATTGATGACTTAATTGAACCTCAACTTGCTCGGATTGCTGGTGTTTCGAGAGTCAATTTAGCCTCTGAACGCCCTAAAGAATTGCGCGTTACTTTTGATCCACATAAAGCCGCTGCTTTAGGGGTGAGTATCAATGATATTCGCCGTACTCTATCCTCTGCAAACGACTCATCTGGTGGTATCGCCGATGTTGGCCGACGTCAATATACCGTCCGTTTTACCGGCAAATATAATGTCGATAACCTCTCTCAAATGCGAATTGGTTATTCTCAAGAGCGTCCAATTTATTTAGGGGATATTGCAGTAGTAAGCGAAACCACGACCGATCGCAGAGCCCTGACACTCCGAAATGGGAAACCTGCCTATTACATTACTTTGTCTCGTAACAATGATGCTAATACCGTTGCCGTCCTTGACGAAATTAATTACACGATAACTCGCCTTAATAATGGTGTTTTAAAAGAAGCCGGTCTCTCAATCGAACTTAGTTATGACGCCTCTGTCCACATTCGTAATGCCCTACAATTGGTGAAAAGTAATTTAGGACTTGGCGTTTTATTAGCGCTTGGCATTTTATGGTTATTTTTACGAGGTTGGCGGACAACCTTTATCATCGCCTCGACCATTCCTGTTTCACTGTTCGTGTCTTTTCTTGCTCTCGCGGCATTTGAACGAAGTTTGAATGTCGTTTCGCTTGCAGGTCTTGCGTTTGCAGTAGGCCTCGTGCTTGATGCAGCCATTATTGTGCAAGAAAACATTAGTCGCTTGAAGTCAGAGGGACTCGATAATGCTAAAGCAGCACTGCGCGGATCTGTCCAAGTCGCCGGTGCACTATTTGCCTCTACAGCGACAAGTGTTGCTATCTTCTTACCTATTCTCTTTATGGCCGGTATTGAGGGGCAATTATTCTCTGACTTAGCGCTTACTCTTTCAATTGCTGTAATCGCATCACTATTAAGTGCCATTACTCTTATCCCTATTGCCAATAAATACTGGCCAGAACAAGCGGTTGATGACCCTTTTGCACATTATTGGCAACGCTTAACTAGTACTATCATGCGCTCAACAGACACTAAGGTGAAACAACTTAGTTGGATAAGCGCTTTGATGGTAGGGGCGGTATTCGCATCCTATTCACTTATGCCACAAACTGATTTTATGCCAAGAGCACCGACAGACGGCTTTTTCTATTCTCTCATTACACCGCCAGGCGGTAATATTGGTTATATGGAAGATGAATTAGCTAAGCGTGTAAAAGAACGGTTAGATCCGCATTACAAGAAAGAAAAACTTCCCTATATAAAAGATTACAACTTTTATGTATTTGGTTCTAATGCTGGGGGATTTGTTTATTCAGATGACCCACAGCGGGTCGAGGAACTAATGAAAGTTGCTCGAGAAGAACTATTCGCCGATCTCCCTGATACCCAAGTGTTTTTATTCAGAGGTTCGATGATCCAGGTGAATGATGGTGGCGATGGTCGAACCATAAACTTAGATTTAAGTGGCCCAAATATGCCTGATTTACTTTTGGCTGCAACCACTGCGTTAACTGCCGTGAAGGAAGCTATGCCAGAAGCAACAGCAAGGCCTCAACCAAGTTTAGATTTATCCGAGCCAGAACTGCGGTTATCTCCTAACGATCGACGGATCACGCAAGCTGGATTAACCCGTCAAGATATAGCACAAGCTGTGCAGGCCTTCACGAGTGGCTTGTTTATCAACGAGTACTTTAATGGTAATGAACGCATGAACGTAATATTGCGCTCCCAACCTTGGGATTCACCCGAAGCACTGGCTGAATATCCAATAACGACGCCAGCTGCTGGTATTCAAACCCTTGGTGAACTTGCGCATATTGAACGAACTGTAGGTCCCACCCAATTACGTCGAGTCAATGGTAATCGTACCGTCAGTGTGTTAATTACACCACCTGCAAACATGAGTTTACAAGAAGCTCAGAGTATTTTACAGACTCAAGTTTTACCAAAGGTTAAGGCTCAATTACCGACAAACGCGAGTGTCATTCTGGCCGGTAATGCCCAGCAAATGAATTCTGCAATCGATGAAATGACGATAAATTTCGCGTTAGCCTTATTTATTTTATTTTTATTGATGACCGCTTTATTTAAGTCCGCAAAAGACAGCATATTGGTCTTATTTGTGATGCCTCTCGCATTAGCAGGCGGTGTCATTGCGCTTTGGCTGCTGAATCTATTTACCTTTCAATCTCTTGATCTTCTTACCATGATTGGCTTTATCATTCTCTTGGGGTTAGTCGTCAATAATGCCATTCTTTTGGTCGACCAAACTCGACAAGGTGAGCAAGAAGGATTACTTCGCACGGATGCAGTTAGGCAAGCCGTATTGATCCGAGCTCGACCTGTTTACTTAAGCACGCTAACAAGTTTATTTGGCATGTTGCCTTTAATGCTCATGCCCGGTGTTGGTTCGGAAATCTATCGAGGTCTCGCCACGGTGATAGTAGGTGGAATGGCTATAAGTGCAATATTTACGCTGTTCTTAATGCCAAGCTTGTTACAACTCGGGAAGCATCCCGTTCCACCAACAAAGGAACAACAACAACCACATTTGAATTTAGTTGCGAATCAATAGGAGTTACCATGCTACGCACACTGTCTTATCTTTTTGCAGCCGTTTGTTTGGTTCAATCAAATGTTAGTTTTGCTGTGTTACCTGTCAAAGTAGAACCTGTTATCGCCGCTCCTTTACAGGCGGAAGTAAAAGTCCATGCCACTCTTTTCGGTAAACGAGACGTTGATTTAGCGGTCGGCACCTCTGGTCTACTGGCACACATTGTTACTCCTGGAGATTATGTAAAAAAAGGCCAGCTATTAGCAAAACTAGATACGCGAACATTAGAGATCGAGTTAAAGCAACATCAAGAAATGTGGTCTCGAGCCAAAACTAATTTCGCGTTTTACGATCAGGAACTCGAACGATTAATTTCGCTCGCTAAAACCAATGTTGCCGCGAAATCACAAGTCGCACAAATGCAAAATCAGCGTGACTTAGCTGCATCAGATATTCGCCTTGCCGAAATCAAAGTAGATCAAATCAAAGATACTCTATCGCGAGCTTCTGTATTCGCGCCTTTTGATGGGGTAGTGAGTCAACGCATGCGAATGGCTAACAGTGAGGTTAATCGCACCGACTTATTACTGCGATTAATTGATATTCACCAACTCGAGGCACGGGTGTATGTCCCCATCAAGTACCTAAACGCATTTAGTCTTGGTCAGAATATTATCATTTCAAGCAGTAATGAATACAATCAACATCGTGTTGCGGCAACCATTGACTCCATTATTCCAGCGACGGATCCTCGTTCACAAACGTTTGAAGTAAGAGCGGCACTTAACCAACAATCACACGATACACAAAGCAAATGGGCAAGCGGCCAATTGGTTGATGTAACTATCCCCTTACTTAATCAGCCAGTAGCCCTACTTGTGAACCATGACGCACTTATTCTTCGTCAACACGGCGTGCATGTTGTAAAAATTCTTTCGGATAATACCGCGAAGAAAGTGTCGGTAAGTGTTGGAAAAGGTAATGGCCAATTAGTCGAAATCAGACCGCTTGATGAGGGAGAACTGGTGGCGGGTGAAATCGTAGCGATACGCGGTGCAGAACGGCTAAACGATGGCCAAAAAGTTGAAATTCAATAACCTAACTTAATAGTGAAAATGAGTTAACGTTGAAAGCCTGCTTCATGTAAGCTGGCTTTCAACTCATAACGACATACCTAACTTAAAAACGCCAATAACTGATGCCCTGCCGCCACCGTGTTCGATTCCCCTTCAAACACATTTTCGCAGTCCTTAGTTACAAATACGCCTTTGAGCCAATCATAAACCTCTCGGTTAAATGCCACCAAAAATGGGTGTGGAAAGTCATCACTCACCGTCATCGAATTTAAACGCTTGGCGACTTCATCAATGATCAGCGCACCATCATTAAATTCGATACAAAAATAAAGATTATTGGCTACTTCTTGAAAACGGGACGCTATGTTGTGTACGCGTTCTTTATTGATGCCCTGCGATTGCAAAAAACCAATCTCAGCATCCACTTCTTCAATCGACTCTAGTAGCGACGTTAAATCTGAATCGTCAATTGGTTGATCTTGCAAAAAGTTTTCTGCGCTTAACTTTTCTTTTTTTTCTTTGCCCGCTAATGCCCCAAATTCTCCGGGCGAAAAATCAAAAAACGCTTCTTCAAATAGCTCACAATTATCTTGGTCTCGCAGCCCGGCAGAATATATCTTTTCATTTTGGATAAGGGAATCAACCACCTCTTGCGCTTCCACGACATCCTCTTTGAACTGCTCTCTATGCTTTAAGTAGAATTGTTTAAAAACTTTGTTTGAACTTCTTACCTGTTGAGCTAAGTGCTTTAAATTAGTGAGGTCTTTTTGAATTGAAATATAGTGAGTCACTTTACCTTGTTGATCTTTTATTTCACTTATATTCCACTCAACTGGATAGATTGAGCCATCTTTTCGATAGTTTATTGAAGCACCATAAAAAAAACCTTTTTGCTGTAACTCTGGTTTTATTTTTTTGATCACTTCATAGTTACTTTCTGGTCCTTGCAGTATTCGCGGTGACATCCCTACTAGCTCGGCTAAACTATACCCAGTGGATTTACAAAAAACATTATTAGCATAGACAATTTTATGGCCATTACTTTCATCAGCATCGGTAATAACCACTGCATGATGAGAATGCATTAATAATTGCTTTAAGAGCTCTAAAGGCGAGCACTGAGAAACAAGTTGGCCAAAAAACATGTGCTCTTCTAATTCGTGTTCACCAAATGGCATAGGCACTTCCTCAATTAGGCTTTCTTATTGAGTTTAGTGCCTAATTCTTAACCTTCAATAGTAATCTAAAGATTATCTTGTCGTCTTGCATTAAACACTTAATGGGTGTTGATGGACTTTAAGGCTAGGTAAACACCCTTTGACCTGACTAAGCTCAGCAGGAATGTTATACGTTTGTTTGAGTTGAGCCATGTTTAAAACAGAATCAGGTAACCCACTTGCTTTAACTTCACCCCGTTCAAGCAAATAAATCCGATTTGAAAAACTAGCTGCAAGGGCTAAATCATGCACGACCATCACCACCGCCGCACCTTGTTTTGCACTTTGCTTAGCCAGTTGCATAATTTGAAATTGATGGAATAAATCCAAATTGGCTGTCGGTTCATCAATAAGCAGTGCACATGGTACTTTTTGATGCAATGCTGGCTGCAATTGACATAACACCCTTGCAAACTGTACCCGTTGTTTTTCGCCCCCTGAAAGTTGAGTGAATGACTTCGAACGTAGCTCGTTTATATCCAGTTTGACACATACGTCATTCACTATTTCTTGCCACTTTTCTAGAGGTAATTGATGAGCAAAACTTGCCATATTTATGATTTCATCGACAAGGAATGGAAACTCTACATCATAACTTTGGCAAAGCACGGCTCGCACTTTTGCTAAACTTTTTAAGTCCCATTTATGCAACGGTTTTTCTGCTATTGTAATATGACCACTTTGCACCGTAACATCACCACAGAGTGCTTTTAACAGTGTTGATTTACCGGCGCCATTTGGACCTACAACTGCAACAACCTCACCTGCATCCACAGCAAATGAGACCTCATTTAAGATAACCTTACCGCCAACATTAACAGCGAGCCTTCTTGCATTAATCATCGTCAAACTCCTGCTAAAACGATTGTTTTGATTGCATTTTTAGTAACATCCAAAGAAAGAACGGACCGCCAAGGGCACTTGTTATAAGCCCAATGGGTAGCTCTGAAGGCAATACAATGGTACGGGATACTAAATCAGCAATGCTCATTAAAATTGCACCACCGAGCATCGAAGCTGGTAATAAATATTTATGATCGGGTCCTAAAAACATACGAACAATATGAGGCACAATAAAACCAACAAAACCAATGATGCCACACAATGCAACGGCAGCCCCGACTGCACAGGCGGTAAGTAAAAATACGCGCTTTTTTAACGCGTTGACATCAACACCCAAATGCTTAGCCGATTGCTCTCCTAAGACATATAAATTCAAAGCAATCCGTTGTTTGTATAATGATGCACAACTAAAAGTCATCACAATAAGCGCTGGTAAAATCATGTCGAAGGTATTACCTGCAAGTGACCCCATACTCCAAAAGGTTAAATCTCGGAGTTCTTGATCATTACTCGTTATCGTTAAAATGCCGATAAACGCTCCCACTATCGCGTTTATAGCAATACCAGCAAGTAATAAACTAATTACATTAAACTGACCTGCCCTTAACGTGAGTCTATAAATACAGCCACACACAACAACGCCACCCAAAAATGCTCCGACAGGAATAGCATAGAGCCCAAAAAGTGCGACAAATGATCCAAGTACCGAGCTTCCCAAAACAATCGTAATAATCGCTCCTAGCGCAGCACCACTTGAGATCCCAATAAGTCCTGGATCTGCAAGAGGATTACGAAAAATAGCCTGCATTGCTGCACCAGTAGCAGCAAGACTTGCTCCCACCATTACCGCTAATACTAATCTGGGTAGTCGAATTTGCGTGAGTACTGAAGATAAGCCTTGCACCGAAGCGTCACCAGCAGCAATCGCAAGCCAATTCGCAACGCTTATACTGACACCACCAACGGAGAGTGAAACAAGCATAGAAGTTGCGAGTGTAAGCGAAAGCACAACTAACACGAGGCATTTTTGCGAGGTGCTAAACACAAAGAATCGAGACACCGCTAACATAGTATGCTCCTATCGCGATACAACACTAGTTAATTGTGGATAAAGTACTCTAATAAGCTCTACCACTGCAGTTGGAGTGCGCGGGCCCATTCCTAATAAATAATTTCCATCAAAGACATAGACCCGTTGATTTTGCACTGCCGGCGACATTGCAAAATGACTCATTTTACTCAAATCTATTTTAGTCTCTGTGTCATGTCTTGCCATTCCTAAAATTACTTCAGGTGCCAAGGCAACCGCTGCCTCAGGTGAAAGAGGTTTCCACCCAGAAAAGGCGTTTGCGGCAATGTTAATCGCCCCAGCAGCTTCTATTATCTCGTTAGCTGAAGTATCTTTACCAGCAACAATAGGCTGACCTGATCGCATACCTAGCACAAAGAGTACTTTGGGTTTTTTCGTTACATGTGCTAATAAAGTTTCACGCTGCTCTCTTGCTTGCAGAATCGACGTTACAAGCGCCTCGCCTTTATCCTCAGCTTTTAGTGTGGCTGCGATAATACGCACTTTCTTTTCGATGTCGAAAAAGCTATCTTGGCCTTGCAAAATTTGCATTGTTAAACCGGCCGTTTTCAACTGCTCTACGACTTTTACAGGGCCAGTATCTGCTTCACCTAAAAGAAGATCAGGCCGTAAAGACAAAACGCCTTCTGGACTTAAATTTCGTACGTAGCCAATTTGCGGTAATTCTGTTGCTTCTTTGGGGTAAACACTGGTGCTATCCACTCCAACTAAGCGATGAGCCTCACCTAATGCAAAGATGATTTCCGTAATAGAGCCCCCCGATGCCACGATGCGCTCTGGAGCGACTGCTTGATTAAGTTCATCCTTTTGGGTTGCCAATACATTTTGACTCAGTGCAGCAAACGCTATTCCAAAAAATGCAAAAATACTTTTCACAGCAAAATATCCTTTAAAACAATATTTTAATGTCTAACTTCAACATTGAAGTCATTAAATCGAGGAAAAGAATAACACACTCATTTGTAATTGCGAATTGTTTTTATTTAGATTTAATGTATTATAATCCCCGAACTTATCTCACACTTGCACAGAACAAGGGGCAATGTTGCAAGCACTTTCGACGATTTTCTTGGAGTTTTCATGCGTTTTTCAAAATTAACGATGGCCCTTTTTGGTTCAGCTTTACTACCAACCTTTGCTATTGCAAACGAACAACCTGAGGTGATCGGTACTCTCGACTTGGTGACGGTCCAGGCCACCAAAAAAGAAAAAGCCGTACTAACCTCTGGTCAGGCAATTAACGTTATCGATAGTTCTGCCATTGAAAAAGAGCAAATCAGCAACTTATTTAATGCGCTAGATGCAATACCAAATGTCTCGGCAAATGGCGGACCAAGATTAACCGGGTTTAAATTCAATGTGCGCGGGTTTAGTGATGCTGAAGATGTCATGGTAACCATCGATGGTATGGTACAAACCTTTGAAAAATATCGTGCAGGCAGTTTACTTGCAGATCCTGAGTTATACCGCTCAGTCGAAGTAAAACGCGGCACAAATACCGTTCTATTTGGTGGTGGCGCGCTCGGAGGCAATGTGTCCGTTGAGTTAAAAGATGCCTCAGATTTTTTACTTGACGGTGAGCAAGCGGGTTTAAAAGTTAAGCTAGGCTATGACAGTAATAATGCACAGCGCAATATTTCAACCTTCGCCTTTGCAAAACCTACTGAACAATTTGACGTATTAGTTGCCGCGACCAAACGCGATAGCGATGACTTTGAATTATCCAATGGCGAGACCTTAAATAATTCTGAAGTGAAACTAGACGCACTGCTACTAAAGGCGAATTACGCATTTAACGAGGATATTCGTGCTAGTTTTTCAGTTCAACAAACCGAAGACGCGCAGCGTACTGAATTTAATACTACGGATGTTGGCGCTTGGGGCACGGTTTATCGTGAAACGAATCAAGATGTTCTCAACGCTAAAGTTCACTACGCGCCACATTCAAATCCACATTTTTCTAGCACCTTATCATTAGGTACAACAAGTAACCAAATGCGAGAATCTGATGGTGTTGGTATGTTAGCTGACTTTGTCGGGATTTATTCTGATTACGTTTATGACATTTTTACCCTTGATTGGCTGAATCATTATCAACTGCAAAATCACATGTTAACGTATGGTATTCAATGGACGCAGCAAGACAGAACCGCCGAAAAGCTGGCTCTACCTTGCGTTAAAGTGAACTATCAAACGTATGCATGCGAACAATATGGAATGGAACCTGCGATTTCAGAAATGACCTCTCACCCTGGTGGCGAACAAACCCGCACAGGCATATATGTTCAAGATGAGTGGAAACTCGAAAACTGGTTACTTACGGCAGGCCTACGCTATGAACAATATCGTACTTCACCTACAAGCGAATTTTCAGCTGCTCATACAAACTCAGATACAACACATAGTGGAATAGCGTATGCGCTTGGAGCTAGCTACCAACTGACTCCAACCTTGAATGTTTTTGCGAATTATCAAGATGGGTTCAGAGCCCCACTTATTGATGAGCTTTATGATCAATATGGTAATCGTTCGCCGAACCCTGATCTCAATATTGAACGCAGCGATAATTTAGAATTTGGCATTGCATACGCTCGTCAAAATCTCTTTGCTAACAACGATCAACTCAAGGCTCGGGCGCTCTATTTCACCATTAATGTTGATGATGAAATACTTTCTCGAACTAGCACAGCAACAAATCCGTTACCTAACCCTCGTTATTCAAATATAGGCGAGAATGGTCGCGATGGTATTGAAATCGAAGTTCAATACGCTATTGGTCAATTTATAAATGAAATCAGTTACAGCAGCATTGAGGGTGACGATCATCTTTCCAAGCCTCTTTGGTACTTGCCTGCCGATAAATTACATTGGCAAAGCAGTTATCAATTTGAGCACGTTGATGCACGTGCCAGCCTATCTGCAACCAAATATTGGTCTCGAAACGTAGAAACAACAGACCGAGCTACACGACGCTCTGTTGTTACAGAACATGAAGGCTATGTACTTATCGATGCAAATGTGAATTGGGAGATCAACTCAGTAACAACATTACGTTTTGGTATAGACAACCTTTTTGACAAAGAGCACCGCCTCATTGCCGGCACTGGCGGAGCAATCGGTGATTTCGGCATTGGTCGAAACATAAAAACGCAACTACAGCTTAGATTTTAATAATCACACTTGTCACCCCCTTACGTGTTAGTTAGGGGGTGAGTAAAGGAAATAAACAATGAGCCTTTTTCAACAATTACAAACTTTAAAGCAAGCACAGCCTAATCTTCGTAACGTCGATGCGGCAAAACAATTGAATATTAGTGAAGCGCAGTTAATTCACTGCCAAATTGGTCATGGAGTTACTCAAATTAACTTAAATGAGCTTGCTACACTGCTAAAATACCTCAAACGTTTAGGAGAGGTGATGGCTTTATCACGCAATGACTCTGTTGTGAGTGAGATCACCGGTACTTACGAAAAACTGTATGTAACTGAAAGCGAAGGTAAGCTATCGGCTATCGCGATTAATCCAGGTGGCATTGATCTGCGTCTATTCCTATCTAAATGGTACTGTGCATTTGTTGTTGAAACGCAAACGCATTGGTCTTTGCAGTTTTTTGATAAACAAGGCAAAGCAGTACATAAAATTTTTAGTACGAATAACACAGATCTTAACGAAGCGCTAAATTTGCGTGAACGATTTAAAACTACAGAACAAACATCAATCAATCTGAATTCAGTCACACAGAATCTAAAAAAATCGACGGTGCTTAATGACATACAACGTGAAGCGTTCCAAAATGCTTGGCGTGATTTAAACGATGTGCACCACTTCCCTGCATTAATTGAAGAGTTTAAATTATCTCGTATTGAAGCCTGTGAACAAGCCGATTTACCTTGGAGCAGAGAAATCGCTGCGAACTCACTTGAATCAGTGCTGAGCGCCGTACGTGAATCTCACAGTGAGATTATGGTTTTTGTGGGTAATAACGGTATTGTGCAAATTTACTCGGGTAAAGTTAACACCTTAAAACAAGTGGGGCCTTGGTTTAATGTGTTAGACGACAAATTTAACTTGCATGTAAACACCCCATCAATAAAACGGGCATTTGTAGTCAGAAAGCCAACCGATAATGGCCAAACCATTGTTACTTCCATCGAGTTCTTTGATGCACAAAACGAAACCGTGCTAACACTTTTCGGACGCCGTATTGAAGGCAAAGTACAGTCCCAAGAATGGCAAGCTATTTGTGAAGCGCTGCCTACTTTAACAAGCACAGAAACTATTTAACTGACTAGGGCTAGTTCAACCTTATATACTCAAGATGCTGGATTCAGAGCCTCTCGCAAGAGGTGAGTTTACTAAGCTATGATTCTTTGTTACTGATTTTCAACGTAGGCTTCTATGCATCCGTTCAGGGTTCAGCCGACCAATCTCGTTGAATAAGCATCTTGAGGTAAATTGGGTATAAACCGTCAAAATTCCGCATTACTGCGCTGTTGCCAACGCTGAAATTCCTGTTGCTCCCGCGTTAAGCTGCCCCCTTGATCTTCGACTTGTATAGCATGCTCTGCGAGCATGGCTTCTGCGTTGTGTTCTAGTTTTGCGAGCGTCACCATCATAGATTCGAGTTCGCTTTCATCAATACCATTTAATAATGGTGCCATACGCGTTTCAATTAAATGAACGAGCTCACGATATAATTTCATTCCTTTTTCACTTAATTTTACAGGCTTTGCACGACTTGACCCTAATGGCATTACATCAACAACCAACTGGCGCTTTTTTAGATCACTGATTGCTCGCGTAACCGAATAAGGATCAAGACGAGATTGATAGGCAATGTCAGCTGCGATGATTGGCGAATAGGAACCTATATTGAGTAAAACGCGCATCGAGCGAGCATCAAGGTCGACAAGATGACGAATTAGCGGATCTCTATCAAGTAATAATAAATTACTGACCACAGCTACTCGGTAAGGCAAATGCTGATAAAGATCAAATGGTTTAACTATCTCTTCACTTAGTGTAAACGCATTTTGACGTGATTTAGTTGGCCTAGATATAGACATATTGGAAACAAACTCCTATTATTATGTTGCATATGCAACATAATAAACCAAAACTTTTAAGTAACAGGATAAAACCATGCCATTAGTCACCCCATTACCGCATGATGCCGATGAAGAAGTCAAAGCACTTGCCACTTTTTTTAACGAAACATTAGGTTTCTGTCCAAATAGTGTACTCACTATGCAGCGCCGTCCTAACATAGCCAAAGCCTTTATTAACTTGAATAAAGCCGTCATGGAAAACCAAGGCCGTGTCACCTCAGAGCAAAAACGATTAATTGGCTACCTTACGTCTGCTAATACTGGCTGCAATTATTGTCAAGCTCATACGATATTAGCGGCAGAACGCTATGGTGGTTCACAAGAACGCCTTGCTGCAATTTGGGAATTTAGACAGAGCAAGCTATTTAGTGCCGCTGAAAAAGCAGCGTTCGAATTCGCGTTAGCGGCTTCAAGTGTGCCAAATGCGGTTGATGCCAATATTGAACGAGACTTAGCGCTGCATTGGGATGAAGGAGAAATTGTCGAAATCTTAGGCGTAATTGCCCTGTTTGGCTATTTGAACCGATGGAATGATTCAATGGCAACCAGTCTTGAAACTGGCGCGATTGATGCCGGAGATAGGCTACTCAATCCAACTCAGTGGCAAGTCGGCAAACACCAATCATAACCTGCCTAACATGAAAGCGCGCTTTTAGGCGCGCCATAAAAAAGATTTTATTCAAAAACTTAACGTGTTGAACTCACCGTCGCTAAATCCAATTTTAAAATTTTCGAGCGACGCTGGTAGTTGTATAGAGATTTCTTTTTCGCCGGCAAATCTTCTACTTCCGCGAATTCAAAGCCTTGCTCTAAAAACCAATGAATCGAACGCGTAGTTAACGCAAACAACGTTTTAAATTGCGATGCCTTTGCTTGATGGATCACTGCACGCAACAGCACCATGCCTCTATCTGCATCGCGATATTGCGGATGGACAACCAAACACGCAAATTCGCCCGCCTCTTCCTCTGGGAATGGATAAAGTGCAGCACAGCCTATGATCAAGCCATCACGGTCAATAACCGAAAACTGTTCGATTTCCATTTCGAGCTGCTCTCTAGAGCGGCGTACTAAAAAACCTTGCTCTTCGAGTGGACGGATCAAGTCCAGTATGCCCCCAATGTCGCCGATACAGGCTCTGCGAAGTTGCTCCGAACTTTGAGGAGCAATTTGAGTTCCTATGCCGTCTAGCGAGAATAACTCTTGTAATAGTGCCCCGTCTTCACAATAGCTCACTAAGTGACAACGATGCACGCCACCACGACACGCATCAATCGCGGCTTGTAAAAAGGTCACTGTGCTCAAACAAGGTGGTATATCTTTACGATATTGTTCGAGTTCTTTTTCAGCTTCGTTTGGCATTAACTCAGGGATAACATCCCCATTGTCATCAACGATACCTGTCTCGCGACAAAAACCGATCATCTTGTCTGCTTTAAGCTTGATCGCGACCTGGGTTGCCACTTCTTCAGCTGTGAGGTTAAAGCTTTCCCCTGTGATTGACGCGGCAATCGGACCAAGCAATACAATACCATTGGCGTCTAATTGACGACGAATGCCATTAACATCTATGCGACGTACGCGCCCTGAATGACAATAATCAATTCCTTGGTCAACACCAAGTGGCTGGGCAATGACAAAATTCCCACTTATCACATTGATATGATTACCAGACATTGGAGTTCGGCTTAATGAGGTGCTTAATCGCGCGGTAATGTCGAGCTGCATTGCCCCTGCAACTTGTTTAATAATTTTAAACGATTCATCGTCGGTTACACGCACACCTTCGTGGTATAGACAGTCAACGTTGGCGCTTTCTAAAGCCTTATCTATTTGAGGTCTAGCCCCATAAACCAAAACGATTTTAATACCAAGACTATTTAGCAACGCAACATCGTTGATAATGCTACGGTATCCCCGTTGATTTACGGCCTCCCCACCAAGCATCACCACAAACGTTTTACCTCGGTGAGCGTTTACATAGGGAGCAGATTGGCGAAAGCCATCAACAAGTTCGGTCGTGCGCACAGGCTTAGATTCCTCTTTAAATATCAGGATTAATAGCGTAAAAGGCAATCGTATAGAATTTATATTCACAAAGAAAGCATTTTTATGCCTCAATGTCTGATATTGCCTAATTCAACTTTTAACTCATAACTTTAGCTTAAAATAAGTACAATGAAAGGCTTGTCTTTCGCATTGATTATCCAAGTTGCTTCAAGGTGTCTAAGTCACTCTCAAACTAAAGTGATAGTCATCGTATTTTTTCCCACCTATCTCAAACGCATTTGGCACAACTCGATCTAATTTAAAACCGCATTTTTCAAGCACACGCATAGAGGCAGTATTACCCTCGCTCACAACCGCGATAAATCGCTCTGCGCCTTGATGTTGTACAGCAAATTCAATCGATGCATTTAAGGCTTCTGTCGCATACCCTTTGCCTTGAGCGCTTGGTAAAAATAAATAACCAACTTCTCGTTCTTTCCCTTCGTGAAGAGTGAACCCACCTATCCCTAATCGATGACCTTGTTTGTCCAAAATACAAAGGCACTTCACTGTATCTAGTTGCCCCTCAACAAACGTCAAACGAGCTTGAAACTTAGCTTCCAACGCGTCGTTTTCAATGGGATCAAAACATTTTTCAATGACTTTGGCATCATTGTGTAATTGACTAAATAGCAGCCAATCAGACTCTTTCAATGGTCTCAGTAGTAAATTGGGAGTTTGTATCAACCTATCATCCTTAACACTTTTTTACTTGAATGCCCACTAGCAACGCGTTAGCTTAATAGCTAAGGTCAACTTCCTAGGGATGGTATGCGTAAACGCTACGCTGTTTTCTTCTCACTGTTTTTTGTCGCATTCATTGTCATCGCTTTATGGTTATTTCGTAACCCTCTTTTTATCTATATCGCGAATAATGCATTAGCACCCTACCAATCTCGCATTACTTGTGCCGAGTTTTCTTTACAGGAGGATCTAAATCTTCTCTTTTCACGCGTGTGCCTAAGCCATGCATTGGGTGAGGTAGAAATTAATCGTGCCCTAATTGATTGGAAATATCACTCGTATTTTTCTGCAAAATTACAACACGTTTCTGTTTCAAAAATGGTTGTACGAAATCTTTCGACCTCATTATTTGATGCTAAACACGAAAAATCCGGCGCACAACACAGTCTCGAGGGATGGTTTAAGCTACTCACCGCGACGTCGTTCGATATCCCAATTAACGTAGAAGCTATCGAAGTTGCCCTACCTCAATCATCCGCAACTTATCGAGTGAGTCTATCGAATGAAAAGCATTTAAAACAATTTACTGTAACCATTCAGAAAGATAATCAAAGTCCACCATATTTATCGGCACACGCCACTGTCACTGCAAACGACATTAAGCTCTCTAGCAAACTGAATACTGAACCGTTTTTACAAGAGCTAAAAAAGGTCTTAGGTGAAAATACTCGCCTTGATGTCATTAGACAACTCGAAGGAATAGTAAACGTAAATGCAAGTTGGGTACACGATAATATCAAGGTAACAATTGCAACTGAAAAACTGGAGTTGGGTTTAAACTACCTCGATGAACCGCTTAATCTCTCTAGTCAACTCGACATGGACATCGATTGGCGTAATCAAATGGTATCCGTTCTTTTCGCTGATCATACCTCACTAGAGGCGCAATTCAATAATGCCCAGCTGCTCTCTTTTGTGAACTCGATAGACCCTAAAGCAAAAACAACGTTGACCAACATTTTAAACGATAATCCATTAGGTACCTTCACACTCCTTCCCCGGGGTAAGCTGGATTTTACCTTGTCGGAAAATGCATTTACACTAGAACAACTTCAAGTGAGTTCACGTGAAATGGTCCTTAACTTATCGCAACTTTCCCTAGATGCGGATCTAGATCAGTTCGCAGTGAGCGGATCATTCAAACACAATTTGCAGCTTGTTTCCGTTTTTCCACAGCTTAAGACTCCTATTGCAATCAATGCGGACTTTTCTTTGAAAAAACAAGGTTCAAAAACACAGCTATCGAGCAAAAGAATTGAGTTACAGAGCAAACATTTTGATCACATAAGCGCTAATAATTCAAAATTTATCGTTCAAGATTTTACCCTCTCGTCCGCTTTAGAGTTGACCTTAGGCGATGAAATGAACGTTTTTAAATTACTAAATGCGCAATTCCATGCTCATTCCATAGAGTTTGAAAACGCACACCAAGAGATTGTTGCGATTAATAACATCCGAATGAGTAGTAATTTAAGAGGTAAAACGGATCCCGAGACACAAATGATTGAATGGGAGAAAGCGCATATTGAGGCTACGCAAATTGCCTTTCCCGAAAACCCAACCTTACTTTCCCAATTCAATTTGATAACTGAGGGTTTAGTTTCAACTAAAACAAATCAAATACCCACCATTTCAGTTAATACAAAAGCATCAGGCGCACTTAACCATAAGCTGCTGAAAAAGCCGACCTCATTTCACCTCACCACTTCAAGTAAAGGTTCATTCGACAATGTGAACTCGCACTTTGCTTTATCACATCAAAACAGCACGCTACTAAGTGGTACGTTAGCCACAACGTCAGAGTATTTTACAACTCAACTGAGCAGTGAAGATCTAGACTTACCTAAGTGGCTAAATGCGCTAGATTTAGCTTCATTAAAACCACTTAAACTCAAATCGGGAAGCGCAAAAATAGCAGTGAATATACCCAAAACAAAATTCTCATCCATCCCTGCGGTGGGCAGCAAACTCTCCATCGAAATCCGCAACCTTACTGGTCAATATCAAGAATCACCTTGGACTGAATTAAACTTAACTAGCGAATTCTCGTTTGATGGCAATGCATGGATAAGTACATTGCCGAGTGAAACTAACTTACACATTAAAAGCGCACTTAAAGAGAAACCGTTAAAATCGATTGCAAGTCAAGCCCAGTTTTCTTATCAATTTGATAAAGTTCAGCCGCTATTCACGCTGAACTTGCACAATTTAAAGACACGTGCACTCGGTGGGATTGTGACCGTCGATACGATGACTTGGCCAATCAATGATGCCCAACAAGTGAATATTGGTGTGGAGCAAATAAGCCTTAAACAACTATTAGCATTGCAAACTTCTGAAGGGATTGTGGTTGAAGGTTCTCTATCGGGGGCACTGCCCATGTATTTACAACGCAGTGGCAATAAAATGAGCGTAGAAATCAAAGAGGGCGCGCTGTCTAATGATGGACCAGGAATCATCCAAGTCAAAAATAATCCTGGTATTGCAAGCATGAAAAGCCAGCAAAGCAACTTAAAACTCGCTTTTGACGCACTTGAAAATTTGCAATACCACACCTTGAAAGCCGATGTGAGTATGGGCACTTCAGGGCATATGAACTTAAACACAAAGATATTAGGCTATAACCCTGATCTTGATAACGACGTGAATTTTAATTTGAATTTAACATACGATTTGCCAGGCTTGATCAAATCGCTGCAATTAGCCAGTCAATTGGAACAACGCCTCATAAAGCAATTCGAACCTAAAACGCGCAAACTGGTTAAGGAGCGCTAATGAAACCGATCATCACAGCCATCTTACTTGGCTTTATTCTTAGCGGCTGTACTCACCGCATAGAGGTTGCAGCAAAAGAGCCCATCACTATTAATATGAATTTAAAAATTGATCATGAAATTCGCGTCAAAGTCGACAAAGAATTGGATGCGTTATTTGCTGAAGATGAATCATTATTCTAAGGAAATCACAATGAGCACGTTAAATTTATTGAAAAAGTCCACATTACTTATGGCTGCATTGGCGTTTTCAGCAAGCGCCCTTTCACTCACACTACAAGAAGCTAAAGATCAGTTGTTAGTCGGTGAAAAACGAAATGGCTATTTAGGGGTTGTAGTGTCATCGCAACCAACAGAAGCGCTCGTTCTGGATGTAAACACCAAGCGTCAATCCGCATATCAAGACATTGCCGATCGTAATGATCTAACCTTAGAGCAAGTTGAAGGACGCGCGGGACTTAAAAATTTAGAGCGTACTGCACCTGGCCATTTAATTGAGCACGCAGATGGCACGTGGGTGAAAAAGTAATATCCGAGATATTCAAGTCAAGAACCGTGTTTCAGCGCCTTCACCTGTTGCGCTGAATACGGAGCATGAACTAGCTTTGGTTTGAACCCTCTAACGTTTAAGCTCATCGTGAATATGACCTAGCTCGATAGGTCTTTCTGATCTTTTGATCACGACAGTATTTGAAATTTTATCTTGAATCGCTTGACGATTGGGATCCCAATATACCTGTAGAAAACCAAGAAACCCCGTTGCTAAACCAGCTGCATATCCACCATATCGACCAAAACAATCCACCAGCGACAAGGGTTTTCCATTCAAATTGACGACCCGTATACCGACCAGACGTTTTCCAGGAGTTTGACCATTCCATAAAAACATAAACAATGAAAAATAAGCAGCCCAAGCAAGTCCATTACCAAAATTACCGATGAGATCTTTCGTTCGTTCAACTCCATCGGACAATATTGAGCTATCTTCTCGCTTTATACTTGGCGTTTCTATCCCAATTGAGGCAACAACCGTTTGTGTATCCCGCTCTGATGGGGTTGTTTTATCTAACCACTCAGCAAAAATGGTTAAAGCTGCGAACAGCATCACTAACACACAAACGACTTTTGCCGGACCTCGCCACAGCCATTCGATCCTCTTTGACAACCCTTTGCGCTGAGCCATAAAGAAACCATATGCAACCAAGAACCATAGATATTCTTCTGCAAATTCGGATAGTAGTAATAGAATACAAACATCAATTAACAAGGCAAAGCCGCGTTGAGAAGGTTTGGCGAGCGCCAGTCCTAGCAACGGTTTATGAATTTTAAAAGCGTAAGGGGTAATAATCTCTTGGGTTTCTTGCTCGTTCAGGTTGAGCTTTTCAAAGTCTTTGGGTTCCATGAGGCGTATTCTTATTCTGCGTTCCGATTTCTTAACATAACCAAAAGTTAAGTTGAAATCATTAAAAAGCGCCTCATAATGAATAGAATTCAAAAAAAGTACTTATCATTTAATGCACAAACAAGCCCTTACCTTCTTGTCTCAATTAAAAACTATCTCGCCTGCCGATTTAAATCCGTCTTTTTCATCACTCGAAAACGAAGCAAGACAACACGTCTTACACTGGCTCTATCAGCAAAGCCAAGACCCTGAACGATATGGTGACATGCAATCACTTGCGTGTTTGCTGTTAACCAAACAAACCTTGCCTCAAGGCTTTATGAGCTCAATATTGACTCAAGATATGTTTAGTTTTTTCTTTGAAGTTCTGTGCAAAAACCAATTATTAACGTTGCAAAACCCGCAAGGTAACACCGTGTTGCATCTCATGTTTGCTGATAAACGAAATGATTGCCCGGCCTTTAACTTTATTCGTTCTTTGATGCTATTTGAGCGCAACGAAGTCCTAGCCAATGCCTTAGTGATAAAAAATCACCAACACTTAACCCCTTTCGAAACTTATTTAGCCCACCACCCTTTTTTGGGCACTTTACCGGTAGTTGAAGTTGGCGCTGCACTTGCGCTCATTGAATCCCAAAAGCAATTTGGCTTTGTTGCGCATGAAAAGAATCTAACCATTATTTTGCAACACCTTGCAAAAATACATGGCGTAAAAGCTTTATCAAGTAGTAAAGAAAGACTGGTTTTGCTTAGTGTATTTTATGAGCTCCCGACCCAATTCTTATTGAAGAGAATATCGATATGTTAAGCAGGCTCATATTTGTACCCAACGCCATATATTGATTGAATAAATTCTAATTGCGGTGCAATTTGAATAAGTTTTTTACGTACTTTTTTAATATGAGAGTCAATCGTTCGATCACTTACAATACGATCATCGTCGTAAATCGTATCCATTAATTGCTCACGACTGTATACACGTCCAGGATGATTAACCAACTTTTTAAGTAAGTGAAACTCTACTGCAGTTAAACTCACTTTCAATCCTTGATAGGATGCAAATAATGTTTCTTCGTTAATGATCAACCCCTGTTCTCGTTGAGAGGCAACTGGCGTTTGTAAAAAAGCTATTCGTCTCATTATAGCATTAACCCGAGCAACCACCTCTCTTGGGCTATAGGGCTTACAAACATAATCATCAGCACCTAACTCGAGCCCTAATAATCGATCAACTTCTTCTACTTTCGCGGTAGTCATAATAATCGGCACATTGGATGATTGCCGAATATGTTTGCAAATCGTTATACCATCTACATTTGGAAGCATTAAATCGAGCAAAATAAGATCGGGCTTTTCCTTCTCAAACGTGTCTAAAGCATCTTTCCCATTATAGACAGTGATGACCGAAAACCCTGATTGCGTTAAATACTTAGTTAGAACATCAGCTAGTTTTCTTTCATCCTCTACTACAAGTATCTTCTCATTCATCAACTACTCCTTTGGAAATTCAATATGTACAGCGACCCCTCCAAGTGAACTTGCTTTTGCGATTATTTCACCCTGGTGTGCACTGACTACCGCACGGCAAATTGCTAAACCAAGGCCTGAACCGCCAGTTTTGCGATTTCGGTCATTCTCAACGCGATACAGGCGTTCGAAAAGCTTATCAACTTTATCTGGTGCCACACCTGGCGAGCTATCTTGCCATACAACGTTAACTTTATCAGTTTCTTGAAAAAGACTTATTTCTATTCGTCCCGGTTTGGCCTCTGTCGAGTCAGTGTAACGAAGTGTATTTTGCATTAAATTATCAAAAAGCTGAGTGAGACGCTCAGCGTCTCCAAATAAGTTTCCGCTTGATTTGGGTAAATATTCAATACTAAAAGCCCTTTGTTTTAATACCACCTCGTGCTTGTCGATTACCTTTTGGAGCACGTTCTGCAATTCAATGGGCCTCATCGTGTAGGTAAGGGCTCCTTTGTCTGCTAGTGATAACTGATGTAAGTCGTCAACCAAGCGAGTCAAGCGCGTCATTTCTTCATACAACGAGTGCAAAGCCGTTTCATCTACGTCAATAATACCATCTAGCATTCCTTCGAGTTCTGCTTTCAAAACCGCTATCGGCGTTCTAAGTTCATGTGAAATGTCAGCTATCCATTGACGTTGTGCCAAGCGATTCGCACTTAATGTATCTGCTAATCGATTCATGTCTGCTGCCAATTGGCCGATTTCATCTTTACTCTTAGGTTTTAATTTAATGAGATAATTGCCACTGGCCAGCTGTCGAGCGTTATACCTAAGCTGCAAAATAGGCGAGACTAAATACTTACTAAATGGAATCGCAAGTAAAAACGATAAGGCGAGTACCACAAGTGCAATGTAACCAAATTGTCTTTGCTGTTCTTGTTGAAACAATTGGTCAAATTTTGCTGAGACACGCGAACCATTCTCGACCCCTAAAAAACCAAGAAGGTCCCCTTTACCTTGTGTTGTATCTTCAGCGTCGCCTGAGTATATTGGTAGCCATAATGCTGCTTCAGCCATCCGCGCTGTGCCGAGCAATAATGTCTGTTGGGGTGTTTTAAATAATAATCGTTCGGCATGATGCATTGACGGGCGATGTTCAGCAAGTGCATTCGAAGGCCCCCCAAAACGCGGCTCCCGAGGTCTATTACCTTCGTTACGAACTGATTCTCTTGGTGGCCGCTGACCTCGCCACGCTCTTTCTGAAGATACCGTAGAAGCGCTTTGCACTTGATTTTGCGTTCGATAAATCATTACGATTTGTTCAAACTCTCTGCTTCCAGGATGGATCCAATCTGTCCCCAGCTGATTAATCGTTTGTGCCATTTTTGTTGATACGGGCTTTAAACGCGCTTTCGTTGAGCTTTGTAAATACTCACTAAAGCTTTTTTCAAATGCGAGTTGATTCGCGATATATATCGCTAACACGACAAGCGTGTTAGCGGCAAGAATTAAAACTAAAACTTTAGCTCGAACGGAGTTGAACATGTTAAAGAGAATTGCCTCTAGCATCGGTCGCATTTAACCTTAAGTTATCAGGATCTGTTTGTTGCTGGCTAGGAATATATTTATCGATGCAATCGCGAGAACTTGCACATACGTCAGTGAGTGCGTTTAAAAATTCAACGAGTTCATCAATTTCACTGGGTGATAATCGAACCGGCTGAAATGGCGTTTGAGCTAACAGACGAAGTGCTTGGTGCGTTGATTCTATCGCTCCTTCATTTAAGTCATTGCAATTTTCATCTCGTCTAAATTGCACTAAGAAACATGCCCCGCCACGAGCAAAATAGTCATCAACACTGCGCCTAGGATTAACATAATGGCGTACTACTTGGGATAAGTGGTCGAAAACACCACTATGGCCATAGGGCGCGGTAAGTGCAACATTGATAAGAGACGGCACACGAAAGGCAAAGTTATCTTGAACATTTTGCGTAATGGTAGCACGACCGAGATCTTGACCTTGCGCGGTTTTGCCCGGCCCTATTTGAGGAAAGGCCAGATTAAAGAATCCATCATTCGTGAATCGTTCACCACTATGACATGTTACACATCCTGCTCCGCCTTGATTTGGTTGAGTAAAAAAGAGCACTGCACCTCGTTTTTGAGCTTGCGTTAATGCCGATTTATCACCTCGAACATAACGATGCCAGTGAGTATCTACAAAATTTAACGATTGCTGATAGCGACCTAGCGCCATCGCTATGCTGTCAAACGTGATTAGGTCTTCTGCTGGACGGTTATTACCAAATGCTTGGCGAAATTGTGTGAGCCAATCATTGGTCGCAAGGGGAGCTTCTTCGCTAGCATATCCCCCTATTTTTGCGGCTATATGGCTTCGGATTGCTTGATTGGTTTGTGCGTTCTCAAAGCCTGTCCCTCGCATTTCCTCTTTTGAGGTAACCGGAAATCGAGATAATGCATTTAATAAATTATTCGGTACCGCTTCATCTATGACACCAAAACCCGAATCTGGCGTACTAATACCCACTTTCGCTTCACCATTCTGATCTACTGTACGGATACGCTCGATTCGACCATCCCAAAATAGCGCGTTAGGACTTAAACCTGAATTAAAAATAGTTGGTGAGTTACGAGGTACTTTCGCCAATCCATCAACATGTCTTCGGCCTCGCCCCACGACATCTTCTTGCTCTGTGTCAACACCAATCGCTAGAGACAATGCATCAGCACCTCCTAGCGCGGGATGATGGCAACTTGCACATGCAACTGACGATTCTCCACCTAGCGCTTTAGTAAAAAATAACTTCATTCCTAATTGTGCTAAAGGATCGTCGATAGTAGTGGTGCCATGTGTATGTACTTCACCGGTTAAGCCATTTACCGTGATAAGGGTGTTTAATTGTCTATCAAGTTGGGATTCTTGCGTTGGTGGTACTGGAGGAGGTGGCGGGAAACGTGGTCTCGGTGTAAACGCTGCCATACTCGAACAACAAAATATTGATGCACTGAAAATGAAGATTAAGGATAGTTTACTCATAGTGTTCATCTTTAAAGTGATGGATAGTAGCAATAAAGATGACGCAACAATGTGCAAACAATATGCACTCAATGTGCAAAAAATCAGAAAATGTTTATACCCAGTCTACTTGAAAATGCCTACTTCAGAGCATTAAGTAGATTAGGGATATATGATTGATTGAGTGTCGCCAAACCACAGTGATAAACCTAACAATAACGGCGTCATATTAGCATTAACTACAGCCAACACCATCGCATTCGGGTTGTTGCCAATCTCCTGCTTAAACTCGATAAGTTTAGGAACAAGTGCGCCGCCAACAAGCATTGGGATAACCACCAAACTGCTTAAGGCCGGTAAAACACCACTAAGCACTAAACTCAGCAATAAGATCATGCTGAAAATGCTGGAGACTGCATAAACCGTTATTGCCATGTCCACACCATACGCTATCGCTAAATGTTGCCGACCTATTTGTTTGTCAGCCTCAATATCAGGGATTTGATTGACCAGCAGTAAATTACATACTGGTAGGAAAACAACGACACCGACTGCAAGACTAAACAGGCTGTAGCTACCCGTGCTCGCAACATACGCTCCTATCGTCATCAACAGTCCAAACCCAACACCCGGTGCAAACAAACATAACCACGGATGTCTATTTAATGTGTTGGTATAAAACAGCACAATCAGTGCGCCAAGTCCCCCTAAAGGAAGCAACAACCAAGTAGAGAGGTAACATAAAATAATGCCAATACTAATCGTCAAAATACCGCTTAACCACACCCACGATTTAACCATTCTTTCTAAATAAGGCGCTTTGACGAGCAGTCCACTGCCACCACTAAACGGTGTGCGTTTAGTTAAAAAGTCTAATCCACTAGCAAAATCTTGCACTTCGTTTAACGCATTTACCCAAATTGCGCCACACAATGCCGCAATGACACACAAAATGGCGATGTCCACGGCGATTGAATAGCCTTGAAAATACGCTGCAGCAAGTCCTGTTTGAACGCAGATAGGCGCTAAAATCAAAAAAGGAGGACGAATCGCAGGAATAGCATGTAAAAGTGAAGTCATAAACACTCCATGTTATGACGAATACCAAACAAACGTTGGATTCAATAGTTGTCATTAAACAAATGACACTCTAAATGTATTTATAGCATTAGACTTTGCTTCGGATCAAATTAGGGATTGTTTATCTTTGTGGTTTATTTTCTATGCTATCTAAACGGTTTAATCGCAACGTGAACTATCTAGCTTGGTTAGTCTGAGTCAATTGCGAACAACACAGAGGGGGAACGCCTGTAGATGAATCCTTCGGGCAACGCGTGTTGGATAGGTTTAATGTGCTTTACATGTTAATGCAGTTTCGTAACATGACCTATACTCCTTCGTTCATAAAAAACGGCATTGTAAACAAGCAGTAAAGGTCTACACATCCTCTCTAACGTAATCAATTTCTAACGTATTTTCCGTCGAATAGGATTTGCCAATTACCCTCAACGCCTTTCATTTCCCAAAGTTGCCTTACACTTCCATCCACTTGTGGTGTCCACGTGATTTTTTGAGTCACAGCTTGGCCGGATTGTCCAATTGAGGCGCCCGATAACACCATACTTTCACCATCAAAGCCGCCTTCAAGTTGTAACAGCAACCCGCTACTATCTACCCAACTCTGATGCCAAACGCCACGACTTTTATCGAATATATTGACACTTTCACCTGTGTAGCCACTCGTTGCACGATAACTTTCACGCAGCACGCAACCTTGATGAGAAGCTTCAATAATATTGGTTCCGACTAATTTCCCATCAGGCGTATAAACCTGCCACTCGCCAAGCCAAAAATCAAAGTGCCGATACTGCTCGTCGTTACAGCTTGTCGCGAATACGGAGCTATTCACAAAGCAAACAAAAATCACAAGGACATATTTCATTTGATTAATACCCAATTAGATATTGAACGCTATGTATAGCAATAAATTCCGAATTGGTCTAAAAATCGAGCCCAATAAATGCCCCGCGATTACGCTTAGCCACGGCCTGCATAAATGCCGAAAACTGTGCTGCGTCACCATCTCTGGGGCGATAAAAACCAACGCCGTGAATTCGCATTTGCGGGCGACCATCCAATGTACGATTGAGCAACGTAATCTCATTTACCACACTATCGAGTGTTCCCGGACGATAATCATCACCAAAGACATACAATGACACTTTACCCTGTTCTTTTTTATAAAGACGCAACGCTTTTTTAATTCCTTCTTCAGGGGCACTTGCTCCACCAGTAAAGCTCGTTAAACGTGAAATTACTTTTTGCCTAAATGCGGGAGAGTCATTTAACCACTTACCCTCTTGAGCGCTGTACATGTGCTCACCGTCTGCAGCCATAATTTGAAATCCTTTCATTTTCGGGTGATTTTTTAATATATCAGCCACGACACTCACAACATTTTTCCATTGGCCGTTTGCGGACATTGAACCTGAGTTATCAATCACAAATATCACATATTCTGCATCCGTTGGGATTCCTCCAACGGAAGACGCTTGCTCTATTGGTGGAGATTTAACATTGAGACGAGCTTGTTGCTGCTTAATTTCTTTTTTTAATTCAAGCTCTTGGTGGACTAATTGACTCAACGTAGATTCTGCCCGGTTAGAGGCGCCACTTGCTTTTGCTTGATCTTCAACGATGCGAGACTGATGAGATTGCATGGTAAGAAGCGTTTTTTGTAAAGTGCCAAGCTGTTTATTAAGATCCGCGATGGTTTCGTTCACTTGTTGTGTATTTGCTATCAAGGTATCAATCGCAACGACTGGCGTTTGTCTTTCTCCCTCACCGTTTTTTGCTAGCAAAACGAGCATAACTACCGCAGCAAAAGCACAAGAAATGATATCGAGAAAGCTTAAAGTAAAAATCTCTACGGGCGCTCTCGCTATTCGCCTCATTATCTCCCTCCCCTTCTAACGTCACTTAGTTTTTTTACTCGGATCATCCATGCTTCCTCATTGTGGCCAATCAGCTGAAGGCGCCAAAAAACGTCCACCAGTCACTTGCGTCCATCCCCAATACATCGATGCCGCGTAAGGATCGCCATCAATTGGCAGCAAAATAACATTCACTCGCAACGCTTTATTCACTTTACCAATAGTCGCTAAAAGTAGTTGTTGCCGGCAATCAGAAGAAATTGACTTTTTGCTCTTTAACACTCCTTTGCAAGCCAAACTCAGTCCTTCGCCTAATGTGGGAAGGCCATCAGTAATTAAATACACATCACTGAGAGATGGATCATTTGCTAATGCCACCTGTAAACCGAGCTGTAAATTTGTACCGCCGTCTGGTGTTGTTTTTTGTAAAGATTGGGCTAATTGGTGAAAATCACTTGTATTATGGTGTGTCGATTGCCCAAGCAAATTTGCTGAATCCGAAAACGTGATCAAAGACACTTTTGCACCAACGGGCACATTTGCCATAACCCAATTGGCCACTTTGAGTGTACGTTGCCATTTAGCCGTATTTTTACGGTTCGCGTCGTTAAAGGAAAGCGCACGCAATACACCGACTAAGGTGTCATCCATCATCGATGCACTTTTATCCACTAAAATGGCAATGTTGCGCCCTTCAACTTTCATCCCCGTTAAATACTGCGGAGCTTGATCCCCTACAATTGATAGCGATGCATTAGGGTTAGGTGTTTGTTTGAGCGTATTAAGCTGTTGTTCTAGTTCGGCAATTTGCGCAAGTTTTGCCGTCATTTCGGAATACAGTCTTGCTTGCACCTCCGATTGTTGATTTTGCGTGTCTAGTGCCTGTTGTTGAGCTTGGGTTTGTGCTTTAATTTCATCTTCAATAGTGATTTTTTGCGCTTGAAGATCAATAATTTGCTGTTTCTTTAAGTTTAACGCATCGTTCAAGCGTTGCTCTTCAGGTGTAGAGCCTTGCCCACCGTCAAAATCCACTAGAATAAAAATGAGTATAACCGCACCAAGCCCACACGCCATAACATCAAGAAATGACATGGAGAAGCCATCAACCTGTTTACGTTTTTTCACCATAAGTCGTTGCCATTACTGATGTAAATGCGCAAGTAAATGACGTTCACAGCTCGCTTGCGTTTTCAGTACCATGGCATCTTGACGACTGTTTAGAACATGCATGAAGTACATTAATATCAATGAAATAAATAAGGCAACGAGCGTCGAATTAAACGCCACACCCAGCGATGCCGTCATCCCTGAAATGTCTCCCGCTAAGGCACTGTCGGCTTGCGCTAGTGCTTGCCCAATGCCTCGCACCGTACCGACGAAACCAATACTCGGGATCGCCCAAATGATATAACGGACCATATTATTACCACTTTCAAGTTGAGCCGCTAAACTGTCTACCGATGACGCGATTGCGTCTGCCGCATGCTGCACGTTTTTGGTATTTTTAAATCGACGAATGCAATTTATCCACGTTGCCATCGCTGGATTTTCGCGAAATGACGACGCCTCTAACTCGCTGAGAGCCGCATCCACATCCAACGCTTGCTCCTTGTCATGAGCGGCCAAAAAGTCACAGGTATAAACAGCCTCCTCATCAACTAATCGCCAAAGCTTATACGCCATTAAAAACAAGCAGAACAATAACAACGATAAGCAAACTTGCTGTTCAAAATCTTTTAAAATAACCCAAAATGATGATAACGATTGCGTCCCTAATACCTGCTGCGCGACCTCTGCATTTGGTTTGATGATCCCCGCATAGCCCAACTGCATTACCGTAAAACTTGCCAATAACACCACAACACTCAACCAAAGCGGTGGATTCATGGATGCATTCATAGTAGATGAAGCCATACAATCTCCTTAAATAGCACTAAATATTTATCGGAAAATCTTGTGGTGCATCAAGCGACACAAAGTAAGCACTCGCAGCACTCGCGATCACCAGAAAAAGAATACCCAACACGTGTTTTTTGTTTATTTTCATGCTTCCCTCTTAAACCGTTTTAAGCCAATTTACTGATAACGTGCTATTCGAAAACCGACATCCATTTGGCCATCTTGGCCTTTATCGCGACTACTCGCTCGTAACCAGTTTAAACGACCTGTTTGAAATGACGCACCTTTAATTACTCGTTCAAGTTGTGACATGTTTCCAATGTAATCGATGAAAGATTCTGTTTGATTCGGCGGGATCACATTGTAACCATCGCTAACCCATTCTCGTACATTGCCATCTAAGTCATAAAAACCATTACGATCAATTTTATAACTTCCTACTGGTGCTTTCGCTTTGTGATCATCTTGGTATTTTTCAAACACAAACGTCTGTTGACCTTTCAGTGCCACATCTGCAAAGTTACCTTGTTTTTTACCAATTCGATCTTCGCTTCCCCAAACATAGGTCGTGCGCGCAGGACGATTAAAATGCTTAGTGATAAATTCATACTCCGCTTCACTGAGCAGGCGATACCCTTTTGATTTTCCGTCGATAGTCACGGAGCTCCCACGGATAACATAAAATGGCGTCAAACCGTCTTCTATACTCAGCCAATTACAATATTCCACTGCTTTTCGCCAACTCACGTTTGTCACTGGCAATTGCGTTGCTGCTATCGACTTATCGAAAGGATGGAACTGTGTTTCGGTTAGCTCGGTTTTGGCCACTAAAAATGGTTTTTGTAAGTTCACTTTTATCTCGTGTTCATCTCGTTGCCGCCCTGGTTCGTTGACAGGCGATCCCATAGTAAACTCGGTGGGCACAACGGAAATAAACGAAATGCCAAGATTTTCTGCTGCGGTTTTTTTACCCTCACGACGACGCGCGTCAAATTCATTTAACATTTGCACTGATAAACCAATTGGCTTGCCTACTTGAGGGGATATTTCTTTAACTACCGTTCTAAATCCTTGTTTTTTAAATACCAAAGAAGTGGGGATGGTTTGTAACTCAAGGTTTAACGGCGTTTTTCCCAGCAAAGTCTCTCCCAACCAAACTTCAGCGTGTGCATTCGAATCAAGCATGACCGTACCAAAGGCTTTTTCTAAGCTCACAGAAATACTTTCGTGTTCACCTGCTTTTAATTTAATCGACTGCTTATAAGGCTTAAAACCCATTTTTTCATAACGTAGTTTATGCACTTTATTTGCATCTATCGATATCTCCCCATCTTCATTTGGCGTAATGATCGCTTGGTCAATCGTCAAGATGCCATCTTGTGGTAAAAGTGATATATGTAATTTTGCTTGCTCTGGAGTCAAATTAAAATGACGTTTCAAATTAAGCTCGTGTCGATTAACTTCAAACTCTAATCTTAAAGGCTCAAACTCGCTTAGCGATAAAGCTAATTGATGCTCACCCGCGTTTATAGGCAGTTTCAATGGCGTGATCCCTAACACCGTGCTATCAAGCATGACCGCAGCGCCCTGTGGCGTCGAAGAAAGCTCAATTTGCCCTTGCAGTAGTGAAGCACGTATTGTTTCTCGATATTGCTCTGCTCGCTTTAAATTAAGTGATAACGCATTCGTATCAAACCAAGGGTGACGAGCCTCTATCACCACGTTTTTAGGAGCAATGTCTGCCATCAGTTGAGGCGCACTTTGAATAAAATGACCATCAATGTACCAATCAAAAACATGCTCGCTTTCCATATCTATCGTTACATTAACGTTTGCCGGTTTTGGCAAAAGTTCAACGTGCAATATGGTATGAGTGTAGGCATCAACACTGACCTGTGTTGATTGATAGGTTTTCGCTTGCACATTTATTGTAGCTTCGCTACTTAGCAGGTATACAGTATGGCCGCGACTAAAACCAATGCCTCTTGAAATCCCTATATTTGCTTCTTCAACCGCAGCAGTGGGCGAAATCTCTAGCACAATTGCTCTAAGTAAAAACAGTGCAGAAAAATACAAAGTTACAATGGTTGTAAGCAGCGCAACGAGTACCATAACAATCCTTTTTTTGCGACGGCGCAAAGTATTGAGCTGCCCATCAATGAGCGGGGGCGTTGTCATGATTAAATTTTCTCCTCGCAATAAAGCGTTACTTCCAGTGGCAAAATAGACTGATATACATCGACGTCAATTACTTTGGTTTTATAGCCTGTTCTTTTTGCTTCAAACTGATAGCGACCTGGTTTCAATTTAATGGTTTTACTCGTCACGATACCGATGTTGCCCACACCAAGTACCCGTAATGTCGAGCGATTGTCGCTTTTTATTCGCACAGCAATATCAGCATGCTTTTTTTCTAAAAGGGTTAATACCGCGTTTGAATCAGCCATCAAGGACGGACTTTTTTCTAGCAAGGGCGAAATATTCTCTAAAAACAACTGCGCTTGCCCTCGTATTGTTTCATCTTCTAATCGGTCACTGCGAATAAGATAATCTGCTAGTTTTCGCTTGGCAGCCGTTATTTCAACCGCAGTCTTTTCGAAGGTTTTTAGTTCATATTGATCTGGGAATTGTTGCAATGCTTGCTGCACGACAAGTTTGACTGACTCCCATTCATCCATTTTGGAAAAAACATCTAGCTGGTCTTTGTAGCTTTCCAATTGTTTATTACGTTTTTCTAGGCGCAACTTTTCTTGCACAATAACGAGGCGGCTATCTTCAGCACCATATTGACGCGCAGTGTTAACATGCAGCTCAGCAACATCAAATTTTTCCTCTGCTATCGCTGTATCTGCTTTACTTAAAGCCACTTCAAATTTGGCGAATTTGCTTGTTTTAATGACTTCATTGAGTTCGCTTAGTAACGTTGCGTCATTTGGCTCAAGCTCAAGCATTTTTTTCAAAGTTGCAATTTGACTATCAAAGTCTTTATTTAGTTTCGCAACCTCCAACTCACTGTACAAAGGCTGCATTTTGGGTTTAACTTGTAAGCGTTTCACTAACGCTTGTACCAGAGCATTCTCGGGCTTCAACAAAAGTGCTTCGTTGGCTTGCGTCAAACTCAGTGCCCATTGCTTTGCTTCAAAATGCGCATTGGCTTTTTTGAACCGTTGTTCGAACGTTTGCTCATAATCTGCCACGGTGTGCTCAATTTCTGCTTCAAGCGCGTCAATCTTACTGATTGCTAAAGAAAACTCTCCTTGCTTGTAATGTTCAAATGCAGCCGCGAGTGTCGCATCTAACTTGGCTGATGAAGCTCCAGAAAAACTAACTAATGCTTTATTTTCATTGAATTTTTCAATATTTCTTCGAGACTGTAACAACCGCGTCTGGAGTATTTCCAAATCAATAGAATGGTCGCTAAGCTGAACAATCATCTCGGCTTCTGGTGTTTCTATCGATGTGGTTATCGAAGGTGTTTTACTCATAAAAACAAAAATCAACCAAGCCACTAGCAGCACAAGCAGTATACACCCCACGATAAGCGCAATGTTTCTCAGCCCTTGCTTTTTAGCTTGCTGTGCTTTGGTAATTTGCTCATCTAAATTCATTATAAGTTGGTATCCGGTGTCGCTTCTAACTTATGAATTTCATACAACTTTTGACGTAACTGGCTGTATTGCTCTTTAGCGGTACCACTTAGTTCGATGGTTTGAGCATTGAATTCAACAACTTGAGGCGTTACTTTAATATCTAAATTTTGCCCTTGCTCTTCTAGCATCTCGCGTTGAGCACCGATTGCTTTATTTTGCTGTACGGCATCCGCCAAGTTATAAACACCGATCGCCGTCGCGACTGCTGCGCCAATGTTACCAGCTGTAGAGTCTGAGTTTTTGCTTAACAACACACCACCAATAATCCCGATTGCAGCCCAAGCTTGTGCTTTAGCACGCTCCGCCTTTTTGTGACGGATCTCTACAGCAATTGGCAACGCTTCACGTTGGTAAGTTCTATATGCATCTTGAGTTTGTGCATAAAATGCGTCGTAGTTTGTTTGTAAACCATCTACAAATTGCTCATCTTTTGCTTTAACTTGATCAATGCGTTTTAACATCGGGTCATTATCAGCTGGCAAACCAGTTAATGAAAACTGTTGCTTTCTATCTTGTTGCAAATAGCTTGCGTATTTTTCTGGGCTATACATTGCGGCATAACGAATGTCTGCGATCTTTTGTATTTGCGCTTTTTCATCATCACTGCGTTTTATCATCAAGCGAAATACATAATTTGCAATTTGAGTAAAGATTGGTCCGTAAGGGTCATCATTTTGACGCAAAGCATCACGATAAAATCCTTCTGCAACCTGATGTTCAAAAACCTCCTCGCCCCAAATATGATTGCTTGCATCAATGACACGAACTCCAATGTGGACTATTTCTGCATCCGAATGATTGATCCGTCCGATAACAAAAAGATCCGCGGATGAACTCGCGTCTGGTGTAACACTGACTGCACCAAACGCTTTTGTTTTAGCTAACGCTTTTTTAGTTTCAATTGCAAAGCGATTGGCTTCTAAACGCCTAACTTGTGGCCAAATACCTTGTTCGACTATTTCTTTGTCGTCGATTTGGCCCTGTTTATCGAGCGGGAAACCTGGATCGAACACTGGAATTGCTACATCTAAAAACACCTTACCATCATAGGGATATAAGGCCTCTTTAGTTCCGATTAGCGAAGCGCTGCTTGGTCCTTGAAGCGAGGGACCTACGGTTTTAACCGAACTCAAACGCTGATTCGATGTTGATTGACAACCACTTAAGAACAACAATGTCGCCACAATTACAGTAAAAAAGTGAGTCACGCTTCTGACGTAAGAAATGTTATTAAACATGAAGATTATCCTTTGCAACCATATTCTTTTGCGAGTTTGTCGAAATGTTGTTTTTCTGATTCAGTTTGCGCATTACCAAGACCCTGCATAACTGCTTGGCATACCGCTGATGATCCTTGTCCTTTTTGACCTTTTACATGCTCTTTGGACTTTGAGGATTGGCTTGAGGAATTAGCTTTCGATTGACTTTGCTCTTTAGCTTCGTCCAACTGTTCTTTATCTGTGGTATGTTGTTGCGCTGTACTCTCACTGCTAACGGCTGCTCCATTTACTGTTTGAGTTGCGGCCTGTTGTTGGCGTTCGTCGAGTGCTTTAAAGTGTTCATCATTACAACGTGCCGTGGCATTTAAACCATTTTCCAATATACCTTCTTCGAGTGCTAATCGTTCTGCTTTGGTCAGTTCATTTTCGTTGACAGATTCAAACCGCAACAACGCACATTCACGGTTTATCGTTGATTCTAACTGCGATGATTTCACCAATGGGTCAGAATTTGCAAAAGCGAGACCACCGGCACCAAGCACTAAAATTGAGAGAAACATTAAACTAAGAGATCGATCCATTAATATCTCCATTTAAAGCAAAAAAGGCAGATAAGATGAGTTATAGCAAAACGAAACTGAACCTTTCATTGTAAAAAATGTAAAAAGTCGTAATAAAACGTCACCGCGTATGTCTGGTATATCACGTCACCTCAAGGTCATTGCTTCTCTTGAAGCTAATGAATGGGTTATTTATATAGTGCAATACCAAACGTAATAACGATTAAGACCAAAAAAAACACCATCAAAGTTCGTTGTAAGCGATAAAACCCTTTAATTTTTTTATCGTTTTGTAGAGAGAGGAAACCATTTAGCATTGACGCTTCCATGTTCGCCATAAAAGCAGCTTTGGCATTAAGACCCATCGGATTTACTTGCAACTTTTCCCATTCATCAGGGTAATGCTCTTTTATGTATTTTGAGATCTGTTTTAGTTGATGAGCTCGTAACCAAAGATAAAGCGTTGCTAATAATACGGGAACCCAATTGATCATTCTTTTATCCCCCGAAAAATCGCACTGAAAAAGTGGTCTTTGAGTGTAATCGAAATTCAATATTCTCTGAATAAAAATATTTCAACGAACTTTGTTTTCAATACCTTGTCTAAGGAATTTAAATTCATCTGCCGTAAATTTTCACAAGCAAATAATAGCGCTCAACTAGTGAATAAAAAGGAGTACTAGAATGAAACAGATGATAGCATTTTGCTTTGTATTAGCGTGTGCGTTTGTACTTAGTGCTTGTGATAAAGCAGAAGACGTGAAAGAACAAGCTCAAGCCGTTGAAGTCAACGTTGCTGAAGCTGTGGAAACTACCGTAGAAGTTGTTGAGCAAGTCGTTGAACAAACTGTACAACAATGGGATGCACAGTCAATCAACAATCTAGTGAGCGAAGCTCAAGCGGTCGTTGAAACAGCAACTCAACAAGGTAAAGAAGAATTAGCAGTGCTAATGAATGAATCTCGCGAAACCGTTCTAAAAGCATGGGAAGAATCTCAAGCTCAAGCAGGCGAATTAAGCGAAGAAACCAAGCAAAAGCTTGAGGCACTAAAATCAGATATTGAAGAAGCGAAAGCTCAATTAGCTGAGTAATCGAGTCTCGGTATACGTAACGTACTAAACAAAACCAAGTGTTCCTGGCACTTGGTTTTTTTATTTTTGTCGCTTATACAAACAATCGGCTTTTCACCTCAATTAAGTGACTTCAACGACTAAGTTGATAATGTATCTGACGAACCGCTCAGAGAAACAAACAGATTCGAAATTTGTAGGCGACTCGTTTGCACGTAATCAATCATAGCGAGCCATTTACTACTTAATGAAACAAAGCGAAAGTTCACTTTTCGCCCAGCATTCGTCATTGAAACGTCGATTAGAATACCAGGCATAAAGCCTCCCTGAATAAAAATTTGATACAGTCTTGGTTGTAGAGACTGACTGCTCAACTAAGCACTTATTGAGCTTTTCTTTTATTAGCCTAAATTGGACAATAAACGCTCTAATTGTGCAATTGTAGGTTTAAGTTCTCTACGCTCAGGGTTAACGCGAAGCAAATCCGTTAACGTTTCAAAGGCGAGTTGATATTGTTTCGAGTCAATGTACAGCTGAGAAAGGCTGAGCATGGCCGATTCTTTCACATCCATGTTTGTCGCTGCTCGCTGGAAGTAAATAGTACTTTCACTCACTTTACCCTGTTGCTTTAATAGGCCAGCCAATAAAAGTAAAGCTGGGCCGTTTTGGGGGGCGCTCTTTAAACCACTACGCAATAGCGCTTCTGCGTGTGAAAATTGCTTATTGCCTATCGCCGATTGAGCGCTTGCCAGCCATAGCTGTTTTGGCACCGTGCTAAGCTGATAACGCTGAGCCACGCCAAGTAACATCTCTAATTGTGACCATTTTTGTTGTGACGCAAACCATTCTCCAAGCGTCACCATCGTCGATTCAACTTGAGGTAAATCTAATGACGTTGATATCGCTAAAGCAAGATCCACATACCGCAGCGCAGCATGTTCCTCTCCGTACTTCGCATGCATTTTACCTAACTCGAGTAGATTACGAGTATGGTATTGAGCGCTTTTATCTTCTTGGGCTAAACGCATTGCAATCTCGAAATAAGACAATGCCCTGTTTGGCGCCCGTTGTTCTACCGCCAAATTAGCGCGTAGTAACCACCAATCAACCTCTTTCGGTGAATCATGGGTCAATTGTGCTAATAGCCCTTCTGCTTCTCCATTGGCGCCTGCTTGAATTAACGCATAAGCAAGACCTTGTTGCCATTGTTTGTTATCCGGCTCTAAAAAAAGCGCATTTCTAAATCCAGCAACTGCACTCCAAGGCCCATTCGATTTCAAATTCAAATAAGCTAATTGCCCATATACTGTTGCGTCATTTACACCAAGAGAAACGGCTTTTTGTAAAATCTGCTGCGCGTTTTCATGCTGTTCGACCAGCAAATACGCTAAACCTAATGTTCTGAGTAACGCAGAGGAATTCGGTACAAGTGTTTTTGCCTTTTCAAGTGATAGTATTGCTTCTTGTGTTTGACCAAGGTTCAATAAAACTTGAGCACGTAGGTGTAATAATGCAGGACTATCCCCCTTTAAAGGTCGCTCTAAAAACGCTTTTTCTACTTCGGCATAACGCTGTGCGTCTAATAATGGCTGGATCTGCTGCATAAAGCGCGACTCATTGGCTGTAATTCGAAGAGCATCAGCAGCGTTGTCACTTTCAATCAACGCGAAATGTATACGCGCAGGCCCTATCGTCATGCCAACGTCTTGAATATCAAAATAAGCATTAGCACTTTTTAAGCTCACCGCAAGTGTAATAATGACAATACAGAAGGATTTTACCGACATACTTTAACCTTGAGTTAATTGAAGTGGCCAAACAAAACGTGCTCGTACCGGCTGACTATCTTGCATAGGCGCTGTAAATTGGCTTTGTTCCACGAGTAAATGTAGAGTTTGGTTCAATTCCGAAAACGGATTTGCAAGGATAGAAATTAATGTGACTCGACCATTTTCATTTATCAATACATCTAATTTTACGTCTACCTGCTTAATTCCTTGGCGAATTAACGACTGGGGGAATGATACAGTAAGAGGAGTGAGTAACTTTGGTTGCTCATCTAAAGCAGAGAGATGAACGGCTTGCCAATCCACTTCAACATCTTGCCAAGTTGGTTTTGGCATGCTCAATAAAGGCGTTTCAATAGCCATGTCTACTTTGGGAATGTCGACATCCAAATCTATTTCCAACGCGCTACCTGCACCTGAGACATTTAGCTCAACCATTTCACTATCATGTTTATTCATTTGCTGATTTTTTAACATTGGTGGTGTCGGTGGTAACGGCATTGTCAAAGCTACTTCGCGCACAATGAGAGTCTCGTCTGAGTGATCATCGCTTGGCTTAAAACTCAATATCACCGTAAGAAACACGAGCAATCCAACACTTGCACATAACGCTCGCAAATTAATATTTTTAATTAAAAAAAGACAATGAATTACAAACATACTCTATTAAGGTTTCGTCGCAATATTTACGGAAGTCGCACCGGCCAATTTCGCCTCGTCCATCACTTTGATTAGTAGCGATGTTTTCACTTCTTTATCTACTTGCAATAATACCGGCCTCTGATCGTTTGCTAAAAGTGATTCAATGACAGAACGCACGCCAGAGACACCTATGTTTGCCCCATCATGAAACACCTGACCTGATTTTGTAATCGCAACAAGAATAACCCTGGGTGGTATTTTTTCTGTATTTAATGCTTGGGGCTTATCTACTTCAACACCGGTTTCTTTAACAAATACGGTGGTTACGATAAAGAAAATCAGCAAAATGAACACCACGTCTATAAGTGGAGACATATCGATACTCTTCGGTTGAGACTCTAGGCGATGCTGTAATCGACTTTGCATATCAATTCCTCACCCCAAAAGTGGAGTTGCCCAAATGAGCAATCAGCCAACCAGGAATTGCCAGTAGCAAGCCCAATTCTGTAGTAAAAAGGGCTTTTTCAATACCCAATGTTAATAACTGCTTATCAGCCTGCAACCCCATCGACAATGAATTAAAGGATTGCAACAAACCAGATATCGTCCCAAGCAATCCAAGCAAAGGCAATGCAGCGGTGAGCACGTGCGCTATTTCTCGTCCTAAAATGACATTGATTGACCTTTTTTGAATAGCAAAAACAGTGGCAAAACTGAAATAGTAACTGGTACTTGCAATTAGCAACATTAACCAACACAGTGGGTTTATGAATATCTCGTTCATGCGGCCTCCGACGCAGGTTGAAACGAATGATTAGGCAATTGACTCAGATTCAGTGCTACATCTTCTAAACCGTGATAGTAAGTTTTCGCTTTGCGTGACAGTAATGCATGTGCAATTAAGGCCGGAATCGCCACAATCAAGCCAAATTCTGTGGTGATCAATGCTTGCGAAATTCCCCCAGACACCACTTGAGGATCACCACTTCCAAAAATTGTCATCATTTTGAACGTGTCGATCATCCCCGAGACGGTGCCTAATAGGCCAAGTAAGGGAGCAACTGCAGCAGTAATGGCAATTGCACCAAGATACCGCTCTATATACTCCCGCTTCTGAGACAGTAAACTATAAAAAGCATCATCTCGACGAGCACCTACCTCTTCTTTTTGCCAAATATCGACAAATTCATTCACGCCAGAGTGAATCCCTGCATCTCTCGATAAGTGAAGTTGTCCCACTAGCTCTGTGCTGTTTGGCACCTTAGGTAACTTGAAAAGCTGCCAAGCTTTAAGCAGTGCAATTCCCACAGCAACAAAAGCAAATAATAGAATAGGTACAACCCAAACGCCGCCATTTTGTAAATGTGCTAAAAATGATTCTTTTTGATTTGCGACCATCACCCCTTTACTTAACGTTGGATCAAAAGACAATGCTAACTGGTCTTCAGTATTATTAGACAACCAACCCAACGTCACATCACTTGAAAATGAATAGATAACTTTCGGCGTAACCTCATCTTGCTCAACCAACCCCGCACTTTGCGCTGTTCTAAACACCGCAATAGGACCAAGTGATTGCACTTGCGCGTGACCCAATTTACCATCTAGATCAATGATCTGACCCTCTTTCCAGTGTGGTTTTTCGACCAATCGTTGAATGATCTTTTCATAACTGGATATAGCACTAATCAAATTATCCTGAGGTGCTTGCTTCTTTTCTCTTAGCACGCTATTGAGCATGTGGGTTTGATACTGCGCTTGCTCTTGCCACATTGCGTGGCGAGACTCAAGCTGACTCAAGCCTAAAGTTTGTTCATCTTTTAGCCTTTGCGTAATCGCAGCTTGTCTACGCAGTGCAATAAGCTCAGTCGATAACTGTTCAATGTCTTTTATTATCACTTTCCGCGCGTTCAAAATGCGCTGTTCCGTATCGACCAGTTGTTGCTTTGCTTGTTTGATGTCGTCAAGTAAAGATTGCTCTATTGCTGAACTCGGTAAAACAACCATTAGTAATACAAGCCACACAATCCACTTCATTGGGGTCAGAGTTAATTGCATTTAGCTACCCTCTCTTATACCAAATGGAGGCAAAGGCAAAGTAACCATTTCTGCCGTTTTTTGCTTGCGATACATGGCTATCGCATCCAATAACTGCTCACGAGGAATGTCATTAGCTGGCAGCCAAATCCACTGACCTTCTTTAACATAGCCATAACCGATGTGATTACTTTGTTTAGCGACATACCAGCCAAGATGGGACCCCAAATAAAGTTGTTCAACTAAAACTGTCTCACCGTCAAACGCCATCACTGTTTCTTGAACGACAACGCGTCTGTCAAACTCAGTCCATTGCTGGTAGAACTCCACAAGTTGATTCAATTTAGACGTGTTTGTAGTCTCACCGTTTTTACTCTCTTTTAATGCCGTAAAGAGTTGCTGATAATTCAATTGCAATGGCGGTGGAAGTTGAGAAGAGAAATCACGCAATACCTTAAATTGTTTGTCGATAAAAAAAGCTAACTGCTGCTGCGCAGCTTCCATCGACTGTTGCTGCGCTATCAATACCTCACGTTTTTCGTCTACGTCAGAAGTTGAACCTTTCTGCTTTTCAAGCAACTCGGTTAACGCGAGCAATTCCGCTTCAAGCAACCGCTTTTGTTGTTCTAAGATTTGCTTTTCATTTTGCCATTCGACTTCAAGTGCCCCTTTTTGTTTCGAAAGACTTATCCATTTTTCTACAAGGTTTGGTAAAGCATCCACGGTGGATGCGTAAAGTACTGGTGATAGGCTCATACACATAACCACACCACTACTCAACAAAACACCAATTATCTTTAGCATTATTTCATTCACAACAATAAAAATACGCTCAGCAATTTAAGAAACCCACTATTGCAAGCAACTATCCGTGTAAAGAGTATGACATCACTAGTTAATATAATCAATAATCATTATCATTTGCATCTATGTACCGTGGATAATTTCGGCTTTGTTGATAATGCAAAAAAGCTTGCTAATCTTAATGGTATGTTTGAATGAGCTAATTAGGTAGTGTGAAGTGATTTTGTATTTTTGCAAAACGAACTAAATGGATGGATTATCAAAATAGAAAATATTTCTTGGTATGTTATACCTGTGTGAACTGTAGGGTTTACTGTCCAAATAACAGATGTTTAGGTCACATCGAAGAAAAACAACAAACTTAAAATAGATTGATTTGGTTCAAAAAATACTAAGTTTTAAGAGAGCGAGCATGGCATTGATACGATTAATTTATGCAAGCGTGGCGTCAAATATCTTTAAGAGCAATGATGTTGTCACTATTTTGAATGTCAGCCGAATTAACAATGCAATGCGCGAAGTGACAGGGCTGCTGTTCTTTAATAAGCATTTCTTTTTGCAGTGTTTAGAAGGCGAAGAACAACAAGTCGAAGAGACTTACGACCATATTGCAAAAGACACTCGGCACGAAAAAGTCACTATTCTTAGTTGTAAAACGATTAATAGCCGTAGTTTTCCTAATTGGACAATGGGTTATGTGCCACAATCTCAACTTACCAATGAACTCGCGCAAAGCTTTTGTGATTCGGGCACATTTGATCCGTTTGCGATGCAAGGAGACAGTGCCTATGAATTACTGTGTAAACTCAAAGAACAAGTCCCCAACCATTAACCTCGACGCTTAGAGTCAAAAATGAGAAAATAGAAAATGCTTTTTCATAACTTTAAGCTGTTACTTCATGGTTCAAATTCTCTTAATTAACCCTAAAAGTCCGACCAATGTGGGCGGAGTCATGCGAGCTGCGGGATGTTATGGTGTCGATCGAGTATGGTATACTGGCGAGCGATATGGTTATGCCAAAAAGTTTGCAACTGATACCAAAAAACGCATCGATGAGATCCCACTGGAGTCATTACACGACCTAATTGCACTCAAACAGAGGAATTGCAAACTCGTTGCCGTGGAGCTTATCGATGGCGCAACCCCTCTCCCCTTCTTTGAACACCCAGAGGATGCAGTGTATATTTTTGGGCCGGAAGACGGCTCATTAAAGCAAGATGTCCTCACACATTGCGATGACGTTGTGTATATTCCAACGAAAGGCTGCATGAACTTAGCGGCCACTGTAAATGTAGTGCTTTACGACAGAGCCGCTAAAAGTAGTAAGACAGATTATTCTCGCGAACACATACTGAATAACCGCGACACAAATAATCGCGCAAAGCGCCTGCGATAGCGAAATGAAATGAGTTTTGTAGGTTGTGATATTGGGGGGGGGTTTTAACGTAAATTAACAACCTGAACAACGAGATAACAGACAGGCGAAAATTTTTAGGCGTTTAGGCAGGCATTAATTGCTGTTATAGCTTTCCCCTATACAAAATCAATAACGAGGCACAAACGCCTGTAAAACTTGCCCTGTGGGAGCATCACCGAGTTTCCACTACGTTGTTATGCTAATTTGAAAGGTAATTACATTCCTGAATGAGCGTGCCAACTACTGAAAACACGGTAAAGTTCTGGAATAAGCTCCTTTAAGTAGATTAGGTATATACTTAAAAGCACTACTTTCATTAGGAGCCTAGTGATGAGTTTGCTTTTAATGCTTCCTTTGTTAATGAATGCCAATTTACTAGCAAAGGATCTCGCTGAGCTAAAAGCTGTCGATATGCAGGATCCCAAAACTGTTTTGTCCATTTATAAAGAGAAACAACGTCATTATGCTCTTGAGCCAAGTAAAGGGTTACTTGAAATCCATAAAATTGGCTTTAAAGCCGCGATTATTAATCGTGATACAGAGGTTGTAGAAGCATTTGCTGAGTTAATTCAGCGACCAAACTGGTTTGAACTCGTGGAACCTGAGCTGCCTTTTTTAATTAGTAATTTTGGTATTTATTATCGATTTCTAAGTAAATACCAAGCTTCAGAACAAACATATCTGTGTGCAAAATCCTTAGCCAAGGATCCGAAGTTTTTGTCAACAATAGATAATAACTTAGGCGTCCTCTATTTATCGTTAGATAGACTAGACGACGCTCAAAAAATGTTTAGTTATGCGAAAAAACACCTTCAGGGAGATGAGGAAGATTTGCACAGTATTAATAGTAACTTAGCAAACATTCACTTTTTGAAAAAGCAATATGGCGCAGCTGTTCATTTATATGAATCGAGCTTTATGTATTTTGTTCGTAAACAAGACACGCAAAGTGCTGTACACATTGGGATAAACCTACTTATTGCTGCTCTGGAAGATAATAACTTTTCAACCTATCACCGTTACAAATCCAAAGTGACTGAGCTTGTAAACGCATTTGATATGCCAGCATTGAAATTAATTATGCAGTGGCTATATGTTTATCAAATTTTCCTTGAAAGCGCGGTTCTACCTGATATTGCTGTGCAACATTCGCTTATCAATAGTATGGAGTCACTTAGCAAAATGGATATTAGTGGTACTATCGATACAATAGTCAAGCAACTCAACTTACCAAAGCTATCGATAGAATGGAAAAAACGAGCCGTCCCTTTAACAACTTCTGTCAATATGAATTTAAATGATCACGATGAACTGGTAAAACTAAAATGGTGCGAAAGTCAGCCTTAACCCAATAGTATCGCGCTAAGGCCTTCCTTCTATCTCAACTAATCTTTATGTGACAATTGCTTACGAATTGTCATCACAACACCTTCATTTGCCATACTTTTGCGATACGGGGTGACATTGACTAAAATAATCTCTCCGTCCACGTCTTTTTCAAGCATTCTATCTTCACCCGTTTTATTCACGTAATGTAGAATTTCATAGACATCTTTTAAGTCAAAGTTTGCTGTAATGTCCTTAATTGGTCGGTTAATATCCAACTCAATCACATTAAGAAACTCTTTCATCGTTGGCGTAAAGCGTCGAATAAGTAAATTTTTATCTAAAAACAGCACGGCTAAACTGGTTGCTTTAAACAAGTTTTCTAAATCATCGTTTATAACAGTAAGTTCAGAAATCTTTTGTTGGTATTCTCCATTTACGGTATACAATTCCTCATTCACTGATTGAAGCTCTTCATTCGTCGACTGCAACTCTTCATTTGCTGCCATTAGTTCTTCATTGCTGGATTGCAACTCTTCACTGGTTGTATCTAAATCTTCTAGCGCCTCACGATACAATTTTTGACTTTCAATTAACGCGATGTCCAGTTCTTCAATGCGACGCTGTGCTTGCTCATCATAAGAATACTTCGTGATATTCGTTGTTTCTACTTCACTGATAGGGCGAATAGTTAGCGCAATATAACGTTTATCATTCGTTTCTTCCTCAAATGGGATCCCCTCCAAGTTATATGCGAAAACTTTATCACCCGCAAAATCCAGTTGCTCAAAGCAAATACGCTTGTTTTCACGTAATACTTGATGAACCAAAGTAACAGCAGGCCCTACAATGTCGCCTCGCAGAATATCAGAAATATCGTTCGTCACTTCGCCACTCGGTAATTTACGTGTATAAGGCTCAGTATCACCGTATGTATAAACCACAATACCTTTTTGATTAACAATAAAACTCGCTGGTAGATAGGCGTCCACTAATACTTTCAAACCAATATCTTTTGATTTCGTTGTGTTTTTAGAAATAACCTTATTACGTTCTATAAATTGCGGTATCGACCTAGGATGGTAACCTTTAGACGTAATATTGGCATTATTCGAAATTGCTGTAACCGGAATTCTAACGTCTCTATTTTTACGATAAACCCGCATTCTAGTATCAATAATTTCAAAGTAGCTAGTCAGGCTATTGGTCGTTTCAGCACTGCCTAAAACAAGCGAGCCATTCAATTTAAGTGCAAAATGAAAAAACGCTAATGCCTTTTGCTGCGCTTCATTTTGTAAATAAATTAGCGTATTTCTACAGGAGACTAAATCCATATTCGAAAATGGAGGATCTTGTATTAAGTTATGTGTCGCAAATACAACCACTGAACGAAGATGCTTAGCAACTTGAAAACTGCCATCAGACAGCATGACAAAGTACTTTTGAATATCGCTTTGCGATACTTCCGTGGTGATACTCGCTGGGTAAACACCGTTTGCCCCAAACGCAATGGCAGACTGATCGATATCACTGGCAAATATTTTAAGGATATGATGTTTATTTAACCGCTCCATTGTATTTAGAAATAACATCCCTATCGTGTACGCTTCTTCTCCTGTTGAGCAGCCAGGTACCCAGACACGAATCGTTTCACCTTCTTTTTTTGATTGTAAAAGTGGCTCAATAACCTCTTGAACAACCCGGGCCCACACTTCAGTATCTCTAAAAAATTGCGTCACACCAATAAGTAAGTCTTGCTTCAGTTGATTTGCTTCATCATGTCGACTTTTTAAATACTTAAAATACTCACCTAGGTTAGTATGGCCTAAAATTGCCATACGGTGCTCAATGCGCCGTGAAATCGTCGACTCTTTATATGCCCTAAAATCTACTTCCGTTTTTCGTTTTATCACTTCTAAAATGGCATGAACCGTCTCAAAGTCATCAAAAATCCGTAGTTCAGTTTGTTCTTTATTTTTGCTTCGATGCGGGCTAGAAATGAAATCTTGAATATGAGAAGGCATATCCTCAACCGATAGCACAAAGTCGACACACCCTGTGTTAATCGCATTTACCGGCATACCGTCGAACTGAGTCTCTTTCGGATCTTGGCACATCACCAAGCCACCTACTTCTTTTAGCGCTTGCACACCACGACTACCATCCGAGCCAGTACCAGATAAAACAATACCAATGGCATTGTGTTGTTCTGATTCGGCTAATGACTTGAAAAACTCATTGATAGGTAGGTTAATACGATTGTCTGGCGGCAAATCTGAGAGGTAAATGGTGCGTTCCACAACACGCATCAACTTGCCAGCTGGTATTAGGTATATCGTATTTGCTTTTAACACCTCACCTTCTACTGCTTGATGGGCTGGCATTGATGTATTTTTAACTAACAACTCATCCATCATGCTCTTAAAATCTGGCGATAGATGTTGAATCACAATAAATGCAACACCTAAGTCTGGAGGGGTATTGTCAAAAAAAGCTTGGATTGCTTCTAAACCTCCTGCAGAAGCGCCTATTGCAATGACATGTGAGGGAGAGTCGATTTGTTCAGAGGCAATTTCATTTGCTTTTCTATTCATGCTTTCCTCTTTAGGTTGCATTGTATTACGTCAAGTATTTTAGCTTCATTTGCAGGTCTAGATAATAAGAACCCTTGCATTAAGTCTACACCAACTCCTCTACAAACATTAACGTGTTCATTAAATTCAATACCTTCAACTAAGATTGGTAGTCTCAGGCTTCTTAACATTTCGGCTAACGATTTAAACATCTTATAATGACCGTCGGCATCGTCCAAAAAACATTTGTCTAATTTTATTTGATCAAAATTAAATTCTAAAAGTCGCTTAAGATTACTTGTACCCACACCAAAATCATCCATCGCGATTTTAAACCCGGCTTTTCTTACCATATCGAGTTGGATTAGCTCGGTAAGATCCATGCTTATATCACGCTCAGAAAGTTCAACAAATATACGGTGCTGCTCTACACCTATTGACTTTAACTGTTCTAATAGCGCATTGGTAGCCGCAAACGATTCAATCATGAATGGTTCAATGTTAACTTGAAAATTTAGCTTGATATTTAAACGATTTAATTTCGCTTCGATACGATTTATTGCATTAATATTTGACTTTAACAACGCAGTAAATAGCTTTCTTTCATGTCCACTTTGTTTAGATAAGCGAATGACTTGTTCTATTTTATTGCGATTGAATGGCTTTTTAAACCGTGCCAAACATTCAAGAGAAACAATATTCTGGTTTAAATCATAGATAGGTTGAAAATAGGTAGTAACATAATCATTAATGTCATTCGCGCCAAGGTCCATTGCTATGCCAAAGTTTTTACACGTTTGTTTAACCTGAGTTAATGAATAATATACAAGATGATTTCCTATCTGCTCTTTCGCGCAGTACATTGCCGAATCAGCTAAGGCTAACCACAGATCTTCGATTGATTTGAATCCGCATTCCAGGAAATCAACCGACAACACATCACTCAGTTTTACAGCGCCGATACTCGAGGTGATCTTAGCGCCTTTTTCTACCCCATACGGCGTGGTGTTTAACTGTTCATCGATCTGTTGAAGCAATTGAGAATAAGATTTACTTTGCTGTTTATCGACCCGCTTTAATAAAAGAAACTCATCCCCCCCGTTACGACATAAAAAGTCATGCTCGTTTGTTAATGTAAGCAATTTTTCCGCCGTCTTAACTAAGATTTCGTCACCAAAGTGATGGCCATTAGTATCATTTAGGCGCTTAAACCTATTGATGTCTATGTAACAACATAACCAATCCGTATTGTAATTTAAAAACGCTTCAACACATTCACTTAATCGGTCATTCAAAAATGCTCGATTAGGAATACCGGTTAATTTATCGTGCGTCGCTGCATGTCGTATCTTACTTTCTATTTGTAACTGCTCTGTAATGTCCTTCGCAATTAGAATAAAACCTGCACTTTGATTTGTTAATGGATTAAACGATTTTACAACTTGAACATCGAGATACAGTGTTCGACCTAAAGGTGTTTGAATTTTTTGTGTAAAGCTCGGTGGGTTTATAAGATCGATATCAGATTCAAGCCTATTATTAATCGATGAAATCTCTTCCATGTCAAAAAAGTTAAGCCACTTGCGATCCAAAAGATCGCTTTCGTTTATTCCCAAAATCGTTTCAATGTATTTATTACTTTGAGTCAAACACCAATGTGGATCAAATTGCAAAATACCGATAGGCAGCAAATTGTTGACATCAAGCAAATCAAATTTTGCAGGGATCCCAATGAGGAATTGATGACTTTCTTGAAGTAAGTAAAAAAAATAAAGTCGTTCTACTATCTTAAGTCCAAACTCAATAAAAGAGTTTTTTTTATCGACATTTTGTACTTTAAAGAAAGCGATTACTTTATCTAATTCAACTCGCTGTATGGTGCCTGATAAAACAATTGGCTGTGAGTTATCATCCATATTCAGGATCACACCACCGTACGTCGCAGCTAAATTGAAAAACGAACTGCGACAACTTAGCGTTTCTGTATCCAACTTCTCAATCAAAAGCGGATGATTAAATGAAGTCGTATTCATACTGAAGCCTACTCCCGTCGCTGTTAAAAACTATCCCTAGTCGTGAGCTCAATAGGACGCCACTGACGCACGCCATAATGATGAATTTAATTCATACTCTAGCAATAAAGCTAGTTTAATGAAAGTCAATTCCTATTTTAGTACCATATAGATAGACTGTACCTGATAAGTTTAGCTTAGACTTTCTATATTTTCTTAATTCATAAGACACTTAGCATTACCCATAATTAAAAGACATTAACAGTAAGTAAATACTTACAAAAGATTAAAAAAGCTCTCAAAATCTCAACCCTAAATAATTTATGCTTTAGACTAAAGTCATAAGAAAATATTTTTCCAAACCGCATCGTGAAATGATTAAAGATACGACGATAAAGGGGTAATGAGTTTAGTAGCATGATTTTAAGGGTCAATCGTCGCTGACCCTTAAAAGCTTGAAGAGACTATTTTTTTGCAGTAATTGCGGCCCTTGCGGCATGCAACTTTTTATAGCTTTCGACCAATCGTAGATGACGCTCCAAACCTTCGAGTTTCATACTTGTTGGTGTTAATCCGTAGAATCGAACCTCACCATTGATAGATCCAATCACTGCATCCATAACTCCTTGACCAAACATTCTGGTGAAGTTATGTAAGTAATCCTCCATTGCAAGTTCATCATCGAGCGCAATTTCAAGCGTTGCATGCATCGCTTGATAGAACAAATTACGAGCGACGGTATTACTATTGTACTGCAAATACGCCTCTACCAACTCGTGGGCTTCTTCAATTTCACCAAGCGCCAAATAGATCAATATCTTAAGTTCAATGATGGTGAGTTGACCCCACACCGTATTTTCATCAAACTCAATACCAATTAACGTAATAATATCAATGTAATTATCAAGCTGACTTTCTTCTAAACGTTCGACCAAATTCACTAATTCTTCTTCACTTAAAGAGTGCAGATTTAAAATGTCTTCTCGATACGCTAACGCTTTATTTGTATTGTCCCAGATTAAATCTTCTGCTGGATAAACTTCGGAATAGTCCGGTACTAAGATCCGGCAAGCACAACCGATATCCGTAAATTCAGCGACATAGGCTTCTTTACCTAGCTTGCGTAGGATGGCGAATAAACGATCGCACTCTTCTTCATTCGTTCCTGAGAAATCCCACTCTACAAACTCATAATCGTGTTTCGCACTAAAGAATCGCCAAGAGATCACACCTGTTGAGTCGATAAAGTGCTCAACAAAATTTTCTGGCTCTTGCACTGCCATACTGTTGAACGTTGGCTTTGGTACGTCATTTAACCCTTCAAAGCTGCGACCTTGCAGTAACTCTGTCAGACTTCTCTCTAATGCCACTTCTAAACTTGGATGAGCACCAAACGAGGCGAATACGCCCCCTGTTTTTGGATTCATTAACGTGACACACATCACAGGGAACTGACCACCTAACGATGCGTCTTTCACAACCACTGGAAAGCCTTGCTCTTCGAGCCCTTTGATCCCTTCAACTACTTTGGGATAGTTTGCTAATACCTCTTTTGGCACATCCGGTAGCACGATTTCTTGCTCGATAATTTGACGCTTCACTGCACGCTCAAAAATCTCAGATAGACACTGAACTTTCGCCTCAAACAAATTATTTCCTGCACTCATCCCATTGCTTAAGAACAAGTTTTCGATCAAATTTGATGGAAAGTACACAGTTTCACCATCGCTATGACGCGTGTATGGAATTGCACAAATACCTCGTTCACGATTCCCAGAATTAGTATCAATCAAATTAGAACCGCAAAGCTCATTTTCTGGATCGTAAATACCTAAACAATAGTCATCGAGGAGACCTACAGGCAAACTGTCGTCTTCTTCTAATGGAAACCACTTTTCATTCGGATAGTGAACAAATTCAGCGTTTGCGATTTCTTCACCAAAGAACTGATCGTTATAAAAGAAATTGCAATTCAAACGCTCTATAAACTCACCAAGCGCTGAGCACAACGCACTTTCTTTCGTTGCGCCTTTACCATTCGTAAAACACATTGGCGATGCCGCATCACGAATATGCAAAGACCAAACATTAGGTACAATGTTGCGCCATGACGAGATCTCGATCTTCATGCCGAGCGACTCAAGTAACGAAGTCATATTGGCAATCGTTTGTTCCAGAGGAAGGTCTTTACCAAGAATAAAGGTATTCGCTTCTTCCGTTGGCTTGGCCATCAACATAGCTTGTGCATCTTCGTCGAGATTCTCTACTACATCAAGCTGGAATTCTGGGCCTGTTTGCACCACTTTTTTCACCGTACAGCGGTCAATCGAACGCAAAATCCCTTCACGATCTTTTTCTGAAATACTCTCTGGTAGTTCGACTTGGATTTTAAAGATCTGGTTATAGCGATTTTCAGGATCAACAATATTGTTTTGCGACAAACGGATACCGTCAGTTGAAATATCCCGTGCATTACAATAAACCTTAACAAAGTAGGCTGCACACAGTGCCGACGACGCCAAAAAATAGTCAAATGGACTTGGCGCAGATCCATCGCCTTTATAGCGAATCGGTTGATCTGCAATCACCGTAAAATCGTCAAACTTAGCTTCTAAACGCAAGTTATCGAGAAAATTAACTTTAATTTCCATGAAAAAACCCCGACTTGGTCAGTGGTGGTCACCAAAAAAGCGTTTTAAGGCAATTTGGTCAACAAAAAAAGAGAATAGTTAATTATCTAATGTTTTGCGCAAATAGTCTTGGGTTAATTGTTTTTTTGCTCACAGAATGACGAATCCTTGCGTATAAATAATCAGTATTAATAGAGATGCACTTGCCGGTACGACTAAAGGGACGTATTACTACGTTCGCTTTCTCAAAGTCGAGTGGAAATTTTTATTTTTAATACAACAAGGATATACATCATCTGGACGAATCACTTACTCGGAAAATGCGCCTGTCTTTTTTTACTTACCGCCTGCGGTGGCACTGAAAACCTCAACTCCGACTCAGCCTGTAGCCGTCAATCAAGTACCTGTTGCGAGACAAGACCAGCGAAATAACCAAACGTGGCAAAAGGATTATTTTTCCTTGGCCATTATCCATTTATACCCATCGACTTGAATATGCTTGTCGTCAAGCATGCATTTATCCGCTTTATTGCAAGGGCATTGATCGCGACTCATGTTTTTACACTTATCACCATCATTAACTTGGAATAATGGCCTGTAATACTTGCGACGAGGGAGCCCCCAACGTCAGCACGTACCGAAATAAATAATAAATATATCTGCAACGCCACTGAAATAATCTACCACTACCATTTGTCCCGTTTTTCACTCACACATGTACCAACAAAAACAAGGATATAAAGCAATGTTGACTCACTTTGCCCATCTTAAGCCTACGCTTATCGCAGTAGCGATTACGAGTGCTTTTTCTACATCTACAGTGGCAGCAGAAAAATTGGCCGATGAAAAAAAGCAGGCAACACAACAAGAAATCGAAGAAGTTGTTGCGATTGGAAAAAGCGTATCTTACGCCAATAATGCAACGTCTCAAGAAATGGCAAAACAACAGTCAACAATGACGAGCGCTTTGGCGGTAATCGATAACTTACCAGGTGTACTAGTTAATGAAGGTGACACATTCGGCAGTGATGATTGGTCAACCACCGTATCGATTCGTGGTTTTCAATTAAGTCTCGACGAGCAACAAGTGGGTATCACCATCGATGGGATTGCCAATGGCAATTCAAACTATGGAGGCGGTGCAAAAGCCAACCGCTATATTGACACAGAAAACTTAGAAACAGTCGAAGTATCACAAGGAACCGCCGACATTAGTTCACGTTCTAATGAAGCACTTGGTGGTACATTAAATTTCATCACCATCAATCCAAGCCCTGAACAAGCCGTGATAGCGAGTATGTCTTTAGGCAATTTCGATGCGCAAAAGTACTACATTCGACTTGAAACGGGCGAAATGTTTAACGATACCTACGGTTGGGTGAGTTATTCTAATTCCACTAACAGTGATTGGATCACTGGAACTGCTGAAAACCAACGCGACCACTTTGCTGCTAAATTGGTTAACGGTATGGAGAGTAACTTCACCATAAGTGCGTATTTGTCCTACGATGACGTTCACGAAGATAACTACCAACGTGTTTCACTCACTGACTTTAACAAAAACCCTGAGTCAGATGGCTTACTAGGTGAATGGAGCGGAATTCCTTATATCGATCAAGTATACCGTCAAGGTTGGTCTACTCTACGTGAAAATCTGTTTGGTTACATTGAATTGAATACTCAGATTGGTGAAGTTGAACTCACTGCTAACGCCTATTTTCACAACAATGAAGGGCGCGGCGACTGGGTACCACCGTACTTAGTTGATGTTAATAATGATGGCAGCAATGCGCACAGTGAATTAACCTCCGGTAATACAGTCTATGGCGGTAACGCGCTTGGTCGCCTCTATTTTGTTGATAAACACGGTAAAGCTTTATCCCCTCTCGCGGATTGTCAAAGTTCAATCACTTTTCCCTACGGCGGTGCAGGTGCGCATGCGGATCCAAATTGTTACGCCTCTGGTGCAATCCCGGTAGGTTCATATCGCCATACCCATTATCAAAAGGATCGTTATGGGATCAATGCGGATGGGCGTTGGGAAACGAAAATAAATCACAATACCAATGTACTGCGGGCAGGTATTTGGTATGAAGATTATGAGCGCGCTGAACACCGTGATTGGCATAAGATTTTAGATTCAAAAAGCAGTTACGATTTTGACCACACTCCATATTGGGTGCAATACGACCGCACTTACCCTGTAGAAACTATGATGGCTTATTTAGAAGACTCTTTCGAAATGGAATCCATCACACTTCGTGCCGGTATTAAACAATATTTTGTTGATTTACAGAGTCAAGATCACTTCACACAGGCTTCAAAAAGTGTCGATTCTAACTCTGATTTACTCGTCTCTGCTGGCGCGGTATGGTTTACACCGATTGAAGGACTGGAAGTTTTTGCTGGTTACGCCGAAAACTTCGCAGCCATTAAAGATCAAGTTTTAGAGGCTGATTCATCTGCACTCAATAATGTTGAGCCTGAAACCGCTGAAAACACCGATTTCGGGATCCGCTTTAATGATACAAAAGTGAGTGCAAGTGTAACGTTTTACAATATTGATTTTGCCAACCGCCTAACCTTTATTGCTCCCGGATCGGAAAATGGCAATGACTACCTTGTCGGCACAAATGGCAGCTACATCAACACAGGTGGTATTGAATCTTCGGGTATCGAAACCGCGCTGACGTATTACCCCTCAAACGAGTTTTCAGTTTATGCATCCTACACGAGCAATAAATCAGAGTACTCAACTGGCTCCGTTGGATTTGCGGCAGGTAATACCGTGTTTGGTTCTGTCGAAAACATGGCTGTGCTGTCTGTCGATTGGCAATCAAACCAATATTCTGCAGGTATATCAACAAAATGGCTTGGTGATCGCTGGATGGATCCACAAAACACCACGCGCATTGATGGGTATGCTGTTAGTGATTTATACGTTGCTATTGATTTAGAAAACCTAAGTTCGCCACTCCAAGGTACTAGCTTACGATTAACCGTGAACAACCTATTTGACAAAAGTTATATCGGTGGTGTCGCCGGTGGTTGGGGTGGATGGATAGGCGCACCGCGCACCGCGGCCATCAACTTCCAAACTCGTTTTTAATCAACCTCTTGAACGCAAAACCAATCCCCTTAGGTTTTGCGTTTCTTTTTTAGGAGCATGGTATGTACCGTTTCATTGTATCTACTCTACTTTTCGCCACTTCATTTCTAACCCATTCTGCTAGCAACGTTATCCTAGTTACTCTGGATGGAATACGTTGGCAAGAAACGTTTAACGGTATAGATAAAGCACTATACCAAGACCCAACACTAGTAAAAAATAGTGCTCAATTGGAAGAGCGCTACTGGCACGAAAGGCCTGAAATGCGTCGTCAAAAACTGATGCCTTTTTTTTGGAACACCATAGCAAAGCATGGCACACTCATTGGCGATAGAACCAACGGTTCTTTTATGAGTGTCGCCAACGAGTGGTACTTTTCTTATCCCGGTTACAATGAAATCTTAACAGGAAAAGTCGACCCTTCTATAAACAGCAACGCGTTTATTGCTAACCACAATGTGACGTTTTTAGAATGGCTGAATAAAAAGCCAAAGTATCAAAGCAAATTAGCGGCTTTTGGGAGCTGGGCAGCGTTCGACGCTATTTTTAACGAAACGCGTTCTGGACTCTATGTAAATGATCATAACGACGCTTATCAAATCCAACCACAATCACCTGAAATGGATTTATTGAATGCGTTACAAGCCCAAACCCCTAGCCCATGGCAAGAAGTTCGCCAAGATAGTTTTACTTATCGCTTTGCTAAAGATTATTTAATTCACATCCAACCGCGCGCTATGGTGATTGCGCTTGGCGAAACCGACGACTTTGCACATGATGGTCACTATGACCGTTATATTGCTGCGATCCATCGAACCGACCAGTACCTCGCCGACCTTTGGCAAACACTTCAATCAATCCCAAAATATAGAAATAACACAGTAATGCTCATTGTCACCGACCATGGACGCGGCTACCACAAACAAGATTGGCAACACCATGCATCAAAACAAGCGGTACAAGGATACATGAAAAAGTTGGCTAATTTTGAAAATGGCATTATCGGGGCAAACGAGATTTGGCTTGCGGCAATAGGGCCTCGTATTGCTGCACAGGGCGTACTCAAAACCTCAACAGAACTCAAGCAAGACCAAGTCGCTGCGACGATATTAACGTTACTTGGAGAAAATTACCTCGAATTTGATCCGACCATTGGTAAACCAATCAAAGAGATGTTAATTCCATGAAATCTATTTTACTTACAGCAATGCTGATGTGTTCGTTTTGGACGATGAATGCCCTAGCAAAGCCCATCGACAAAATACTATTCGGTTCATGCAGTCATCAGGATAAGCCTATTCCAATCTTTGATGCCATCAACAAAGAACAAGCCGACTTGTTTATTTTTTTAGGTGACAATATCTATGGTGACACGAATGACATGGAGGTACTCGCAAAAAAATATCAAAAATTAGGCAACAAACCACGGTTTCAAACCTTAATACAACACACTCCAGTCATTGCGATGTGGGATGACCACGACTACGGCGAGAATGACGCAGGCATAGCGTACCCGCATAAAGAGGCCTCCAGACAAATCATGCTCGATTTCTGGCAAGAACCAAAAGATAGCTTACGTCGAACTCGACCTGATGGAATCTATACGTCATATTATTATGGCCAAGGAAACAACCAAATCCAGGTGATCCTTCCTGACTTGCGCTGGAACCGCCCCAGTCTCGAGTCCATTGGTGAGTTTGGTTACTATCTAAGCAGCTTTATCAACAACGTTGGACCTTACCGCCCCGTAGATAACTCCATTTCCATGCTTGGAGAAGCGCAATGGCAATGGCTAGAAGCCGAGCTACTTAAACCGAGCAAGATAAAAGTGATTGCATCCAGTCTTCAATTGCTACCTGATTTTACGGGATGGGAAAGTTGGGCAAACTTTCCGTATGATCGAAATCGACTATTAAGCTTTATTGAAAAACATAAAATCGGCGGAGTAATTTTACTTAGTGGCGACACGCATTGGGGAGAGATGTCTCGTTACACGTTAGAGCAAGGTTATCCGCTTTGGGAAATCACAAGTTCAAGTTTAACACAAAAATGGAAAGACGTCAGTCCAAACAAACATCGAGTAGGAAAGGCAATTTCAACCGTTAATTACGGCTATATCGACATCGATTGGCAATCCACCGACGCCAATATTAAATTTGGATTGAAGGACATCCATGGCAACATTACGCTTGAACAACAGGTTACCTTGACGGAATTGCAATTCGTCAAAGATAACACCAATACACATTTATAAATGTAACTTGTCATTAAAATATATTGTGCGGAATAACTAGAGCGTCGTTAAAAAACGCCAGTCAATGTTGCACTCATAGCTTAGGTTTGCCTTTTACGCTACCGAACAACTATTTGGTAGCGTAATCACAAACCGACATCCTCGAGACTCTGCGTTTTCCAATTTTATCCGACCACCCAGTTTGTGATGCACGATATTCGAAACCAAAGACAACCCCATGCCACTTGAGCCATCTTTTCGCGTTGTTGTATAAAATGGGTCAAACACCTTTTTGTGCAGTGACTTTTCAATTCCTCGGCCATTATCCGAAAAGACGATCTGCAGCACATTGTTTTTATGTTTCACTTCAATATCAATACGATGTTGCCCTCCCGGTAATTCAAATGCATGAGCTAAAGCATTTTGTGCTAATTGGATCAGAACTTGAGCCACTAAGCCCTGCAATGACGTGATTTCAATACCGCTATCACACGCTAAATTAATGCGCACGTCTTGCTTTTTAGCGATTGGCTCTAGGGTTTCGATGATTTGACGAATAAAGGATTCAACATTAAAGGCTTGCGCTAAATCGCTGTTCGATATCATTGAAACTTGTTTAAAACTCTCGAGCAAACGGGATGCTTTAGTGACGTTTTTTCCTGCTAACTGTAAGGTTTGCTCTTGCTCACTAAAATAAGCATCGAGTGCATTTTTTGTCAGTGTTCCTTTCGTTAGCAAGTCTGTGGTGCGTTGCAGTTCTTCGATTGCATGGGAGATAGAGGTAATAACTACACCGAGCGGCGTATTTAATTCATGAGAGATCCCCTGCATTAATTCCCCAAACGCCGTAAACTTTTCACTTTCAATTAACGACTCTTGCGACGCTTTAAGTGCGTGGAGCGATTGTTCTAACTCATGGGTCCGCTCTTCTACTACGGCTTCCAAATTTGCATTTAATGCTTCGAGTCGCGACTCATATTCGCACCTTGATTTTGCATTGAACGCACGCCCGTACATTTCGGCTAACGTCAACACAAATGCAACTTCATCATCTGTCCACGCTTTGTTTTGATCACCCTGATGTTCACAACAGATAACACCAATCATTTTTCCTAAATGCCGAATCGGTAAATCCAACATAGACCGAATAGACAAAGGATTTAGATAGCAATCAGTAAATTCACTGGTTGCAGGATGGATCGTCGCGTCTTCAGCAATTAACGCCTGCTCCGAATCAATTGCTTCAAAGTAATTAGGGAAATCTTTACGAAATAACTGAAGATCGACATCAAATTTCGCCTCACCATGATCGACGAGCAATTCACAATTGATGTGGTCACTTTGCAAAGACCACATACTTACTCGAGATACTTGCAAACCTTGTGAGGCGGCTTTCAATATTGCTTGTGATGCTTGCGCAAGATCACCACTGTCGATCGCATTAGAAGTACTTAATTTAAAAAGCAGCTTTTCTAGGTTTGAATTCATCACACTTTCCACCACAACTTCGGACAACTCTCAAAATGTCTTGGGTATAAACATAAATTCTGAATCCTTTTTCAAAAAGCTTTATATCAACACCTGAGTATATAAGATTAAAGCTCCATACCATCACCCTATAGGCACTTGCATTAGTATAGTAAGCCAATCAAAACTTGCTTATTTTTTAAAGCAACAACGCTAAATTCGCTGAAAATCATAGACTGAGCCTAAATGGAGGATCTGTGTAAGTTCATCAAGTGCACTTTGGCTTTCTAACAGCAAACTGGGATCCGCGAGATCGACTTCACGCAAACGATCACGATAATGCTTTTTAACCCACATTTGTAATCTTTTATACAAAGGCTCATCCAATAAACACGCTGGATTTACAGCCGCTAACTCAGTTTGATTTAACGTTACTCGTAAACGTAAACACGCCGGGCCCCCACCGTTTTGCATACTTTGTTTTAAATCAATATAAAACACCTCATTAATTGGATTGCTAGCTTTGCATAAAGCCGAAAAATAGCGCTCAACACTATCGATGGTTTGACATTCGCTTGGGGCGATAATCGCCATCCCTCCGCTTGGCAAACTCACCAATTGACTATTAAACAAATAACTTTTTACCGCTTCTTCCACACTGACATCGCCACAGCTGACCTCAAGCAAATGCAGCGGTCGTGAACCGGTATAATGTGCCCTAACCTCTTCAATCGACTGTTTTTGCTGATAAAATGCCTTTTCGTGAAATAAAAACACGTTTTCGTTACCGATAGCAATGACGTCATTATGGAATACTCCTTGATCAATCACTTCGGGATTTTGTTGAATAAATAACGTTCGAGCACGACTTAAACCATGACTTCTGGCAATCGCTTCACACGCTTGACGGGTTTGTCTTGCAGGGTAACAACTAGGTTTCACTTGTGTTTTTGCATCTTCACCATAGACAAACAAAGCAAGTCCTTTATGCCCATAACTGTCACTTAAACGTGTGTGATTTGCCGCCCCTTCATCACCAAACAAAGGGTGGTTGGGTAACGGACTGTGATGCTCGAAATGGTTTTCATCGCTAAAAATCGCTTTAAGTATGCGAGAGGTAGTAGGTGCTTCAATTGAACGATGAAACTTATTACTGAGGTTTGCTGGCGTAAAATGTACTTTTAGATTATCCGTATCACTACTTGGTGAGACGGTAGCCGCATTGGCTGTCCACATCGCTGAAGCAGAATACACTGCTTTCAACAATAACGGTTCAAGTTTCGCCGCCTTTGCGATAACTTGCGGATCGGTGCCTGAAAAACCAAGTGCTCGTAATGACGCTACGTCAGGTCTAACATGCGGCGCTATGACACCTTGAGGAATACCTAGCTTCTCAAGTGTCCACATTTTTTCTAGGCCTTGAAGCGCAGCTTGCTGAGGGTTGGATTCTAAATCTGCATTATTGCTCGATGCAACGTTTCCATAAGATAAGCCTGCATAATTATGAGTGGGACCCACTAGACCATCAAAATTCACCTCGTATACGCTCATTTCGCCCCCTTTTGGTGCATTTGCACTCTTTTTGTTCAACGATACTTACTGTAAACACGCGCTAACACACGAAACACGCTGAGCGTGTTAGCGTTATCAACAGAGCATCAAGGGGCATGCCAATTTGGCTAAAAGCGTAAATATCCTAAATTTAGGTTAAATAGATAAACACGGTGAATGCAATTAAAGAGATAAACCAACCAATTAGATAACGAAACATCGCCGATTTTGCAGTCTCTTTTTCAAGCCATGTGCGTGGACTAATGTCTTTGTACAAAAACACCAATTTACTCGATAGGTTCACACACACAATGTTTATCGCAAGCAACAAAGCAGCACCAAACGCCAATGGCATATTCCCATTGCCAAGCATAATTCCAACCGTCACCGCGGGAGGCAATATCGCGACGGCCACCATCACACCAACAAGTACTGAAGACAACCCAGTAGTTAAAGACAGTGTTGCCGCAGCACCTGAAGCTAGTGCCAAAGCAATAGAGTCCAAACTTGCATCGGTTCTTGACATCAATTCATGGCTATCAAGGCTTCCTGGCCAAATAAAACCAAAAACAACTGACATTGATGTGGCTAACAACAACCCTAGCAGTAATGTTTTTATCGATTTTCGCATCAACACCACGTCACCAAGCGTGGTTCCGAGGCTCAGCGCAAGATTCGGTCCTAGTAACGGCGCAATGACCATCGCCCCTATAACCACTGCAACGTTATTTTCAATAAGCCCTATTGCGGCCACAATAGTTGATAGCACAACTAACAGAAAAAAGTTCGAGTTTGCTCGCGCACCTTTCTCTACTTCAGCATAAAGCGCTTCGCGAGCTGCGGTTGCATCGTCTTTTTTCTTTTCTTGCTGTTTCGTTTCAATCGGTTTAGGTAACGAAATTTCGACAGGCAACACGACTATGCGCACAAAAGGCTGTGCACCTAAAACATTTTGCAGTGCATCTAAAGTAGCTTGCAAGGTTTCATCATTAATCAATAACCGCATCTGACACAAATTGTCTTGTTCTGGCGCGCTTACCCTAACATCGACTGCTTTTACTTTCACTGCAATTGATTTTATGGTTTCTACACTCGATGCGCCTGCAACCACTTCTACGTATTTCATTGTTATTCCTAAAGCTCAAAATAGGTCGTAATTCCAGCTAAAGTATTCGACACCGCCACTGAAGATAAAATAAGCCCCATTACACGACTAATCACACTTGCTCCTGCATTGCCAATCAACTTATGAACAGAGCTTGATGCCAACATTAAAAATAGATTTACAATTAAAACGGCAAGCATCATTAATACCGTTAGTACTTGTTCAAAAAAATCAAAACGCGCATTTTCTGTAAGCAAGACACACGCGAGCATAGCACCCGGACTTGCAATAGCGGGCACCGCTAGCGGGAAAATAGCGGTTTCATGATGAGCCTCAACCATTTTTAGTTCTTCTTCTGGCTTGCTCTCACCGAAAATCATAGATAATGCAAATAGAAAAAGTACGATACCTCCGGCGACTTGGAATGCAGGTAATGGGATGCCCATAGCATTGAGCAATAATTCCCCAGCAACCGCGAAAAAAATCAAAATAGTCGCCGCTACAATTGTCGCAAGAAATGCTACCTTTCGTTTTGTATGGGCATCATATCTTTGGGTGGAAGCAATAAAAACTGGGACCGTGCCGATAGGGTCTATAACAGCAAAAAAGAAAATGAACGTTGCGACTAGATCAATCATACCCACTCTTTCTGTCTATAGGATTTCACTCAGTGACATTCCACTCATGTACGCTCGGATATATGCCCAGTCTACTTGAAGTTGCGTGACTTCAGCATCTTTAAGATGTTTGGCTATATAAGTAGCAGAGAAAAGTTTGGATCTCTAGTTAATTAAATAAAAACGAGGCAAAAAAGCCTCGCATTTGAAAGTCTCTTATTAACGCAACAAAAAACGATTAATCGTCAAACTTAATGGTTTTGGCTACCAAGACATTGTCTGCATTTAAATGACCTTTCACCTCGATTTCGGCATTCTTTTTAAGATCTGCCACAGTTCCGCGTTCAAAGACGGTTTGTTCATCAGTGGTAACCGCACGAGAACCAACATAAAAAAGTTTAACACTGTCGAATCGACTGATTTTCCCTTCAACTTCAATCAAAGCTTCACTTTGCTTTTCCTTAAACTCCACTTCTAATGCAATGACCGTATTATTGCTTTCTATTCGGCCTTTTACTTTTACGACCTTGCCAACTGCCAAATCGTCCTTACTCCCCTGTTCAAATTCAGTACGATCGTTGTACTTTACGTTTTTGTCATTTACGACAAATAGGCCATCTGCCAGTGCAGTAATCGAACCATAGAATTCAACTTTTTCGAGCTTTTCAAACTCAATTTTTCTCGCAATAAGAACGCGTTCACTGTCGTAGAACCCTTTAACCTTAACAGTGACTCCAACTCCAATACGAGTCGCATTTCCCTGTTCAAATTTAGTTGAAGTGCTATATTGAACTGTCTTATCGTTAAGTAAAAATTGAGTTTCTGACAATACTTGCGTAACCGTGCCTTTTACTTCCACTTCCTCTTTTTCAAATTCAATCTTCAACGCTGTAACTAAGCCATCATGAGAAACGATCCCTTTTACTTCAACGTATGAATTCACGGCAATATCACTAACGCTGCCATACTCAAATTGCGTTTGTTGGTTAATCAAGATTTTTTTCGAGCCAATAAAGAAAGTATCATCTGCGTCAACTTGAGTAATTTTACCTTTAAATTCAACTTGCTCGCGTTCGTCTTCTCGTTCAAATTCGATTTTAATTGCAAGCAAACTGCCGTCTTCTAGTTCTTTCCCTTTTATCTCAACTAAAACGCCATTTGCTATCTGTTTTGCGTCTCCGTCCTCAAAACGAGTAAATTCATTCACTTTTACGATACGGCCATTTACTTTAAAGTTTTCCAAAGAAACAAAGTCTTGAACTTCACCTTCCAATTTCACATAAGACAATTGGCCTGTCGGTTTCGATTTCGCTTCAACCTCCACCGCCAACAAAGAACGCGTTGCTTGCACGAGGCCTTTCACTTCAACTTGCATTCCTGTCGTTATTTTTGCAAAAAATGCGTCTCGATCGATGCTTTCGTCATCCAATTCAAATTCCGTAAGCTCATCCGTTGAAACAGCAACATTTTGAACGTTGAAGCCCATATCAGCGATAGTTGAAATACTTCCTTCAAGCTTTGTGACTGAGTTTCCCGTTGAGGAGGTTGCATTGTAACGAGTGAGTTTCTTCACAAGTAACACATTTTCTGTCGACTTAAAGGCATTTATCTCAACAACATCCCCAATTGCAAGTTCACTCATTGTCATTCTGCGCACTTTCAAACGCGACTTGTCTTTTAATTTGGTATGACTATCCAGCGTCAATGTTTGGCCCAATACCATCACCGTTAAATTTTCAGAATCAATTTCTTCAATTTGGCCTTTAAGCTTAATCACACCTTGTTTGTCAAAACGGATCTTACGTGCAATAAATTGTTCTTCCACCAACGCACCGTGTATTTTCACTCGTTCACCAATGGCTACATCCTTTGCTGATCCTCCGAAAAACTGCGTTTCATCATTCCACATAACCGTCAGACCATTTAATGTAAACTGGTTATTCTCCATGACTGATTGGATAACGCCATCGATAGCATATTGAACCCCAGAATCATCGACGTCGCGGGTTACTACTTTCACTTTCGAGACGTTTAATACGCCATCGGCAGCGTTAGTTTCAGCGTAAACAATAACATAGGCTCCATCGCTTAGCTGCCCTTCGACGTTTGCACGTGTGTAATCAATGACCAAATTATTCAATGAAAATGACTTCGCTCCATCATCAAGTAAGGAAATGACACCTGCGAGTTTGATTTCATCTTCTTGATCTGCCTTTTCCACATGAGCTGCAATCAGTTGATTTTCATCATTCTGCAAAGCACTAACTTTAACGAACTCTCCTGTTAGCAATGTTTCGAATGTCGTATTTTCAAATTCTGTTGACTCAGTTATAACAAACGACAAACCGACTACCTTGATCCGCGATTCTGCTAATTCAACGGATTCAACCGGCCCTTTGGCTTTTAGTTCATAATACACATCTTGAGCATTGCCCTCAGATGCACTAGCGCCCGCTCGGCCAACTACTGTCACCAGCATTCCTACACCAAACTGATTTTCGTCGATCGCCTTGCCTTCTTCATCTCTAAAGCTAGCCTGCTCTGTTTTAAATCGCATTCCATTGACGTATACACTTCCAAAGTTACTAATTACGCCTTTACTCACAATGGGTGATTCGTATTGCAAGCTCAACGGTGTCGTTGAGTTTTGCAAAACAGAGACTGTGTATTTGGCAGGTTGTACATCGTAAATCACGCCATTTGCATCAACAGCCATAGGCTCAATCGTATACTGTCCAGTATTCAGACCCGTTAAAGTTTGAGAAGCACTTAGTGTTTGTGAAAAGCTATTCGGGCCGCTGATTTTAACGCTTGGTTCACTACCTTGCGGTAAACCAGAAACAGAGATGGTTAAATCTCCAGTTGCAGTTACTGGAGTCGTAGGTTGAATCGCTGCGGTTTCCGATGAACCACCGCCGCCACAGGATGCCAACAACAATGACATACCAATTAAAGACGTTTGTTTGTACTTCATAATACCCATCCAATATATTGATTGAGATAGCGTAATTCTCAACGTATTGTTGCAAAAAAAGCCATAATTACAAAGTTTAGGACGGAACCTCAAATTATCAAACAAATACTTTACAACTACCACCAAAGTACAATACTAGCATTAAAGGATTAATTTCATCCGATTACAATGACACCATCTAAGTACTGAATCGCAAATCCAGCGACTTGAACTCGATTCGCAGTAACATTACAATGTAAAACCCCCCCTCTTTTTGATGCTTGAAAGCCAATCAAAAAGGATTTTCCAAGTCTTTTTTGCCAAAAAGGTGCAAGCCCTGCGTGAATCGACCCCGTCACAGGGTCCTCATCGCCACCATTGGCAGGCCAAAAATAGCGCGAAACAAAATCGTACTGCTTCCGTTGGCTTGTGCTACTCACCACGACATCCCATGGCGCTAACTGCTTGAGTGAACTTGAGGTATAAGTAAGTTCACGGACGTCCTCTTCCGTATCATAAATCGCAAAATAGGCCTGGTTATTGCGGTAGACTTCTCGTGGTTTAATTGATAGCCCACTGATTAAAGCGTGTGGGATCTCTGTTATTAATTCTGGCTCTCGATTTGGAAAGTCCATTTTAATTAACCCACTTTCATCACGTTCCACTGTAAAATGACCAACTGCTTGCGCAAAAAAGGCCAATTGCGTAATGCCAGTCTGTCGCTCAAAAAGCACATACGCAGAGGCCAGTGTCGCATGGCCACAAAAATCAATTTCAGTAATAGGTGAAAACCATCGGATATGGTGAGTACCGGCATTATCTGCAACCAAAAATGCCGTTTCAGATAGATTGTTCTGAGCAGCAATCTGCTGCATGAGCGACTCGCTTAACCAGGTTTCAGTTACGATTACCGCTGCTGGGTTGCCACCAAAAGCTTGCTCAGTGAATGCATTGACAACTTGCATTGCTAATTGCATGGTTAATTAATCCTCAAAATCGTGTTTTCGATTCAGGCAACGACCAAATCGTGTTCTTTAAATCAAATTGTTCAAAAATCGCTTTAGCTTCCTCAACCGACCACTTGGTCCAAGCCTTATCTAAATGTTTGCCATACCATACCTGAGCAAACGACCATATCTTTTCAATCGGCTGTACGTCACCTTTCGCAAAACCATGTTGTTCACACCAGAGGTCAATTTGCTGCTCCGACTCAAACATCAACATCACGCTGCACGTAAAGGTTACGTTATCCCACGCATTAATCATTGGAATTGGAAAATGAACGTAGAGATTCTTGTTTTTAATTTCACCATCAACAATGTCGATTTTTATTTGCTTCGACTGGCCACCGATCGTCGTGGTGATCGTTAGATCTTGATTTAGTATCGCGGCAGCACCTAAAGCGCACCAAGCACAATTTCCCCACCATTGACCGGATTTCGATTCAAGCCAAAAATGAGTAGGTGCAGCTGAAAAAGGGTGCATTACCCATACTTCATGCGACACGGGATGTAGCACAACTCCATGATATTCTTGCAATGCTTCTAGCGCGTTGAATATTTCCTCTTGGCTTACGTTAAAAGTCAAAGCCAATTCAGCACATTTCGGTGGTCGACCGCTTTTCACAAAGTGCTCCATAATCACATAATGAAGCGACGAGTTCGTTAATTTCATCCAGTTATCCTAATGTGGAAAAGCGTGTTCTCTTTAGTCAAGTTCATTAATTGCCTTTACATACGCTTTATTAAGCATTTCTATTTGCTGCTCTAATCGTAACTCATCAATATTGCCTTTCTGATACTCGACTTCGGCCAGTAGTAACTGATGGATCTGATGCAATATCACTAAATAGTGACGCTCTTTGCCATCTCGCGTACGCTTTAAATTAATCATTAACTCGGTCAACTCTTCCAGTGTTGAGGTTGAGATATTCTGCCCTACGATATCTTGCATTAAGAATAGATCGAGATAATCTGGATAAGGAATGGGGTTTTTGTTGAAAAACTCGACTTTACTTGTTTCACCTTTGGGTAATTGATCAAAGTATTCAACTAAGTCCTCGCTGTAACTTTGGCATGTCTTTACCGATACAATGCTAGAGCCGAGGAGCTTCACCATGTCTTCTCGTTCTTTTTCTTGAACCTCATACTCGGTAATCACTATTGCCAATAATACACCTACTAATGTAGCGACAAGAGTCAGAATAAAGTTAATACCCAATTGGTAACGTTCAAGCAATGGGCGATATTTTGGTAAAAAAGTAATTAACCCAACTAAACTCAACACAATAGTCAAAATCACGTAAATCATGTATGTCCTTATCAATAATTCAAACTTTATGCTTGATAATTAAGCCCTTTTTATCACATTATTATTAATCTACGCTACTTGTGTTCTCAATAAATAACCTTGTTCCCGTCCTAAGCCTAGTAACTTTAGCATTATTTCTGTACAGTGCAGCCTTTCAATCGCTGCACTTGATTATGCTAAAACGTTTAAGCCTTTTTTTTCTTTTACTGATCCCCTGCTTAATGCCTGTCAACGCAAAAGAGACTCTCGTCTGGTGTCTTGATAATTTTGTCGGTTTTCATGAATTTAAAGACGATGTTCATCAACCTGTAGGCCCTAGTGTAAATTTAATGCTTTATTTAAGCGAACAGCTTGACCTCAATCTTGAAATGACACCACCAACACCCGCAGCACGGTGCTTTGAGCAGATCAAGACAGGTAAAGCTGACGTAATGACGAACTTAATTCACACTCCCGAGCGGGAATTAATCATGGATTTTGTTGAAATGGCAGAACGATACTCGGAATCATTAATCGTGCTAAACAACACAATAAAGACGATTTCCGCTGACAATTTTATCACGTTAAATATTGCAACAATCAGGGCTCATCGCTTTACGGAATCAATTGAAGCGCTATTAAACGCTAACCCCGTCAATCAAGACTTGAAACTGCCTGATTTCGACAATGCATTAGCAATGCTGAAAAAAAGACGTATTGATGGCGTGCTTGCGCCGACCGTCGTTGCCGCCACACTCATTTCAATCCAAAGTGATCAGCATCTATATCAACTTGTACACATGCCAAAAAGTTTAAGTGGATCAAAAACAGTGCACATTGGCGTGTCGAAAAAAACTCAAATAACCAACTTAGCACGGCGTTTGGATAAAGCCATCAAAACAGCGAAACAATCGTCGATGTTTCGCCAATTGTATGATCAACATAAGATTGACCGTCCATTAAATAACCTCAACTCCGGATAAAAGAGTTTCATGCAATGCTTCCAAATATGTCCGAACCACAATAGTCAAACAATCAATCGAATGTATCAAACCAAATGGCGTATTTGTCCCCTTGCCACTTTAGCGCAGTAAACAAGTATGCACTGCTCAGCATCATAAGCCCGCCAACTAACGCTGCTTCATTCACTAAACCCAAAAAACAAAATACAAAGCCACTGATGTGCGATAGCCATTCTGCTCGTGTAGCCACCTTTCTACTTGGATGGAATTGGAGATAATGAAATCCAAACCAAAGTTTCAAAAACATCGGCAATTGAGACCAATTTTTGCGATTATCTTCATGTCTAAATACATCTTGTTCTAGCGTTGCAATATCTACTTCTAAGGCTGCTGCTAAACATTTCTTTGATTCTAAACTCGCATTTTCTCCACGTTCAATACGTTGTATTGTTCGGACACTTAACCCCGACATCCGCGCTAATTGCTCCTGCGAAAGCTGTTTGCTTAGTCTTAATTCTTTTAAAATCATCGTTATCTCTACTTAGGTTTTTCGACATTGTTAGGTAAAAAAGCAAAAATAAAAAGAATTTCCACCCGACATTAACCCGACAGTAATCATTTATACCCAATTAACTTAAAAATGCGTGACTTCAGCAAGAATGTACTGCGTTTAGGTATTGATTGCAGATAATGGTTTTCCCCTTATCAAAATTAATAACACGGTATAAACGCCTGTAAAATTTGCCCTATGAGAACGCTACCGTTGCGTTGTTACGCTAATTTAAAAGATACTTACATTTTTGCATTAGCACGCATAGTCTTGAAAAAAGAACGCTGCTCTCAAATAGGTATCTTCAAGTTGTTTAGGTATATAAGAGTTAATACTTAAACTGGCCTAGTGTACTCACTAGCCCCTTTTCGAGTTGCTGAAGTTTACCAACCGTACTGTCAAGGTGATCGGCTTCTTGTGCGAGCGACTTAGCCCCTGCATTTATTCGTTGCATTGTATCTAGCACACCTTGAGTTACACTACTTTGCTCTTCTGAACTCGCAGCAACTCGCTCATTCATTGCGTTTATTTTATCTATCTGCTCAGCGATTGCGTTAAACACCATTTGGCTTGCATCACTTGCTTCAACGACCTGATTACTTACTGCTTTGCTTTGAGATGTCGCATTGACACACTCTTTTGCATTATTTTGGAGGGCACTAATAATTCCTTCGATTTCGGTTGTCGATTGATGAGTTTTACTTGCCAAAGCCCGAACTTCATCTGCAACCACAGCAAATCCGCGGCCAGACTCACCTGCGCGAGCCGCTTCAATTGCAGCATTCAATGCCAATAGATTGGTTTGCTCTGCAATACTTTTGATCACATCCAGAACTTGACTGATTTGCGTACTACTTGTTTCGAGCTGCTTGACGACGATCGATGTGTTGTCAAGTCTTTCAGACAATGTAACAAGGAACTGGTTGTTTTCTTTCATTCTCCCTGTACCTTGACGACACAACGATTGGACTTGAGCTGTTTGGTCAGCTGTATTTGTTGCACCAAGTGCTATTTCTCGAGTGGCTTGAGTAAGCTGGCTTAACGAATCGGTCGCGGTTTCAGTAAGAGCATATTCTTGCTGAGCTTCTTTCTTAGAATGAATGGTGGCTTCATTTACTTGATGCGCAATTTCTTCTAACTCTTTCGAGGTTGCTCCCAATCGAGTAATAATTGCATGTACCTGTTCGATAAACTGATTGAATCCTTGAACTAAATAGCCAATTTCGTCACTTGAACGATAATTAATGCGTTGAGTGAGATCGCCACCTCCGCGAACGAGTTCATCAACTAGATGGTTTACCCCAATAATTGGCTTAATTATGATCATTCTTACAACTAGAATAACAACGCCACCTAGTACAAAAAAGGAAATTGCCAACGTTAAAATCATTGTTAAAACTGCACTTCGAATCGCATCATTAAGCGACGACTTGGAATAACTGACTTCAAGTTGACCGATTTCTTGCTCAGCTACGGTCAATGTTAGACGTAACTGGCCTTCCACATCACTAGTCCGCTCTGTGCTTACCTCGCCTAACAGCACACCTCGATGATCCGTCACGGTAATGGTAGCGACATTATTATTCTTTGCAAACGCTTTAATGATCTGCGTGATTAAAGGTTTATCGTAAGAGAATACAGGTTCAGCGAGAATTACCTGCATTTGCTCATTGAGCGCATTTGTCGCATTTTCAAAGCGCTGTGTTTCACTATTTTTCAAAAGAACATAGTTAATGCCTACAACGATTAAAAAGATACTCAATAGACACACAATCAATGCCAGCGATATTTTATATTGCAACGAACGCATTACAGTTCCTTAGATTCAGTTAAAGGGTCAAACCACAGTGCAATTCTGTCTAATGGGGTCTGTGGAGACAAAGTTGGATTGTGCAGTTCAATAACACGGCGATTTGCCAAATTCGCTTTACTTAATACCATTTGAACTTGACTGTCTGACATGAACATCTGATTAAACGTGCCATCTGCAATCATTAATTCCAATGCATGTGTTAGCTTATCTGCAAGTGCATGATTTTCTCGGGTTACGAAAAAATACAATGGGGCGCGATAACGCAACAGTAAATAAGGTTCAACAGTAAGGTTAAGTGAATGATGATTTTTAATTTCATCCCAAGGCTCATTGACCCCCCGAGGGAAATAATCAAAACGCCCTCCTTCTAACATCGGAAACAAATTAGGGTATTTAAGGGTGGTTACCACAGGCAAACCGTTAGTGGAGAGAATTTTTGTATCTGGCCATGTTTTACCTTGACCTGCTTTGAAATGGGCTAAATCCGATAAGGTAAGTACATGACGAAAAATATCTTGTTGTGTCTTTGGCACAATAGCCACTCGCATTCCCAACAAACCGCGGAAAAGCGGGATATAGACAGCTTGATAATCACGCTCTAATTCTTGTGACGTCATACTCCACATTACATCCAACTGACCGCTTTTGACGTCATTCAAGATCCGCGCATTCGAAATATCTTTATCGCTTTCATACGGGTGCTCGTAGTCAAGTCCTGCTCGGTTTAACGCAGCGATCAACAGTTTATGAGGCAAGGAGGTATCACCAGAGTAACTTTGTAACTTTACTACTTCCGCGCCTCTTACTGAGGTAAAGAACAAAACCGCTGTTACAAAGCAAACTAATTGGATAATTTTAACTTTCATAGAAACGTCTTATTATTATTTTAAATAAAACGTTACGAGTGTTCTAAGGTTTTAACAACAACTTGTTTAATGCATACGTATTCACCTAAGTGGTGAGCCGTTTTGAGCAGTGAGCCTTCGTTTCATCAACACTGCATCTTCGCCATATTCGTCACAGATGGATTTTTCAGTTGCCACAAAACCTTGTGTGCGCCAAAAAGCCTGCGAATTTTGTACAGATACCAATTGAATTTCACGTATACCAATCGATTTGGCCGCTTCAATTAGATGGGCAACCAATTGCGAACCGACTTTGTTGCCTCTGACTGATTTCGATACTGCAAGGTCGTGCAGAAAAAGCTGATCGCCAACACCTAGGTTTGGTAATTGGGTATAAAGCTTTGGCGGACTATTGCCATTCCATCGATGAGCGAGTAAATAAGCAAAGACGTGTCCAGTTCGCGATAAGCAAACCAGCTTTTCGGTGAATGTACTCATTTATACCGTTAATGCAGCTACAATATCGTGGCACACCGCAGCCTGAATAGCTTCTATGTCGTCACAATCAGTATGGATAATCACATCGGTCGTCATGGTGAAGATAAATCGTCATTGCAGTAATGAAGATTGACCTCCTTCAGCACTGCACTAAAATGATGAAGTAAAAGAAATCGATGACACACCCGAAGCAATGAACGTAGCGGGCGTATCACCATTGAGAATTGCAAATAACGGAGATTACTTACGGATCCCTTCAACATGTAGATCGAGCATGACGGTTGTTGGCCCCAAAACTTCTTTCATACCAAAATCCGCTAAACGAATTTCAGTTGTGCCAGAAAAGCCTGCACGATAGCCCCCCCAAGGATCTTTGCCTTCACCAATTTTTTGCGCATCGATTACGATGTCCTTTGTCGTACCGTATAATGTAAATACGCCTTGAACTTCTAATTTGCCATCGCCTTTTTCGACAATTTTACTGCTAACAAATTTAGCGGTTGGGTGTTTTGCTACATTTAAAAAATCGTCACTGCGTAGATGTTTATCACGCTCAGCGTGATTCGAGTCGATGCTTGACGTATCAATGTTTACTTCAATTTTAGCGTTTTCGTAACTTTTACCGTCGTAGAAAAAGCGTCCGTCAAACGTATTAAAGCGTCCTGTTAGCCACGACACCCCTAAGTGTGAGGTTTTAAAGTTAATGAATGCGTGTGCGCCTTTAGTATCAATAACGTATTCAGCTGCTTGTGACGCACCTGATATCGCCGCTGCAATGATTGCTCCGATTAAGCGTTTTTTCATAACTGTCTCCTAGATAATTTAAAAAGTAAACAAACTAGCTTCGATTTGAAAGCATGCGTTTCAAGGTATTGTCTTTATTAATAAAATGATGTTTTAGCGCCGCAATTACGTGTAGCAGTACTAAGCCCATTAGCGCATAAGCGGCGTATTGGTGAACTAGCCCGGCAATATCGGCTTGCTTGTCGAACCATGCACCGAAACTTGGTAGAGTAAACCAGCTAAATACCTCAATTCCTCGACCATCTGCCGTTGAAATTAAATAACCAGTTATACAAATCAATAACAGCAAAAGATAAAGAATGGCATGAGCGATGCTCGCCACACGCTTTTCAAGGGCGTTTCCTATTTTGCTTGGAGAGACGTTCGTCACTTTCCACATCAACCGAAACAAAATCAAGCCGAATAAAAGAACGCCTGTACTTTTGTGCAAAAATGGCGCTGTTTTATACCAGTCACTGTAGTAGTTAAGATCCACCATCCACCAACCACAGGCGAATAGACCGATCACCACCACAGCGGATACCCAATGTAGTGCAATCGCAACCCACCCATAGGTATGTGTTGTGTTTTTCATTCAAATCCTATCTGTTGTTCGTAGCTAACCAATAATTACCATTCTACTATGGTTATTTTTTATGATTAAGTCGCTAATTGTTGTAAGATTAACAACACAATGTTGATAATTACCCCCCTTATAATGCGTAACGAGCTCTTAAATGTCTTTATTAAAGTAGCTGAAGAAGGCAGCTTTACCAAAGCAGCAAGCAAACTTGGTATGTCGAATCAATTGGTCAGTAAGTATCTGTCTCAACTTGAAACACATCTCAATGCTCGATTATTAAATCGAACCACCCGAAAAGTCAGCCTAACTGAAGCCGGAGAAAAATGCCTGCAACATGCTAAACACATATTAGAAAGCATAGAAAGTTTAGAGGCACAATTTAGTGAGCTACAATCCTCTGTGACTGGCACCTTGAGCATAAGCGCACCGGTCACGTTTTCGACCTTGCATTTGTCAAAATTCATCCGTGTCTTTCGCAAAAAATACCCAGAGATTGAGCTAAACATTCAGTTAAATGACCGAAAGGTCGATGTTGTGGAGGAAGGCTTTGATCTCGCTTTACGGATTGGCCAGCTGCAAAATTCTTCACTCGTTGCCAAGAAAATCGCGCCAGTAAGGCTGACTCTTTGCGCTTCTCCTGAATACCTAAACGCTCACGGCACACCACTCCACCCCAAAGAACTAAATCCAAAGCACTTTTTACACTACAGCTACTCCAATTATGAAAAGTCCGACAACCTATTGCTCAACACCTTAAAGTCCATCAGTAGTAATAAACACCCCACGATCATTTCAAACAATGGCGAATTATTATTAGCGTCTGCAGTTGCAGGCGAAGGGTATTTGCTTCTACCTACGTTCATTGCGAGCAAAGCGATAAAACAAGGTGAGCTACAAGTGTTCTTAGAAGACTTTGAGCCGCAACCTATTGGCTTGTATGCGGTTTATCCCCATCGCAAGCTTTTGTCTTCAAAAGTGAGGGTGTTTATCGACGAACTCAGTCAATTTTTTGGAGTTCACCCGTATTGGGATGAGTTTTAAATAAATTAAAAGTGGCTCTACGCTAATTTCCAAAGCTCTTGTTAGTTATTGCCGTAATGATCAACCGCAAAACTAAACATAACTTTAATCATAAAAAAGGTACTTACGATCAAAAACCACATTGGGACTGGCAAAAGCAATAATACGAATAATCCGCTGCGCATAAGGCTTGCTGCGATAATTAACTGAAAGTGATTGCCTCTCAATGCATTAACAACGAATGCAGATAATATGGTGTAACCCCAAATTAAGAGTGCATGGTCAAAAGGTGTACCAAGGAGCCAAGCTATGACCAATTTAAGTAATCTATTTTGTGGTACGGAAACCTTGTCGATAACACCGCTCACGCGTCCTGCTATCGCTGAGGTACCTACATCCATGTAGGCAAGGCGGAAATTTTGCTATTTAGTTGTTCTAAATGAGAGATTTTTAACAACGTTAGCGACAGCTTTGGTCCCTCAAATTAATCAAGTATTATTGAGGATTGGTATAAATCAGTACAATGCAAAAAGAGGGAAAAGCACTCGCGAGTGATGTTTTGGTGAAAAGCTCTGAAATTATGGAGTTTGCAGTGTAAGTTTGCATAAAATGGCACATTCACTTCAATGACTTAGCATTTAAATGGAAGTATCACTTGGCTTAAAAGTGAAGTCTAAAGTTGCAAAAACTTACCATTCTTATCCAATCCACGCAAAATTTAATGTCGACCAACTAGATGCAATGAGATGCCTTTGTATTCTGCCAATCAAAATGTGACATATGTGGACCATCATCATAACTCGTTTCTGCCCCAAAGTGAGTTTGAGTTAGGGATTCAATCGAGCGAATTGCAGAAATTGAATGTAATATTTATCGACAATATGAGCGCTACGTATTACTTACTAGTTGTGTCTAACAATAGTCTCTACGTTGCTTCCCTCAATGGCATGTTGATTTACGTGATCAATTAATTGTGGAAAAAACTCTAAAAATAGCATTTCCAATTCGTTGTAGTGACACTGAATATCTTCAATTGCGCCAGAAAAATTATTAGTAAAACGGATACGTTTGGCTATGTTGTCAAGCGCTACGCCTACACCTGTTATTGTTTCATACTCTTTAAACCAATCATTTTTGGTTAAATTGCTTACAACCTGTTGCATTTTACAAGGCATATCTGGAATACGCTTATTCAAAAGTTGATAACTGTTTTGCTTAAAGTCAGCCAATGGTACGTGATTAAACTGCGTCCAATGCTGAATTAGAAAGTGATCAAATAATACATCAATGGCAATGCTTGCGAATCGTTTACGATGCTGAGAAAAATACTGCTTAGCGTCTTTAACTGCTACATGGTTATCTGTAAATTTATCGACTAGATAATGATTATCCAATGCCTTTTTCACTGTTAGTGGCAAATTTTTTACCTGTCGTGTTCCACCAAAATCGCCAAGCAGATTACCAAAATAAGAATCTGCATTGGGCTGTGCTAAGTACAGGTGCGCTAAATAATTCAAAGTGGCTACCGTTAAATTTGATGGGATTCTGACCAGATCCGGAGTTCATCTAAAATACTCAGTGCGGTTTTGCCGAAATCAGTTAACTCATAAGTTACAGCGACAGGTCTGTCACTTATCACTTTTCTAAGTACGATCCCTTCACTTTCTAGTTCCTTTAGACGTTGGTCGACCATTTTTTTGCTGGCACCACCAAGCATACGAGTTAAGTCATTAAACCTTACAGGTTCATCTTTAAGGTGATAAATAATGGAACCTTTCCACTTTCCGCCAATTAAACGCATGCCTTTTTCAATAGCGCAGGGTTCAGTACATGCATTTAAAACTTTTTTTCTACCTTTACTGTCTGTTTTTACGACACTTTCCATTAATCCTCCTAAAAAAACAGCTAGGTTACCAAAAGTATACTAATTGATAACTTAAATCAGGTTACTAAAATATACCATATATTGATTGAGTAGGAGAGTGTTTCTCTTACTTATTTTTGTTGAAATTTAGTTTGGAGTTGTTTTATGAGCACTACGAAGCTTGAAAACGTATTAATTATTAATGCCCACCAGTATTACCCATTCTCGGAAGGTAAGCTAAATGCAGCCTTGATTGATAAGGCAATAACCATGCTGGAAGATAAAGGTTATAACACGCGCGTAGTAACAATGAGTGACGGGTACGATGTGGAAGAGCAACTAGCACTTCATCAATGGGCAGATATTGTATTTTTGCAAACACCAAGCAATTGGATGGGCGTGCCTTGGTCGTTCAAAAAGTATATGGATGAAGTATACACAGCAGGCATGGGAGGAGCTTTATGCGTTGGCGACGGTCGCACAGCAGAAGCACCAAAGAAAAACTATGGTAAGGGCGGCACGTTAACCGGCACCAAATACATGATGTCTCTCACCTTTAATGCGCCGGAAGAAGCCTTTAATGATCCAGACGAATTCTTTGATGGGAAATCAATCGACGATTTAATGTTCCCTATGCACATGAACTTCAAGTTCTTTAGTATGAAGCCAATGGAAACATTTGCATGCTTTGATGTAATGAAAAATGCTGATGTTGAAAACGACTTCAAACGTTTCGAAGCTCACATTAACAAGCATTTTTAAGGAACTATCATGAGTACTGAATATACCAATAAGCTTCATGCTGGTTCAGACTTTCCTGCAATTGAAGCCAAACTTCTAAATGGTGATTTTAAAAAGTTGTCTACGCCTGAAAATGGTTTGGATTGGAAGATGATTGTTGTTTACAGAGGGCAGCATTGCCCACTTTGTACTCGCTACTTAAACCAGTTAGAAAGTGTGAAAGACCAACTCGCTCAAACAGGCGTAGATTTGATCGCCATTTCTGGCGACAGCAAAGCACAACTTGAAAGTCATCTGGAAAGACTTAATGTGACTTTCCCTATTGCGTACGGCCTCACGGTTGAACAAATGGAAGAACTTGGGTTGTATATATCAGACCCGAGGTCCCCAGAAGAAACGGATCATCCGTTTGCTGAGCCGGGGCTATTTGTAGTCAATAGTGAAGGAAAAGTGCACGTAGCGGATATTTCTAACAACCCATTTGTAAGGCCAGAACTTCAATCATTAATTAGTGGCTTGGGCTGGATACGAAATCCTGCTAACAACTACCCTATTCGTGGTATGCATAAATAGGAGTTCCTATGAAAAAGGTTGTTTTAACTGCTGTAATATCAGCCCTATTGTTTGGAAATGCGTTTGCAGAAGACACTAAGGTCGAGTCTGCACACATTGCATCTCCAAACCAATATGAACTACTGCTAGAGAACGAAGTAGTTACCGTGCTCAAGATGACACTCAAACCGGGTGATCAGGATAATTGGCATAAACACAATGCTGAGACTGTTTACTTCGAAAAAGGTGGCAAGGCGACGATAACAACGAGTGAAAAAGACATGACTTTGGAGATCCCGGATGGCTACGTGATGTGGCATGACCAATGGGAACATCAAGTTAAAAATGTTGGTGACACAACTATCACTGCAATTATCGTTGAAAAGAAATAATGATGTTAAAGAAACAAATTAACATTGATATTGTTTCTGATGTGGTTTGTCCTTGGTGTGCAATCGGCTATGGTCGCTTAAAAGCGGCATTAGCCAATTTTAATACTAAATTAGACGTTAATATTGTCTGGCACCCATTCGAGCTTAACCCCAGTATGCCCAAAGAAGGTGAAAACCTAAGACAGCATTTATCGAAAAAATACGGGACTACATTAGAGGGTAGCATCAGGGCAAGAGCCATGTTGACCGAAGAAGGCAAAAAAGTCGGCTTCAGGTTTAACTACTTTGATGAAATGAAAATGCTTAATACGCATCAATGTCATCAACTACTTAACTGGGCGAAAGAAAGTGATTTGCAAAACCAATTAGCAGAAGCACTTTTTGAGTATTTTTTCAGCAACAGAGGCACATTTACTGAGCCAGAACTTATCCAGATTGTTGAAATGGTTGGCTTGAACTCCCTTCAAGCACAGTCTGTATTAGCTAACAACTCATATAGTGAGGAAGTGAAGTTAATCGAAGAGCACTGGCATCAAAGAGGAATACATGGCGTACCATTATTTATTTTTAATGGCGAACAGGCCCTTTCAGGTGCGCAAGAAGTAGCAACTTTTGAACAGGTACTCAATCAATATTTAAATAGAGACTATTAATTATGTTTACTTACTATGAGCCGGATACGGCTCCAGAAGAATCGAAACAATTGATGGAGCAATCTTTAGCTGGCTTTGGGATGATCCCAAACCTCCACAAGATCTTAGCTGAAGCCCCAGCAACATATAAAGCGTATAATCAAACCTTTACAAGCTTCATGAAAGAAACAACGTTTAGTCCGATTGAGCAACAAGTTGTGTTCATGACGTCGAACTTTGAAAATAATTGCCACTATTGTGTTCCCGGTCATACTTGGATGATGAAGTCATCTAAAATGCCTGATGACGTTATTGAAGCGTTGAGAAATGGCACTCAACTGCCAGACGCAAAACTTCAAGCGCTTCATGATTTCACAAAAGCCTTAATAGATAATCGAGGCCATATTGGTGACGATTAGTTAAATGAGTTTTTGAATGCTGGATATACTAAGCGCCAAGCATTAGAAGTATTAACTGGACTGGCATCAAAATTAATCTCAAACTTCACAAACGCATTAACACATACAAAAGTAGATGATGCAATGAAGCCTTACGCTTGGGAAAAGCCGTAGAAATAGTATGTCACTAGAAAATCATCCAATGTGGCGATTGCCAAAGCACCACTTAGATCATGAAGGTGCGCATGACCATGTGCATTGGGTTGAGTTATTTTATGATCTGATCCATGTGGTCATTATTTTCTTACTTGGAAACTTTTTGAGTGACCACTTAAGTGTGGATGGTTTTCTAGCTTTTGCTGGACTATTTATCGCTGTATGGTTTGCATGGGCAGACTCTAGCGTTTTTAACTCACTCTATGTCAGCACAGACGTAAAACATCGACTCATCATGTCCTGCCAAATTGTAACCGCAATGATGATGGCTGCGTCAATTCCTCACGTCTTTGAAAAAGGCTGGATGTATTTTGCCCTTGCCTATGCAGCTAATAGAATGATCACCGCCTATTTGTATCACAGAACAAATAGGCTTGGTGTTGAAACAACTGTGCTTTCACGTACAGTTAGTCGGAACTTCTTTGTTCTTGCTATCGTTTTCGCAATAAGTGCTTTTCTACCTGCACCATACAATTTTGCGGTTTTTGCACTTGCCATACTTTCGATCCAACTTCTGTATATGCTTCCTAAAGTTGGCGTTTTAGAGTGTAAGCGATTTTTACCTCGATTTGGGCATATGTCTGAAAGATTTGCTCTACTACTACTCATTGTTGTTGGCGAAGGATTCTTTAAACTCGTGATTACACTATCCGAAAAAGGCGTGTATAAGGTTACTCCCGAAGTATTATTTAACTTCATGTTTGGGGGTATCGCCGTATTTGTCCAATGCTGGATTTATTTCGACTTTGTTGGCAATGGAAAACCGAAAAATAAAGAAAAGTGGACACTAGTTAACTGGTGGTTAGCTCATTTATTCCTCATGCTGTCTGCTGTAATGGTAGGTGTTGCGCTGGCTGGTGAAGTAAAAGTAGGATTTTGGGACCCATACCCGCTTAAATATGGTGCCATAGGTTGTATCGGACTTGCCTCATATTTACTGTGTCTGCTTTGGATTCAATTTAATATCGAAGAACGTATTGCACATCGATTTGCGACAGTTAAGGTGCGTATGTTTGGTGTTGTATTAGCTTTAGTAACATTATTGGTACTACCCTACATTCCAGCTTTAGTTGGTAATCTTTTATGGGGAACGGCGTTAATTTCTCAAATAGCTATTCCAGTAACGAGAGCCTATCTTGCATTTTCCAAAGAAGAACAAGCTAGAGTTTAAAGTTACGAACTAAGAAGCTTTGGTCGCGACTTGCACTGTGTACAAAACCTAATCTAGATAACTGATGTCCACGGATGATTCAGTATTCCATAAGCAAATGTGTGATCGACGGCTATCAATACTGGAACAGTTGCAGTTTGCAGCCATTCTCTGACTTCGGTCGCTGATCGATTAGGTGTGAGCTACAAATCTTTATCAGATTGGGTTAAACGCTATGACAAGCCAGCGAGCCAACGAAAACAAGACGATGATCAGGCTGCTGAATTGCGTAAGCTCAGAGCTGAGTTAAAACGTGTAACGATGGAACGCGGCATATAAAAGGAAGCCGTGTACTTTGCAGGGGAGTCAAAGAAAAGTACGCGTTCGTAAAGGAGCGGCTCCCACGCTACCCGATTAAAACCATGTGTCATGTGCTCAATATTGAGCGCAGCGGTTTTTATGCGTGGCTCAACCAGCCGTTGAGCGCGAAGGCCAAAGACGACAAGCGCTTACTGGGTAAAATCAAACAGTTTTGGCTGGAAAGCGGCTGTACTTATGGCTATCGCAATATCACAATTGACCTGAGAAATGATGGTGAAACCTGCGGTAAGAACCGCGTTTATCGCTTGATGCGTCAAGCTAATATTCGCGCTGTACGCGGATATAAACGTCATCCAGGTTTCAAGGGGGGTAAGACTAGCGTTGCTGCACCTAATACTCTCGGTAGGCCACTTGACGTGGATAAACCCGATAGCTATTGGGTAACAGACTTTACTTACATTCGCACATACGAAGGCTGGTTGTACGTAACCGTTGTCATCGTACTGTTC
>CAPN01000052.1 GCA_000333235.1 Pseudoalteromonas luteoviolacea B = ATCC 29581 | reverse complement strand
ACCATTAACTATTTTACATCGAGCTAAAGATGGTGCGGAAGGAGAGACTTGAACTCTCACATCGTAAGATACTGGAACCTAAATCCAGCGCGTCTACCAATTTCGCCACTTCCGCGTGGCTGGAGTACCAGGATTTGAACCTGGGAATGGCGGGATCAAAACCCGCTGCCTTACCGCTTGGCGATACTCCAACAATACTCAAACCAAATGTTGAACTAGTGATTTGAA
>CAPN01000054.1 GCA_000333235.1 Pseudoalteromonas luteoviolacea B = ATCC 29581 | reverse complement strand
AAACATGGTTCCAATGATCTGCTTTCGCCAGTAGAGTACGAAAAACGACATAAAGAACGGCTAGGAAGTGTCTAGATTATTGGTGTCGATTCAGTAATTGAAATACCCAAACGACTAAAACCACAGCCATAAAAAGCCAGCTAATACACTGTTTGGTCGTTTAAATACAAAGCGTGAGAGTAGCAATATTAAAGCTTATTACTTGGCTCACCCGATATAATCGGCGCTTCTTCAACCTGGGTATTGGGTTTTTCGGTTATCTCATCGGCATCGTCTAGTTCATCGGCTTTATTTACTTCATCGACCATCAAAAGTTGTTCGTGTGCGGTGGTTTCTTCAATTCGTGGGTCCATCGTGGCTGCAAGTGGAGAGTTCGTCACATCAGAGGTGCCCAATACATAATCATTTGGCGCGGGTACTTCGGCCATTTGCTTCGAATTAATGACAGTCAGTAGGGTAAACATTATCATTGCTAAAACAGCAATGGAGGCGTAAAGCGCTTGTGGGCCAAAGAGTGCCATCACTTTTGCATTAACCGCAGCACCAATTGCCGCTCCAGAACCAAACGCGATAAGCAAGGAAGAGGAGACGCCAACGCGCTCTTCATCATCAACACGAGAGTTTGCCAAAGCCGAGGCAAGGGGATAGAGGGTAAACGAAAACAGACCAAAAGCGAACGTTAATACGAATGGCCAAATGCTATCAAGTGGCACTAAAAATACTCCAATACCAATGGTGGCAATAGCGCAGGCATTAAAGCGCAGCAGCAAACTTCGGCGTACTTTGTCGGAAAGCAATCCCATCGGCCACTGAGCGAGTAGGCCTGCTAAAATGGTCATCGACATGTATAAACCGATGTCTTTAGCGCTAAATCCAGATTGAATTGCAAACGTCGGTGCTAGTGCATAAAAACTGCCATTTATAACACCTGCAAAATGCACCGCGGTGAGCGATTGTGGGATTTTCTTTAAATAGCCAAATACACTCATTTGAATGGGTTTTAATGGTTTTGGGTGGATCCGTTTAGTGATTGAAATAGGTATAATGCCAAGGGCCAACGCCATACACACAAAAAAGAGCGGTGCGTAACCGAGCTCAGGAAATTGAGAAAGCGCAAATTGCCCCATGATCATCCCTAAATAAGAGGTGATCATGTAAAATGAAAATACTCGGCCGCGCGATTCGGGGGCGGATTGTTCATTCAGCCAACTTTCAAGCACCATGTAATTACACATCATGCCAAGCCCAACAATAAACCGCAGCACTAACCACAAATAAATGTTATCGCTTATCCCATGTGCTGCGACACACGCCGTTACCGCCGCGGTGCTGGCGGCAAATGTGCGGATATGACCGACAGAGCGGATCAATTGATAGCCAAGTTTTGAACCAAGTAATAGGCCAAGGTAATAACAAGAAGTAAGTAGACCAATCCAAAACGTCGAAATGCCTTTTTGGCCTAAGTAAAGCGCTAAATACGTGGTAAGTAAGCCGGTGCCACCCACCAAAAAAAGATTTGTAAAATACAGCGAAGGAAACGATTTCATGCCAATAACCTGAGGTTGAGACGGTAAAACCACCTCTGGTGAATACCTTTGAATACCGCTACATACTAGAGGAAGGGCAGGGGTTTTCCAAGTTAAATGCTTGGGTTAAATCAATTAATAGTGTGTAAAATTGTTAGTCTGTAGCTTTAGCGAGCAGAGTAAGTCGCGCTGCTGTTGTGTGATGAGATATATACCTTCAATAAATAATAATGAAGCTTGAGCCTAATCAGCGTATTCCTTACAATGGCGGCATTCCAATCAAGAGATAAAGCAGAATTAGTATGACAGAATCAGCAAAACCAGAGTTACCTGATCATCTATCGATTAACCCTCGTAGCAAATTTTACAACGAAGCCGTATTACAACACGACGTTGGCGTGCGCTTAAATGGCAAAGAGCGTTTTGATGTTGAAGAATACTGCATCAGCGAGGGGTGGGTGAAAATTGCTTCGGCGAAAGCGTTAGACCGTCGTGGCCAACCGCTTTTGATTAAATCTAAAGGCACGGTAGAAGCGTTTTATCGCTAAAACACCATGAGCACAGTAATCGCTGTGCTCTTATTTTTAATCAATTTTTCACTCTCACTGTGTCGATATGTTGGCCCTCAATCCATTCACGCATTTTTCGCCGCAATAACGCTGCGTCGATTGGTTTTGAAATGAAATCGTCCATCCCTACATCGAAACATTTTTGTTTGTCTTCATCAAAGGTATTGGCGGTTAATGCCAAAATAGGCGTATTTTTGTACTTTTCTTCCTGGCGCAATAATGTAGTTGCTTCAAAACCATCCATTATCGGCATTTGGCAATCCATTAAAATAATATCAATGTGGTGCTTAGCCGCGAGTGCGAGCGCCTCTTCTCCATTTTTTGCGATATAGATTTCTCCGAAATCGTTTTTCACGATATTCTTGGTCAGCATTTGGTTGAGTGGGTTGTCTTCTACAATTAACACAGTCTTCTTCGTCGTGTCATTTTTAATTACCCGGCTTTTGTTTTGTTGAGATAGAATTTTATGCTTTAAAATCAATTCGATAGGAGGTGTAGGTTTGATGTTTTTTTCCTCGAAATCTACCGAAAGAGGGTCATTGGTTAAATAGTAGATCATGTTATCAGTGCGTTTTGCAAGCGCTTGCACTTTTGCTTTGTTGTTCACATGCAGAGCGTCGATAAAAATAACGTTGCTCTTTTCCAAGGTCGTGTCGCTTACCTCATCACGTTGTGTTAGTTTTTTTATTGTTAATTGAGTGCTTGCATTACAAGCTTGCTCGACTATCTCGCTATTGCCAAGTGCAAGCACTTGGATAGGTTGAGCAAAATTACTCGTCGAGGTAGGCGCTATCACCCGTGGGATCGAAATAAAGAACGTAGTTCCGCTGCCTTTTGTGCTTTGCACATTGATTTGACCTTTAACAGACGTTACATATTCTTTCAAGATAGCTAAACCAAGTCCCGTGCCGGAATAGTCTTTTTGCGTCGACATATCCTCTTGGGCAAAGGGCTCAAAAATAAGATGCAAACTATCCGGGTCAATACCGCAGCCCGTATCCGTCACTTGTAAATTTAATAGCTGGGTATCTTGCTGATACTGACATGAAAAGACCACCAGACCATTTTCAGTAAATTTACAGGCATTGCGTATAAGGGTTTTAATTATCCTCATTAACTTTTGATAATCAATGGTTACGACTTCAGGGAGATCTTGCCGACATTCAAACTTTAATACGTTGCCGTTTGATATCGCTAAAGGAATTAAACTAGTATAAAGCTCTTCAAATAATGCGGGTAAATTCACTTTGGTAAGGTGCAGCTTTACGCCGTTCGCTTTAATGTTAGAGTAAGTTAAAATGTTATCGATTAGGGCGTTCATTTGCTGCGCACTTCTTTCTGCAACATTATGAAAGCTTTGTTCTTTTTTTGACATTTCACAGCATTTTAATTGTGCTAATGCAGAGACAATTCCATTTAAAGGTGTTTTTAATTCATGGGACATGTTGGCCAAAAAACGCTCTTTTTGTAAATTGGCTTGCTCGGCTTGAACTTGTGCCTGTTTAATGTCGGTGATATCCCAACATACACCCAAAAACCACGATTGGCGTTGTGTATAATCATGATGATAGGAGGCAATGGTTTTTATATAACGGTAGGTGCCATCTTGATGTTTAATGCGATTGACGTAGTTAATGTTTTGCTTATTTGCAAGTGAACAATCCAGCGCCTCAAAAGTGCCGGCAATATCGTGAGGATGTAAAATGTCCTTTAGAATGTCGATTTTATCGCGAGAATCATGCTTAGCAATACCAAGTAACTGATACATGGTCTCGTCCCATTCGGTATTGTCATTTTCATAGTTGTAGCGCCAAGTCCCAATACCTGCACCTTTATTGGCCAAGTTTAGTTGTGATTCTAGTTCATTGACTTTGGTCGTTTGTACAACTTGGGCAGATATATCGGTAAAATAAAAATAACAAGGATGGCCTTCATAAAGAGCAGAAACGTCCGCACAGCCCATTTCAATCCACTTGGATTTGCCTGCAATGGTAATTTTTCCTGACCATTTAAAACTGTCTTTGCCCGCTCGTGCTGCGTACCAAGCAGCTTTAAAGCGAACAAAATGCTGCCGATGAATACACCTAAGCACCTTAAAAAGAGGTAGCGTCTTACTCTTAAAGTGAAAAGTCTCATTAAACGAATCAGATGTTAAGATTAATTCAAGTGTAAAGTTGCCAAGTTTAATTAATGCTAGTGAAGTATTTAATAAAGGTAATAGCGCTAAAGAGTTATCACTATTACTCGACGTGTGTTGATCTTTTCCAATCGTTCTTCGGGGGCAAATTTGGCACAGATACAGCCCGTCTTTTATAGCCTTAATGTTTATATTAATCGGTCTCTTTCCAAGTGTATTGCTATTAGTGTGGGCGGGAAAACAAGTACTTCCAACGACATCAGTTTCAATGATTAGATTACTAAATTTGTCACGGCGTTTTATGCCAAATTTTTTAATGTTTTGATCGATAATTGTTTTTACGGACTCTCGTGTCAAAAGTGATAAAAATCCGCGACCAATCAAACTCTCGTTTTGTTTAATGTTAAATTCACCTGCTCGAAAATCTAAAATGTGTCCTGATTTATTTACGATAAAGCTTGCGTGAGACTGTGTTTGGGTGATTAGGTGATCGGTTTTGAGCAAAGCGCCTTGGTAATCTAATGTAGTTAAACAAATATGATTGATGGCCGCTTGTACTAAAAACTCAGACACTTGTGGCAAGAGTTTGGGTGAAAATGCCCCATAATGCAGTGTACATAATTTAGTGTCAGCAAATTCAATGTCTGTTTGAATAGGGAGTTGCTCTTGCAAGTCAGCGTCATCTAATGCACAACCTACAAAACGACTGTTCGACAAACTGCTAAAAATAACCAATTCATGCTGTTGGCTTTTTTGCGCTATCGATAAACAAATGTCGCTTTGTTCGTTGCTAACGTTTGCAAAAAATTTGAACAAATGAGTTAAGTTAGGGTGATTGATAAAGGTCGCGGCAAGTTGATACTGAGCGATATTAAAAACAGACTTGTCAGATAGCTTTTTAAAGATCAAAACAATGTGCTCGCCGAGTTTTTCAATGTCTAATGTCAGCATGACTTTATCGAGCAGTAAGTAATTCTTAACTAGTGGAATTAAATGCCCGATAGTTAAATTTTTTATTTGGTCTTTTTCAAGCACCTGTGTTGCATTGTCGTTAGACCACACGACTAAACCATGTTGGTTGCAGAGGATAACAAAATGCGCGGCATACTGCTTACTAAGTAGCGTTTGTTCTAAGTGATTCATTGCTGCCCTTGAATTACTCATTAATAAAGTTTGCTGAATTAATAGACATTGAGGTCTGCAAGGCATGCTATTTGGACTTCTTAAACGCGTAAGAAGCACAAATAAAATCCATTACTTAGGAACTTAATACAGCTAGATAAATTAACCCTAGTCCTCATATGGGAATTTTTCAATGCGTAAATCGTCGTAGTTTGATTTAATTTTTCTTAAGAATGAAAAAAGCATGATACTTTTAAACCTTTTTCTGGTTTTAACTATTAAGGAGTGTACACTTTCAAGGCTGATGTAGCTTATTTTGTTACCACGAGTTCCTAGCAGACACATTTGGAGAAAGGCGTTTTACAATGACAAAAAGAACTGAAAAAGTACCGAGCCATGTGATTGCTATCGGTGCATCGGCAGGCGGACTAGAAGCACTACAGTCCCTTTTTCAAGAATTACCAACGGACTTAGGTGTAGCGTATGTGGTTATCCAACACCTGTCTCCAGATTTTAAAAGTGTCATGGATGAGCTACTCGGTAAAGTTACCCGCATGCCAATTCATCAGGCTACAGAGGGTGATACGTTGCTTGCTGATAATGTGTATTTAATTCCGCCTGCGAAAGTGATGCGCATAGCCGAAAGTACGATTTATCTCTCTGACATAGTGCCAGATGCTCGTGTGAATCTACTCATTAATGAGTTTTTCCGATCGCTCGCAGAAGACTTTCAAAATCGTGCCGTGGGGATCATTTTAAGTGGTACAGGCTCAGATGGGAGCCGAGGTGTTCTCTCGCTAAAAGAAATGGGCGCTATGGTGCTTGCGCAAAACCCGGCAGAAGCGCAGTTTGATGGAATGCCAATGAGTGCGATCAATACAGGGTGCGTTGATTTTGTTTTAGATGTTAAAAAAATGCCACAACGCATAGAGCAATTTATTAATCACCCCATTTATCAAGTGTCAATTGATCAGCCCGAAGCAAAAATTACCGACAATGTTCAAATCGTGTCGCGCATTTTAGACATCATTCAATTCAAAACCGATATGGATTTCAGTGGTTATAAAGAGTCTACGGTATCACGTCGTATTGAGCATCGCATGACCATTAATAACCGTTCTAATTTGCAACAATATTTGAATTATTTGCTTTCAGAACCCGATGAAGTTGACTTACTAAAACAAGATTTGTTGATTGGTGTTACGCAGTTTTTTCGCGACGCTGAAGTGTGGGATGGTGTTATCACAAAAGTGATTGAGCCTATTATTGAAAAATCCAAGCCATCAGAAACCGTTCGGGTTTGGTGTGCAGGATGCTCAACGGGTGAAGAAGCGTATACGTTAGGCATACTGTTTTCAGAAGCAATGCATAATTTAAATATTACACGTAATGTTAAGATTTTTGCCAGCGACATTGATCAAGTTGCCATTAATTTTGCAGCGAGCGGCACGTACCCAACCAGTATTGCTTCAGAAATGCCGACCAAATACTTGTCAAGTTATTTTAATTTGCTGACCGATAATTCTTATCAAGTCAATAAACAGCTGCGTTCTATGGTTGTGTTTGCAACGCACAATTTAATTCAAGATCCACCGTTTTCGAATATGGATTTGATCACGTGTCGTAATACCCTAATTTACTTGCAAAGCCCTTCTCAGCAAAAAGCGTTGTCTTTCTTTCATTTTGCATTGAAAGTCGAAGGCCATTTATTGCTAGGAACGGCAGAATCTTTAGGTGGACTTACCCATTATTTTGATACTGTTGAACCTAAACTGCGTATTTATAAAAAGACCCGAGATATTAAAGTCAACGTGGGGAGTCTACCGGCAAAAACGTCTCATCGTGCGGTGTATCAACCAAAATCAATTCCAAACTTCATAGCACGTAGCCATGAACGCATGGCTGAATTTGCTAGAACACCAAATTTAATTGGCAAAGAAGAGCTGTTTGCAGAATTTATTCCACCTACGTTTGTAATGAACCAAAAATTACAAGTCGTACATATGTACGGGAATATTGAGCAGTTTACGATTAAGCCAAAAACGGGTGAGGTAACCAATGATGTTTCAGACATTGTCATCCCTGAATTGGTATCTCATGCATTATCGGCGTGTCATCAAGCGATCCGTCAAAATGTTTCGATTAAATTGCAAGATGTGTATCGCAGCGATGGCAAATCGTGGTCGATAAAATGTGCGGTGTTGCAAAGCGCTAGTCACGCGGGTGAGAAGTTTGTGGCGTTTAGCTTACTTTGCAGTGATGCGACTTTTGAACAAGCCGATGTGGTGTATTCCTTTGATGAACAAGCGAAACAACGTATTGATGAACTAGACGAATCGCTCATTGAGTGCCAAAAACTTTATCGTGAAGTATTGCAAGATCTTGATACAACAAAAGAAGAGTTACAAAGCTCTAATGAAGAGTTAATGGCCGCGAACGAAGAACTTCAGTCAACTAATGAAGAGCTCCAATCGGTAAACGAAGAACTTTATACCGTAAACAGTGAATATCAAATAAAGATTTCAGAATTAACCGATGCCAATAATGATTTTGAAAGTTTGTTGAAAACTACACAGATGGCAGTATTGTTTTTAAATCGTGATTTACAGATTCGTAAGTTTACGCATGCAGTTAAGCGTTTTGTGAATATTTTAGAGTTTGATTTAAATCGCGACTTTAGAGACATTACTTTTAAATTTAATGTGGCTGGCTTTTATGAGTTAGTTGAAGCAATTAATCAAGGTGCGGCGCCTCAGTTGTGTGTGTATGATTTTGACGGTACTAAAGTTGAAATTTCGATATCACCGTACGTTAATGGCAAAGAGAACTTAGGCGTTATTGTTTCAATGCGAGAGTTATTAGAGTGTTAAGTAAAGTTTCTTTTTAATCACCATTTTATGAGGGGCGAAAGCCCCTTTTTGCTGTTTGATAAATAGCAAGTTAGCTCTTACTCACAGGCTTTGGGATAAATTCCGTTTGCAATGTTATTTCCAAATGATATAACTTATTCTATATTGAAATATGAGAGTTTAAGTTGAGGATCCCATGAATAGCCGCGTAAATGTTCAAGCATTTTTAGATAAAGACAGCGAAACATTTAGTTATGTCGTTTGGGATGCAAGTAGTTTAAAGGCTATCGTGATTGACCCGGTTCTTGACTTTGATTATAAATCTGGTCGAACTTCAACGACCAGTGCAGAGGCGATCCTAGCGTTTATTAAATCGCATTGTTTGTCGCTAGTTTGGATCTTAGAAACCCACGCTCATGCGGATCATCTATCTGCTGCACCATTTTTAAAAGCTGCGACTCAAGCAAAAATAGGCATAGGTAAACACATTACTCAAGTTCAAGAATCGTTCAAAGCAGTCTTTAATTTAGAAAAAGAATTTTTACCAAATGGCGAGCAATTTGATCATTTGTTTGAGGATGGTGAGATTTTAAAGCTTGGTGAATTGAGCATTAAAGCGATGCACATGCCCGGGCACACACCAGCAGATATGGTGTATTTGGTGAATGATGAGTGCGCATTTATTGGTGATACACTTTTCCAACCGGATGTAGGTACGGCTCGCTGTGACTTTCCAGGCGGCAGTGCTAAAACGCTGTTTCAGTCAATTCAAAAGCTCTTGTCTTTACCGTTACAAACTAAACTTTACGTTTGTCATGATTATCCAACCGCTGGTCGAGGACATGAATATGAAACTACTGTGGCATTACAGCGCGAAGCGAATATTCATGTTCGTGATGGTGTAGCAGAGCAAGAGTTTGTTTTACGGAGAGAAACTCGCGATAAATCGCTTTCTATGCCAAGGCTTATTTTACCTGCGATTCAAATAAACATTCGTGCTGGCAAACTTCCTCCTGCTGAAAGTAACGGGCAAGTCTATCTTAAAATTCCATTAAATATGCTGTAGGTGACGAGTGCTTTTTGCCTTGATAGGTGCCGCAATTATAGGGCTAAGTTTAGGGTTGTTTGGTTCGGGTGGCTCAATTTTAACCGTGCCGACACTGCTTTACTTACTGATGCTACCCCCCGAAATTGCCATTGCAACGTCTTTGGCCATTGTTGCAGGGATAAGTGTTGTTGGTAGTGTTTTCAATTTTAACAAAAAATTAATTAGTTTTAAGCATGTTGTCTTTCTTGGATTGCCAGGCATGACGGCAACCTACTTTGGCGCATGGTTTGGTGCGAGTGTTTCAAGTGTTGTCCAACTGAGTATTTTTGCAGTCATGATGTTTATTGCTGCAGGGGTGATGTGGCGAGGGAAAAAAGAAAGTGAGCAAACGATTTCGCAATCTAAATCGATACTTGTCGTGCACGGCGCTATCATTGGGCTAATCACAGGTTTTGTTGGTGTGGGCGGGGGGTTTTTGTTAGTGCCCGCATTGGTATGGCTCGCAGGTCTTCCTTTATTGATTGCGACGGCGACCAGCCTCGCCATTATTAGCCTAAACGCCGCCGTTGGTTTTTTGAAATACGCAGGCGAGTTTGGTGTTACCGTGTTCGATTGGCCGCTAATTGTGTTAATGATTTTTGGTGGTGTAATTGGGAGCACATTGGGTTTGAAGCTTGCGGCTCAGTTACCAAAAGAACGCATGCAAAAGGGGTTTGCGGTCTTTTTAGTATTGATGGCGTGTGTCGTGTTTTTTAAATCCCTTGTTTGAAGGATTAAGGGTTATGAAGTCATCTCAGCAATTGGTTGAAGAAACAAAGTGTTTAATCAAAGAGCTGAGCGTGCATGAACTCGCAAAACGCTTGAATGAAAACAGTATCTTAATCGACGTACGAGAGCCAGACGAGTTCAAGCAAGGCCACATTCAAGAGAGTGTGAATTTTCCTCGTGGTGTACTTGAGATGAGAATTCATACACATCCAATGGCTTTGAACGCAAATACTCCGATTGAGGCACTTAATTGCCTTGCTCAGTTTCCGGTTTATTTGATTTGTCGCTCTGGTGCGCGTTCAGTATTAGCAGCGCAAAGTTTGCAACATATGGGGTTTATCGAAGTATATTCTATTCAAGGTGGTTATATGGCGTGGCAAGCTGAGAACTTGCCACAGGTAAGGTGTTAACGAAACACGGTTTATTACTTTTCAGATTTTACTTGTGTAAGTTGATAGAGATCTTTGCGACGGTCACGCATCGTGTGCACACTGCCATGGCTATGCAGCTCTTTAAGCAAATCAATATTCACATCAACAATTAAGCTCATTTCTGAGTTTGGCACCGCTTCAGCTTTGATCCCCGTGGTAGGGAATGCAAAATCAGAGGGCGTAAAGAGTGCCGATTGAGCGTATTGAATGTCCATATTATTGACATTAGCTAAATTACCTACCGCGCCAGCGATTGCTACATAGCATTCGTTTTCGATTGCCCGAGCCATGGCGCAGTGGCGAACACGAGTATAGCCGTTTTGTGTGTCGGTTAAGAACGGCACGAACAGGATATTCATGCCTTGATCGGCGAGTAAACGTGAATATTCTGGGAATTCAACATCGTAACAAATCATAATGCCTACTTTACCGCAGTCGGTATCGAATACGCGAATTCGCTCACCGCCTTTCATTGCCCAGTTACGGGCTTCTGCTGGTGTAACGTGGATTTTATCGTAACGCTCCCATGTACCGTCACGACGACACAAAAAGCCAGAGTTATGTAAATGACCGTCGATGAGGTAGGGCATGCTGCCTGTAATAATATTAATGTTATAAGTGATGGCAAACTCGATAAATTTATCGCGGATCACCTCGGTGTAATCGGCGAGTTTTCGGATCGACTGTGTCACACTTAAATGATTGTAATCTGCCATTAATGGCGCATTAAACAGCTCGGGAAACAGAATAAAATCACTTTTGTAGTCTGATACTGCATCGACGAAAAACTCGATTTGTTCAAACAGTTGTTTTAGATTGTCGAGTGTTCTCATTTGCCACTGCACTAAACCCAAACGAATTTCAGATTTTGGCGCGTTAATGAGTTTTACCGATTTAGTGTAGAAAATATTCGGCCACTCGATGAGTGTCGCATATTCGAGGGATTCAGTATCGCCGGTTAAATAGCCTTTGAGCAGCTTTCGCACGTGAAAGTCGTTGGATAATTGAAAGCTTAAAACCGGGTCGTGGAGCTCTTTGGTTTTTACTTTTTCAATGAATTGCTTCGCGGTTATTGAATCGGCGTGTTTAGCAAAATTAGGCATTCTGCCACCGGCAATGATCGAACGTAGATTTAGGTTTTCACACAGTTCTTTACGGGCATCGTATAGACGCCTCGCTAATCGTAACCCTCGATAATCTGGGTGAATAAACACTTCAATACCGTAAAGTACATCGCCGCTTGGATCGTGCGTACCAAATTTCAATTTATCGGTGATCTGGTCGTAAGTGTGCTCGTCGCCAAAACGGCTGTAATCAACAATTAACGAAAACGCACAACCAACGACAGTGCCATCAACGCACACGCAAATTTGACCTTCAGGAAACTTGGTGAGTAATGTGTCGACGACTTTTTCGTTCCAAGTGGCAAGCTCTTTGATTTGGTACACTTCTTGGCACGCAGCACGCAGTTCGCTCATGTCTTCACGGGTGAGGTGTCGTACTTCAATATGATTGGCTTCCATCATGTTCCTCATTGGTCAATGTTATGCAGATCGGCAGGGTATAGATGTAAATATCGAGAAATCTACCCTATCATTAAGGTGTTGATTTAAAGTTACCATAACGTAAAAGCACGTGAAAAGTCACATAGGTTATTATTTTTCTGAGATTTGTGCTTTTGGAAGATACTTTTTAAACGTACCGAGAAGCACTTCTAATTCAAGGGGTTTGCCAACACATTCGACAAATCCATTGTTTAGGTATTTTTCGATATCATGGCGCATCACATTTGCAGTGAGCGCGATAATGGGTGTAGAAATATCTATCGCTCGAATGTTTTTACAGGCAGTGAGACCATCCATGTTTGGCATTTGAATATCCATAAAAACCACATCGGGTTTAAAGGATTTGAATTTCTCAATTGCTTCAAAGCCATCGTTGGCAATTTCGATGTGTGCTTCAGTTTGTTTCATCATCGAGGTAAAAATAATCTGATTGACTTTGTTGTCTTCGGCCAAGAGTACCTTCACGCCTTTTGCGCAAAAGTTCGTGTCGGATGTTGTTAGGTTGTCGTCTTTTTTTATGTTTTCACCAACCGGAAGCGGAAGGTGGACATAAAAGCTGGTGCCTTGTTCGGGCATACTTTTTACCGTGACGGATCCTTTCATGATGTCTATTAAATTTTTGGTAATGGCAAGGCCTAGGCCGGTGCCACCAAACTTGCGTGTTGTGGATTGATCCGCTTGTTCAAAGCGCAAAAATAGCTTGTCGACTTGCTCGGGTGTCATCCCTATACCGGTATCTTTTACGGCAAACTCGATGTGTTTCTCGCTGCCTGAAAGGGACACTTGAACACGGCCATTTTCAGAGAATTTAATGGCGTTAGAGACTAAATTAGTTAAAATTTGTTTGACTCTGACAGGATCACAGCGTCTGAACGGGTTAAAGGTTTCATCGACATTAAAATGAAAGTCGACGCCTTTTTCACTGGCTTGTTGGGTATTTTCCAGTACAACGTTATCGAAGATTTCGGTTAAGTTTTCATCAATAATTTCAAGCTCTAACCCACCGTATTCGATTTTTGAAAGGTCAAGAATGTCATTGATAATCGTCAATAAGGTTTTTGACGAATTAATGCCTGTTTCAATGAGTTTATTCACTTCCTCAGAATGGGGCTCACGCTTAATAAGTTGGATTGCGCCTAAAATACCGTTCATGGGAGTACGGATTTCATGACTCATATTGGCCAAAAATTCACTTTTTGCTTTACTCGCTTTTTTCGCTTCGATGACTGCATTTTCGAGATCAATTTTTTGCAAACGGTATTTGGTCATGTCGGTTAAAGAGCCCGCGACGCGTTTGGGTTGGTTTGTCTTATCTTTAACCACTTTGCCTTTAAATCGAAAGTAACCATATCCTCCTTGTTTGGCTTTCATGCGAACTTCAAAGTCAAATTGTTCGCTGTTTTGTATGTGTTCAAAAAAGACCGTAGAGGCAATAGGCAAGTCTTCAGGATGGATGGCTTTAGCAAGCGCTGTATTTGGGTCTTCAAATAAGTTGTTATTCGGGTGAGGGTAGTCAACCATTTCGGCAATTCGTGGAGATAAATACAGTATTTGTTTTTCTAAATTCCAGTCCCAAATACCGTCGTTACTGCCTTCAACAGCAATTTGATAACGCTCTTCACTGGCTTTTAATTTACGTTCAGATTCGGCAAGCTTTTTAAGGGGAGAAATGACCAGTGTACGAATAACCAGCAGTAAGAAAGCGAACACGGCACATAAAACAACCCCTGTCGTGTAGGATACTCGCTGACGGGCTTCGGAGGTCAGTTGGTCGATAAATTGGTTATCGGTATAAAAGGCGATGTCGATGTCGCCATTAAATAAACTCGACATGGCTAATCGTAACGTTTGCGTTTGAGCACTGCTGCTATACGTTTGGCCACTTGCATAAATAGCGAAATTGATGCCAGCACCTTTTTGAATGTCACGAAATAATGAGCTTAAGGTTTTACTGGTAATGTCGGCAATAAGCACACCTTCGATAAAGTCGTTATAATAAATAGGTACGGCGAGGCGAAAGTATTGCTCGTGATTCATTGCAACGACGTTTACTAAGGTGCGAAAGCGCGTTGCGATTAGGTTTTCAACAAATGCATTGTCTATAGGGGAGTGAACTGCGCTATTTTTGTAAATAATATCGCCTGAAAAGTCAGTGATGATAATGGTTTCTTGGTAGCCAAGTATTTCAAGGTTGGTTAACGCATCGGTTAAGTTTGCGCGTTGCAACTCGCCACCCATCACCGCAGAAACCGTAGTCGCTGAGCTGGCGATACTGCTGAGTACTTTGAGACGATTATCGATAAATTGCTCTAAGCTAGTTTCAACAAGTTTAATACGAAGATCGGCATACGTTTGTTGTAGGTCGTTCACTTGATCACCAACTCGGTTGGAGATCACAACAGATGAAATCAATGTTGCAGTAATAAAAGAGACAGCCAGAATGGCGTAAATCGCAATGACTTGTTGATTGAGTTTAGCTTTAATTGCACTCCAATTAATCATAGTCAATGATCACCGCGTTTTTGTCGTCGTAGTGTGCCATACAAAAGTCACTTAAGGTTAGGGCTTCGTGGGCCGCTTCGTTGTCGCTATGCCATGATTGAAAAGGCTGATGGTACGTTTTGACCAGTCCTTTAATGGGTTTATCGAGTGTTTCAAGGGCCTTTTTGAATTGAGTTCTATCTTCTGTTACGTTACCCGACAGCGTTACCGAACTAAGCGCATGCGCGATTAATGTTCCAAAATCGTAAGCGTGTATAAACCCAGCTTGGCTTTTTACTGTTTTTGGTTCGGCAAACTCAACCGGGTAAAGTTTCTTAGCCTTTGTGATCGCGCGCTTTGAAACGTCGTCGATTGGTGACGAAAAGGAATAGCAGCTTTGAATAAAATAGATAGGTAATTGTTCTTTTACGTGTTTTGGGATAATTCTATTGATGTCACCGCCGGTAAAGCCCCAGTGACTGATGATTTTTAATGTGTTTTTTTCTGCAAGCTCGCTTGCAGCTCCAAAAAATACTTCTGCCTCAGGCGCATTGCCAACAAACAACACACAGTCGCTGCCACTAGAAATAATATCGCGCAATATTATTTTTGCAGCATTGTATTTAGTACCCCACGCAAACCAAGAGACATTAAATCGCACTTTGTTTTCTAAATATTTGCCCATAGTACGGTGATTGGATTTCCCCCAACCAGTACTTTCGAGTAGTAAGTGAGGCTTTTTACATTGTTGTTTTTCCAGAGCAAATTGCGATATTTTGATACCAGCCACGGTGTCATCGATTGAGAGGCGATAGACCCAGTTTTCGCTTTTGTTATAACGTGTAATTGGCCCCGCTGCGGCCCACGGAACAAGCAAAGGAATACGATTTTCATTGATAAACGCTAAGTTTTCTAAATAGGGAGGGGAGTGCATCCCGCCAAATACAAATAAGGCTTGGTCATCATTGATGAAATTTTTCATGTTTTGAAGACTTCGCCGTGCATTTCCACGATGATCTTTTTCTACAATTTGAAGTCTTACGCCATTTAAGAGGGCTGCATGTTCTTTTAACGCAACATCAAGCCCCATTTTTATCGCGAGTGCAGAGCTTGAGTTGGTCGAATAATCGGCATCATGATAAATAAGGTATGTTTTTTCATTCGCAAACGCTAGCGAAGACCAGCTTAAGGCAAACGCAACAAGAGAATTCAGTATAAAGTGCCTTAAGCGCATGTTAAACCTTAATGTTTATTTTAGTTTTTAGAATAGCTCCATCTATAAATCTAGGTTATGAAGCTATAAATTTCAAACGATTGACTCATAAATTATGAATTAAACAGTGCTTAAATATTAGCTAGTAATCACTTAAAAAGTGTTTATCGTTAATAAATCGAAGCGCCATACAATCACTGTCTTTGTTAATGACTTTGGCTTTATCGACACGCATCCCCGCACCCGCGTAGACGCCAGCTGCAGTGAATGTGCATACTTGGCTGTAGTAGCTATCGACACAAGGTAAAAGGCATAATTCTTGGTAAATCATGTCTTGGCTATCGAATTTGCCGTGAGTTTCCTCTAATAATGTGTCTTTTTCGTCGAATAGCGCGATATTCGCACCACAGCGACCGACAATTGGTTTGACTACATAGCCAGTTTCTTGGAGTTGCTCGGTCAATTCAAACGATGCATTGAGTAAATGAGGGTGATTAGGGAAAAGAGCCCACAGCACGGGTAAAATCGCTTTGTTACTGGGAATGAGTGTCCATAAGGGTTCGAACACCATAATGTTTTCCCGCAACAAGACATCCGAAAGCCTTAAAGGTGCATTTTCACGCCATTTTGGCTCATATACTCCATGATCGGCTTCGCATTCTGCGCGGATTTGATCTAAAGCGGTTTCCCACGACCAGGTTTTCCAAACCCAACGTACTTGATGACCTTGATCATCGATAATAATACCGTCTTGACCCCAGCTTAAGCCAGTTAACCCAACAATGATTTTACTTTCTAACCCTGCGGCATCTAAGGCATCTTGCATAAAGAGTGCGTGATAGGCCTCTTCGTCATCGTCGTCTCGTAGAATGTGAACAAGCCCTTTTGCATGACTTTGTTTCCATGCACGAACAAGTTCTTTAAAAAGTTCAAAACCGGCGTCTTCCCCTTCGTTAATGCCATAATGTTTTGCCCACTTACCTTGTACTTTGCCAGCTTCCATATAACACGACGCCGAATCACAGTTGTATTCGTACACTTTCGGGCCATTGGGAGTCAGGGCAAAATCGAACCGGCTAGTGATAAGTTGATTTAGGCGGTTATCCCAAGATTGCCGAATTTTCGGCAACACGGCGTGTGGTAAGTTAAATTTTGCTAACAGCTCAGGATGCTCAAGTACGTAGTCGGTTGCGTGCATAAATAAGCTGTGCAGTTCATTGGTGGCATGCTCAAGCGTTGTTTGGGCATAGTTCGATAAGACAAAATAGCGAGTTTGATCTTCTGGAACTTGGGTAAGTGCATGGCCATTCATGGCTTTTACATAGGCAGCTTCGTCTAAATTAGCCATATTCAACCAAGACTTTTTCGCTGAGTTAGGTGCCAAAGCGTGGGCTGTTTTAATCACATTTAAAGCGGGGTCGGTGTCAATATTGGGTTCACTGTAGGTGGTATCATCAGTTTGGATCATCCAACCAAGGATCTCTGCATCACCATACGAACAGGTGATCCAGTATTCGCCATCTTCTGTTACTTCCGCTTTTAATTCTCTGGCGTAATCGCAGTCTTGGGGCCATGGAGCATGTCCAACATTTTGTTCTGCGATGCGCACGAATTTAGGCGTAACTTCGGTTACAATCGCAACATGGCCAGTGTCCTCAAACTCCCCGCCTTCTTGCCAAATAAGTAAACAGCCTGGTGTTGGGTGTATAAGGGCGCCGTTAGTGAATGCTTGCAAAGGTAAACGCGTATTTGCGTGTACATCGCGAACACTGCGCAGATCGAAAATGTCGTACGCCATAGCAACGTCATCAAAGATATAGCCATAATTAACGTACATCCAACGCCTTGCAAATTCGACACACTGCCATTTATACCCCATGTAAATGCCATCATAGTAACTGCGAAACGAACTGCGTTTACGCGAGGCCATACCCTCGAGTGAGTCGTAATCAGAAGAGTAGGCAGGGACGTTTCCTGGGGCATATCCAAGTAAAGTACCGAAAGGCTGGGCGTTGGGGCTTGAGTGGCTCACAGTGGATCCTTAAAAAGGCGCTATCATATTGATATAACTGTAAACCTCAATCTAAAGGTTAGCAACAAAGATTAAGTTGGTTACGGAATCATGGAATAATATGGCCCATCAACATAAAGGTGCCTAATTACGAGCGTTGCCCTATTTTTAATACTCGGCAACCTAATGCACCTTTCTAAGTAGCGACACAACGTCGTGGAAACACCGTCTTGCTTCCAAAGGGCTAGTTGGACAGGCGTTTATGCGGCGTTATTGATTTTGATAAGGGGAAGCTATTACCTGCAATCAATGTCTTGCCTAAACGCCTGAAAATGCTCGCTGAAGTCACGCATCTTGAAATAGATTGAACAAATAAACAACGTCAAATATTAACAATAGTTTCAAAACCACCAAAAATCATGCGTTTACCATCCATAGGCATGGTACTTGGATCCCATTGCTGCATGCGATCATCGTTCATTGCGGCCTTCATTCCTTTATCACGGGCTGCTTTCGACGGCCAAACCGCCCATGAAAATACAACGGTTTCATCGCTTTCGAGCTTTACCGCAAGCGGGAAGGACGTAAGTACTCCATCGGGAATATCTTCGCCCCAATTTTCGACCACACTCAGAGCGCCGTATTCTTTAAATATAGCGGCAACATCGATAGCGAGTTTGATGTATTCTTGCTTTTTATTAGTTTTTACGGCCAGTAAATAACCATCTACATAGGGCATCTATTTTTTACCTAGTTTATTTGTGTATAGATTTCTTCAGCATAGCTTCAAGTTAGGCATTTTGGCATTTTTTTACAATTTAAGGCTTGATTCGGCATAACAATTAACTATGAGCATAAGGCCGGATACACATTAATTTTTTATCTGGTATTACCGCTCTTTAGCAAAAAAGTGTGATAAATAATTGTTTCAACTGAAGGCACATTTTTGATAATTTATTGTCATTCAAAACGACTTTACTTGGAACATAATGAAATTTTTAGAGTTGGAAACATACACTAAACATGCGCGTTGGATAGGGCTGTTTGCAATTATTGCATGCATTGCAGCATGGGCAGTGGAACTTTCGGGTTTGGTGTATGTTTGCCCATATTGCCGTGTTCAACGCACCGTAATTGGGTTCTTGGGGGTCATTTTAGTCACGCCTTTAGCATGGCATTGGATAGCAAAATACGTGGCGCTTGTTGTTGGTTTTTTTGGACTTTCAGTTGCTGCCGATCAGCATTTTATGGGGTGGAAAAAAATCTCAGCGGGCACGTTTGAGTTTAATCAAAATCTAGCGGCTGACCCATTTATCCTTTCAGGTCTAGCACTGACCTTTATTACAGCGCTCGTCTTTCTAATTCTACAATCAAAACAAGTCACTATAGATAGTTAACTCTATTGGCGTTGGTATTCTAAACAATACAATAATAGCTGTTCAGTTGGGTTAGCGGGGCCATTTCTCGCAAACCCATTGACCAATCGACTCTGACCCCATTGGTTTTATTGGCTTTGGACTTTGCATATCTTTACGCTTTATTAACGTTCCCTTACGTTTTGTTCTCTATAGTGGAGTCAATACGTCATCGTTTAATCTGACCTCGGGGAACACACATGAAGAGACTTTTACATTTCGCTATGGCTTTTGCCCTCCCAAGCATGTTAAGTGCGTGTAGTGGCAGTGATGAAACAGCGTTGCCACAAACAGCGGATACACAAGGCGCAACGACCATTCGTGTTGCGTTAGGCAGCGATTTTGAGGTGGAAGCATCTGGGTTGGTGACCGTAACAGGTGAGGTGGTGTCAACTAATGCAAGTTCAATCGCTGTAGATTGGCAGCAAAATACGGGTGACCAAGTCGCATGGACACAAACTTCGGACAATCAAATCGAGTTTATTGCGCCAGAGGTTGAGAGTGAGCAAACCCTTGGATTTCTTTTTACGGCGACGAGTAATGGGGTGAGTGATTCGGATGACATCAACATTAGAATCCGACCGAAGAACAAAGCGCCAGTGGTGAATGTGGGCAATGACCTTAACGTTATTTCGGGTGAGTTCGTCTCTATTGTGAGCTCGGCATACGACGAAGATGGGGAGATTGAAACGTTTTCGTGGCAACAAACGGCGGGCCCATTAGTCGCGCTAAGTGCAGCTAATCTTGGCTCACTTGCTTTTACTAGCCCGGCAGTTGAGAGCGCGACAACACTCCGTTTTGCACTTAGCGTGACGGATAACAAAGGCAGAGCCAGTGAAGATACCGTTGAGGTGCTCGTTGTGCCCGATGATATCAAAGTGACACTGCACGAGACACCAGACGCATTATCTCAGTTGAGCTATGCTCGGTTGGTGTTCTCTGCGGCTTCAGGTAACCAATTTGAATGTAAACTTGATAATGGCACCTTTCAAGAATGTGAAAGCCCATTTGTTGCGCATACGCTTTCAAAAGGGGAGCATGCTATTGCAATTCGAGCAGTATCACCACACGGCACGTTTGGCGCGCCAGTTTATTATGCGTGGCAAGAAGCCAGTATGTTTGGTGATGCAATTGCCAGTAACACTCACCCAGACGTAGTAAAAACGAACGTTATGCCAAGTGCGGTGGATGAGCAAAGTTGGCGTGGGATCTTTCGCATTAACTGTGATTTTGCGCATTCAAGTTACCATGATCCGATTGTCTACCCAGATCAAAGTAACGCGGCACATTTGCATCGTTTTTATGGGAATACTTTAGTAGATGAAAAAACCACAACGGTCAGTCTGGTGTCGAGTGGGGAATCAAGTTGCCAAGGTAATACGTTGAATCGTTCGTCATATTGGGTACCTGCGTTATTAGCTCCGGCGTTCGATGTGGTAACGAAACAGCGTTTGTATGATGAGCACGGGGAGCCAGCTTGGAAACCTGTTCCAGCAGTTGTTGGTAACGATGATGAAGCGCATGAGATTTTTTACTATTCAGCAGGGATAGATGATCTGCAAGCAATTCAATCTATTCCTGTTGGTCTAAAAATGATTGCAGGTAGTCATATGGGCAAGCCTGGTATGGAACAAGAAACGAATATTGTTCGTTGGCATTGCCAATCGTGGGAGTCGAGCGATGCGCACAATCCACGATGGAGCACGAGTATTCCGCACTGTGAAGCGCCAGATAGAGTGCGTATGGATATCTTTTTCCCTAGTTGTTGGAATGGGGTTGATCTTGATTCAAGTGATCATAAAAGCCACATGGCCTATCCTAGCAGTGAAGATGGACGAGGTGAAACTCGATGTCCAGAAACGCATCCCGTGCCAATTTTACGCGTGAGTTTTCATTATGCGTTTGGTGTAAAGCCTGAGGTGTATCATCCTGAACTGAAATCTTCACAAGGCTGGCGGCTTGCATCCGACCTGTACGAAGTCAGTGAAACACAACCAGGTGGTATGTCGCTTCACGGGGATTGGTTTAATGCATGGCATCCAGAAGCATTACAAGCCGTGTTAGAGAATTGTATACAAGGTCGGCTCGATTGCCACGATGGGAATTTAGCAAATGGTTGGCGTTTAAATGGTACCCGTGAAGGTACACACGATGAGCCAGCTATTATAAATCAGGGTTTAGGGTACGGCAGAACGATAACGGTGGGCAAAAATTGATAAACAAAAGCCACGATGTTTATGGTCGTGGCTTTGTTGCTTTTTAATTATGATTACCGCGCGGCCATCATAATTAAACCCGGTACGACAAAGAACGAACCGACAACGTAACTTAATGCGGCAGGTTTATTATTAGCACCAATGTGAGCTAATTTTTCTGCACATTTCAATGGAATTTCACGTAGTACCGGCACACCATAAATTAAGACAACGGCGAACACGTTAAACATAACATGAACTAAGGCAATCGTTAGTGCGACTTCGGCAGCAAGGCCAGAAATAGACGTTGCCGCAAGCAATGCCGTAATCGTCGTACCAATGTTTGCGCCGAGCGTAAATGGATACACTTGACGCGTGTTAAACACACCACTGCCCGCGAGGGGAATGATAAGGCTAGTCGTTGTTGATGACGATTGTACCATCACCGTTACTGCAGCGCCTGAGGCAATACCAGAGATCGGACCGCGGCCAATTGCGCCATGCAAAATGTCTTTTGCTTTACCCACTAAGGCACGTTTTAACAATTTACCTAAATAAGTTACAGAGAATAAGATCATGGCAATACCTGCAATGACCATGGCAACACCAACCGCTTTACCATCTAAAAAACTCACCGCATCTTTTACCAAGCTAACTGCTGGTTTCACAATTGGTTTTATGAAATTAAAACCTTTCATTGATAAATCCGCGTCGCCTATGAAAACATGAGCAAGGCTTGAAGCCAACTTTTGTAATAATCCAAACATAATTTCTAATGGTAGGAAAATCGCAACGGCCAACAGATTAAAAAAATCGTGCACGGTAGAAGCGGCAAAGGCACGTTGAAATTCTTCTTTGGAACGAATGTGACCAATTGACACTAAGGTATTGGTGATGGTTGTACCAATGTTTGCGCCCATGATCATTGGGATTGCGATATTGAGGGGTAAACCACCGGCTACTAGGCCAACGATTACCGAAGTAATGGTGGACGACGATTGAACCAATGCTGTGGCGAGTGCGCCAAGTAAGAGTGCAACAAACGGATTGCTGGCAAAGCTAAAAATCGCTTTGGCCCCTTCGCTGCCACCAGATACTAATTTAAAACCTGCGCTGACGGAACCCACCGCGACTAACACTAAATAAACTAGAAAGGCGATAGCCGCCCAATTCATTACTTTGACGGCGGTTGATTCTTGGCTGTGTACGCTCATTTTCAATCTCAACTTTTTAGATGTAGAAGCCATGTCTTTTCATGACATTTTTATGACGGCGAGCATTGCACCAAAGTTTTATTACAGAAATATTTCAATGCGGCGAAAAGCTCGCCACTTGTCGAGAAAAATAGGAATTTATATGGCAACTACGCCATTCTTCGTAGATAAGGATGGTAGGTTAACCGGCTGCTTTTGTGCTGTATTTGTGTTTCTCTTATATTTACAGAACAGTTTACGTTTGTTTACATGGCAAGAAAGGGAATCATACGCTGTGGTTAGATAGGGAATTTTCCGCGTGTAGTGGTACATTGGCTTTTAGCTCTCTCATGATTGCACGGATCCGTTCTGTGACCTCGTACACTTCGGGTGATTGCATAGCTCCCTCAATGCCAAAACGCCAAATTTTGCTTACCTTACCTAAAATAACGAATGTAATAAAGTTTGAAATTAAAATTTAATTAGATTTCACCTTAAGCAACTATTTTGTGTGCTTTGTGTTAATTGATATATCTGAAGCGAACACGATTGCCAAGGACTTATTCTGGTTACAAATACGACTATTCACTTTGGGCGTGTATTTTGTCTTGGTTTTTTATCTATATGAATTTATTTAATATTAACTGTTTTTTATCTTTTTTGATTGCCTCACATTGCCGTTTGGCTCAAAGTCGTGAGGTTACCCAGAAAGTTAACTCATTCATTTTTTGATTTTAAATGTAAGTTTTCTGTGAGTTTCGTTGTGTGAAAAAATGAAATGCTGAATGCAGCGGGACAAATTATTGTTAATAAATCGCATTTTGGTAATGAAAGGGTTAGCAAGCCATAGCACGAAAACGGCGAACCGTTTCCATGCTTGGTTTTGTGTTTTCGCCCTAAAGGAGTTAGACGAGCGAGCCATTAGGTGCTTTTGCTCTCGTTGGTCTGCGGCGTTTCAGCCACAAATAACAACCCGTAATGGCAAAAATAAGGGGGGTAAGACCGATAATACACCAAATTATTTTGCTGGTGAGGCCCGCAAAATAACCAAAATGAAGTTTTCGAAAACTGTCCACAATGGCAAAAAATACAGGTGCTTCACGTATGTCGAAGTTGGGCAAATGCGCCCCGCTGGCTTTGTCATACGATACGGTCGAAGAATATTCGCTCGAAAGGACATTAATGTCATTCACCTCACCAAAAAAGGTGATTTGCCGATCAGCTTCAAATGGAAAAAGCAAATACGTCGCGCGAAAACCGCCTAGTTCATTTTTAGCGTGTGCCAGCAAAGTATCTAATGACAGTTCATGGTTGTATAAGCGAGCGGCACTGATCTTTTCATCGTCGTGATGTTCAAATTCGTGATGGATAATTTCCGATACATTCCAATACGCTCCGGTTATTCCAAGCACTAACAAAATAGGGGCCGACCATATGCCAAGCAGTTTGTGAATGTCGCTAAACAGGGCAACTCGCTTTACATTTAATCGCAAAGTGAAAAACTTTTTCCAGAACTGGCGGTAAATCACTAAGCCTGAAATGCCCATAAAAATTAAAATAAACGAAGCCAATCCGGTGAACCAAAGGCCTGTATCACCAATTAAGAATTTATAATGCAGATCAAGCAACCAATCCGTTAGGTAGTAATTGACGGGCATAGGCTCTGAGCGGATGATGCCTTGGTATTGATCCAGATACACTTTAAACCAATCCATTGTTTCGTGTTTGATGAGATACACTCTGTCTGCGGTTACGCCATCATCAAAGACTTCCCAACTGCCAATTTCATAATCTATAAAACGAGTGTTTAAAGCTTCACGCAGTGAGTCGTACGGGAGGCGGTTGCCTTTAATGCCATCAACAACGGCAAGCTCCGGCATTAACCAGTGATCGATTTCTTCTTTAAACACCAGCACACTGCCAGTGAGCGAGATAATAATAAGTGGTATGGCGACGATGAGCCCTAAATATCGGTGCCATAAGTGGAGTGTTTTCTTCATTTCGGTGACGTCCTAAATGAGTGTTTGTGCTCAGAAAAATAGGTATGGCCGCAAGTGCGGCCATCGGTTTTTTCGCTAAGAACCTACCGGTAAAGCGCATTCGGGTAGGGTTGCTGCAATAACGTGTTGAGTTATTGTGTAATCAAAAGGGATCACAGCGTCCAGTTTAGCGTTAGTGCATAGTTACGAGGCGCGCCGTAGTAACCTTGAGCCCAGTACAATGAATTGATGTACTTTTTATCCAACACGTTATTCACGTTAAAAGTAACATCTAGGTTTTCAGCAAGTTGGTAGCTCGCCATTAAGTTCAAAAGCGCATATGCTTTTTGTGTCGTCACGATACCAAGCGATTCGTTTTGCACACGGCTGATGTCATCTTGCCAACGTAAATTCATGCCAAGCGTTAGCCCTTCGATAGCCGTTGCGTCGTATTTTGCAGCAACTTTGAACACTTGTTTTGGTGTGTAGTTTTTCACAAGCTCGGCGGCTTTGTTACCTGCGTTAATGGTGTCTGCTACATCAATGTCGGTGTAGGTGTAGCCAAGGTTTGCACTGATCCCAAAACCAAGCTCACCACTTACTTCAAGCTCATAGCCTGATGATTGAATGCCCGGTGCAGCAAGGTGTACGGTTTTATCTGGTGTTGAGTTAGCGACATCGACAACCGCAATATTACTTTGTTCGGTATCAAATACCGACGCGTTGATCATTAGTTTGTCGTCGAACAATTCAGTTTTGACGCCGAATTCGATGGTCTCACCAGAGATTGGATCTAGCGCCTGACCATTAATGTCTTGCTCTGATTGTGGTGCGAACGTTTCACTGTAAGAACCGTAAACGTTGACTTTATCGGTGATGGTGTAAACCGCTCCTAGGTGCCCTGTGGTATCAGACACTTCACGGCCCTTATCGACATCGTACGAAATACCTTTAGTTTCCCAGTTTGTATGACGCAGGCCTGTCAGTAGCTTGAGTTCATCACTAAGAGAAAAACGCGCAGACACGTATTCAGAGCGCTGATTACTATGAACGTCAGAACCGGTTAAGCCATCTTTCAGCGTTGGCATTGGCACAGTGCCATCCCAGGTGTTGAGATCTGGCATTGCAGGGAAGCCGTTACCCGTTGTGAAATCATATAAAGAACGATCGCGATACGCCATGTCAGCAAGGCTTGCACCTGCTGCGATCAAGTGGTTTTGTCCAAATAAATCAAAACTGCCTTGCGTGTACACGTCAAATAAATTTAACCGATCATTTAGGGCATAGTCACTTGCGTAGCCTGTTAGGCCGAGACCAGTCTCGGCATTAGGTGTGCCATAAACATAGAATAAGTTTGAATCTTGCTCAGTTTGTGTATGAGCATAGCGCGCTTTAATGCTCCAATCCCCACCTAAGTAATGATCAAGCTCGGCAAACGCTTGACGTGACGTGTTATTCCAATAAGCCCAATCTGCTGCCGTCGAGGTAGAAACATCGTAGTCTGTTGGGTTACCCTTTGAATCAAATAATGCAAGAGCTCCCCAAAGCGGGCTTTTCGGGTTGTTTTGTTGGTAAGTAACGCTAGTAGTAAATGTGGTGTCATCTGTAATATTAAACTCGGTGATCCCATAAAACACATCACGTTCAACGCTGTAGCGGTCGAGGTAAGAATCACGCTTTTGTTTAACAACAACAGCTCGCGCTGCGACTGATTCGCTTAATCGCCCCGACACATCAGCTTCTGCGCGAAGGTTAGCCCACGAACCAACAGAAAATGAGACGTTTGCTTTTGTATCTTCAGTCGGGCGTTTACGAATAAAGTTAACGGTAGCAGATGGATTTCCTGCACCGGTCATCATACCGTTTGCGCCCATGACGACTTCAACACGCTCGTAAATAGCCGTATCCAATGTGCCTTGCAGTGAACCACGTTCTTGTGGAAGGCCTAAACCATCAACTTGAAAGTTGGTAATGTCGAATCCACGCGCTTTGTAATAAGTACGGTCTGTTTCTATTTTTTCAACTGATACACCAGGTGTAGTTTCAAGAACTTGGTTAACGTCATCTAATGAAAAATCATCCATTAATGCACGAGTAACGACACGAACTGATTGCGGGGTATCTTTTATCGAAATACCGAGTTTTGAAGCTGATTCTGCTTCAATGGCTAAGTAGTTACTGGGCTTGTCCCCAAGAATTGAGATGGTTTCAATGTCTTTGTCTTTTGCTTCATCAGCAAATAGGGGAGCACAGAAGAGAGAAGAGGTTGCAACAAACAGTGCACTAAGTTTAAAAACATTCGCGTTCATAGAGAGCTTTTATCGTCGTTGTTGAATATAGAGGTGCTTATGCTAATGCAAATGGGAATAGTTATCAATAATATTATTGAAATAAGCGCTGAGCTAGAGGATTTTTACGATAGATCGCTTTTTTGTCTTTTATTTAGGTATTTTGTACCTGTAAATCTCTGAAAGCTAAAGGGAATAAATAATTAGCAAAAAGCTCTAAAGAAAAGATAGGCGAGTAGTAAAGGTGTAGATTTGTTGAGTTAAATTAAACAGACAGCGAATAGTGGCAACCTAACGCTGCCACATACCCATTAAAATACAGCTACTTTGCAGAGATCATTGGTTGTACATCTAAACCGTAGCCAAACATCACTGCTAGCATGAGCGTGATAGTTGCGGCTGCAAGTAATTTTAAAATGAGTGGTAGGCAAAAACGAAACCAATGGCCATAAGGCACGCCTGCCATACCAAGGATCCCCATTAACACTGCATTCGTAGGAATAATCATGTTACTAAAACCATCACCAAATTGGTACGCTAATACGGCTACTTGGCGAGAAACTCCCACTAAATCACCAAGCGGCGCCATGAGTGGCATTGTGACATACGCTTGGCCAGAACCTGAAGGGATGAAGAAGTTAAGCAGGGTCTGCATCACTAACATTCCCGCAGCGGATAGCTCTGCTGGCACGTGCGAAAGAGGGAGTGACATACCATGCACGAGCGTATGAAGTATTTGCCCATCCTCTAAAATTAAAGCAATACCGCGAGCAACACCAATAAGTACCGCGGTAGTCACAAGATCAGAGACGCCATTGATAAATTCGACAGCAGTATCATCCGCAGAGAGTTTGCCTACAATCGCAGTAAAGACACCCCAGGCGATAAACACCCCTCCGAGTTCATACAGATACCAACCTTGTGAAGCAATTCCATACACTGCGATGCATAATGCAATGATAAAACTACCTAAAATTATTTGATGACGACGATTGAGTTCAGGATAACTTGGTGTGTCTTTTCCTTTAAGTGGGCAAGGCACGTCAAGCATCATTGAGGCTGTGGGGTCGGCTTTTACTTTTTTGGTGTAGCTCCATACATGATGAAAGCCAAGTAATACAAAAGGTAAAAAGATGGCTAGACGTAATCCAATGCCAGAATATACTGGGATCTCGGCAATTTGTTGTGCAATTAATACCGTGAAGGGATTAAAAGCAGATACTCCATAACCAATGCCGTAGCCTGCGACTATCATTCCTACTGCCGTCATGGCATCGAGCTTCATAGCTTTACAAAGCGCAACCAGAATGATCACAAATGGGATGTATTCTCCCGCAGTACCAATTGTGCTAGAAGCAATTGCGAAACAAAAAACCACCATAAATACGAGTCGCTCGGGGAATTTGCCATGTTTTTCAAGTAATCGACCGATCAGCGCATCAACCGTACCAGTTGCTCTAGCTATGGCTAATACCCCCCCGACAATCAATACAAAAAAGATAACATCTTGCGCAGCGGCAAAAGCGCGAGGAATGGCGAGTAATAAATCCCACGGAGTTAATAAATGACGCTCATCCACCACGTGATAAGTGCCGGCAATGACCATTTGGCGGCCAGATTCTAATGTTTTGGTTTCGAAAAAGCCTTGTGGTACTAACCAAGTTGCAACAAGTGCAATTACCATCATTGAAAGTAACAGTACTAGGGTGTGCGGTACACGAATGGAAGTCAGCACGTCGAGTTCCTATTTGTTTCATTTTAAATGACTCGATTTTACTGGATCTTGGTAGCGCTGTAACCCTTTTCGGGATAATTTGAGGGATTTATGTGATAAAAGCGTTAAAAGTAATGGGGTAACTAAGAAGGAGGTTTTTGTGAGCGACGAAAACGTCGCTCACGTGCGGTGAAGTTAGATTACTTCAACGTCTTCAGCTTGAAGGCCTTTTTGACCTTGAGACACTGTGAAGCTTACTTTTTGGCCTTCAGCTAGTGTACGGAAACCGTCTGATTTGATTGCACGGAAGTGAACGAAAACGTCTTTCTTGTCGTGGTCTTGAGAAATAAAACCAAAACCTTTTGACTCGTTAAACCACTTTACTGAACCTGTTAATTTAGACATATAAGTACCTATAAAAAATAAATTTAAAAGAAATGTTGCAGACTACGATATTACTGGGTAGCTAAATTTAGGTTTTATACTTCTAAAAAACAGAAACTTTCGCGAACAACAAATAAATCAAACATCTTCAAACAGCCGCCACTATACGCTTTATTTTTTATTTGTCGAGTGTTTTTTTGGTTATTTTTTATTCGATCGCACACTTTGATACATAGAATCGAAATTCGGGATGTGTTTTTCCCAAATTGGCGTAGGTTCACCAATGTAATTTTTCACAGCGTCAAGGAAAAGCCTTGTTCTTACAGGTAAATCGCGATGAGGGTAAACCGCATACATCGCATTGTAATCCGGTAAATGTACGTGAGTAAGTAACGGGATTAATTTTTCGTTGTCGAATCGGTCTGTGAAGAAAAAAGCAGGCATAGTAAAAAAGGCCGTATGCGAAAGCACTTTGGCTAACAAGGCTTCGCCATCGTTTGCCCTAAATACGGGCTGTATTTGTTGCTCTTGAGGATCGCCATTTTCATCAATATAACTTATTGTTTCAAAGCGCATATGGGCATTTGAATAGGTTGCAGCTGGTAAATCGGCTAAGTCAGCCATGGTTTTTGGTTCACCATAGATTTTAAGAAATTGTGGCGTAGCTAAAATTAACATTCGTATGCGGGCAAGCTTGCGTGCGACTAACGATGAATCACGGGGTTCACCGATACGAAACGCAATGTCAAACCCATCAGAAACAATGTCGATCATTCTATCGTCAAGTCGAAGTTCGATGCTGACTTGAGGAAAGCGTTTTTGAAAATCATTAATCACTGGCATTAAATAATGTTTGCCAATGTGGCCTGGTGCAGTAATTCTGAGTAAACCGCGAGGTTCTTGGTGGTAGTTTTCCGCTAGTTGCACGGTGTCTTGTAGCAAAACTCTTAGCTCGGCGGCTTTTTTGACCATTTCGGCACCGGCTGCGGTTAATGAGAATGAGCGAGTGGTACGATTAAGTAACCGCACGCCTAAATCTTCTTCGAGTTTACCGATCTGTTTTGATATAACGGAGCGGTCGATATTACGAAGTTCAGCTGCTTTTGAAAAAGAACCTTGTTCGACAACCTCTAATAACATGATTAATCGGCTTGTCGTATCCATCAATTTAGATCGCAATCTGGCAAAACTATGGTGCGATTTTGGCACTAATTAATGAAAAACTCCACCTTAAGTCACGGAATTTATTAAATTTGCCATTATTCTTTTTGAGCGCACAAATACGCCTGTTTGTCTCACATAGAGTTGTTGTAAAGCATTGCAAATGATTTAATAGCAAAAGTGTTAACACTATTGTGTAAATTTCTACAAAGAGACAACCGAGTGACAAGCAATATGATGATGCAAGCAATTGCACTGCGTTCAAAGGGCGTGGCGTTTGATCTGGCCAAAGTAGAACAACCTTTACCGGTCCTTGAAGGTAACGATCTATTGATTAAAATCGATTATGTTGCGCTGAATCATTTAGATGCCAAATTAGCAACAAAAGGCCACCCCGATTGGATTTATCCTCATGTTGTTGGTCTGGATGCTGTTGGTACCGTAGTACAAGCACCCAAAGGAGTCTTTCCAACGTTGGGTGCTCGGGTGTTATTTACAATGTGCACAGCTCAGCAGGGCTTGCTAAAAGAGTATGCCACCGTGCCAAACCATTGTGTCGCTGAATTGCCCGATTCGTTAAGGAGTGACGTTGCGGTGACGTTACCTCATGCTGGAATGACCGCATTGCTTGCCATAGAAAAACTGCAAATTGAGAGTGGAGATACGCTCGCAATTAATAGTGGACAGGGGGCGGTTGCGCATTTTGCTATTCAGTACGCAAAGAAAAAAGGTGCTAAGGTATTTGTTTTTGCTCAAAAAAAACACCACGAAAGATTGTTAAAGCTCGGAGCCGACCATGTGTTTGATTGCGAAAAGCAAAATGTATGTGAGCAAATTAAACGTGAATTGGGGGGGGGTGGTTTTGACTGTATTCTTAACACTCAAGGTAATGACTCGTTTTTAGATGATTTAAAGCGTCTTCGTTTTTGCGGTCGTATCGTTTGTTTGAATGGGTTTAGTGAGATACCAGAGTGTTTGTTAATGGAAAAAGCACCTAATATTGGTGTTGTTTCGCTAGCGGGTGCTTGGTTATCGAATAATTTATGCGCTCAGCAAAAACTCTGTTTTATGGGTGAGCAACTGCTAAATGATGTTGTTGAGAAACGTATTCAAGCTCCCCAGATTGAACTACTTAGGTTTGATGTAAAGCCAGTTCAACAAGCGCTCGAGCAATTATTAAACCACACCTGTATTGCTCGCCCTGTGGTGAAGTTAGCTTAAGCTCAGTGCAATCGAACAGTAGAGCCCTCAAAATAAATACGTAAACCGCTTAATATGTGTCCGAGATATTTTAATGTCTCGTTTAATAAGAATTTTGATGTTTAAACCCTATCAACTTCCTTTTCATCCATGATCCGTTAATTTTGGCGTCCGTAAAATCGCATTAGATGTCATGGAGCAAACCTAAACTTCTATTTTTTTGTATTACGCGTCTTAGTAACAAAGTGCCGTAGTTCGTCTAACTTGATCTAATTGGTGCTATAAGGGCATCAATCATGTGCGCTTTTGTATCTATATCGACAAAGACGAAACCAATATAATGGCATTATCACTTGATAGGGGGATTTATGAAAACGATTATTAGCGCACTTGTTTTAAGTGCTTCTTTGCTTTTTTGTACGGTGAGTGTTGCTGCAGGGACTAAAAATGCGCAGTACAGCACGCCATATACACTTATTCAAGGTGTGGGCGATCAATTATTTGCAGATATTGCCAAATTAAATCAAGTAGATCAAAAGCTAAAGCGCGAAGAGCTGAAAAAGCTGATCCGCGCTCAGTTAATGCCCCACATTGACACAAAATTTGTATCATTCAAGTTACTTGGTAAACACGTTAGAGAAGTAAATCGCGATCAAGCGGTTACGTTTATGGATTCAGTCGAAAAGTATCTAGTTGGTACCTACGCGAATGTATTGATGAGTTATAAAGGTCAACAAGTTCGTTATGTTGAGCCTGTTTTTGACGCAAAAAGTGAGTATGCACAAGTTAAAGCAGAGATCACGTCACCGTCTGCACCGACCATTGATTTAGTGTTTAAGTTTCGAAAAAACAAAGAAGGCCAATGGCAGGTTTACGACATCGTTGCTGAGAACATTTCGTTATTAGATGCAAAGCAAAAAGAGATTGTTACGCGCATTAGTGAAGTGGGTATTGATAAAGTAAGTAAAGAGTTAGTAGCTAAGAGTTAATTACCCAATATCCCCCAAATCATTGCATTAGTTTAAGTGATGAAAAAGAAGTTTGGATGAGTCCCACTTCCCCCTTTTTGAGCGAGGCTAACGCCTCGCGTTTTTAATGCCGGCTCTAAATGACTTTTGGAACAAAACGAAAGATCTATCTTTGTCGACATGCAAATTTCGACCGTATTCAATGACGTTTCTGTATTAATTTGACCAATTCACTCTGACCCCATTGGTGGTTATTGAGAATGGCTAAGGTTTAGTGAAAGCGATTAAAGAAGCAGGGGGGTGATAATCCGCGTAGTGTAATCAGTATCTTCGCATAAAACACTTGCAATCCAAAAATAAGTAACGATAATGATTCGCATTACGGTACTTGCAAGGTATTACAGTGATAATCAAACACGAACAAATCAAAGAAGCCATGCTGGCGTGGCAACAAGACATCGTCGCGGGAAATTTTGCATTTGAACATGGCCAATTTTTTGCGGCTAATCGACGCTATCTTTCAAGCCTTTCTCAATTATTACTCATTCAAAGTCGTATCTTCAATGTGAACTCATTTGGTGAAAACAAATTACCACTGAATTGGATTGCCGATCAGTATGTCCCGGCTTTGATGGTGTCTTACTTAAATATGGTTGATTGCAGCATCGCACAAAATGACGCAGAAACTGCCTGTGACGTATTGGTCGAAGGGCATTTACAGCTTAATGCTTGTGCGTTTGGATTGGCACAGCAGCAAACTAGTGAAGATGGGTATTGTTTATGTGAGCATATTTCTGCGCTGAAACAACAAACCTATTCGTTTGCGCAGCGGTTTGCCCATCGTCCTGAGCTTATCGCTAAAATAAATCACGCCATGCAAATAGCGCCTTTTGAAGGTCAATCAATACATTAATTTTAATCGGGTTATTTTAAAGGAGTAATATTATGGCATTTGTATTGCCGGAGCTTAATTATAGTTATGATGCGTTGGAACCTCACCTTGATGCCAAAACAATGGAGATCCATTACACCTTGCATCATCAAACTTATGTGAATAAAGCGAACGATGCCCTATTGGGGACACCATACGATGATGCCTCTGATGAGTGGTTATTAAAAAACATTCATACCTTGCCAACGAATGTGCAAGCAGCTGTGCGTGATCACGTTGGTGGCCATCATAATCACAGTTTATTTTGGACAGTGATGTCAGCACACGGCGGCCATTTAAATATAGGGCCTTTAGCTGACGAAATTCAGCATGCCTTTGGTTCTTTTGAGGCGTTTCGTGAGTTATTTGTGAAAGCGGCTTTATCTCGATTTGGCAGCGGTTGGGCTTGGCTTGTGATAGATACTAACGGCAAATTGAGTGTGACTAGCACGGCAAACCAAGATAGCCCACTGATGCAACAACTTACTCCAATTTTAGGTCTGGATGTGTGGGAGCACGCGTATTATTTGAAATATCAAAACCGACGTCCAGAATACATTAATGCGTTTTTCAATGTTATTGATTGGCAAGAAGTCGAGCGTCGTTACTTAGCCGTTATGTGAAAATCGCTAGAAGACAGCATCATTGCCTTCTAGCATCGCGATTATGCGCTAGTATACCTGCTCACCTGCAACAAATGTGGCATTCACCTTTAGTGTGCGGATTTGAGCGGGGGTTAAATCGAACAAATTTTTATCGAGAATAATGAAGTCAGCGGCTTTTCCCACTTCGAGTGAACCTACTTGTGTTTCTTGACGCATGGCATAAGCTCCATTCAGCGTATAGGCACGAATTGCTTCTTCTAAACTAATGGCTTGAGGCGCTCGACTTATCGCATTGGCGATCCCAATAAAAGGGTTTAAGGTACTCACATTCCAATCGCTACTCAGTGTAAGCGTAGCGCCATTATCGAGTAAATTTTTTATCGGGACTAAATCATTGGCACGTTCATCACCAAGTAACGGAGTCATTTCAGGCCAATGGCTTGGATCAGTGAAGTCTCCGGCAACTTGTGCATCGGCGATCACCCCCAATTTAGCAAAGCGATTGTAATCTTTTGGATCAACGACTTCTACATGGGTAATACGATGACGATGTTGCTTACTAGATACGTGTTCTATGGCATTCAGCGCTTCGTGGATCCCTCTGTCGCCAATGCCGTGTATATTAAAATCAAACCCGACTGGTTCAAGTGCTTTAAGGTATTTTTCTAAACGCGCTTGAGTAAAATAATTTAGCCCTTTATCGCCTTCAAGTTCGAGCCAACTGGTTTTGTAAGGCGCTTTAAGTGCGGCCGTGGTATTGACTAAAATACCATCCATGTAGATTTTGATTTGATCTACTTTTAGCATCGGGTGTTGATTGATTTGGTACAGAGATTTCAACTGAGCAATTTGGGTTTCATCACTGGCTTCTGGGTAGGCCCACAAACCTAAGCTAACCCGAATAGATAAGGCATCATTTTTAGCCAATTGTTGCCATGTCTCCAATTGACCTCGTTGCCAGTATACTCTGGCATCACTGATGGAGGTGACACCGTGTTTGAGAAGCTCAGGCTGAGTATAATCGACAAATCCCTGATAATTTCGTTCACTCTCGTTGCCTATGGCTAACATAGCAATGTCCATCACACCGTTTCCAGCATTGTCGTAGAGAATGCCATCCAGTTCACCTTGCGCTGTTCTCCCAAGTGCTCCCCCAATGGGATCGCGGCTTTCAGCATGCAAGTTTGCAAGTTCTAACGCTCTGGAATTGACCCACATTGAATGCGAGGTTTGCTCCATAATAATCACTGGTTTATCGCTGATAACTTCATCTAAGAGTTCCCGTGGTGACATGCCAAGAGTTAGGAGTCCATCAATATTATGCCCATAACCAATAAGCCATTTCGCACTAGGGTGTTTTGCAGCCGCGTTAATCAGTTGATCTTGATATTCGACAATTGTCGCGTATTCGGGCACGGTAAAGTGAGTTGCGTCAGAAGCCGATTCCAATGGATGAATATGTACATCATGGAGTCCTGGTAGCACCATTTTGCCTTGAAGGTTTCGAACGTCAGTGTGCGACCCTATGAAGGCAGTAATGTTGTCATCGCTACCAACGTAAATAATTTTACCGTCTTTAATTGCAATGCTGTCGGCCCATGGCTGTTTTTCATTTACGGTATAGACTTGTGCATGGTGAATGACTAAGTCAGCTACTGTAGTTGAAACGTGTTTCGCATCTAACTGTGTCTCAGCTCCGCATGCAGACAGTGCGCAGCTTAACGTTAATGCCAGTGGTGTCATTTTGGTACCTCTTTTCATGATTGCTTCTCTACGATTTTGCTTAATCTAACCGGCAACAAAGTTAGCAAAGTGAAGGTAACGACAAGGTAACGAGTAGCATTAAGTTTAGTTGAAAAGTCGCTAAAATACCGGCTTTTGGGTTAGGCTCTAAATAAACGCAGAACACGCATCTTTTGGTAACTTAGACATATGATTATTTTATTAGTTGAAGATAATCGCCAATTAGCGGCCACAACGATCGACTTTTTAGCAAATGAAGGGATAGAAGTGGATTACGCGAGTACGGTTTCAGCCGCAATTACGATATCGGCGCGTCAATACTATGATGCTATCGTGCTAGATCTTGGTTTGCCCGATGGTAATGGTTTCGATTTGGCAAAACACTTTGCGAGCACTCATACGACCTGTCCGCTGCTGTTCTTAACGGCGCAAAATGACCTTGATAATAAGCTAAAAGCGTTTGAACTCGGTGCGCTTGATTATTTAACGAAGCCTTTCGAACTGGCTGAACTTGCCATGCGAATTAAAATTCTCGGGCGAAAGCAGCGTAAACTGATAGGCAATGAATTTAAGCTTGATAGTTTATGTGTAGACTTGTCTTTGCGATGTGCTTTTCGAGCATCGCGACCGATCACATTATCACCACAGCAATGGCAATTATTAGAACTACTTATGGATCACTCACCTGCACCGGTTGACAAACATCAAATCGTGCAAACTATTTGGCCTGATTCGGATTTTACCAATGATATGTATAAAACACTAGTCACCCGTTTGCGGCGAAACCTAACCTATGATGGTGAGCAAGAGCTCGTACATACAATTCGTGGATTAGGTATTGCACTGCATGATTAAATCAAATTCTCTTCAGCATTATCTTGCGACTCGTTTGTTTATACCATTCGCGTTGTTTTCTCTGTTACTTGCCTCAATGGCTTTGTTTTACTATTGGTCAGCATTAGATGATACGGCAGAATACTATTTGTTTGAGGATGCATTTGAGTTTCTCGCAGAGCCAATCGAAAAAAAGACGCAGTTCCGCTCGGTGGTAGCAACGAAGTCTGCTCTAAATCAACAACAACAGCACCTATTTGATACCTATCCAGAGCACAACGTGGTGCATTTTGTAGAGCTGCCAGAATATGATGTTTATTTACTCAATTACACCGAACAAGGAAACGAGGTGTTTGTGGTGCATCAGTTCGAAAAAACAGCTTCACACGATATTCGGCCAATCTTATTCAGTCTTTTTTTGCTGGGGATCGTGTGTATTTTAGTCTGGTTTGGTTGGCAACTAGGTCATATTAAACGTCAGTTGAGAAATTTTACCGAGAACGTGGAATACGCGACAGCGAGGCATGATGTTGTATTTGACGAATTGACGCTAGCACAAAATAAGATACTAGACGCCCGAGCTAAAGAACATGCTGTGCTTGAACGAGAAAAAGCGTTCTCGCAGTTTTTAAGTCACGAAATTCGTCATCCGTTGAGTTTGCTTGGTAATCATTTAGCCGCGTTTTCCCAAATGGACAATTTAAGCTTAGCTGCGCTGAACATAATCGATAGAATTCAATTCACTCAACAAGATATGATGAAGCTGAGCAATGCAATTTTAACGTTGTGGAGTCCAGAAAAATCCGCTTTACAACCTACAAATGATTTGGTGTGTGTTGTTCAAAGCTGGATAGAAACGCAATCATTGCCCATTCAATTTACTTGTTCAGTAGAGTCATTGCCAATAGCGTTAAGCCTTGAACACCTTCAACTCGCGTTATCGCAAATTACGACAAATTACCGCAAGTATGGACAAGGCGAACTCACAATAGGTTTGAGCAGACAGTGTTTGACTTTTACCAATAGCAAAAAGAATCGGCGAGAAACTGACGTTGAAGGAACCGGTGTTGGGCTGTTCATTTTACGAGCGGTGGCCGCTAAAGCCGGCGGCGATATTGATGTAATAACGAGTGGAAGCCAGTTTACATTAATGTTCAATTTCGCGAAGCGCAAATAGTTGTGATTTAGTTGGGTGTCAAACTTGCACAACCTGCAAGGATTACCTAAACCTACAATACACGAGCTGAAAAATACTTAGCCAAATCAGGACTGGTAGCATGTTCGACATAAAAGAAATAATTACGGCATTAAAATCCTCTTATGGGAAAGGCTTTTTAGACACGATTACGATGCAGCTACATCATGCCATTCACGCAGATTTTACTTTCATAGCACGCTTAAACTCAGCTGAAAATACTTCTAAGACGCTATCTTTGGTTAGCAAGGGGCAGTATGCCGAAAACTTTGAATACAGTTTAGATTATACGCCTTGCGCGGATGTATCAAATGATGACACGTGTATATATCCCGAGAAAATTTGTACTTTGTATCCCGATGATAAATTGCTTGTAGACATGGGGGTTGAAGGTTATGTTGGTGCTCCTTTACATCAAGCAAATGGGCAAGTCTTTGGTTTAGTGGTTGCGCTTTATCAGTGTAAAATCGAAAACCCAGAAGACATTGCGGCTTTGTTTGAATTGTTTTCGGGGCGAATTGCAGCCGAAATAGAACGTGATGAGAAGGAACAGTCCTTAAAGGCACTCAATGACAGTCTAGAGTATGCTGTTGAGCAGCGAACGGAGGAACTTGAATCCACCATAGAGCAATTAAAAAACTCCCAAAAACAACTTATTCAAAAAGAAAAAATGGCTTCGCTAGGGCGTTTAGTTGCAGGGGTCGCCCATGAGGTGAATACTCCATTAGGGGTTTCTGTACTGGCGTCTAGCACAATGGAGTCCGTGATCGAAGGGTTTAAAACAAAGTCGAATAATGGACGCCTCACGCGCAGCGATATGCAAGTGTTTTTAGAGAATTTAGAGCAAGCGCAACATACTTTGCATTTTAATTTAACGCGAACGAGTGACTTGATCGCTGGTTTTAAACGGATGGCGAGTGATTATTACAATGACAAAAAATCAGTGATTCGTTTAATTGAATGGGCTGACTCTATTTCCACCAGTTTCAAACCATGGTTTAAACAACATGATATTGAATTTATTACGGCAATGAATATTGATAGCGAATGCCAAATCTCAACCTATCCAGCACAACTTACTCAAGTAGTGACGAATATACTCGAAAATGCCATGGTGCATGCGTTTTTAAATCATACAAATACGACTAAAATGGTAACGCTTGGACTTTCATTGGAACGAAATCACGTTTTACTGGTGATTAAAGACAACGGTAGTGGAATGAACGCTGAAACGCTTAGTAATGTTTTTGAACCTTTTTATACCACATCGCGCTCTACAGGCATTGGTTTAGGAATGAGCATAGTCCATAATTTGGTTACAAATTCGCTAGGTGGCACCCTACAATTAAAAAGTAATTTAGATCAAGGAACAAGTATAGCAATACATTTACCTTGCTAACTTAAAGGAAAAGTATCGTTTTAGATCCCTTCTTTATTTAGGTGGAGTCGACAACGCCGATATTGATGATAAAATGGGCGTCCTTTTCTAATCTCATCTGTGCTGTTATCAATGAAGATCTTGGCTTTCATTTTTACTCTATTGTTAAGTTTTACTGTACTTGCAAAAAAGCCAGTTCTACTTTTAGGGGTGCCGCATTGGCCGCCATACACCATCGTTGAAGATGACTTTATTGGTGGATTAGATATTGATCTTTTCTCTGTGTTGAGCGAACGTTTAGGCTACGATTTAACGTTAGTATCATGCCCTTGGAAACGCTGCTTGCGAATGATTGAGCTTGGTGAAATTGACGTTGTTTCTTCTATGCTAAAAAACGCTGAACGTGAACAATTCATCGATTTCGTTACGCCGTATTATTATCAATCGAATAAAGTATTCTATGTGTTGCGAACAGAAAATATTAAGTTGAAGCGTTATGATGATTTGGCAAAGCTGCTGATCGGTACTACGATGGGACACAGCAATGATGAGCGATTTGACAAAGATGAATCGCTGAACAAAGTTGCTATGGCGAATGAAGCTAGCCTCGTTGATATGTTATTAAAGCAGCGAATTGATACATTTGTCAGTGAAGAGCGGTTTGCTGATAGTGTCATTGTGGCGAAAAACCTCCAGAAAAAGGTTAAAAAAGCTGAATTTATGTTTGCAGGAGCGCAAGGCTTTCTTGGTGTATCAAAGAAAACCAAACATGCCGATCTTCATAATCAGCTTTGCCAACAGGTAAAGAGCATGCTTGCCGATGGAAGTCTTGATTCCCTGTTTCATCAAGCCGCAACAAGTGTGCCGAGAAATTATCTCTCTTTAGAACGAAAGTAAAACCTCCCTAGCACAGCAAGACTTTAGAGTTGTTTCAAACCTTTTAGTGCGCTATACCTTAACTAATATTTTTTCGAAAATGAGTGATTTATGAAGTGGATTGTTGTTTTAGTTGGTTTAGTATCGAGTATTGTTTTTGCGGAAGAAAAAAAGCCAGAGCCGCCACCACTCAATCCAGCTTGGGAAGGGGAGCAAACTATGGTGTTAGTGAACCATGGCTCTAGTATTCTCGCAGTGTCTCTCGCCACGTACGAAAAGCCTCGAGATGTTCAGATTGTTTATAAAATTGACAACAAGGACGTGGCATTTTTAGCAATGGTTAGAGATATGGATGTGCTGACGATTAAAACAAAACGTTTCAACATAGAGCGCTTAATACGCGGTGAAGAAGTTACCGTTTTAGCCGACGTCTATGATGCCGATCCCGATCAAGGCGGTAGTATGCTGTTCGAGCGTAAAGAAATGGTTTTTGCCGAAAAGCTGTATGCCCGTGAGTTAAAAGCGCTTGAAGAAGCGTCGCAATGGCAAGACTACGACATTATTGAAATGAAAGAAAATGAGCGTATCTATATTCATAAAATCCAACAAAAGCCGAGCTTTACTCATTTAATCGCCGTAGAGATGCGCGGCGCTTGCTTACAAAAATTTAGAACGTCTACGAGAGTACCACCTGAAAGTGAATTAACGTTCAAATTCACGAATTGTGGTGGACTGAAACCGCTGTATTATAACGCAGAATTATACCAATAACACAGGGTCTACCGCTACTTTTAGCATGAGGTAGCGGTATCTAAGCAGAAAATGGCCTAACGTGTTTTTTAGAGTTTTCAGTATTCACTAATTGAATTTGTTACTTTTTTCGCATCTTCCATTATTTTTGTCATAATCTCTTGGACAGAATCGACGCTTCGTATTAAACCTTGTGATTGCCCTATAAATTGCACACCGTTTTCTAAATCGCCATGAATTGTTGCCGCTTCGAGCTTTTCAGTCGCAGCACCAAAGAGAGTCAGCAGTTTAATTTTGTCGAATTGAGCGAAAAGCCCAATAAGCAACTTCCAAAGCGGCATATCGACCAGTTTGGCCGCTTTAAACGACTTTAAAACAGCGACGAAAAAATTCATGGGCTTTTGAGTTACTTTTTGCGCCATCGGCGTTTTCATCACACGAGCATATAAACCGTCAAAGTTTTTAGAGTAGATGGTGTCGGCAACGCGCTTTTCGACGACGGCATTTTTAACATTGTTATGAACAGGACTTTCGTTGCTCGTAGCAAATCGAGAACCCATAGCGACGGCATCGGCCCCCAATGCAAGCGCTGCGACAAGACCACGACCATCTGAAAACCCACCTGCGGCAATAACAGGTATCGAGACTAAATCAACGATGTTTGGTACTAAACATAACGAGGTTACTTCGCCGCCATGAGCTGCGGCTTCATGGCCAGTAACAAGCAAAGCATCGACGCCAGCGCGCTCGGCGGCGAGAGCGTGCTTTTCTGTCACTACGGTGGCGATGACTTTACCACCGTACTCTTTTGCCGCTTGGACAATCCAATCCCCCTTGCCAAGGGAAAAGTTAATGACAGGTACTTGTTCTTCAAGCGCAATTTTGGCGTTTTCTTTGGCTCCTGGCATCATTAATGTGACACCGATACCAAAGGGTTTATCGGTTAAGCTCCGGATTTTTGCAATGGCCGCACGCGTTTGTGTTTGGCTGAGTGGGCCGGTCGCTAAGATCCCAAGACCACCGGCATTACAAACCGCGGCAACCAGTTCAGGGACTGAGATCCAACTCATACCTGGTAACACAATAGGATTTTCGATGCCAAAAAGTTCTGTAAAGCGTGTTTTCATAAAGATACCAAACTGGTCTGATGTGTTGTTGAGCATAACGTTCGACGTGATGTTTGGTCAATAGTCAAAATGACTACATATCAGTTACATTTTTGGCTAATACTTCGTCAAATTTACTGTAAAACAAAATGCTCAAAATGGTAACTATATGAATTTTAGTGTATTATTACTTGGCACGAAAGTTGTTACTTAACGTTTAACTTAATTTGCTTTAAAAAGGAAATACCAGCATGACCGTCGCCGCAAAAGACAGACCATTAGAAAAAGTTAAAGAAGAAGTGATTGATCAGCTTATTCTTAATTATAGTCATGGTGAACTATCCGCCGAAGCATTTGAACGACGTTTAGACAAAGCTTATGAGTTAACCTGTCAGGAAGCATTACTTACGTTAGTAGCAGACTTACCACTGCAATCAGATCCGCGTTATCACAGCGAGAAAGCTGCTAGGATGAGACCAACATTTTGCGCCGCAAATGAAGGTGCAAATGAAATCACCATTAAATCTATCCTAAGTTCGGATCATCGTGGCGGTGAATGGATTGTGCCGAAACATATGCAAATTGAAGTGTATGCGGGCAGTGTAGAGTTGGACTTCACGAGAGCAATGTTTGCAAGCCAAGATGTGGTTATTGAAGTAAACGGTTGGCTATGGAGTCTAGAAATTACTGTGCCTTCAGGTATCGACGTCACTACCCAAACAACGAATATATTGGGGTCTGTGTCAAACAATCGTAAATACTATGGCAATGTTGGAGTCGACAAACAACGACCACGTATCCATGTTGTAGGCAAAAACATACTTGGCAGTATTGAGATCAGTGAAAAGATCACGATGAAAGAACAGCTAAAGTCTTTTGCAGATGCGATGAAAACGTTATTTAGTGATGACGGGTCGAAATCCAAATCACGTTATTGATCTAGATTAACGAAAAGAACGCCACTATGAAAAAACCCAACCGAAGTTGGGTTTGGCTTGGGCACAGTAGGAGATGCTATTGGCATCCCTTCAAAATTGATTGAGTCGTGACGTTAACAACAAAATCGTTGAAGTCAGCATCGTTTTGATCCTCCCAATACTGAGTGTTTCCATTGATCCGATAGTTCAGCGTAAGATTGTTACTGTCACCATTAATTGCGAGCACGTAGTCAAATGGATAACCCGATTGAACATCGTAGTAGCCGCTGGGGCCTCGTTCATCTAATAGCTTGATATAGCGCCCACTAACACGGATCCCCCAGTCATTATCGAGTACCGAGTCTTCGTTCACAAATTGATAGCTAATACGAGTGTGTGGAATTGGGGTACATTGTTCGTCATCATTTACAATGGTTCCAGTAGCACTTGCAGAGCCGGTTGCATTTTTAGACGCCTCGACATTAAGCGTAAAGGAAAGAGATTCTGAATACTCTGAATCATCAATGGTTTCAATTATAATATTTGCACTTGTTTGCCCAGAAGGGATCGTTAATTGTGCAGGAATTGGACGGTAGTCAGCTGGTGTCGTTGTGATATCATTGATTTCAAGTTGAACGACAACATCTTCGTCATAGGCGTTGCTTAAGACCACACTGTATTCTAAATTCCCGCCTTCAATGATTTCTTCTACATTTGATTCTAAACGAATACTTGGAATACTAGGACGCCCGCCTGTACAAATGGGTTTGCTATAACAAGCAACAGCTTCATCATCTTTACTTGCTAAGTCATTTAATCGTACGGGAAGGGTTGAAATATAGCAGGTTTTGCCAGTTTCGTTATCGAGTTCGAATAAGCGGGTTTTGTTGGTGTACCCGTAATCATTGTTGATCACCTCACTTATTACTATCTTGCCAGATTGAGCGAGTGCCGCACCTGTAACGGATTTTAAATCATGATCAGCGACTTTAGTCACTTGGTAGTTGCTTCGATCGATCTGATACAAGCTTGATGCTGTCACAAGATAAAGTTGGTTGTTTTTAATGACCAAATCACCGCGATGATAACCATCAGGGTTATTTAAGTGACCCAGTTCTTGGGCTTCTCCAGTGTTTTTATCAATTTGGTAAAGACTACCGTAACTTTCGCCTAGTAATGCATCTAATGTTTCATCGTATACTAAGCCAAGCACTTGCTTTGTGCGACCAACGACGACATGTTGACGCGTGTTGTAGTCGTAGTACGCTAAACGAATGTAATTGAACTTTTCACCACTGATTGGCAAATGAGCTCGCAGTTCGTCACTTAATGCTAAATGACTCGTATCTACTTTGTACGTTGCTGGCTGAGGGCTTGAAACGTAATACATACGCTTAGAAGTACTGTCATAAGCTAATGCCGCAGCGCTAAATGCGGCGACTGAATGAGCGCTTGCAGCGCCACTTTCTTCATCTAAGGAAAATAGTAAACCTACATCACCACGCCCAGCATTAATGCCATGTAGTTGGCTTTGACAATTATTGGCTGAAACAACCGGTGTAAACAGTGACAAAGCAATAGCGCCTGTCAATATTGATGTTTTTATCATAGTTAACACTCAATGTTGGGTCATCCGTAGAACAGCTAACACAACACAAAGTAATGACACACTAAACTCCTATTAAAGTGTGTTTCATTAATCCTTTACGATGAGCGCATCCCTTATTATCTTTGCGAACCTGCACTATGATTCTTTATTTTTTACAAAAAATCAATAGTAAAATAGTATAAAAGTATTGGTTTATATGTTTTTTATGTTTGGAATGTTTTAATTTTGTTTGTGTTTCGTATGCTGTGTTTTTTGTTTTTTTGTTATAAATATATAGCAAAAACATATAAATGGATTTACTCTTTAAATTGCACGATAGAGCAGGTTTTACCGTCTATGTCGGCAAGGACGTAATTGAAAAAAGCAATCGTCACGTGAGTTTTTACATGATGGTTTATCGCAAAGTAAGAGGATGTGGTTAATACTTAACAGTCAATAATGGTTGTTCTAATTTGCAAACATTACATACGGTCAATAGTGCCTTAATCGTTTTGGAGTAATATGCAGTTTTATCCGCAAGCACAAATGCTACTGACTTTTATTGCAATCTTAACAACGATTAGCATGATAGGTTGGGGTTTAATGGCGCATCCATTGAAAATAGCGCCGAAAGCCAGTCGTTTTTTTGCACTTTCAAATGGATTAGTGTTGCTCGGTTTAGGGCTAACGACACTGCGTACTGATTCACCCCACTATTTTTATTGGCATCTTGCGGATCAAGCGATCCTTTTGGGGATTGCTTTTATTTTCAGTGGAATGTGTCGCTTATTCAAACTCACTGTGACGCATGAATGGAGCTTATATGTATGGGCTGGTTTTGCCGTAATTATGGCATTTATAAAACCCGGTGCAGAGCTACAACTTTACATGGGCGTTATTTTTTCACTGAGTGCCATGGTTAACTTTAGCCTAGTTAGTTACATCATATATTTGGGTATTTTTAACGCTTTTGGTCGTCTTCCTGCTGTTTTTATGATGCTACCGACGATTTTTATGGCTTTGGCGTTTTTAGGGCGTTTGATTGTATTTGTTGTGTTTCCTGAGGATAGTCTTGCCGTAAATAGCATTCATTCAGAGCAATCAGTGCCGATGCTTTGGGCATACACTGTCTTAACGTTATTAATCAATATAATGATGTTCGCCTGTGCTTTGGCCAGGCTTACTAACAAAATTCGCCTATTAAGCGAACGCGATCAGTTAACTAATTTATTGAATCGTCGAGCAGTGATGAGAAAGCTTAAAAGCCTTCATGAACATTGGCTCAAACGCGATGTAGTATACAGTGTTATTTTATTTGATATTGATAAGTTTAAGCTTATTAATGACGAATATGGTCATGATATCGGTGACTTAGCGATCAAACACATCGCAGAGATTTTAAATAAGCATTTACCTAGCGGGTTAACAAGCAGTCGCTATGGTGGTGAGGAGTTTTTAATCCTTTTGCCAAACACGGCACTTGAGCGTTGTGAAAAGATAGCCCAAGCGTTGAGACAAGCTTTAGCTCAAATTCCTTTACAATTTGATGATAGGTCAATTTATATCACAGGTAGCTTTGGATGCGCACAGGTTGAAGAGGCTCTTACGCACTTACAAGTGGTAACAAAAGCGGATCACGCCATGTTTGATGTTAAACACCAAGGAAGAAATGGCGTGTCGTGCTCAATAAATTAAAAGGTAAGTCAAATTACCTTTACCCAGTCTTCGATGGGCAATGGTTTGGACAATAAGTAGCCTTGGATTACATCACATTCTTTATGCACAAGATAATCGAATTGAGTTTGATTTTCGACGCCTTCGGCAACCACTCTCGCACCTAAGCTATTAGCAAGTTGGATGATAGAGTCAACAATAGGCACTGGCGTGACGCCATCTATCTCATCAATAAAGGATTTGTCTATTTTGATTTCATGGATCCCTAAGTTTTGTAAGTAACTTAAACTTGAATAGCCCGTACCGAAATCGTCAATGGAAAATTCAATCCCAAGTGCCGTTAAGCGTTTTAACTTTTCTCTGATTTGCTCTAAGTCTTGCACCAACGTTGTTTCTGTCACTTCTAAAATGATTTTTTTGAGTGAAACGTTGTAATGCGTGAAATAGTGAAAAAGTGTTTCTTCAAACTCAGGTTTTGCTAACTGCTTTGCGCTGATATTAATGGCTAAACGCCCTTTAGGCTGCTGGAGTGACAGCAGTTTAGCAACTTGTTCTAGAATCCAATAACCAATCGCGATGATGTCGCCGCTTTCTTCGGCTATTTCGATAAACTCGCCAGGGGAGATAAAACCAAACTCTTTGCTATTCCAACGAATGAGTACTTCTGATGACGTATACTGTTTGTGAATATCGAATTGAGGCTGTAAAACCAAGAAAAACTCGTTATTTAGCAGCGCACTAGGCAACATAGATTTGATGCGAGCACGGCGTTCTAAATATTGATGAGCATGGTTATCTACAATCGTGTGCTGATTACCTCCACCTAATTTCAACCTTTTAACGGCCATAGCGAGTAATTCGTATAGTACTTCGACGGATGCGTACTCGCCATCAATGATCGCGCTTACAATGGATGCGGAGAGGCGATATGGCATTCCTTCTATGATGACTTCGTTAGCAAGCTGTTGCTTTATTTGAGTTGCTAGTGAGTCACAATGTAGTCGCAATTCCAATTCAGTTTTTTGTTGAGAATTGCGGCTCACGAGATAAAAAATGTCTCCTCGCAAATGATACAGTTCAAAATAGTCGTTGGAAAAGAGTCTTAATCTATCTGCAATCATTGATATGGCATAATCACCAGCTTTACGAGAGTGAGCCAGATTAATTTTGGAAAAGTTATCGATGTCTATTTTTATAACGAGTAAACGTCCGTTGACTAAACGTACTTTTTCTATGTGTTTGGTTATTTGCTCTTCGAATGAAAATGCGTTGGGCAAGTTGGTTAACGGGCTGAAATAGGCTAGTTTATAGAGCTTATCTTCTGCAGTTTTACGCTCGGAAATGTCTTTTACAATGCCAATAAAAATGCGTTGTTCACCTTGTTTGACCTCGGTTAAAGCCAGTTCGATTGGAAAGATTTCGTTATTTTTTTTGATTGCAGGAAGTTCTCTGCCTAGTCCAATAATCTGTGCTTTTCCAGTTTTTAAATAACTTTGGATATATTGTTGGTGCATTTCTTTATATGGGGAAGGCATCAAACAGGCGACATTTTGGCCTATGAGCTCGTGTGGTTCATAGCCAAACACGGCCTTTAATTTAGAATTAGCAGTTAAAATGATCCCGTCTTCAGAAATGGTGACAATGACATCGTTTAGGTTGTCTATTACGGTTGCGAGGTAGCGATGAGCATCTTGTTCTTGGATAATTAAATCTTTTAAAATGGTAATATCTTCGAATGCACCATAGGCATACAATGCTTTGCCATTTTGGGTGCGTAATCGTCCGGATGTCCTAACCCATTTAAATTTGCCTTTAGCGTCAATAAAGCGTAGTTCACGCGTGTAAGGCTTTTGCTGATTTATTAATGCGTCAAAATCGTTTGCAATGGTTTGCTGATCTTCACCCAAATAATGAGAAATGCCTTTTGATGGGTCTATTTCTGAACCAACAGGATATCCGTAGATCCGATACGTCTCGTCAGACCAATAAAGCTCACCATTTTGTAAATCGTATTGCCATCCACCCACTTTGGCGATTTTTTGTATTTCATCCAGTAAAAATGATTCGCGGTGACAAGCTTTAGATAGTTGCTCGTACCTGTCGCGCATGACACTTTCTTTGAGTTGGGAAACGACTAAAAGTAATGTATCGATATGTTCGGATTCCCATTCGCTGACTTTATTGTTACTACGGATAGAAATAAAACCGATGACTTCTTTACCTGGTGCAATTGGAATAAGTATGTAATCAACCGCGTTATCGCCTAGTGCGCGTTGACTGGCTAAGAAAGCCAGCTCTTCAGCACACATAAGCTCTAAACTGGTAAATAAATTAAATCGTTTAAGCGACAGTAAACTCGGTGGAATTTTATCTACAGCAATGAATTTCCCAAGATTCGAAGGTTGAGAACCACTGTAATACTCACATTCGTAAGCGGTTTTCGGGGCGTTTAATATCCAAAGAGCGATACCATCAACATTAAAGGTTTGTTTAAAAAGCGTTACCGCATAATCGAGCTGATTGGTAAGCGAATCAGCCTTTTTGAGATGGTTGTAGATGGCGTTTGCGCTATGAAACTTATTCATGTTTGTAATTGTACAGGCAGATGACTGCGACTAGTTTACTGGAAGTACCTACCAAATACTCGGGACAACATACTAGAAAAGAAGCTCTTTTTTCATCTATTTGAGTTGTAATGATTTTAATCAATAATGATGAAGATAGATAAATTTTTACAGTGATTTAGATGTTCTAAAAAATGATGTTTAGGTAAATTTAACGTGCTTAAAGTTTGTCGATTTGTTCTTTTTTAACTATTTACTCTAAGGGGGCGATTAAGTAATTGGGTCGAGTTGTTTTAGATGTCAAATCGAGGAAGAGTATTGACATTAAAACAACGGAGTTTCTCGAGCCGCATTTAGGAATAATGCTGCCCGAGGTGTCGGGAGAATAGTTTAGTGATTCTGATAATATTCTGTAATTTTAGGGTGTTGTCTTAGTTTACTAAAATAGGTATTTAGAGCGGGTGTATGCTGCGCAATGGCTGTGTTTGGAATGTGTTCTAACATGCCACTTTGCATCCAACCCAAATGGGCCATGACTTTTAAATCGGCAACGGTTAAGCGACTCTCTATGAAATAGTCATTGCCTGATAACTTAGACTCTAGCCATTTTAAGTGAGGGATCAGGTAGTCATTTAGAAGTTTTTCACGAGCCGTTTTAAGTGCTTCACCGTCTAACCCAAATGTGCCGACAATGCGAGTGGTGACATCTTCAATAGAGCACATAATTTCTTCACACAAAAGCGCTTGAAAATCATCATTAGGGTAAAGACCGGCCAGTTTGCCAACGTAACTGGTAATGGCATTTGACTGTGTAATAATCTGACCATCCATCTCTAAAGTTGGAACTTGACCAAGCGGTGTACGCTTCTTAACTTCGGCAAAATCCGCGTAGGGAAAACGGTCATCTTCAAACTCGATACCACCGATAAAAAACGCTAAGCGGATCGGCTCCGCGCGACCACCATTGACATCGAAATACGTTACTTTTGGTTTTGACATTACTCTGTTCCTTTGTCACAGCCTTAATTGAAATATCAGTATGCGCTTAATCACGCACACCGCAAGAAAATAATCACAAAAGGCAACCGAAAAAACTAAGACGAATGTCTGAGCGAAGTGACTTGAACTGTCTGTCTTTGTAGTGAGAGTTCAGACGGAGGTACTAACAGCTTGTTTGTCTGATGCAATGGTTTGTTCCTGATTTAATGCATTAGCCGGTAGTGCTCAATCGAACTTCGTGATATTGTTTAGTGCGACATACAATGCTGCAGCACTGGTCATTTGAAATACAAAAGAGTGGTACTTGCCATGATCATCTTCAAGTTTTTCCCGGTGGTAACGCTGGTGCCCTGGTAGCAAAATAGACACCTTGTTAATGTGACGCAGCGCTAAAAGTCATCTTCTGAATTGGTAAGCGAGGATCATGAGTAAGATTAAAGCGCGGGAACCATTTAATCCAATACTCTGTATTTCAGGTATTTTAGGCACAATAATCACAGCAACTATTGTTAAATCGTCGCTGAGTGTAATGTGGTTAACCATTCTCATCGGGCTGTTTATGGTCGGCTTTTTAGCTGTAAACCTAGCCAGTTATGCCAAACAACCTAAACGTTTACAGCACATGGCCATTATGCTGCAACTCGTGTTATTTGTAATACTCAGTGTATTTACGCCTAATGTGATGAGCCATATTCTACTGGTCATTATCGCAGGTCAATTACCTTTTATTTATACAATGCGCCGATGTGTATGGGTTGTAGTTGCAGTTAATTTCTTCGTCGGTGCTATTCATGTGATGTATTGGCAGCAAAACTGGTTAAATGTGGTTATAAACAATTCGTTGTATTTAGCGTTTCAATGTTTTTCTTTAGCAATCAGTTTTAATGCGATTAAAGAACAATTGGCTCGTGAAACATTAGAATTCAAAAATGCAGAGTTGGCCGCAACGCAAACGATGTTGGCTCAATCTATTCGGCAATCTGAACGATTGCAGCTTAGTCGCGATTTGCACGATATTTGTGGACACCAATTGACGGCGTTGATTTTGAATTTGGACTATCTATCACACCAAAGTGAGCCTGTAATGAAACAAGGTGTTGATGAAACTAAGCAATTAGCAAAAGAGCTGCTCAATGAAATTCGCAAAGTGGTTCGAGCAGAGCGCGCGTCGATAAAATTGGATTTGGTTTCTGTGATCAATGAATTAACGTCAAGATTAACCAGTAGAACGATCTATTTTGAGCATGCACTGGCTAACCAAAACATATCAAATATGGCGACGGAAGCGTTATTTCGTGTGTGTCAAGAAGCACTTACTAATGCAATAAAATATGGTTCAGGAGTGGTATTTGTTCGTTTGCAAGAAAATAGCGAGCAGGTTACGTTGAGTGTCGAAAACGATATTAATCAAGATTTATCCATGCGTTTGGGTAGTAATATTGGGTTAAACTCGATGAAAGAGCGCATGGAGCAAATTGGCGGTGCCCTTTCGATACATCGAGATCTCGATAAAAATAAATGGCAGGTAACAGCCCGAGTGCCCACAGGAGAAAAGCCATGATCCACATAGCCCTTATTGATGACCAAGCACTCGTTCGCCAAGGTATTGCCAGTTTACTGTCACTTTCACCGAATTTTGACTTAGTTTGGCAAGCGGGTAGTGGTGAGCAGGCACTTCAGTTACACCGCTCACAAGACGTGGATGTGATGCTCGTGGATGTGCGGATGCCCCACATGGATGGGATTGAGTTTTTGCGTGAGATTAGAATCAACGATACTAATACCAAAGTGATCATGCTTACTACATTTGATGAACCCGAGCTCTTTTTAGAAGCGATGAAAGAGGGGGCGAATGGCTTTTTACTCAAGGATATTGATAGTGAGAAACTATCTAACGCGATTGAATTGGTCTACCAAGGACAAACGTTAGCGGAGCCTGTTTTACTCGGTCAGTTAAGCCAAAGTCAATTGGCAACATTTGCCGACCCCAACATTGAACCATTAAACGAACGTGAGTTAAGTATTTTAAAGCTAATCGCGGCAGGGTATTCAAACAAAGAAATTGCCGAAGCGGTTTTTTTGGCCCCAGGCACGGTTAAAAATCATGTCTCTGCCATTTTGGCTAAATTACAAACTCGAGACCGCACTCGCGCGGTATTAAAAGCGATGAGTGCGGGGCTACTTAATGAGTCGTAGAGATTACAGCGCTTCTAAGATCACTTCCGCTTTACTTACTTCAAATACTTTTGGTGCTTCAACGTTTAACGTCGTGACTGTGCCATTGTCAACTATCATGGCATATCGTTGTGAACGGAGACCACCGAAACCGGCAGTGTCCATTTCTAACCCAAGCGCTTTAGTAAAACTGCCATCGCCATCACCTAACATCATTAACTCTTCGGCATTTTGAGCCTCACCCCAAGCTTTCATCACAAACGCATCATTAACGGAAATACAGGCGATAAAATCAACACCTTTTGCTTTCATTTTATCGGCAAGGGTAACGAAACCTGGTAAATGTGCTGCTGAACATGTCGGCGTAAATGCACCAGGGACGGCAAAAACAACGGCTTTTTTATTTGCAAATAACGCACTTACATCGTGGTTTACCATACCTTCGGCAGTGAGTTGTGAAAGTGTACCTTGCGGGAGTTGCTGGCCTTTAGTGATCATTCGAATTATCTCCGTATTGGTTAGTCCCCTTACTATGAGGCTTAAACTCGCTAAACTCAACGGGTTTTTGGATAGGAGGTAAGTCAATAGGATACGCAAAAAGTACCCGTATTTTCTGAGTGATGGTTGGGGCGCGTTTGAATAATGAAACCATAAATAGAAACTGAGCAAAATTGATTGCCCAAAAAGACGATGTTGGCAGTGCTCCACGTATCCCGTACTGGATTGAAACCCCTTGTTGTGGTTCGACGAATGTACCAAAAAGCTTGTCCCAAATGATCAAAACGCCGGCAAAGTTCTTATCGATATAACAATCGTTACTTGCATGATGCAGGCGATGATGAGTCGGCGTGTTCAACACCTTTTCTAACCATCCGAGCGATGTAACGAGTTGCGTATGAACAAAAAACTGAAAAGCTAAATTAATGGCAACAATCGTTAAGACCAATTTTGGTTCAAAGCCAATGACGATCATTGGTAACCAAAACAACCACATGCCAGTAATGGGATACAACACACTTTGTCTAAATGCGGTAGTAAAGTTCATTAATGTTGAGCTGTGATGCACACTATGTGCGGTCCAAAACCAATGAATATGATGAGAGGCACGATGAAACCAATAATAAAGGAAATCTTGTAAAATAAATCCAAGGAATAGCGTCCAAGTAGTAAGTTCGATGGTAAAGAGTGCAAAATTACTTAGCCAATAGAAACAAGGCATTAATAATAACAATGAGAGTGCGTCGACGAGTTGATGACTGAGCGCAAGTAGGGCATTCATGAATGAATCACGCCACTGATAGAGCCGTTTTGCAAAATAGTATTCAACGACTACAGACAAGCCGAACAATGGACTCAAGGCTAACAGTAACCATTCTACATTAGGCATAATGTTTCCTTAATTTATCTAGCCCCTTCTTAATATCCCTAGCGATTAGCCAGCGTACAAAGACACTTGGTACAAACCATGGGCTTTGGCAAGAGATGACATAGTCGATTTGGGTGTGGTTTTGCTTTTGGTTTAATGTGATTTCGCCACGATGGCATTTAAGTACAAAGCGACCGACTATTTCATAGCAGATTTTGCTATCGCTTGACTCGGTAATACGTTCTACAAATGAAATGCCAAGAGTACTTACGAGGCGCAAGTCACCTACTGTTGGCAAGTTTTGCGGCGTTTTTCGTGAAATTAGATTTGTTATTTTGTACGGAAAAAACGTATTCAGTGTTTCATCGCAGAGAAACACTTGCTTCAATGTTGCTTTAGAGCAATTAACAGTTTTAGTAAGGTGAATATTAACATTACAGGTCATTATATCGTCTCATATATACCCAATCTACTTGGAGATGCTTGCCCTGTGGGGTTCGAAACAGGCATTTTCAAGTCGATTAGGGATTTACCTATCAGCGCTAGCCTACCACTTGGTAAATAAGGTATCTTGCTAGTATACGTCTTTAATTTGTCTATTTGCGACATGACTATTTCAATTTCCTATGTGTATTTTGCGAGTGTAGTAGGCTTCTTAAATCGACACGGTATCTCGTTGGCGCAACTTGAATTGCACTTAGAAGAATCACTACCAAGTGACCCTGAGCAGCGCGTCAGCTTGATGGTGTATGAAAACGTGCTCGCAGCAGCTCGCAGACTTTTATCTGAACCTCTGATCGGATTTAGATTAGGCCAAGCAATTTCGCCCTCGGATTATGGCTTGTTGGGCTATCTAGTGGGGGCAAGCAAAAACTTAGCACAAGCAATTGAAGGTTTATTGAAGTTTGATGCGCTAGTAGCGAACCTTGGTAAGGCGAAGTTTGAATCTAACGACAGCGAGGCGACTATTTCGTGGTTAACTGAGCCATCTTTGAGTCGTGACGCTTTATTGCGCAATATGACTGCGTGGGTTGCCATGGCACGTCAATTAGTGGGAGAGAATATCGCCCCTACGTTACTTGAATTGAACTGCGATATAAGCAAAGTAGAACACAACATTTTGGAATCATGGTTTGGTTGTGAGATAAAACGCTCATTAACGAACCGTATGACATTCGATCCTAATTTGTTAGATAAGCCAATAATAAGTCGAGATCCTACGTTGTTTTTTACCTTTGCAACACTTTCAGAAAAGGCAATGAACGTGCTGTGTCCGAATCAGTCAGCAGCACTTACAGTAAAATCTTTATTATCGCAGTCTCCGAGTTTGCTCCATGTATGTCAAACGACTATCGCGGAAGAATTTGGGATTTCACCTCGGCAATTGCAGCGAAGATTAAAAAGCGAAGGCACCTCGTTTTTAAAACTACTGGATGAAGAAAGAAAAATGAGAGCAACACTGCTGCTTGGGACGGTTTCAATGAGAGAATTAGCTTTTGCGCTCGGGTTTCAAGAGCAGAGCTCGTTAAATAAAGCCTTCCAAAAATGGTTTAACCTGTCACCTAGTGCCATGTTCGCGAAAAAGCGTTAGGCGTGCCCCGCACAACGTTTCGAACAATATTTTACTGCTTCCCAGTTATTGCGCCACTTTTTACGCCATGTAAAAGATCGTTGGCATACTGTGCAAATTTTACTGGGTAAATGGCATTTTTTGTGGGACATGCTGATCTAACTCAACTTCTCTACGTAACACAATTCAATGAACAAATGAGGCTAAAACAGTGATTTATACCCAAGAAGCGTGCTCGCGGATCATCGAGATGGCATGGGAAGATAGAACGCCTTTTGAAGCGATTAAACAAGAGTATGGGTTGAGTGAATCTGAACTCATCGAATTTATGCGAGGTCATATGACCCAGGGGAGTTTCAAAGCGTGGCGCGCGCGCATGAAAGGTCGAAAAACAAAGCACCTCAAGTTACGCAGTTCTGCAGTATCACGCTCACATTGTAAAACGCAGTACAAAATTAGAAAGTGTAAGTGACTATTTCACTGCATTGTTTTCTTATATTTTAATTTCAATTAGTTAGCTCATTTCTTTGGTAATTTTTATTTTCGTGACGTGAACGCGAGAAGAACTCAACTTGAACCAATTTAATTTAACTCAGTATGAGGGCAATTAAGAAATTATCACCTCTCAATTTGTTATTTTCTATTCGTAATTCGTTTATTAACGCAAGCAGCAAGCTTGAGGATTTGTGTTAAACCTAAAGTGAAGCGATAGAACCTTTCGTTCTAGTAACTTGGGTAAACAAGGATGAATCAATGGATATGAATGTTATGAACTTTTCGAGAGGGGCACTTGGCGCTCATATAAAAGAGGTAGGATCTCAATCTGATGTAGATTGTGTTTATGGACATCGAGGTCTGGTGCTGCAAGATACCCTAATAAATAAAGTAATAGTGCTGAGCGGAGCATTAAAGCCAGACTTTTTCTATTCAGAGGGGCCTGCATCCATTCGTGTACTAAAAGGCACTGTCATGATTAAGATATTTCAGATCGTACTTAAAGAATATCATGACGTGACCCCAGTGTTTGGTGTTAAAGATCAAGTTAAGCAGGTAACACTGGCCCAGAATACGACACAATCGTTTTCAGCAAGTAGTGCGCTTAACATAGAATCTTCGCCAGATGCGGTTTTTTTGGTAAATGTAGGGAAGTCAAGTGAGCACGCCTTTAGAGCGCAGATCTGTGCAAACACTCATGTGATTTTGTCGGCGGAGCTAAAATATCAACGTCATACTAATTTGTTGTGTTTTACTGCGTTTTTAAAACGCGCATCCTGCGCCAGCAGTTTGCATGCGTTATATCAATTATCGCGTGCCTCATTACTGCCGATAGCATGGAGCGCACTCGAAGCGTTGTCACAGCGTTCACCAAGTAAGGCAATGAAATTGCTAAAGATGTATCAGCTCTATCATTGTAATGCTGACGTGTCTTTAAAGGCGATTGATTGGTTGTGTAACACCTCAAAGGTTTCAAAAAACCTAACTGAGCGTAGCGCGGAGGTAATCTAGATGGCAATCGTATTTAAACCACAAAGTGCGCCAGCATTGACCTTAGCGAGTTTTGATTTAGAGGCAAAAACGCTATTCGAAAAAAATACGGCAACCCAGCGTAAACAGTGTCGTTTGGCGCAACTATTACATCAACTTAATTTGAATAAATCGTTTTTAATTGAAGAAATGGTTCGAGAAATTCAGCACTTTGGCGAGCTCCCTGATTTTGGTTTTACGCAAAATAAATCAAGGTGTCGATTGACTGCTACAACAGATGAAAAGATCCCGTGGCAAGTAAAAAATGTTGAGGGCGTATTGCCACTACTCACCAATCAATATTTTACCTTGCAAGCGCGGTTTTTACCTTTCACGCATCAAGCCGGGCAGGCAAATGCCAAATTGGCGTATTCTGTCGCTGAACCGATATTTGTGTTGATTTATGACGGTTGTAATGTCGAACGAACGCTTATTCATCACCGAGAGTACACCAATACCGCACAAGCGTCTCTCATTACCAGTACGATTGATGAAGGCGCAATTAAAGGCTGTGTCGTGATGTATGAAACAAATAACGACTTTATTCATTATCAAGTGCACGAAGAAGTTGCCGTCTTGATAGAACTCTCAATTCATTGTGTAAAGAAAAGGCCAGTTCGTTGCTTGTCTCTAGAGTCGGGTAAACTGAGTCAGGTATTTGAACCTGATACCGATTATCTATCTGATAAAATTAAGGAAATTAATACACTTTTATTTGATTAAACTGAATTAAAATAGCAGCAGACTAACATTCGTCCTTTGTATTTGTAGTAAATAATTTACATATTGGATAGCACTATTTCTTGATAACACAATGACAAACTTGCAGTTAGTGCTATCTCGTCTAAGTTTATATTGAATTATTACAACTAACAAAATGTTTACAGAGGAATCACATGAAGAAAGTTTTGATTGGTGCAATGTTGTCTGCAATCGCTTTTTCTGCAACTGCCAACGCTGACGAAGAAGAAGTCGTTTATTCGACCGAAGCGTTTTGTATGCTTCAAAATGATGGTGCTCCGGATAATTATTTAAAAGCGTATGCCGAAAAACTTGGCGATACGCCAAGTAAAAAAACCTGTAAAGCGTTTCGCAAAGTTGTCGAGTCAAGTCGCCCATCTGATTGGGATTACCCAGGTGGTCGTGCTTATCCAGGCAGCATTATTAAGTTTTCACAGCACCAAGTGGAAATCTTAAAAGCTGCGAAAAAGAAAAAGAAATAGTTTAAAAACACATAGTGCACAACTTATTTTCAGTAAGTTGTGCACATCTAGCTCCTCACTTCCACTTTATAAATCATAAACTTTACACCCCCGTGACCCTCGCCTAAAGTTATTGATAGCATTACAATTACAAGTCCCTGTTTCAAAGGTTTTTATGTTTGAATTATCGTCACACACTATTCTAATTATGAACGCATTTGCATTGTTGACCTCAGCAATAGCGCTTTCATTTTTATGGATAGCGAATCGCGATATTAAAGCAACGGTATACTGGGGACTATCTCCTTGGCTGTTGTTGATAAATTTCGGTTTATTTGCAGCCCAAGGTGTTTTGCCGGATTTTTTTCGTTTTGTTGTATCGAATTGGTGTGGCCAATTATCTATTTTGGTATTGGTTGTCGGTCTTTACGAGGCGACAGCAGGTAAGATACCGAGCATTCCTATTGTTACCTATTTTTCGGTGTTTGCGATGCTTCAGCTCGCCTTTACCTATGTCTTTCCCAGTTATGAAAATCGGCTAATGCTTGGGATGTTTTTCATTTCAGTCAGTGGAATATGGGCTATTTACGTTCTTTTGGCAGCAAAACGAAAAGAGATCTCGACTTCCTCTTTACTCATTACTATTGGACTTGTCATATTAGTGTTTGCAGCCGCGGCTCGCGGAACTTCGGCTGTGCAAAGCGGCAATATAGCGGCGTTGCAAGACACGAGCTTTGTTATGCATATGTTCATGATATCTGTAATGATAGCGCAGCAAATGTTTAATTTTGGTTTTGCTATCATGGTTGGAGAAATGCGCCTTGCAAAAAACAAAGAAACACAACACGCCTTACTTCAATTGAATGTGAAGCTCGCAGAATCAAAAGAAAAGGCTGAAGAGGCATCTAAGCTGAAATCTGAATTTTTGGCGAACATGAGTCATGAGATCCGCACTCCCATGAATGGAGTGATAGGCATGTTAAGTTTGCTTGAAAAAGAACCGCTTAAAGACCATCAAACGAATTTTGTTAATGTTGCAAAAGGTAGTGCGCAAAGTTTACTTACGCTCATCAACGATATTTTAGATTTTTCGAAAATAGAAGCCGATAAACTTGAATTAGAGGAAGTTGAATTTAATTTAGAAGCGTTGATCAGTGAAATGATTTCAGCGTTGTCTTATAAAGTGGAAACAAATCAGGTTGAATTTATTCTAGATACTAGTCAAGTCCAACATGTATTTGTGGTAGGAGACCCCATACGATTTCGACAAATTGTCAGCAATTTAGTGAGTAATGCAATCAAGTTTACCTCTCAAGGTGAGATATTGGTTAAGTTTTCAACTCAGCTTGACGCTGATAGAGTTTGTGTAAGCGCGCAAATCTCTGATACAGGGATCGGTATTTCAGAGTTAGAACAGTCTCGATTGTTTTCGTCTTTTAGTCAGGTGGATGCATCAACCACGAGGCAATTCGGCGGAACGGGTTTGGGGCTTGCCATTGTGAAAAAACTCTGTGAGTTAATGCATGGTCAGGTTGGCGTAGAAAGCGAAAAAGGCAAAGGCAGTCGCTTTTTCTTTGACGTCTATTTTGACAAATCTGGCGCACAGCACGAGACAGCCTGTTGTAAACAAAAAACACTGCGAGGATTATTGATCGAAGGAAATAATAGCAGTGCAATTGCGATGTCAGAAATGCTTAAAGTGCGCGACATTAATGTCAAAATTGCAAGGACGTTAATTGAAGCAAACAACCTGATTAATGCGTACGACTTTGATGTAATTTTATTAGCACGGACAATTAATGGAGACAAAACAGAGCAATGGGCTCAACAATTAGAGGTATTCAAGTCTCTTAAAATTGCGCTTTTAGGCTCGCTGGCCGATGAAGAAACTAAAGCGTATTTTATTGATAAGGGCTTTGTCGATTATGTTCACAAGCCATTGACTCCGGCACAAATTCAGTCACTTTGTAAGCAACTTGAAGCGAAAAAAACAGGATTGAGAAAAATTGATATAGAAGAACTTCCTGATAACGTTAAATTTAATCATCATGTTCTTTTAGTTGAAGATAATAAAGTTAATCAACTAGTTGCAAGCAAGTTACTCGACAATTTAGGTTTGAAAGTAACGATTGCCAATAATGGACGAGAAGCGATTGATGTACTTAAAGTTCACTATCAAGAAACCGATCCGATAGCTTTAGTGTTAATGGATTGCCAAATGCCCGAAATGGATGGCTTTGAAGCGACTCAACGGATCCGCCAAGGTGAGGCTGGCACGCGATTGAAACGTATTCCGATTTTGGCGTTAACCGCAAATGCCATGAAAGGTGACGAAGAAAATTGCTTAAACGCGGGCATGAATGACTATTTAGCCAAGCCGATCCAAGTCGATGCTCTTACACACTCTTTAAGTAAGTTTTTACTACATAAGTAACTTTTATCTTTAAAAAGGGGTTTGGGTATAACACTGACCATTTGGGCGTAGCCCGCACTAATCAATCTAGGCACAATCACGGTACTTTTTTATATTAAAATCAACTGTTTGTTTGGTGTTGATTTGTTTTCTTCTTTGGTATCAAATTCTAGAGACTATTACTAGCATCATAGTGTGCTGTGCGTTGTATCTCTGCCTCTTTCATATGTTGATTTATTTTCAAGTGAAAACGGTCTCTTCAGTGTGTCGACTGTGTTAATTTAACGGTTAGACACCGCTGTCTTTTTTAGGGGGAAAGGGGATGCAAAAGACGACACTGTTGTCTGGTATTAGCTTATTATTTATTGGATTTTCTGCAGGTGCAAGCACCTGCAATGCGCAGCAGTTAGAGGGAAGCTGGTCTTTAGATTATGCCAAATACACGAATAAACAAGGCCAGTTGGTCGGTGAGATAAAAGGCGGGTCAACGCTAAGCAGAAAGTTACTTATTGACGGTGTGGTTCACTTTATTACCTGGCAACCTAATGGAGAAGTGACTGTTTCAGCCAGTGGGCAGTATCGAGTTGAGCGAGGTCGCTATATCGAAACCGTTGAGGTGAGTACTTACGCAGGAATTAAAGGGAAAGTATTTGATTTTCAATGTCGAATCGAGAATGGTACGTGGATCCATTTCGGACCAGAAAACGACCTTTTTATTGAAGAGCATTGGATAAAAATCTCGAAATGAGGAGTATATCCAATCTACTTAAAGAGGTGTGCTTCAGCGCATCACTGTGTTTTCAATACTAGGCATTTTCATGCAAGAATGTAGCTTCCTTGAAATGGGCGTCACTACGTAGTCGAAATTCGGGAGCGCGTCCTCGGGTCAAGTATTTGGGTATAAAGACACCAATGGAATGAAAAACCAGCAGTTGTCATTTTTTCTGCTGGTTTTATAGGATGAACGTGTTGCTTTACTGTTACGCGACTTTAAACTGACTAACTACATTATTGAGTTCACAAGACATTTCACTTAGCTGGTGGCTAGATGCTTGAGTATGCTTAGCGCCTGTTTCAGTTTGTTCTGCGACACTTGCAATCCCTAACATACCTTGTACAACATTGGATATTGAGAGACTTTGTGCAGCGGTGCTTTTCGCAATTTGTTGGTTCAAATCACTAATTTCATTGACCGCGTAATGAATGGTCTTGAGTGCATCATTTGTTTGCTGGCCAAGGTGCTTACCTAGTTCTGTCGCCTGTTTACAGTTTTGCATGTCTTCGACGGTTGCCATCACGCCACGTTGGATCTCGCTGATAATATCTTTAATATCCAAGGTAGATTGCTGAGTACGCATAGCCAAAGTTCGCACTTCATCTGCAACAACGGCAAAACCGCGGCCTTGCTCACCAGCGCGCGCTGCTTCAATGGCGGCATTCAAAGCAAGCAAGTTAGTTTGTTCGGTGATTTTATTGATCACTTCTAAAACCATTTCAATTTGATTTGAAGACTTTTGTAAGTGTGTTGCAGCAATCGATGCAGATTCAACACGAAATCCTATTTGTTCGATGCTTTCAACTGTTTCTTTTAGGTAACTCAGGCCATTGGCGGTAAGCGCTGAGGTATTAGCGACTTTTTCAAGTGCTAATTGCGTTTGGGCGAACATGGTTTGGGCACATTCGTCAATTTCACCAATTTGGTGTTTCGCCATTTCGGTATCGGAATTTTGCTGTGCGATACCAGTTTGGATTTGGTTGGTTACACACGCAAGTTCTTCTGCTGAAGACGCAAGGGCGCAAGTGTTGTCATTAATATGATTTACAACGGTGCGAAAATCAGTCGTCATATGGTTAAAGGCAACCGCCATTTGCGCTAACTCGTCGTTTCCTTGGCTTTTTAATTGGATCGTCAAATCTCTATTTTGAGCGATCAAGTCCATCGTACGTGTTAGTTTATGTAACGGTTTGATGATATTGCGTGAAATTAACGTGGATAAACCCAGCAATAAAGCAATGTAGAGGACAGTTTCTATCGTTAATTGGATAAGTGCATATTGATACTGTTCTTCAACATCAGTCAGATAGATCCCAGTGCCAAGGATCAAAGACCACGCATCTAGCTTTTTTACATAGGACACTTTTCGTTCTGTGTCGTAAGAACCAGGCTTTGGCCACAGGTAGTGAACAAATCCAGATCCTTGTTGTGTGGCCGTTTTCACGAATTGTTGAAACGCTTTGGCAATAAAGTGGGTTGGGTGGCTGGTCATGGATAAACCGTTTAGGTGTGGTTTAATGGGGTGTACGACCATGTTGCCCTGAGTATCAAATAAAAAGAAATAACCTGAATTATCATAACGAGCGGCATTAATCAGATCGTTGATTTGCGCTTTACGCTGGGTCTCACTGAGTTCAGAGGTTTTTGCAATATGTTCAATTTGTGACTCTAATGTTTGTACTAGTGTCGTTGCTTTAATTTCGCGCTCGGCAATAATGGTATTTCGTAACTTAGTTGCCGATGTAATTTGTAAGCTAATGATGATCACGCTTGCAAGCGCGATGAGTAAACGCAGCTTCGCTGCAACTTTCAGTTTCCCTAGTAACTGATTGATTTTCACGTGCTACTCCAATTGTAGATGAATGACAGCGTTATCTTTTGGTGTGCAGTGTACCTAAAAATGGTAATCATGAAACTGGAAAAAAGTATTGCATTATGGTGCTTGCGCTTAGGTTATTGATAATAGGTCTTATTTATGTGAGATGTGTATGTAAATAGGTGTAAACGAATTTAGTGGTGTAAAGCACCAACGTGGTTGGTGCTTATTACTGAATATATAGACGTTAGTCTTTTAGGAAGTACTGTTTCGCGAGCTGGTTGTGAATGTCAGCTAAATCAATTTGAATTTCATCCATAAAATCATGCAAAGCTTGCGCTTTTAATTCATTGGTATCCCAACTCGTGAGTTCTTTTATGCTGTGAGCGATCCGTTCTTTCATTCCCTCGTTTTCTGGAAAATCTTGCACAAGTGACATTAAGTGGTTTAAGCAAAATAGCACTGAGCGAGGAAAGGTGGGGCTAAACAGTAAAAATTGCAAGACATCATTCGGTTTAACGCGAACCCCCATTTCTTGACGATACATTTGATAAGCACTAAGCGAACGTAGCACACTCACCCATTTAATATTTTCAAACGTTTTATCTTGAACGGGTAAATCGAGTACTGAGTATCGAACGTCAATGATTCGGGTGGTCATGTCGGCACGTTCTAATATCGACCCAAATCGAGTGAACCGATATAAGTGATTGTGGTTCATGGTGGAGTCGAGTGCACCAAAGAACAACAAACCGGAATCAATGATTTGTTTGAGTGCTTCAAATCGCGACCGTTTGTTCAATAAATCATTCGGGTTTTCTTTGATCTGATTAAATGCGTGGTTAATGATTTCCCATGCTTGACGCGGAATGACTTCTCGTACTGTTCGCGTATTGTCTCTGGCAAACATTAGAGAGCTATATATAGACGAATAATTTCGCGCATCCACAGTCAAAAACTTCAATACATTCTTTTCGTTGTATTCTGAATAAATCTGATCGAAGTTAGAACGACTGCCAGTGATGTCTATCAGTGGTGCCCAACCGGGCGAAACACCTTTTGGTAAATCCATTAATAAAAGGTTATTAACATTGACCAGACGGGCCAAGTTTTCTGCTCGTTCAACATAACGAGCGGTCCAATATAAGGTTTCAGCTACACGTGAGAGCATTTTATTCTTCCTCCACAATCCAAGTGTCTTTACTTCCACCACCTTGTGACGAGTTGACCACGAGCGAGCCTTTAACGAGCGCGACTCGCGTGAGGCCACCGGTCGTAACGTAAGTCGACTCGCCAGAGGATAAAATAAATGGACGCAAATCTACGTGGCGACCTTCAATGTTATTTCCATCTAGGGTAGGAACCGTCGACAAACTTAAAGTTGGTTGCGCAATAAAGTTTCTTGGGTCAGCTTTGATTTGCTCAATACATTCTTGATGTTGCTTTTTCGTTGACTTTGGGCCAATCATCAGTCCGTAACCACCCGATTCATTCGCCGGTTTCACCACCAATTTATCAATGTTTGCGATGACATGTTTGAGGTGTTTTTCTTCATAACAACGAAATGTTTCAACATTGGGTAGCTTCATTTCTTCGCCTAAATAATAGCGGATCATGTCGGGTACATAGGTATAAACCACTTTATCGTCGGCCACACCGGCCCCAGGTGCGTTGACTAACGCTACCTTTCCAGCACGCCAAGCACGTAATAGGCCCTTAACACCAAGTTGAGAGTCTGGATTGAATGCTTCAGGATCCAGGAATAAATCGTCAATACGACGATAAATTACATCGACGCGACGAAGTCCGTGAATGGTTTTCATATATACGCAATCATCATCTTGCACAACTAAGTCACGACCTTCCACTAACTCACAACCCATTTCTTGTGCCAAATAACAATGTTCGAAATACGCTGAATTATAAATACCGGGAGTTAACACGACGACCTCTGGTAAATCCAATGGGCGAGGGGACATTGCAGCTAACATGTCAAATAACTGAGAAGGATAGTCGTTGACAGGTAACACATCGACCAATTCGAATAGCTCTGGAAAAACCCGCTTTATAACCGAACGATTTTCAAGCATATAAGAAACGCCAGAAGGTACGCGTAGATTGTCTTCTAGAACATACATAGTACCGTCATTATCACGCACCAAATCGGATCCACAGATATGAGCCCAGATCCCATGGGGGGGATTGATACCAACGCACTGTTTGCGAAAATTGACTGACTTATCAAGTAACTCCCGCGGGAATATGCCATCTTTAATAATACTTTGCTTGTGATACAAGTCATCAATAAAGAGGTTCAATGCTTGAACACGTTGTATGAGCCCCTGTTCTATATTTCGCCACTCTGAAGCTGCAATTGTGCGCGGAATTACATCAATCGGCCAGGCTCTATCTATTGAGCTTCCATCGCCATAGACGGTAAAGGTGATACCCATTTCTTTAATCGCTAATTCGGCGGTGTTGCGTGCTGCAACCATTTCCTCAGGGCTAAGTTGGCTTAAATAGCTGTAGATTCTTTCAGCGTATTTGTGTGGTGTGCCAGTCTGTTTTATTAGCTCGTCAAAGAAATCACGGCATTGATAGTGTTGCCATTCAAACGCCATAACTTACTCCTTAGTTTTGTTTATGTCTTGGCTTGTGTTTATCGGGGTCATATCAACCGCAACGTGAAGCTGATGTGCTCCGCCGCCATACATTACCCCTTTAAGTGGCGTAACGTCGTTAAAGTCCCGGCCAATTGCCAAGGTGATGTGTTGCTCTTGTGGTTTTAAATTGTTTGTCGGGTCAAAATCTACCCAGCCGGTGGCAGGGAGATAAATTGAAAACCATGCGTGGGTCGCGTCTGCGCCAGTGAGTTTTTCTTGTCCAGGAGGAGGTAATGTTTCAATGTAGCCGCTGACATAACGTACGGGTAAGTTTAGGCTGCGAATACAGGCAATGGCTAAGTGAGAAAAGTCCTGACACACCCCTTTCTTATGCGTAAAAACATCACTGATTGGTGTGTTGATTGTTGAAAAGGAATTATCAAACGAAAACTCAGTAAAAATGCGGCCCATTAAATCTTCTACAGCCTCTAGAAATGGCCGATTCGGGGTAAAGGATTGCAGTGTATAATTTTTTATATCTTGATTGGCCGTAGTAAGTAACGTAGGTAAACAAAATTCACTGGCGAGCACTTGGTTTTTATCGGTTGGCGATCTCAAAAGCTCACGAACATGCTCCCACGGTGTGTTGTCGAACAGCGCTTGTCGTGTAGAAATCTCGACTTCGCTAGTCGCAGTTACTGTCATTTTCTTATGTAGGGTTGGTACCTCAAATACACTGACCGCATTACCATAATAATCTCTAAACTCATCGAGATAATCAGCGTTAGGTTCGACTTTTATGTCGTATTTGAAACAGCGTTGTAGTTCACTATTTTGTGGTATCAAACGAGCTTGATTTTGACTTAGACTCACATTTTCGGTGTAGTCATAGGTTGTCGTGTGTTTAATAATGTATTTCACTATGCCCTCCCGACTACTGTATTTGCCAACTGACCTTAGTGGCCGTTTTGGTATGAGTAAAATATTGTAACTGCACAAGCTCTTGAAATTGTGTTAGTTTGGATTGAGCTTCTCGCATCAATTTTTGCAACTCACTACGACGTTTTTCGGTTGCGCTAGAAAGCAAAGTATTGTCTGAAATTAAGATATCCGCTTTGAGTTTAATCAATATTTTCTCTAAGTTACTGGCAAATCCAGAGCGTCCTTTGGTAGGAAGGGCGGTTGTTAAATCTAACAATGCATTGATTTGATAAACCAAAGAACGAGGGTATTCTGCATCGAGCAGTAATAGCTCAAGGCCGGTCGCGACACTTTGAAAGGTGCGATAGCGACGTCGATGTGTGATTGAACTGACTTGAGCAGCCAGTACGGCATCGAGTAAATTGAGTTGTTCTGCTGGGTCTAATTCGGTTGTTAGTAGTGTATCGATCATGGCAATTAATTGAACTATTCGCTCAACTCGACGTCCCATGTCGAGCATAAAAGACCCATTGACGACCGGCATGCTATCGAGTAATGAACCATTAAATGCCATGATGTTGCCGACAATGCTGTCTATACTGGATTGCATTGCATGGCTTGAGGTTTGTTCGTTAAATTCAGCCATTCGGCCAATTTCATTTTTTAAGTTTTCTAGCATTCTCATGCTGTCATAAGAAAGCAGTTCACGTACTTGTAAACCCGAATTAATAAGATAACTGACGGTAAGCGCCAAACTGCCTGTTTTTTGCTTGTCATTTAACATACCGCGCGCGAGGGTTTTAAAACTAACGATGCAGGTAGGTTGGGTTAACTGACTAACATGATATGGATAAACTAAATGTTGTGCTTCAATGCCATTAGCAATCCACGTTAACACACTCATGTTGTTTTCATCAGGGTATAACGCTTGTTCCGTATAACGTTCGATAAACAACCGTAGCAATCGACCAAGATTTTCCGCTCGTTCCAGCCCAGATCCTAACCAAAATAAGTTCTCTGCAGAGCGCGATGACACAAGACCTTCAACGAGTGCCATGTCTTCGATTTTTTGTGGCAATTTAGCAGATTTGCTTAGCGGGTCGAACGTGCTGCCAAATTGTTGGTGTTGTAGCCAACAATCCTTAATTAACATAGGTTCAGGGTGGCTGTTGTCAGTCAATGAAAAACACATGGCGGAGGGCAGCAAGTGAACTTGGTTTTCTGCCATTAATACAAATACGCGAAACGCAACCGGTTTATTGATTAACTGGCCGTTACCCCAAAAGGGCGCATTGATCACCGGAACTTTTTCTTTGAAATAAAATCCTTCGGGATTGTTGGTGACTTCACGCTGTACCACATCGAACTCTTTTTCACTATCTAACTTAAATTTATTGTCACGTTTTGCACGTAGCTCGTAATGTGCCCAATTCTCCGATGCTACCTCATGGGGGGCGAAGGTTTTTGGCTCTTTTAATGTCAGAGGTTCACCCAAAAGCGATTGACAAAGAGTGTCGATATGTCTGCGTGTTGCGGGCACGCCAAGTAAGTTACTGCCAAATGGGTTAAGTAATTTTACTTTGCGTTTTCGTAGCGCTTGCAATAAACCCGGTACGCCAAATTCAGAGTATTCTTGTTGCTCTAATGAATCTAAGTGACGATCATTTACCCATCGCACGATGACATCCACTTTGCGAAGTCCATCAAGTGCTTTTAACCACACCTTGCCTTTTCGCACCGTGAGATCGGCGCTTCGTACTAAGGTATAGCCTAAGTAAGAGGCTAAAAACGTTTGTTCTGAGTAATATTTGTCGTTCGGTCCGGTACTTAAAATCACCACTCGCGGATCGCTGCTGCTGTTTAGGGCATTGTTAATTGCCCGTTGAAGTGATTGAAAGAACACGGCAATACGTTGTACGCCATATTCTTTGAACTCTTCGCTCATTACTCGACGAGCAATAATGCGGCTTTCCAGCAACATCCCAAGTCCACGAGGAAACTGACCATGCTCGTTGAGCACGTAAAACTCACCTTGTTCAGTTTTGGCTATATCAATCGCGAGCATAAACAAGCCAACTTCTGATTTTGGCAAGGTATGCACTTCTCTTAAATATTCAGGGTGATTAAAGAGATCTTGGGCATTAATGATGTTTTGCGTAACGAGTTTTTGACCGCTGTACACATCTTTTACGATATGAGTCAGCAACTTCACACGTTGTTTTACGCCGGCTTCAATATATTGCCAGTCTTCATTCGATAACAAAAAAGGTAATGGATCGAGCTTCCAACCAACCGCATCACCACTTTCAACAAATCCGCCGTTACGTAATAAACGCGTAATTTCAGAGGCGCGCAGGTTGAGCTCCTCCCCGCTTAAATGAGAGAGGTGTTTTAAAAGCTCTTCGAACTGCCCTTGTGTTTTGGATGCTTGCAAATAGCCACTGAGCCATGAAGGAATTTCAGTTGCAGTTGACTCTATTTGTTCCGACATATTCGTTACTTCCACATCGGGTTAATGGCATAGCGCAAATCTAACGTATTTGGATAATGCCGGTTAAGAGGCTCTTCTGGCGGTAATTGATAGTGCGCTTGTGCCTCATGAGTTTCAAAAAAACGTTCAACTTTTGTAAAACTACCAGAACGGTTGATTGGTGCTTGAACACTTGGCGTATGACCAAAATCCCAAAAGCGGGCTAGTCGTCTGCCTTCAGCTTCAAAGGCGTTGATGGGATTCACTTCAAAATTACGCCCACCGGGGTGGCTAACATGGTAGGTAAATCCGCCAACCGAACGACCAGACCACGTATCGTAGACATCAAAGACCAATGGCGCATGGACACCGATCGTTGGATGCAGTGCACTGGGTGGCTGCCATGCTCTAAAGCGAATACCTGCAACAAACTCACCTGCTGTTGAGGTGGCTTGTAAAGGCAATCGACGATTATTACAGCTGATTATGTAACGAGAGTCCGTCATGTTAGATATTTTGAGTTCAACTCGTTCAAGGGATGAATCAACGTATCGAGTGGTGCCAGATGCGGTCGCTTCTTCACCTAAGACATGCCAAGGTTCAATGGCGGTGAACAATTGCAAATGCATATTTTCAATGTCGCGTTTGCCACAGCGCGGGAAACGAAAAGCAAAAAATGGCTCTAACCATTCTAATTTAAATGGTAAACCTGCTTCATTGAGCTCATCGCAGATGGAAGAAAGATCTTGCTTTACATGGGTTGAAAGTAGAAATTTATCGTGTAATTCAGTTCCCCAACGGATCAGAGGGCGATGATAAGGACGTTGCCAGAAATACACTAACAAGGTTCTTAACAAGAGCATTTGAACTAAGCTCATGTGAGCGTGGGGCGGCATTTCAAACCCACGAAATTCAACAATGCCCAATCGCCCTGTGGGTGAGTCTGGGGAGTAGAGCTTATCAATGCAAAATTCCGCACGATGAGTGTTTCCGGTTAAATCAACCAATAAATGGCGCAGTAAACGGTCAACGAGCCATGGCTCTGGTACTTCGCCCTCTGGCATTTGTGAAAAGGCAATTTCTAATTCGTAAAGTACTTCATCACGCGCTTCGTCGACTCTAGGAGCTTGGCTTGTCGGGCCGATAAAAAGGCTAGAAAACAGGTATGAAAGACCAGGGTGATGCTGCCAATAGGTAATAAAACTCCTTAATACATCGGGTCGACGTAAAAAGGGGCTTTGCATGGGAGTTGCTCCACCAATGGTGACATGATTACCACCGCCGGTGCCCGTATGGCGGCCATCAAGCATGAATTTATCGGTACCAAGACGTGACTCTTTGGCGAGTTGATACAGCGTGTTGGTATTACTCTCGAGTTCTTGCCATGAACTTGATGGATGTATATTTACTTCAATCACACCGGGATCAGGTGTAACCGCAAATTTGTTCACTCGTGTGTCATGGGGAGGTGTATAGCCCTCAATGACGATACTGACATCCAACGTCTCACAGACGTGTTCTATAGTATTGAGCAAGCTTAGGTAGTGTTCAAAGTGTGAAACAGGCGGCATAAATAGATGTAGCTTGCCTTCACGTACTTCGATTGCGAGCGCCGTTTTGATTAATTGCGTGCCTATATAACCACTCGCTCTGAAAGAACCAGAATCAAATTGGTTGGGAATATCGGCCGGATCACGTTCTGGGACAGGAGAAACCACCCCTAAACTAGATAAAGGTAAACGGTAGCCTAGCGGAGAGTCGCCGGGCAATAAAAAGCAATAGCCACGTCGAAATTGCCAAACCACACTTTGCCAACCATTAAAGCTAAAGTCCCACTGTAATGGGATGATAAACCCTGCAGGTTTATCAAGGCCTTTCTCCAATTTACTGAGGAAACCTTTACGCGTCATAGCGTGCAATAATTCAGGCTGTTCAGGTGATACGTCGAGCGGTAAATTCCCTTCTTGCCAAAGGTGATATAAGGTATCTTCATAGGCCGTAATGACGACATCGGTCGTTAAGCCTAATTTATTCGCAAGGGTATTGGCGAAGGTTTGAGCGTCTTCTTCGGTATAGTGCTGCGATTCATTTAAATCGGCAAGGCGTTTAGGATTAGACCATATCGGTTGGCCATCTTTACGCCAGTAGCAGGCATATTGCCAACGGGGTAAAGGCTCTCCAGGATACCACTTACCTTGCCCATAATGACGTAAAGCGCCTTTACTAAAGGTATCGACCATACGCATAAACAAATTATGAGCAAGGCGACGTTTGTCTTTGCCATCTGCGGCGGTATTCCACTGGGCACTTTGCATGTCATCAATGGAGATAAAGGTAGGCTCTCCCCCCATGGTCATTTCAATGCCAAGGCTTTTTAATTTGTTATCAACTGTTTGTCCGAGATCATCAATTTTTTGCCATTGTTCAGGGTTATATGGTTTGGTGACTCTTGGTGGTTCATCTAACCTAGATACACTGTTGCTAAACTTAAACGTCGACTCACATTGGTCAATGGCTCCCGTAACTGGTGCCGCTGATTCAAAGTTTGGTGTGCATGCGAGCGGAATATGACCTTCACCAGCAAATAAGCCGGAGGTTGGGTCAAGGCCAATCCAACCAGCGCCAGGAATGTAAATCTCGCACCATGCATGGAGATCCGTAAAGTCGTTTTCTGGACCGCTTGGTCCATCAAGTGATTTTTCATCCGCGGTAAGCTGAATTAAATACCCAGAAACAAAACGAGCTGCCATCCCAAGGTGGCGGCAAAGTTGTACCATGAGCCACGCACTATCTCGACATGACCCCGAGCGTTTACTAAGGGTTTCATCAACACTTTGGACACCCGCTTCTAATCGAATGCCGTATTGGATTAAATGACATAGCGTCTGATTTATCTTAACCAAGTAATCAACGGTTGCGGTCGTGTCTTGGGTTTTTAGCTCATCGATGAGCGCTTTAAAGGCGGCAGAAGCTGGTTCTTTTTCAAGATAAGGGACTAAATCTTGTTTTAGTCTAGTTTCGTATTCAAATGGATACGTTTCTGCATAGGGTTCTAAAAAGAAGTCAAACGGGTTAATGACCGTCATTTCAGCAACGAGATCGACCGTGAACGAAAAGTGTTTGGTTTTTTCAGGGAATACGACACGCGCTAAGTAGTTACCAAAAGGGTCTTGTTGCCAATTAATGAAGTGATTTTTAGGCGAAATATTGAGTGAATAACTTTTAATCGGCGTTCGGCTGTGCGGTGCAGGTCTCAAGCGAAAGACATGAGGAGACATCGCCACGGGTTTGTCGTAGTGATACTCAGTATGGTGGCAAATCGCCACGGAAATTGTCATGGGTGTTCATCCTAGAAGCGTATCGTAAACGGCAAAAAGAAAAAGATGCATAAACCCAGTGTAGCAAGAGAATAAGAACTTTCCAGCTCATTGATAGAAATATATTTTTTCTAAATTAATGGCGTTTGACTGCGGGCTTCTTAATCGAGCATAAGAACCTGACAGCACTATTTTTCAATGTTATTTCAATTCTATTTTAAATACGAAAGCAATTTAGGAATTGAGGGGCTCGGCATCACTTTAGCTTTGTGATATTTTGCATCGGTTTCGCGCCATTCAAATTGCTATTTTTCATTGAAAAAGGATCTTGAGGAAACTTGGGTATATACTTTTAGATTAACGTTGGTGACAACTTCAACAGATTGTCACCCCAACTGCATTTCGGCATCTCGGATGCAAGAAGTAGCTAGATTGTGAACTCGTGTACACTAGAATAAGACTACAACGATAAATAAGCGTGTTTAGAGATAACCGAAACGGAAGGGCTAAACCCATGATTAAATTATCGAAAAATCTCACACCTAAAAGTGTAATCGGCGTACTTTTTACCTTATTGAGTAGTTTGAGCTTTGCCGTGCATGCCAATGAGCAAACGCAAACTTTATATTGGCAAAATGCGAGCACAAAATCAGAAAACCAGACGGTTACCGCATCGTTTGTTTTATCAAAATCGATGCAGTTAGAAGCAAATTTAAGCGAGTTGTCGCAACTCTTATTGGATAAGGGGTCGACTGAATTTCAATTGCGCCTTCCTATGCCAGATGGCAGTTTCACGACTTTTAAGCTCGTGGATTCACCGGTTTATGCGCATGCGCTGCAAGAAAAATATGGTCACTTTCGGACTTTTGAAGGAATACAAGTAGACAACCCAGAGCACCGTGGCCGCTTTGATATTTCAGATCAAGGCTTTCATGGCATGTTTACTTACCAAGGTAAGCGAGCGTTTATTGATCCACTTGCACCTAGACGCTCAAAAACTCATGTTAGTTATTTTAAAGAAGATGCTCAAACAAATCATCGCCGAGTAGAACACGTTTTATATGCAGAAGATGACAATTTCTCCTCGTCGTATCAGATTCAGAATGATGCGGTGTATTCGCAAAAAATATACCGAATAGCAATTGCAGCAGCGGGAGAATATACCGCGTTTCATGGCGGGACAAAAGCCAGTGCATTGTCTGCAATGGTGACGGCATTGAATCGAATTAACGAAATTTACCGCGTTGAGTTAGGGGTGCAACTCGAGCTTGTAGCAAACAATGACACTATCATATTTACCGATCCAGCAACCGATCCCTTTGCAAACGATGACACGGATTTAGATAAAAACCAAATGGTGGTCGATGGGACTATCGGGACGAATAATTATGATATCGGTCATGTTTTTAATACGGGAGGCGGTGGTGTTGCTTATTTAGGCGTAGTTTGTAACAAAGATTACAAGTGGGGTGGTATGACTGGCTCACCAAGTCCGACCGCAGATCCTTTTGTTGTTGATTATGTCGCTCATGAACTTGGTCATCAATTTAGCGGTGCGCACAGTTTTAACGGCACTACTGATGCGTGCTCGAATCGTTCTGCCGAAGACGCCGTGGAGCCAGGTAGTGGCTCTACGATTATGGCCTATGCCGGTATTTGTGGTGAACAGAACTTACAAAGTAACTCAGATGCGTTTTTTCACTCGCATTCTGTTGCACAAATGCGCGCGTTCATTTCGCAATCTGCTACCTGTGGCACAAGTAAACAAATTAACAATGCAGCACCAACAGTTAATGCTGGGGCTGACTATTTGATCCCTGCTAATACACCGTTTAAATTGACAGGAACAGGCAGTGATCCTGATGGTGATGTACTCACTTATTCATGGGAGCAATTCGACCTAGGTACAGAATCTAGCAATAAAGCAACGATGGTAGATGATGGAACACGACCATTATTCAGAGCTTGGATGCCTATTTCAGAGCCAGTGCGTTATCTTCCTAGACTAAGCGATGTTTTACAGAATAAAACGGTTTTAGGTGAAACATATCCTACCACTGCGAGGACGTTAAATTTTAAACTGATTGCTCGCGACAATCAGGGAAATATTGCAACGGACACCATGAAAGTTTCGACGATTTCAGGTACTGGTGCATTTACGATTACGAAACCTAAAGCGGGTGAAGTGTGGGCAGGTACAGAAACGGTCCAAGTCGTTTGGAACGTTGGGCAAACTGCCTCAGCCCCTATCTCGTGTGCTAATGTTGATATTTTGCTCGCAAGTGATGGCAGTAATTTCTCCACTGTATTGAAAAATACAACGGCAAACGATGGCAATGAAGGTATTTCCGTACCTTCATTGCAAACTGATAAAGCTAGGCTTTTAGTTCGGTGCTCAGACAATATTTTCTTTGCAGTAAATCCTGGACAATTTACGATCTCTGGCACGCCGAATCTGATTGCACCGACCATAACTGGACAAAATCGCATTTCAGGCGACGAAGACAGCCAAATAGAAGTGACTTTTAATCACGTGTTGGTATCTGATCCTGACAGCGATTATCCCAATGGTTTTAGTTTAAGACTACTGAGTGGTAACAATTATACATTGGTAGGGCAAACAAAATTACAGCCAAGTAAAGACTATAATGGTGTTTTGTCTGTGCCGGTCGTGGTTAACGATGGAAAATTTGATAGTGATCCTTTCACATTAGAGGTAGCGATTAACGCAGTTAATGATGCACCCTCTATTATAAATGTAGCGTCCATTCAGATAGATGAAGACTCCAGTACCACTTTGACAAAAAGTCAATTTACAATCGTCGACGTTGACTCGCCAACAAGTAGTCTGTCTATCGCTGTATTAAATGGCGCGAATTATACTTTTAATGGTAATACTATTACGCCTTCGCACAATTTTAACGGTACGCTTAATGTCAATGTCGTCGCCAATGATGGAGCAAAACAAAGCACGGTGTTTATCACGCCAATCCAAGTTAACTCGATCAACGATGCACCGCAAATAACGGGCCACGCGGTGTTACAAGTAAATGAAGATCAAAGCTTAACCATCGCGCGATCTCAGGTGCAGTTTAGCGACCCAGATTCACCACTTGATTCGCTCGTTTTAAGTTTTGTTGCAGGTGATAACTATTCAGTCATTGGTAATGTTATCAAACCAAATGAAGACTTTAATGGTGAGTTGCAAGTAAAAGCAACGGTATCCGATGGATCGCTGACGAGCAGCGAGTTTACATTGAAAGTAACGGTGCTCGCGGTGAATGATTTGCCAGTCGCCGCTGACGATGCTTTGATCGTAATGCAAAACACAACCAATAACACGGCAGATTTGCTTGCAAATGACTCGGATGTTGATGGTGATACTATTACCTTAGTCGCGATAAGTTACACTGGAACCGGCACCGTAGAACAGACAGAAAATGGCATTAATTACACGCCAGCGTCGGGATTCAGTGGTCAAGAGTCACTAAATTACACCATAAGTGATGGCAATGGTGGCGAAGCGTCAGCAACATTAGCGATTGAAGTACAAGCAACACCACCACCGCCAACGCCGCCTTCCACAGACAATAGCAGTGAGTCGAGCGGCGGCGGTGCCCTATCTTGGGTTGGCTTACTTTTGGGTTTAATTGGTTTACGTCGTACTTGGAGGACGAATGCGGTTCTACAAAATTCACGGTTTACTGTCTAGCTTGCTATTTTTGATTTTGCTTGGATGCGAGCCAACTGCGTCGATAAATGAGTCGTCTCCTGCGCCACCACAGTTTGCTTGGTTAGAGGGATTGGATGCTCAAGATGAAGTCGCTAAACATGCAGATTCAGGTGATTTTAGGATGATTGCGATTGCTAATCGAGGGCAGTCATTACCTGGCATAGCGCCGTTAGAGCAGGCTCAAGTAAAAATGCAATGTGGTATGCGCTTTGTCGAAGGACTAGGTGATACCACAACACCCGACTCGCAAGCATGGCGCAAGAAGGCCCTTGAATATGCCGAACAATATAATAGTGCAATGCATAAACGCTGTATGAGTATGTAATTTACTTTATTAATTGTTGGTAGAGTGCTAATTGTTTTTTCGCTTCTTCTGATGTTTGAGCCGCGTTTTGTAAATGTTTAATAAGGCGAGCTAAATAATTAAGCTGGATGCTGTTTTGTGGTTGCCAGAGTTGCTCGCCAATTAAAGATAACGCCTGAATTGCATGTTGGCGCGACGCGTAAATGATTTCATACGTGCGTTTATTCTCAGTCACTAATTGCTCATCGAGCAGACCAAATTCATAGTTTATAAGTGCTTGCCGTGTTCTATATACATCACGCACAGGGCAAAGCAAAAAATCAATGTCTTTGGAAGGGTTGTTGACGACAATGGCGTCAATAAACTGCGCAGTCAGTTCACCTCCAACTCCAGCAATAATAATCAATTGGCTTGCATTGCTGTCGCTCAGGCGCAGTCGCGTTATGTCACAGGCTTGAGCAGTCCAATTTACTGCACTGTTTGTCATACTTTGTCGTAGTGTAATCTTTTCGATTAGCTCAGGTACGATGTCGATAAAATGTACATTGGGTGCTCTTTTTGTTGCGATGAGCACAGAGGCAAGAAAACCATGATCACAGCAGCAATCCCATATGTGGGCATAAACGCCGCGAGGGACTAAATCGGCAAGCGTTTGCAGGCGTTGGCTGAGTTTCATGTGTTTATAGGCCCGATAAACCAGATCAAAGAAAAGTGTTCCTAATTCTATCGGTTTACCGTATTACTTTCATGCGTTAAATTGTACAAATAATCAAAGTGTGAGGATTTATCATGAAAGCGTTACTCTTATCGTTGTTGTTATTAAGTAGCAACGTGATTGCCAAGGATATAAAGATTAGTGCTGAGGCGTTACTCGCGAATCAAATGTCACAATCACCCCATATGATAGTCGATGTGCGCTCTGAAGAAGAATTTTCTGCAGGCCATGTTAAAGGGGCGATTAATATTCCATTTAATCAACTCGAAAAATATAAAAATGTACTCGAGCAGTTAAAAGGCAAGACAGCAGTGGTGTATTGCCGTTCAGGTCGTCGAGCAAGTATTTTTATGGAGGCAGTGAAAGATCCAGAAATTGAATTCTTTCATTTAGAAGGGGATATACAAGGTTGGCAAGAAAAAGCATTACCATTAGTTCAATAGAAAATCTTAGTCTAAGGCGAAGCATTAATACGACCAAGTCAATGCTTTGCTGAGACTAAGTAATAACGTAGTGTCCCCCCAGCGTTCTTTTAGTGTTGTGGCATGGACGCCTAGGCCAATTTCAAACTCAGAAAGTTGGTGATACAGCATTAGCTGACCATGGCTGAAGCCGGTTTTACCTTCCCAATTCCATGCATCGCGATTGGCGGTCATTGAGTGGTCTATCGCAATAAAAAGCCGAGTTTGCTTAGCAAGTTGAATTTCTTGAGCGATTTGCACAATATAATGGCCACCACCAAAACCAAAATAGTCCCATGCATACCAAAAGTTGAGTTGACTTTGCTCGTATGAAAATTTTACATAAACTTCTTGGAAGTTGAGTTCACTTGCAGCGCTACTTCCGTGATAGGTGTATTGATTTAAGGCAGTATCCAGAGTGATACCAGTATCAAAGGTGTGGTAATAACCAAGGTAACCATCGAATTCGAGCCAAATGTTTTCGCCATAGTCGACATTTGAAGACCATAACCCCATATAAAAGCCGTTGCCAACATCGTAATTTAGATTCGGTTGTAAGGCTGGATTTTTATCTGTTTGTGAAACACCATTGAATAAGTAATTACTGACGAGTTTTAGATCTAAAGTAATCGCCGCTTGGGAGTTCGCTGAATAAAACACAATTGCATAAAGTACACTTTGAATAACCCGTTGACTCATTGGATTGTTCCTTTTTGAAAGCAAACCGCTAAACTTAAACATAAACGACAAAGCTTAACCTTGCCAAAAAAGTCTGCTCTACCATACTAAAGCCAAAGTCGAAGCTTGCTTTTGGTAAATACGTTGTTGTTAAGCCATAAACTAATCGAATGCCGAGTGAAGTGGAGTAAACTAATACCGAAAAACAATCGAGTGTCTGAACTACTCTTTTTTCTATTTGAATGATAGCCTTACATAAATTTAGCTTAGAACATCGGACTATGAATACGATCATACCGGATTGCATACCTCGAACGAACAGCCCATTTGGTCGCTTGGCTGGGCGTTTGATATTGCGCTGTATGGGCTGGAAGGTAGCAGGTCATTTCCCTGAACACCCAAAGTTTGTTGCAGCGGTTGCACCACATACCTCAAATTGGGATTTTATTATTGGTATAGCGGTAAAGTTAAGTTTGGGCGTAAAAATCCGCTTTCTAGGTAAGCATACTATTTTTATCGGGCCACTCGGTTGGTTGTTAAGAAGATGGGGCGGGATCCCTGTCGATAGACGTAGTGCACATGGTATTGTTGGCGAAGCTAAACTCATTTTTTCACAGCATGAACAACTAATTTTGGGACTCGCGCCAGAAGGTACTCGAAAATATGCCAAAGAGTGGAAAAGTGGTTTTCTGTATATTGCAAAAGAAGCCAACGTTCCAATTGTCCCGATGGCGTTAGACTATCGTACTAAAACTTTTGTGGTAATGGATGCAGAGCAAGTCGGTGAAGATATGGTGGTAGAACTTGCTCGTTTTAAAGCACTTTTTCCTGTTGAAATGGCGAAGTATCCAGATCAGGTCTCAGGTCAACCCTTTAAAAAGTAAATATTTCACCTTGATGAGGAACAAACGCTTTAACTTGATGTTGGTCGTATAAGCTGTGAGCCAGAGATTCTAAGGCATTCGATTCTCCGTGTACTAATATGGTTTTGGGTGAATTTTTAAAATGCTGTTGCCATTCGATGAGCTGCGTTTTACCTGCGTGTGCTGAAAATCCACCTAGGGTTTCAATTTGTGCTTTTACGGCAATTTGCTCGCCAAATAATTTGATACGTTTGACACCATCAACCAGTAATCGGCCCAAACTATTACGTGCTTGAAATCCAACGAATAGCACCGTTGTATCGGTGCGCCATAACCGATGTTTAAAATGTTGGCGGATCCGTCCTCCTGTGCACATGCCGGACCCTGCAATAATAATTGCACCACTTTGAATTCGGTTAAGCGCCATTGATTGTTCAGGCTCTGGAGTTAAGTGTAGGATGGGCAAGAACTCTTTAAGGGATGAATAGTTGTATTTTTCGAGATGGTGTAATGCGTTTTTGTCTAACAGTTCAGCCCATCTGTCATAGACTTCAGTTACCGCAATGGCCATTGGACTGTCTAAAAACACCTGCCAACCTTGCAACTCTCCTTTATGGTACAAACATCCAAGATGAAACAACAGTTCTTGAGTACGACCAACCGCAAAAGAAGGGATGAGGACGTTGCCCCCTTGCTTTTTAGCTTTAGTTAAAATTTCAGCGAATTGATGGCAGGTACTAGTGTAATTTCGATGGTCTCTATCGCCGTAAGTACTTTCCATCATTAATACATCAGCATGATAAACAGGCGCAGGTGGTTTCATTAAAACCGTATCTGGATTGCCTAGATCACCTGAGAAAACGAGCACTTTGCGCTCACCTCGTTCAGTAAGTGCAAGTTCTACAATAGCTGAACCGAGGATGTGGCCCGCATCTCTAAACTTAAGCACACCGGCTTTACCAATACTAACTTGTTCTAAGTAATCAATGCTTTGACAAAGCGACATGGTTTTCGCAACGTCAGTTTGTTCAATAATCGGGCATAATGGGGTGTCACCTTGGCGGGCGCGGCGAATGTTTTCTCGCTCTAAATCATGCAAATAAATTGATACTGCATCTTTTAATAGTATTTCTAATAAGGCTTTCGTTGCATGTGTGCAGTAAATTATTCCATGAAAACCCTGGCGCACTAATTTAGGAAGCATGCCACTGTGATCTAAATGGGCGTGAGATAAAATAACGGCGTCAATTGCTTGAGGATTAAAATCGAATTGTTTTTCGTAAAGCTCTCTATCATCACCGCCTTGCTCTATACCGCAATCTAGCAATATTTTTCCAACAGCGGGTGATTCGATTAGGTGGCATGAGCCTGTGACTTGTTGCGCTGCGCCATGAAAGCGAATAGTGGCCATAGTTTTTCCTTTTTTTTCAGCATACCCCTTTTTATAGGTCAAAAACTTGCTGTAGAACAAGGAATGATATTATTTCTGTGTTGCCAAAAAAGCTCTGAGTAAAAAGTTCTTTAAGGTAGGACTACTTTGGGTTAGCTCGTCGAAAACTAAGACAAACTTACCGAAGTCGCGCGGCCTTACCTGTGAAACAAAAAGCGAAATTGGATCTTCATCTGGGTGAGGGATTAATGTAACAACCTGTCTCTCTAAATATGCTTTAATCGTATCAAAAGAATACCTTTGATCGCCAATTAACGCACCAGAGAGAGATAAAGAGTGAATGCTAAAGTGGCCATTAAATGTAGGGGTTACTATTTTTGCTTGGCTCTCTAAAGTGGTGCGCCAGTGGCGATGAAATCCCGCAATATCAACGATGTGAGGTGTTGAATAGTGTAGTTCATAAAGTTTTTGTAGTTCTACTTCGCTTTCTACTGGAAAACAGATTTCTTTGTCTTTTACTTTTGCAATCAATGAAATCTCAGCCAATTTAGACAGACGTTTTAGTAGTGACACTTGCACATTTTCCACGTCATCGTCATTAATGAAAATAGTGTCATTACCTTGATGAAACTCAAGTAACTCTTGTAAAAACAGCGTTTCTTCCTTTGATAATTTCATGAGTCTGCCATACTATGTGCGTCGCTTAAATTTCAAGCAAAAACTATTCCGATTAAGCTTTATTGTTGTCTATTTTAGAATTCTATATCTACCACTCTATGCTTATCGGCTTTGCTATACTATTCATTAGATAAAACAACAAAAAAGGTTTTTAGGGACAGAAAAAATGTATAAACGAAAGGAGCGTATGGGGGTGCTAAGCTGTCACTCAAAAATGTTGATTGCTATGTTTTGTTTATGTTGTTTGAATCAGCATGCTAATGCAACAAAGTACCTAGATGTGATTGCGGTGGAATATCCGCCGTTCACGTCACAATCACTGAATGCGGATGGTATATTATTTGAAATGCTGCAAGAGCAGTATTCGTTACCTATAGGTTGGAGTTATCGAAGTTATTTTCTGCCACCTGCTCGCGCGCAGCAATTAGTCGAATCAAACGATTGGTGTTTGAGTTTTTATCCGCCTCAGGGAATCAATGAACTTATTGACTTCTTACCTTTAGGAAGGGAATTTGTCACGCTAGGGTTTATCGTGTTAAAAGGAAGTGAACTTGATACATGGCAAATGCTGCCTAGCTTAGCAGGAAGGTCAGTTACACTACTGCGGAACAGTATTGAAACACCCACTTATCATCAACTTGTCGAAGCGAATGCGACTGTCGTGTTTGTAGAAAAAACAGAGCAAGGTATTGAACTTTTAGCGAAAGGACGTGTAGATATGGCGTTTAGCGATGATTATAGTTTCCATGCATTGCAAAAGACAAACGCAGATTGGGCCAATTTAACATTCGCATCATCTATTCTGCGCAGAGCGTCGGTAGGCGTTTACATCAACAGAGCATGCGAATCTATCGACGCTTTTATTCAACTTTGGCAAAAAAAAGGAGCCTGAGCTCCTTTTTTCGAATCCACTTAAGTTGAATACCAATGTATTGCGGATTTGGACTAGTCAGCGCGGCTAATAAACTTCACTTCTGTCGTATTAATACGGATTTTATCGCCGGTAGAAATATGCTCAGGTACTTGGACCACTAAACCAGTTTTCATTTTTGCAGGTTTCGTTCTTGCACTTGCCGATGCACCTTTAATAGAAGGAGAGGTTTCTTCAATGACAAGTTCGACGGCAGAAGGAAGATCGACAGACACGGCGCGCTCACCGATTAACACAATCAGCAATCCTTTTGTCGCTTCGTCGATAAACAAAACTTGCTCTTCAATTGCACTCTTATTGATGTGATAAGGCGTGTAGTCTTCCTCATCCATAAATACGTATTCGTCACCATCAATGTATGACAGCATCGCTGGACGTCGAGTCAAATCAGCGAGTTTTAACATGTCTTCTGCTTTGAATGACTCGTCAACTTTGCCACCTGTCACGACATCGTACATGCGCATGCGATAAATACTGCCGCTTGCACGACCTTGAGGTACAGAGCGTTCAATATCACGAACAATCATCACTCGGCCGTCGTATTCTACAGCCGCATTTTTTTTAATTTCGCTTGCCTTTGGCATGGTCAATTTTCCTGTTTAAAAAACTGAGCGAAAATTAGCACGAACTCGGCAAACCGCCAAGCTGATCCTAATAATTTTGTGCATAATCCAAGTGCTCCTGTGTTATTGCGTGAAAGCGATTCCAGCTAGGATGCATTTATTAATTTTAAATATAAGAAGCATTCAAATCGTGAATAGGAAAAATAATAAATATTAAAAAAGTTAGAAAATACTCTTGAAACGAATTTTGGCGACCATATAACTAGTTTTGAGGACGCCTTACAGGGTCTCAAAGTAAAAATAAATTGCATTGGGTTAGTTTAATCGTAAATAACTCTATGCGGATATCGCTTAAAAAAGAGGATACAAATTATGCGTACAGTAGATTTATCTCCACTATATCGTTCATTCATTGGCTTTGATCATTTAGCAACGTTAATGGATGCCGCTGCCCGTACAGACAAACAACCTAGTTTTCCACCTTATAATATTGAGTTACTAGAACAAGAACGCTATCAAATCACGATGGCGGTAGCTGGATTTGTTGAAGAAGAGCTCACTATTGAGTCTGAAAACAATACGTTAAAAGTGACAGGTCAAAAGGCTGACAAGGCTGATAATCATGAGCGTAAGTTTATTCATCAAGGAATAGCGGAACGCAGCTTCGAACGTAAATTCCAACTTGGCGATCATGTTAACGTACTCGGGGCGTCTTTGGAGCACGGTCTATTGAAGATTGATTTACAACGAGAGATACCTGAAGCATTAAAACCGAGAAAAATCGAGATTAATAGCAGTAAGCTTATCGAAAATAAATAATATATATTCATTAATGAAAAGCCATTATTTAAATGGCTTTTTTATTGTTCTAAATTTATTTTATATTACAGTTGGGTTTTATCTGCTTGATGCCAGATTAAAACAAAAGAAGCTTGTTCTGGTTGGGCTATCCACCATAAGCCTTCATCTTTGCATAGATAAATTTGGTAATGCTTTTTTAGAGAGCTAAAGCGATTTGCATTGAGCGGCCACCAAGAGGGTAGTGAAGCAGGCAGCTGATCAATAAATTCGCTTAATAGACATTCTTTTGGCATCCACTCTAAATTTTCACGTGTGCGTAAGCGAAGAAACACCTGATTACTATCTAATTCATAGTGTACTTTAAGATCAAAAGTGTCTTTCGGAAGCCAAGTTGGCAACCAGCCTTTTTCTGTTAAATCATAAGCTTGTTCTAATCTGTCATACTGTTTATCTACTCGTTCACCGCATCCATTTAAAAAAAGAAGTAGGGTGAAGAGAAATGCAAAAATGTAAGGCGTGCGGCCAAGCGATGTAGTCATAAAAGTAATCAAATTAACAAGACGGCAATGACTTTAAAAAAGTGTAGCTGAATGCAATCTGAGTAATCATAATTTATTTTTATGTAGTTTGTGTGCAGCACTTACCATTAGACAAACGTACATTGATTAAAAAAACGGATTGGAAAATAGGATGCCTCTTTATATTTAATTTCTGCCTATTTCTCCTCCATAGATTGAGCAAAGGGCAGCGCAATCGGATGAGTTTCAGGCTTTATAAAACCGAGAATGTTTCAAACGTTAATAAAAGGTTATGGAGGTTTTGCGTTGAAAGTCTGCAAGGATTTTCTTTGTCAGTGATCTAGGTTAGACTGGTCGCGAATTTTGGAACGATAAGATTACCATGAATTTAAAGTATTTTTTTTATCTAAGTTGTCTTTTTCTGAGCCTAAAAGGGCTAGCTTTAGAGGATGAAAACTCAACGTTTGGACAAACGGATACGGTAAATTGGCAATTATCATTAGGTGCGTTTGCTGCTGATTTTACTATGCCAAGACTCGCGGGCGATGACAGCCAGTTTCGTGGAGTATTAGTGCGCGGTGATATTACCATAGAATATAAAAACTTTTACCTTGATGCTAAATCTGGCGATTTTTACGGTGGATCAGACATTGGTTATCAATGGATCGTTGAACCAAATTGGGGCTTAGATGTCATTTATGGCAATTACCAAATGTCTTTTAGCCAAAATGGTTACTTTAATGATGCCCCAGTTCCTGAATTACTTGGTATTAAAGAACGTCGGAACGATCATTCATTTGGTCTATCTTACTATCGTACCTATGGTAATTTCCAGACATCGGTAGAGGTCGTGTATGACGTTTTTGGGCCGACGGACGGGTGGGTATTCCATGTGGAAGCCACGCGTAATTTCGAGTTGCGAAATTGGGATCTCTGGTTAAATTTTGGAGCTAATTTCTACTCCGCTAATTTTCATAATTATTATTATGGTGTTCGGGACTATGAGGCCACGTCTTTTCGACCTGCACATGAAACAGGTGCGTCAGGCAATGCGTTTTTACAGTTTGAGTTAAATCGCCCAATCTCTCAAAGTTGGGTATTTAGTAGTGGCGCGTCGTTTATGGTAGGTGACAGTGGCATAAAGAAAAGCCCCTTAGTTGAAACAAACTTTGCTCGAGTGATTTTTATGGGAGTAAAGTATGTCTTCTAAATTGACGTTATTGATCGCATTTGCTTTACCTTTGGGAGCAATAGCAAGTGAAAACAATAACGAACAACGCAACAAGGAACGTAAGCCTTTGGAAGTCACGCCAAGCAAATGTGTTGCATTGAATGAAGGCCGGACCTGCTTTGCTGATGTAACGTTTACCATGTCATTGCCAGATGAGCAGGAATACTGTTTGCGAGAAAAAGATCAAGCTCTGCCAATCGGTTGTTGGAAAGACGTCTCTACAGTGAACTATCTTTATAGTTTTGCACGAAAAACTTCTGCAACGTTTGAGTTAATTTCGCGTAAAGACGCTAAAGTGATAGGCGAGGGTACTATCGATGTTAATTGGGTACATAAAATCCGCACTAAGAAGCGGCGTTGGCGATTGTTTTAATCGACATAAGCAGAAATTGCACCGTTATAATTGCTCAATGTTACTGAGGTAAAACTGAGCTTGCTGAAGGGTTTTGTGTTGCTCTTCTGATGATTGTTTTTGCCAAGTTCGATACATCATGGCCATGCGTGGGTTGGTTTCAAACGTCGTCTGGTGGCGAATTAAAAAGTCCCAAAATAGGCTGTTAAATGGGCAAGCCTTATCGCCATGTTTGGTTTTCACGTTGTAATGGCAATGTTTACAATAGTCACTCATTTTATTGATGTAATTTCCACCTCCTGCATAAGGCTTTGTCGCGATGATGCCATTATCAGCATGTAAGCTCATGCCGCGAGTGTTTGGTAGTTCGACCCATTGTAGAGCATCAATGTAAATTCCAAGATACCACTTGTCGACTTCATTAGGGTTGAGGCCCGTAAGTAGGGCAAAATTTCCCGTTACCATCAAGCGCTGAATGTGGTGAGCGTAGGCGTTTTTCAGGCTTTGTTTGACGACTTCACTTACACAACGCATGTTGGTTTGACCATTCCAAAAATAATGCGGTAAAGCCCGTGTTGCATTGAGTGTATTGTATGTTTCATACTCGGGCATGTTGCGCCAATAGATACCACGGATAAACTCGCGCCAGCCTAGGATTTGTCGGACAAATCCTTCAATCTGAGCAAGCGAAATACCACTGTTTGGAGCTTCAAAAGCTTGGATTGCACTTTGGATCACAATAGACGGGTGAAGTATTTTGGCGTTCAACGCAAAAGATAAGCGAGAGTGAAAAAGACTCCATGCAAATTGACTTTGGCAGGTCATGGCATCTTGAAATTGACCAAATCGAACTAATTGATGCTGGCAAAAGTAGTTAAGTAATTCTATTGCCTGTAAACGAGTAACGGGCCATATGATTGTGTTCGTACATTCACCAAAGGTTGCTACTTTGTGACGCGTTAGACGTTCAACAATAGAGCTTACATTATTGCTAAAGCAGAGGGGCTCGGGTATCTCAGACAACTCGTGTTGTTTTAGGGCGCTGCGGTTTTCACCATCAAAGTTCCACTTATCTCCAAGTGGCTTATTGCCTTGCATCAGGATCTTGAAGCGCTTACGCATCATGCGATAAAAAAACTCCATGGTGTGGTGTTTTTTAGGTTCAAAAATCAGCTCAATCTCTTCAAAAGGTAGCATAAAGTGCTCGGTATCCACTTCTGAACATTGAGCAAGTTGTAGTCCAAATTCTCTTAGCTGTTTGATCACTCGATATTCATCTGGGCGCTGGTATTCAAACTGTTCGCATTTAAATCCGGTCATTAAATCATGTAAAAGTGATTCAAGTGAATCGAAAGCGTGCGTGTCATCTAACGTTAAATAGAGTACATGATGACCTGCTTTTCGCAGGGCTTGGGCGAATTGTTCCATGGCAGCGAAAAACGCGACGACTTTCTGAGTGTGATGTTTGACATAGTTGGTTTCTTGTTTGAGCTCTGCGATAACATACAAAGTGTTATCACTTTTTGTTTTAAACCATGAGTGTCCTGCATTGAGCTGATCACCTAAGATCAATCTCAAGGTCTGATAATGTGGTTTTTGGGTAGGTAGACAATTATTCAAAATTGTATGCCTGATGCTCATTTGTTAACCAGGTGCGGCGATAGTGACCATCAGGATCAAATTGGTCCGTTTGTTTTTGGATATTAAAATGGCGTCCACCTCTGGGATCGGCACCAACACCTGCGATGTACTGCCAATTACCCCAATTTATTGCAACGTCGTAGTCGAGCAATGCTTGTTCAAAGTAGGCGGCGCCATGACGCCAGTCGATGCCCAACTCATAGATTAGATAACTTGCAGAGATTTGTCTTGCGCGGTTTGAAATCCAACCGGTGCTTTTTAATTCGCGCATAATTGCGTTTACAAGTGGGCTTGCGGTAAATCCTTCACACCATGCTTTGAATAATCCATCATAAAACGAACTTAGGGGAGCATGCTCGCTTAAGCCTCTTTTTCGAAATAGAACCCGGCCATAAAAGTGCGCGTACCAATAGAAATACTCTCTCCAGAGAAGCTCAAACTCTATCCAACGAGTCGAGTCATTTTCGCCATAATTTGCTTCAAATTGCCATAGGTGTGACAGCACGTTCTGTACGTTTAACGAACCAAAGGATAGAAATATAGACAGGCGAGTTGAGAAAAGAGAGCCATAGAGTGCATTCCGGGTTTGTTTATAGGTTTGAGCGGCGTGACTGGCGAAATAATTCAGCACATGTTGTTGCGCTGAGAACTCACCAAATTCGCTGCGGTTGCTAGAGTCTAATATCGTCGACGGGTTTATTGTTGAATGTGCTCGATAGTCAAGTAGTGCGCTTTCAGCTTGTTTGCGAAATTGTGAAAATGTGCTTGGAAATTGGTCGTCTTTAATAAAAGCGGTAGCAGAAGAAAATAGGGTATTACCTTGATAACGACGTATTGTGATGTCTTTATAGCGTTCACTAATCCGTTTTATCATGGATTTAAAGTCGACGCTTGGATGCTCATTGTAACCTATTTCACAGACACTTTGGGTGTTGACGATATTATCAAAAGCATAGACGTCATCTAATTTAATGTGGATATGAGTAGCGTCAAATTTTTCAACACGAGAGGCAAATTCGCAGACGATAGAGCTCAGCGCTTCACGGCAATGCTTAAGCTTTGAGGTCTGGGCGAAATGTTGACTAAAAAGACGATCAAAATCGTTTAGTGTTACGACAATTACTCTGTCGTATCTATTTTTAAAATCAATGAAGGCACTATTACCGTTGATGTAATAATGATTATAAACTAAAAAGAGCCCAGTTTTCATTTTTACTTCTTGCCCAGAACCAATCAAAGTCAGTAATACGAAGATGTGCTTATTTGGGTTTATTTGAGGTATGTTGGAATCTTGCCAAGATACCTCCGAGTATTATGTAAACGGCACAATTACGGTTGTTCACATTGCCCGATCACTTGACGTAAATGAGAGCCAATATCGGCCGATTTTTGTTGAGTGTTTTGGACTAATAATTGGGCCTGCGTTTTAAGTTCGACAAGTTCGTACTCTTGCAACAAGGTTCTCACATAGTTTAGCGTATCAGCACCTTGGCGAAGCAAATCAGGGATTTGCTCTAGCGTAATTTCTTGGCTTGTTAACTCGTTAATCGATGCTAGCAAGTCTGTTAGGTTGGCGCTTTCTTGAAGTGCGCCTTCTACCGTCGCTAATGAACCAAGTGGGTCGTTGGCTAGGTTTTCAGCAACGCAAGCCGCAACCGATCCTTGTTCTGCTGTTTTTGCAACAGCATCGACGCCTTGGGTTCGAATTGCATCTATGGCCTGGCGCAATTGTGGATGCTGTGCAAGATATTGTTGTTCTATTTCAGTTTTAGGTGATTCAAACACATCACACCCGGCTAAACCAAAGCAAACCAATGAAACGAAAGCAACTTGTCGAAACATGAAAACTCCTAAGAAAAAAGACAAATAATGCGAACGGCTTGGTGCAGTTTACTTGTCCCTATTCCGACTAACAAGCCTGAGTTTTCTTACTTTTATGCTCAACCAATGACACAACATTATTTCGACCATGAAGCTCGTGGTTTAATATATTGGCGATAATATGAAGTAATCGGCGCCATGCATTGCGCATCGCGAGAGTATATTGTTTTCCTAGGTGCAACTGCATCGTCGATAAAAAGCAATTACAAATAACACAAATATCACGTTCACTTATCTCTATTGATTTCAACAGCTTAGCTTGAGCGCTGATGAAATGGACTAACGCAGGATGATCTAACGTTAATCCGACACATTGATGAATAAACCGAAAAAGGCCATCTTCTTGTTGGTACGCATATTCAGTTTTGGTAATGAGTGCATTATTCAACTGAAAATGTGAAACTTGAGTGCGTAACGAAACGCAAAAACAATGGAAGTTTGGACGAACCACAGCCAAAGACTGAGTTAATATACGATATTGATACGGTGAAATACTCATAGTCGCCCCAATTATAAAATTAGGAGCGCATCCTTTTGCTCAAAGTGATACCCAAGAGTCGTGAGCGAATTTGGGTATTAACCAGGTTAATAGTTACGAAAGTATAGAAGGCGAATGCCAATTTTGCGACATTCGCAGTTTTATTTGTGAGATTTTGCTGAATTCTAAATCAGACTAGAAGTACTATTTTATGGGTGACAATAGCCTAGGATCGGTCACTAATGCTCGTACGCCGTGAGCATAATCTTCGTCGAATTCATTGGTTTCACACCAATTAGCAAGACTATTGATATCAACTTTGGCACAACTAGGTCGCACACTCCAAGTAACTTGCAAGGGTGAGCATTGTTGATGGTTGTAACTTGGACCAGTTGTCGAACCTAAAAACTCCACCGGTTTACCAGTATTGGTTGGTATGTGTTTTGCTTGATGGTATCCATTCACGACATTACCCCCATAACCAAGCGTATTGAAATCTAACGCGTCAGGGTCGTTGACCACGAGGAAAACTTGAGTTTCCACACGTAAGTCAGGGTTAGCACATTTATCATCTAGGCAAGAACCGAGTCCAGGCCCTGGTTTTACATCGCATGAACTATGAACCCAGTGCACTTCAATCGTGTCACCAGGTTTTACGTTTTTGCATACTTTGCCCTCAGGGGCCTTTAATTGTGCAGCAGTCAATGATGAGGTGTCATTACATTGGTAGCCACCGTATTTGTTATCTCCTGCAAATATTGAGAAATCTTTAGCTTTATGTTCTGCATTCTTGTGGAAGTGGATATTGCAAAGATTCATTTCAGTACTTGGCGGTGCTTTTGAAAATGAGCGCGCATTTTCACCTAAGACGCTGTCAATATCTCTTGGTGTTTGAGGGCCAAAACCCTCACATGCATCGGCTAATGCTCCAAATGACGAGAACAATCCAATCGCAAGTGCAATAGGTTTAAAATAATGTTGCATGTGATTTGTTTCCTATAAAGGTAAATTCGAGCAGTTTAATTGTTTTATCTTTAGGTACAAATGGATCTCGATGAATACGAAGTAGAATGAGATAAATGAACTTTTAGAGGTGCGAGGTTGCTAATCGCATTAAGTCTCTTTATAATGGCCTCTAAGATTTTGATGTTCTTTAGCGAACATCCGTTGCCGCGGGATGGAGCAGCCTGGTAGCTCGTCGGGCTCATAACCCGAAGGTCGTCGGTTCAAATCCGGCTCCCGCAACCAAGACCATTGGTTAACGGCATAGTGAATACGTTTTAACACGATTGTGTTAAGTATCCGTTCGCGCATTCTTTGTAATGCGCGTTTTGCGTTTTGGCACTATGCTTTAGATTGTTCGGTCTTACCGCAACCAAGCTGGCCACAGGCCACATCGTTGATTTTTGTTTGACGCCCCGCTTGGTTCGGGGCGTTGTTGTATCTGAGTTACTGATTTTGATACACAGCAATTTACCTATGTCGTTTAGTGTAACTACACGAGGTGAGGTACAAAAGTTTATGTGGGGCAACAAGCCCTTTTTTTGTTTGTATGGAGGAAATTCGTGACAAAACTCGAGCAAGATTTAATGGCAATGCTTGAACCTGCGGTTGATGCCTTAGGCTTTGAGTTATTGGGTCTTGAGTTTGTAACAGCTGGCCGTCACTCGACGCTTCGCGTTTACATTGACAATGAAGATGGCATCAATGTAGAAAATTGTGCCGAAGTCAGTCATCAAGTGAGTGCTATCTTAGACGTTGAAGACCCCATAACAAATGAGTATACCCTAGAGGTCTCTTCACCTGGTGTTGACAGACCTTTGTTTAAGCCAGCACATTTTGAGCAGGCTGTCGGTGAGGAAGTTCGATTACGAACAAAATTACCTCAAGATGGTCGTCGTAACTTTAAAGGCGACTTAGTAGCAATTAATGGTGATATGATCACGTTAAAAATCGATGGTGCAGAGCATATGCTAATGCTCAGTAACGTTGAACGTGCCAATATCATTGCAAAATTCTAATTAGAGTGCGAAGGAACAGGGCAAACGAGGCATTACCTATGGCAAAAGAAATATTATTGGTGGCAGAGGCCGTCTCTAATGAAAAAGCGGTTCCAAGAGAAAAGATCTTTGAAGCGTTAGAGTTCGCACTGGCGACGGCAACAAAGAAAAAACACGATGGCGAAATCGAAGTTCGTGTATCAATTGACCGTAAAACAGGTGAATACGACACATTTCGTCGTTGGAGAGTGGTTGAGCCACTAGAAAATGGCGGTTTAGAAAATCCATTCTCAGAAATTACCATTGAAGCTGCACAGTTTGATGAACCGTCGATTCAGCTTGGTGACTATGTAGAAGAGCAAATTGAGTCTATTAAATTTGACCGTATTACTACGCAAATGGCTAAGCAAGTCATTGTGCAAAAAGTTCGCGAAGCAGAGCGAGCGTTAATTGTTGATGCGTATAAAGACCAACAAGGTGAGCTTGTAACTGGTGTCGTCAAAAAAGCATCACGCGATGCGGTTATTCTTGATTTAGGTAATAACGCGGAAGCGGTGATCTATCGTGAAGATATGCTACCTCGCGAAACGTTCCGCCCAGGTGACCGTATTCGTGGTTTACTTTACGAAGTAAAACCAGAAGCACGTGGTGCGCAGTTATTTGTAACGCGCTCGAAGCCAGAAATGCTGATGGAGCTATTTCGCATTGAAGTGCCTGAAATTGGCGAAGAAATGATTGAGCTGCGCGGTGCGGCGCGTGATCCAGGTTCTCGTGCGAAAATCGCAGTTAAGTCAAATGACAGACGTATTGATCCAGTTGGCGCGTGCGTAGGTATGCGTGGTGCTCGTGTTCAAGCTGTGTCTACGGAGCTTGGTGGTGAACGTGTTGATATCGTGCTGTATGACGACAACCCAGCACAGTTCGTGATTAACGCAATGGCTCCAGCAGAAGTAGCATCAATCGTTGTAGATGAAGATTCTCGTTCAATGGATATCGCAGTTGAAGCAGATAACCTTGCGCAAGCAATCGGGCGCAATGGTCAAAACGTGCGTTTAGCAAGCCAATTGACAGGCTGGGAACTGAACGTAATGACCGTTGAAGACATGCAGCGTAAAAACGCAGAAGAGTCGGATAAGTTAGTTAACTTGTTCACTGAAGGCTTAGACATCGATGAAGATTTTGCCACGTTGCTCATCAACGAAGGTTTCTCATCACTTGAAGAAGTCGCGTATGTTCCTGTTGCAGAATTCTTAGAGATCGATGGTCTAGATGAAGACACGGTTGAAGAGTTGCGTAACCGTGCAAAAGATGCATTGACAACAAGTGCATTGAAAGATGAAGAAAGTTTAGAAGGTGCAGAGCCTTCAGATGAACTTCTAGCGTTAGAAGGGTTAGATCGTCATACCGCATTAGTGTTAGCAAGCAAGGGTATTATTACGCTTGAAGACCTAGCAGAGCAAGGTATTGATGATCTAGTAGAAATCTCAGATTTAACTGACGAACAAGCGGGTAAGCTAATTATGGCCGCACGTAATATCTGTTGGTTTGGTGATGAGTAATTATTAACGGAGGTAACACACACAATGGCAGAAGTGAGCATTGAAAGGCTAGCCGAGACGATCAATACAACTGTTGATAAATTACTCCAGCAGTTACAAGATGCTGGTATCACCAAAGCCAAGGGTGAAACGGTTACGGAAGCTGAAAAAGCGCAATTACTTGACCACTTAAGCAAACAGCATGGTGGAAAAGGCGCAGAAGGCCCAGAACGTATGACTTTGCAGCGCAAAAGCAAAAGTACACTGAGTGTGACAGGTGCTACGGGTAAGGCAAAGTCAGTACAAGTCGAAGTACGTAAAAAACGTACATATGTGAAAAAGAGTGCACTCGACCAGCAACAAGAGCAGGAGCGTTTAGAGCAAGAAGAAGCGGCTAAACGTGAAGCTCAGTTGTTAGCTCAGCAAGAAGCTGAGTTGCAAGCAAAAGCAGAAGCAGAGCGCAAGGCGAAAGAAGAAGCCGAGAAAAAAGCGCAACAAGAAGCTGCGAAACGTAAAGCGGAAGCTGAGCGTGCTCAAAAACCAAGTCGCTCTCCTGAGGAAGCAGAGAAAGAGCGAGTAGAGGAAGAACGTTTGCGTAATGAAGCAGAGCAAGCCGCTCTACGAAAGGCAGAAGAAGAGGCGCGTCGTCAAGCTGAAGCAGCTCGTAAGCTAGCTGAGGAAAACGAAGCGCGTTGGCAACGTGAAGAAGAAGAACGTCGTGAGCGTGAAGCTAATAGTGATCACCATTTAACGACTTCAACTTATGCACGCCAAGCAGAAGATGAATCCGATGAGCGTGAAGAGAAAAACGCACGTCGTAGCGTGAAAAAGAGCAAGACGAAAGCAAGCTCAAAAGAGCGTGAATTACCAGTGAACCGTAAGGCCCACAAAGGTAAATTAAAGGCGCCTTCAACACTTCAACAAGGTTTCCAAAAGCCAACCGCCGAAGTGAAAAACGAAGTACGTATCAGTGAAACTATCACGGTTGCAGAACTTGCTTCACGTATGGCAGTAAAAGGCGCTGAAGTAGTTAAAACGTTGATGAAACTTGGCGATATGGTAACGATTAACCAAGTTATCGACCAAGGCACGGCGCAGTTAGTTGCTGAAGAGATGGGTCACAAAGTGGTTCTGGTTAAAGAGAACCAACTTGAAGAACAGATTCTTAGCGATCGTAACGAAGGCGGTGAACATGAACATCGCGCCCCAGTTGTTACGGTAATGGGTCACGTTGACCATGGTAAGACGTCAACACTCGACTACATTCGTAAAGCGAAAGTAGCTTCAGGTGAAGCAGGTGGTATTACACAGCATATCGGTGCTTATCACGTTGAAACTGAAGGTGGGATGATCACTTTCCTTGATACACCTGGACACGCTGCGTTTACGTCAATGCGTGCTCGTGGCGCGAAGGCGACAGACATCGTTGTCCTTGTTGTTGCAGCGGATGACGGTGTGATGCCTCAAACGAAAGAAGCTGTACAGCATGCTAAAGCAGCAGGCGTGCCGCTAATCGTTGCGGTAAACAAAATGGATAAAGAAGGTGTTGATCCGGATCGTGTTAAAAACGAACTATCAGCGCTTGACGTCATTCCAGAGGAATGGGGCGGTGAAACGCAGTTCTGTTATATCTCTGCGAAAACAGGTTTAGGTATTGACGAATTGCTCGAGTCAATCTTGATGCAAGCTGAAATTCTTGAACTTCGTGCGCCAAGTACTGGTATGGCGGCGGGTGTTGTTATTGAATCACGTCTTGATAAAGGTCGTGGTCCAGTTGCAACGGTTCTTGTCCAATCCGGTACATTAAACCAAGGCGATATCGTACTTTGTGGTTTAGAGTACGGTAAAGTTCGTGCAATGAAAGATGAGCTAGGCCAAGACATTAAGTCAGCAGGTCCATCAATCCCGGTAGAGATCCTTGGTCTTTCTGGTGTACCAGCGGCAGGTGATGAAGCAACGGTTGTTAAAGACGAGCGTAAAGCACGTGAAGTAGCGCTTTATCGTCAGGGTAAGTTCCGTGAAGTGAAGCTTGCGCGTCAGCAAAAAGCAAAACTTGAAAACATGTTCTCGAACATGACAGAAGGCGATATTTCTGAAGTCAATATCGTTCTGAAAGCGGACGTACAAGGTTCTGTTGAAGCAATTTCAGACGCATTGGTTAAGTTGTCTACCGATGAAGTAAAAGTGAAGATCGTCGGCAGTGGTGTGGGTGGTTTGACTGAGACTGACGCGACGCTTGCTGCAGCATCTAACGCAATCCTAGTCGGCTTTAACGTTCGTGCGGACGCATCGGCACGTAAAGTGATTGAAACAGAATCACTTGATCTACGTTACTACAGTGTAATCTACGACTTGATCGAAGAAGTGAAACAAGCGATGGTTGGTAAACTAGCGCCTGAGTTCAAACAAGAGATCATCGGTCTTGCAGAGGTTCGTGATGTGTTCCGTTCACCGAAGTTTGGAGCTATCGCGGGCTGTATGGTTGTCGAAGGTATCGTGAAGCGCAGTGCGCCAATTCGTGTACTTCGTGACAACGTAGTAATTTACGAAGGTGAACTTGAGTCTCTGCGCCGCTTCAAAGACGACGTACAAGAAGTGCGTAACGGTATGGAGTGTGGTATCGGCGTTAAGAACTACAATGACGTTAAATCAGGCGACCAAATCGAAGTATTCGAAACGGTTGAAGTACAACGTACTCTATAACGTCGGCCTAGTTGGTTAAATTAGGGGGGCACTAACGCCCCCCTTTGCCGTTGTTAAAATTGATTAATTTTTAAGTGGTGAAAATGAGAGAATTTTCTCGTACAGATCGAGTTGCTCAGCAAATTCAAAAAGAAATTGCTTTGATAATTCAAAGAGAAATCAAAGATCCTCGCTTAGGTTTGGTCACGGTTTCTGCGGTAGAAGTGTCTCGCGACCTATCTTACGCAAAGATTTTTATTACCGTACTGAATACCAATGACGAAGATAAAACAAAACAAAGCGTAAAATTGCTAAATGAAGCGACGGGTTTTATTCGTTCGCTACTTGGCAAACGCATTCGTGCTCGCATCATGCCGGAGTTACGTTTCGTTGTTGACACGTCTTTGATGGAAGGTATGCGTATTTCTAATCTTGTGGATTCTGTGATCCGTGAAGACAACGCGAAGCGTAAAGACGACGAAGAACAAAATGATTCTGAAGGTTCAAAAGAGTAATGGCGAAGCGCAACAAGGGTAGGCCGATCGACGGCATTTTACTATTGGATAAAGCGCAAGGCATTTCGTCGAATAAAGCGCTGCAGCAAGCAAAGTTTTTGTTTGGTGCACAAAAAGCAGGACATACCGGGGCACTTGATCCGCTTGCGACAGGTATGTTGCCAATTTGTTTTGGCGAAGCGACCAAGTTTACGCAATTTTTGCTCGATACCGATAAAACGTATGTGGTTCGAGCAAAATTAGGTGAGCGTACTACGACATCGGACTCCGATGGTGAAGTAGTAGAAACGCGCGAGGTTAATATCACGCGTGAACAACTCGAGGCTGAGGTCGCCAGTTTTCTTGGTGAATCAGACCAATATCCATCAATGTATTCAGCGTTAAAATATCAGGGACAGCCGCTTTACAAGTACGCCCGTGAAGGTATTGAAGTACCTCGAAAATGTCGTCGAATTACAGTCTTTAGTATTTCTTTAGATGAATACGATGCGCACGCATTTGAAATTCAAATGACTGTACATGTGTCCAAAGGCACTTATATTCGTACAATAGTGGATGATTTGGGTGAAAAGCTGGGCTGTGGTGCTCACGTGATCATGCTTCATCGTAGTGAAGTGGGTCATTATCCAAGTGAACGGATGATTTCTTTTGAACGACTCGAATCACTGGTTGAATCTGTTTCCGAAGACCTCGATGCCAGATACGCTGTGTTGGATGCATTGCTATTACCAATGGATACGGCACTAGTTGATCTACCTTCAGTGGAAATTGATGCTGATCAAGGTAAAGCGTTTAGTCATGGCCAAGTCGTTAAGCTTGATGGGCAAGTAGTCCCTGAAGGGATAATCAAAGTAATGGCCAATGGGCACTTTATTGGTTTAGGTGAGCGTAATCCTCATGGCCACTTAAAGGCTAAACGCGCTTTATCAAGCGCCCAATAAATTTGGTAGTATTTTATCCGACGAGCTGATAGAATGCGCAACCTTATCCGCTTTGGCTGAATTAGTGATCGGCTAAGGCATCGTTACACCGTAAATTTATGGAGTTTACTATGTCACTAAGCAATAAAGAAAAAGCAGAAATCGTAGCAAAATTTGCACGTGCAGAAGGCGACACTGGTTCACCAGAAGTTCAAGTTGCACTGTTAACTGCAGATATCAACAAGCTACAAGGCCACTTTGCTAACCACAAACACGACTTCCACTCACGTCGTGGTTTGCTACGTAAAGTTAGCCAACGTCGTACGCTTCTAGATTACCTAAAAGGTAAAAGCGTTGAGCGTTACGCTGCACTAATCAATGAGCTTGGCCTACGTCGCTAATAATTTGATTAAGATGGGTTAAAATTGACCTATCTCGAAAAAGGGGCTGATTAGCCCCTTTTTTTGTGCGCCTATCACAAGTATACTTACCTCGATTTGGCATTCGGTCAAATCGCGCCAACGTTCGCCAATTGTAGTACTTAAGCAGATACTGCGTTGTACTGTATATTAAACAATCACTTTTTCGTGTCTGTTTAAGACTGTAATTGGTTTTAATTGGCGCTTAGTTTTATTTATAAAAGGATAAAATTGTGCAAGCAATTATCAAAGAGTTCCAATTAGGCCGTCACACGGTCACATTAGAAACAGGTGCTATCGCGCGTCAGGCAGATGGTGCAGTTTTAGCAAGCATTGGCGATACGTCAGTTTTAGTAACTGTCGTTGGCAAACGCGAAGCCGCGCCTGGTCAAGATTTCTTCCCATTAACAGTTAACTACCAAGAGCGTATGTACGCAGCAGGTCGTATTCCTGGTGGTTTCTTAAAGCGTGAAGGTCGTCCTTCAGATGGCGAAACGCTTATTGCACGTCTAATTGACCGTCCGATCCGTCCATTATTCCCAGATGGTTTCGTAAACGAAGTTCAAGTTATCGCTACCGTTGTTTCAGTAAACCCTGAGATTCAACCAGACATCGTGGCGATGATTGGTACGTCTGCGGCGCTTGCAGTATCTGGTATTCCATTTAATGGTCCTCTTGGTGCTGCGCGTGTGGGTTATGTAGATGGTCAATATGTACTTAACCCGACGTTAAAAGAGCTTGAAGAAAGCAAACTTGATTTAGTGGTAGCGGGTACTGAAAACGCAGTACTTATGGTCGAGTCAGAAGCAAATGTTCTTTCTGAAGACATCATGTTAGGTGCCGTTGTTTACGGTCATGAACAAGCTCAATCGATCATTACAGCAGTAAATGAATTTAAAGCGATGGCAGGCAAGCCAAACTGGTCGTGGTCAGCGCCAGAAAAAGACGTTTCTTTTGCTGAGAAAGTTGAGTCAATTGTTGGTGAAAAAGTGGGTGAAGCGTACCGCATCACGGATAAAGTTGCGCGTAAAGACGCACTTTCTGCTGCAAAAGAATTGCTTGTTGCAACACTTGAAGCAGACTTAGCAGAAGGTGAATCTCTAGATCTTCAAGAAGTATCTAAGCAATTCGGTTCACTAGAGAAGAAAATCGTTCGTTCACGTATCATCGCTGGCGAAAAGCGTATCGATGGTCGTGACACAGACATGGTTCGCGCGCTTGATGTGATGACAGGTGTACTTCCACGTACTCACGGCTCTGCAATCTTTACTCGTGGCGAAACACAAGCCCTTGTGACTGCAACGCTTGGTACAGAGCGTGATTCACAGCTAATCGACGACCTAGTGGGTACACAAAAGCATCACTTTATGATGCACTATAACTTCCCTCCATTTAGTGTTGGTGAAGTCGGTTTTGTTGGTTCACCAAAACGCCGTGAAATCGGTCACGGTAACCTTGCAAAACGCGGTGTACAAGCGGTTATGCCAACGCTTACTGAATTCCCATATTCAATCCGTGTGGTTTCAGAAATTACAGAATCAAATGGTTCATCTTCAATGGCGTCTGTGTGTGGTGCATCGCTTGCACTAATGAATGCCGGTGTGCCAATTAAAGCATCTGTTGCTGGTATCGCAATGGGTCTTGTTAAAGAAGGCGAAGACTTTGTTGTACTTTCTGACATTTTAGGTGACGAAGATCACCTAGGCGATATGGACTTTAAAGTAGCGGGTACACGTGAAGGTGTGACGGCACTGCAAATGGACATCAAGATCGAAGGTATCACGAAAGAGATAATGCAGATCGCACTTAAGCAAGCAAAAGCTGCTCGTTTACACATTCTTGGTGTAATGGATGAAGCGATTGCATCTCCAGCTCAAGAGCTTTCTGAATTTGCTCCGCGTATTTACACAATGAATATTCCTCCGAAGAAAATCGCGGAAGTCATTGGTAAAGGTGGTGCAACGATTCGTCAACTTACTGAAGAAACAGGCACAACGATTGAAATCGAAGATGACGGTACCGTTAAGATTGCAGCAACTGACGGTCTAAGTGCAAAAGAAGCGATCCGTCGTATCGAAGCGTTAACTGCAGAGCTAGAAGTTGGTACTGTTTACCAAGGTAAAGTTGTTCGCATCGTTGATTTTGGTGCGTTTGTAAACGTATTACCTGGCAAAGATGGCTTAGTGCACATTTCTCAGATCAGTAATGAGCGTGTAACGAACGTTTCAGATCATTTGACTGTGGGTCAAGAAGTAACAGTTAAAGTGCTTGAAGTGGATCGCCAAGGTCGTGTTCGTTTGAGCATGAAAGAAGCGGGCGAATCTGCTCCAGAAGACGCGCCTAAAGGCGAATAAGACTGAATTAACATCAGTTTATTGAAAGAGGGGCTGCTTAGCCCCTTTTTTTATGGTTTAATCAAGCTAGCGTCAGATGCGCTAAATTAGAGCTTGAGGAGTTTATGAAGCTAAATCGTTTATTATTTGCCATTGGCCTGCTGACCATCATGACAGGATGTCAAAGCACTATATCGCCTCAGGCGCAACCTGTCCTTAATGTGCCATTTGGCGTGCCGCTTCCTGCGGATTATCGAAATGAAATAGCGATCGCACGCTTTTCAGAAATATTAAGTCGAGCTGAGCTGCCGGCAGATCAACAAGCACAATTATTGTATGACCGTGGTGTGCTATATGACAGTTTAGGTTTAACGACCCTCGCGCGTATTGATTTTAATCGCGCTGTAAAAATGAAACCAGATTTGGCGGAAGTGTATAACTTTTTAGGGATCCACAACACACTTCTGCAGCAATATGAACAAGCTTATGAAATGTTTGATGCCGTGATTGAACTCAATGAGCAACATGACTTCGCCTACTTAAACAGAGGTATTGCGCTTTATTATGGCGAGCGGCCCGATCTTGCACAAAAAGATTTTTCGACGTTTTTAAGTCATTCTCCTAATGATCCATACCGTGCACTTTGGTTATATTTAGCGCAAAGTCTACTCAACGATTCAGATGCAATAGCAACGCTAAGAGCTAACCGAGCAAATTTGGATGATACAAACTGGGGTTCTCAAATTGTTGATTTGTATTTAGGGAACTTAAAAGAAGGTGATTTCCTCGCAAATATTCAAGAGGGAGTGGATTCTCAGCAAATGTATGCTGAGCGGTTATGTGAAGCGTATTTCTATTTAGCGAAACTGTATCAAGCACGCGGTGAGCAGGGGGTTGCAATCGACTTTTTTAAGTTGGCCATCGCAACAAATGTTTACGAATTTGTTGAACATAAATATGCTCGCCTAGAACTGGATATAATGAGGGCACAAAGTGAGGGCTAACGCCTTCTCTATTATCGTTGCTGTAATAAGCTTGGTGTTAGTGAAAAGTACACATGTGCACCAAGCCGCATTCAACTCTTCCGTATCTGAAACACTGCAAAAACAACCGTTGGTTTACTTTCAGCTTTCTGAGCCTATTTCTTTTGCGAATTTATCTTCGGCTACATTAGCCCAGCTGAGTGAATTTGGCGTATTTTCAGCTCAACGTTATCTTGCCAAGCTTTATCTAGTACAAAACAAAAAACGTGATGCTGAACTATTTTTAGCCCAGTTTATGCCGGCTTGGACGGCTCATGACCAAAAAAAGTTTGTTCAATGGCTCTTCGATAATGAGCTGACCAATTATCTTGATGCGCTTCCTGATATAGCAACGCAAACAGGATTAGTTAAGCAAGTGCTTTCGCTTCAAAAAGGGCATGAGATAAGAGAATTACCAGATTTTTTAGTGGATCGCTTTTCGTTGTCTTTACCGCGTTATCAACAATCCAACTGCATTTTTAATGTTGTCGTCTTGGGCGAGGATCTGAGCTCGCTTAATCATGCCGAATCATTACTTAAATCTTTTGGTGAAAATCCAGAGCCTTTTGACGGGGCGTATTGTTTTTCTAAACCAACTTTCCTTAATGCCAAGGCTGCTTGTGGCTTAGATACTCAGGGCTTTGCAACGTGCGAATTTGAACCTGACGTTATGCGTCACTTAAATAAATTTGATTTTGCTATCGTCATCACTAAACAAGGTCTTGCAAACGTAAAGCAAAAGGTCATGACCTTGAATAAAAATAGTAATTATAATGTACTAATTCATGAGCTTATGCATTTTCAGGGATTTGAAGATGAATATCCTTTTTCAAAAGAAAAAGCAATTCATCGATGCTCTACACCGGGCTTAATTGCGCCAAATTTATTTGTAGGTAACGCGAAAGATGCGCCCCAAGGGTGGCATAAAAGCCAGAGCTGCCGCGATGGCATTTATAATTCATATCGGCCTTCAGAGAAATGGACTAAGCTTGAATACCAAGCTATTGAGTTATCGGATGAATACCGACAATTATGGATAAATGCAATTATACATACAGGCTCAGTCAGCCCGCTGCTATCGAGTAAATAGGATGAATTTCGAGCAATATCACAAAAGTAAATAAAAGTAAAAAGTCCGATGAAAGATAAAATAGCTATTAAAGAAGGCTCAACAGCTTGTTAATGCTGATTGCTTTTGCAGCAAGTAGAAGCCCTTTAACTAGACAAAGGTAGCAAGTTTACAGTATAACAGTTGTCGTTATGCTTGAAAAAACACAAGCAATTTATAAGCTTGTAATACAAATTAGGTAATTTTTGTAAAGTCGTTTAAGTCCTAATAGCTGTCTTAAAGTACTTAGTTAGTTTTCTATTTATCTGTTCTAAATGAAAAGCTTCTAATGTAGTGAAAGTAAAATAGGTTACTTTAAATCGAGAGTGGAATTATCATAATTGCTGTAATACAGGCAAGGAAAACCTCGCGAAGACCTGTTGGTTATGCGGTGTTCGTGCGGTTTACTATAAGAATAAGGTAGGTTTTATGGCATTGCTTTGGATACCCTTGTTATCCTTGATTGGCAGCTTAGTAACATCAATGTTAGGCCACCTCAGTCGCAATAAATTGACGGCTGTAGCTCTATCTATGCCCATCATTGCTTTGGTACTAAGTGCAAATTTAGCAACAGATGTTTTTGATGGACAAGTGGTCCGTTATTCACTTGATTGGATCCCCGCTCTTGGTGTTGAGTTATCCTTCCGATTTGACGGTCTCGCTTTACTGTTCGTTTTTCTTATTTTGGGGATAGGGTGTTTAATCCTGTTCTATGCACGGTATTATTTGAGTCAACAAGACTCGATGGCCAAGCTTTACTGTTATTTATTGTTATTTATGACGGCGATGTTAGGGATCGTGTTATCGAATAACGTCGTTCAACTTTGGGTTTTCTGGGAATTGACCAGTGTCAGTTCATTTTTGTTGATTAGTTATTGGAATCATAAATCAGAAGCACGTAACGGTGCTCGAATGGCGTTAGCGATCACCGGAGGTGGCGGCCTTGCACTACTTGCAGGCCTACTACTTATTGGTAATATTGTAGGAAGCTATAATTTAGACGTTATTTTACAAAATCGTGAGCTCATCCAAGAGCATCATCTATATGAAGTCGTTTTAGTTTTAGTGTTACTCGGAGCATTTACTAAATCGGCACAGTTCCCGTTCCATTTTTGGCTTCCCCACGCCATGGCAGCACCTACACCAGTAAGTGCTTACTTGCACTCTGCTACTATGGTTAAAGCAGGCATATTCTTATTAGCGCGCTTTTATCCGGCATTGGCAGGAACTGAGCTGTGGTTTATTCTCGTTGGGCTCACAGGGCTCATTACGTTGTTAATTGGTGCGTATGTCGCGCTCTTTAAGCATGACTTGAAAGGGCTGCTTGCGTTTTCAACGATCAGTCACTTGGGCTTAATTACCTTGTTGCTTGGTTTAGATACCGAACTTGCTACCGTTGCGGCTGTGTTTCATATTGTAAACCATGCGACTTTTAAAGCTTCTCTGTTTATGGCTACAGGTATTATTGACCATGAAACAGGCACGCGCGACATGCGTAAACTTAATGGTATGTGGCAATTTATGCCTTATACCGCAACGCTGGCTATGGTTGCAGCTGCGGCGATGGCAGGTGTTCCGTTACTAAACGGTTTCCTATCTAAGGAAATGTTCTTTGCAGAGACGCTGCATCAGCAGTTGTTGGGTTCAATGTCTTGGCTTATTCCAGTACTTGCAACGATTGCAGGGGCATTTTCTGTGGCCTATTCCGCTCGTTTTATTCACGATGTATTCTTTAATGGGCAACCAATTGATTTGCCAAAAGAACCGCACGAGGCACCGAGATATATGCGCGTGCCAATCGAAATTTTGGTTGCCTTATGTTTACTCGTCGGTATGTTCCCCAATTTAATTGTTGATGATATTTTGCAAGTCGCCTCTTCAAGTGTATTAGGTGGCAATGCACCGGAGTTTCATGTCGCGATTTGGCATGGTTTTAACCTACCGTTACTGATGAGCGCACTGGCGGTGTGTGGTGGCTTGGTGATTTATACTCAGCGAAAGTACTTGTTCCAATTCCAAGCATCCTTGCCTCCGGTAAACGCAAAGTACATGTTTGAAACGTTCATTTATGGATTAATGGACTGGAGCCGTGAAAAAATTAATGCAATTGAAAACGGCTCATTACAGCGATATTTATTGTTAATGTTCTTAGTAGTATTGCTCGCAGCAGGTTGGCCGTTGTTTGAAATGCATCAACTTGTAGGTAATAAACAGCCAACAGAAATTGACATACATGTTGGTATTGGTGCGGCACTGCTTATGGTAGGTGCGCTTGGAACGGTCATTTGGCATCGTCAGCGGATCGTATCGTTAATTTTGATCTCAATTGTTGGATTAATGGTTTCAGTTGCGTTTACTCGCTTTTCGGCACCCGATCTTGCGCTTACCCAGCTAACCGTAGAAGTGGTAACGGTCGTGTTATTAATGCTTGCGCTGTTTTTCTTACCACAAACTACGCCAAAAGAATCAAGTTCGCTGCGAGTGTTGCGAGATTTATTTATCGCCAGTTCAATCGGTGTTGTGGTTGGCAGTATTTGCTATGCCTTGGTGACTCGCCCTCTATCTTCGATATCGGATTTCTTTGTGGCGAATGCAAAGACCGGCGGCGGTGGTACAAATGTGGTGAATGTTATCTTGGTTGATTTCCGTGGCTTTGACACGTTAGGTGAAATCACTGTGCTTGGTATTGCAGCACTCGGAATTTTTAAGTTATTAATCAATTTACCACTCTTTATGCCTTCTTGTGATGGTGAAGGTCGTCCTTGGGCGAAAGAACGTTATCCGTTGCTATTAGCTACTATTTCTCAAGCGCTCTTGCCACTGGCGCTATTAGTGTCGGTGTACATATTCCTTCGTGGGCATAATTTACCTGGCGGTGGATTTATAGCCGGTCTTGTGACGGCGATCGCATTTATTTTGCAGTACATCGCCCATGGTTCTAAATGGATATCTGAACGCTTTACCGCGAATTATCGCAAGATAATCGCATCCGGTATCGCAATCGCAATGGCAACGGGTTTAGGGAGTTGGTTCTTTGGTAGGCCTTTCTTAACGAGTTGGTTTGATTATTTTGACCTCCCATTGGTTGGGCAGATTGAATTAGCTAGTGCCATGTTGTTTGATTTAGGTGTGTATATCACTGTAGTTGGCGCGACCATGATGATTTTAGCAAGCTTAGGTAAATTAACGACACAAGCGATAACAAAAGGTAAGGAGGCGTAATGGAACTATTGTATTCATCAAGCGTCGGGTTGCTCGTTGCATGCGGTGTATTTCTTATCCTACGAGCGCGAACTTTTCCGGTTGTGCTTGGCTTAACGATGTTATCTTACGCGGTCAACTTAATGCTTTTTGCTTCCGGTCGATTGAGCCTTAACCAAGCGGTAGTTTTAGGGACGCGCGAGGCCTATGCCGATCCGTTGCCGCAAGCTCTTGTGCTGACTGCAATAGTAATTGGCTTTGCAATGACGGCATTTGTCGTGATCCTCGCGATCCGAGCTCGAGCGGACCTTGGCAATGATCATGTAAATGGAATAGTGCCTACACCAAAACCAACGAAGAAAGGTAGGAAGTCTTAATGTTCGAACATTTAGTTGCTCTACCAGTTTTACTTCCGATGTTAGCTGGTATTGTTATGTTGATGCCACCGTGCGGGAAAAATGTTCGCGTACGACGTATTGTCTCGGTTTTAATGTCTGGGGCCATTACATTAATTTGTGGCTTATTGTTTTTCACTGTGTCAAACGACAGTCCAATTGTTTACGCCGTAGGTAACTGGCAAGCACCGTTTGGTATCGTATTAGTGGCTGATCCACTTGCTTCACTATTAACCACATTAACGTCATTTTTAGCGTTTATTTGCGCACTTTATAGCGTGTCGGGTGATGATGAGAAGGGCAGTTTCTTTCATCCTTTGCTGCACTTCTTAGTATTAGGCGTCAATGGTGCGTTTTTGACGGGTGACGCGTTCAATCTATTCGTTTTCTTTGAAGTGCTGCTTATCGCTTCATATTCTTTATTGATGCACAACGCAGACAAGCACACCACGCGCGCAGCGTTGCAGTATGTCATTATGAACTTGGTCGGCTCAGCGGTATTCTTAATTGCACTTGGTATTATGTATGGAGTGACGGGCACATTAAACATGGCCGATATGGCAGTGAAAGTGGGTCAGTTGACAGGCGATGATGTTTATTTAGCGAAAATAGGTGGTCTGTTATTGCTTGTGGTTTTTGCTTTAAAAGCGGCATTATTGCCTCTTCACCTTTGGTTACCAAGCACCTATGCATCAGCAACACCTGTAGTCGGGGCCATGTTTGCGATTATGACCAAAGTTGGGGTTTACTCAATGATGCGCGTGTATACACTAATTTTTGGCGAGCATGCGGGTGAGTTATCTCATATGGCACAAAGTTGGCTGTGGGGTTTGGCAATTATTACTATTGTCGTCGGCGCTCTCGGTGTATTAGCTAGCCAAGATCTCCGTCGAATGTCGGCAAATCTTGTCATTGTCTCAGTAGGCACACTTGTCGCATTAGTTGCAGTACAAACAGAAGAAGCGACTTCTGCTGCAATCTACTATATGGTGCATTCAACCATAGTGTCAGCGGCTCTGTTTTTGTTAGCCGATTTAATTTCACGTCAGCGTGGTAAGGTCTTAGACCGAATTACAGCTGGACGTGGTGTTAATCAAGAAAAAGTCCTAGGCCTTGCGTTTTTATTTGCAGCATTGACTGTTGTAGGTATGCCACCTTTTTCAGGTTTTGTTAGTAAATTATGGTTATTAAACGCCACGTTTGAAGCAAATCATGCGCTGGTATTTTGGCCTGTTTATCTATTAGCTAGTTTTGCCGTGTTGGTTGCACTATCTCGAGCAGGGGCGACCGTTTTTTGGAAGCGTACCGTTAAGGAACAATGCAATAGTACAATAGAAAACGCGACGTCGAAGCAGGTGATTGCGGTTTGGTTGTTGATACTTGTTTCACCACTGTTAGTGATTTTTGCAGGTATGGCTACCGAAGTTAGTATTGATGCAGCAAAGTGGTTACATAACTACGACGCGATGACGAATTTAGTATTAAAAGGAGCGAATTAATGCGAGTAGAATCCCGTTTTCGTTGGCTACCGACTCCTTTTCGTAGCTTCTTATTATTTGCCGTGTGGTTATTATTAAACAACAGTGTTTCAGCTGGCCATTTAATCCTAGGTGCAGTATTAGCCGTGGTTATCCCGCTCATCACGCTGCCATTTCGAACTCCACAACCACTTATCTTGAGACCCGGTTTGGCATTTCGCCATTTAGGATTGGTATTATTTGATATTATTACGGCAAATTTACAAGTGGCAATCCTGATACTGGGTCCTAATAAAAAGCTAAATCCAGCCTTTGTAAAAGTGCCACTTGATCTAAAAGAAGCTATGCCTATCACAATTCTAGCAAGTACGGTGTCATTAACACCAGGCACAGTGAGTGCGGAGGTATTTCCGTGGGCAGAATCGCTAGCACCGGGGGAAGAGCCTGAGCAATACTACTTGCTGATCCATGTACTCAACCTTAAAGATGAAGCCGAGCTAATCGAAACCATAAAGTCGCGTTACGAGGCACCGTTGAAGGAGATTTTTCAATGTTAGATGTCGTTATCTTAATTGTTTTTGCGATGTTAGGATTAGCCTTGTTATTAAGTTTATGGCGCTTAGTGGTTGGTCCGTCATTACCAGATCGAGTCCTAGCACTTGACACTATGTATATAAACTCAATAGCGCTTATTATTCTTTATGGAATGAACATGGGCACGAATCTTTATTTTGAAGCTGCATTGCTTATTGCAATGTTAGGCTTCGTTAGCACAGTGGCGGTATGCAAATACCTGTTACGTGGCGATATCATCGAGTAGGAGTGGATATGTCTGAAATAATCATCTCTATTTTGTTGTTAGTCGGTGGTAGTTTTGTGTTAATCGGTTCAATTGGCTTAGTTAAAATGCCTGACTTTTTTATGCGTTTGCATGGCCCCACTAAAGCAACAACTTTGGGTATGGCCTGTTTGCTTACTGCCGCGATGGTATTTTTTAGTGTTCGCGTCGATGGGATTAGCGCCAAAGAAGTACTTATATCGATTTTCTTAATTTTGACAGCCCCTATCAGTGGTTATATGTTAATTAAGTCTGCAATTCACCATAAGTTACCAGCCAGTGAAAAAACGAAAGGCAAAAATAACATAGAGCCTGATTGAACCACGGTAAGGAATTTATTCTTATTGCAATCAATTTAATAAAGGGGCTATGCCCCTTTCGTTATTATACTTACCCACTTTTATAAATCGCTTACCTTTATCTTTAACCTATGGTGGGTAAAAGCCCTATCATTTGTAGCAATTGCGAGCCGACAATCAACACGCCAAAGAGTGCTGCAATAATGAGTCCCATGTTGCCACCAATGACTTGATATCCCTCAAATTGTGAAGCTTTTCGCTGCTTACGTACCATGGCCACAGGTAGAAAAACGGCTAATACGACTAAGGCGATAGCAGCATACCCTAACGCCATGATAAATCCTTCAGGGTAAAATAGGGCAAAGCCTAGTGGCGGCAGAAATGTGACACAAGCAGTTTTGATCCGATCTTTATGGCCGTCTTGCTTTTTCAGCGTATCGGAGAAAAAATCAAATAGCCCCAAACTAACACCTAAAAATGATGTCGCTAAAGCTAAATCAGCAAACACAGACACAGAGGTCGAAACTTGCTCGCTGTGAACTAATGTCGCAACGCTTTGCACAAAGCCAGACAGTCCGCTGCTAGCCATTAATTGAGCTTGTCCTAATATTCCGAGGCTAAGAAGCTGCCACAATACATAAATGATTAAGGGGAGGGATGCTCCTGCAATCATTACTCTTCTCAGTGTTTTAATGTCTAAACCAACGTATTTTACAATGGATGGGATCGAGCCATGAAAACCAAACGACGTGAAAATCACCGGTAGAGCAGAAATGATAAGCCCTTGCTGAACGGGCATGTCGAGTAAATGCTGACCGCGAACATGGGGCGTCAAAACGAAGAATAAACTGCCTAACACGATAATCTTAATGGTGAAGAGAACGCGGTTTAATTTATCGACCGTACTGGTACCAAGCGTAACAATCGTGGCAACGAGTAAAGCTAAGATAATACTGCCGAGCTGAGGGGCGAGATTAAGGCCAAACAACGCGTTAATTTTGCTTTGCAGTTGCCCACCGCCTCCGGCGATATACGCTGCGCACAATGCGTAGAACAAAAATACCATCGCAAAATTGGCAATGATTTGCCCTCGACGCCCTAACCACGTTTTGGCTAAGGTATTAAGCGTTGCGTTAGGCTCTGCGTGTTGGTGTACTTCGAGCATTAGTAATGCGGTGTAGGTCATTAATGCCCACATGACAAAGATAAGAACTAACGCGGTACTAAAACCTAGCCCTGCTGATGCAATTGGTAAGGCGAGCATACCAGCGCCGATGGTTGTGCCAGCAACGATTAACATGCTGCCGAGAGTTTTATTTTTTTGCACAAACTGCCCCTAGAAACGGTGAGAGAGCAGCACGATATAATTTGTGGCAAGAAATTGAAATAGATTTGCTATAAATCAAAGCGTGAAAGTGTAATTTATGGCGTACAAGGACTTTTCATTCTTGCTGAAGTCACGCATTTTTAAGTATGTCTTGTTATTTAAAGCGTGTAGGTTTGGCGTTAGGGCGGAACTACGCAGTTTATTTGAGCTGTTTATTTGATTTCGTTATAAATCGACAACTTGAAAAATAACTTACTTTTAATGGCTTGATGGTAGCTGTAAGTTAGATTCATGACGAGTGTATGAAAAAATTAACGATTCTGGTTTCTACCTAGCGATTATCATTGAAGCTAGTGTAAAGGTTATTTTACATTTCAAGGGTGCAATTAAAAAGGTAGCAACATGGCTACCTTTTAATTTTTATGAACGTTAGTTACTTCACTTCTTTACCGGCTGCTTGCTGATCTGCATGATAGCTAGAACGCACAAATGGTCCACAAGCTGCGTGCACGAAACCAATTTCATCCGCGTAGTCTTTCAATTCATCAAATTCTGCTGGCGGTACATAGCGCTTTACTGGCAAGTGATGCTTTGATGGTTGTAAATATTGGCCCACGGTAAGCATATCGACATTATGTTCGCGAAGATCACGCAACACTTCTTCGATTTCACTCATTTCTTCACCAAGACCTACCATAAGGCCTGATTTGGTTTTGACATTTGGGTGGGCTTCTTTAAAGCGACGTAATAGCTCGAGTGACCATTTATAATCAGCACCTGGGCGAGCTAACTTGTAAAGTCTAGGGGCTGTTTCTAAGTTATGGTTGAACACATCAGGTGGTGTTTGCGCAAGAATTTCAAGCGCTTTATCCATACGACCACGAAAATCCGGAACTAAGATTTCAATTGTGATCCCAGGGTTATGCTTGCGTATCTCACGAATACAGTCTGCAAAGTGTTGAGCCCCACCATCACGTAAATCATCTCGGTCGACGGAGGTAATTACGACGTACTTAAGCTTCATGTCTTTAATCGTAAGTGCGAGCTTTTCTGGCTCATTCGCATCTGGTGCTAAAGGTCGACCATGAGCAACATCACAAAAAGGGCAGCGACGAGTGCAGATAGCACCTAAAATCATGAACGTTGCAGTACCGTGATTGAAGCACTCTGATAAGTTTGGACAAGAAGCTTCTTCACAGACTGAGTGTAGGCCGTGTTTGCGCATCGCTTGTTTAATGCCATCAATCCGCTCGCTTGATTTAGGTAAACGGATCTTTAGCCATTCAGGCTTACGTAGCATTTCATCGCGCTCAGTAGGGAGCACTTTAACTGGGATCAGCGCCATTTTTTCTGCATCGCGCAGTTTAACGCCTGGCTCCATTTTTACTGGATTTTTCATTCGTTCTCGAACCCTTTTGTGTGCATAACTCGCTCGACGTGCAAGCGTTTGAGCATATGTTTAACCAAACCCATTCCTGCTTCTTTGACGGTGGCAGGACCATTTAGGTCATTTGTTTGTACCATTTGCATTCCTGCATAGCCGCAAGGATTAATGCGTAAGAATGGTGCTAAATCCATATTAACGTTTAATGCTAAACCATGAAATGAACAACCTCGTCGAACTCTAAGACCCAATGATGCTACCTTGCAGTCGTTCACGTAAACGCCTGGTGCATCAGGTTTTGCGTAGGCGTCGATGTGATATTCTTTGAGCATCTCGATAATACATTCTTCAAGCCATGTTACCAGTTCCCGAACGCCAATTTTCAGTCGACGCAGATTCAATAAAACGTACATCATTTGTTGGCCTGGTCCGTGGTAGGTGACCTGCCCGCCACGATCCACTTTTATCACCGGAATATCTCCAGGTGCGAGCAAATGCTCATCTTTACCTGCTTGGCCTTGAGTAAATACAGGCTCATGTTCAACCAACCAGATTTCATCGGGGGTTTGATCGTCACGAGTATCAGTAAAGTGCTGCATTTTTTGCCAAATTGGCTCGTACGGCTGGCGGCCTAAGTGGCGTACATAGACATCGACTGGTTTCACTGCATTTCCTAGTTTTAATCCATATTGGCTGAGTTTATAAACTTTAATATGATCTTACGTTATAAGACATGTCTTACGTCTTTAAGTGCGCCAAGTTCATTGTAAATTTGTTCAATATGCTCTTTACTTGTTACCACTGCAACCAGAGTCACTGACTCATAGGTGCCTTTGCTACTAGGTTTAACTTTTGGTGCATAATCGCCAGGGGCAATACGCTGCAAAACAGTAAGAACTTGCTCGGTAAGGTTGACGTTTGCGAGGCCCATTATTTTGAACGTAAATGAGCAAGGAAACTCTAAGTATTCATCAAATTTAGTGTTTTTAACCTGATTTGCCACAACTGTGTCCTCAATCTGGTGCGAGTTATCTCGCCGGATGACGGAATTGGCGGGCATTCTACCATTTATTGGGCAAAAAAAAACGCCCCTAACTGTAGGGGCATTTTTTGAATCACAAATTATTGCATTATTTGTAAACGTAAGTAGTCGTAGATTTTACTAAAGAAGCTGCCTTCTCCTACTTCTTCAAGAGTGACGAGTGGATAACGTGCAATTTCTTCGCCTTCGAGCTGCAGAAATAGAGTACCGACTTTCGTGCCCTTAGCGAGCGGAGCTTCTAATGTTTTATCTAATTCGAAATTGGCTTTCAAATTGTCACGCTGTCCACGCGGGATGGTAATAGGTGTGTCTTGTAAAATACCTAGCGACACTTCCTCTTTGTCTCCCATCCAAATGCGTTGTTTCACAAAACTGTCGCCTGCTTTATATGGCGTGATGGTTTCGAAAAATCTAAACCCGTAATTTAATAGTTTTTTACTTTCATCTTTACGTGCGCGCTCACTTTCTGTGCCCATAACCACAGCAATTAAACGCATATCGTCTTTAATCGCAGACGTTACTAAACTATAACCAGCTTCGCTTGTGTGGCCTGTTTTAATACCATCGACTTCAAGGCTTGCATCCCAAAGCAATGAGTTACGGTTATATTGTTTAATGCCATTGAAAGTGAAAGACTTTTCTTTATAAATAGCATATTCATCTGGCACATCGCGAATAAGCGCAGCACCGAGAGTTGCCATATCACGAGCAGTTGTATAGTGCTCGTCCGTATCAAGACCATGACTATTAATAAAATGGGAGTTGGTCATGCCTAATTTTTCAGCATGCGCATTCATCAGACTTGCAAACGCAGACTCAGTGCCTGCAATGTGCTCAGCAAGCGCAACGCACGCATCATTACCAGATTGTATGATAACGCCTCGGTTTAAATCGTCGACACTAACTTGTTTACCCACTTCGATAAACATTTTTGACGATTCTGGGAAGTTTTTAGCCCAAGCGTTATTGCTGATGGTAACCATGTCGGTCGGAGCAATATTACCAGCGACAATTTCTGTACCAATAACATAGCTTGTCATCATTTTTGTTAAGCTTGCAGGTGCAAGCTTTGTATCTGCCTCACCTTCAGCAAGCACTTTGCCTGTCGTAAAGTCGACGAGAATGTAGCCCTTCGCATTAACTTGCGGTGGCGCAGGTAAAATTTGCGCTGAAGCGGAAAAAACGGTGGCGGTGCACACAACGGCGCAGATTTTTTTGACTAAGGTTGGTTTCAACACGGTCATTACACTCGTTACTTTTCTAATTGTTTTGAAAGTTTATACTAATTGATGCCTTAAAATGTATTTTAAATACGAAATAAAGCGTATTAGTATGATTCTAAAGTCGCTTGTCGCTATAAAGCAAGAAAGCTTGGTTAAATTGGCCATTTTTAAGCAAATCGAGCACTTTGTAAGCTGCTTCTTCACTCACGATTGGTCCCAATCGTAATTTGTATATCTCTTTGTCTTTTGTAATATTCGTGCCGACTTGATGTTCTCTACCTAATTGTTCACCAAGTGCGGTAAGGGATTGCAAGCTTGATGAAGCAGCAACCTGGATATACGTAAAGTGGCTTGGATTGCCTTCAAGAGTAATCGCTTCAATCTTAACTCTTGCTGTACCATTGCGATAGTAGCCGAGTTTGTATGCGGCGGCATACGAGAGGTCAATGATCCTATCATCGTGAAAAGGACCTCTATCGTTTACCCGTAAAATCGCAGATTTACCATTTTCTAGATTAGTCACTCTCACGAAACTTGGTAATGGCAATGTTTTATGCGCGGCTGTCATGGCAAACATATTAAATATTTCACCATTTGACGTATGGTAGCCATGAAATTTACGCCCATACCATGAAGCAATACCTTGTTCTTGGTAGCCTTTTTCACTACGCATAGGGGTGTAACTTTTACCTAGCACGGTATATGGTCTACTAGCCGATTGGCTTTTCACGACATTTGTTACAACTGCATCTTGCATTTCAAGTTCGGTTGGAACTCGAAGGGGGGCAGAATCCTGGGCAATGTGATAACGACTATTATTACTTGTATTAGCTATATTATTTGTACTACAACCGGACAAAAATAGTAGGCTTAGTCCAACAAAAATCAGATAGTTACGCATACATCTCGATATTATTTAAGTAAAAGTTTTTTTTCAGTGGCAATTGCCATAATCATACCAAAACCAGCCATTAACGTGACCATCGAAGTGCCACCATAACTAATGAGTGGAAGAGGAACACCGACAACAGGAAGCAAACCAGACACCATGCCGATATTGACAAACACATAGACAAAAAAAGTAAGTGTTAGCGCACCAGCGAGTAGTTTACCAAATGCATCTTGTGCGTTAACAGCAATATAGAGCCCTCTTGCAATAATAAATAAATATAAACACAGTAGTAGAATCACACCGACTAAACCAAATTCTTCGCTTAAAACAGAAAAGATAAAATCGGTATGGCGTTCAGGTAAGAATTCTAATTGGGATTGTGTACCGTGTAACCAACCTTTGCCTTCAACGCCGCCACTACCAATCGCAATTTTCGATTGAATAATGTGGTAGCCAGTGCCAAGAGGATCGCTTTCTGGATTTAAAAACGTTAAAACACGCTGTTTTTGGTACGCGTGCATTCCATAAGTCCACAGCAAAAACCCACCAGGTATAGCTAAAACAAGCGCTGAGCCGATTAGCTTCCAACTTAATCCGGATAGAAACAATACAAAAATACCTGAACTGGCGATAAGAATCGACGTGCCCAGATCGGGTTGTTCTTTGATTAATACAGTCGGAACTAATACCAGTACAAAACCACCAATTAATTGTAAAAAACGGGGGGGAAGTGGATGGCGACCGATATACCAAGATACCATCATAGGTACGGCAAGTTTCATAATCTCGGAGGGTTGAAAGCGTGTCACTCCCAGATCTAACCAGCGCTGTGCACCTTTGGAGCTAACACCAACAAAAAGTACGGCAACAAGCATAGCCAAACCAATTAAATACAATGGGATCACGATATTTTTGAGTGTGGAAGGCGATATTTGAGCTAAAACTATCATCGCGATAAGCGCGCCACCCATGCGAGTGCCATGGCGAAGCATCATGTCCATGTCTTGACCGCTAGCACTGTATACGATCGTTAAACTCGCAACCATCATCGTGAATAACGCACAAAATAATGGAAAGTCGATATGGAACTTCTGCCAAATTGTGGTTTTATTGTGTAAATCGCTCACGATTTTTTCCCTTTTGATGTTAATTCTTCAGGAAGTGGATTTGCAGAAAAGTAGTAATCCATTAATTGTCGAGCAATTGGTGCTGCAGTAGAGCTACCACCACCTAGATTTTCAACGACAATAGTGACGACAATTTGTGGGTCTTTATAGGGGGCAAAACCCACATAGAATCCATTATCTCTATGGCGCTCTTGTAACTTTTTCGCATCATAGCGTTCACCTTGTGCAATGCTAACAAGCTGGGCTGTCCCTGTTTTACCAGCTGCATCGTAGTTTGTGCCTGCAAACGCACCGTGAGCAGTACCCGTCTTTTTTTGTACAGTATTGTGCATCGCTTCTAGAGCGATTTCCCAGTGGCGATTTTTCTTTAGTACAACGGGAGGACGTTCATCAGTAAATAGCTGTTCGACTTGATCTTCTTGCCGTGCTACTTGAACAAAGTGTGGTTGATGATAAATCCCTCTATTAACTAAAATAGTAGTCGAATTGGCAATTTGCAGTGGCGTGGCTGTCCAATAGCCTTGGCCAATGCCAACTGAAATAGTGTCACCTGGCCACCAATTCTCTCGAAAACGGCTTCTTTTCCAATCAATGGTAGGTAATATTGCTGTTGTTTCTTCATGAATGTCGATACCTGTTCTATCACCAAAACCGAATTGGCTCATAAAGTCACTGATTTTGGTGATTCCGGCGCGGTAGGCAATATCGTAAAAGAAGGTATCACACGACTCTTCAATCGCTTTAAACACATCCACACGATCGTGTCCCCAACGTTTCCAATCCCGCCAGCGGTGGTCAACATTTGGGATTTGGAAAAAGCCCGGGTCAAACATGTGTGTTTGTTCTGTAATTAAACCTTCTTCTAAACCCAAAATAGCCATAAGAGGTTTGATGGTTGAGGCTGGGGCATAGCGACCTTGTGTTGCTCTATTTATAAGTGGTCTGTCTTCATTGAGTAAGCCGCGATAATCTTCGTTGCTGATCCCATGTACAAAGAGATTAGGATCGTAACTTGGATTAGAATACATCGCGAGGATCCCGCCGTCTTTGGCGTCCATTACGACGATTGCTCCACGTGTGTCTTTTAGGGCATGTTGGGCGATTTGTTGAAGGCCAATATCAAGGGTGAGAATGAGATCTTTTCCAGGGGTCGGTGGTGACATTTCGAGGGTACGAATAATGCGCCCACGATTATTTACTTCAACCCGTTGCGAACCAACGATGCCATGTAATGCTTCTTCATAGTACTTTTCAATACCAAGCTTACCGAAGTCATGCGTTGCTCGGTAATTTTGCTCTTTTCCGGCAGATTCTAATTCGTTGAGTTCTTTTTTGTTTAGTCGAGATACATAACCAACAGCATGGGTTAAGGTATCGCCGTAGGGATAATGACGAGTTAATCTCGCTTCGATACTAAAACCTGGAAATTTATGTTGGTTTACTGAAAAAGTAGCTACGTCAAGTTCGTTTAACCGAGCTTTCAGAACTTGACTTTTAAACCGCCGATTATGACGGATCTCATCTCTAAATTCGGCAATTTCTTGTTCTGAAATATTGAGTAAATTTGATAAGGCGAGTAAAGATGCTTCTAAATCTTCAACTTCTTCAGGTATGACTTCAAGATTGAAAACTGGTTGGTTTTCAGCTAACAGTACTCCATTGCGATCATAAATCAAGCCTCTATTTGGTGCGATAGGAATGACTTTAATCCGATTTTCATTAGAACGAGTTGAGTAAGTCTCAAACTGCTCGACTTGCAAGTTGTAGACATTAAGACCAAGCACACCGACTAACAGCAAAACAAAAATAAAACTAATAAAAGCTCTGCGGGCAAACAGGTTTGCTTCAGCTGAGTGATCCCTAATTGTTGGTCGTCGGTTTAACATGCTTAGTTATTATTCTCTGTGGTAGGGATGATTGTTGTTTAAACTCCACGCCCGATACAAGCTTTCTGCGACGATTATTCTCACGAGAGGATGAGGCAAAGTTAAATTGGATAAAGACCACTTTTGTTCAGACGCTGCGATGCATTCTGGCGCAAGTCCTTCAGGACCTCCGACTAAAAGGCTGATGTCTCTACCATCGAGTTGCCATTTTTCCATGTTGCCTGCAAGTTCATGGGTATCCCAAGGTTTACCAGTCACTTCTAAAGTGACAATGCGGTTGCCTTTTGGGATTGCAGCTAGAGTTTTCTCCCCTTCAGTTTGTAATATTCGTTTGATGTCGGCATTTTTACCCCGTTTGCCTGCAGGAATTTCAACAAGCTCTAGCGCCATGTCTTTTGGAAAACGACGTTGATATTCTACAAACCCGGTTTCAACCCAAGCAGGCATTTTGGTCCCGACGGCTATCAGCTGAATTTTCACCTTGTTAGCCCCACAATTTTTCAAGTTCGTAAAAATCGCGAGTTTGATCTTGCATAACGTGCACAACAACATCGCCTAAATCGACTAACACCCATTCTCCTTGCGTTTGTCCTTCGTAGCCAAGAGGAGGCTCGCCTGCGTGGCGGGCTTCTTTGGCAACGTGATCGGCAATAGATTGTACGTGGCGTTTCGACGTACCAGAACAAATAATGAGATAATCAGTGACACTGGATTTACCTCGAACATCTATTTTAATGATGTCGCGAGCTTTCATGTCATCTACCTTATCAAAAGCAAAATCGAGTAGTTGTTGAGAATTCAAAAAATATCTCCGTAAAGCATGTTAAATGCGTAGTTTATCATGTCAGTGAAGCGTTATCAGTATACAAATTGTGAGTCGTTATGTAGTGTATGACCGCATCTGGTATAGCTGAATTGTCACGTTGGTTTTGCTTTATTGAATTGCGTATTTTAGAAGACGCCGCATCAATGACTGGGCCTTTTAAAAACACACAGTGACCCCCTAGCGTTTGATGCAAAACGTCGGTATTTTCTGTTTTTGCTTGGGCTAAATAGGATTGCAACGGTTCTACCAAAGATGGTGATTCTCCCGGCCTTGCAAAGACCGCAATATGGCAAAGTGAGGTCAACGCTTGCCATTTAAACCACGTGTGGAGCTGATTAAAGGAGTCCATGCCAATGAGAAAGACAATTGGCTCATTTGGGTAAGCTTGACGGATCTCTTCCATACTTAAATGAGAGTAAGACGGTGTGGTGCGCGTTAATTCTCGTTCATCAACCGCAAAATGGCGATTTTCATTACACACCAGTTTTAGCATAGCAACGCGATGTGCAGCCGTTACACCTGGAGCGGCTTTATGCACAGGTACGGCGCAGGGCATAAAATAAAGTTTATCCGCGGCTAATTGCAAAAGTGCTTGATGTGCCATATTCAGATGACCACAGTGCACGGGATCAAATGTGCCACCAAATATAATAATCAAATTCAGCCCTCTCTTAGTAGAGGAAGGTCAAAAGGAATTGGTGTCGCAAATTGCAGGGCAATGTGCAGCAAAGCTTGGTAAGGCGCTGCGATAGCTTGATGTTTGTATGCATCATCAAGTTGAGCTAAGGCAGTTAAAATAGCTTGCAATGAGGTTAACGATAATCGATTAAGCGCAGTCTTATAAGCTGATTCTTGGTTTTTCCAGATAGAGAGCTTTTTGCATAATGCCGCCCAACTTGTGCCGCCAATCTGCCCAAAGTGAAGATCACACAGCAATTGCGCTTCTTTTTGCAGTGCCCAGACGATACTCATCGGTTCAACATTATCCGTCATGAGTTTAGCCATCACTTTGCAAATAAGGGCTTTATTTCCCGCCAATAATGCATTGTTAAGATCAAAAACATTAAACTTTGATTGATTCAACAGGCCTTTTAATAACGTTGACTCATCAACAACGTTTTGTCCAAACAACAAAGAAAGTTTTTGTACTTCTTGATGACAGGCTAATAAATTACCTTCGGTTGCATCAAGTAGAGTGGTTTTTGCTTTCGGTGTCATTTGTAGTGACAATTGCTTGCATTGTTCATCGAGCCAGCGCGTTAGATGCATACCACTAAGTGGGTAGCATGGCACAAATAGACCCTGTTTCTCTAAGGCTTTAAACCATGCAGTTCGCTGCGTTTCTTGATTCGCGGGCAAGTTTTTAAGCACTAAAACAACATCTTGGTTCGGTTGTTCTGCAAAGGCTTTTAGTACAGCAGTACCGGATGCTGCTGGTTTGGTCTGCATTAAGTCGATTTCTATCAAGGTACGAGCACTAAATAACGACATGCTTTGATATTGTGCGGTGACACTTTGCCAATCAAAATTGGGTAAGTGAGCAAACTTGATGATTTCGTCATAACCTTGCAAGGTAAAATGATGGCGAATCGAGTCAACTGCACGTTGTTCTTGATATGGCTCTTCGCCAAACACTAAATAGAACGGCTGACTAGACTTTCGAAGCTCTTGATTGAGTTGATTAGCGTAACAGCGCATTATAACTGAGAAAGTTGACGAATGATGCGTTGACTAGCGCGACGACGCAGTTCAGTAAGTAGCAGCTCCATTTCTTTGGATTTTGCTAAAGCTTGATCAGGGTCGTCTTGATACGTGCGATACAACTCAAAATGATGTTCGCTTGGTTCTCGGCCCTTGCGAGTCAATTGATAAGTTACACTATAGGCCAATTCGTATTGTGCGACCTGACCATTTTTAAATAGGCTTAACGTTTGGCGCTCTAATGTATCCTTTACTATCACTAACTCCGCTGCGGTTTTGCTGTCCTTGGGAGTGAGGTTCACTTGAGCCCGTTGCAGATCCAAAGTTAATTGTTCAAGCAGCGCCGATTTGGGATCTTTTGCAACCAGCACCATATCACGTAAATCGGCAGGAATATAGGAGGCTTGCTTGAGTTGAAAACCACAGCCTGTCAACAACAGAAGGCCAAGCGCAAAAAGGGCAAGGCCGCTGTAACGTAGAAGAAGGGTTGGCATCTTAGCCAACCACCACATTCAGTAATTTACCCGGTACATAAATCACTTTACGCACCGTTTTACCTTCTGTGAATTTCACAACATGTTCGTCAGCAAACGCGAGCGCTTCAACTTGTTCTTGGCTTGCATCAGCTGCAACTGTCAATTTTGCACGAAGTTTACCGTTTACTTGGACTACGATGAGTTTCTCATCTTCAACCAATGCTGCTGAATCAACAACTGGCCATGTTGCCTCCAGTACATCCGAACCATTACCTATTGCAATCCAAAGCTCGTGGCTCAAATGTGGGGTAATGGGTGCAAGCATAACAACCAGAGCCTCAACCGCTTCGTTCGCCAGCGCAATGTCTTGTTCAGATTCAAGAGGGGCTTTAATTAGCTTGTTTGATAACTCCATGATAGCAGCAATTGCAGTGTTAAATGTTTGACGACGTTCAACGTCATCAGTCACTTTTGCAATCGTTTTATGAAGTTCACGACGTAAGGCTTTTTGGTCCGCCGAAAGCGCATCAATATTGAGGGTTGCTTGGCCTGCGGTGTTTACATCTACGGCGTATTTCCAAATACGTTTTAAGAAACGCAATGCACCTTCAACCCCTGAATCAGACCATTCAAGCGTCTGTTCTGGTGGAGCGGTAAACATCATGAATAAACGAACTGTATCAGCACCGTATTGGTCAATAACCACTTGAGGGTCGATGCCGTTATTTTTTGATTTAGACATTTTTGCCATACCAGCAGACAATACTGGTTGACCGTCGTCTTTATGCCACGCTTTTGTTATGCGACCTTTTTCGTCGGTTTCCGTTGCGACATCAGTAGGAGAAATCCAAATGTCACCACCTTTTTCGTCTTTGCGATAGAAGGTTTCCGCGAGGACCATGCCCTGACAAAGCAAACGCTCAAACGGCTCGTCCGAGGTAACTAATCCAAAATCACGGAGTAATTTGTGGAAAAAACGGGCATAAAGTAGGTGAAGGATCGCGTGTTCAATGCCGCCGATATATTGGTTTACAGGCAACCAGTAGTTCGCTGCACCAGGTTCAAGCATGCCTTCATCATAGCGAGGGCTGCAGTAACGCGCGTAATACCAAGAGGATTCCATAAAGGTGTCGAACGTATCGGTCTCGTGGAATACGCTTTCACCATTTAAAGTGGCTTTGGCCCATTCAGGATCTGCTTTGATTGGTGATGTTACGCCATTCATGACAACGTCTTCAGGCAAACGTACGGGTAGCATTTCCATTGGCGCGGCGAGCTCTCCACCGTCTTCTTTTGACAGCATCGGGATTGGCGAACCCCAGTAACGTTGGCGGCTCACACCCCAATCACGTAAACGGAAATTCACTTTACGTTTACCGGCGCCAAGTGCCTCTAGTTTGTTGGCAATAGCATCAAATGCTTCTTGGAAAGCTAGGCCATCAAATTGCCCAGAATTGGTTAATACACCTTTGTCGGTAAACGCTGCATCATTTAAATCAACTTCGATACTTTCGTCTGTTGGTTTGATAACTTGTTTGATTTCCAATCCGTAGGCGGTAGCGAATTCGAAATCACGTTGATCGTGAGCAGGCACTGCCATTACTGCACCGGAACCGTAATCCATTAGTACAAAGTTAGCGATCCAGATAGGTACTTCTTTGCCTGTTAATGGGTGAATAGCGTGCAAGCCTGTCGCGATGCCTTTTTTCTCCATAGTCGCCATGTCTGCTTCGGCTACTTTGGTGTTTTTGCATTCATCGACAAAACGTGCAACCGCATCACTGCGCTTAGCAACTTCTTGAGCGATTGGGTGGCCTGCCGCGACCGCAACATAAGTAACACCCATAAAAGTATCTGGACGAGTCGTGTAAACGGTAAATGATTCACCGTTGTCGGCTCGCTTAAAATCAATTTCCACGCCTTCAGAGCGACCAATCCAGTTACGCTGCATGGTTTTTACTTGCTCAGGCCAATGCTCTAATTTGTCTAGGTCGTCTAGTAACTCTTGTGCATAGTCCGTGATTTTAATAAACCACTGTGGGATTTCTTTTTGTTCGACAAGTGCGCCCGAGCGCCAACCGCGGCCATCGATCACTTGCTCATTGGCTAATACAGTTTGGTCAACCGGGTCCCAGTTGACTGTTGACATCTTTTTGTAAACCAAGCCTTTTTCATACAATTTTGTGAAGAACCATTGTTCCCACTTATAATATTCAGGGTGACAAGTCGCGATTTCACGATCCCAGTCATAACCAAAGCCAAGTTGTTTAAGTTGGTTGCGCATGTAAGCGATGTTTTCGTATGTCCATTTTGCAGGCGCGGTGTTATTTTTAATTGCTGCGTTTTCTGCTGGCAAACCAAATGCATCCCAACCCATTGGCTGCATGACGTTTTTGCCTTGAAGTCTGTGATAGCGAGAGACAACGTCACCAATGGTATAATTACGCACGTGACCCATGTGGAGTCGACCACTTGGATATGGGAACATGGATAGACAGTAATATTTTTCTTTGTTTTCGTCTTCAACGACTTTGAATGACTTGTTTTCTTCCCAATAGGTTTGAACTTTTTGTTCTATATCACGCGGGTTATATTGCTCTTGCATTGATGTTTCCAGAGTTCCGGCAAATTAATCGAAAATTGCGCTTAGCATACCCCAAAAATTCTTTGCTTCACAGTTTTAGGGGCGGAATTTGTTGCTTTATTACAAAATTGCTAGCTCAATATAAATCGTCTTTTACAGCGAGTGACGGACTCGAGTTAAAAGCAACCGACCGACTAGGTAAATTTGTTTTCCAGCTCATCTCGAACTAAAACTAATAGTAGGGAGATACTTAAAGTATCGAATGATTGGGGGAGCAAAATGTTTGATTATCAGCAATGGCTTGAGCAGTTCTCTAAATGGTTAAAAGATGTTGAAGAGCACGAAGTAAAATCATTAGTTACGGCGTTCATTGATTACCAAAAAGCATTTAGCGAGCTTTCGCAAGATAAACTTCAACAATATAAATTGTATTTGCAGCGCGATTTGGTTCATTACAATGCGCATCGCGATTCCTATGCCGATCTTGCATGGCAAGAATTGCAAGACTCCCTTTGGTATGAACTGTCACAGCTTGAAGATAGGACGCAACTAGAATGGAGAGCACTTTCAAATGATTTTCAACATGATGGACTTTATAAGGCGGGTGATTCGATAGCATTAGGGCAATTAGTATGTAAGAATTGTCATCATAGTTTCGATGTTTATTACGCACAAACCATTTTGCCATGCACAGAATGTGGGCAAGAGGTGTTTGTGAGAAAGGCTTTGCACCCTTAGCTGTCAAAAGGACAATTTGGGCAGTCTATTAAGAAGTTTATAATGACAAAAATCAAATCTTTACCCGCGCTAAAACTTGCTCCTGAAATATCTAAGAGCCATGTAGAGACCTGCATGGCAAATCCTTATCCAGAAGCGCTTCCTTTTATTGGTCAGCAACGTGCCCAAACAGCAATGGACTTTGCCCTCGGCATGGAGCTACCAGGGTATAACTTATATGTCATGGGCGAGGCCGCGCTTGGCCGATTTACCATGGTAAAAGATAAGTTAGATGCGCATTCAAAAACTCGCCAAACGCCAAAAGAATGGTTATACGTCAACAACTATGACGATCATCGTGAACCGATCGCGTTGTTTTTAAATGCAGGAGAAAGTCGTCAGCTTTCGGACGATATTGATGAATTGCTTGATGAAGTGGTTGATACCTTTCCTGCCGCGTTTGATAACCCTGGTTACCAACGTAAGAAAAAAGCCATTGATAGAGACTTTGAGAAAAAGTACGACGCAGCGCTGACGGCTGTTGAGGAACTCGCAGCTGAAAAAAGTGTGGCGATGATTGAAGACAACAACATGGTATTGTTCTCGCCAGTCATAGATGGCAAACAGTTAGAAGACCAAGAGTTTGCTTCGTTAGACGAACACATTCAGACGCACTTTATTGATGCAATTGAGTCACTTGAAGACGCATTGAACGAGGCTTTGCTTGAGTTACCTAGATGGAAACGAGAATCAACCGAGCAGTTACGTAATCTAAAAAAATCAACGATCGAAATGGCAACTAAGCCCTTGTTAAAGGCGCTCGATCATAAGTATTCAGCCAATTTGGGTGTGCTACGGTACTTAAAGGATTTGAAATCAGAGCTTGTCGATGCTGTATTAGATTGGCTTGATACCTCTTCTAGCTCGGAAGATAAGCAAGATGAATTTGACTCTAAAGGGATGCTAACAGACTTTTTTGCACCAAACATTTTGGTAGAATATAAAGAAGGCGATCCAGCACCGGTGGTGTATGAGCCAAATCCAACGTTTGGTAATATTTTTGGTAAGGTGGAGTACGCGACATCTCAAGGCACGTTAATCACGAGCTATCGTTCAATTCAAGCAGGAGCGCTGCACCGCGCAAACGGTGGTTACTTGATCATGGATGCGGAAAAGGTCTTAGCCAATTCGCAAGTATGGGATGGACTAAAACTGTCGTTAAAAACGAAGCAAATTAAAGCGGATTTACCATATCAAGATGCGTCGGTAGGGAGCAGTTTCACATTGCGTCCTCAGCTAATTCCATTAGATGTAAAAATCATTTTATTAGGTTCGCGCGAGCTATACTATACCATTGGTGAATACGACGAAGAGTTCGGTGAATTATTTCGCGTTTTAGCCGATTTTGACTATTACCTGCCAGGTAGCGATAAAGTGCAATATCAATTCGTGACTAAGGTTATTGAATATTGCCAACAAACATTGAAACTAGAGATCGCCGCGTCGGCAATGGTACGTTTGCTTAAATTCAGTTACCGTCAGGCTGAGCACCAAATTAAACTTTCTGCTCGTTTTGCTGATGTTTTAGAACTAGTGGCTGAAGCTAGTTTTTATGCCAAACAAGACTCAGTGACGACAATTCAAGAGACTCATATTGACGAAGCCATTGCAGGCAAACAATATCGCACAGGTCAAATTAGCGAGAATATGCTCGATGAAGTTAAAGAAGGGCATATCCTCATTGAAACCGATGGTGAGGCGGTTGCAAAAGTAAACGGATTAACGGTGTTACACATTGGTGATACGGCATTTGGTACGCCAGCGCGGATCACTGCAACAGTTTATGCTGGTTCGGAAGGTGTAATAGATGTTGAACGTGAAGCCGAACTCGGTAAATCGATTCACTCTAAAGGGGTGATGTTACTAACAGGTTATCTTGGAAGCCGTTATGCGCAATCTTTCCCGCTCACGTTAAGCGCTAATATTGCGATTGAACAAAACTATGGTTTTATTGATGGCGACAGCGCATCACTGGCAGAATTGTGTGCCTTGATTTCAGCAATCACTGCGTTACCGATAAAACAAACTATTGCATTAACTGGTTCCATTAATCAGCATGGTGAAGTGCAGGCAATTGGTGGCGTAAATGAGAAAATTGAAGGCTTTTTCAAACTCTGCAAATTGCGAGGATTGACAGGTGAGCAAGGTGTCATTATTCCAAAATCAAATTGTCTTAATTTGGTTTTAGAAGATGAAGTAGTGGAAGCAGTTGAACGTCAACGCTTTCATATCTATCCGGTTGCGACAGTAGATGAAGCGCTTGAACTACTCACTGGGGTTGACGCGGGGGAATTGAGTGAAGGTGGCTATCCTGCAGGTTCAATTAATGGACTGGCTTTAGAACGATTAGCGCAAATTGCTAATGTCGTAGCAGGTAGTGAGGATGAAGAAAAAGCAAAGGATGAAGCATGAGCACTCTCAATATTGTGTTAATTGTGGTGATTATTTTTATGACCTTGCTGATGGTTCGAGCAGGGCAAAAAAATAAAGCCGCGGCGGCCGAAAACATTGCTATGGCCTCTGATTTTTTGGTAAAGAATCGAGAGCGTGATGCGGTCATTGAAACGGCCTCGGGTCTACAATATGAAGTACTTATTGCCGCGACGGGCGACGCGGCAATGCCGAGCGCAGTGAGTTCTGTCAGTGTTCATTATCACGGTACCTTACTAGATGGTACGGTGTTTGATAGCTCGGTCAATCGTGGCAAACCAATCAGCTTCAAGTTAAGCCAAGTCATAGCCGGTTGGACCGAAGGTTTGCAGCTAATGAAAGAGGGCGAAAAGGTCCGATTCTTTATTCCTTCTCAATTGGCTTACGGTAATCGTGGCGTAGGTGCCATCCCAGCAGGCTCGCTCCTTATTTTTGATGTAGAACTACTTAAAGTTGAATCTTAGATTGTTGTTATTGCAGGCCGTTGAATTAAGCGGCCTAATCTTTAAATCTCTTTCCTCAATACCTACTCGTTACTTGAAGTCAGTTGTTTAAGCATCAATAAGTTGAGACTCTGAACAACAAAATAAGATATGAATTGATTAAATCAGTGAGCAGAGCTAGCAAAATTATTCACATCTATCGTATTGAAGTAAGATTATAGACTGCGTCGCCTTTTTATTTCACTCTTAAATGTTACTTAAAAAAGCAGCCTTTGAGCCGTTCTCCAATGGGGATGTTTGATTTCGCACAAGCTTTGATGCCCTTTTCGTTCACAACTCAGATCATCTGTAATAGGGTGTTGGTGAGAATGGTGTAATTTGGAGAGTAGTATGCAAGCACATGGGTTATCGATCGGTATTGAACGCGTGAATGAGCAAATTTTCGTATCGTTAAAAGCGATTGGAAAGCTGACACATGAAGATTATCAAACCATGATCCCAATGGTAGAAAATGCCATGGCAGGTATTGCCCATCCTAAAATTGATGTGTTATTTGATGCCAGTCAATGGCACGGATGGGAGTTGCAAGCAGCATGGGACGATTTAAAGTTCGGTATTAAGCATGGTAATGAGTTTGATAAAGTTGCTGTAGTTGGAGCGCCTAGCAGTATGACGTGGCTTGGAAAAGTAGCTAGCTGGTTTGTCAGTGGTGACGTTAGATTTTTCGACACTAGAATGGATGCCTTGGAGTGGCTTGACGCGTGTACTGAATCAACTGACTGATGCTCTCAAAGGCAAGTTTTACAGGCGTTCATACCGCATTATTGATTTTGATGAGGGGAAGGACATTACCTGCAATCAATGCCTGTGCTCAATTAACTGCTAGAGTAAAGCATCTCCAAGTTAATAAGGTATAAAGCGGCGTAAACGACACAAAGCTTAATAGGTGTCTTGCGGTCACTAGGGGGAAACCCAAGTGACTACAAGATGCAGGAATCAGAGCTGTTTAGTCTGAGACAAGAAGAAAAATAGTGACCTGAGGCGTCATTGGTTTTATTTGCTTCTCAGGTAATTTTACCCTTCGAGTACGGTAAGTTGCTCATGGCCCCATTGCAGTGCGTCTTGATAACACTCGGGCACAGAATCATTACTAAGGCCCATTTGTTTAGCAAGTTGATTTGCTTTATCCCAATTGGCGTGTTCATATTCAATAACTAGCGTCAAGTAGGCGGCAAGTTGACCATCGCGTCTAAGCAGTGCGTCTTTAATGTCAATCGAAAGCGGAAGTTTATTCATTACGCTCTCCATGGATTCATCAAGAATGGCGTCCATAAGAGACATCATGCCAGTTAAAAATGCCATCCCTGTGTCTTTCATCTTGCCGTGGCGTTGTGCCAACATTTCACAAAATCGTGCTCGGACTAAGGAAAGCTTAATAAGCTCCACAGGCTTTTCTGAAGATACCTGTGCTGCAAACAAAAGAGAAAGAAATTTTTTCAACTCTTGATTACCAAGTACCACCAAGGCTTGTTTAATGGTTGAGATCTCTGCTCTGCGCTTAAAGGCTGCTGAATTTGCATAACGTAATAATTTATAGGATAAATTTACATCGCGTTCGAACACAGTGGTGACGCGTTTCAAATCCATATCGACACTTGAGGTTTCATAGAGTAATTCAGCCAATGCCATTTCTGAAGGCGGCAGTGCTTTACTTTGCACCATTTCAGGCTTTGCAAAGAAAAAACCTTGGAATAAGGTAAAACCTAGCTCTAGGGCTTGCTGATACGCTTCGTATGTTTCGATTTTCTCAGCAACTAAAGAGATATTTGGAAAAGGTTTAATGGCTGCTTTGATCTCTTTTATCGTTTCAAGAGAGGTATCCAAAAAGTCGATTTTAATTTGATCGATGTATGGATAGAAATGACGCCATACTTTCTGATGCTGATAATCATCAAGTGCGATGGTATAGCCTTTTTCTTTGAGTTCTTGGACAGCAGCAAGCAATCGCTTGCCAGGTTGCACGGTTTCTAAAATTTCAACAACCAGTTGTTCTCGACCTAGCATTGTCGGGTAGCCTTTTACCAACGTTTCGAGTGTAAAATTGATGTACGCCGGTTTCCCATCGGTTAAATCTTCAAGGCCAAAGTTAAACTGACTACCTTCAATTAGTCGTGACGTAGCCTCGTCTCCATCAATATCTGGAAACACGTTGCTTACTCCGTCGCGAAACAGCAGTTCATAACCAACGAGATTTTTATTAACGTCTAATATGGGTTGGCGAGCCGCATAAAAATACATAAAACAGTCAATCCACAGATACTTCACAATTTAAACGAAATATAAGTCAAACTGACTAGAAGTTCATTATATTTTTATGTTTTTTTCATTATTTGGTATTGGCTTTAGTACTTTATGATGAGTGTAATCGTCGCCGAACTTGAAAATGCTCATCGCAGGATTGGAGATCTCTGAACTTAGCATGTTATAGTGAATAACATCCCCATCTTAATAATAACAACGGAGGAAGAATTGGAAACAGGTACTCTGATTTCACTCGCCGCTTACTTTATCGCTATGTTAGCTATTGGTCTCTATGCTTATCAAAAATCAACCAGTGATGCGTCGGGTTACATGTTAGGCGGGCGCAGTTTGCCGCCAAGTGTTGCAGCTCTGTCAGCAGGTGCATCGGACATGAGTGGTTGGATCTTAATGGGTTTACCTGGCGCAATGTTTGTGTCAGGGCTCAGTTCAACCTGGATTGCCATTGGCTTGGTAATTGGTGCTTGGTGTAACTATCTTATTGTTGCACCGCGCCTGCGGGTTTATACCGAAGTGGCCAATGATTCAATAACAATACCAGATTATTTCGCTAATCGCTTTGAGGACAAAGGGCATCTGCTACGTATTGTTTCCGCGTTAGTGATTATTGTCTTTTTCACCCTTTACACCTCGTCGGGCGTTGTTGCAGGTGGTAAGTTATTTGAGAACTCATTCAATATGAGTTATGAGACGGGGCTCTACGTTACGACAGGTGTGGTTGTGCTGTACACTTTATTTGGTGGTTTCTTAGCGGTGAGCTTAACGGACTTTGTGCAGGGATGTATTATGTTTATTGCATTAATACTCGTTCCTACGGTTACGTATTCGTTACTTGATGCGCCGTTATCGACGACGCTTAAATCACTGAATCCGGATATGCTGAGTTGGATCGGTGCCGGATCCGCTTTAGGTATTATTTCGGCGATGTCTTGGGGCTTTGGTTACTTTGGTCAGCCACATATTATTGTGCGATTTATGTCGGTTCGCAGTGTAAAAGATATGCCGACAATGCGTCGAATTGGTATGAGCTGGATGATTGTGTCTGCGCTTGGTGCCGTTTCAACCGGTTTTTTTGGTGCGGCGTATGCGGCAGAAAAAGGCATCGTGGTTGAAGATCCTGAAACGATATTTTTGATTTTATCTGAGCTCTTATTTCATCCATTAATTGCTGGATTCTTATTAGCAGCGATTTTAGCGGCCATTATGAGTACGATTTCATCTCAATTGCTGGTGAGCTCTAGTTCACTCACAGAAGATTTTTATAAAATCTTTTTACGTCCTAAGGCCAGTGATCAAGAACTGGTGTTTGTTGGTCGTGTGAGCGTAGCGCTGGTGGCAGTATTGGCGATTTATCTTGCATACGATCGTAATTCGACCATTCTTGATTTAGTTAGTAATGCGTGGGCTGGATTTGGCGCGGCATTTGGTCCACTAGTGATTATTAGTTTAATGTGGTCACGGATGAACTTTTATGGCGCATTAGCGGGAATGGTAAGCGGTGCTGGAACGGTGTTGTTCTGGATTTATGCACCACTGACGATTGATGGTCAATCACTTAGCAGCTTTTTGTATGAGATAGTGCCCGGCTTTATTGTTGCCACGGTTGCGATTGTTGTTGTGAGTTTACTAACACCGCCACCAAGACAAGAAATCTTAGATACGTTTAATAAAGTGAAGTCACAACTAAGCTAATATACCCAACCTTCTTTCAATAGCGTGCCTTGTATTGAAAACATGGTTGAGCTCGGAAGCAGGTATCGTCGAGTAATTTGGGTATGATGGTAAGAAAGAGCCGGTTCGCGGCTCTTTTTATAGGATGAGGCTGATAATGGATTGGCAGCAGAATTTCGTTTATGAGCAGCACTTAAGTGTCAATTATCTAGAGGTTGCGTTACGCATTGCCACACGCTGTTGGCAATCCATTGATCAGGAAAAGTCTAAGCCAATCGTTTTTATTGCCGGAGCGCAAGGCTCAGGGAAATCGACGTTGGCACAATTTCTTTGTTTATATTTAACCCATGAATATCAACAGCGTGTAGGTGTAGTGTCACTCGATGATTATTACCTTTCTTCAGCACAGCGAGTTGCATTAGCGAGTCAATATCATCCGCTCTTTAAAACTCGGGGTGTTCCCGGCACACATGATGTTATGAAGGGTTTAGATGACTTTCGCCAGTTTAAACGAGGTAAGCCAATTGTATTACCCCGATTTGATAAAAGCACGGATAATCCAACGTCATCTGTCCCCAGTGAGCACTATGATGTTTTGATTTTTGAAGGGTGGTGTGTTGGTGTTTCACCTGAACCTGAAATGGCGTTAACGGATGCAATTAATCGCCTTGAGGCAACACAAGATGGTAATGGCGTCTATCGCCAACGTGTGAATCAGTTTCTGTCTGACGACTATCAGGCATGGTTTCAATTTGCAGACTATTCTATTTTCTTGGAGGTGCCAAGCTTTGAACATGTACTAAAATGGCGAATACAACAAGAGCATCAGCTACGGTTAAAAATGGGTAGGGGAATGAGTGATGACGACATGGCAATGTTTATCGCGCATTTTGAGCGATTAACAAAATGGGCTTTGCAGTCGATGCCAACTCGGGCTGATCTTCATGTCAAAATTAATGATGAACATACTATGTCCATCATCGATTTACAGCGTGATTAGGCATACCATTCTGCTTTTTCTAACCAAAAGATCTTGCCAAACCCCCCAATAAAGCGAATGCGTTCAATTTCAATTTCCCAAATATGAAAATCACCCAGTTCAGCATATTGTTGCGCATCGATGAACTTATCGCAAAATGCAGTGATAATGTCACTTGAATCCGAGCGTTTAAGCTGTTGAGCATTACCGACAAGCGTTATCCTTGGTGCATTTGCCGTACCTAATTGTTGTTTATCGAGTACTGTAATTGACAATCTAGGGTCTTGATTGAGGTTTTTGGTGTGTTGTGCAAGGTCGCTAATAAATAGCGCCAAGTTTCCATTGTCTAAACTAAGCAATTGGACCATAGAGCCAAATGGATAGCCTTTCATGTTGTTTGAATGTGTTGATAACACGCCAATTTCGCTGTTATCTAACAAGGCTTTGGCTTCCTCGATTGCTTGCTTTCTCATGCTAATTTCTTGCGTTTTTTTCAGATTAGACCAAAGCTTATCAAAAGAATGAACGCGAATGCTACGAATTGTAAAAGGTCAGGTCGATGTTTTTATTAATCTTAATTGCAAAAATGTTTAGAGTAAGTTGTCAGTTCTTTAACAGCTTTGTATCATACTGGTCGAACCTGAACAAAAATAAAAACATATGCTGAAAAAATTATCGATAAAACAGAAGATTACACTAGGTTTTGGGGCGTTAGGAAGCTTACTTTTACTTGCGTGCATTTTGGCGTTTGTTGCGTTGACACAAATTCAATATGCGAATAATGAAGTAAAGCAGGTTGCAGTGCCGGTTCAACGTGCTGCAGACGCATTGCAATTACAACAGCTAGAATTGAGTAAGCTACTTGCTCAAGCCTACAGTCAAAATCAAAAAAGTGAACTTGAAAAAGATCAATCTGCCTTTGTTGATCTTGTTGCGCGTTATCAATCACAACAATCGAGTTTACAAAGATTGATTAGTGAAAAGCCAAATTTGCAAGAAGACCTACAAGACGCGATCGAACAAAGTACTCATTTAATCAATGCGGGTAAAAAAGTGTTTGCTGCAAAATTACAGGTGGAAGCGCAGCGTATTCGAATAAAAACACTGGTAGACACATTATTTACAGAGAAAAATGAAGCCAGCAATGCAATGCTCGATATTGAGTTAGTCGAGACTCAGGAGCAGCGCCAGTTAGCTGAAGTGGCAGGGACTGGCGTGCGCATTGATGATATGTTGTTTACACTCGGTAATAATGCGAAGGCCATTGCTCAGCTAACCAATGTTGACGTTGTGCAGCACCAGGATGATATGCGCTTTTTATTAGATAATATTCAAAGCAACTATCAATACCTGCAACAGCAAGCCCAAGGTTTACCGTTAGAGGAAATCAACTTACGTTATCGAAGTGCAATGGAAGAAATAACGACCTTGTTAGGAAACCCAGGCACGCTATATCAAGCACAACAAGAAAAATTGCAGGCACTTGAAAATGTTGATTCCGCCTATCAATCGGCTGAAGCAAGTGCTGAAACGATTATCTCATCGCTTCAAGCATTACAAGCTGGTGCAAAAACACAATTCGATTTTTACCAAGACGTAGCTGAAACTCGGATTAATCAAGCTAAAAACACCGCAGTGTTGCTTGCTATTGTTTTTGTGGTGTTAGGTGGTTTTATTTCAGTTTCGACAAGTCGTGCCATGCTTAATCCACTGCGTGCGGTCAATAAAATGTTAGATTTTTTGGCCGCGGGGGATTTTTCTAGGCAAATGACGAAGCGCCAAGATGATGAATTTGGGCAACTTATTGACAATATTAACAAGGTGAAAGACAGCTTAAGAGGGTTGCTTGAGAATATCAATGAGCAGGTTCATGAATTGGAAACATTATCAGAATCCTCACTACAGCAAAGTGAAGAGATTTCAAAAAACGCGAATATGCAGCAACAACGAATGAGCGACGCAACGGATTTATCAAGTCGAATTTCAAGCAGTGCAACGTTAGTGAGTCAAGAATCGCAAACCAGCCTTGATAGTATTCATGATGCAGAAAAAGAAGGGCAACAAGTCAATCGTATCGCCACGGATAATCGAGCCCACATTAACTCATTAAGTGATCGAATGGATGAAGCTGTCGCTATTATGAGTAAATTGACAGGTCATAGTCAGAACATTGGCAGTATTTTAGATACCATTTCATCTATCGCCGAGCAAACCAACTTACTCGCGTTGAATGCGGCGATTGAAGCCGCAAGGGCAGGCGAGCAAGGTCGTGGATTTGCAGTAGTGGCCGATGAGGTAAGGACGCTTGCATCGCGGACACAAGCTTCAACAAATGAAATTAACCAAATGATAGCGGCACTTCAACAAGATACTCAACTCGCCGCAAAAGCGATTAGTGCAGGTAAAGATGATGCTGCATTGTGTGTTTCGCAAAGTGATGCGTTAGTGAATGCAATGGCGCAAATAGCCAGTGCGCTCAGTAATGTGACGATGCTAAGTAGTCGGGTAAGTGATGCTGCGCATAGCCAAGCCAATGATTGTCGACGTATCGAAGGCGTTATGAATGAGGCGCAAAGCACAGCAAAAGTAAATGCACATGCAATGCAGGAAATGACCCAAGGTAGTGCATCACTAAGTGAGTTCGCGCATCGCCTTACCGCGCTCGTTGAGCGTTTTAAGCTCTAGTGGTGATGCTTATGAAGAGATTTTGGCAGTCGGTTAAATTCATAAAGATTGGTACAGGGTAGTCAGGGTGAGCTTCATTTAGTGCACTTTTTGCTAAATCTTCAATCTCTAGACTGTTAATTCCGCTGAGTTGTTTAGGAATATGTGCGTTGATTAACATGGTTTCGATATGTTGAATTAAGGCTTTTGCTTGTTCTGTTTGCGTCCTAGTGGGTTGTGTTAATTTGCAATAGAGAGCAATTTTCGCCAAGACAGGATAGATGGCTTCGCCATACCAGTTGAGTACAGGTAGCAGCAATACTGCATTTGCGAGTCCATGGGGGGTTCCATAACGTGCGCTCAATTGGTGTGAAAGCGCGTGAACGTAGCCCACCGAGGTTCTTGTGAATGCTCGTCCAGCTAAATGAGAAGCCAGCAATAGATTCGCGCGGGCATCTAGGTTGCTTGGTGAATTTAGCGCGAGTGGTAAATTGTCAAAAATGAGCTGACACGCTTGCAGAGCGTGTTCATCAGAATAACGAAGTGCATTAATACTTAATAAGGCTTCAATTGCGTGTGTTAGTGCGTCGATTGCGGTAGTTGCTGTGATATGGGATGGTAGGCTGACGGTCAGCTCACTGAGTAATACCGCGTGATGAGGAACTAGAGCGAAGTCAGTTGCGGCATATTTTAGTTTGTTTTTAGGGTCGTTTATTACTGCGGCTACCGTTGTTTCAGATCCCGTTCCGGCGGTGGTTGGGATTGCAATATTTGGCGGAAGATGTTTTAAGACTTTAAATAGGCCCTTTAGCTCGGATAGCGATTTATTCGGCTTTACGACACGTGCCCCAATAAACTTTGCACAATCCATCACCGAGCCACCACCTACAGAGATGATTGCTTGACATTGATTTAGATGGTAGCACGCTAAACCTTTTTCTACGTTGTCTAAAGTAGGATTGGGTTCCACATCATCAAAAATGACCACATTTAATTTTACGTTTTTCAATGCCTCAATAACGAGGTTGGGAATTCCTAGCTGGATAAGGACTCTATCCGTCACTAACAATACGGATGTACCGTTTGTTAATTGTAGTGCATTAATAGCCGTCTCTAGGCCAGCTTTTCCTTGATGTAACTTGGGATTTGGTAAGCCAATAACGATAACAATACACTTTAAAATAAAGTGGTAAATTCGATAAAACCACTGCATGGATTTTTGCCCAAATGTTGATGTGTTGAAATGATTACCATAACGCAGTTAGTCATTCGAATAAATAGGCGTAGGTTACTTCACATTTACCCCATAATTTATAATTAAGATACCGATAAAGCATTCTGAAATATCTGAGGGATCAGGATAGAGGATTTGGTTATCGACCACTGGAGTATTACAATAGAAAAGCGATTACTTTAGTGGTCGTCGCTTTTTACTAATTTTTTAAAGAGAGTGTCGCACGCTGTGATGTGGTTAATAAAATCAGGCAGTTGGTTGTTATTGGCAACATTAGTTTTGTGGCCTAGCATTGCTAAGCCTTCAGAGCTAGATTTTGCACAGCTTGAATCTCAGTTATTACACCAACCTAAACAAGCCCTCGATTCTTTGGACTCGGTGTTATTGCAACGTTTTCCAAATCGAGAACCGTCCAGCTCGCTTTGGCAACAATTGCAAACTTTTAAAGTTAGGTCTCTCATTTCTTTAGGTCGCCTTAGCGAAGCAGAGCAATTGGTTCAGGAGCTTATTGCTTATGGAGACGTTACTCAAAATGCAGAGTTAAGTGCGACGCATTTTTATTTACTCGGGGTAATTAAAAACAGCACCTCGAATTACAGTGAGAGCACTCAGGCACTAACTAGGGCTAAAACCTTAATAGGTTTAGACAGTGATTCGTTGTTGATGGCGAACATTTTAGAGCGGGAAGCACGTAATTTTCGTTACGAGTTAAAATATCCTCAAGCCGTTGCCTTATTAAAAAAGGCGCAGCAGCTGTTCAACAAACATAATGATCAAATTCGCCTTGCCGACAGTCATAATGCGCTAGGGGTGGTGTATAACTACATGGGGGATTTTGATTCCGCACATAAAGAATATGAAGCTTCACTTGCGATTCAGCGTGCTCGACAAAACCAACAAGGCATTTCAGATGCATTATACAATATAGGTGAGTTATACCGAGATACGAATAAGCTGAGCCTCGCTTTTTTATACTTTCAGCAATCGCTAGCGATAGACCGTAGTATGGGAAATCCGCTCCATGTTGCAAATAGCTTAGGTAAATTGAGTCAAGTTAGCCTTGCATTAGGTGAGTTTGCCAATGCAAAACGTTATGTCGATGAGGGAATTAAGTTAGTCAAAGAAGCTCAGTCTAAAAGTGATTTGAGTTGGCAGCTAAGCATTTTGGCATCTTTGCATTTGGCGAAAGGAGAATTTACTGAGGCGCAAGCTGTTGCGAATGAAGCACTCACATTAGCGGTCGAAAGTGGTGCTAAACGAACAGAGCATTTAGTGCTCATGACTATCGTAGATATCAATATTAGGAGTGGTCGACATAAAGAAGCATTAGGTGCGCTCAATACCTTACTTAGCCACGATTCAGTAGGGAAAGAAGAAAGAAGTAAATTGTTAAAAAAAAGAGCATCAGTAAATCATAAATTAGGTCAGTTAGAGGCTTCTATTGCTGACATGCAAGCACATAACGATTTACTGCAAGCGCTTTATTCTGAAATCACCGAAAAGCAGCTTGAACAGTTCAAATTCAATAGTGAGTTTGCGCGCCAAGCCAGTGCGCTCGAGTTGTCCGAAAAAGAACAAGCCTTGCAATCTACGCGTTTAGATAATATAAAACTGGAGCGCACATTACTGGCAGTTTTATTGGCATTCGTCGGTGCTGTAGGACTCTTAATTGTGTGGCGGGCGCAGCACAAACAACGTTTATCTGAAATGAAAGCGACGTTGGTTGCGCAATCACTTGGTGAAAAAAAGCGATTGTTTGCAGATGTATCTCATGAATTGCGAACTCCCTTAACTGCATCAAAATTAATCGTTGAAAGTTTAAGACACAACATAGAGCCCGATGTGCCAAAGGCTTATGTACGTTTAGATTCAAAGTTGTCGCAGCTTGATCATTTAATCAAAGACATTTATCTATCGGCTCAATTTGATGCTGGTGCAATTCAGTTTGAGGAGATTGAGTTTGATTTAGTGCAGCTGATTTCTGAAGTCATTGCTGACTTTCATTCACAGTTTGATGACAAGGGGATCCACGTGGATCTGAACTTGCCATCCGATACGCTTTTCACTAAAGCGGACCCTGGTCGTTTGAAGCAAGTTATTGGTAATATTTTGAAAAATAGTTTGATGTATACGGATGGGCCTGGCAAAATAAAAGTCACTTTACTCCGTAAAGAATATGGTTGGAGTTTAGCAATTGAAGACAGCTACCCAGGTGTGACTGATGCTCAGTTAACGATGGTATTTGAGCGTATGTATCGTTGTGACAGTTCACGAGCACGAGACGTTGGAGGCTCAGGATTAGGTCTTTCAATTAGCCAACAAATCATTGAATCATTAGGTTGGACAATTGAAGCCCACCATAGTCAATTAGGTGGGCTTAAAATTCGTATAGCGTCGAAGCCAATTAAAAGCGATAACTGATCCCCGCGCCCCACGTTGTAATATCTAGGTGGCCCATATCGACATGACGCAGTGCTATGTTCGCGCCGATACCGTTCTGCCACTGGTATTCCCAACCGCCTTCAACCAAGTAACTAATGCCATTTTCACTGGCGATATTTGAGTTGTTTTTCTGGATATTATAGTCGTAGTGGTGCAAGCCCGCTTTAGCGTATAAATGACTGTTTGTGGTCAGATCCCACTCCATTCGTGTTGCGACAACAAAGTTGTGAAAATTAAGTTCGTCCGCACCTAAACCAAAATATGCGTATTTTTCTTTGTTACACTCGATTTTGTAATCGTTGATGTCGGTGCAGTTCCAATTCTCACTTTCTCCACCTCGAATGAAACCGACTTCAAGAGAATAGAGTGGATCAAATTGGTAGCTGTAATATAGATAAACGCTGCTAACGCCATCGCCATCTTGGCTAGATGATTTGTACGTGGCGTTGCCGCCTTGAAGCTCGAGCCCAATTTTATGGTCATTGTTTGCCAACGCTAGGTTGGACGCAAATAATACGGTTGATAACGCAATGATCTTTAAAGTGTTCATAGTGAATCCCTGACAATGTTTGCTTTGTTAGGGAATACTCTACGGGGGTTGCCTGTGAGAGTCTGTTGGCCCGTTGTTGGAAACTGTTTCAGCTGTGTAAGAAAGTGTAGAAGCGGTTGCTTATATCCTAGTTACCCTCAATCACTGTGATCCAGAGTCGTATATTAGGTTCAGTTTGAGGCAAAAAGCCGTAGTTATAGTTGTTTCTGATTAAGGCTTTTTAATAAAGCATAGGCATAATAAGTAACTTTCAAAGGTCGAGCTTTGTAAACTTTGATGTATTTTTGCGGATTATCAACGTAGTTTATCATTGGGAATAATGACACTTCAATTCAGTGCCCCGCCCGTAAATTCTTGCTGAAGTCACGCATTTTCAAGTAGATTGAGTATATGTCTTGATGGCTAGCCAAGTAAGTGTTCCAGCGATTAGCGCACTGAGTAAGTGGTGTGTTACTAAATGACTGGCAATAAAAGCAGGTATATCGTGCCAACCATCAATTAAAGTTAGTTTAAGCACTAAGAGTGTGTAAGCACTTACATGTGTCCACAATACCAATTTAAACTTGAAGCGAAACCGCTTAACAGCAGTTTTAGGAATAGGGACTAATGGTGTTTTTATTAACAGCAATGAAAGCCCTGCGACAACAATGCTAAGTATACCTAAGCCTAAAATAGACAGCTTAATTAGGATAATGACCAAAATAAAAGCAACAATTGGCATTGAAATTATCCGTTTACCAGTAAGTGAAATGCTTGCATAGTGTACTGAGAGAAAAAGTAAAATCTAGCTGTTCATTTCTGCTTTTTACATCGAAAATATCTTACGTTTAGCTTGATGACTTTAAGTACTTGGGTATGTAAGTTGCCTCATACTGAATAAAATGAACAGCTCTGGACCCTGTATCTTGAGGAGTCTTGTGTATAAACGATTAAATAATCTATGTTTCTTTTCGATAACAGAGCGTAAATAGGATTTACTATGCCAGTTCGAATTGCCTATTTGTTTGTTATTTTAGTGTGGTCCACAACGCCCTTGGGCATAGTGTGGAGCAGTACGTCTATTCCACCGACGCTTAGTGTATTTTTGCGTATGGCCTTAGCGCTAGTTTTAGCTGGGGTGTATGTGTGTATTGCAAAAGTACCGGTTGCGTGGGATAAGCCCGCTCGCTTGCTTTATACTTACTCAAGCCTTGGCATTGTAGGTGGCATGCTGTTGAGCTATTTAGCTGCGCAAACCGTGCCATCAGGTGTTATTTCGCTCATCTTTGGGTTAGCGCCGTTTTTATCCGGATTACTTGGTTATAAGTTACTTGGTGAAGCCAAGTTTACGCCAATAAAATTGATCGCGTTGATGCTTGCACTTATCGGGTTATATTTGATTTGTGTTGCTCAGTTACATGAGCTAGAAATTGGTGCAAAAGGATTAGTTTTTGTGATTTTGGCGGTGTGTTGTTTTAGTTTAAGTGGTGTTTTAATTAAAAAAGTACAAGTGGTTTCACACCCTATGGCAACTACCTTTGGCTCATTGGTCTTAGTGACGCCGACGCTTGGTGTGATTTGGTGGATAGTTGACGGGCGATTTGAGCCTCACCTTTGGCAACCTCAAGCAATTTGGGCCACTATTTATTTAGGGATATTTGGTTCATTACTGGGCTTTTTAGCGTATTTTTATGTACTGCAGAAATTACCAGCGAGCACCGTGGCGCTGACAACTCTCATCACCCCCGGTTTTGCCATTAGTTTAGGTGCGTGGCTAAATGAAGAGCAAATTACGGCCACTTTATTGTTTGGTGCGGTAGTCGTTTTACTGAGCTTAGCACTTTATCAATTTGGCGATAGGGTATGGTTAAAAAGAACAGCAAAAATAATGTGAAAGAAATAATTCCGTCAGCAGGTCTATTTTCGCACACAGCAGTAGAGCTAGGCCATTTATGAAATTCACAGATAGATTACCCGTTGTAGTACAAATTCTTGTAACTTTGAGCTTTGTATTGTTAGGTGTTTCGTTTGTATTTGAAGGTAATCTGCGAGGCATTGAGCACCTTTTACAGTTTTATCAGCTAGACAATTCGCTCACGTTATCTCTTGCAAGTTATGTGGTTGGCGCAACTTTTCTTTTTGCCGCTTTACTGGTTGCCAGTCCTCGGGTTTTTGTAAAGCCATTATTAAGTGCCACTGTCTTGTTGGTCTTGGCATTGGTGCCCTTACTAACGCTTGCAAGCCCAAGTCGATGGATGATGGATTTAGGCGGTTTTCCAATTATAGGTTCTGGTCAAGGGATTATTAAATACTACGCTTTACTGCCATTGGCGGTCTTTTTGTTTTATCGAAATACGCTGAGTTTACGTGCCCATGCGCTTTTCAATGCATCGAGTATCGCGATGGTTTTGTTTTGGATTGGTAGTATGAAGTTTTTTGAGTTCGAGGCGCAAGGGATTGTGAGTTTGCTTGAAACATCGCCATTTTTAAGTTGGATGTACGCGCTGTTTACCGTACAAGGAGCATCGAATGCCATTGGTGTCTATGACCTATTTTTTGCCGTCCTTTTGCTTTTTGGTCTTATGGCTAATAAGCCAGTCATTGCATTGGTTGGTTTAGTTGGTGCAAGTGCCGTTTTTTTTGTGACACAAAGTTTTTTAATTACTGTTCCTGGGGCGTTATCAAGTAGTAGCTTGCTCTCTGGTACGGGGCAGTTTTTGATTAAGGATCTTTGGTTTATTGCTAACAGCTTAGTGGTTTTAATATATACCCAGTTACCTCGAGATCAGAATGTCAGAGGTAACTTAAATATCGTGTAACGAGTTGGATAAAAAGTACACGCATAGGTTTGTTTAATCAGCCATTAAATAGTGTGCTTCACCGATGGGGTGATAACTGCTTGGTTTGTCGATTTCTTGGACAGTTAAAGACTGATGCAACGTGGGCTGTAGCAAAAATTCAAACGCGGTAACCTGAGAAAATAAAGGATCTAACCAAGCTAAAAGCAATGCGTTGTCGTTTGGCAGCATCATCGGGCTTGCTTTATCGTGAAAGGGCTGCAGCTTAGGATGTGGAGGTAGAGTAATTATTGAGCAAGAGTAGAATGGGGTATCTTTTTTTGGGTGATACCACGTTTTGTACAATCCAGCCAATAGAAGCGGCTGTTCGGCGTAGAAGTCGTAATAATGTAGCGCTTTTTTACCTTGGGAAAGGGTCTCACCAAAGCCATTGGCGACCACAATGCAGCGGTTACTTCGATAGGGCTGATACGCTGCGCTACCGCGTACATGTAGCTTATCGTAGCGGCTGTTAAATGAGGTATATTTACTAGGCTTAAAGCCTGTCTCTGTGGGTTCTTGTAGTAACCACCAAGCTGCACTTTGTATACGCGGCGGTTGATGATTTTCTTGAAGTACAATACTAAGCTGGTTCGTTGCACGAATAAATCGCCCTAAGTGCTTTTTTTCGTAGGGGTTTGCAACGCCTAAGTCGAGCAGGGTTTGGGTTACCATCGGGTCGTCGGTAATATTTAAGCGGCCACACATTGAAATATCCCCTTGCAGAAAATTAAAGATGAAATATACTGTATATATATACAGTATAAGTGTGCCTATGAACAAGTTAATTGATTTATTAACGCATCGTCATTTAGTGTGGCAGGGAAATCGTGAACAACCAGCTTTCGCGACGATAACCAGTGGTTTTGATACGTTAGATCATGCATTAGCTGGTGGTTTTCCGGCGCAAGGTGTGATGGAGCTCGAAAGTGCGATTGGTATTGGCGAATTGCGTCTGTTGTTGCCTAGTTTAGCAAAGCAAGTGCGTTTGGTCGTGTTTATTAATCCCCCCGCTGAAGTGCATGCGCACGCGTTATTACACGCAGGGATAAGCTTAGAGCGAGTTTTGATAATCCGGCCAAAATCACACACCGAAGCGCTTTGGGCGGCAGAATGGTGTGCGAAAAGTGCAGCTTGTGTCAGCGTATTACTATGGCATGGTGATATTGAAATTCATCAGGTGAAGCGTTTACAAATGGCCGCACAAAGTGGTGAATCGCAAGTGTGGTTGTTACGTCATGCGATTGTTACGCGCTGCGCATTGCCTTGGACGTTAAGCCTTTCTCTGCAGCCTGCAGAGCAAGGTTTGATGGTGCAAGTGAACAAATGTAAAGGAGGTAGGCCATCTCGGTCTTTTTACGTCAATTTTAACTCACATTGGCAAGATTTAACGGTACCTATTGCACATCAAGCAGAGATCGTACCTTTTGAATCGTTACAACAACTTGCTCAATAAATGAGGTGAAGTATGGCTCTTTGGCTCTATGTGCATTTTCCTCAATTGCAGCTCGATTGTGAGTTTATAAACACAGAAAAGAATTTGTCGATTTTGTGCTCTGACATGGAGAACGACGCTACTCATTGTAAGGCGAAGCAATACGCTTCAAACGAGAATGCTCCACCTGTGATTGTTGTTTCAGGTAAGCAAAATTCGGTTGTGCAGCTCAATTATGCCGCAAGGAAACTGGGCGTGCGTTTAGGGATGGGGCTTGGAGCTGCGGCGGCATTGTCAAAAGACCTTATCGTATTGCCTTTTGATGAAGCGCGTACCGTATCACGCTTAACTGAAATTGCTGATTGGTTGTATTTGGTCAGTGCCGATTTGGTGCTGTTTCCACCTAGTGGTGTGTTATTAAACGTCACTAACATGCTGGTACTTTATGGCTCACTTAGTCATTATTGGCAACAACTTGAAAGCCATTTAATGCACTGTAACGTCTCTTATACCTATGCATCTGGTTATTCGCCTTTAGCAGCGCAAGTGTTAGCTAAGCAGAAGGCGAATTTACTTAGCGACGATAAAGAAGCATTACTTGCATTACTTGGGCAGCAGCCATTACACGTTTCACCATTATCATCGAGTATTATCGAGTCATTATCACGTTTAGGTATTCGTAATTTCGCTTCGTTATTTGCAATTCCACTCGCTGAGCTTGGGCGACGTTTTGATCAAGGTGTGGTGCAATATGTTGGCCGCATGCTTGGGCACTTTCAACATCCAGTGACTTGGTATCAACCGCCAGAAACGTTCAGTCGTAGTATTAGTTTGTTGTTTGAGTTGGAAACGTTAGCTTGGATTGAAAAGCCATTAATGCGTCTTTTGGAACAACTAGAAGTATTTTTACGTGTTCGAGACGCACTGGCGTATGAGCTGAAAATTGCCTTAATTGTTCGGGATAAGCCCGATCAGATTGTTATGGTGAGTGCTGCAGAAGGGGAATATCGTGCTAATGCATGGCTAGCGCTTTGTCATTTAACATTGAGCAACACGCAGTTAAGCGCTCCACTACAAAGTATTCAGTTAAGTGTTGTGCAAATGATGCAAAGAACACTTGAAGCGCGTGACCTTTTTAGCGAGAAGCGAAGTGGTTTAAGTGCTAAAGCATTATTGTCTATCTTACAGGCTAAACTAGGCAAACATGCAATACAAGGGGTTGGGCTAAGTGAAGATCCTAGACCAGAGCTTGCGAGTTACTCTGTTGCGCCATTAAGTCGCTTAGAAACACGTACACAAAGTGAGGCATTATTACGACCTACGTTAATGTTACCATCGCCCTATTTGCTGGATACTGAAGTGGAAATCGTACATGGACCCGAGCGGTTATCAACAGGGTGGTGGGATGGTTGTCCGCAAACTCGAGATTATTTTATCGCTCGGGATAAATCGGGGCGTTGGTTATGGGTGTATCGTGATGAGTGTATGACGTGGTATGTGCATGGGGTATTTAGTTAATGGCCTATGCAGAGCTATTTTGTCAAAGCTACTTTTCCTTTTTACATGGTGCTTCAAGTCCAGAAGAGCTCGTCTTAAAAGCCGCGCAGCTTGATTATGAAGCGCTAGCATTGACCGATGAATGTTCGGTGGCTGGTGTTGTACGGGCTTACCGTGAAATTCGCGATAAACAGTTACCCATAAAGCTCATCGTAGGCAGTTACTTTCGTTTAACCTCATTGCAGCTCGTCGTGTTGTGCCCCACTCGAGAAGCGTATGCAGAATTATGTCGTACGATCACAAATGCTCGGCGGCGAGCGCCAAAAGGGCAATACCAGCTAGAAAAATGGGACATCATGGCGCTAAAGCAATGTGTCGTGGTGTGGTTACCAAATGGCGATCAGCAAGATTTAGCGTGGGGGAAGTGGCTTGTAAAATACCATAAAGAGCGGTTATGGCTAGGTGTATTGCGTCAGTTGAAACAGAATGAGCATCGTTATCTTGCATCGTGTGAGCAGTTAGCGTTGACACTCGAATTACCGATCACGGCTTGCGGTGCTGCGCTAATGCACGATCCAAGTCGCTTACCACTTCAGCATGTAGTAACCGCTATTCGCTATGGTACGGCGGTTGAACAGGTGAAAGCGAAACTATTGGTGAACAGCGAGCGTGCATTAAGGAGTTTAGCTAAATTAACCAAGTTATTTAAACCGGCTTGGTTGAGGGAGTCTCAACGGATTGCTATGCGCTGCAGTTTTTGTTTGGGGACGCTTCGTTATGAATACCCTGAAGAGTTGGTACCTAAAGGTATGAGCGCAATGGCATATTTGCGTGAGCAGGTTGAACTTGGTAAACAGCAGCGATTCACACAAGGAGTACCTGAAGAAATTGAAGCAATTATTGAAAAAGAGCTGGCACTTATCGAAGCGCTTGATTACCCCTATTTCTTTTTGACGATTCACGATATTGTTCGATTTGCGAAGACACAAGGCATTTTATATCAAGGGCGAGGATCTGCCGCAAATTCAGTTGTATGCTATTGTTTGGCAATTACATCGGTAGATCCAAGGCAAATCTCGGTGTTATTTGAGCGTTTTATTAGTAAAGAGCGCAATGAACCCCCAGATATTGATGTTGACTTTGAGCATGAGCGGCGCGAAGAAATCATTCAATATCTTTATCAAAAGTACGGACGCGAGCGTGCTGCGCTTGCGGCAACGGTCATTTGTTATCGCTTTAAAAGTGCAGTGCGTGATGTGGGGAAGGCGCTTGGTATTCCTAGCACTCAATTAGAGTATTTTATTAAAAACGTAAACCGACGTGATCGCACATTGAATTGGCAAACACAAATTGTTGAATTGGGTCTTGCTCCGGAGTCATTAAAAGGTCAGCAATTTATAAAGCTTGTTACCGAGATCTTAGGTGTTCCGCGACATTTGTCACAACATGTTGGTGGTTTTGTTATTTCTCGAGGGCCCTTGTATGAGCTCGTTGCGGTTGAGAATGCAGCCATGGCAGAGCGCACGGTGATTGAATGGGATAAAGACGATTTAGAGACGCTAGGTTTACTAAAGGTTGATATTCTCGCGCTTGGTATGCTTAGCGCCATTCGTAAAGCTTTTTCATTAATTAAAACACAGCATAAAACCTCGTTAAGTATTGCGGATATTACTCGTCAGCAGGATGATCCGAAGGTCTATCAAATGCTACAAAAAGCAGACAGTGTTGGTGTTTTTCAAGTTGAGTCACGAGCACAAATGAGTATGTTACCTCGATTAAAGCCTGCGTGTTATTACGACTTAGTGATCCAAATTGCGATTGTACGCCCAGGGCCTATTCAAGGTGATATGGTGCATCCGTTTTTAAAGCGGCGCAGTGGTGAAGAACCAATTAGTTATCCATCGAAAGAGGTTGAAGCGGTATTAGCAAGGACGATGGGCGTGCCAATTTTTCAAGAGCAAGTGATTAAATTAGCGATGGTCGCAGCAGGGTTTACAGGGGGAGAGGCGGATCAATTGCGCCGAGCAATGGCAGCATGGAAGAAAAATGGTGAACTGCTCCCTTTTCGCGATAAATTAATCAAAGGAATGAAATCACGTGGGTATCAGCGAGCGTTTGCTGAGCGCATGTTTGAACAGATCTGTGGATTTGGGGAGTACGGTTTCCCTGAAAGTCATTCTGCGTCGTTTGCGGTATTGGCTTACGTATCTGCATGGTTAAAATACTATTACCCAGCGATTTTTTATACCGCGATTTTAAATAGCCTCCCTATGGGGTTTTACAGTGCATCTCAATTGGTACAAGATGCCAAGCGTCATCATGTGAATGTCTTGCCTGTGTGTATCAATGCATCTGAGTACGACCATCAAGTAGTAGCAGAAGCTAACGAGAGATACGCTATCCGACTAGGGTTTAGGATAATCAAAGGGCTTGCGCAAGCTGTGGCTCAAAAGTTGGTTAGTGAGCGCCCAGACCAAGGTTATCAAACAATACAACAGGTTATCGAACTCGGGTTCGATAAAGGTAGTTTAGCTCATTTGGCCTCTGCGAATACGTTTGCGTGTTTTGGAGCGAATCGGTATGACGCTCGTTGGACGCTGATGGACACCGTTCAATCGCTTCCTTTATATAAAACGCAGTTGCAAGAACCAAGTGCGTTTTATCAAACGCCTGATGCTTTTGCGACTTTACATGAAGACTACGCAACATTAGGGCTGAGCTTAGAACATCATCCGATCCGGCTGTTAGATGAAGCCAATTGTTTGCCTCGTTTTACACGGCAAATCCAATTACAGGATAAAGCGCATAAATCTATGGTGACGGTCATTGGTTTAGTGACAGGAAAACAGTCTCCAGGCACAGCAGGAGGCGTGACGTTTTTTACTTTAGAAGACGATACTGGCAATATCAATGTTGTGGTATGGGCAGGGACTGCGAGGGCACAAAAATCGGCTTATTTAAGTGCCCGTTTATTAGAAGTAAAAGGCATTGTTGAACGCGAAGGCGAGGTGCTGCATGTGATTGCAGGGCGCTTGATTGACCATACTCCGCTACTAGAGCAATTGAAACCGAAATCACGCGAGTTTCATTAACTTTTAGGCTAAATCTAAGGTCAAAACAAAGCGTTTTATATTGTTTGTCTGAATAGGTGAGCGATGTACTACCGCTAGGTGCTCTGCATCAGGCCACTTACTCCCTTTGAACAAACCCACGTCACCGCAATTAAGCGATAGGATATCATTGGCTGCTACATTTGAAGCATCAGGTAAAATGTGTTCAAGCTGATAGCCGGCACTGTAAGGCAGCCATTGCGTTCCAGCCCCACTCAGTGTGCAGATCATACGACAAAGTAGCTTATCAACATGAAAACGCGGGCACATAGGCGCATCTAAGGTCGCAATACGAATCCCAATGTGTTTGTTGTCGAATAGACAACCAAACATATCGATGAGTCGCAAAATAGACTCGGCAAATTCAGGGGCAGAGCAAAAACGCGCAAGTGCTTTTAACAAGTCAGGCTCAAACGAATCCACACTCGCAATCAGTTCAATATCAAGCGATTTACCTTGATTCAAACTTGCTTCAATTTGCTTAAGTAGCAACTCTGAAAATGCATTACGCCAAATTGCAACCTGACAATCGGATTCATAAATACGTGTAAGAGCGTGTGCAGAACTGTCGCTAAAACAATAAGCAAACGCAGAAGATGGTGATGAGGAAAAAGATAAACGACTCATAAGGTTTCCCATAAATTGAAACAAAAAACATTGACTTGATTTTGTTATATTGTAACAATTGATATGTTATATCATTTTTGTGCTTTAGCAAGGCCAAATAATCAAGCAAAAAATTGAAGTCTGAAAGGATCCACATTTATGAAGTCACGTTTCCCATTAAATTGTTTGTCTGTTGCGTTGAGTGGATTACTCATCACTGGTTGTGGTGACTTAGAGTCTACGGTAGTTGAAAAAACACCGATTACTCAACCTGATCAAAATACAGGCAAAGATCACAATCATGGTGATGAAATTGAATCGAAAGGTCGTTTAATCGTATTAGCAGCCGATCAAAGTGAAGCGCACGTTTATTCTCTCGATGAAAACTCGTTATTAGAATCATTCACATTGAGTAGTAATTCATTACGTTTAACCGCTTCAGCAGGAGCGCGTTATGCCCTTTTAGCGGATAGAAATAACGATAAAGTGAGCTTTATTGATGGTGGACTCTGGCAAGAAGATCACGGCGATCATTTGCACCCATATAAACAAGCGCCGAGTCAATTAGGCTTTGAATTGACAGGAAGTGCACCTACTCATATTTCCCATTCGGGTGAAAAAACCGTCATTTTTTATGACGGTAATGCTGATACCGGTACGTATGCTGCGGTTGAACTTGTTGATGATGCGAGCATTGCAAATAATAAAGTAAAAGCGCGTTTGGATTTTGATATGAACATGCATGGTGTGGCTAAAGCTCATGGTGAATATGTCTTCGTGTCGCTACGTCGCTCAGATGAACTGAGCACATCAAACGCGAAAATTTTACCGGATCAAATTGCAGTATATCATGCGCATGATGACCATTTTGATGAAGAAGGCATTTTAGCGCTTACTTGCCCAGACTTACATGGCGCTGCGCAAAATACTGAGTATGTTAGTTTTGGCTGTCGTGATGGGGTGTTACTAGCGCATATTCATGATGGTCATATCGATGCTAAGAAAACAGTGAATAGTAGTGAAATAGCAGGGCTACGTATTGGCAGCTTATATGGTCATGATGATGCAAATACATTCTTTGGTGTTGCGCGTGATAGAGCAACGGGCAGCGTGCATTTGCTTGCAATTAACCCACGCGAAAATGAAATGGCAAAGGTCGATTGGCAGCCAATTGAAGGCGCGACACCAGTCGCGTATGAGTTTAGCTTGGATGGTGGCCACTTTATGTTGCTTGATAATAGAGGCTATTTAACGGTGCTTGAGCCTCACACTCACGATGGTCATGTTCACTGGGAATTTAAGCAACGCATTGATATAACCAATAAAGATGTTAACACGCTAGGTGAAGGTGAAATGTTTACGATGGCAAAGTCGAAACAAGATAATCACGTTTATATTGCCGATCCACTGTCGAAACACGTATTAACCTTAGATATTCAAAGTGGCGAACTACTTGGTGACATCGAGCTTCCTTTTGCACCAAACAGTATTGCGTGGTTAGGCATTGCTCACCTCGAAGATTAAAACGAGTTAAGCCAACATGAATTCATTGGTATTTCGTGTTGGTATAAACATCATGTTGTGTGTGCAAAGGCCAGTCAACTTGACTGGCCTTTTTTATTGTACCGATAGGACTCGTTTTTCAAATTCAGTTTTTAAATGTGTTTCATTTAGGGTGTGGTGCCAAAGGGAGCCGCTGTAGTTATTATCTTTGGCGATTTCACCGATACGACCAGGATTGTATTTCATGATCCGTGTCGTTTCATACTGTGCAATCGGATCGCTGTAGGCATCACTGATAGGGATCACGTTCCAACCTTGGGTTTTGAGCTCGGTGACTAAATCGTCAATGAACATCGCAGTAATATCCATTTCATGCAGCAATAGCACGTGTTTCGGTGCGCGTCCAAGCTGCTCTAAAGCAAGTTGGTGATAATAATTAATGCCTTCCATTAAGGTATCAATATAGAAAGATTTAAGCGCATCGAAATTTAAGTTTGGTTTCGATTTTATTGCTTCTTGAAAGAGGTTTTCAATGTACCAGTCATAATTATTGATGGTGATGTACGCATTGAAATAATTTTCTGATGTTAAAAACTGCCGCATACCATCTCGCTTTTGTAACGTATCTCCTTCACGAAGGTATGGAAAGCGATACCAAGGCTTAAACATTGAAAATTGGCGCAAAAGAGTATCTGCTTTTTTCACGTCCGCTTTATACTCAGCGAGTGTAAGCGAATTGATATCAGGATGTGAGTGACTGTGATTGGCAATAATGTGGCCAGCATCATTATAGCGCGAGAGTCGTGCAATGCCTTCTTCATTAAGGTGACCACTTACACTAAAAAAGGCCACTTGAGGTACATCTGCCTGCTTAAATGCTTTTAGCAGTTTGTCTGCTCGCTCAGATCCGCTGAAATAGCCATTGGCAGCACGTGGAGAATCATCAAAACTCAGCGCGATAATTTTGTCTGATGTATTTTTTTCACTATCAGCAGCGTCTAAAGCAAAGCTAAGCAACATTGCTGTTAAATAGACCGGGAGTGTCTTTCGCATGGCAAATCATCTTTAAGTCAATTTACAAAAGACTAAAATAAATCTGCTATCGGTACAAGTTGTTTGGGCATGTAACCAATTTATTTGAAGGTCGAGTATATCGGGGCACGAATGCCCCTTTATAATAATTATTCCTATAACACGAAGGCCGTGTTTTTATTCTGCGGTTAAATCTTCCACACCAACAATTAACCAAGGTGCATTTGGCGTATTGTTACGCTCTAAATGCCAGATCTCGTGGATCGGTTGTTCAACGTTTTCGATTTGGTCACGGTATTTACCACGGAACATAACACTGATTTCCCACGCAGTTGCAGTAACATCAGCACGCACCGCTTCTGCACTTAGGAACAAGGTTTCGTTTGCAATGTTACCTTGCTCTGCACGTTCAGCTTTAAATTCTTCAATTAACTCAGGGCTTAAATATTCACTCACTGTAGCAAGGTCATTTTCATTCCATGCTTTTTGTACTGTGCGGTAATGATTTTCTGCACCACGTAAGAACCCATTGAGGTCAAAATCTTTTGGTATATTAAAAGGCACGCTTTCACTTACGGTTGCACCAAAATTAGGTTGAGCAGAGGTAAATGGCTGAGGTTGTGTTGGTGCTTGATAAGGTTGTGACGGGGCTTGTTGATAAGGTGACGCACCAGCGTAGTGTGGTTGTTGACGTCTTGCGAGCATGCCCTTAATTAATTTAAATACAACAAAAGCAACCACGGCTAGTAAGATCATTTCTAAGAATTGAAACCCTTCAAAATCATCACCCAGCATGGCGGCAATTAAACCACCGGCTAATAAACCACCTAATACACCCGCCATAATGCCTTTTTTGGACGATCCAGCTGTCGCGGTTTTAGCAGGTAAAGACTTGGTGTCCACTTGTTGTTTTGGTTGTGCAGTGGCGGTTTGTTGAGTTTTGCCCGTTTTCTTTTTACTTCCAAACTTCTTTGCGGCAAACGCATCGAAACTTGTAGCGAATAGAAAGGTCAATAATGACAATACAGTAATCAGCTTTTTCATAGCTATCCTCGGATAAAATAAACTGTCCACATTCTAATGAAATCAGGAACAGAGTACACGTGTATTTGGGATTAAATATGGGGGGAATGCGACGAATCACAAGTGCTCACGAAGGAGTGAGCACTTAGATTGAACACAATCGTAAGCGTTATAACCAGGTCATATGCGTTGTGAAACGGTCAGCGAAATGTTCAATAGGGGTGTTAAGATTTGCGACTAAGATGAGATCGGCTTTTTCAAGTGGGTTAATTAGGCCACTAAAACGTTCATCAAAAAACTGACGGCTCGTTTCTTGAAAGCTTTCTTTACGTGGCACTACAAACACGGTTACAGGCCCACTGTCGCTTTGATAAATAAGATGCAAACTGCGTTTACCTAAATAATTACAAAACGTCGCATAGGTTACTTTACCAGGCAAGTATTCTAACTTTGCACCCAAGGTAGCCAATTTCTCATTTACCGTTTGCAGAGGCACTTCATCTTCGAGTTCAAATGCTTTTAGTTCATGATAGACATGTTCGAAGGCATATTCATTTGCGTGCACCGCAGTTGGTGAACTGGATAAAAAATACACCAATGAGGCCAACAAGATTGATGCAGCCATCGCAAAAGGCCCGAAGTGTCGGCGGAATTTGTGTGCAACCACAACGTGCTCATTGGTTATAGGTGTCGATGACGTATCATGGGATTGTTGTTCCGTGTGTGAAATAATTCGCTCTGCCAGTCCATTTGGAATTGGAACCTCTAACGTGGCGTGCAGTGCTCGCTCAAATTGCAAGGTGTCATCTAATAGGGCTTGCCAGTCAGGATTTTGTGTTGCGGCATCTCGAACGTCCGGATCAGTCGGATCGGCGAATAGACGGCGACGAAATTCTAATTCATCCATCTGATTTGGCTCCTCTTACTGTCGTTTTAACGTTCATTAATGCCTCTTTAAGCTGATTTCTAGCTCGAAACAGTCGGGTCATCACCGTGTTCTTGTTTAGCGATAACATTTGAGCAATTTCATCACCTGAACAGCCCATTACAACCTGTAACAATAAAGGTTCTCGATAGTCAGGCTCTAATTGATTGATATGACGCTGGATCATCACTTGATCCATTTCATCATCCAATGAAAATTGCTGTTTATCCTCAAGCGTGTCTTGCTCTACGTCCGCATAATCAAATTGTTTTCGTTCAAAGCGCCGCGCATTTTCGCGACGCACTATGGTAATAAGCCAAGGCTTAATGGCTTTCTCATCTTGCAAGCTTTCTAACGAACGCCAAGCGCGAAGAAAGGTCTCTTGGACTAGGTCTTCTGCTACAGTAGCGTCGCCACTTAGCCAGTATGCAAAACGATACAGCTCGGCATGATAGGTTTTCACTATCAGCTCGTAACGTTGTTGTTTTTTGGTCATAACAGTTAGACCTTCGTTTCGTTATTTTTCTTTCATCAATAAAGAGAACTTAAGCGTTTTTTATCTTTCTTTTTCTGATACGTTGTATTCTCGAGCGCTTTTACTACCAGTGCATGCAATACCGGTAAGTCTGCGTTGGTTGCTTTATCGCTGTATAATGATGCTTCTAATGTGCCAATGGCATGCTTAAGGGCGTCATTGGTATCGCGCTCGAGCCACAATGCTAAAGTTAAGTCGTAACTTTGCAGGTAGTCGTTAAGTGCACGAAAATACGCGCTACCATCTTGTGCTTTTACAGCATGATTTAGAGCGCTGATATCATTCATACGCGGAGCAGAAGGTGAAGCGGCTGCTTGCGTTTTTTTTGTGTTACGAGTTAACCAAACCCACCCTAAGGTTATTAGCCATAATACGTAGCCAAAAGACATCATGCCCAAATCTAACCAAGAATAATGTGACTCGAGATTTTGATTAGCAGCACTGATATTTTGGCTACTTTGTGCAGAATCAATTTGTTCGTCCAATGCAGGAGTGGCCACTGTTGGCACGATGGGTGCATTCGGGTCGGCAACGACCGTGAGCGTTTTTGCAGGCAGTACGGCAAACTCTATACGGCCCATTTTGGTGTTAAACCACGGTACTTTTACTTCTGGTAATGTGTACGTTCCAGGCTGCTGAGGGAGCAGCGCAATAGAGGTAATTAACTGCGAAACAATACGGCCATCACGGGAGATTTGCTTGCGTTCACTGTCATCAGGATAAGCTCGAATGCCATTAACTTGAGGTAAATTAATTTCAGGAAGTTGTTCTTGCGTAACCCCACTTGCCGTTAAAGTAAGTGTGCGAGTGATTGGGGTGCCAACAGTCACTTGCGTTTCACTAGGTTGCCACTCTTCCCCTAAATGCACAAGTTCTGAGGGGAGCCAGCTACCTGGGAAGTTTTCTGCGATTGGTTTAACGTCGATGTCGATGTTTTCACCGACAGCACTGAGCGCCATGCGTCTATAGCCTTCGCGGACTTGTCCATTAAATACTGGGCCGTCTATCGTAAACAAACCGCTTTTATTCGGTTGCATCAGGTATTCACGGGTCACCACGTAGTACCGACGGCCATCAACAATTTCGTACTCTTCTTTCTGTTTTCCGATTAACGTAAATTGGGCGTCTGTCAGTTCAGGTGCACTCAGTTGACCATCGAGCAATTCCTTTCCGACATAAAGCTTTACAGTATATAAAGCAGCTTGCTGAACATAGAGTGGATCTTGTTGTAATTCGACTTTAATGAACACGTCATTTTGCAGATTACCATCTTGTTCGCGTTCAACGACGTTTAGGGTGATGGGATCCGATGTTGCACCTGCCACAGTAAATGATGGGATTTCGATTTTTCCGGCGCGACGGGCCATCACCTGCATTTGCCATGTGGTACTGCTGCTTACACTGCCATTCACAATGCTGGTACGCGAACTTGTGCCTATCGGTCCGACAGAAAAGCGTTTCGCAAGCGCTCGGGTATCCGGTGATTCACCGCTGACTTTGCCATCCGCTTCGATTGTTAAGGTGAAATATTCCCCTACTAAGACGGGGTTTTTATCGACGCTCGCCGTCAGTTTGTCAATAGCCAATGCATTATGGCTAATGGCCAACAGTAAAAGACCACATAAAAATCGTACTACCATGATTTTTCTACTCCTGTAGGATAACGTTGTTGGCCACGTTTTTGTGCTTCGAGTTGCATTTTATTGCGCAGCAAAATAGCAGGATCATCCGGCACTTTTCTGAGTAAATGTTTTATTTTCTCTGCTTTTTCTCGCTCTTCTGGCGTAAGAGGTCGAGCGTCGAGTTGACTTAGCGGTTGTTGATTTTGCGCCATTTGCTCATTATTCGAGTCTTGCTGCTCTTGCGCAGTTTGTTTGGTCATATCGGCTTTTTGTTGAGGATCCTCAGACGCTTGCTGTGCTGATTGGCTATCGGCTTTTTCTTTTGACTGCTCAGCGTTAGCTGCATTATCAGGTTGATTATTTTGAGTGTTTTGACTATCGCTCGATGAAGGTTGATCTTGTTGCTCAGATTGGCCTTGCTCACCATTTTGTTGGTCTTTAGATGGTTGTTGGTCTTCAGATTGCCTCTCTTTCGATTGGGATTTGCCCTGTTCATCCGAAGATTGTGCTTGCTCTGATTGCTCATTTTGTTGAGCGTTATCACCAGAGGGGTCTTGCTCTCCTTGCTGATCTTGTTGTTCTTGCTGTTGTTTTAGCTGTTCAAGGAGCTGTTTGTTTTCTTGTGCTTGGCGCAATGCTGGATTTTTATCGAGCGCGCGTTCATACGCTGATATTGCTTCATCTAATTGACCAAGCTGAGCGAGAGCATTGCCATAATTATAGTGACCTTCGCTTGAATCCACAGTTGAAAATTGGTCCGCAGCTTCTTTGAATTGGCCTTGTTTGTATAGCGCGGCACCCTTAAGTAGTGGGTCATCTGCTTGAAGCGCTTGGCTAAAATTATTGTTTTGATAGGCGTCAAGTGCGCGTTGATCATTGTTTTTAAACCAATTGGGCACCTCAAGGGCTTGAGGCTTTTCTAGCGGCGCAAACAAGATTAACAGAACACTTAGATGGAGTGCATTCTTTCGAAATAAAAACAGCACCATTGGCACCAAGAGCATTAACAAATATACACCAGCGTCAATACGCCACATTACTTTTTCGTTTGATTGAGTGTTTAGCTCTATTTCGCGAAGTGACGGTTTAAAGCGTTTGATGTCATTCGAGGTGGGCGTATAAGTAACGAATTTCCCTTCACTCGACACTAAGTTTTGTAGTAGTTCAACATTCAATTTAGGCACGACAATTTGACCAAAGCGATCTTTTAAAAAACCTCCGTCGGGCAGGGCAATTGGAGCGCCTTCGCTTGTGCCAATGGCATACACACTTAAATGATATTGAGAATTGGCGACGAGCCCTTTTATGGTCGTGATCTCTTCCGGTTCTACATCGTCAGTGACTAAAATAATGTCACCTTGTAAGTATTTAGCCTGCTCTAGCAAAGAGATAGCTTGTTCAATGCCTGCAATTAAGTTTGCACCTTTACTAGGCATAATTTCAGGACTAAGACTTGGAACTAAATTTTCGAGCGTTGCAGCATCATTTGTTAACGGGGAAATCGTAAAAGCGTCACCAGCGTAGGCAACAAGCGCGGTATCACCTTCTTTAAACGATTTGACTAAGTCCATCAGTTTAAAACGCATTTGCGTAAGGCGATTTGGAGCTATGTCAGTGGCGTACATCGAATACGATAAATCAACTAATACCACACGGGCTTGCTTCGCTTGGAACACAGGTACCTCTTGTTTTTCCACACTCGGACCTGACGCTGCAAGAATGGCTAGTGCTAAGAATGCACTCATGAGCCATGATGTATGAGTACGACTTTGCGTGTGTTCCGAATCCAGCACGAAACGAGACAAATGTGGTGCAATCAGGGTTTCTATTTTGGCATTTTTTCGTTTTATCAATTGCAGAAGGGTAACGATTGCCCACGGGATCAATAGCCAAAGAACCCAAGGACGCAAAAATACGAAATCGATTATCCAAGTAGACATTAGCGGTCACCTCTTACATACATACGCATTTGTTGTGTGACTAAAATCAATAAGGTCAAGCTAAGTGCAAACAGCAATGGCCAGAAAAACAAAGAGAGAGTTGGTCGAAATGTTTGTTGCTCGTCACTAATCGGCTCTAATTGATCGAGTTCGGTATAGATTTGCTGCAGTCCTTTAACATCTTTAGCGCGAAAATAAAGGCCTCCAGTTTCACTGGCAATGTGTTTTAGTGTGTTTTCGTCAATACTACTGCCGCTACTTATGCCTCCCATACCAAATAAACTGAATCCTCCACGTCCATCCGAACCAACGCCCACGGTATAGACCTTGATCCCTGCATCGCGGGCTAATACTAATGCTTCATCAGGCTGCAAATTTCCTGACGTATTCTGGCCATCGGTCAGCAAAATTAAGATGCGGTTACTTTTTTCTTTTTGTTCAAACCGTTTCACTGCAAGGCCAATCGCGTCGCCGATGGCGGTTGCTTTGCCGACTAACCCAATTTGCGATTCGCTGAGCATTTGACTTACTGTATTTAAATCCCGCGTGAGCGGTGTTTGTAAAAATGCAGTGTCACCAAAGAGAATAAGGCCAAGTCGGTCGCCTTGACGCTTTTCAATAAATTCGCTCAGCACCACTTTAACTACAGAGAGTCTATCAACATACCCTCCTTGATAAGCCATATCTTCTTCAGTCATGGAATAGGAGAGGTCAACGGCCAACATGATGTCACGGCCTTCGCTAGGCAAGGCAATAGGATCATCGAGATAGGTGGGGTTAGCTAATGCCGCGATTAAAGCAAGCCAAACTAAACTTTCCAATGGGCTTAGATAGCGTTTTTGTTTGCCGTTAATACTGCCATTAGCTGCAATCGTTGCGTAACTCGGCATTCGCAATTTGAGAGGTTGTTTAACCGGTGTTGGTTTGATTAATGCGATAATCCAAGGCAAAGGCAACAATAAAAATGCTAAAGGCCAACTAAATTCAAACACCGTATACCTCCTTAACTAGTGAGTCACGAAGTTTAAATCGCTTTATTGCAGCCATGAGTTTTTGATTAAGTTCAGCGTCTGGAGTTGAACTATACAATGAGTTAATCTCATCTAGGGTAAAGCGCTGCTTAGTGAGGTGCTCCAGTGCATCAGTCCATTGTGGGCTGGGCAGGGTAGTAAACTCGGCACCGTAGTAGTGTTTCATTAGTCTTTTTAATAAGCTATGAAGTATTAAAGCATCATTTTGACTCTCTTTTGCCAATTCGATAGCCTCGCGTTTTGCCAAGCCAAATTGATGGCGGCGATAGAGCCAAAAAGTGACAAGAATGATAAATATTAGGATCCCGATAAGGGTTGCCCAAGCAAGCACAGAGAGCGGCCACCAACTGACTTCACTTGGTGGGATCACATCCTTTAATGCGGCAAGTGGTGAAGATTGCATCTAACTACCTCAGCAACTGTTGTTCAAGTGGCACAGCACTATTAAAACTGCGCATTTGCATACCGGTGCGACGCAGACGCTCTAGTCTGAGTTGAAATTGTTGTTGCGCCTGCTGTGCATAGCGATGGCGAAACGCGTTATCCATTAAAGGAAGCGTCCAATTATTGTCGCCCGCAGTGACCTTTATGGCATCTTGATAGGCAGGAAGTTGATGCTCGAAAGGGTCGCTAACTTGGCAGCCAATTAATTCACAATGCCTTGCTAATCGTTCTAACTGTTTAAAGCTTGAGTCATCCAGTTGACTAAAGTCTGACACTAAGTAAACCAAGCTGCCTGGTTTGGCTAAATGGCCTAGTCGCTTTAGATTGTCGGCAAATTTACTTGGTGCAGTTTGCTCGCGATTCAGCAAGGCTTGTTGATGTATATCGACTAATTGATGACAAAGCGCGAGCACGCCTTTATCACGCGCGGTTGGTTTAAGTTCATGATGACCAAATTCGGAAAATACCACGCCACCAAGTCTATCTCCGCGCATACTCGCAGACCATGCTAGCAAGGCGCTGATATGACAGGCTTGAACGGATTTGAATAGCAATTGACTCCCAAAAAACATACTCGATGAGAGATCAGTAAAAACAAAGACAGGGCGCTCTTTCTCTTCTTGAAAAAGCTTAGTGTGCGCTTCGCCAGTGCGAGCCGTAACCCGCCAATCAATCGAGCGAATGTCATCACCATATTGATATTGGCGTACTTCGGCAAACTCCATACCACGGCCTTTTTGTGGGGCTAGATATTGACCCGCAGACACATTGTTCTGCTTTTTTGCTGGCGCAAGTGACAACAGAGCAGCTTTGCGCTTGTAGTAAAGCAGCTCTTTTAAACTCAGTTCTGCGCCATGGCAGTGGGCATCACGCATCCAAGTTTGAATGTGTAGATTGGCTTGTTTCATTGTTTATGGCGCAGGAACGAGTTGAAGAATTTTGGCGATAACGTGATCTTTACTCACCCCATCGGCTTGGGCTTCGTAACTTAGAATAATACGGTGACGCAGTACATTTGCGGCGACGGCTTGAACGTCTTGTGGTGTGACAAAGTCACGACCTTGCAACCATGCATGTGCTCGTGCACATTTGTCTAGCGCAATCGTGGCTCGAGGACTTGCTCCGAACTCTAGCCAAGCCGCAAGTTCATCATCCAGTTTCTTTGCTTCGCGAGTGGCAATGATCAGTTCCACCAAATAACGTTCTACCGGCTCAGCTAGATGCATCGATAATACCGCTTTTCGCGCAGCAAATAATTCCGATTGTGTGATGGGATCAAATTGCACAACTTGCTCTTGAAGCGCTTCTCCGCGTGTTAATCGTAATATCGCAAGCTCTGTTTCGGCTTTGGGATAATCAATGTTAAGGTGCATTAAAAAACGGTCAAGCTGAGCTTCTGGCAGCGGGTATGTACCTTCTTGTTCAAGGGGGTTTTGCGTTGCCATAACCATAAACAGTTCAGGCAGCTTGTAGGTATTTTTACCTACGGTAATTTGTCGTTCTGCCATCGCTTCTAAAAGTGCAGATTGGACTTTAGCGGGAGCTCGGTTAATTTCATCCGCTAGAATCAAATTATGGAAAAGCGGGCCTTTTTCAAAGACGAATTCACTGGTTTGCTGGCGGTAAATATCGGTGCCTGTGATGTCTGACGGCAGCAGATCTGGCGTGAACTGTACGCGTTGGAAGTTGCCCTCCACCCCTTTTGCTAATGCATTGACCGCTCGTGTCTTGGCGAGACCCGGCGGGCCTTCAACTAACAAGTGACCATCAGCTAAAAGCGCAACAAGTAACGCTTCTGTTAAAGCCGGTTGACCAATAATTTGTGTGTCTAAATACTGTTTTAGTTCGATAAATTTATTTACAGCCATTTGAGAATTGTCCTTGTTGTGACAAATTAAATCGACGACAGAGCTTATTGCCGTTGCAACACAAAATAATGACAGCAATATGGGGGCATTATCTGGAAAATTCAAGCGGTTCAGGCGTACATTGTTGTATGCTTGGCGCAAGCTCTTTTGCCTATTGTGTTGTTTTAGACAGACAAAAATAAGAAAGTTCAGAAATAATTTTCGTCTATAATTCAATTGCTTTTTATTTGACCTAAGGTTGAGGAGCAGCACGAAGACATGGTGTAATTTTGAGCAAAATACGATTTGCTATTGGCTTTATGCGTTGGGTTGTTTAGAATCGAGGAAAACCAACAGGTCAGACCTGTCTACGGGAGAGAAATTTAATGTCTGAACAAAATATATTAAAAACAAGAAAAGGCGACCGCATCGCGGTAGTTTCAGGACTGCGTACGCCATTTGCCAAACAAGCAACGGCTTTTCATCATGTTCCTGCGGTGGATTTAGGTAAGTTGGTGGTTAACGAGATGCTAGAGCGTCTAAACATCGACAAAAAAGAGATCGATCAAGTCGTTTTTGGTCAAGTTGTGCAAATGCCTGAAGCGCCAAATATTGCGCGCGAAATCGTTTTAGGTACTGGGATGCCTGTGTCTGTTGATGCGTATTCCGTGTCTCGTGCTTGTGCGACTAGCTTCCAAGCGATTGCAAACGTTGCGGAGTCTATTATTGCTGGCAGTGTAAATGTTGGTGTTGCTGGTGGCGCTGACTCGTCGTCTGTGTTGCCAATTGGCGTCAGTAAAAAATTAGCCGGTAGTTTAGTTGATTTAAATAAAGCGCGTACTTTGGGCCAACGTTTTAACATTCTGAAAAAGTTACGTTTTAAAGATTTAATGCCCGTTCCTCCAGCCGTTGCAGAGTATTCAACGGGCTTGTCAATGGGTCAAACTGCGGAGCAAATGGCTAAAACTCACAGCATCAGCCGTGCAGATCAAGATGCATTAGCACATCGCTCGCACACGCTTGCGGCAAAAGCGTGGTCAGAAGGTTTATTAAAAGACGAAGTGATGGCTGCGCATGTTGAGCCATACAAGAGCTTTATCGACAAAGACAACAACATTCGCGAAAACTCTGTTTTAGAGAGCTATGCGAAATTAAAACCGGTATTTGATCGTCAACATGGCTCGGTAACAGCGGCTAACGCTACGCCACTAACCGATGGTGCGGCTGCAGTATTACTGATGAGTGAAAGCAAGGCAAAGGCGCTTGGTTACGAAATTTTAGGCTACATTCGTAGTTTCGGTTTTTCGGCTATTGGCGTTTACGATGACATGTTAATGGGTCCTGCTCACTCTACGCCTATCGCGCTCGATCGTGCTGGAATTACGCTGCAAGATTTAGACTTAATCGAAATGCATGAAGCATTTGCTGCTCAAACGTTAGCAAACATGAAAATGTTTGCATCGGATAAGTTCGCGCAAGAGCAACTTGGCCGCAGCAAAGCGATTGGTGAAATTGACATGAGTAAGTTCAATGTAAATGGTGGATCTTTAGCTTATGGGCACCCGTTTGCAGCAACTGGCGCGCGATTGATCACACAAACGTTATTTGAATTAAAACGTCGTGGTGGCGGTCTTGGGTTAACTACTGCTTGTGCTGCAGGTGGTTTAGGCGCAGCGTTTGTATTGGAGAGTGCATAATGTCGGTATTTAAGTACGAATTAAACGACTACCGTGTGGCCATTGTCACTATTGATGTGCCAGGCGAAAAAATGAATACGTTACGTGATAGTTTTGCAGGCGATCTCGCTGAAATTATTACACAAAGTAAAAATGATGACGTGACAGGCTTAGTGTTTATTAGTGATAAAGCGGATAACTTTATTGCTGGTGCAGACATTAAAATGCTCGACAGTGCGAAAACACGCGATGATGCATTGGCACTGTCTGAAATGTGCCAAAAAGCCTTTTTTGAAATGAAGAAGCTGCCTTTTCCAACCGTTGCAGCTATTCACGGTGCAGCGTTAGGTGGTGGTTTAGAATTTGCTTTGGCCTGTGATTATCGAGTTTGTACAACAGATACCATTACGAAATTAGGTTTGCCTGAAGTGCAATTAGGCCTTTTACCAGGTGGTGGTGGCACTCAACGTTTACCAAAACTCGTTGGCATTCAAAAAGCCCTAGAGTGGATGTTGACGGGTAAGCAAGTATTTGCAAAGCAAGCGAAAAAAGCAGGCTTGGTCGATGATACTGTCCCTCAGAGTATTTTGCTCGATGTAGCGGTTCGTTTGGCGCGTGGTGGTAAACCAAAACCTCGAAAACCAATGTTAGATAAGTTGTCTCAATTGCTAGAGTCGAATCCGTTTGGTCGACACATCATCTTCAAAAAAGCAGAAGAAAATGTATTGAGTAAGACAGGTGGTCATTATCCTGCACCTTTAGCGATTATTAAAGCAGTCCGTGCATCGGTGGAGCTGGATGAACTAAAAGCCTACAAGACAGAAGCAGAAGGCTTTGCTGATCTTGTGATGAGCGATGTGTCTAAATCGTTACGCGGTATTTTCTTTGCAACCACTGAAATGAAAAAAGAGTGGAAAAGCGCAGAAGCACCTAAAACCGCTCGTGTTGCGGTACTCGGTGGTGGATTAATGGGGGCTGGTATTGCCCATGTTAGTGCGGTGAAAGCAGGTGTTCCTGTTCGTATTAAAGATGTCGCGCACCAAGGCATTAGTAATGCGTTGAATTACAGTTACAAAATTTTAAGTAAGCGTCAAAAGCGCAAAATCATGAGCAAAGCTGAGCTGCAGCTTGCGATGAACCGTATTACCGGGGCGATCGATTATAGCGGTTTTAAACACATGGATCTGGTGATTGAAGCGGTTTTCGAAGACTTGAAATTAAAGCAATCAATGGTTGCAGATATCGAAAAAGAATGTGGTGAACACACCATTTTCGCTAGTAACACATCGTCTTTGCCGATCGCTCAGATTGCACAAGAAGCGACACGACCAGAGAATGTAATCGGTCTACATTATTTCTCTCCGGTTGAAAAAATGCCCCTAGTAGAGATTATTCCGCACGAAGGAACGAGTGAAGAAACGATTGCTCGTACGGTTGAGTTTGCCCGTAAACAGGGTAAAACGCCAATTGTGGTCAAAGATAAAGCGGGCTTTTACGTCAACCGAATTTTAGCACCTTATGTTAATGAAGCCGCTAATTTGCTGCTTGCTGGTGAGCCAATCGAAAAGATCGATGCTGCGCTAGTCGAATTTGGCTTCCCTGTAGGGCCACTTGCGTTACTTGATGAAGTGGGTATAGACATTGGTTCAAAGATTGCTCCTATTCTTGAAAAAGAACTTGGGGAGCGATTCAAAGCGCCAGATGCCTTTAGTCGTTTAATCGACGCCAAGCGTCTTGGCCGTAAAACAGGTCGTGGCTTTTATAAATACGAGCAAAATGGCAAAAAAGTTGACGAATCAGTATACGAACTGCTTGGTGTCAGCGTTTCGCCTCGATTAAATAAACAAGAAATCGCTAATCGCTGTGTTGCGCAAATGCTCAATGAGGCTGCTCGGTGTTTAGATGAAGGGATCATTGCATCTGCACGTGACGGTGATATTGGTGCTATTTTTGGTATCGGCTTCCCACCATTCTTAGGTGGCCCATTTAGCTACATGGACAAACGTGGAATTAACAAGGTGTGTTCTGAGTTATCAACATTTGCAACAGAAAACCCAGTCTTTGCACCAGCAGAACCACTAATGTTAATGGCTGAAACGGGTAAGCAATACTATTAGTATAGACCTAGACACCTCAAAATCTTGCTGAATAAGTATCTTTAGGTAACTTGGGTACATTAGGTGAAAGCTTTACTTTTGCCTAAGTTTTTCTTTGTAAGCCGCTGTAATGCGGCTTTTATGCTTTTTTCGTAAGTGTCGACTACACTTATAGTAATAATTTCTAAATTATGTCGACGGAAATGGAAAAAAGGATCTACTACATTGTTGCAACGGTTGTCATTTTGACCGTCTGTGTCAACGTGTTAGTACTCGCATGGACATCTAAAATTTCGGACGATACCTATCGTTTAAATCAAGCGTGGCATCTCGATGCCGAGCAAGCGTTAGCTAAATCGCAATTACTTACGCAACTCGAGCAATATTTTGGCTATAACGGTTTAATTCATCATTTTAAAAATTATGTATTGAGACGTGAAGAACATTACTTTGATCGTGCGCAAATTGAAATTATTGAACTTCGCTCTGCACTGAAAACCTTCGAGCAACAAAGTCATTTAAACCTATCCGAAAAGCATGCTGTTCAAGTGATAAAAGCAACGTTAGAACAATACGTTGAAATGTTGCATTTTGCTGCAGAACCAACTAGCCGTGCATTACCGCCCTCGGCACTCGATGCTTTAATAAAAATCGATGATGAACCTGCTGAAAAAGCGTTTGCAGTACTTAGGCAAAATATTTCACTGGCGTTTATAGAGGCACAATACGATCAAAAACGATTTTTGAAGGTAATTGTGTCTCGCGCGCAAACTGGTGGTTGGTTAATTGTACCATTACTTAGTTTTGCTGCACTATTCAACCTTGGCGCACTTTGGGTAACGGTGCGACTGCTGAGAGAACGAAAAGCGTTATTCAATGCAACGCCTGATGCCATCATTTACTTCGATTTGCTCGGGCAGGTAAAACAAGTCAATCAAGCAGCTTGTGCACTATTTGGTTATTCACATAATGACTTTCGACGTTTACGTGTTGAATCGTTATTTCCGGATCATGCTCATGCAGCACCTCATAATATTAGAGAAGTGTTTTCAGACATTGAAAAATTCCCTGCCTTTAAAAGGCAACATCGAGATTTGTTTGCGACCAATTGCGATGGTGCGTCAGTGCCTGTTGAGCTTGCGCTGGCCCATACCCATGTAGGGTCTCATCAGATGACCGTCGCGGTAATTCATGATTTGCGAAAAGAGAAATACCTAGAGAGTCAAGCACAACATGATCATTTAACGGGTGCTTTCAATCGACGTTATCTTGACCAAATACTCACCGAAGAAATCGAAAGAGCAAAACGGTATGGTCGCCAAATATCCGTAATGCTAGTCGACTTAGATCATTTTAAATCACTTAATGATACCCATGGTCACTTGCAAGGCGATAAACAGCTCGTGCAATTATATGAGTTTCTTGAGGCGAATTTACGTCCTAGCGATTTAGTGGCGAGATGGGGAGGAGATGAGTTCTTAATTATATGTCCTGAAACTAATCCACAAAGTGCGATTTATCTAGCACAGCGATTAGTGCACGAATACAAGTCGATTCAACATTTTGGTCTTACCTTGAGTATCGGAGTGTCTGGAGTTGATATTATGACTGAACTAGTGAGTGGAAAAGGATTAGTAGAAAACGCCGATAAAGCGCTCTATGTTTCAAAGGAAAGGGGCCGAAATCAAGCAAACTTATTTCAAAACCATCCAAGTCGAGGGATTGCCTCCTAACCACTCGTATAACCGAGTACTTTTACTTCTTTACTAAAAGTCCGTACAATCGCATGCCATAAATTGGTATCGTCTTCGTATAATCTTCATGCACCGAATAAATGACCTCATTACCGTGTTTGATACGACATTCTTCGTGTCACACAATACGCGTTTGATCCGCGGGTTTGATGAGCCGATATATTTACCCGCCGATGAGAATGTGGCCTACCATCGTATCGAATTTGCTCATGGCTTTTATGCAAGCGCATTACATGAAATTTCGCATTGGCTTGTTGCGGGAGAGCAAAGACGAAAACTCGTCGATTTTGGTTATTGGTATTGCCCAGACGGACGAGACGCAACAAAACAAGCTGAATTTGAAAAAGTAGAAGTTCATCCGCAAGCGATTGAATGGGCATTGAGTGTCGCAGCAGGCTTTCCGTTTAATGTGTCTGCCGATAATTTAAATGGTGCACAAACTTGTCGGTTTCAATTTCAGAGTAAAGTGCATGAAAAGCTGTTAACACTCATCAAAAATGGATTTAACGAACGAACATCGAGATTGTTAAAAGCACTGAGTGATTTTTATAACACGCCTTGGCCTTTAACTGAGGCACACTTTGCTTGGTCATTTCCAGAGGAGTTTAAGAATGCCGTTTAAACTTGGCTTAATTATCAATCCTGTTGCTGGATTAGGTGGAAGCGTTGCCCTTAAGGGCAGTGATGGTGCTGACACCACCCAAAAGGCATTAGCATTAGGTGCTATTCCGTTGTCAAATCAACGCACTGCAATGGCTTTAGAGCAGCTTATAGGTCATCAAGACGACATCATTATTTATACCGCTTCTGGCGCAATGGGTGAGGAAACTGCGAAATCATTAGGATTCACGACAGAAGTGATTTACCAAACCCCAGCTGTAACCACCCCACAAGATACAGAATGTGTTGCGAAACAATTGTTGGCTCTTGGTGTCGATCTGATTTTATTTGCCGGTGGTGATGGTACCGCGCGTAATATATGCGCGGCCGTTGAAGACGCGATTGCTGTGCTTGGGATCCCGGCAGGATGTAAGATTCATTCTGGTGTTTATGCCATTACACCAAAAGCAGCAGGGCGAGTTGTCGAGATGTTGATTAATGGCGAACTAGTTACCGTTTCGGATGCTGATGTTATGGATATTGATGAAAATGCATTTCGTGAAGGTACAGTAAAAGCGAAACGTTACGGTGAAATGCAAGTGCCGAGTGAAATTCGTTATGTTCAAAGTGTGAAAAATGGCGGAAAAGAAAGTGATGAACTTGTCCTTGCGGATATCGCGGCATGGGTAATTTCAGAAATGGGATCAGAAGAACAATACATTATGGGCTCTGGTTCTACTGTTGCGGCCATTATGGAAGAGATGGGGCTTGATAATACTTTATTAGGTGTTGATTTAGTTCAAGATCAGCAATTAATTGCATCGGATCTCACTGCTTTACAACTACTCGAAGCCATTAAAGACAAACCAACTAAGTTAGTGATCACCTTGATTGGTGGACAGGGCCATATTTTTGGGCGAGGGAATCAACAGTTGAGTCCTGCACTTATTCGCACTATCGGAAAAGAAAACATTATCGTTGTAGCGACCAAAACAAAATTGAAAGCATTGAATGGCAGACCCTTAATCGCAGATACAGGGGATTTGGCACTTGATGAAGCACTAAGTGGCTACATTAAAGTGATTACTGGTTATAACGATTACGTCATGTATGCCGTTGGGCATCAAGAATAACGAGGAAATATTATGAATACATACATTGATGCCGTACAAGAATTTTTTGACAATCTGGTCGAGACGGCGACCGATGATCAACTTTTTGCTGGTGGTTATTTGCGGGGGCATTTTGATCTAGCAGTTGGTTATGCGCAAGTGGAAGGTATTGAACTTAGCGCGGATGAATTAAACAACGCCGTTGAAGCAAGTCTCGTAAAAGCATATCGAGCGGGTGAGCTCAATGATGAAGACAAAGAACACGTTGTTACTATATGGGAACAAGTTAAGCAGTTAGCTTAAACCCCATGTAAACAAGGTTAAGGAAAAGTATTTCTTTACAGCTTGCTCTACTTGTGTTGTACCTAAAGCCAGTTACTCTTGTAACTGGCTTTTTGTTTCTACTAAAGGAATTGGTTTATGAAACATTCACTCCTATCTGCATTGATTGGTTTCAATTTAGTGCTTAGTACATCTGCTTTAGCAAAAGCGCCGGATGAATTAGAATTGAAGCTCGATTGATTGAACGTTATTTAGATAAAGCGCAAGCGTTAGCCGATGCACAGTTGCCGGATGATGCACTTTTACCTTTTTTAATTGCATATCGTCAGGCTGATTTACTCATTGCAAAAGGTAAGCGGGATGAAGCGATTGTTATGCTAGAGCAAAGCGTTGCGATGATTGATGCCGCGCTTAATTTTGACAGCCCGTTAGAGCAACAAATGCGTATTCGACTCGTTAAGTTGTATGAACACACTGATCAGCCAGAAAAAGTAACGGCGCAATGTGTTGCTCTGGGGAAACTTGTGCCGCGGTCAGACAATATAGAGCAAGTGCCACTTTATCGAATTTCTCCTTCATTACACAACATTTACTGGAGCAAGAATACCAGTATTCACGCTCAATTTGATATTACGGCGCAAGGTACAGTAAGTAATATCGAAATTTTGAATGTTGATGGCAGTAAACGTTTAGTAAAGCCGTTTGTTGAGGCGCTCAAGAAGTGGCGATATGCGCCTAAATTTGAGGATGGCGTGCCAGTTACCGCTAAATCCACCATCCAAATGGATTTCAAATTTACTAAAGCTTAGTAACTACAAAAGCGTGGAGCGAAGGATCGTTGCTCCTTTACATGCTTGAATATTACCCAAATTGCCAAAACAAGAACACACCAGTAAATCCAAATAAATACACAAGCCCCATCAAGGTGAGTATTTTTAGCCACCCTTTGGGTGCGTTATCTATCGTGTGCATTAAACGCAAATTTAACCAGGCAAAGAGTGGTGTTGTTACAAAGGCCAGTGACATGGCAAACGTTAACATGGCTTTTAAGTTAGCATTAAAAAAGACAATAACGGCCAATCCTAATCCAGATTGCGCTAAAATTAACGCGCTAAGGGAGTAGTTTGGTAGTGATTTTAATAAAAGCCGTGCACTTTCATTAAAGGTTCTCGCATAGCCATCTAAGACTGTGAGGGTAGTACCAAACATACAGAGAAATGCGATTACAGAAACAAGGTGTTTTGCCCACTCCCCAATCGTAAGTGTGTACATCTCTATGAGTTGTTTAGAAAATGCCGCGCCAGCAAGTTCTATTTGTGTACTGCTTCCATATTGAACTAATGCACCTAATGCACAAAAAACCAAAGCAAGTACAGCTGTTAACACATAACCAGTATTAAAATCTAACAGGCCTTGCGATTTCGTAAGGTCGGTTGTGCGCTGTTTTGCTTTCAGCCAAAGCGAGTTTATTGCAGAGATCTCAATGGGCGCAGGCATCCAACCCATTAAAACCACTAAAAAGCCGAGCATAGCGATTTGATAAGGGTTGGGCTCAATTGCAGGTGCAGGGTGAGCCGCCCCGTTCGTTAATGCAATAATGAATGCGGCTAACGTTGCTAAAGTGAGTAGCACCATGATCACTTTGCTTGCGGTATCGAGTAATTTATAGTGGCCAAAAAGTAAAATAGTTAAGCAAACTGCCAATAGACCATAACATAGGGTCATTAAAGGTAATGAAAAGGGTAATGCAAAATGAAGTAAACTTGCTGTGAGTAGTAATACACCTGCCGTATTGACGATAGCAGCAACAATATTCAATGTTAAAAAACCATAAAAAGCCATTCCCCCGAGAGATTGGTAGCCCTCAATAAGACTCTTTTGACTGACGAGTGTGTATTCGACACCAAATCGAAAAAATGGATATTTGAGTAAATTGACAATAAAAATGAGACCAATGAGTTGCCAGCCAAATAATGCCCCAGCTTGCGTTGCCGCAACTAAATGAGAGCCGCCGACTGCAGCGGTTGCCATTAAAATGCCAGGTCCAAAACCTTTGAGTTTTTCAGTTAATGAGAAGTGCATTGAGGTAGGGAAAGTTCGTTAGTATTAGTTTGACATTATGTTAACGTGGAAAAGCAGGAAATACCAAAGTTTTATACCCAAGCAACTTCAAGTAATTTGAGTAAAGAACAATAGATATAAAAATAGCTTCATATTAAATAAAAACGCGTTTCTAAGTTTCTACTTATTAGGCTTATTGAGGAGGGCAGTGAGGCTTTTATTATTGGCTTTAGAATATGGCGTCGATACGATACCGCGATGAAAAAGGCGAGCATAGCGCTCGCCTTTGTGATAATTCAATTTGAGTTTATGCCATCATTAAAAAGCCAACAAAAGCAATTGCTGCCGCGATCAAGGTGTATGGCAATTGCGTGATTGCATGGCTTACTAAGTTACAGCCAGAGCCTTGAGCTGCTAATACCGTAGAATCAGAATAAAAACACGCCTGACTGCCAAACGAAGAAGCTGAAAGCAAAGCACCAATAACGAGAGGAATGTTTGCCTCAACAGCAACAGCCAGAGGCATTACGATAGGAATGGTAACCGCAAAAATACCCCAACTAGAACCGGTAGCAAACGCCAGCACTGCCATTGAAAGAAAGACCATTGCCGGCAATAGTTCCGCAGTCATGTATTCGCTTAATGAGTTAATGACATATTGCGGTAACATCAGTTGGTCGCACACGTCTTTAAAAATGAAGGCCGCGATAACGGTACCAATTGCGGGTAGCATGCTTTTAAAGCCATCTATCATTTGCTCAAGCATATCCGCAAGCGGCATTAGTTTTTGCACAAGATAAAATGGGACCGTAACAGCAAGCGTAGCAAGTAAACCTTTCCAAACATCAATATCGAAGTAAACCGTAAACGCAACCAAAAGAATGATAGGCACTAGAAAGTTGTAAAGTTTGCCGTGTTCGTCGGCATGCTCGAACTCTTGCTCTAACGCTTTTGTTGCATATTCGTCGGGTGTTTGAACTTCGTTTAAATCCACTTGTTCTAAGGCAGGTTGGCCTTGACGAGCTGCTTCTTCCGCTTTCTTCATCGGACCAAAGAGTGGAATAATACCAAGAACCACGATTGGCACCATAAATACTGCTACCCACGCGTATAACATATATGGGATTGCTTGCATGTAAACACTGATACCTTGCCCTTCAGCGGCAATGCCGTTGTCGACAAGCAATCCGCCAAAAAACACGGCCCACGTAGATAATGGCACAATAACGCAGATTGGCGCTGCAGTTGAATCCACAACGTAAGCAAGCATTTCGCGGGATATTTTAAATTTGTCGGTTACGCGGCGCATAGTTTCACCTACGGTTAGCGCATTTAAATAGTCGTCAATAAAAATAACGATACCGAGAAAATAGGTCATTAAAAGGGAAGACTTAGGCCCTTTGGCCAGTTTTATGGCATTACGTCCAAATGCTAATGCGCCCCCTGTGCGAACCAATAGGGCGATTAGCGCGCCAAAACTACCACATACTAAAATTAACCAGCCAATCGTTTCATCGGCCATGACTTTTAGCGAGGACGACGCGAAGTTATCCAAAATTGAATTGAAATCGACTAAGGCGAAGCCGACGAGGGCACCTAATACGAGTGCTAAAATTGGTCGCCTAAGCCAAATGGCTAGTGACAACACGACAATGGGTGGAATTACACTAATCACACTAGGTTCAGTCATTCTTATTGTCCCAATATTATGATTGCTGTAAAAGAAGGTTACGACGCAATCGTTAAGACCCCTTAATTAATGGTTTTAAACGTGCGGCTATCTGCTTAATATTGGGCTGACTGGTGACTAACATGCGGTCAACTATCACCCTTTTTAAAACATCGGGGCGAAAATAAACAGTAATTGTCATCCCGTCAATTCCTTTTTTAGGATCTGAGTAAATTTAAGTTCAGTTGCCCCAACTTAGTGCGCTTTTTGTCTTTCTAAGGCAACGCCAACCGGTTTCTCTGCATTAAGAATGAAGCTTAATATGCTTTATCATAACGTTTCTCTGTATTGTCTCGAACGTTAGCAGGAATCGATGAGAGAATGGATTGCAGATGCTGAGCTTTTTCATTTCTGTCTTGTCGATAACCAATATATTGTGGTTCTTTATGGAATACCTTTGGTAACAATTCAACATCAAGGTTGAAACGAGAGATCATATGAGCAGCCCAACGCTTGTCTATCAAAATAGCGTCAATTCGACTGTTTTTCAAAACACTAAAAAACTGCGTGGCATTTTCATCATTCTCTTCATAAAAAGAACGGGTTACGACCGTTGCTCTTAATTCGTTTAAGCGCTCATAAACCGCAGGAGGGTATGTGTATTCTTCGGCAAGCATGATAGTAGGGGCCATTTTTTCAATGGCATTAAATTGCGTCAAGCGTGCTTTATCAACCGCGAGCGTAAGCGTCCAATCTGCGTAGGATTCGGTCAAAAGAAGTAAATCATCGGATAAGTCTACGTGTAAAACAAAATCAATATGACCGCTTTTGACCGCATTTATACAACGCTGAAAGGGCAATTCAGCGAAGGTGGCACTAAGTTGGTGTTGCCCAAGCCCAAAACGGATCAAATCAACTTCGATGCCTTGGGCGCGATGGTTATGATCGACAAAGCTATATGGCCACCAGCGCTCAAAGCAAAAGCTGTATGACTCTTTACTGATGGCTTGTTTGCAAAAAATAAGAATAAGTAACCCAAAAAGCGGAAATCGTTTCACAAAAATACTCCATGTATACTTCCAAAAGCATATGTCATTTTTGCGATGATTCAAGTCACTCGTTGAGATTCAAGATTTATAGCTGTTTTACTTGATTACGCCCACTGTGTTTGGCGGCGTAGAGTGCTTTATCAGCAAGATTAATTAACGTATCGGTTTCGTTGGTGCTATGGTTGTCGGCAACACCCGCACTTGCCGTGACCACTTGCATCGGTGACTCTGTATGTTCAATCGCTAAAGCGTGAATGTCTTGGATGATGTTTTCTGCAATTTTAACTGCAGAATCAACCGGTGTGTTTGGTAACAACACAGCGAATTCTTCGCCACCGTATCGAAAGGCGCAATCTAATGGACGCCGGGTGTTTTTTTGCAGGGTTTGTGCCACACTTTTCAGTACATCATCACCCTCTAGATGACCATAATAGTCGTTGTATTTCTTGAAAAAATCGACATCAAGAATGATCAGAGAAAGGGAAGACGTAGTTCTTTGACTTTGTCGCATAAAACGTTCAAGTTCTTGCTCAAAGTATCGGCGGTTATAAACTCCAGTTAACCCATCAACATACGAATACTCGCGAAGTACATCAGCTTGCTTTTTGTATTTCAGGTGGGTTCTAACTCGATTAACTAACGTGCGAGCCACAATGGGCTTGCCAATGAAATCCACGCCGCCTGCATCCCAGCATTCTTCTTGCTGATGTTCAGATGTATTGGAAGTCACGAAAATGATTGGGATATTCGCGGTTGTAGGTTCTTTTTGTAATAATTGGCAAGCTTGAACGCCGCTCATTCCATCTAAAATCCAATCCATTAAGATAATATCTGGTGGGGTTTGCAGGCAATATTCAATGGCTTCTTCAGCAGAAGCAAAAGTCACAATTTCACATATGTCTTCTAAGCAACATTGTATTACTTTTTGATTAATGGGCGAATCTTCCACTAGAAGAATCGTACAATCAGAGAGGTCATTGACGTCGTTAAACACCTTAGCACCTTGTATTTATTAATTTTTGACTCGTCTAATTAGTACTATAGCTGTGAATACTAAGTTTTATAAGGAAAATGCTATAAGAATTTCTGAATGCATTAAATTTCCTCAGCTCATTTAAGTCCAAAAGTGCAAAAAACAAAAAATAACAGCGAATAGAGTAGGCTTACTGTATCGTCGTGCCAAGCAAGCAGACACGTTTTTCTGGCGCTGAAGATCGTATTAATAATCTCTTACAAATTATCTAACATCATGAACTGCTTTTTATTTTTATTGATTACAGAGGCGTTATAATGCTGAGCAGTAAATTACAGGGACAAACAATGAAAATCAGAAAACCCAAGTTTAAATGCCCGCTAATGCCACTTTTTACAATCGATTTAGGCGACCAATAGGTGTGTTGGTTTGCTCGTCGTTGAGTTTTACTGCGGTTGCAGAAATCGATGGTGTACTAAACGAACCTATGTGGCAGCAAGCAAGCACATTTAATTTAGATAAAACGGTTAGCCCATTTACGCTCGCTCAAGCAGATAAACCCACTGAAGTAAAATATTATGCTAGTGAAGAAGGTATTCACGTCGCGGTAATTTCAGCTCAACCAAGTACAGAGCAAACCGCCGTAAGAACCGCTCGAGATACTAACCTTGAAAGTGATTACATTGAACTTATTCTCGATTTTGACAACAGTAGAAATACCGGATATGCATTTTTGCTTGGCAATGGTGGCTCTATGCGCGATGGGGTCTGGCAAAATAACAATCAATTCAAAAGCGATTGGGATGGAAAATGGTTTGGTAGAACCACGCAAACAGACAACGCTTGGATAGCGGAATATTTGATCCCATGGACAGTGGCACCGATGGCAAAAGTAAGCGCGGAGCAAAGAGAGTTTGGCATTTATGTTTTGCGTCACGATGTAAAATCAAACATCAGTTACAGTCACCAAGGTACTTCATCTAGCCAACCTGATTTCATCCGCGAGTTTGCCCAAATATCCGTTGCTAACCACGCAGGTTCGTCTTTAGATATATTTGGTACTGCGACTTTACAAAATGACTTACTTCACGACAACAATGAGACCAATCTTGGCGTCGACATCTTTTGGCGACCCGATGCGAGTAAGCAATTAAGTGTGGCATTCAACCCCGATTTTGGGCACGTTGAATCGGATAATTTAGTCGTAAACTTTTCGCCTTACGAAACGTTTTTTGCTGAGCGTCGACCATTCTTCACCGAAAACCAAGCTTTATTTGATATACAAGGTAATGCAGGCATGCGCTTGGTTCATACGCGTCGTATTGGCGTACATGGCGATATCGACAGCGCAATTAAATACACCGCAAATGGTCAAAGCAGTGACTATGGTGTGATGGCGGTATTTGAAGATGAAGGGCACGTTAGTCCTGAGTCTAATAAATTTGCTGCAGCGCGCTATCAACATCGATTTGATGACAGTCAAGTTGGGTATTTGTTGACTTATGCTGATACCGCAACTCGAGCGCGAGAAGCAATGATACATAGTGTTGATCTACGTACCGACTTATCGGATTCAATCCAAATTCAAGCGCAAGTCAATGGAAGCTTTGTTGAGAATAAAGGTAAAAAATTAGAAGGTTATGGTGGCTGGTTTAATGTGATCCATAAGTTTGATGCAAACTGGCAACAACAGCTCAACTTAACGCAGTACGACGATAAATTTGAGGTGAATGATTTAGGCTTTTTATCTCGTTCCGACCTTCAGCGTATTTGGTACAACAACGAGCGATATTTCACTGGCTTTGATGACACAAATTCTTTAAATCAGCGCCGTGTGGAAGTATTCGCTATGCTAGATAGAAATAGCAACGGCGACCATTTAAGTACCGAAATTGGTTTTACCGGCACAGAAGAATATAAGGACAGTTCGTCGTTGTTTTGGCGAGTTGATTATGCCGCCCCAGGGGTAGACGACCGCACAACACGTGGCAATGGAGTGTTTAATATAGGCTCATCGCGTTCATTCTTTACCGAGTATAATTTCGGTAACCAAAACCAATTTAGGCATCACGTTGCATTTGGTTTAGATAATTCAGATGCGGATGGGGATGTGACCCGTTTTCACTATCATCCTAGCTACTACTTTAACGACAATTACCGTGTTTCTTGGAGCTTATGGTATACCCAAGAAGCGGGTAGTCTATTTTGGATTGATGATCAATTAGCGCGTTATGACTTTAAAGAATTTGAAAATAGCCTTGATTTCGACGCCACTATAGATGACAAACAAGAGCTTCGCGTGCGTTTCCAGTGGGTGAGTGTCACTGGTAAAAATGGATCTGTATTTGGAATAGATGAAAGCAAAAACCTCTATAGCAAAAGTGGCATTGCGAATGACTTTTCAAACTCGGTCACTCGCTTGCAAGTTCGCTATCGTTATGAAATTGCTCCCTTGTCTAATATCTTCTTAGTTTATAGCCGTGGTGGAGAGTATTTTGATGAGAACGATCAAAATGCGTTGTCACTGTTTAAAGAGGGGTGGGACAACCGCACTGGAGACAATTTTGTAGCGAAAATTCGTTATCGTTTCTAGGCAAACATTACAACAAAACAAGGGCGCTATTGCGCCGTTGTTTATTTTGTTTTATTGAAAAACTTTTGCCGTTGCATTAGCCATGGATTTAGTTTGATCTCACTCACGCTTTTAGCATGACGTTCAACTTTTTGGTTAATTGTTCGAATTGTTTGGTTAAAGCGCATCACTGCTGAGGGCCCACCAAGCTCGGCAATTTCATCCTCACTAAAACTGCGACCTGCGAATAACAATGCATTTAAATAACCGGGCTTAGTTTCATACGAATCATCGGTAAGAAGTAAAAGTTGCTGTGTTAACGCCCAGCGGTCATTGATTTGGCCTTCGTCTTTTTCGCCGACAAGTTCTCCATTGATAAACACTTTGAGTGCGCCTTGCTCTGGCGCAGCATAAAATACAAACGCAATGCGATACCATGTATTGGCTTTTAAAGAACCATAATAGGCACTATCACGGGTGGTAATGCCAACGCCATTAGATTCTCTATCTACATATAGGTCGGCATCATCTAGGTTTGAAACGTTGGTTTGTAGTAAGGCTCTAAACTCATTAGTACTCTGTTCTGGCCACAGAATGTCCATTACAACAGTATAGTCGCTGACTTTTCCTTGTGTTGAATAATCGCCATTTGCGGGAACATGATGCGTTAAAAGTAAACCTTGTAGAGGACTGTGCCTTGGAAACGCCAGTACGCCACTGTCTTCGCTATTGATTAGCGGCAAATTAAGTTTAGATGCCATTTCAAATTGACTGTCTTCTACCCACCATTCGTCATTGTCAGGATCAAAAAAAGCCAGTTCACTTGGCCCCACATCTTTATGAAAGGGCGACGTTAAATCATTAAAATTCCAAATTGTGACATATTCATCTGGTTTACATGCATCTAAAATCGTTTCGGTATCGATATGCAAACATTGACTTGTGCGGTGGCGCGCATATTGATCTAAGCTCCACCACGATTCTGAAAGTGCAATGGGATCCGTGTATAAAACAGCCGAGAAAAATCGTTCTGGATTAAGCGCTGAGCTTTTATGAAAAGCAACACGATATACTTGCTCATCGTTAATGGGGGCGTCATCCGCTTTAATTAGGGGCCATGAAGGTTGAATGAGCTGCATTTGTTTTAAGTTACTTCCTGTTACGGAAACAGAATATAAAGAGTTAAAACCAGGTGTGTTGGAAGGTTGGCGCTCAGCATAATAAACTTCGTGAAGTACTTCTTGGGTGATTTTGCCGGGCAACCAGCGATCTTGTACTTGGAGCGGATTGATAAACGCGGCATCAACTTGATGCGTGTGGATCGCAGCGTGACCGATTATGGTGGATAATTGTGACTCCGTTGGATAGTTTTCTGAGAAGGCAATAGCTGTATTTGAATCAGGGGCGTATTTACCCATGATTTCGTCTATCTTTAATGCCATTACAGGATCAACGTAATCTAACCGACTCGATAGTTTTGTTTCGTATTTATAGTCAATAAGTGCTTTTGACTGAGTATTAAACCGTAAAGTAAGGTCAGTTAAACCTTGAGCAAAAAAGTTAGGTTGAATGACTAAAGCGCCATTTTCAATTTGATTAATGCGTTCGCCACCGTGCGAATGACCACCTAATACCAAATCAACACCGTCGATATTTTCAGCGATACGATTATCGCCACTAAAGCCTAAATGGCTCAACATGACTAAGTAATCAACGTCGTGACGATACGTGTCGACGAGAGTTTGTGCGACTGCGCTCCAATCCCAGTTCATTTTAAAGTTAGGAATAAAATCAGGAATTGGCGGGGTTTCAATGGGTTCGTCGAGCTCGTTCCAAGGAACCGATGTCATGCCAAAAAAGCCGACTTTAATACAACCCACTTGGACCGCAGCAAAATCTACAGCAGCAAAGCCGTTCGATTCATTACCAACGTATTTTGTGTTACTTGCCAACACAATTGCATTGTCATCGTTTGCGTAATTGAGTAACTGGCTAGGTCCCCAAGCATAATCATGGTTGCCAACAACACGAACATCAAACTTCATTGCTTTAATAGCTTCAACCGTTGCTAAACCTTCTGAGATCTGTTCTGCAACCGTGCCTTTTTCGTAGTCGTCTCCTCCATTAGTAAATAGGGTAAATGGCTCTTCTGCTTGAGCTTGTAGATAATACCCTCTTATTTTACTAAACCACTGTTCTCGATAGCCAAAACGAGAGTGCAAATCGGCGACATGAATAAACCGGACCGTTTGCTCTGTTGCGCCATTGGTGCAGGCAGGACCTATTATTTTCGATACTGCAATAGATTGCTTTTCTTGATAGAAAACGGCGAATTGCCCAAACTCAACGATATCGGCACTAATACGTGTATCACTTACCTGAGAATCGACCGGAAACCAAATTCCGTCTTTTTTTCTGGCAATGAATAGTTTGCCATTGGTGTATTGGGTCGTATTTATAACAATGGTAATTCGCACTGAACGCAGCAACGTAACGGTTTCTGGGGTGATGGTGTAGATCTTAGATACAATCTGTTGATCGACTGTCGCGTCTAACGAGGATGAAGCGTTGCCTTTTAATGTGAATTCAACCTCGGTGCTTCCTGACGACAACACCAGTTCAAAATTACCATCGTCCATTTTCCCCGAAAAGCTGGAATCAGGGGTAATAACCACGCCGCCGTCTAAAGTGGGGGCAAAGACTTTTTCAGTTTCACCGTTTCCACAGCCAACCAGGAAGAAAAAGCAAAGGGACAAAAAGAATGTGTGGAGCTTGATCACAGAACACCAAAAGACAACCAAATATAGCAGAAAAGTAGCACAAAATACTGAGTTTCTTCAATGTTAGCGTTTTTAATTGCATCATTTTCTTATTATTTATTTGGGAGACAGCAGATTTGATTGCTGATTTAGCTAGTCGAATGGTTTGAAGTTTAGCGTGTGATGTTAGTTTATTAAGCCACTGCCGTTTAGACATCATTGAGTTCTGAAATAGGTGTCTTTAACCAGATTGGGTAAAGCAGCTAATCATATGACGCATTTATCGTAATAAAACGATGTATTAACTAGGAGATGCATGAATAGCAATTCGGTAAGATAAATGTTAAAAGTACAAAAGCGGTACAGATTGAGCCGTTGAAACGACTAAATCACTGTCCAATTAAATTTAAAGATATAAGGAGAATTTGTGCATCCCAATAGACATGCGATAGCTTTTGGTGGGTTATTAGGTGCAATTTTGCTTTTTATAAGCTTAATTATAGCTTCACTCTGGGCCTGGCCTAAGTACACTTCTTGATGGTATCTAAATTTTAAATCGAGATATTCACTTCCAATTAACGTTAAATCCCAAATCCCACTAATAGACCTAAGTGATTCATTATTAAATTGAGTATAGTAATCTTTGTTGGATTGAAATTGTTCTAAAGGTAATAGATTGTTTTTGATTAAACTTTCCCAAGCTTTAGATTTTATCAGCATTTCGTGGTTTGATGGGGCGGTGAATGGCTTTTCAAGTAGATCCATGCTGAAGGTTGTCCAATCTATTTCTTCAGTACTGACGTATTTTCCTAGATAAGCTTGAGCGCCATTAACTAGATTAACAGATATTTTTAAATGACCATCTAAGGCAAGTCTGAAAACATCTGATTCTAGAACGGGTTCACTCAGTGCCATAGATAAGTACTTAACAGCTTCAGGTATTGTAAGCCATGATTTAAGTTTGAACAGCTTATCCATAAATTCTATCTACCTTGTAGTTAGTGTTTAAGCCAGTAATGTGACTACTCCACCAATCCATCATTACGCGCCTACGCTCCAAGTAATCAGCACGGTTATACGCTCGTCTTACTTCGTTTTTGTCTAAGTGGGCTAGGGCGGCTTCTACTACGTCCGCATCAAACCCATGCTGATTAAGCGTTGTACTGGCTAAAGCTCTGAGACCATGCGCCACAAGTCGCTTTTCATACCCCATGCGTTTAAGTGCCATATTCGCGGTTTGCTCGTTTATATGGCTTCTTGGGTCTCTATCAGCGGGGAATAGGTATTCACGATGCCCACTTATCGGTTTGAGTTTATGTAGTATCTCGATTGTTTGATCTGTCAAAGGTACTACATGCTCTCGTTTCTTTTTCATGCGTTCTGCGGGTATTGTCCATAACTTATTGTCTAAATCTATTTCCGACCACTTAGCGCCAGCGGCTTCACTGGGGCGTACCATTGTGTGAAGCTGCCATTCAATAAGTAACCTAGTCACTAGTTTGATACTGGCGTAACTAATATCTTTCATTAGCTGTGGTAGTTCGTCTGGTGAAATGGTTGCCATGTGTTGTTTGTCGGGCTTTTGAAAGGCTGCTCTAAGTCCTGCTAGCGGGTTGGCATGTATTAGCCCTGTATTTACCGCAAACGTCATAATCTCGTTCAAACGTTGGCACAAGCGTTTAACGGTTTCTAAGCTACCCTTCGCGGCAAGCGGCTTGATAATATCAATTGCCTTTGGTGCGGTGACTTTGCTAATTGGGAGCTTCCCAAGCTCAGGAAATATATGGTTTTCAAGTGAACGCCATAGGTCGATTGCGTAGTTCTCTGTGACTTGCGTCTTTTTTACTTCAAACCAATTGGTGGCTACATGCTCAAAGGTATTAAGTGCGGCTTCAACCTGTACGCGCTCGTGTTCGTCCTTATATTCTTTGGGATCAATATCCTTTGCTAGTAGCTCTCTAAATTTGTCTCTTTTCTTGCGTGCGTCCGCTAAAGGAACTTCGGGATAACCACCTAGACCAATGGCAGTGCGTTTTTTGGTGTACGGTTTTAAATAGTCCAATAACCAAGATTTATTGCCGTTTGGCTTTATGCGAAGTTGTAAGCCTCCACCATCAGAAAGCTTATAAACCTTCTCTTTTGGTTTGGCGTGTTTGATTTCCGTATCAGTGAGCGGTTTTGTTCTAGCCATGTATGTAGTACCCGATTAGCAATAAATCTTGTGGTACTACTTACTGTACTACTTAAATATGTGTGTGTCACTGGTCGTTAATGAGTCTTTTTGGACTAAAGAAAGTCTGGAAATGCTGATATATAAGGAATTTTAGGCAAAAGAAAAGGCACTAAAAAGTGCCTTTGTCTTAGGTGTTGGTGGAGCCGGGGGGATTTGAACCCCCGTCCGAAAAGCCTCGACCCTCGGTCCTACATGCTTAGTCTTGTCTATAAGTTAACCTTCAATACTCGGACAGACACGATTAGTGAAGGCGAGGCCGCTTATGTTTAACCCTTCAACCCCGGCCAGGGTTTCCGTGGCGATCTTGTGTAGGGTGACACTCAGAATCCAGGCCCACAAGAGAGCTTGGGTGAGTGCTAGCGGGCTATTATGCCGCTAGAGCGTAGTTATCGTCGTTTGCGATTACTTTAATTGCGGCTTTTTTACGAGGCCAACCGCGTCCTCGACATGCACCTCAGGCTTCTTGAATTCCGTCGAATCCTAATCGGCCCCTGAAACTTGTTTCAGATGAAGTAGGTAAAGTATAGCGAAGATAGAGGGGGGTCACAATAGTGTACATGGGACTTTCTTTTTTTATTTTAACTACTTGCTGTTTTTGTGTGCAAATTTTGTTTACATTCATTTATAATTTGTTTCTACTAAGCATTGAAATTGTAACTTGAACAAGATTTACTGACAAAAATCGTTGTAGGTTGCATAAAACAATAATAACAGCGTACCAAAGATTGCGTCGGAAGGTTTTAAATGTCGCTTTTAGTTTTTAATGAACAGTCGGGTCAACTTAGTCTAACTGAACACCCCAAAAACTTAGGGTTTCCAGCCACGAGTGCGCAGCTCATGGAAATGATTGAGCAGTCTGAATACTGCAGCTTTGATCTTATTCATGCGAATATTGGTAAACTGTTCAATCCTAGCAATAACCAAGCTAAAGACTCTTTAGTGGTTGCAATGGCTGCAGACGCTGAGATGTCTGTTTATATCGATGAAAACAACATGCTGGCCGAAGCGCGTTTAACAACCGCACGCGGTGGAAAAATGATCTCGATGGATCAGGCTCTCGAAATCATTGAGCAAGCTGGGGTTACTCGAGGGGTAAACCAATCAGCATTAGACTCCTTTTTAGGCCAACAACTCGAATTGCCATCGGGCAGTGCATATAGCGCTATCGTCGCCCATGGACAACGCCCAAAAGATGGTTTAGACGCGCGTTTTGTGCGTTTGTGTATGACAGCCCAAGATAGGATCTTAAGTCCTCAAGAAAAAGAAGGCGGCAAGGTCGATATGCGTAACCTCGGGGCGATTATTACGGTAAACCCAGGTACGCCACTGATGAAACGTATTCCAGCCACTCAAGGTGAGGAAGGGTTTACGGTTTTTGGTGATGTACTTGATCCAAAACCAGGCAAGGAACTTGAACTTGAAGTCTGTGATGGTACTCGCTTAGATCCTAATGATGCGAATCTTTTAATAGCAGATGCCAAAGGCGTGCCAGTTGCGCTTGCACGTGGTATTCGTATAGACGATGTGTTGTGCTATGACAATATAGATGTAACCACTGGGCATGTTGAATTTGATGGCAGTGTGATAGTCAGTGGTGATATTAAAGACGGCATGAAGGTAAAAGCCAGCGGCGACATTACAGTCATTGGTTTTGTTGAATCAGCTCAAGTGGAGTGCGAAGGCGCTTTAACGATTGTTTTAGGTGCAATTGGTCGTAAACGCTTAGATGGTGAAGCGTTTTCATGTCACCTCAAAGCAAAGCGCACCATTTCGATTGGTTATGCTCAATATTGTAATATTCACAGCGATCAGGATCTATTTATTGATAGACAAGCCCTTCATTGTGATTTGAGCGCACGCCGGTTGATACGTGTTGGCAAAGGGGAGAATCCACGTGGTAAAATCATCGGTGGAAATATCTTGGATGCATTGCGTATTGAAACTGGAGAGTTAGGTGCTCCATCCGGCACCAAAACGCGTATTTCAATTGCTCAGAACTGGCATGCATTAAGAGAGAAGCAACTTCAATTTACCGAGTTTGAGAAAGTGCTTGCCGCAAAAGCGCAGGCTCTGGGTCAAGCTAAACAAAAAGCAAACCAAGCACCTCCGTCGCAAAAACGAGATGCTTATCTAGAAAAGCTGGTAAACAGTGAAAAACAGCTAGGCTTGCATTTGGCACGTAACCGCAGAAATGTCGCTTTAGTTAAACAAAAAATGAACGCACTGCTGAAAACAACCCGTGTTAAAGTAAATGAATTAATGCATCCGGGTGTAGAATTGAAAATAGCGCGTGATGTTAAATTGTTTTCTCGAATTTACCCACCGCATTTGCTTGCGCTTGACGAAGGCAAGATCACTCAAAAGTTCACAAACGCCTAATCATTTGCATAATAATGTAGGGTTAAATAGCTATCTGTTATTGAACCCTACGATTTAGGTTTTTCTACTTTATTGCCAAATTACCGTACATTACTTGTTTCGGCTTCGTTTTGTCTATCATCTTCATTTTGTTTAGGGTCTTGATGTTCGGGCACAGGCCAACCACCTAAAGCTTGCCAGCGATTTACGATAAAGCAAAATAATTCAGCTGTGCGCTCCGTATCATACAGTGCGCTGTGGGCTTGCTTGTTGTCAAAGTCAATCCCGGCACTTTGACATGCTTTAGCAAGTACGGTTTGACCAAGCGCTAATCCTGCAAGTGACGTAGTATCAAAGCTAACGAATGGGTGAAATGGGGTTCGTTTGATTTTGCAGCGGTCAATTGCTGCATTTAAAAAACCATGATCAAAGGCTGCGTTGTGCGCAACAACAACTGCTCGAGTGCAGCCTGCGTCTTTTTGTGCTTTTCTGACCATTTTACAAATGGCTTTCATAGCTTCTGATTCATCAACGGCGCCACGAAGCGGGGAAAAGGGGTCGATACCATTAAAGTCAATCGCAGCTTGCTCGATATTAGCACCTTCAAAAGGTGCTACATGAAAATGGATTGTTTGATCTAAACTTAGAACGCCATCGTTATCCATTTTTAATGTCGTGGCGGCAATCTCAAGGAGTGCGTCGGTGTCTTTGTTAAAACCTGCGGTTTCTACATCAATTACTACGGGGAAAAATCCACGAAAGCGCTTGGCGAATAAGGTTTGCTCTGTTGTAGTCATGACCGTTTTGCGTTGCTAAGTTGAGCCGCGTATTATGTCAAACTATGATGGTGTATTGCTAGTGTAGTTTTTTGGCTGTCTTTTATATTGAGAAAATTAGAAAGGCATAAAAATTGCATTGCTTTATTACAAAGTCTCGACATGTTTTGAGGCGGCGTAGATTTGACGCACTAACATCAGATATAAAGGTGAATATCGTGAAGTATAGCTGGCTTTTCCTTGTTTCAGGAGTATCGATTGCAAGTAGCTTTTTTGCTACGGCCTCGATGCGGCAATATGCTGCCACGGCCGACACTTCGCACTGGACAGTAAATAAAGTGAATCGCCTGAGTTGTTCGTTGCAGCATGAAGTGCCTTATTATGGTGATGCATTGTTTTCAGTAAAGGCGAGTAAAAATAAAGATCTTACTTTTAATTTTGACATGATGGTGAGACCAGAGAGTTATGACTTTGCCGGCGTGCAGTCGGTGCCTCCTTCATGGCGCGCCGGAAAGCCCGTTCGCGATCTCACTTCAATGAAATTATTGAAAAAGTTCGATGGTGAATTAGGCAATGACAGCGCGTGGGAAATGCTTACTGAATTAGAGAAAGGGTATTTCCCGACGTTTTATTACAAGGATTGGGCTAATAAGGTTGATTACATTTCAGTGGCCTTGTCATCGGTGAATTTTAAACAAGCCTATTGGGCGTTTTTACAGTGTCGTGACATGTTGCTTCCGTATAGTTTTGAAGACATCGCATTTACTGTTATGAATTATAAGAAAAACAGCAGTGAATTGACTCGAGAATCGCGTAAACGTTTAGAAATGATCGGTGAATATTTAAAAAACGACCCTGAAATTGCCATGATTGAAATTGCCGCTTATACCGATAGTTATGGTGGCCGTGCCATTAATATGGAACTGTCACAACGACGTGCAAAAGCAATAAAAGAGTATATGGTTTCCATGGGGGTTGATGAATCGCGAATTTTGGCGGACGGATTTGGTGAAAAACGCCATATTGCTGACAACGACACCGTCATTGGTCGTGAGAAAAACCGCCGCGTGGTTATTCAATTAGCCCGTCAGTAATCTAATGTTATCAAATAAAAACTGCCGCTTTGGCGGCAGTATCCTTTATGCTTAACGTTCTTTGCGTAATAGACCGCGAATTGCAAAACGAGCTGGGTGAAGGGCTTCATTAAGACGCTCGCTTAGCGGTCGTGGTTCATCAAGTAAACACGAAACGAAATGTTCAGCTAACAAGGGAGCACTGCAAAGGCCCCTTGCGCCTAAACCAGTAAATACGTGTAAACCTTGATGTGGGCGTGTTAATTCACCAAAGCCAAATTGTTTGCCTTTTCGTAGATTAGCAAACGCGGTGTCGACGTCCTTCTCGCAGATCATCTCACCGACCATTGGTAAGTGATCGGAAAAGCAGCAGCGAACGGCAGCTTTCGCGTCGACGATTTCTCCGAGTGATTGATTCCAAGATTGCTTTCGATAAAACGAATTCAGTTGTTGACGATTCGTCGTATTATCGTCGTTCGTCACTTCTCTCGATTTCGTGTTTTTATCAAAAGTGGCGCCCATGCAATGAAGGTTATCGTGAGCAGGCGTAAAGTAACCTTTGTGACAAAGCACAGTGGCCAACTTTTGTGACTCACTCGATGCTTGAATGTGTGAAACTTGTCCTCTTACGCCATGCAGAGGTAAAGAAGCTGTTTGCTCGAATCCATCACTGTGTTCACCCGCACAAATAAATACATCACTAAATGGGCCGATACAAGTCGTGCCATTTGATAGCATCCAACCTTGTGAGGTGTTTTCAAGCGAAGTAATTTTGGTGTTGAATTGTATGGAAGTATTCGTCAACTGGTGTGACTTTTTATAGAGTGCTTGAGTGAGTTCAGATGGACTGACCCAACCGGCTTGTTCGATATACAATCCGCTGTAGGGCGTTTCTATCTGAGCAAGTTCGCTTGCTTCGACTTCATTTACAGCGCGTAGTAAAGGCAATGGCCAAGTGCCTTTTTCAATAATGTTTGCTTGGCGTTCTTTTACTGTATGACTGATGGCTTGGAGCAATACACCACACCATTGATGTGAATAAGCAAATCCCTCATCGAGCAAGGATTGATAGAGTCTTTTCGCAAATAAAAAGCTGTGCGCATACATTTCACTTTGAATGGTATAGTCTGCTTGCAAATGAGGATAGACCGCACCTTGACGATTGTGTGATGCACCCATCGCGAGCTGCTCGTCTTCGCAAAATAAGTGAGCGTGTTTGCCACGCTGTGCTAATGCCAGTACAAGTGAGGCAGAAGCGATACCGCCACCAATTATGGCGACTTTTTCTAATGTCCGAGGCACATGAGAAAAATAGGGTTTCTCTTGTTGTTTATCAGAGGGTTCAGGCAAATAACCGATAAGCATTTCACGCTTTTTACCATAGCCTTTTGACTTTGCCATCATAAAGCCCGCTTCTTGCAAGCCTCTGCGAACAAATCCAGCCGCGGTAAATGTAGCGACAGTTGCGTCACGGCGACTCAGTTTTACCATCGCATCGAATAACGACGGTTGCCACATTTGAGGGTTTTTACTCGGTGCAAAGCCATCAAGAAACCAAGCATCGACGATACCGCGTTGGCTAACGCTCATTTGCGGTATGCTTTGCGCTACATCTCCAAACCAAAGATCAAGGACGACTGCACCATCGTCAAAGACCAAGCGGTGACAACCTTGCAACGCGATAGGGTAACTGGCACATAGCTTTTTAGCGTAATTACTCACGGTTGGCCAAGCTGCTAAGGCTTTAACTAAATCATCGCGAGCAACAGGAAATTTTTCAAAAGAAATAAAGTGTAACCGATTGACATTGCGCTGAGGTTCAAGAGTATCAAATTGCTGCCACGCATTAAGAAAATTAAGTCCGGTACCGAATCCTGTTTCGGCAATCGTGAAATGAGCTTGGTCATGGTTTTGTAATCGAATATCGATACGATTTTGTTTGAAGAACACATAATTTGATTCTTGGAGGCCATCGTCGTTGCTGAAGTACACATCGTCAAACTCGTCAGCAACAGGGGTTCCCTGTTCATTGAAATGTATTTTTGCGTTTTGGATCATTAGGTGGCTCAGATCAAAAAGTTTTCATTATTTTACGGGTTTTCTTTGCTGTCGTCTTTGATATGCGGTTAATTTTCTTCCTGTTCATTTAATAATAAAGGATTTTTTAATCTAAGTTATTAAGTCAGTATTGTGAATTTTTTACAGAAAATTTGACCTAATGGGCTACAACTTCGAAAGCCATCGGGTTACATTAGATTTCAGTTTACGAGTGTACGCTGGAAAGCTGACCACTTTGTAATTCGTTTCAGCGTAAAATAATGAAAATTTGTATAGTTCTAAGGGAATTCCCATGAGAAGAGCCGTAATTACGGGGATCGGTGTCGTATCAAGCATCGGTAACAATAAGAATGAAGTATTAGAATCGTTAAAAGCAGGTAAGAGTGGTATCGCTCATAACCCTGAGTTCGTTGAATACAACCTACGCAGTACAGTATCGGGTAAAATTGATATTGATGTTAAAGAGTTAGTTGATCGTAAAGCTCATCGTTTCATGGGTGATGCAGCGGCTTATGCTTACATTTCTATGGCTCAAGCGATTGAAGATTCTGGCCTCACAGAAGAACAAGTATCAAATGAGCGCACAGGTCTTATCGTCGGATCTGGTGGTGGTTCTTCAAAGTATCAAGTAGAAGCAGCAGATACACTTCGTGAAAAAGGCGTTAAGCGTGTTGGCCCGTATATGGTTCCTCGTACTATGGCGAGTACCACCTCGGCGTGTTTAGCAACACCGTTTAAAATCAAAGGTGTGAATTACTCAATTAGTTCAGCGTGTGCAACGTCAGCGCACTGTATTGGAAATGCAGTTGAGCAAATTCAACTTGGCAAACAAGATGTGATTTTTGCAGGTGGTGGTGAAGAACTTCACTGGACGCTAGCAATGGAATTTGATGCAATGGGGGCGTTATCAACAAAATACAATGAAACACCTGAAAAAGCGTCTCGTACGTACGATGCGAACCGTGATGGTTTTGTGATCTCTGGCGGTGGTGGTATTGTTGTTGTTGAAGAGTTGGAACATGCGCTTGCTCGTGGTGCGCATATCTATGCTGAAATCGTCGGCTACGGTGCAACTTCAGATGGCTATGATATGGTCGCGCCATCTGGTGAAGGTGCGGTACGTTGTATGAAGCAAGCGCTTGCTGGTGTTGAAGGTAAAGTTGATTACTTAAATACGCACGGTACATCGACTCCAGTTGGTGATGTGAAAGAACTTGGCGCTATCAAAGAATTATTTGGCAATAACTCGCCTGCGATCAGTGCAACAAAAGCAATGACTGGTCATGCACTCGGTGCTGCGGGTGTGCATGAAGCGATTTTCTCGTTATTAATGCTTGAAAATAACTTTATTGCGCCATCAATTAACATTGAAGAACTAGACGCAGAAGCTAAAGGCTTGGATATTGTTACTGAACGCCGCGACACAGAGCTAGACATTGTTATGTCGAATAGCTTTGGTTTTGGTGGTACAAATGCAACGCTGGTAATGCGCAAGTACAAAGCATAGAATTAATTAGAGTGTAAAAACGCAGTTTAGTTTGATTGAGAAGCTGAGGCGAAAGTCTCGGCTTTTTTTATGCCGTGTTGTTTATTTTAATAAGAGGTAAGCCAGTACCTGTAATCAATGCCTTGCCTAAACGACGGTATATGCTTGTTGAAATCAAGCATCTTTGAGTTGATTGGTGTAAGTTACTTAAACTTTATTAATTCTGCTATTTGATTGAGATTGAGTTACAATAGCGCGAAATTAAAGGCTTAGTGCAAAGAGCGAATAAATGAAAATTCTGGCTGATCAAAACATGCCTCTGGTCGAAGCTTATTTTGGTGAATTTGGTCATGTAACTCGGTTTGATGGGCGTAATGTTACACCAGCTCAAGTTGAAGAAGCAGATGTATTACTAGTGCGCTCTGTTACCTCAGTCAATGAGGCCTTGCTGAGCAATGCATCAAAATTAAAATTTGTTGGAACGGCGACAATTGGTGTGGATCACGTTGACACAGAATACCTTTTGAGCCGCGACATTACGTTTTCAAGTGCTCCGGGATGCAATGCAATCGCGGTTGCAGAGTATGTTATAAGTACACTTTTTGCCTTTTCTCAAGAGTTATCGATGCCACTCGACGGTAAGACCATTGGAATTATTGGTGTTGGTAGTATAGGTCAATGTTTGCGAGAAAAACTCGCCGCCCTTAATGTAAATGTAATGGTGTGTGATCCATTGCGTTATGAAGCAGGCACGTTAAGCGAACATACTGATATTGATTCGTTATTACAACATGCTGATATTATTACCTGTCACGTTCCTTTGGTTAAATCAGGTGTTCATAAAACAAAGCATCTGCTGAATAAACAGCGATTAAGCAAACTAAAAAAGGGGACAATCCTCATCAACGCGAGTCGTGGCGATGTCATCGACAATCAAGCGCTTTTGCAGGCAATGCAAGAGGGGGCAGAATTGGAGCTTGCGCTCGATGTATGGGAAAATGAACCTAATATTTTAACTGACCTGTTGCCTTATGTGCGTTTTGCGTCGGTGCATATCGCGGGCCACACGTTAGAAGGTAAAGCGAGAGGCACACAAATGCTTTACCAAGCTTTGTGTGAGAAGGAAGGGAAAAAAGCCACAAAAACACTCGCCGATTTTTTGCCAGTGCCAGAGCTGGTTGATTGTGTGATTTCTGAAGAATTTTGCATGGCAGATTTAGGGCGCTTAGTGCATTTGGTTTATGATGTGCGACGTGACGATGGATTACTTCGACGTCATTTAAAGACGCAAGGTTTTGATCATCTTAGAAAAAACTATCCGCGCAGGCGAGAGTTTAGCACGTTAAAGGTTAGTGGGCCGAAAAAACTTGAACCAATGTTAACGCAATTGGGGTTCGCCCGATAAACCATTAGAGAAAAGAGGAATATATGTCGCAGAAATTTAATGTTGCGGTACTAGGTGCCACGGGTCTAGTTGGTCGCCAAATGATAGAGATTTTGGCCGAGCGTGGCTTCCCAGTTGATACGTTATTTCCACTTGCAAGTAGTCGAAGTGCAGGTGAAGATGTCGAGTTTAATGGTGAAAAAGTGACCGTGATCGACGTAGAAGAATTTGATTTTGCTAACGCCCATATCGCTCTTTTTTCAGCGGGTAGCAGTGTCTCTGAAAAATATGCTCCGATAGCAGCACAAGCGGGTTGTGTGGTGATCGATAACACCTCTCAGTTTAGAAACGATTATGATGTTCCATTAGTGGTGCCAGAGGTGAACAAAGAAGCGCTCGCGGATTTTCGTAATCGTAATATCATCGCGAATCCAAATTGTTCTACTATTCAAATGATGGTCGCACTTAAACCCATTTACGATGCATATGGTATTGATCGTATTAACGTGACGACTTATCAATCGGTGTCTGGTGCAGGTAAAGAAGCGGTTGAGGAATTAGTTCGTCAAACAGCAAATCTGATGAACGGTCGACCAATGGATAATGAAATTTTTCCAAAGCAAATAGCGTTTAATGTAATCCCACAAATTGATGCCTTTCAAGACAATGGTTATACCAAAGAAGAAATGAAAATGGTGTGGGAAACTCAAAAAATTTTAGGGGATACGACTGTCATGGTGAACCCGACAGCGGTTCGTGTGCCAGTATTTTATGGTCATTCAGAAGCAATCCACTTAGAAACTCGCATGCCTTACGATATCGAGCATATAAAACAATTATTACGTGAAGCGCCGGGCGTTGAACTTATTGATGACGAGCAGGATTATCCAACTGCGGTGTCTGATGCAAGTGGCAGTGATCACGTTTTTGTTGGTCGCATTAGGCAGGATTTGACTCATCCACAAGGACTAAACCTTTGGGTTGTTGCGGATAACATTCGAAAAGGAGCTGCGACGAACAGCGTGCAAATTGCAGAAGCTTTAATTGAATCCTACCTTTAATCCTTTTTAGACAGATTTTCCCGTAAACATAATTAGTTTACGGGAAACGAATACCAAATTAACAGCATCTTAAGATCTACCTTCACATCTCTTTGAAATTCAATTAAAAAAATCGACCAATACTTTTTACCTATAAGCATGTTGATTTTCAATATGTTGCAATGGATATTCGTGTCTTTCTGGTTTATAGTTTGGGTTGGAATAGAGCTTGCTTATTAAAATTATAAGAACTCACGCGACAATTATTTGGCGTGAGGGTAGTTTGCATTATTATCGCTCGCACGTTTCGCGAGTTTGACTTTAAGGGATCAGCATGCGCGGTTTAGCCTTATTTTGTATTTTTGCGTCTGCATTGCTTGTCGCTCAGGTCCAGTCCCAAGAGGGGACATTGCTAAAAGGGCCAAAAGGAGTCGACTATGGAATGCAAGGGCGTGCCGTTGGCCCGATTAAGCCAACTGACACGTTATGGCGGATTGCAGCCAAAGTACGGCCAGACGAATCGGTATCGATTTATCAAGTGATGGTCGCATTGTATGAAAAAAACCCAGATTCCTTCTTAGACCAGAATCTCAATCACATGCGAAATGGATCGTATTTAAAGATCCCATCTATGGGCGAGATCCGTCAAATTAATCCTATCTTTGCAAGACAGCGCTCGGAACAAGACGATCAACTTTGGGAGTTGAAGAAGAGCGGAATGCTCGATAACAACACGATTGAAGAGGCAAAACGAAAAGTCACTCAAGCGAGAAAAGTAGATGTCGATGTAGCCAAACAAGAGCTTGAAAGCGCAATAAAAAATATCCGAATTGAACAAGATGCTCGACTCGTTGAGTTGCAAAACGAATTTAAGACTTCTGTAAAGAGCGTTGAAGAGATCCTAGAAGAAAACGATAAGCTCAAGCAGCAACTAGGTACTATTTCCAAAGAAATTGAAAGCGTTCGTCAGCAACTCGGCGCAGATAGTGAAATTCAGCGTCAATTGCAAGCGGTTATTGAACAACAGCGAGAGTTGATAGCGCGAGAAGAAGCAAAAAAAAAACAGGATGATGAATTTAGCTTTGATCTGAGCTCTCCATTATCAATCTTACTTTTAGCCACCATTCCAAGTTTACTGGCGATTATTGGTTTGGTTTTCTTTTTGAGAAAACGCAAGGCTAAAGAGCAAACTTATGATGACGACGATGATGAGTTTTTACCCAAATCTCCATCTAAAGATATCGACTTAGACCCTCTCGATCTTGGACCAATGACTGGTGCGGCAGCTGCGGGCATGGCTGCAGGCGCGGCGGTAGCAGCAGATACCGAACCGAGTATTCGTTTAGATGACGATGACATGTTGCCTGAAGACGACATCATGTTTGACGAGCTCTCCGATGATGGGTTCGAAGATTCAACTGGTGTACTCGATAATGACGAGCTTGATAGCTTGTTGTCAGATGACATGGGTTTTGATGATGCACACGATGACGATGCGTTAGACAGTTCAGGCGACCTTGATGATTTCTTGCAACAGAACTTTGACGGTGATAGTGGCGATGAAATTGATCTAGATGCAGAGAGTTCTGACCCGAATGATATTTTAAGTGCGTCGGATATTGATGATTTATTTAATGAAATAGCAGATTCGGATGATGATGCATTAGATGCTGTTGAAGACAGTGCGCTAGACGTGAGCGATGATGCGCTTGCAGCGCTAAGTGAAGAGCTCGCGACGGATACGCACAATGATGTTGACGTCGATATTGATTCATTGCTCGAAAGCAATGCACCAACAGACGGTGATGATGAGTTTGACATAGATGACATTGATAGTTTGATTGATTCGGTAGGTTCAGAAAAGGGAGCTGATTTAGAAGGAAACGCTACAGACGAGCTGAACACTGAGATTGTTAATGACGATGATATAGACTCTTTGCTTGATGAAGTAACAGACGATGATTCTGAAGATCCACTATCAAACTTAAACGAAGAAGCTGATCTGGATGACATCGATTCGCTATTAGATGAAGTTCAAAACGATACCACCGCTGAGGATTTACCAGAACTCGATGAAGAAGCTGATCTGGATGACATTGACTCGTTATTAGACGAAGTTCAAAACGATACCATCGATGAGGATTTGTCTGAACTTGCTGAAGAAGCTGATCTGGATGACATTGACTCGCTATTAGACGACGTTCAAAACGATACCACCGATGAGGACTTGCCAGAGCTCACTGAAGAAGCT
>CAPN01000055.1 GCA_000333235.1 Pseudoalteromonas luteoviolacea B = ATCC 29581 | reverse complement strand
GCGGCTTTTTTCAGCAGGTCACGTTCTTCCGTTGTCCTTTTCAATTCCTTTTGTAATCTTTTTATTTCAGCTTGAGCATCGCTCAATTCATTGTGTTGTTTTGAATCAGGGCCATACTTTTTGACCCAAGCGTAAAGACTGTGTGATGTGACATCTAATCGTTTGGCAACGTCAGAGATTGAATGACCGCGATCAACAACTTGCCTAACCGCTTCAATTTTGAATTCTTCTGGATAGCGTTTTCCGCTCATAAACACCTCTGTATTTTTAGTTA
>CAPN01000056.1 GCA_000333235.1 Pseudoalteromonas luteoviolacea B = ATCC 29581 | reverse complement strand
TCTGATTTGATTAGGTGTGTCACGCCAAACGTGACGCTCAAGTCCACTACACTGAAACTAACATTTAAGTCGTCACAATTCAGGCATAAAAAAAACCCAACCAAACGGTTGGGGTCAGTAAAGTGGTACCAGTGGACGGACTTGAACCGTCACGCCCGAAGGCAACGGATTTTGAATTTGATCAACAATGCAGCCAACGACCCAACCTATTGATATAAAGAAACTTTATTTTTTACCATTGTGACAAACCAGTGTCACAATGGCAAAAAATCGTCACAGCATAAACCAGTTTAAGCTTCAGCAAATTAGCCTCATTCTCGACACCAACTTTTACCGTTTGACCACACGCACTTGGTTCAAATTGAGAGTTCAAGGTTACATTTAGGTGCCGCAGGTAAAATGCATCTAAGCATCGGTTGTCATTGTTAAATATTGATATAGTCAACCTACCACTAACCACTTTGGTGCTTATAGGGGTTAATCCTAACTTTGATATTCGTTCATGATTGATCGTGTTTTCTGGGAATGAATACTAATACAGTAATTTAAACAGTTAAATTTTGAGTGAAATTGACAACACACGATGCGCCAACATAATTTGTATGTGGTGGGATACTTAGTTTAAAAAAGTTAGCCTAAAGAATCTGTCAACGTTTGTATAAAGACTGACATATTATCTCAATAAGGAGACCAAAATGAATACGGAAGTAAAAAGAGCTTTTGTCCTGCGAATTTATCCAAGCGGGGTCAATAAAGTACCAGATGCGCTTGAACATGATCAGATAATAATCGGCTGGTCTCGCGCTGCCGGACTTATTAGTGAAAATTTATCTTGGCACAAATTTAGGTCGATAGTTTCAGAAACTTATTATTCCAACGAGATGAATCTTCGAAAAGCTGGTTCTGCTGCTGGTCATCTCTGGCGTTTTATTAATGACTTCAAAGTAGGTGATCTTGTCGTAGTTCCATATGGAAGCAATTTTTATGTAGCCCAGATATTAGGAACGCCAACATACGATGCAACTCGACTCGATGACGACACCGCCTATCGGCGCAATGTGAAGTGGTTGAATAACAAGCAACCAATACCCAGAGCTTTAGCTAGGTCTGCTCTAGTTTCTAGAATGAAAAGTCAAGGTACATGCGTAGATGCAACTGACCTGCTACCTTTAATCGAAGAATGTCTCAGTGTTTGTAAGAAAGACGAAACCCCTTCATTTAATAAAGATCTCCAGTCGCGACTTGTAAAAGAAACCCTTGATGAAATCCGAAGCGGGCGAATGGACAGCTTCGGATTTGAACATTTCATCAAAGATATAATGCTAGGGTTAGGTGCGGTGGACGCATATGTTGTGCCCAGAAACAAAGACACAGGAGCTGATATTCTAGCTACGTTCAATATTGCAGGTACGATAAGACAAGTCGTTGCAATCCAGGCAAAGCATTGGCAACCTGAACCGCCTGTTGGAAAAGAAGTAGTCGAGCAGTTAATCAGAGGTATTGAGGCAGAATCTGCGAATTTAGGTATGGTCGTCACCTCAGGAACGATATCTGATGAAGCAGCATTAGCTGCTGAAGAGTATTTCGAAGAAAAAGGTATTAAAATAGAATTAGTGGACGGTGAACAGTTTTCTAAACTAATCGTTGAATATGGCATTAAACATAGCTAATACAAATAAGAGGTCAAAGTTAAAGGTCGCGCCGGATATCTGCAACCTTTAACTTCGAACAATGTACTCATCACATAATATGCAGAAGAATTAGTTCAATTCAAATGGCTTAACCACTAAAGAAGCAATCGTCATAAGCGCCCTATTTATTGAGATTTAATGTATCTCTTCCATTTGTAGATTTTCAAATTTTGAATATTTATTTGTAACTATGCATCAATGGTTTACATTTAAAATCTAATCTAAATACCAAGCGCGAGATAATTTTATGAAAAGATATTTGGTCTCAAATGTGGCAGACAGACCACATAAAAAGATATATGAAACATTAGGTAAAGGTGCAATTTTTGATCTTGAAAGTTCTCAACATGGCTGGAGTGACTTTTCTAAAGCTCAAGTTGGAGAACAGATATTTGTAATAAACAAGAACCGTAAGATTGTCTTAGGCTATCAAATAACTCAAATCTTCGACAATATTCGGCTTGCAGATGATCCAGTTTGGGGGCATCAAGTTGAAGCCACCGATGGTGGTGAAATAAGAGTGGTGTTTGGAGAACCAATTGAGAGGGTAGAGATGGAGTATACCCGCTTTGTTAGGTTGAACAATATTACAAATCCTAAACTTGATGCGAAGTCTGGCAATATGCTGCAAGGCTTCAATTGTGCTGTATTCTAGTTATTACGCATTACCGAGTCTTATAAGAAGAAAAAAGCCCACTTCGTGGGCTTTGTGGGGAAATCCCCTGTACACTAACTATCGAGGTCGTTATTTGGTTATCTTTTGTGTTTAGTTGTAACGTATTTGCGCGTTAAAACACATTTAATTGAGTAATATACAGCGACGAATAGAAAGACGGTTCCTAGCGCTGCGTAAAGTGGTAATGACAACATACTTCCTTCTCCTTCTGCTTTGTAACTGCAATTTAAAAATCGGCGTTGGCGCTGATGCCATCATCAAAACCCCAATCTGCTGCACCGTTGTCATCGTCGAAGGTAATCATTCCACCTGAGTCCGATAACATAAAACCCCAACCATCCGAGTGTTGCTGGTCGTCTAATGTAACGCTTGTAACGGTGTCGCTTTGCGACGTGAATAGCCCTTCATCTATACCAAGGCCGTTGCTTTGTTCTAAGAAAGCAGGAGTTAGGTCTACGTCGGAAGGTGAGCATTCAACCGTGGAAATGCTGCTAAACGTATCGCAAACTGAGATGTTCTGTGTTGGCTCTGCGAATGCCGTGGAGCTAGGTTCAAACATATCGCTTTGTGTTAAATCTTGCTCAAAAGCGCAGTGCCCAAAAAGTTGATAGCTGAGTAAGTCTGACATCATCGCACCCTTTATGTATGTTGTGGTGCTATTTGAACTTAATGAAAAAAAGCACAGATGCAAACAAAATTTTAAAAAACACAAAACGCGACCAATCAGCCTTGTGAGTGGTCGTTTTTAGTGAAGTCGGTTGAATGGTTTAGGGTGTTAGTTGTGGTTAGCTTCTTCCAAAAAAACAAAAATTAAATGCGCCCAGGCGAATTTTTTAGTGGCAATGATGAAAGAAAAGAGTGACGTCAAACCCAAAATAATGCGCATCAATTGCCAGCATTAAGATTATCGCAGCTAACTCGTTTCCAAAAAAATGCAAATTAGGCTGGGTTGGTTTTTGGGTTTAAAGCGAAGCGCCAACCCGCACAAAAGCAACGCTTTTATGCAAAAACAGCAGTTACGAAGTAACTCAATAAATCGCGAAGCACAAACAATTGCGAAGCCAATTTTTGTGCGCAGCAGCGCATGTTCGACAGCGGCGAACCAACCCCGCTTTAGTTTTTGTGTAGCAAAAATTTACGGTGGAATAGCGAAGCAATGGAACGGTAAACCTTAAAGTGAGGACACGAACGTCTGCCACCGCATAGCAAGCTACGGCGTTTGAAAATGTGCTGCGTGGCATGGCTAAAGGGGGGTTGGTGCGGCGCAAGCCGAACATGCGCTAAAGCGTCAACCCTAGAAGCGAAGCTTCGTCGAGTCAGCGCGTTGACGAACGTCAACATCAGCGCTGACGGGGGTTGTAAGCGTTTAATCGCAAAGTGAAACCTTTGCGATTTGCACACCTACTAACGAAAACAAGGTCTTTACTACGGGGTTTCATTCGGAGTGGCGAAGCGAATGCTTCTCCGAATGAAAATCCTAATTTAATCTCGCTACTTTCGCATAATTTGCCCAGCACAACCCTTGTTATCTGCAAAGCAACTCAACCTCAATTGGAGATAACATGCAAACACACCAACCAACATCCCGTATTACCAACGGTAATGTTTATCAGCCTTTGTTCGACATAAATATGTATTACCAAAAACATAAGAATCGGCGACTACAAGGGCAAGAAAAGTTAACGTGGACGATTAAGGTCGCAATGCGTTTTGGTTTTGTATCAGCCATTGTGTGCGCCAAAGTATGGCAAACTAGTCGAGCCAAAACATTGGAGTTTTTAAATAAGCTCGTTGAGATGGGCTTACTCCAAGTAGCCAAAACCATTCGCGCCGCGGATGGTCGCGTTTACGTTCTAACGTATACGGGTGCCCAGTACGCACGAGAACTTACCCAAATAGACTTTCCATTTCGCTCGGCACCAGAGCCTATAAGTCAGCTAAACCAAAACGCTATCATGCACGACTGCATTCTGAGCTTGGTGCTGTCCTTAGGTATGCAAAACAGTAATACCGACGGTACGCCAAACCCGCTTTGGCAGGCCTACCTAACCGAACTAGAGTTTAAACGCCTCTACCCATCTAATGAGGTAAAAAACGTCGACGCGCTTGTATTACTCAATAACAACGACGTTGCCGCCATCGAGATTGAACATTCGTTTAAGCGCAAACAGCAACATGAGCAGAGTATTTTAAAATTTAAAACGGCATTACTCGCAAACCAAGCAGGTATAAACGCTGGTGCAAATAATGGTGATGGTAATGCAGATGGCGTTGGTAGCAATAAACTCTACGATAAAGTCTTTCTTGTCGTTACCTCAGCCAAAATACAACAAGACACCCAGCGCTTTTACGACCAGCTACTGAGCGAAATGCCCAATCGATACGACAAAAAGACCAAACAACCCCTATTAACCGAACTCGATGCGGCCTTTCTAAAAGCCAATATCGTCATTAGGACAAAGTTTATAAGCGAAATTAGGGAGTTGTTTTATTCGTGATCGGTCAGAGCACCGAGAGGTGCTCTGTGCCCAGGCTGTGTAAAAACCCTTGATCACCTTTTGGTCTAAGTACGAACTGCTTATGATCAATTGGTCTTAGCTATCGATCCAATTTCAAAGCCAAG
>CAPN01000057.1 GCA_000333235.1 Pseudoalteromonas luteoviolacea B = ATCC 29581 | reverse complement strand
ACCCCATGCCGAACTCAGAAGTGAAACGCAACAGCGCCGATGATAGTGTGGCAGCTGCCATGTGAAAGTAGGACATCGCCAGGCTCTAATTAAATAAAAAGGCCTCTTCGAAAGAAGAGGCCTTTTTATTTATTACGTTTTTAGGGATGTCCTACGTGAAAGTAGGGTGAAAAGTCGAAAAGGGAAGCAAAAAGTTTTGCTTCACAGACTTTGAACGTCGAAGGCCCGGACATCGCCAGGCTCTAATTAAAAGAAAGCCCGACTCGAAAGAGTCGGGCTTTTTTGCATTATGCGTTCTAGAAAGCCTCACGCCAATTCAAACAAGGCCAAAGCCAAGAGCGGTGTAGGAATACGTCCTTGTAGCTTCGTACCTCGTCGTCCCTGACTTCACTTCAACACGCGTTGAGCTTTGCTTCGGTCGTATTTCGCTTCACAGACTTTGAACGTCAAAGACATCTGGCCGCAGACCGGACTGGGCGTCCCCGACTGGGCGTCCCCGACTGGGCGTCCCCGACTAGGCGTCCCCGACTAGGCGTCCCCGACTAGGCGTCCCCGACTAGGCGTCCCCGACTAGGCGTCCCCGACTAGGCGCCCCCGACTCTATTTAAAAGAAACCCGCTTATAGAGCGTTTTTTTGCTTGTAAGCGTTGAGAAATTTGAGCCAATTTAAGAAACGCTACCCAACAAACCACGTTTCCGATATCTAGCGTCATAAGCGCGAATAGTTCAAAGATTTAAGCTGGATAAAAGAGAGCGCACATGATGTGCGCTATTTGTTTAGATCGGTTTATAGTGAGCGTAGAAAGGAAATCAATTGGTCACGTTTGGTTTTATCAAGTTCGCTAAATGCATTTTTGCTTTTTTCTGCTTCACCACCGTGCCATAAAATGGCTTCTTCCAGAGTCAGTGCTCGGCCATCGTGCAAAAAGCCTGCTTGTGGATTCACGGTTTGGGTTAAACCAATACCCCACAAAGGTCTTGTTTTCCATTCTCGACCATTAGCCATAAAATCTCGACGGTTATCTGCAAGGCCTTCGCCCATGTCATGAAGTAGCATATCGGTAAATGGCCAAATGGTTTGCCCACGAAGTCCCATTGGCGCTTCTCGACCACCTATGCTAACTGTTTCACTCTCCGTTGTTGTAAAGTTTGGATGGTGGCATTGAACACACTGTATTTGTGAAAATAGATAGGCACCGGCTTCGACTGATTTGTCGTGAATACTGCGGCGAGCCGGTACTGCTAACGTTTCCGCATAGAAGACCACCGCATTCGAAAATTCATCCGAAGCTTCCGGTTGCCCAAGTGAGTCAATACCTTGATCTTGATAGTCAGTCCGCGATAAGTAGCTGTCATGAAGAAATGTGCCTGCAATGCTTTCGTCCGGAAATAGGCTATTGGTTATACCTATGTCACCGCGCAGCGCGCCAAGGCTTTGTTGGCGGACGGTCGGTGTTGATGCTTTCCATCCAAAACGCCCCAAGGATACCGGATTGGGATGACCTTGTTGTGCTTTTACTGCATCGAAAACCCAATTGGCGCGGCCAGAAATGCCGTCCATGTTCATGTCGTTCGGATCTTCAAGTGCTAAGATCTGTTCCTGAGGAATAAGTTCGAGAAGACCTAGGCCAAATACCGGCATGCCATTACGAGGACTAAACCTGACTCGAGGATCAGATAGTATGCTTTGTTCAAACGTCACAGCATCCCACGGCGAGCTAATACTAAAGACTGGTTTTCTCAATTCGACGGACGTGCCATCAGGGTAGTTGAACGTGCTATATTCGTAACTTAACCAAACGCTTGCTTGGCCAATAAACGGGTTTTCACTCCAATCGTCACGTGCTTTAAGAACACCACGATGGAATAATTGTTCACCATAACCTGGCACTGGGCTATTTTTACAATAGTCATTTTCATTGGTGGGCTTGGCACATTCACCGTCGTCGAGACTGATGCGTAAAAAGATGCCCGCATTACTGCCTAAGAGTAATTTATCGGTTCGGCTTAACGGCATTAAGGTTGATGGTCGGCCATCTCGTTGATGGCACGCGTTACAATTCTGATTATTAAATACAGGACCAAGCCCATCTAACTCGGGGTGTTCTTTATTAGGGGCAGTCGTGAAAGACATTTCGAAGTGCGTGTCACCTTGTAGATGAAGATCAAGTTCTTGCGCATTTAAATTTGGCATGGGAGTTGAAAAGCCATGACCAGAATTATTTGTCGTATCGGTGGTCGTGTCCCCACCTAGCAAACTAATATTCAGATAGCTCGGCCTAGCCTGCTGAGTGGGTGTCTCTGGTGTTGGAATAGGTGTAGTATCGTCATTGTTACCACAGGCAACGAGTGTACTCGCGAGTACTAAAATGGGTAATTTGTTCATAGTGTGACGGGAAACAGTTGCCTCGATTTTTGGTTAAATCAGAGGGTTGGTGAACGAAAGAAAGGAAAGGTGTAGTAGGACACGCTTTCCTTTCACCAAGGCTGTGCTTAGTTATTCCATTTAGACAGTAATGGAACTACCTCACTTTCTAAACTGGTCTGCAATGTGCTAAGGGCATCAATGGCAGCTTGAATGCGTGCTCGAGCTGCTTCGTCCTTAATAGCTTGGCGAAATGGAAGATTGTTTTCACCAGCAATGCTTTCGATCGCCGTGATTGCGGTGTTGATTTCAGATTCTACCCGCGCCGCAAGCTCGCTGTTACCAACTTCAATTAAAGCTTTTAAACCCGGTGAATCATTGTTGCTTTGCAATGTTCCTAAATAGACATTTTTTACGCCAATGATGTTATTAGTAAAGTCGGTGAGGGAGTTCCAGCTATATTGTGACTCGACAAGTGAAGTATCAGCTGTCTCAACTGATGTGCCGAATGGTTCTGCAATTTTCCCATTACCGACTTCGTCTACAATGCCGATTAAGCCTTGCACGAGTTCTTCAACCACTGCAAGTGAAGACGCATAATACGTATTTCCCGGTGAGGTTAATGCGTCTTTGTAAGCAATGGCAGAGCTGCCATCTGCAGAGACTGACCATGCATTAAATAAGCTTTGCGTGTGAATAGTAAACACTTCAGCGCACGCAACTAAGTATTCCATTTCCGTTTCGGTCATTTCACTAATGGCTTTTTCATTATCTGCCACTCCATCGCCAAAGAGTAAAAATTCCATGGTATGGAAACCTTGAACATCATCATTCCACGTCAAAATCTCTTCAGCCGTAAAAGAGGATTTTTCAGCTAATATGGCTTTTAGATCTGAGGTATTGAGTGGCCAAGTATCTAAATGTGGATCAATAGAAAGTGCATCAACAGGCCCGAAAATATGCGACTCACCTTGTTCCCAAAAGACACGAGCTTCTTTCCATGCCGTTTGTGCAGCGAGTAAGGAAGCAGCATCACGATTGGTTAAAAGCGCTTGTGTCGCGTTGTGAAGTGCAACGGCTTTATCATTGAGGCTTTGGTAGCCAGAAACGATAACCTGGTTTGTTACGTTAGCAATCAAATTTGCCGCATTATAGTCAAACCCTGTGGCAGCAGGTGGTGTGGTTGGGGTAGTTGGGGTTGGCTCTGAGTCACTTGAGCCGCCACAACCAACCAGCGCACTTAAAAGTGCAGCGCAAAGCGTATGTTTTGTAAATTTCACGACGTTATCCCTTATAACTGTGTATTGAAGACATAGCCAACCGACGCACTAATGTGTGTCGTGTTGTCTAAATTTGATTGTGCGTATTGCCGTTCACTTGCTTGTAACTTGAGGACTAAGTCACGGATCGGGTAGTAATTTATGCCGATGCTGAATTCTTGAATATCAAAGCGGTTAGTTGCACTACCCGAAGTGACATTTTTGATCGGGTTGGCATAATCAAAAGAAGTAAACAGTTGCATTGGCAGCTGGCGGTTTAGGTAAGTTTTTAGATCGTAAGCGGCTTCAAGGTAGAATGATTCTGCCTCACTTCCAACTTGTGCGAAATTACCCGGCTTTAGTCCAGGCGTGGTTTTATTTGCTGCTGTAATTAAATGGCTATCGTTCAGCTCACCATATAAATATTGACCACGGAATTGCCATGATCCATGTTTCCATGCACCAGACAAGGCAAGAAGTGTTACTTGACCTTTTGCCGCGATTTTATCTTGATTACGCCGATTATCACTGGTGTCGCTCAGGTAATAACTCACACCGATGCCTGTTCCGCTTTTAATATCTCCGTAATCGAGTCTCAACGTGAGTGCTAGATCATCTGCGTTGACGTTTTCAAAGCGTTGCTGTAACCCTCCCGCAATCCAATTCGTGGTGCGGAAGTACTCTGAATTTAAGCCTGTGGTTAGTAAGGTTTGTAAGGTTAATTCATTCCATGTCGAAATAAGATTAACACCAGTTTCGTGCCAAACTTGCGGTATAATCGTTGATTCACTCCAATGACGGGTTGTAGTGAAATGTTGAGTGGGTTTATTTAACATTGTACCTAAGCCAACTGGTACATAAATATGACCAAATTTTATGCTGAAATGTTGATTTATCTCGTGTTTAAGCTGTAATTTTTCGACAATCACTTCGCCGCCAGCTTCTACTTCACTTTCAAATTCGCCAAATTCCTCAAATCCGTCATACTCGAGGGTTGTTCCTGTCCCCCCATGCTCATATTCAATTTCAAATTCTAACTCCCAATTTGGTGTGAGTTTATATTCGAATTCGGTCACTACGCGCTCTACATCGGTGGTATTGCGCCGAGTTGGATCGGTATCTTGTGTATTGGCAAAAATAGGATCACTGCGATAGAGCAAATTGCCATAACTTTTAAACGTCAAGGGGGACTTGGCTTCAGTGAGTTGTGAAGCATTGGTTTGACTTTGCAGTACTTTGATTTGTGCTTGTTGCGCTTCAATTTGTTTTTGTAGTGATTCAAGCGAGATTGGCTCAGCGTGAACAAAACTGTTCCATGTTGAAGATAAGGCAATGGCCAGCAAAGAAAGTGGTGTTTGTATGTTCATACCATGAATCAATTATAATTATAAAAGTGCGAATAATAATAATTGTCATTTAATATGTAAAGGTTGATGTCGATCAAGTTTAGAGAAATTGAAAAAAGAAGAGCAAATCGCAGTATTATTGGACGTGTAATCAAAATGGCCGTGTAGTGCGGCCATCAAGTATCTATGGCTCTACAATTCGAATGGTGCAACGCCTGTTGCTTGCATCGTATACCCAGTTTGTGCAATGTCACCTTTCCAAGTTTCCACTTTTATCACACCTGTGACAGAAATCGCATCGTAGAGGCTATCAATTGGCACTCCACCTTTGATTTTGACATGGACGATTTGGTTTGGCGGTGGCGGTGGTACATGGATACACGCGCCAAAATAAGGCACCAGTAAAAACTCTGTGATCACTTCACTGTCGCCTTCAAGCGGAACAACAAAACCAGGTAAAGTAACATTTTGGTCATTTAATTCTGGTACAACAGGAGCATTAAGATCGGGTTGTACCCAGTTCTGTTCGGCTCCTTCGTGGCTTGCGGCGTCTTGGTTACTTATCTGAATGTGCCCTTTTGGAATAAGGTCTTCCCAAAAGATCTCTTTTGGTGGTGCAGCATGAACCGCCACTGTTAGTACAGAAAGTACCGTCATAATAAAATATTTGATAATTACATTCATGATTTATCCAACTAAACCTTTAAGCTCATGCCATCTGAAAGGGAATAAAAATAAGCACGTAGTGCGGGAATTAACCCAACTAAAGTACCCAACACAAAAATTACACTTAGTAATTGCAGTTCGTAGCGACTTAATCCACCAAGATTAATGCTAATACCGAACTGAGCTTGCAAAAGAGTACCACCAAAGTGCAGCGCAACATAGAAAAGTCCGAGCCCAACAAGTGTACCTAGCAAAGTTATAATACTCGCTTCGCCCATCAATAAGCCGACAATGTGGCGAGGCTTGGCGCCAACTGAACGTAAAATAGCGAGCTCTCGTCTACGTTGTTGTAAGGTAGCTAACATGCTGGTGAGCATTCCTAAAAAGCTTACCATGAGTAGAGCAAGGGAAAACAAGAGTAAGAGCTTTTCAACCATGCCAAGCATTTCCCACAGCGCTCGCAATGTAACCGTTGGCATAATTGCAAGTAATGGCTCGTTTTTATATTGGTTTATGTTACGACGAAATTGCAAGGTATAAAAAGGCGTGTCGAAGCCCATTAAAAATGCTGAGATCTGTGTTGGATGCCCAACAAGGTCGTTGTGACTATCATGTTCATGTTCATGTTCATGTTCATGTTCATGTTCATGTTCATGTTCATGTTCATGTTCACGCGAAGTATTACCATGCATGGAATCAATGGTCGCAAGGGGAACATGAACGGTTTTGTCGACAGGAGTGCCTGTCGAAGCCAAGATCCCAACAATCGTTAAAGGGTGGTTGTCGTGATGGTGAAAACTAGTTTTACCCAAACCATGAGAAAGTATGATGCTATCGCCAATGTTATATTCTAGCGACTTTGCGACTTCACTGCCGAGCACGACTTCATCGATGTGCTCAAAAGGGCGACCAAGTGCAAAGGTGAGTGGTTGCTTTTTACCATAACGAAAGTGATTGAAATAGTGTTCGTCGCTGCCAAGCACCGAATACCCTTTATGACTATCACCAAGGCTAAGTGGAATTGTCCAAGCGACACCTGGTTTGCGTTTAATATCTTGGTAACTTTCCCAGCTTACGCCATTGGTCGTATAACCAATGCGAAATACGCTCGCCAACAATAATTGAATGTCGCCCGTTTTCGCTCCAACAATAAGGTCTGTGCCCGAAATAGTATTACTAAAACTGGTTTTCGCTTCATGGCGAATTCGCTCAATCGACATTAATACCATTACGCTTAACGCAATAGACAATAAGGTGAGCAGCACAGCACCTTTTCGGTTAAAGGTACTTTTTACTGACAAGTGCATTAAATTCATTCAATCACTTCCTTATTAGGCGATGCGAGATTAATGGCGGGCAAATTCAGTTGGCGACTAAACAAAGGAGCTAATGTCTGATCATGACTAACAAAAATGATGGTCGCTTGATAGTGTTTCGCTTGCTCAAAAAGTAATTGAATAAACGACTCTCGTGCGTTTTCATCTAACGCAGAGGTCGGTTCGTCGGCGATGATAAGTTCTGGTTCACCAATGAGTGCACGGGCGACGGCGACGCGTTGTTGTTGACCAATACTCAGTTGGTTAACCGCGTGTTTATGCAGAGACTCATTAATGCCAAGTTGTACTAGCAGTGAAATCGCTTTTTGTTTGATCTTGGCATTTGAACCACCTGCTTTGCGTTGGCGTTGTTGAGAAAATTGGCAACCTAATAACACGTTTTCAACGGCATTTAAATAAGTAAGCAGATTGAAATTTTGGAAAATAGTACCGATGTGGTCAGCTCTGAATTGATCGCGCTTAGCACTTGATAGCCCGATGAGGTCCGTGTCTAAAATATGAATATGCCCAACGCTGGGTAACTGAATAGCACAAAGCAAACTTAACAAGGTAGATTTACCACTGCCACTTGGGCCGTATAGAAATACATGCTCACCTTGTGTAATTTGCAATGAGGCAATATGTAAAGTTGGATCTGCTTGCTTGGGCCAATGAAAGCGGACTTGGTCGAGAGAGATCATGCACATTGTCCTGTTATTTGGAGATAATGTATCATATCTCACTTTGTGCTTAAGCCTAAATAGGACTGCGCTTAGGAGCAAAAATCGTCGATGAAAGGGAGTTTTCAAGCTCAGCAAGGCTGCTAGTAATTGTGATTTTTGTGCTGCTCGACTATTATACACGCCTCTAACCCCCTCATTATTTTGTGCCCTTTAGCAAGGCGCCCTTTAGCAAGGCGCAGCCATTTATGGAGATACAATGAGTAGCTACAAAGTTTTAGACGTCAATGACGATCTTCCGATTCGCACTAAAGGTGCCGTTCACAGTGGTAAAGTCCGTTCAGTGTATTGGCTTACCGACGAAGACAGCGCACGCCTAATTAAAGAAAAAGGCTACAACGTACCTAAAGGCACCGAACTTGCCATTATGGTTATTTCGGATCGCATTTCGGCATTTGATTGCATTTGGAAAGGTGAAAACGGTTTAAATGGTGTGCCTGGCAAAGGCATCGCGCTAAACAGCGTTGCGGCACATTGGTTTAAGTTATTTGACGCGGCAGGATTAGCTGGAAATCATATTGTCGATATTCCGCACCCTTATGTTTGGATTGTGCGTAAAGCCAGTACCGTGCGCGTTGAGGCCATTGCGCGTCAATACATTACTGGTAGTATGTGGCGTGATTACAACAAAGGCGTTAGAAATTTCTGTGGCATTGATTTACCAGAGGGGCTGATCGCAAATCAAAAGTTGCCAGAAGTGCTCATTACGCCATCAACGAAAGGGATTATACGCGGCGTAGCAGGCGTACCAGAGCAAGATGACGTTAACATTACTCGCCAAAATATCTTGAATAATTTAGAGGCGTTTAATTTCAATTCTAATGCAGATGTTGATCAATATGAGCGTTTACTTACAGAAGGCTTTAAATTAATAGCGTCAGAGCTTGCAAAGCTGGATCAAATCTTCGTTGATACGAAGTTCGAGTTTGGCTACGTAGAAGACGTTGATGGCAATGAAAAGCTAATTTACATTGATGAAGTTGGTACACCGGATTCTTCACGTATTTGGGATGGCCCTGCATATCGTGATGGGAAAATCATCGAGAATTCGAAAGAGGGCTTTCGTCAATTGCTAATTAATAACGTGCCAGATTCTGACGTGTTATTAAATAAAAATCGTATGCCAGAGCGTGAGCAGTTAGCACGTGACTATACGCTACCAGAATCGGTGATGTTGGAAGTTTCTAATACGTATGTTGGGATTGCCAGTAAAATCGTAGGGAAAGCGCTTACCATCCCAGCCGATCCTCGTGCAGAGGTTATCGCAGTATTAGATAGCCAGTATGGGCTGATTGACTAATTGCTAAACGCAATCAACTTGGGGATGCTGCAGCATTTATCTTCAAGTTGTTTGAGTATCAGTGTGATAAGCCTGTTTTTTCGGGCTTTTCCCGCATTCCACTTGCATTTACTGTTTATCTCACTTTTACTTAGTCTTTAAGAAGAGTAGGTTTGAGCATAAACATGAGGTTGCTAAGCACGCCAATAGGAATTGCGATCGGTGCACTTGTTTCTTTTTGTAGCAATGCCACCACAATTAAAGTGTTAGATGAACAAGGTAAACCTTTGCAACATGCGGTTGTTGAAGTACTTGGTAAGCCTGCTACAACTGTCACCTCTAATGCGATTATGGATCAAGTCAATAAATCATTTAACCCTTATGTTCTAACGATAACTCAGGGTCAAGCGGTTAGTTTTCCTAATAGTGATGATATTCGTCACCATGTCTACTCATTCTCGCAAACAAAACCATTTGAACTAAAATTGTATCATGGTACGCCAAGCCAACCGGTTGTGTTTGACAAAGAAGGTATCGTGGTACTTGGCTGCAATATTCATGATGCGATGGTAGGGTATATTTATATTGCACAGTCGGCACAGGTTTTTACAAGTGATGTGAACGGGTTGGTCGAACTGCCTACGTTAGAAAACGACGAAACGCTTCGTTATTGGCACCCAGAGCAAGAACATGGACCAGAGCATGAACAACGAGTAGCGTGGCATGCGCTAAAGCAAAACTTAATTTTAAAAATAAAAACCCAGGATCCAACGCCAAGAAATACGTTTGGAGAAAAGTTTAAGGGAACTCATGTTCACTAGTTTAAAGCATCGTATCATCGCACTTTGTATTGGACTTGTCGTACTGACGGCGACTGGAAGTCTAGCAGGATCGTGGTGGTCATCAAGTCAGTTTAATGAGCGAAAAACACAAGAAGCTATTCGTGTCGCGCAGAATGTGTACACGCAGTATTTACAAGCCAAAGAACGTCTTTTGCTGAGTGCAGCAAACGTGCTTACTTCTGACTTTGGTTTTAAGCAAGCCGTCGCCACAAAAGACGCACAAACCATTGCAAGCGTGCTGTTTAATCATAGTCAGCGTATCAATGCAGACTTAATGTTGTTACTCGATACAGGCGGGCGTTTGATTTCGGCGAATCAAGCCGATGTTCATTTACCAAGTGACACTCGTTCGTTGATGCGAGACTTGCTTTCTAATGAAGATGAATCAACCTTCATTGTGATTGATGAACGATTATATCAAGCGATTATTTTACCGGTGAAAGCACCGCGCACGATTGCATTTGCGATAGTGGGCTTTGCTGTGACGCAAAATGTCGCGGTGGATCTTCGCAACGTGACTGGCATGGAAGTTAGTTTTGTAGTCGAAAATAAGAACATTAAAGTATCGAGTATGACGTTACCAAGTGACATCGGCTTTCTTGAATACACGAGTTCAGAAAAAGTCGCGCGTCTTCTAGGTTCTTCACCCGCTTATGCGAATGCGTCTGTTGCATTGCCTTCGTTGACCGACAGCCCTGTGAATGTGATCTTAAGCGCTAATCTTAAAACTGACTACGCTGAGTTTGACCGTATGGTCATGACTATCCTTGGCTTATCACTTATAACGGTACTGTTAGGTTTTATCGCAAGCGGGTTTCTAGCGCGTAACTTAACTCGGCCTTTGTCGCAGTTAACGCAAATGGCGAAAGCGTTTGCAAAAGGGAACTACCATGCCAAGGTTGCTGAAGCAAATCCGAGCGCGGAAATTTGTGCATTAATGGATGCGTTTCACGATATGGGCGATGATATTCAATCACGTGAAGCGCAGATCCGTTTTGCGGCGAGTCACGATGCCCTCACCGGATTTTTGAATCGCAGCGCTATTTTAGAAGCGCTTAAACAACGATTAGAAACCAATTCGCCACAGTATCTAATCGGTGTGGACATCAAAGGGTTGCGACATATCAACGATAAGCTCGGGCCACGTATTGGCGATCGGTGCATCACGTTGGTGAGTGAACGCATTAAGCGTTTTGCTGAACCATTTCACGCTGAATTTGCTCGTCTTGGTGGGGATGAATTGCTGTTCGTGTGCGAAGCGCCGAAGGATTGGGCAATCGAGCGCTGTGTGACCAATTTAAAAATGGCGCTCGAAGCAGTGTATCAAATTCAAGGGTTAGAGCTTAGTTTACGCTTTAGTATAGGGGCGCTGTGTGCGCCTGTACATGGTGATAATCCAGAAGACTTATTGCGTCGTACCTTAATTGCTGCCGACAATGCAGCGCAGGAAGGCGTAAATGTGTATTACTATCAAACGGGCGAAGACGAAGCCCATTTAGCGCGCCTACAACTCATTGATGAGCTAAAACTCGCGCTTGCTGAAAATGATGGGCAATTGTTTATGGCGTACCAACCTAAACTCAATATGCGTACGCAAATTATTGATAAAGTCGAATCCCTTATTCGTTGGCGACGTAATAATGGCGAATGGGTTTCACCCGAAATGTTTATTGATTTAGCCGAACAATCGGGATTGATTGTGGATTTAACGCAGTGGGTTATCTCGACAGTTGTTGCTCAAATTGGGGATTGGCAACGTAAAGGGATCATCATGAAGGCGGCGATTAATGTCTCTGCACAAGATATCGTTGATGAAGGCTTTATTCCGCACTTACAAGCGCAATTATTAGCGCATCAGGTACCAGCAAAGTTAGTCACTATTGAATTGACAGAGCGAGACATGATTGAAAATGAAGCGAAAGGGATTGATGCACTCAATACCTTGAAAGCGCTCGGTGTGGTGGTGTCGCTCGACGATTATGGTGTAGGTCAAACGTCTCTTGGGCGCTTAAAAATGTTACCAATCGATGAATTGAAACTCGATAAAGTTTTCATTCTTAAATTAAACGAATCTCGTGATGATCAGTGTATTGTTCAATCGACCATTAGCCTTGGACATCAACTAGGGTTTAGCGTGGTTGCCGAGGGAGTGGAAAACCAAGCATCTTTAACGTTACTGCGTGACATGGGCTGCGATTACGCACAAGGTTATTACCTGAGCCGTCCATTACCAGCACTTGAGTTCGAAAAATGGCTCGGAAATTATAATGAAGCGATTTAGCCGTGTGTTAAGCGTTTTGTTTTGGTTGATTATTCCGTGGGGCGCTAAAGCCGCAGAGGGTAAAATCCTCGCGACACCAGGTGTATCGCAAATAGAAGGCAGCGCGGGTGGTGGGATTGTGCCGTGGGCGCAATTGGCCGGTTATGCGAGTGAAGATGAATGGTCACTCAGTGGATTTTGCTCGCGGGCAAACCTGACTGATTTTCGACTTGATGTGTGTGGGGTCCAAGCAAACCTGTTTGACCACGTAGAGTTTAGTATTGCTCGGCAACAATTCGATGTACCAGCACTTAATACCCAAATAGAACAGCAGATCATTGGTGCGAAATGGCGTGTCTATGGCGACATCGTTTATAGCACTTGGCCTCAAGTCAGTGTAGGTTGGCAACATAAATCGTTAAAAGATGGTTCGGTTGCTCGTTTGGTTGGGGCAGAGACAACCTCAGGCAATGATTTTTATGTCAGTGCGAGTCAGCTGCACCTAGGCGCTGTTGCAGGGCTGAATTGGTTTTGGGGGGTAACAGCGCGTCACACTTCTGCAAATCAGCTCGGCTTACTCGGTCACGGCGGCGAAAAGAGCAATACAAAGTGGATGGTAGAAGCAAGTTCTGCTGTATTTTTGTCGCCTTATTGGGCCGTTGGGGCAGAATATCGACAAAAACCAGATAACTTAGGACTTGGCGAAACACATTGGCGAGATTGGTTTGTAGCATGGTTTCCGAACAAATCGCTCAGTGTGACTGCAGCTTACCTTGACTTAGGCAGCATTGCTGGTGCGCCAAATCAAACAGGGTGGTACTTATCGTTCATGGGGTATTACTAATGGCTATGGTACGAAATTGGTTTTGTCGCGCCCTGATAATCGGCTGTGTGTTATTAAGTGGGTGCAGTCAACTTCCACGCGCTTCTTTATATCAACAAATCGGTGGAGAACAAGGCAGCGAACAACTTGTCGATGCCTTTATCCAACAGATTGGCAACGATCCCCAGATCCTTCCTTACTTTGAAAAAGCAAGCGTAGCGCACTTTCGAGCTGGGTTCTTAGCTCACCTTTGTGCTGTACTAGATGGTCCTTGCGCGTATCGAGGGGATTCGATGGAACAGATCCATCGAGGGATGAACATAAACGAGCGTGATTTTAATCGCGTCGTTGAACTCTTGATTGCAGCCATGAATGAGACGCAAATGCCAGTCACATTACAAAATCGTGTACTGGCGCGATTAGCTCCAATGAGAGGTGAAATTATTCACCTTTAACGAGCGATACGTCTCCGGATGGTTTTTGTCGTTGCAAATACATCCGAATGCGATATTTCAAGTTTTTCCAAAACGTACTATGGCTAGAATGTCGGCCTGAATTTGTTTTTGCTATGTCACTTTCAAACGTTTTATCTTCAGCAACAGGATAGGGTTTTATACCAAACAAGCGCAGGCCTATTTCACTGTGAAACTGAAGATCAACGTCAACAGGACGGAAAAAAGGCTTACGCTGCAAGAGCTTTTTGGCGCCTTCTAAGCTGATAACATAACCTTGGCAACCGTTTGGTACTTTTAAATAATTGCCCAAGGTAAACGCTTCAGAAAGCGAAAGTTGGTTAATAAATGGATTGGCTCTGTCATCAGAAAGCTTGATCATATCCCAGCTTTTTAACTTAGGGATCAGCGCAAGTACTTCAGCTAAATGAGATTCAATGGTGAGGTCGTCTTCTAGAACGACGCAATAAGGTTGATTTTGTTCAACCAAAGCTTGCCAGATTTTAAAATGGCTGATGTAACATCCAATCTCACCGGGCGTTAATGGGCGATGGTGACGTTTTGCATTAGCGTTTTCATCATACCAAGCGGCCACTTCGTTTTCTTTTAGCGCTTTACCAACCGTTGCTGAAATTCGCGTTGCATTCATACCAATACTTTGCAAACGAGCGAAGGTGGTCTCCCAGCGCTCTATGCTTGAATCCATATTGATCACGTAAACAGGGCAGTTCATGAGCTTAATCATTTAATCCTTTGGGTAATGAGTTAAAAGGGTATGAAGCGATTCGCTAATTTGATTTGGGGCGATTGCTTCGATGATTTTATTGTCGTCAAGATGTCTACTTTTGGCTTCAAGGGCAATAAAAGCTTGATTTTTTGGAGCGACGACACTCCATGGCGAGGTACCTAACCCGACCAAAGCAATACAGGGGGTATCAACGGCACAAGCTATATGCATCGGGCCGGAATCAATGCTTATCAACGCATCTAAAGATGCAATTAGGTCTACGTATTCACTGAGGTTGCACTTGCCTGCAAGATTAAACAAATTAGTCACGCCTGCCGATTTGCACAGGAAATCGTTGTTTGCTTTTTCACTTGCATCGCCTAACAACACTACTGCAGTATTTGGCCGCGTTAGTAGCATGAAAATCGTTTCTTTCGCCAAATGAGATGGGTAATACCGCGGCGCTTTGTTTGGTGAGCCGAAATAGCAACCGATAACATGGGTGAATCCTGTAGGTTTACAATGACTGAATTGAGATTGCAATTTAGGTAAACGATATTCTTTAAAAGGTTTGCCATGAACGTCATTAATCAGTCGACAATAACGCTGAATGTAATGATGATTTAGATTGAGTTTAATGGCGTGACTTAATAGTGGTGAGCGACCATTTTGCGCGTAACCAACGAGGTGACTAACACCGGCTAAACGACAAAGTAATGCATCGGTAAATGAACCTCGAAATAAAAACGCAAGTTGGTAGTATGTTTTTTTCAATTCTTTAGCAAAATGCCATAACCCCTTTTTAGGGTCTGCATAGCGGAGATCAGGGATCAGTTCTATATTGGGTATGGATTGCTTCTTTAACAACATCGTTAGATAAGGTCGAACCAATACATGTATAGCTTGATTTGGGTATAAATTTGCAAGTAATTCAAGCGCGGGCAAGGTATTGATAGCATCCCCGATAAATTTTGGTAATACGACCAAAATGGGCGAAGAAACTTGTTCGGTTTGGATTGAATTGCGTGGCATAGTGACTAGGCTGTAAACCGATTTTGGATATTATACCCAAATTGCGTGAAGATTCGAGCTAAGCGCTTTAATTGTGGGATTAACTAACCTCACATTATCATTTCAACTTGAGGGCAATGACCAACAATGACAAACAATGACATCCAGACAACAATGAAGCATTTCAAATCCTGTGAATGGGTCAACGCACACTTGGACGAACTAACGCTGTTAGATGCGGGCATCGTTAAAGCGGGCGAACCTGGGCCATATTTGCCGCCTGCGGTAATTAAACACGCGCGTCGATTTGACTTTGGTACAGCGTTTGCCGATACCACCAGTCAATTAAACAATACGCTATGCAGTCCTTCTCAGTTCGAAGCTGCCGCACAATTACTTGGACTTAATCAAACCGATACGATCATTGTTTACGATGTGCAGGGGCTATATGCCAGCGCTCGGGCACTTTGGATGTTTAAAGCGATGGGATTTGAAGACATTTATATACTTGATGGTGGCCTTACTCGTTGGATGTCGCTGGGTTTTCCGGTTCAACCTAACTACAGTGAAGTGGTGAAGCAAGGTAATTTTAAAGTAAGCTATCAAACCGGCTATTTTATTGATTGTCATCAGGTTTTGTCCGTCATTGATAACGATTCACACGTTATTTTAGATGCGCGCAGCCCTAAACGATTCACGGGCGAAGAAGCTGAGCCGCGGGCTGGAATGCGCAGTGGTCACATACCGAGTAGTCAAAATTTACATTATGCCAAGTTAAGTCAAGCGGATGGGCGAGTTCAACCGATTGATGTACTGCATACGCTGTTTGCTGACCATGCAGATAAAGATAAAACACTGTTTTTTAGTTGTGGCTCGGGGGTCACCGCGTGTGCGTTGGCGGTAGCAGCCAGTGAGTGTGGTTATACTTCACTCAGTGTATATGATGGTTCTTGGAATGAATGGGGCGGCGATCCTTGGTTACCTATTACAACCGGTGTCCTGAGTTAGGGTGATGTTTTGTAAGGGCAATGGCGACAGCCATTATTGCAACAATACCCCCGGCGCAGGTGATACCAACGCGTAAACACCATAAAGCCATTTTCAACGTAATAATCTAAAGATTCTTGAGGTAGTGCTTGCCGGTAACAGCTAGCCTTTTCTAGCTGAGTTTTTAGGGGGAGAACAGCAAGGTTATCGATCTCGTTGTTGATTTTTTTGAGCAAACACGTGCGGCACAAGCAGCTACTATTTGTGTTGAGTGGCAACAGGTTTGGTAGGCTGATACACCAACATGTTTCACCTCCACAGGCTAATGGTTGGTTGCAAGCTACGCATAATGTTGAGATCATATAGGTCGTTTTCTTTATACAAAACAGCGCATGTCCACAAGCATATCACAACAACAGGCACTTCTAGCGATAGCCACATGGTCGAAAGACAAAGAAAGTGCATTACGTCTTTTCTTGAATGGTGAGATAGATGATTGTGTGTCGATAGTGGTGTTAATCGAGCATGTGATCACCGTACTCGATAAGGCAATTTTAGGTTTGATAGCGTTAGATGATCTAGAATTATGGGCAACCATTTTAGAAAGCCGCCCTCACTTTAAGGTTAATCAAGTTGAAGGCGTTATCTTCGCGTTAGCAAACCCAGCGCAAATGGGGGAGTTAAGTATCGATAAACTCACGGCTTTAAAGCAACTTATGATTCCCCATTGACTAACCAATGTTATGAAAAAAGACTAAATGTCTTTTTCTGCTGTATGGAGGCGAGACTCTAATTCAGCTACTTTTGCTTCGAGTTCGGTGAGTTTTTCTCGTGTGCGGATCAGTACTTTGCTTTGAATATCAAATTCTTCCCGTGAAACAAAATCCATTTCGGCTAATTTTGTTTGCAATACTTGTTTCGTTTTGCTTTCAAATGAATCTGCTAGAGTTTTAAGGCCCTGTGGCATGTTGCCGGAAATTTGTTTGGCAATTTCTTCGAGTTTCGCTGGATTAATCATTTTCTTTCTCTTTTGGGTATATACCAGAAATTCGCTCTATATTTTACCGTAGATTACTTCCTTGGCAAATTGACTCGTCCGATTTGCCATGCCTGTTTGGTAATTGGCTTTCATCATTGTCACTTTGTATCGTGAGCGTTTAGAATAGAGCGTTTATAGAACCAGAGTAGTTATTGCAATATGAAACTGAATCCTCGTCAAGATGAAGCGGTAAAATACATCAGTGGCCCATGCTTAGTGTTAGCAGGCGCAGGCTCGGGTAAAACACGAGTGATCACCAATAAAATTGCTTATCTGGTTCAAGAGTGCGAATACAAGGCAAAAAATATCGCGGCGGTCACCTTTACTAACAAAGCCGCGCGTGAAATGCGAGAACGTGTCTTGCAAACCTTAGGTAAACAAGACGCAAAAGGGTTGTGGGTTTCGACGTTTCATACCTTAGGCTTGGAGATTATCAAAAAAGAAATCAAAACACTCGGGTATAAAACCGGTTTTTCGTTATTTGACGATCAAGACACTAATCAGCTGTTAGCCGAACTTACAGAAAAAGAGTTTGAGCGTGATAAAGATTTATTAAACTTACTCAAAAATCAAATAAGTAATTGGAAAAACGAATTAATTCTTCCAGAGCGCGCTATCCGTGAAGCTCGAGAGCCGCAAAAAGCCCAATTTGCACAGTTATATGCTCGTTATCAAGTGCAATTACGTGCTTACAATGCGCTGGATTTTGATGATCTGATTATGATCCCAACCTTATTACTTGCACAGTTCAATGAGGTTCGTGAGCGTTGGCAGTCGCGTTTTCGGTACTTGCTGGTGGATGAATACCAAGATACCAACACGAGCCAGTACGAATTAGTAAAATTGTTAGTCGGTGAGCGGGCCAGATTTACGGTAGTAGGAGATGATGATCAGTCCATATACTCTTGGCGTGGTGCAAAGCCGCAAAATTTGGTCTTACTTAAAAAAGACTTTCCAGGGCTGCGTTTGATAAAGCTTGAACAGAATTATCGAAGTAGTGGACGGATCCTAAAAGCAGCTAACATACTCATCGCGAATAACCCACATGAGTTTGAAAAGCAATTATTTAGCGAATTGGGTTATGGCGATCCCCTGCGCGTGATCGCGACAAAAGATGAAGAGCATGAAGCGGAACGAGTGGTCGCTGAAATCATTTCGCATAAGTTTATGCAACGAACGAGTTTTAAAGATTACGCTATTTTGTATCGTGGCAATCACCAAGCAAGGGTGTTTGAAAAAGCCCTGATGAGTAACCGTATTCCCTACAAACTTAGTGGTGGGATGTCTTTCTTTGGCCGAGCTGAAATTAAAGACATGATGGCTTACTTACGATTTTTGGTAAATCAAGAGGATGACAATGCGTTTATTCGTATTGTGAACACACCAAAACGAGACATTGGTCCTGTTACGCTTGAAAAGCTTGGGACACTCGCGAATGAAAAACACATTAGCTTATTCGAAGCATGTTTCGATACGGAATTACCGAACCGTTTGCATGGTCGAGGCATGAACGCATTGATGGGATTTGCGCGTTGGGTAGTCGAGCTTGCAGATCGAGCGATTCGTGGTGATACTCTGGAAGCCGTGCGAGATATGGTTCGAGAAAGTAATTACGAGGCCTATCTTTACGAATCTTCAACGAGCGCAAAAGCGGCTGAAATGAGAATGAAAAATGTCTCTGAATTGTATCGTTGGATAAGTGAGATGCTAAGTGGCGATGAAGACAACCCGCCAATGACATTACCCGAGGTAGTGACTAAGCTGACTTTACGCGATATGTTAGAACGCAATGAAGAAGAAGATGAAGCTGATGCGGTACAGTTGTTAACCTTACACGCCTCGAAAGGCCTTGAATATCCTCATGTCTTTATGGTGGGGATGGAAGAAGGACTACTGCCACATCAAACCAGCATCGACGAAGACAACGTGGAAGAGGAACGCCGCCTTGCTTACGTGGGCATTACGCGAGCCCAGCAGACGCTAACAATGACCTACGCAAAAAGTCGTCGTCAATTTGGTGAAATGATCACACCAGAACTGAGTCGATTTGTAGAAGAATTACCTCAAGACGATCTGGCAATAGAAGGTAAAGCCCCAGTGAAAACACAAGAGCAGCGTATGCAAGATGGGCAAAGTAAAGTGGCAGGTCTGCGCGCGATGTTAAAACGATAGGCGCGGTTTACTCCGCGCGAAGTTCGCTCTTGCTGAGTACGGTATTCATCGATTCTGATTCGCTTTGCTGCTTGCCAAAAAAGAGTTTAAGGCCATGTTTTTCCAATAAAGATTGGAAATTTAAAATTGCAGGGCCTTTTGCAATAACTTGAATTTGTTTACATTGAGTAATTGCAAGAATACCTTTAAGTTGTACTTCATAGCTTGTTTGTTGCAAGACACGTTTACTAAACGTCGAGCTTAGCAATAGGTATTTAAAATCAAGTTGACTAACTAACGTGAGATCGCAGCGATCTTTTGCAAATTCATTTAATCCCACAGCCACACCCAATTTAATGAGTTGTTTTAGGTTGTCGATTTGTCGACCCGATGCAAAGCGAATGTCTTGTTCATTAAACAGTAAACACAGTTGTTTTGATGAGTTAACTAAACGTTTTTGCAATTGATTAAATGGAGTTTCTTCGAGTAATAACGTTGAACAAGCGATCATGACATGTCCATCAAATTTGCTTGCAAACGCCATTGCTTCATTAAGTAACTTAGATTCAATCTCAAGTTGCTCTTCATGCTCTGCTGCAAATTTTTTAAGGATGTCAAAGCTGGTACTACCAAGTACAGGGTGTTCACCAAATGTTTCGAGCATTTTGACTTTGCACTTAGACTGAGTATGCGCTTGGTCGAGATCAATGATGTCGGTGCTGCGAAAATGCAGTGGCAAATTACACAAATGATGTTGGTCCGTTGGCTTAGGTAGCCCTTTTCCGGCAGTAAGTAAAGGATGATAGAACTCAAAACGACCACGGCCTGCGTTTTTAGCGTAGTACATGGCGGCATCCGCATCACGAATGATCTCGTCAGTATCGGCATAGCGTTTGTTGCTGTAAGTGATGCCAATACTTGCCCCACTTTGTACGCAAGTTCCTTTCATACAGAATGGTTTTTGCATAACGTGAATTATTCGTTTTGCGACGTCTTCAGCTTGATGCTTATCAGATAAGTGGTTGAGTAAAATAACAAATTCATCGCCTGCTAAACGTGCTAATAGGTCATGGTCGCGGATACATTCAGAGAAACTTTGCGCAACATTCATTAAGAATTGGTCACCAGCATGATGACCAAGTTGGTCATTGATGTCTTTAAATTTGTCTAAATCGATAAACAGCACCGCAAAATGGTGTTCAGGATGGCGTTGATATATTTTAAGTGTTTTCTCTAATTGAGTGAGGAACAAACTTCGGTTAGGCAAACCTGTGAGCGAATCGTGATGTGCATCATGATAAAGTTGCTGTTCAATTTTCTTACGTTCCTCAATCTGCATTTTAAGGTGTAAGTTGGTTTGTCTTAGTTCTTTGGTTTTCTCTTGAACACGATGTTCTAATTGTTGGTAACTTACCTTTAGTGCTTGATTTGCTAGGTGCGTTTGTAAAACGACCGCAATTTGATTTGAAACAAATGAAATGAGTTCCATATCGTCATGATCGAACTCATAAGCATTGTTATACGCTTGACAGGCAATTAACCCAATTACACCTTGCGAGGTTTTTAACGGTGCACCCAGCCAACTCGTCGCTCGGTCAGATTCTGCAAAATTAGGATCTCTTTCTACTACCCCATTCTCAATTAACAATTGGGCTCTGTGGTTATCAATCAGTTGGCTGCGTTCAGTACTAATGACAAGTTCACTGTATCCTTTGGCAAATTTACGGGGCTTAGTATGTGTTGTTTTTTCGTCAATACAGTAAGGAAAAGACAGCCAACCGGTGTCTTTATTGTGGAGCGCAATATAGAGGTTTTCAGCAAACGTAATTGAACGAATAATGTGGTGAACCTGCGCATAAACATCTTCAATGTGCTCTGCACTTGTTGCGAGCTCTGAAATCTTAAATAAGATCTGTTGGCGTTCTAATGCTTTTTTGCGGTTTTCAATTTCTTTGTTTAAAGCGTCATTACTTTGGACAAGCGCTCGAGTGCGGCTTTTTACCTCTGACTCGAGTAATTCACGTTTTTTCACTCTCTCAATTGCCGTGGCAAGATAGAGTGACATGACTTCAAGCAATTCCACTTGCTGTTCAGAATAGCCCTGAGATTCATGATAACTTTGCGAAACCATAACACCAATAATCGTTCGTTCACGATAAATAGGAACGCCTACCCAGTGTTCAGCCGGCGAACCGAGCACTCTGAAATGACCTGAATCAGCAGCGTCTTTCATGGTTTTTTTAGTGAAATGTACGGTTTTGCCTAGACGAAATACGTAGCCTGTCACACCTTCTTTAAATTGATTGGCCATCAACATAGGCACCGCTATACCGTCTTTTTCATCGACAAAGTAAGAGAGTTCGAGTGCTTGAGTAAATTGGTTTTGTAAAACCACATAGAAACTACGGCTAGGTAAATGTTGTTCAAGAATGTGATGGATGGCAGGGTAAAGAAGGGTTAATTCAGAAACAGTGCTGGCTTGCTCTGACAATTGGATCAGGGCATTTTGCAGCTGGTGAAGTTGTTTGTACTTCTGTAATAAGCGTTTGAGGCGACGATTATGTCGTTCAAGTTTATTACATTCTGTTTGTGAATCTTCCAATGATTACAACCGATTCTTATTGTTTATTTATTGGACATTATAGTTGGCTTTTTAGGCGAAAAAGTCAAGTTGAAAACGGTGTGTGTGGGGAAGTTGAATTTGCAGCAAAGGAAGCGTTGCTTCCTTTGCAATGACTACATTACTTTGCAGTCATAAAATCGATTGCAGCAGCAATTTCATCGTCGCTACAATCCATACAAGTACCACGAGGTGGCATTGCATTAAAGCCATTAATCGCGTGTTCGATTAACACATCACGGCCTTTTGCCAAACGCGCTTCCCAATCAGCGGTTGTTTTTGGTGCACCTAGTGCGCCTGTACCATGACAAGCAAAACAAGCTGCTTGATAAACTTGTTCGCCAGAGCGAGGACCCGTTGGGGCAGCGACTTCCGTTGCTGCGCCAGCTAAGTACACAGAACCAACCGGCGCTAAACGTGCTTTGATTGCTTCTTCAGTTAGTGAATTGTCGTATGGCTGTGCAAACACAGCGGTAGATAGCAATAATAATGCTGCAGAAAGTTTTTTCATGTTGCCTTGCTCACTTCGATTTGCACGTGAAATTCACGAGCTGACCCAAATGTGGGTGATTATAACGTCACCAACTCATTTATAAAACGTAAACTTAAGTATATCTTGGCAAAAAACACAATTATTTGTGCCAACGCAAGAAAACGCAGTTTAGGCGCGTGCTAAAACAGCGTTGACCAGTTTTGCAATACCCGCATCGGCTTGTGCAATGTTAGTTGCTAACATGTACGCCGGTGTACTAATGACAACATGTTCATCATCGATAACGATGTCATCTACTTTACAGTCAATATGGTGAGCACCCATGGCTGTAAGTGCAGTCGCGGTGTCGCTATCAGTGCCAATGGTTGCTTTGACTCCTGCACCGTAGATTTTTGGGATCATCGCAGGTGCAATACACAGGTAACCAGCAGGCTTTTTGGCTAGAGCAAAGGCTCTGGCAATGGCTTCTATTTCGTTATGGACTGTCATGGCTGCGCCCTTTACTGCGAAATCACAGAGATTTTTTGCAGCGCCAAACCCACCTGGAATAATCAATGCATCAAATGCCTCAACTTGCAATTCGCGAATTGGTTTTATCTCTCCACGAGCAATCCGAGCAGACTCAACCATTACGTTGCGAGTTTGCGCCATGGGCTCACCACTGATGTGATTGATGGTATGCATTTGCTCTATATCTGGCGCAAAACACTGGTACTTTGCCCCTTGTTTCGTCACGTGTAATAAAGTTAAAACAGCTTCATGGATTTCTGAGCCGTCAAATACGCCACATCCGGCGAGAATTATCGCTACCGTTTTCATTGTTATGATCCTTGTTCGCATTTATTTTCAGCCAGTTTAGCACTGTTTTAGTGTAGGATCTGCTCTGTTCCTGTGGGATCTTGAATGCACGTTTGAATCCAATAAAGTTGACATAAATTTGTGACCTAAAAAGTAGCGCGCAATAATATCAGAGGGTGCGTATTATCTAATTTATGCCTTTTTCTGAGTTTGTATAAAAGAAAAAAATATAAAGGATCTACTTTGATCTTTGATCCATTGTGTTAGTATACCCGTCCGCTTGAAAAAAGCCGTACTCAAATGAAGTGGTAAAACGAAAAGTAAAAAATCGTTTTCCACATTCAGCGGAATAATAAGAATAATAAAAGCCGTATCGTTATTCCCAATAAAATCAATGATTAGAAAGTGTTTATAGGAAGCGCATATTGCTCATTTCCTAGTATGTCTCGTGTTTGTCTACAAAGTTATCCACAGATTACTCAGGGTGTGGCAAGTGTAGTGCAGACCATCAAAGCTCGTTTTCTTGGGGTGGCTATGGCATGCTATGCGCTAATTTTTACAGCCTGCGTTAGGATCCCTTGTTTATGTCTAAGATCCCTCAAAACCCTCTTATTTTAGTCGATGGTTCGTCTTATCTTTTCCGCGCATATCATGCGCCACCGCATTTAACCAATTCAAAGGGCGAAGCGACTGGGGCGATTTATGGCGTAGTCAATATGCTCAAAAGCCTGATCAAACAATATCAACCGAGCCACATGGCTGTGATCTTTGATGCGAAAGGGAAAACATTTCGTAATGACATGTATCCTGAATACAAAGCGCATCGACCACCAATGCCGGAAGATCTGCGCAGCCAAATCGCGCCACTTCATGCGATCATCAAAGCGATGGGCTTTCCACTTATCAGTATTGAAGGCGTGGAAGCAGATGATGTGATCGGGACGTTTGCGCGGATCGCCTCCGAGCAGCAAAGGCATGTTCTTATCTCGACAGGTGATAAAGACATGGCGCAATTGGTTAATGAACATGTCACGTTAATCAATACGATGACAGACACGGTTTCAGATACTGATATGGTGATCGAAAAGTTTGGTGTGGGTCCCGACAAGATCATTGATTATCTCGCGTTAATGGGCGACAAAGTGGATAACATACCCGGTGTAGATGGTTGTGGTCCAAAAACGGCGGTTAAATGGCTACAACAATATGGCTCTTTGCAGGGGGTGATTGATTCGGCTCACGAAATCAAAGGGAAGATTGGCGAAAAGTTACAACGTGCTGTACCGCACCTTCCTCTGAGTTATGAATTAGCCACGATCAAATTAGATGTTGATGTAGAAAGTGACTTAGAAAAATTGGCACTACAAGCGCAGGATAATGACGCACTAATTGAATTGTATGGTGAATGTGAATTCAAACGTTGGCTAGCTGAATTACTCGACGGTAGTGTTGCGACTAAAAAAGTCATCGAAGCAGAGAAAAGCAGTAACATCGAAGCGACACCTGCTCTTAGCAACATCAATGTACATTACGAAACGATTCTTACCGAAACACAGCTTAAACTATGGTGTGAAAAACTCAACGCGTGTGAGCTTTTCGCATTTGATACTGAAACAACCAGTCTTGATTATATGCAAGCGCAATTAGTTGGGATGAGTTTTGCTGTAAGCCCAGGTGAGGCGGCGTATTTACCACTTACTCATGACTACGTTGGTGCACCGGAGCAGTTGCCGTTGTCTTTAGCACTAGAGTACTTAGGACCAATTTTAGCGGATAAATCACGCGCCAAAGTAGGTCAAAATTTAAAATACGATAAAAGTGTGTTAGCACAAGCCGGTATTACACTGAACGGTATTAAATACGACACTATGCTTGAGTCGTATGTAGTTAATAGTGTAGCGACTCGCCACGACATGGATTCGCTGGCATTAAAATACTTAGGTTATAAAACGGTGAGTTTTGAAGAGATTGCAGGTAAAGGCAAAAACCAACTTACCTTTAATCAAATTGAACTTGAAAAAGCGGCTTTTTATGCTGCCGAAGATGCTGATATAACCTTAAGGTTGCACCAAGTACTTTGGCCGATGCTTGAAGCTCAGCCTTCGTTAAAGCGCGTATTTACTGATATTGAGCTGCCGTTAGTGAATGTGCTATCGAGCGTTGAACGAACCGGCGTTGAAATAGATGTCACTATGCTTGGTGAACAGAGTAAGCACATAGCCACACGATTAGTCGAGTTAGAAGAGCAGACATATAGTCTTGCAGGGGAAACGTTTAACTTAAGCTCGACAAAGCAGCTACAACATATCTTATTTGAAAAGCTTGAGCTGCCAGTTATCAAAAAAACACCAAAAGGTGCGCCGTCAACGGCCGAAGAAGTGCTAACAGAATTGGCCCACGAGTATGAATTACCCAAGCTTATTATCGAACATCGAGGGCTTTCGAAGTTAAAATCGACGTACACCGATAAGCTGCCACTGATGGTGAACGAACACACTGGCCGAGTACATACGTCTTATCATCAAGCGGTTACCGCTACTGGACGATTAAGTTCTACCGATCCTAATTTGCAGAATATTCCGATCCGAAGTGAAGAAGGGCGTCGTATTCGAGAGGCCTTTGTTGCGGCAAAAGGCCATCAGATTGTTGCGGCGGACTATAGTCAGATTGAACTGCGCATTATGGCTCATTTATCGCAGGATAAAGGACTGTTAAATGCATTTGCACAAGGGCAAGATGTCCACAGTGCAACAGCTGCAGAAGTGTTTGGTGTAAGTTTAGACGACGTTACCTCAGATATGCGCCGAAAGGCCAAAGCTGTCAACTTTGGACTTATTTACGGTATGTCTGCATTTGGTCTATCGCGACAGCTCGATGTACCAAGAGGTGAAGCGCAGCACTATATTGACCGTTATTTCGAGCGTTTCCCTGGTGTATTAGATTACATGGAAACGACTCGCGAAAAGGCAGCAGAGCAAGGCTTTGTTGAAACGTTGTTTGGTCGTCGTTTGTACCTGCCTGATATTAAAGCGCGTAACGGAGCGGCACGTAAAGCGGCTGAGCGTGCGGCGATAAACGCACCAATGCAAGGTACTGCAGCTGACATTATTAAACGAGCAATGGTTTCGGTGCATCAATGGCTCAATGAGATCAATCACGAGGGCATTCGTATGCTTATGCAAGTCCATGACGAATTAGTATTTGAGATCGCGACAGACAAAGTCGATTCGTATATACAGATCATCTGTGAATTAATGTCGAATGCAGCAAAGCTCGATGTGCCCTTACTTGTGGAAGCCGACAGTGGCGATAATTGGCAACAAGCACATTAAAAAGGGTTGGTTTTTTTAAGAAATTGTAATTGGCTATAACGTGATGTAGCCAATTTATCAATTCGCCCTAAAAGTGCTTTTGAGCTGTTTATTTCTGGGGGTCGTTTTGCTACAGTGCGCGCCGTCCTTATCCTGTAGGACATCCTGTTGATGATGTATCTCTCTATTTGAGGATACAGCGTATTGATAGCTTCTCCCCAGATTGCTATACCGGCTCGTTATTTTAACGAGCCGTTTTTTTATCTAGAATTCCTTTTTCCCTTCATGATTTCAATTTAGACTTAGTGAGTCATCCAATTATTTCTAAAGGAATGTGTCATGCTTAAATCTCGTTTTGTCACTGCTGCATTATTCGCTATTGCGAGTTACTTACCCCAGGCTTCTGCAAATTGGCAAGTGGATCCAACAAACAGTGACGTGCAATTTGTTTCGATTAAAAAAAATACCATCGCTGAAACACACCATTTTACGCAGTTTGCCGGTGCGCTTTCATCAAGTGGTGAATTACAATTTGTGATCGATCTCGCGTCAGCCGAAACGCTGATCCCAATCCGCAACGAACGTTTACAAAAAATGCTCTTTGAAACGAGTGTTTATCCAAAAGCGACACTGACGGCATCACTTGGTGAACAACTTAAGGGACTAAAAGAGGGGCCCAATACAGTCAACGTCGAAGCAACACTCGCACTCCATGGTAAGTCGCAAGGCCTCACCTTAGGTCTGAACGTATTTAACTTAGGAAATGATTTATTTGTGACGAATCGTTTACCTATTGTCATTAATGCGAAAGATTTTGCCCTAGAGAGTGGTATCGAGGCGCTACGACAAGTCGCAGGTTTAGATAGCATTGCTCATGCAGTGCCAGTGACGATTTCGTTGCATTTTACTGCTAAGTAAATCGAATGACTGCCGCACATTTTGACGCAGCGCTTAATTTATTGATTGCAGAACTGGTTAAGCCAAGCGGACCAAAACCTCAGTGGAAACCCACGTTGTGTGGCAGTTTACCTATCCGTATCGACGCGCAAGCTAAGTGGTGGCATGACGGTAAAGAGGTGACTCGCCAATCTATCGTGAAGCTTTGGGCGAGTGTACTTAAGGTGGATTACGGCGAGCCGCAGGACTTTTTGTTGCCAAACTATCGCTTAGTTACCCCGGTTGAGGATATTCAGATTTATGTCGAGGATGCCCCGTTTGTGATTACACATTGGCAAGAACACATGATCGGCGACGAATCTGTGATCGTGGCAATCGACAATCTTGGACGAGCGTGGCCTGTGTGTGAACAGTTTCCGTTAATCTTGCGGGAATATCAGTCGCAAACTGTACCGTATGTCGTTTTGGCTAGAAACTTATTAGCTAGAGTGCAGCGAAATGTGTTTTATCAATGGGCTGAAAGAGTCACAGAAAATGCAGGTACGTATTGGTTAATGTCGGCAAAAACCTCATTTAAGCTGGCTTAATAAAAAAGCCAGCGGTTTAGATTGAGTATTGTCTAGATCTTACTCAGAATCTTCAGGCTTAACATAAGGGCCTAGAAACCAGTCGTCGAGTGTCCAGGCTAAGTCATTTAGGCCGATGCCCTTTAATGATGAAAAGGCATGAACGCGAATATCACCATTCAATTCCGCTAACTTTTTACGAACTTGAAGTACTTCACCTTTGCGTTTGCCTTGTGCGTATTTATCGGCTTTGGTCAAAAGCGCGAGTACAGGGATTTCGCAACCAACTGCCCATTCAATCAGATCCATATCGAGATCTTTAAGAGGGTGACGGATGTCCATTAGCACCACAAGGCCTTTTAAACTATCGCGCTTTTGTAAGTATTCGCCGAGTGATTTTTGCCACTTGATCTTCATTTCTAAAGGGACTTTGGCATAACCGTAGCCAGGTAGGTCGATTAAACGTTTGTCGTCGTCGAGTGCAAAGGTGTTAATGAGCTGAGTTCGACCTGGGGTTTTACTAGTACGTGCGAGTTTTTGATCCGTTAATGCATTTAATGCACTGGATTTGCCCGCATTAGAACGACCAGCAAATGCAACCTCAATACCGCTGTCTTCAGGAAGGCGAGTAATGTCGGGTGCACTGGTAATGAATTTTGCGCTGTTATACTTGATACGGGATTTAAGCACGTACACTTCCTCAAATAAGCAATAATAATCCGAGCGAATTGACTCAATGTTTAAGGTTTAAACCTTTGGTCGCGTACCTTAACGCCTTTGTTTACAGTAGAATAAGGCGTTGCTCGGGAATAAGGACTCATTTTACCGTAAAATTGCAGCGCAACAAAGCAACGAAAACACTTGGAGTTTTAATCTAAGTCAAAACCCTATAATTTATAAGACTAATGTGGGTAGAAAACGTGCCACATAAAATATTATCGTGTAGAATGTAGCAATTGCATCTTTTTAAGCATGTAACCGTATACATACAGGGTCGGAAACAGAGAATTCACCATGAAAAAAATAGCACTCACTTTAACTATGCTGCTTGGTGCGTTGTCAGCAAATAATGCACTAGCATTTGACGGCAATGCAGAAGCAGGCAAAGCAAAATCAGCAACGTGTGCAGCGTGCCATGGTCCAGATGGTAATGCACCAGTAACGATGTACCCAAAGATTGCTGGTCAACACGCTGATTATATTTACAAGCAATTGCAAGAGTTCAAGCTTGGTATGACTTCTGGTGGTAAAGAAGGTCGTATGGATCCGGTCATGAGTGGCATGGCGATGCCATTATCAGATGAAGACATGCGTGATTTAGCCGCATACTTTGCGTCGCTAAATATGTCGGCAGGTTCAACACCAGAAGAGGTTGTGGCAGTAGGTAGTCAACTTTACAAAGCTGGTGATGCTGAGCGCGGGATTCCGTCGTGTGCAGCTTGTCACGGTCCTCGTGGTAATGGTACATCGCTTGCGAAGTTTCCAAAAATTTCATTTCAACACCCTGAGTACATTAAAGCTCAGTTGTTGAAATTCCGTGACGGTACACGTGCAAACGACATGAACGGTATGATGCGTGATGTTGCGAAAAAATTAACAGATAAAGACATTGAAGTGCTTTCTAAATATTTAGGTGGACTTCACTAAGTTGTTAACACAGCGACGAAAGTCGTATTGTAGTTAACCTTCTTACTACTTTAAGCTAGTAAGTCATCAAAAAGCGATCAATATGGTCGCTTTTTTGGTTTTTGGTTTGTGAGATATATCTCACCTTTATGTGAGATAGTAGCTAATTGGCACTGTGGGTTATGGCTTAAATTTACGCAGATATTCAGTTTAACTTAATGTAAAATATACAATTTCTTATAACGCAATAATTTTTTTTTGGTAATTTTGTTATTAAAGTGTTGTGTAAAGTTGGCGAAAGAGTACATTAGTTGCTGTCGCGAACAACAACAACAAGATGGAAATGCTACAGGAAGTGGGCGACAACGACTCGGTGTTGGATTGACACCACCCCATGGAAGTAACAAGAAAGCGTTAGGAAGACCGAAAAGAAAAAAGTAAGCATGGAAGTCTGATAACAAAAACAAAATGGAATGGTCACGGAAGTCACAATAAAAACAAAACGGAATAGATAATAAAAATAATAAAATACAGACTTAAAAGTCGAAGGGAGAAGTGTCCAGATTTTGAGACGCTCAGATTAATAAGCGATAGAGCCTAGCTCTATCGCTTTTTTATTTTCTGCTTTAAGCCAGTTACCTCAGTGACGTTTATTATCCAACCCGATTTTGAAGTTGCCTGTTGAGTTCCTAGTTTGGTGTTAGTTAGCGAGAGGTAAACCTCGCCTACATTGGATTGTGTACTGCACGTAGGGTGTGATGTCACTTAGAATAGCCTATGGTTTGGTTTTGGTTAGCGAGAGCTAAACACTCGTCTACATTGGATTGTGTACTGCACGTAGGGTGTGATGTCGCTTAGATTAGCGCATGGTTTGGTTTTGGTGGCGAGAGGTAAACACTCGTCTACATTGTGATTGTGTCCTGCACGTAGGGTGTGATGTCGCGCTTATCTAACGTCTAAGATGTACTTGCCTATGATGCTAGATTGCATGGCCCTGTTTGGGTTGTGATGCCTTCAGGAATTTCACCCAGTGTTTTACACTGCAATAGCGTAGTTGGTAATGTTCAAGGTTAAAGATAAACAAGGTGATTAAATGGTTAGCAAGTATCTATGCTGAGCGAAATAGTAGCCAAGAAGAATAGCGAGAAACACCTCGCTATTTCATAGAATATAAATTAACGTGATAAGTCTTGTTTAAAGGTTTAATAAAAGACATCTTTTCTATGCTTTTTCGAACATTTTTCTACTGTTTGTTTTCGATCTACTAATTACAACGCAAGCTGTTAGCAGCATGAATAGTATTGCTTGCAATACAGACTTTGTTTCTGCATGAATATTATAGAAAAATTGAGCCCCCCAAAATTGCTTTGCAAATTCTTCGGACACACCAAATTGCTCTAAATTCCTAAGGGTATTTTCACCTAGTAACATCAAATCGAATATAACAAAGAGTAAGAACAAGCCCATAGTGGGGGCATCAGCTAAAGAAGGCCCTTTACTTCTTTTAAAATCTTCATTACTTAATATTTGTGACTTTTTCAGTGTTAATGTCCACCGGTTTCTGCAAATAAACACAAGCAATAAGTCAGTAGCTAAGTGACTACTAAAAAAGAGTGTATTGACCGTAAAATTACTTACGATATTGTTGTTCATTAAATAATAAATTGGCCCAACAAGCACTCTTTCAAAAATAGTTATTACTAAAATGAAAAGAATTAAGTCGCCTAAATCAACATCATGTCTAGAACTAAAATATAAGACAGTCAATAAACAAATAATTATCGCATTGTAAGTGCTAATCGATTCGATTAGTGAAAAAGCTCCTGCAGACAAACAAGCTAGGAGCATTAACCCAAAGAATGGTCTCATTTATCCCCCGGTAGTTACAGAACCTCCCTGTCCACTTAATGGATCAGGTGATGTATTCGTACTATTTGAATCTGTAGATTGACTTTTTGGTGGAGCAGAATCTCGGCTACTTCCGCCGAAAACTAAATTCGCCGATTGATCAATCCTTACTCCAATCGACATTTTCATTTGCTTTTTTTTGTTTTCCATTTTTAACGGCCTCATCAAACTCAGTTGTGACTTTTACAGTGACATCTAAAATATCGCCAAGCTTTACTTTGCAAAGCTCTGACAGTTTTAAAAGGACACCAAGGCGAAAAGAGCTGACTCCGTTAAGGTAGTCATCCAGGGTGGTTAAACCAATACCGAGTTTTTGACTGATGGTTTTTTTGGTGTAGCCACGCTTTTGCTTAAGTTCTTTAAGCAGCTCACGGATCCGCTCGGTGATCTCGTATTCTTCCGGTGTTTGCATGTCTCCCTCAAAGCGTGTGCTAAACCCCAGTTTGCTGTTTGTTAATGTACCGCAAACAAACGCTAGGGTGAAGTGTAAATTCTGTTAATTTATTTATTCTCTTTTACCTAAGTTTAAATTCGCCGACGTAGTTAAGCGTCAAGATTAGGTTTGAAGTTTTGAATCAAAAGAGAATATTGCATCCTATCTAACTGTAATTAAGTTTACTTATTGTTAACCAATGTTGCAACATTGCAATTTAAAAATAGTCTCTTTTTAATTGCAGGATAAGCCTAAAGTTTAATGCGGGGGCCTGAATAACCTGAAGGTGAGATAATGTATCTATCTTCAACGGCTACTTTCAACATTGACTGCGCTGGCCTTACTTGCAATTGAGCCACTCATGACGTGTGCATTCGCCGTGCCTTCTTTACTGTTTACGCTGGCTCGACCAAGAATAACGAGCGTGGTCATAGTAACTAAGCGCAATTTTTGGCATAGTGATGCGTCTAAAAATGATGGTAAACAATGGGAAATCACGTGCACGTTCATATTCTGGGTATTTGTGGGACTTTTATGGGGGGCATTGCAGCTATTGCCAAAGCATTAGGCCACCAAGTGACGGGTTCCGATCAACATGTTTATCCGCCGATGAGCACACAACTTGAATCATTGGGGATTGAACTCATACAAGGCTATGATCCAAGCCAATTAAAACCTGCTCCTGATATCGTGATCATTGGTAATGCAATGAGTCGAGGCAATCCGTGTGTTGAATACCTATTAAATAATCATTTGCCGTATACCTCAGGCCCAGAATGGTTAAAGCAAAACGTACTACAACATTCTTGGGTGTTAGCGGTAGCTGGGACGCACGGGAAAACCACCACATCGAGTATGGTAGCGTGGATTTTAGAGTATGCAGGCCTCGATCCGAGCTTTCTTATCGGTGGCGTCGTGCAAAATTTTGGTACCTCGGCAAGGTTAGGCAAAACCCCATTTTTCGTTATTGAAGCCGATGAATACGATACCGCCTTTTTCGATAAGCGTAGTAAATTTGTTCACTATTTACCAAAAACCTTAATCGCGAATAACTTAGAATTTGATCACGCGGATATCTTCGCCGACCTTCATGCTATTGAAACTCAATTTCATCACCTAATGCGTATTTTACCTAGCAGCGGAAAAGTCATCTATCCAGAAAACGATGACGCATTGCAACGTGTTATTGCGCGAGGTTGTTGGAGCGAAAAAGAATCGATTGGCCAGGATTGGACGTACAAACTGTTGCAAGCGGATGGCAGTCAATTTGAAGTATGGCTCAGCGGTGAACACAAAGGCACGGTAAACTGGCAAGCAATCGGTCTTCACAACGTGCACAATGCGTTGGCAGCGTTAGCGGCTGCAAGGCATGTCGGTATACCTGTCGAGCAAGGCATTGATGCGTTGGCGCAATTCATCAGCCCTAAACGACGTATGGAACATAAAGGTGTGGTTGGCAATGTACATGTTTACGATGATTTTGCGCACCATCCAACAGCGATAAAAACGACACTTGCAGGTTTACGTGCCAAAGTAGGCAACGAGCCAATTATTGCCATACTCGAACCGCGCTCAAACACCATGAAAATGGGGGTGCATCAGGCTACATTAGTGCAGTCACTTAATGTAGCTGACGCAGTGTATCTATATGAGCCACCAGGACTTAGTTGGTCACTGGCGGAGTCGGCAAAAGCGCATGGTGCAGTGTGTTTAGGCTCAGTTGCTGATATTGTTCAGCAAGCCATTGACTGTGCTAAAAAGCTTGGTTCTTCACAAGATGTCCATATCTTAGTCATGAGCAACGGTGGATTTGAAGGGATCCACGATAAACTTTTAGGCGCGTTAAACGCGAAACAATAACATGAATGAATTTAAACAAGCGATTACGCTTGGTTTTAGTGGTGCATCTGGTGCGCCGTATGGACTTAGGTTGCTACAGGTACTCGTTGAGTTGAACTTTCAAGTATATGTACTTATCTCAAGTGCGGCACGGGTTGTACTCGATACTGAATCCAATGTAAAACTGTCGGCAAATGAAGAGAAAGCCAGTGAACAACTCAGTGCAATGTTTGCGGCAAAGCCGAACCAAATTAAGGTGTATGGCAAGGAAAACTGGTTTAGCCCAGTAGCATCTGGTTCTGCTGCGCCGAAACAAATGGTGGTGTGTCCATGCAGCGCTGGAACCGTATCGGCCATTGCGACAGGTGCGTCTGACAACTTACTAGAACGTGCAGCAGACGTTGTTATCAAAGAGCGTGGTCAATTAATTTTAGTCCCTCGTGAAACCCCATTCAGTGCTATCCATCTGGAAAATATGCTTAAGCTCAGCCGTTTGGGTGTCACTATTATGCCTGCAGCACCAGGGTTCTATCATAATCCGAAAAGCATAGAAGATCTGGTGAATTTCATGGTTGCACGAATATTAGATCATTTAGGCATCGAACATCAGGTAAGCCAACGATGGGGTTACCAAGGGAGTCTTGGAAAATGAAAGCACTTGAAATCACCGGTTTAAAAAAGACGTATACTAATGGTGTTGAAGCAGTCAAAAACATTGATTTGAGCGTTGAGCAAGGGGACTTTTTCGCGTTGCTTGGGCCTAATGGCGCGGGCAAGTCGACTACCATTGGCGTAATCGCGTCGCTCGTGAATAAAACCGACGGCGAGGTTCGCGTGTTTGGCCACAGTATTGACTCAGAACTAGAGGCAGCTAAATCACATTTAGGATTAGTACCACAAGAATTTAACTTTAGTCAATTCGAAACACTTGAACAAATCTTAGTGACTCAAGCGGGTTATTATGGCGTGCCGCGCGCTGTGGCCATACAACGCGCAGAAACATTACTTAAGCAACTTGGCTTGTTTGAGAAAAAAGACAAACAAGCCAGAACCTTATCTGGTGGTATGAAACGTCGCTTAATGATAGCAAGGGCGTTAATGCATGAGCCTAAATTGCTTATTCTTGATGAACCGACCGCAGGCGTAGACATTGAACTGCGCCGTTCTATGTGGGAATTTTTAAGAAAGATCAACAAAGAGGGTGTAACGATTATACTCACCACGCATTATCTTGAAGAAGCCGAATTGTTGTGTCGTAACATCGCGATCATCGATAAGGGCATTATCGTTGAAAACACGACCATAAAAGCATTGCTAGCGAAACTCGATAAAGAAACCTTTGTGTTAGACATTGCGCCTATTGAACATCAAGTAGCGTTAGATGGGTATACATTTAAACAATTGGATAATCATTCACTTGAAGTCGATGTGCTTAAGTCTCAAGGCTTAAACGGTGTGTTTAAGCAATTAGATGCACAAAACATTAGCGTGCTGAGTATGCGTAATAAGGCAAACCGTCTTGAAGAATTATTTGTAGGATTATTAGAGCAGGGGCGAAATTAATGGGATTGTTTAACTATCGCATCGCACTTCAAAGTATTTGGATAAAAGAATGTGTTCGATTTCTACGCATATGGGTACAGACTTTAGTGCCACCTGCCATTACGATGACACTTTACTTCTTGATTTTCGGAAAACTCATCGGTTCGCGAATCGGTGAAATGGGCGGTTTTAGTTACATGGAATTTATCGTGCCGGGATTAATTATGATGTCGGTGATCACTAATTCATACGCCAATGTGGCGTCGAGCTTTTATTCCACGAAGTTTCAAAAAAGCATCGAAGAATTACTTGTAGCTCCAGTGCCGAATTACATCATTGTACTTGGCTACATGGGAGGAGGAATGACTCGTGGTATGCTAGTGGGTGTGATCGTTACGTGTATTAGTCTATTGTTTGTTGATATTCAAATACACAACATGGCCATTATTGTCGCGACGGTGATCTTAACCTCTGCCGTGTTTGCATTAGGCGGGCTGATTAATGCCGTTTATGCTAATAGTTTTGACGACATAAGTATTATCCCAACGTTTGTGCTGACGCCGCTTACTTATTTAGGTGGAGTATTCTATTCGATCAGTATGTTACCAGAGGTCGGTCAGTGGGTAACGCAAGCAAACCCGATAGTTTACATGGTGAACGCGTTCCGATATGGCTTTTTGGGAGTATCGGATGTGCATTTAGGGCTGTCCTTTGCAGTCTTGTTCGGTCTAATTGCTGTACTGTTTGCCACTGCGCTGTTATTAATTAAAAAAGGTACGGGGCTTCGTCATTAATGGAACACGCGAATTCACGTTTTGTCACGAGCAATCAACCGGGACTTCACGACAAACTTGAGTCGATTGTGCAAACGCATTTAACTACGCCCTTTCTAAAGCCGATTGCTGCGCACACTCAAACGGCATTTGATGAAGTGAAAGCGCGCGTCGATAACTTTAAAGGGCCAATTGTACTCGATTCATGCTGCGGTGTTGGTGAAAGTACAGCGAATTTAGCAAAGCTGCATCCAGAGGCGCTGGTCATCGGCATTGATAAGTCAAAACATCGCCTTGCCAAACATGCTGTAGAATATCAACAAACAGAACACGGACAGTACCTTTTAGTGCAAGCGGATCTGAATGATTTTTGGCGCTTGGTACTCGATGATAAGTGGCAGATCAGCCATCACTATTTGCTTTATCCGAATCCTTGGCCAAAAGCAAAGCACGTAAAGCGTCGGTGGCACGGTGCTGCAGTGTTCCCCTATCTTGTTAAACTTGGTGGTATCTTAGAAGTGCGGAGCAATTGGTCGACTTATGTGGATGAATTTGCAGTCGCTTTGAGCCTGGCGGGTCACCCAACTCAAAGCGAAGCCTATCAAAGCGATGTTGCGATTACCCCATTCGAGCGCAAGTACTGGGCTTCAGGCCAATCCAGCTCGCGGCTGGTGTGTAAACTTTAACAGCGGTTCAGGTATTTGTGGGCTTGCAGGGCCCACAAATGGCCCTTGCAGCCAATTGACGCCTAAGGCGCAGAGCTTGTCGAACTGTTCTGCGGATCCAACGTGTTTAGCACCAAGTTTTACGTTCGCTTTTTGGCATTGAACAGCCATGTGTTCGACATAATGAGCAACATGTTCATCGGTGCAAACGTGCGTGGCTATTGGCGCCGCTAAAAGAATTGCATCGATATCCAAACGAATAACGCGCGTGAGTGTAATGATTCCACTGCTTACATTGTGGATCATTATTCTTACCGCTTTCGCTTTCATCTGACTAATAAATGCTGCAACAACTGAATAGTTTCTAAGTAAATCTTGTTCATCAATTTCCAATGTAATGCGCTGAGGTGTCGGATAGCGCCGTAATTCATCGTTTAATAGATCTAAGAAATGCGGGTCATGCATTGCGACATAGGGCACAGCCATACTCCAAGAGATGGTCTCTTTGCGAAAACGATTCATACATAAGTTCAATACGATTTGTGCCAGTTGACTGGCGAGACCAGAGTTGAGCAAAATCGGATCAATTCGTTCTGCGACAAGCAGTTGACCGAATTCATTAAAGATCCGAGCCGAACATGCTAATTGGGTTATTTGTCCTGAATGAGCTAAATGTCGTGGTTCAAAATAAGGTTGTATGTGTTTACTTTGAATGGCTTTGTGAATGCTGTTAGTCAAAGCCAAGTGATTTTTATGATCTAGCTTTCCCGAAACATTTTCATGGCTGTATACACGCAATAGCTCGTTTTGCTGTTTTGCCTGACGACAAGCAACGTAGGCATTTTCGAGCACCATTTGGGCATTACCAGAGGCGATACCAGCGTGCAGATGAATACACACATGAGGATTGTTTATGACAGGGCTATAAATCGGAAAGCTACGGATCAAATCAATGCTTTGGGCTTCATTGCAATTGGGCAGCAGAAGCGCGCATTTTCCAGTCGCAATTCGGTACACGTACCCCGACGAGCAGCGGCTATTAAAGTAATTTAACAGATTTTCCATGACTCGTTCGGCAACCTCAAGACCATAAAATCCGATGATGTCTTCAAGGTCTTTCACCCATATAACGGCTACAGTCCAATGAAGATGCTGTTTTGAGAGAAGGCGTTTTAATAGTGCTGCGCGGTTTGGGTAATTTGTTGAAAGGTCATATTCAAGATTGCGAACATAAACATAAAAGTACAATAAGCTCACTAAGAGGGCTAGAAAAAAGAAAAAACTCGCAGTCATAGCCGCGTGTTCAGTGCTTTTTTCTAACTGAGCCTCTAGATCTTCAATCGCAATGTCTGCACCTGCTAAGTAGACTTGGCCATTACTGGTAAGAAATGGAACGAAAACGGATTTAAATTTCCCCCACTTATCTTGAGAAATTTCGAAAGTCGGCGAGGTTGATGAAAACGCATTGATATTTGCTGGGGTAGCTTCTAAATAGATTTCGTTAAATTCAGAGAGCGTGCCATTTTTTCTATCGTCTTCTGTAAAACTTGATGCGCTAAGACGGACATAGGGTGGTTCAAAAACCATGGTATAGACGTAAGTAACCTTTAGAGTTTGAGCTAATTTCGTTAACTTTTGGCTCACTTCAATTTTCTCTTTTTCAGAGATATTGACTAAATTTTCATGATAGTTAGCGTTGATTATTAAGGGTACAGAACGGGCTGCTTGCAACAAACGTTCGTCAATTTGCGTCATGATTACGTTGCGTTCTTTATGATAAGAATGATAAACGAAGCCAGTTAAGCAGGATATGAATAGTGATAAGCCGATTAATAACCAAATATGAGGCTTGTATTTAAATGGTAAAAATAACATGCGCAGAATCCTTTTGCGTCGTTCTTTCGATGCGCTCGCTACATCACAGAATATCATTTTCATGTGAGATAGGGCGTTTAAGCTCGTCGACATTACGGTCAGACTGAGCCCGATAAGTTTAGGTGGAAATAGCGAAAATGTCTTGTATTATGCGTGCAAAACTAATTGCTTTGGTACATTTCTCTGTGAGAAAGAAGACTTTTCTTGCACTTTACAGTAAAGTGAGCCATTTATTTTTGATCACGAATGCAAACTGGTTTCGTATTAGTAAGTTGTTGCCATTTGCAGTTAAATTGTCTAAAAACGGGTAGGTTATGGACCAAAAGCGTTGTGCTGTCGCTTCTGAAGATAGTCTTATGCGAATATTCACAGTTCCCGAAGCGCCAGGATCAACTTTAAGTAGGATCGAATTAGAAATATCGAGCAATTTAGCTGGTTTTCTAAAAGAGAATATTGCGGCGGTTGAAAAGCCTTTACATGAAATTGAAAAAGATTTTCAGTCAGCAGCTATTCCAGAAGAGCCTATGTTTGTATCAGACTATGCGCAAGAGATCATGGAGCAATTAGTCGCTCATTCAGTGCATACCGCAGCGCCTAGTTTTATCGGACACATGACCTCGGCCTTACCTCATTTTGTGCTGCCACTGTCGAAGTTAATGGTGGGGCTTAATCAAAATCTCGTTAAAATCGAAACATCAAAAGCGTTTACGCCGTTAGAGCGTCAAGTGCTTGGGATGATGCACCACTTAGCTTTCGGTCAACCAGATAGCTTTTACGATAAATGCATGCACAGCGCCAATACCGCACTTGGAGCGTTTTGTTCTGGTGGCACAGTGGCGAATATTTCAGCGCTCTGGATCGCTCGAAATCGGCTACTCAAGCCAGATGGCGACTTTACGGGCATTGGTGCTCAAGGCATGGTCGCGGGCTTGCTGCACTATGGCTATCGTGGGCTTGCGGTACTGGTTTCTGAGCGAGGACATTACTCATTAGGGAAAGCAGCGGATGTACTCGGCATTGGTCGTGACAATTTCGTTGGCATCCCAACCGATGAAAATAACCGTGTACGTGTTGATCGGATGCGGGCAAAGGCTCAAGAATTAGAAGCAAAGGGCATTAAAGTCATGGCGCTTGTGGGCGTCGCGGGCACCACCGAAACAGGCAATATCGATCCGTTGTCTGAGATGGCCGATTTAGCACAAGAACTTGGCTGTCATTTCCATGTCGATGCCGCTTGGGGCGGCGCCACCTTGTTATCAACGAACAACCGTTATTTGTTAAACGGGGTAGAACGAGCAGACTCAATTACGATTGATGCTCATAAGCAAATGTATGTGCCAATGGGCGCAGGGCTTGTGTTATTCAAAGACCCTACCGCGACAGATGCGATAGAACATCATGCTGAATACATTTTACGTAAAGGTTCGAAAGACTTAGGCAGTCACACATTAGAAGGTAGCCGTCCGGGCATGGCGATGTTAGTTCATGCGTGTTTGCGCGTGATAGGCCGTAAAGGTTATGAAATGCTGATTGATAAAAGTATTGCCAAAGCGAAATACTTTGCCCAGTTGATAAAGTCAGATGAGGACTTTGAATTAATTTCAGAGCCCGAATTGTGCTTGTTAACCTATCGTTTAGTGCCAAAGAAAATTAAAGCCGCGATTGCTAATGCTGATGCTCAAGAAAAAATTGATATTTATGCTGCATTGAATCGCTTTACGGCTAGTATGCAAAAGCGCCAACGTGAAGCGGGGCGTTCATTTGTTTCACGTACTCGTTTAACGCCGATTCAATATCAGAATCAACCTACCGTGGTATTTCGAGTTGTTTTAGCTAATCCGCTTACATCGGAAGCGATTCTGCACGAAATTTTAGCAGAACAGAAACAATTGATGGCCACCGATCCTATCTTTAAAAAATACCTATCTAAATATCTATAAGTTCTAAAGTTGAACAAGCGCTTTGCATGTCTTAGCGCTTGACCATTCTTATATTTTATGGTTTTCTTGTGCCGTGTAACACTTAGATAAAATGTTAACGTTTTATTTGAGTTAACGTTGTCTGTTTTACATGTGAATCTATGAATAAATGTTTGTCTGAAATGACTCAGCGACTGCGCAGAATCAGTTCTGCGGAGTTTGATGTGTCAAGAGAATTCTCTCATTTTTTGTCTGATATATTATCTGAAGGGCAGCAGACTCTCGACATTGCACGAATTTCGGCATGGCTATTTGATAACATTCAACAGCCAACTAAGCTTATTAATATCGCGAACACAGATTGGCCTGACGGTCAGCTTCCTGAACTTGCACAAAGCCGATCAGAGGATCCGCTCGGTGACTATCCCTATTTAAATTATCTTGATTTTCCGATTTATTTTAAGGCAATTGCAAAAGGGTTTAGCATTGCAGCGAATGATGCGACAACCCATCCAGACACTTCAGAGTTCAACGGTTGTTATTTGCAGCCTAATGGGATCACTACCATGCTTGATACGGTGATCTTTAAAAATGGTGTTCCCCATGGCGTGATCTGTTGTGAAGGACGTGGTGGCAAGCGCCTATGGAATGAAATGGAAATTGCCTATGCGGAGATGCTCGCAGATTGCTGTAGTCGCCGATTACTCGTTAAAGAATTGTCTAATTTGCAAAATAAACTTCAACAGTTAGCGTTTCAGGATGCGTTAACTGGCCTCCATAACCGACGCTTCCTAATGGATGTATCGCGTAAAGAAATCAGCCGACATCTTAGAAGCGGCGAGCCTCTGTCGATTATTATGATAGATATTGATCACTTCAAACGAATTAATGATATGTACGGCCACGAAATTGGAGATGTGGTACTAAAACAGTTTTCAGACTGCTGTGCAAAAGCACTCCGTGTGGAAGATTGTTTAAGCCGTTTGGGTGGTGAAGAGTTTTTAATTATTCTGCCAGCAACCAACATAGAAGATGCGGTTATGGTGGCTGAACGATTGCGCACCGAAGTCAAAAAATTAGTTGTTGAACATGGGCCACTTTCATTAAACGTTACAGCGAGTTTTGGTGTGTGCGAAGTGGATTTGCAAAAGCCCTTCAGTAAAGCACTAAAACGTGTGGATGAAGCGGTTTATCTTGCCAAAGATGCGGGACGCAATTGTGTGATGTTGGTGACAGATGCAGCGACTTCCTAAATGGATTGTTGTAGGCTCATTAAAATTGAACAAGTATTATTGAAGATTGGTATCATTCCTCATCTTTAATGCAAAGTGCTTCAGTTTCTTTTTTCGCTGTCATTAATTCATCAAAAAACACTAATTCTTGCAAGATGGGTTTATTGAGCTTGGTGCGTGCGTTATGCCATTGGCGTAAATAATAAGTAAAGCGCAGTGCTTGCTCCTTTGATAACGATACCATTTGTAGTTCTGCATAATTGGCGAAGTTAGGGCTTACTTTTATTGCAAGATTCAGATAAACGCTAGCATGGTTAATCATTTGATTTCGTTCTTGAAGTGATAACGCCGTATTTAAATTAGCTTCTAGCTGGTAAGTATCGGCTAACCCTATAAAACCTAAGGGGATATCGTGCAGCGCCGCTTGCCAAAACCAATAGCGAGCCTGTTTTAAGCTGTTAAGATCCAGTGGTTTGCGCGTAAATACGGTGTGTGTGAGTAACTCCTCCGATAAAAAAGGATTAGTAAAACCTTCGTAATGCGCTTGCCAAAATAGATTCATCGCTAAGATATAGCTTGCTTGAGGCAGGCTGCCTTGATTTATGATCGCAAGCAAACTTGATTCATCCAGTAACACCAACCCAGAATCAAACGCCATAGGATTTAGGTTGTTTAACGTTTCAAGGTGCTCGCGAGCTAGAACGGCAGGGTGGGTATTGAATTGACTCTGTGGTAAACAGGCATTTTGTTCACCTACCGGTGTGTTGCTCGTTGAGGGGGTTATTTTAGCGGCGGTTAGTGGTGGGTTAAGTCGCGTTTTATCATTGGGGATTTCACGGGATGTGTTATTTGTTTTTTTATTGTCTTCTTGTTCACTATGAAAAAATACGATAGTTACACAAAGTAGAATAAAGAATAAAATTAACACGCGAGAGAGCATATATCCTTCCTTGGATTTTAATACAGCAAATTACCGCATAGTAACAAATTCTTCTGAGCCAGTGGGGTGGATGGCGACAACGGCGTCGAAGTCCGCTTTGGTTGCACCCATTTTCATGGCCACAGCAAACCCTTGGATCATTTCATCGACGGCAAAACCAATTCCATGTAAGCCCACGACTTTTTCATTGTCCCCAACGCACACTAGTTTCATGCGCACCGGTTGGCGGTGATGTGTAACCGCGGTGTACATGGCGGCAAACGTAGAGGTATAGACTTTTACTTGATCACCATATTGTTCACGCGCTTGTGGTTCGGTTAACCCGATAGTGCCAATAGGAGGATGACTAAACACTACGGTTGGGACTAAATTGTAGTCCATTTTTGCATTGGGCAGGGCAGGGTTAAATAATCGTTCGGCGAGCATTCGGCCGGCTTTTACTGCAACGGGCGTTAATTCAATACCCCCGTCCATAATATCACCTAATGCATAGATACCTGGCACGGCCGTATTCTGGTATTCATCTACTTTGATGTGACCGCTGGCAGTAGTTTGGACCTGTGTGGCTGCTAAGTTAATTTGATCGGTGACAGGTTGACGCCCAATTGCCCAAATAACGTGATCTACATTGTGAGATTGGCCGTCCTCTAGGTGTAATGTAATGGAGCCGTCAGTCTCTTTTGTGAGTTTCTCTGGTGTTGAGTTCGGATGCAGTTTGGGCCCTTCCTTTGCCATGACTTCGGTGAGCGTTTCGACCACAAGAGGATCGAAGGTACGCAGCGGGGTTTGCTTGCGTACAAAGAGATGGGTTTCTGTGCCAAGGCTGTGTAAAACGCCCGCTAGTTCAACTGCAATATAGCCAGCACCAACTACTGCAACGCGCCTAGGTTGCGTTTGGAGTTCAAAAAAGCCATTGGAGTCGATGCCATAGTGTGCGCCTGGAATATCAGGAATAGTTGGCTTACCGCCTACCGCGATACAAATGTGATCAGCCGTATAGCGCGCGCCATTCACGTCGAGCGTATGGTTATCAATAAACTTCGCGAAGCCATTTATTACAGTGACGCCATTTTTTGCGAGGTAGTTATTGTAGCCTTGATGTATGCGGCCAATGTAAGCTTCGCGACTTTCTACTAATTTACCCCAATCGAAGTTTTTTAATTCGACATCAAAGCCATAGTCAGGGGCATACAATTTGATAGCCTCAGCCACTTGTGCGCCATGCCACATCACTTTTTTTGGCACGCAACCCACATTGACGCACGTTCCACCGAGATGTTTGGCTTCAATAAGCGCTACTTTTGCGCCGCGCATCGCTGCACGATTCGCTGATGCTATTCCACCACTGCCACCACCGATGGCGATATAGTCAAAATGTTGTGCCATTTTCTTTCCTCTTTACTTGGCAATAAATTGGGAGCGCCACTGTGTTTCCACTGCGTTGTTACGCTAATTTAGTAGGTGCCATTCTTACATTAGCACGCCGCGTATTGAAAACACGGTGAAGCTCTAAAATGGGCATCTTCACGTTGTTTGGCCATATACTGGCGTTTTCGGCCATTAAAAAAGAATGAAATATTAAACCAATCGATTAACAGACCTGCTACGCTTTTAAAAAATTACAGTTTAACTTGTAATTGAGGCATTTGCCCCAATTTCAAGTTGCATAGAATACGTAAACAGATAAGCGAGTTGCTATGAGTAATCCATTAATTGGACTTTCCGGTTTACCCCCATTTTCTCAGATTAAACCAGATCACGTTGTGCCAGCCCTTGAAGCTGCGATCAAACAGTGTCGTGAAACCATTGACAAGGTATTACAACAAGATACCTTTACGTGGGAAAATTTCATAGAGCCACTTGAAGAGGTCGATGATAATTTATCGCGCATGTTTTCTCCTGTGAGTCACATGAATTCGGTCGTCAACAGTGAAGCACTGCGCGAGGCGTATGAAGCTTGTTTGCCATTGTTATCCGAATATTCTACTTTTGTTGGTCAACACCAAGGCTTGTATAAAGCGTACAAAGCTTTGAAAGAAAGTGACACCTTTGACACGTTAAGCATCGCAAAACAAACGAGTATCGATAATGCGCTGCGTGACTTTACGCTCTCGGGTATTGCGCTTGAGCCAGAAAAACAAAAACGCTATGGCGAAATTGTGGTTCGCTTATCAGAATTGGCCACGAAGTTTAGCAATAATGTATTAGATGCGACGCAAGCTTGGCAGTTACATATTACCGATGACAGCGAATTGGCCGGGTTACCAGAGTCTGCACTTGCGCTTGCAGCCCATACTGCCGAGAGTAAAGCGTTAGAAGGGTGGGTATTTACGTTAGATTTCCCTTCTTACTTACCCATTATGACCTACGCAGATAATCGAGCGATCCGTGAACAAGCCTATCGAGCCTTCGTGACCAGAGCGTCCGATCTCGGTCCAAATGCGGGTGAATTCGACAACTCAGCAATAATGAAAGAAGAGTTAGCACTGCGTCATGAATTGGCTCAATTACTTGGCTTTAAGAATTTTGCGGAGAAGTCTTTGGCTACTAAAATGGCCGAGACACCTGAGCAAGTTTTTTCATTCCTGAATGACTTAGCAATAAAGTCTAAAGCGCAAGCACAAAGTGAAGTGGATGAGCTGCGCGCGTTTGCGAAAAAAGAATTTGGGGTAGAACAACTCGAAGCTTGGGATTATGGCTATTTTGGTGAAAAGCTTAAACAGGCGAAATACGCTATTTCAGATGAATTGTTACGACCTTATTTTCCTGCAGATAAAGTGCTAAATGGTCTATTCGAAACCGTGAAGCGCCTGTTTGGGATCCGGGTTGTAGAAGAGCAAGGCATCGACACTTACCATAAAGATGTGCGGTTCTTCTCTTTGTATGATGAGCACAACACATTGCGTGGCCAGTTTTATTTAGATCTTTATGCGCGAGAAAAGAAGCGTGGCGGTGCGTGGATGGATGTGTGCCTTGGTCGCCGTGAGCGTATCGATGGGAGTATACAAATTCCGGTTGCGTATCTTGTGTGTAATTTTAATAAAGCGGTGGGTGGCAAACCGGCGTTGTTTACGCACAATGAAGTAACAACCTTGTTCCATGAGTTTGGTCACGGTATTCATCACATGTTGACCCAAGTGGATGCGTCGCCAGTCGCGGGCATTAATGGTGTACCTTGGGATGCAGTTGAATTACCGAGTCAATTCTTAGAAAACTGGTGTTTTGATGAGCAAGCGCTCAATCTTATTTCTGGTCACTATGAGACCGGTGAGCCATTACCAAAAGATTTGCTTGATAAACTGCTCGCGGCGAAAAATTACCAGTCGGCTATGATGATGTTGCGCCAACTTGAATTCGCGCTGTTTGATTTCCATATCCATGCAGATTATCGCCCAACCGATACCTGTAATATTCAAGCGACTTTGAATGCGGTTCGTGAAAAAACTGCAGTGGTAAAAGCACCTGAGTTTAACCGTTTTCAGCATAGCTTTAGTCACATTTTTGCTGGTGGCTATTGCGCTGGCTATTATTCTTACAAATGGGCTGAAGTGCTCTCGGCGGATGCGTTCTCGCGTTTTGAAGAAGAAGGTATCTTTAGTACAGCTGCAGGTATCGATTTTAGACAAAATATTCTTGAAAAGGGCGGTTCTGAAGCGCCTATGGTTTTATTTGAGCGCTTTAGAGGGAGAGCACCGAGTGTTGATGCATTATTGCGTCACAGTGGTATTTCTGTTGATGCCGCATGATTTAAAACAAGTTCAGTGATGATATGGCGATAAAAGCACCAGTATTGGTGCTTTTTCGTTAGCAAAAATTTTCACACTGACTATGCTATTTAAAGATATGAAAAAATAGGGAAAGCTGTATGTCCAAACTGGTGCTAGCGATCGATGATGACCGATTGGTACATCACATTATTGATGAATCCTTATCTCAATTTTGCACCTTGATCCACGCAAAAAACGGCGACGAGGGGATTAGGCAGGCACTTAAATACCATCCTGATATTATTCTTCTTGATGTAGAAATGCCGGGTATGACGGGGTATGAGGTTTGTGAAAAGCTGAAAAAGTGTAAACAAACAGCGGATATTCCAGTGATGTTTTTATCGTCTAGAGCAGGCATAGATGAGCGGATGCGTGGTTATAATAGTGGCGCATCGGATTATATTGTTAAGCCATTTGAGGCGGACGAACTGAAAGCGCGGATTAAAGTGCTCTATCAGTATATGCAGCATTCAAAACGGTTGAGCCAAGATGTCGAACGCGCGCAATTAACAGCTGAAATTGCCATGACTGACTCGGGTGATATGGGGCGGATCATGCGTTATGTTGGCCAGAGCTATCATGCTCATGACTTAAAAACGCTTGGAGACTATTTCTTTGAATTTTTCTTGCCTTTACAGCTGGATGTCGCTGTCGCGTTTTGGTATCACAACAGCGCAATGTTTTTCTCAGCAGAAGGGGCGGTGCAACCGATTGAGCAAGAGCTATTAGAAAAGCACAAAGATGGTAGCCGGTTTGTTGATTTTGGTCGTCGTACCATCATTAACTACCCGAAAGTTTCTCTGCTTATTAAAAATATGCCAGTCGATGACGAAGCGCTTTATGGTCGATATAAAGATTTGCTTCCGCATATTCTTGAAGCGACGAATGCGAAAATCAAGGATATGGAAGTAAGCGAAGAAGCGTTAAGTAAAGTTGAGCAAATTGGTATTGTATTCGAAGAACTTTCCGAGCAGCTAATCGGTATCAGTGAGCATCAAAGTACTAAATTGATGGCGTTTGAAGCTGCGGTTGCGCAATTACGAGAAAAAACGGATGCCTCTTTGAGTGTTGAGGAAGTTGATGAAATCGATAAATTGTACCAACATTTTTCTTTTTTAAACGATGAACTATCCATCATTAAATATAAGCTCACTGAAATAACCGATGTACGCCATGAGTTGATTGAAAGTCTAAATCGAATTGCTAAACCATGGGGTGAAGAAGACGTGCCAGCGCAAACTGACATTGAGCTGTTTTAAAGCAAGTTGGCTCGAATATACCCAATCTATTTGAAGATGCTTGATTCAGAAAGCATTTACAGGCATCTACAAATAGATTGGGGTTCAGTGAGGTTTCGGTATAATAGGGCACACCTTTTGGTGTGCCCTTTTTATTCGCCTTGTAGGAGTAAGCTTGGTTATTCACAGTCCGTATCCAGAAAATCGTCCCTACCTTGACGAAATTGAAGTGAAATTTGGTTTAGCAACGTGGTTTGAATTAAATCGGGGCTTTCGTTTGATTTACGATGAAAAAGGACTGCAATTGTTTAAGGATGATGAACCAAAACTCGGTGCCGTGTACGTTGATTTTGTAACGGGAGCGGCTGCACATCGTCGTAAATTTGGTGGCGGTAAAGGACAAGCAATTGCTAAAGCCGTTGGACTCAATAAAGGCGCGACGCCTAAAGTACTCGATGGCACAGCAGGGCTTGGACGTGATGCCTTTGTTCTTGCTGCGCTTGGCTGTGAAGTATTGCTTCACGAGCGCCACCCCGTGGTTGCAGCATTATTATATGATGGTCTTCAACGTGCTTATCAGGATGCTGAGATCGGTTCATGGATGCAAACTCACATGAAAATGAGCTTTGGCACAAGCCATGAGCTGCTTGAACATAGCCATTTTAACCCGGATGTTGTCTATCTTGATCCAATGTTTCCACACCGAGAAAAATCGGCTTTAGTTAAAAAAGAAATGCGGGTGTTTCAATCCTTAGTGGGCGGTGATAGCGACGCGGATGCGCTTTTGTCATTTGGCATGACGTTGGCGACTAAACGAGTGGTAGTAAAGCGACCGGATTACGCGCCCTTCTTAAATAATCAAAAACCGAGTATGCAGATTGAAACGAAAAAGAATCGCTTTGATGTGTACGTGAAAGCCGCGATGAAGTAATTACGACTAAAGTCTATTTTTTTTACAATACATCAAAGTGTCATAAATCTTTAATAGTCTAGTCCCGAAATTGACCAAGGGGATGTGGATTATGCGAGTGTCTTCGTTTACTCGGCTACTAGCGATATTGTTGACTGCGGCAAGTTTAGTGATGGCAGCAACGTTGTTTTGGGCAAGCCAAGTACTCAGTGAATTAGACAAACAAGATAGCACCTATTCAGCATTGAAAAATCAAGTGTTGGTGGACTTATCAGGGACGATAGAAGATTACTTAAGTGCAGGCGACAGCCAGTATCTTACCAAAGCCTCTTTGGTGATTAAACAGATCCAGATAAATGCGTTGACGGCTTTGCCCGAACCTCTGGCTGATAAGTTAAAGCAACAGCTCATTAAATTAAATGAGGATATTCAAGGTAAATATCGTGCCATTGGTAAGCTCTCTGGCAATGAACTTGCCCTGCTCGATAATGCGCTGCGTCAAATGGCCGGTTCGGCGTCTTCAATGATTAACTACACCTTAGAAGCAGGACAGCATCCACTTACCGCACGTTATTTTGAAGCGAGTAAAGATTACTTTGTCGACGTCACTAACTTATCTATTTATACATATAATCAAGTGATTAGCCCAAGTGATAACGCGAAGCAGAGTCTACATCGAAGTATTGAAAATTTATTATCGCTAGCGAACACAATCGAGCAATTAGAGAATCTCGGCGTCATGCTACCAATTGACGAAGACGAGCTATTTTTTGGTGCGGAAGCGGAAGATAAAGCGTTAGAAATAAAAGCGGAATTAGTAAGTTGGCCTAAACGATTTGAACGAGATGTTGCAAATACGCTAACGCAAACTGAAGAGCGTAGAAAGGGGATTGAATCCCTACGTGCGGATATAAAACAGATATCAAATACATTGCTCGGTGCAGAGCAGGCGCTCAAAGCGGAACAAGGTGACTTAAAACTCAACGTATTGTGGTTCTTTAGTGCTGCGATAGGATTACAGGTTTTACTTGCTGTCGGTGTTTACTTCGTTCAGCGCTCTCAAGTACTAAATCCGCTGCGTAAGTTGCGCAGTGGCTTTGCATTCTTACTCGAAAGCAATGAACTTAAGCGTATCGATGATTTGAACCCTCACACAGAAGTTGGTGAAATCGCGAATTACTTCAACCGATTACTTGAACGTCAACAAAGTGAAAATGAAGCGCGACAAGCCATGCTCACAGTGGTTAATGGTTTTATGCAAGAAATGAACGACAACCTAAGTGAGATCCGCCAACAAGCGGAACAAACGGCAGAACAAGTAGAGCAAACACAAGACATGCTGGATGAAATTAAGCAGCTCGGTGGGCAAGTCGACGATATTAATAACGAAGTGTTTGAAAATGCTCGTTCAACGCTCGTAACCATGTCACAAAGTGTTGGTTTTGCGGAGGATATGCTGAAAGCAAGTTCAAATACTCAAGTGCGAGTGGAGTCTGGTCAAACGAGCTTAAACGAACTACTCAATGGGGTTAGTGACGTTGGTAAAGTGATTGAGATGATCCGCACGATCGCAGAACAAACGAACTTGCTTGCGCTTAACGCCGCGATTGAATCCGCCAGAGCCGGAGAGCACGGCCGTGGGTTTGCAGTAGTGGCTGATGAAGTACGAAAACTGGCACAGCAAACTCAAAATTCTTTGTCTGATATTAATCAGCAATTGCAAGCATTAAGTGCAAACTCGACACAAGTCTCAACCGAGATAAGTGCGCTTGCGGATGATGCTCAAATGCAAACAACGCACGCGCACGAATTAAAAGCCAATGCAGAAGAAGTCGCAAATCGAGCACAACATGCGAACAAAGTCGCGAATCAAGCTAAGGGGTTGGCAACGCAGCAAAGTAGTCTGCTCGTGTCATTTAACGATTCGATGCTCAATATGAAACAGCAAGTGGCGCAGTCAAATGCGCAAGTCAGTGACATACAAACTAGATTGCATAAACAAATGAAGGACATTCGCCAAACACTGGGCTTGTCGTGATTAAAAAAATGATAAGAAAAGGCCAGCGCGCGCTGACCTTTTCTTTATCTACAGTGCAATGACACACTGTTGGGGATGTTGCCTGCCAGTTACGGTTTGTACTGCGCGTCGAGGGTTACGCCAGTGAATGCCGCATAAGCAAAGAGACTGAGGTGGTACGTACCCGCTTGAGGGTTGGTGAACGTACACGTTTCTGCATTTCCACCTTTGTATGGACGACAATCATAGACCGTGCTCGTTGGTTGTGAGCCGCGCTTAACGTATAGATCGGCATCACCAGTACCGCCAGACGTCGTTACCGTGAACGACGCCATACCTGCTGGTACATCAATGGTGTAGTGTTTCCACTGATTCTTGCTTGCAGAGATATCGGCAACGGTACCGCCACCGCCCGCTGGAGGAGTCGTTGTGCCACCGCCCGTTGTTTGTGCAACGAGACTAACACCTGAATACGCTTGGTAACCATTCAGCATGACATAGAATGTACCGGCAGCAGGGTTATCGATACTACATACTTCGTTGTTGCCAGTTTGATATGGGCGACAATCAAAAACAGATGTTGTTGGCGCTGAGCCTGCGCGTACATACATGTCGGCATCACCGCTACCACCACTCATCGTAAAGGTAACTTTAGTTGCGCCAGAAGCGACGTTATACGTAAAGGTAGTTTGGCTGTCTTTGCTGCCAGATAAGTTATTTACCGCGACGCCATTTTGTAATTCAGAGCCAGGTGTTGTTGACCCACCCCCTGACGCAGCGGCGACAGCGGCTGCTGCATCAACAATACCTGTTCCGCAGTTTGTGCATGTTGCTGGGAATGAACGGGTTGTTGATTTTAAAATGGATTCAATTTCATCTGGAGTCGCAGAAGGCTTGACTTGCTTGATAAGTGCGGCGACACCTGCAACATGTGGTGCTGCCATCGACGTACCTTGAGAATAATGGTAGCTATCTGATGATGGGCCATTGCTTCCAGAGTTGTGTGTTGATAAAACGCCATTTGGATCATTCGCGTAGCTTTGCGCGCCGCCCGGTGCAGCAACGTCAATGGATGTTCCGTAGTTAGAATAGTAGGCGCGGCCTCCATTTCGACCGACAGATGCAACGTTAACAACGCCAGAACAGTTGCCTGGGTTGTAGTTGTTTGCATTGTCGTTATCATTACCTGCGGCGATGACAACCACAGTGCCGTTTGCACGTGCGGTGTTGATAGCGCTTTGTGTTGCTGAGCTACATGAACCCGCTCCACCTAAACTCATGTTGATAACATGAGCAGGGTTAGCGTTTGATGGCACGCCTGAAACACTGCCACCAGATGCCCAAATAATGCCATCAGCAATGTCAGACGTTAAACCACCACATTTACCAAGTACGCGAACAGGCACTACTTTTGCACCATACGCAACGCCAGCTACACCTTGATTGTTGTTCGTCACGGCAGCCACAGTGCCTGCAACGTGAGTACCATGCCAACTTGAATTTTGGGCTTGATTGTTATTTCCGCACTCGTTCGCTGCTACGGCATCACCCGGATCTTTAGCGTCACTATCACGACCACCACCATCATTTGCAACTGATAGGTTTGAGATCATGTCATACCCAGGTAAAATGTTGGCGTTAAGATCGGTATGTGGGCGATAACCCGTATCAAGTACAGCCACAACCACACCGGCACCTGTTGCCGTATTCCATGCAGTTGGCAGGTTTAAGCCACCCGCTGTTTCATAATAATGCCATTGATCGGTATAACGTGGATCATTCGGTGTAGCGAAGGGTTGTAACATTTGATCGATTTCAATGGATTCGATTTGACCACTTTCGATCATCTCCTGCATGAACATTTCTGCTTCTTGAGCAGTTAACTTTTTGCTTGCTTGCACCACGTGATGACTTTGTACTGCCATTGAGCGGACATAATTCGCTTTTGCATTGCTTTTATTGCCTGCGAAGTTATCAACAAATTGCTTTGCGTGTGCATTAAGCTGTTCAATTGATTGATTTGCAAACATTTGGTCATCGTTGGTTTTGTATTTAATAATAAACTGCGTACCTGAGGTTGGTTGATTTGCAATCTTTGCCGCTAATTCATTACTTGGTGTCGCTGCAAATGCTGCTGGAGCTTGAAATGCAGCTGCGATTGCTAGGCTTAATGCACCTAACTTTAGTTGTTTTGTTGTTATCATAATTTTCCCTAGATTGTTTATTTGTTCTTCTTTCGAGTCCAAACTCTAAAAGAACGTTAACAAAGTAAATTCTGTGTTAATTTTAACCAAGGAAATTATTGTTATTGATTAGAGGTAAATTGATATAAGCAGAAGTCTAGATTTCCAAAAAACCATGGTTGAGCAAAAAGCAACCATAAATACAGGTTGCTTTATCTATTTTTTATTACATTTTTGTTAAAACTTTTCATTAAGTAATAAATTATTCAAAAACTTATTCGACACTCTGATTGTTAATAAATGTAAACAAAAAGGTGGGTAAGTAATGCAAGAGGACTCTGGTATACTTCACCAGTATAAAATATCGGTTTTAGGATCAGTAAATTGAGTTTCGATGTCATTGTTATAGGTGCCGGTGCTGCTGGGCTAATGTGTGCCGCACAAGCAGGATACCGCGGCCGTCGGGTTTTGGTTATTGACATGGGCAAAAAAGTAGGGCGCAAGATCCTTATTAGTGGTGGTGGTCGATGTAACTTTACCAATGAAAATGCGTCTCCGAATAACTACCTTTGTCACAATCCCCATTTTGTGAAAAGCTGCTTAAGCCGTTATACACAACAGGATTTCATCGAACTGGTTGAGCGTCATGGATTGGCCTATCACCATAAAACGCTTGGACAATTATTTTGTGATAACAGTGCGCAAGACATTGTCGATATTCTAATGACTGAGTGCGAGTGGGCTGGCGTCGAAGTTCAACTGCGTACCGAGCTTTTAAGTGTCGATAAAACCACACAAGGTTATACGTTAACAACAAGTGGAGGTGAGTTTCAATGTCATTCGCTCGTTGTTGCATCTGGTGGTTTAACGATGCCTAAGTTAGGCGCTACACCCGTTGGTTATAAAATAGCAGAGCAATTTGGATTGCAAGTGTACCCAACTACCGCGGCTCTTGTCCCTTTGACTTTGCACGATCACGACAAAGCACGATTTGAGAGTCTATCTGGAGTGAGTATCGACAGCATCGTGACAAGCGAGTCAGGTGTGCAATTTCGAGAAAATATTTTATTTACACATCGTGGTATTTCGGGTCCCGCAATATTGCAAATTTCGAGTTTTTGGCAAGCAGGGCAAGCCGTTGCTATTAACCTTTTACCCGAGAAGAACGTTGCAGAGTTAATTGCAACGTGGAAAGTACAGAGCCCACAAAAATCGTTGAAAAATGCACTGTCTGGGCTTTTACCGAAACGGTTTGTGGAAATTTTAGGTGAACAACAGCAACTCCCTGATAAAGCGCTTAACCAATTGCTTCATGCTGAAATTGAAAGCGTAGCTAAAACACTCCACCAGTGGCAATTAAAGCCTAATGGTACTGAAGGCTATCGTACCGCAGAGGTCACGCTTGGTGGCGTTGATGTAGATGAGTTGTCGAGTAAAACATTTGAAGCGAAAAAAGCACAAGGTTTGTACTTTATCGGTGAAGTAACCGACGTAACTGGTTGGTTAGGTGGTTATAACTTCCAGTATGCATGGAGCAGTGGTTGGTGCTGTGGTCAATATTGTTAAATTCTAACAGCGAGCAACTGAATTTGAGCAGGGCAGAGTCGTTCAATCGACTCTGACCCCAATGGTATTAGATCACGTTGCCGGGCATTTCAGCAACGAGCCAGCCTATGACGGTAATGGCGCCAAAATAACATAAAAATCCTGCGGCGTTCCCCACCACAATAAACACCATAAATGGCACCAATAAAGAATACATCAACGCCATTCTGATTGGTTTACGTATGCGAAATTCACGATAATCAGGTACGATTTTACGATAGAAGGTTGCTCTACGCGTATCGGATTTAGTGAGTAAAATTAACACGGCGGTGGCGTAAACAATAAACGGAAAAGTTGCGATTAAATGGTTCATTATACAGCCTCCGGCAGTGTACTTTGACTTAATGTTTTTTGACGTAAGTAATTCACTACTTGGTATAAGCACAGCGCACCGCAAACAAATAACGATAAATCGACAAATAATACGGCTTCGAAGTGGTGTTGTACTGCGCTTATCCAACCAGTTTGACTCAATGCTATTCGGATGAGCGGTAAGCTAATGCACATCAACCCCGTGAGGGCGAGTAAAACGTACTTTAACGTAGTTATAGGTTTGACGACAACAGACAGAATAGTGACCATGCCTGCTGCAATAACAAAAGCCAAAGGTGTCCAATTGCTTGTACTCAAGCCAAGTGATGAACTGATAAAAAAGCCGACAGCACTTGCCAACGAGCACAGTGGTAAACCAATAAATCCCCAATGGCAAAAGCGTGGTAGCCATTGCCATTGAGACAGCTTGTTCTCGCGACGATGGGCATAAAGCTGCAAACCTGTCATCGTGACGTAACAAGACGCCACTCCTAAACTAACCCACACTAATTTAGAAAAAAGCCCTGCAAACGTTCCGTAATGAACGGGAAATATCAGTGATAGGATCAGACTACCAAAAGAAGGTTCAGTACCTACAAAGGGTTTTACACCTTCAGCGCTGCCTGTGGCTGCATTATATTGTTCATATTTGCTGATAATGGCGCCTTGTGAAGGTAAAAAGAATAATTCCATCGACGCCGATTCAGTATTGTAATGGGAGATCACGATATTATTCGGTGCTGCATCGTTTCGTGCTGATGCATCTTGGATCATAAGGTTGAGATTGGTTGTTTCTTTTGGCGTTTCGCTCACCTCCATTTGCTCCCCAACTAAGGTATATATCATGGCTTTCTGGTCACCACCAAACGCCACCATCGCCATGGCAGGTAAACCAAAAGAGGTGGCAAAACTAAAAAAACTGCCGGTAAAAGCCAATAAAAAAGCAAAAGGTAAGCTCCAAGTACCCGCAACTGTGTGTGCATCACGCTTAAGCTTTTCTCCAGAGCGAGCGCTTCGCAGTAAAAAAATGTCGGTGAAAAGGTGTCGATGCATCAAAATACCAGAAACTGCAGCAACGAGCATGGCGAGTCCTAAAATACCGGTAAGAATAAGCCCCCAAGGTTTCGGCATGTGCAGTTCAGTATGAATTGAAACAAGAAATCGGCCAAGCGCGTTTGTATCGTCAGTTGGGAATAATTCAGATCCAAAGCCTTGGCGAGTCTGCACAACTTCATTGTGTTCATTGACGCGATATTCGACTCCAATGTCATCCAACGCACCTGAGGGATTGGTGCCGTGAGTATGAAAAAAGAACACCAGCTGATTATTATAACTTTCTGTAATGCTTATCTCTTCGGTGTATTTTGGATCAGTTTGCTCGGCAAGTTGGCGTACTAGCGCATCGATATCAGCATGGCGCAATCGATCTTTAGGTGCTTGGCTTTGTGACCATTGTCCAATTTCGTGAGCAATAACCGCAACCGTTCCAGTGAAAATGACCGCATAAAGCAGCATACCTAGAACAACACCTGACCAACTGTGCAAGCTGAGTAGCGAAGCTTTCTTCGTTGATTTTTCTATTTGAGTACGTGTCATGGGATCAGCTTCCTTTCACCAAGGTAAATTGCAGCACAATGATCGCTAGGTTTATTAATCCTAAGGTAAAGATAATAAACCACGCGCGTTTTAAGTGTTGAGTAAGGTAGGCATAGAAAAAAATACATGCCCAAATAATCGGAAACATGAGAAGTGGCATCAGAATGTTGTTGATGTTGCCAACGCCAGGCGGAAAATAAACTGCCATTGCCAACATGCACAACATCGACACAACAGTAGTGAGCGGTCCTGCTAACCAAAATCGTTGATTTCGAAAAAAGCCAAAGAAGCGATTCATTATTCAATCCTTTATATAAATGGAGCAGCAGTGCTGCTCCATTGATTTATCATCGATTAGAAACGATAGGCGATTGAGGCAATAACCGCGCGCGGTTTACCGGCTTGAACCCCTCGAGCCGCCGTCGCCGCCGAAGTTTGGGCTACGTAACGCTCATCGGTGGCATTTTGAATGTTGAGCTGAGCTTGCCATGGGCCTTGTTCAACGCGAAAATAACCGGCAACTAAGGTATAAGAATCTAACGTTACGTCATTTGAAATGTAACGCTCACCCGTATATTGCAGACCGCCGCCAACGGTAGCATTAAAACCGTGGCCGAATTCGAAATCGTATTTTAGCCAAATGGAACTATTCGCGTTGGGTGTGTTTTGCGCTTTTCCTTTACTGACTTTTTGATTTTGGGCATTTAGGCCAACGATCTCGTGATCCGCATAGCCATAATTTGCAAAGACAGAAAACTGCGTCGAAATTTGCCAATTTAGGTCAATTTCTGCGCCGTTTGCGGTTTGCTCACCTACAGTGCGTTGACCAAATGGATTTAAGGAGTTTGGATCAATTTGTGCTGTCGGATCGTTTTCTGCGACGTTTTGCTTGGTAATATCAAAATACGCGAGAGTAAAACTAATATCTTGATTAAATTGGCCTTTAATACCAATTTCCATACCTTCACTTTGTTCCGGCGCAAGGAATTGATTAAACTTATCTAAGCCAGTATTGGGTGAAAACGACTCTGAATAACTTGAATAAACGCGGTAATCGTCAGTTATAGCGTAAGTTAAACCAAGTTGCGCACTGGTGTGGTTTAACTCTTGTTGTTCCCCGCCGTCTTTTTTACGTTCAACGCTATCGTGACGAATACCAGCACTTAAAAGCAGTGCGTCGGTGAGCGAGAGGTGATTTTGTACAAATACGCCATAGCGTGTGGCTTCATCTGAGAATCGATATAGACCTAACGTTTCTAATGCAGGGGTTGGTTGCGAGTAATCAGGATTATTCCAATCGAGCATACTGGCCACTTTAGGGTCCCAACCGCCACCACTGAATCCGTCGGTTGTCCGGTGATCGGCACCCACAACAATGCGATTTCGCAGTGTGCCAATATCGATGTCGCCAGAGAGACTTAACTGGTAAGCCATCTCTTTGTTTTCGTTAATCTGATTTGCAGGTACACGCATGACCTGATTGGTTTCTTTGATGTACGCAGCTGGCATCCAAAATACGCTGTATTCATAACCCGAGTCGATGGAGCGAGCTCGTGCGTTCAGTTGCCAATGTGCACTTAGTTGTGAAGTGAGATCTAAACCATAGTTATATAAATGGCGCTTCATTGTATCATCGGGGCCATTATTGACTTGTCCAATCGGACCTAAAAGCTTTCCATCAAGCAATACATTACCAAAATCAGCAGGGTTATCATCTTTAGTGATTTCCGCTAATACCGTGAAGGTTGTGGTATCGGTAAGCATAAATTTGGCTGAAGGCGCAAAGTAAGCACGCTTTACAGGGTTGGTATAGTTTCTATGTGTATCGTCGGTCTTATAAAGACCAATAACACGAACTAAGCTGGTGTTACTTAGCTCGCCACCAACATCAACACGAGGGCTGATATAGCCATCGGAACCGAACTCGACAATAACCTCGTTTTGACTGTTTTTACTCGGGCGTTTGGCACGCATATTAACGATACCACCAGGGTTTGCTTCGCCAAACAAAATCGAGTCAGGGCCTTTTAAAATTTCGACTTGTTCTAAACCGTAGATTTCAGGATCGCTTACCCCACCCCACTGAGAAACACGAAAGCCGTCGATAAGGATTGGCGGTTTTTGAAACCCGCGCAGGGTTAAACTCGTTTCTCGACCATCGGAACTACCAAGAAAACTGGCGTTTGAGGTAAAGGTAATCACGTTTTCAAGCGATTTTGGTCTAATTTCCTCGAGCAATTTTTTATCGATAATGTGGACTGAACGAGCAACTTCCTTAACGTCCAAGCCATTACGAAGCAGCGATGATGCGTCTTCGACATGAGTTCCTTGAACTTCGATTTTCTCAATTTGAGCAGCATTTGAATTAGCAATAGCAGGTAATGAAGAAAGCGCGGTTAAAACCGCAATAGATAGTTTAGTCATCGTAAGATTATTTCCCTTTAATTTTGCTGCATTGTACCCAATAATAGCATAATTAACAATCTAAATGGAAATCATTATCAAAAGCATTAATTTATTATTGTGTTGTTTATTAAGGGAAATAAAATTTCTTACCAAAACCGTTTAAGGTTGCTTGGGGTATAGACCCACTCAATCTGTAAAGCTGCCCTGTGGAGCGACATCGTGTTGCCAGTACGTTGTTGCGCTAAGTTAAAAGGTGTCGACCTTTTTTGCATTCGCGTGCCGAGTATTGAAAACACGATTGAGCTTTGAAACAGGCCTCTTCAAACAGATTGGGTATAACGATCAGTCCTTGATATCCGATGAGATTAAGAAATCGCGGATAAGTAACACATTTGATGAAAATTGATCCGTTACTTGTTTTTCAAGCGCCTTTATTATGTAGTTTTGTTGATCAAAACGGGTGTGCCAAATTTTACCCCACTGGCTTTCATCGTCTCTGTCACACGCGCCGAGTGTGGTTTGATCAAAGCAAGTCCAAAGGGCAGGCGAAACCGTTTGCGAGTAGCCATCATAGCCATCTTCACCGTGGATCATAAAATTAGTCGCTTCGATATAAGCGATTGGAAGTCCGGCGCAGGCAAAAGGAGCATGATCAGACCAACTGCCTGTTTCACCCTTGGGATAGTCTTTTGTTTCTGGGTGCAATGTGTACTTTGCAGGCAGAAAACTGGTGTTTGATTGCTTAATTAGAGCATCGCGAAGGGTTGGCTTGTGTGAATATCGACTCGCGTCTAGATCGAAGCGTGAGCAATCATAGGGTTTGGTATGCGCACTATGAATATATAGATGATCGCCACCAATGACCGTGTCTAAATTGATCATGCCAATCACATTTTTTAGCGCGGTTTTACTGGCGTTTACATAATATTTAGCGCCTTGCAGACCCACTTCTTCCGCACCAAACGAGATAAGTCTGACACTGAAATGTGGCTTTTGTGATTTCAATAATTCGGCTAAACCGAGTAACGTCGCTGCGCCAGAGGCGTTATCGGTAAACCCGGTTGAACCTTGATTGCTCGGGACTGCATCAAAATGGGCTCCCACAATGACGATGTCGTCACGTTCTCCCGGAATATCGACAATCAAATTTTGCGACTTAAAGGTATTGAGTTTTACTCTGTATTCAAAAGGTTGGGTCGTCACGCTATACCCTAGCGCCTGATACTGTTGAGTCAGCCACTTTGCCGCCGCTGCTTCAGTTTCACTGCCGCCCACGCGGTTAGGAAATTGGTGTGCGAGGTCTAGCATCGCTTGCCATCCTGCCGGCGCGGCCACTGCATCATGTGAGGTGAACCCAATGGCTAAGGTAAGAAATAAAGGCTTAACAATACGCATAAACGAATGATCCTAATAAGTGCTCTATGCTGAGTGTAACTGATTTTGCTACTCAAATGAAAACAAAGGGGGAAGTGCCAGGAAGCAGACGCTGTTATTGAGGTTTAGAATCACTTCGACAACTGGTATATACTCAAGGTAACTCAATTTCTCGCTGAATCTAGCCTTTTGATGAAACTTGGGGGACCATTCTTTTTTAGTTAGGAAACATTATGAAAAAACTTTCGGCGGTACAGCTCAAACAGCAAGCTCTTGTTATGGCCGTTGCCGACACCATTGAGCAACAAGCTAAAGAGCAAATCCCAGGCATGCTGCAATGCTGGTTTAGTATGGAATATCATTTGTTTCCAAGCTCATTATTGCTTCGTTTTCAGTTTCAAGATGAAGCGAGCCTAGAGCATGCAAAAAGCGACCTACTGATCTGGCAAAAGCGCTTAAGTGGCATGATGCTTAAAAAAGGCGTGATTTTAAAAGATATGCGTAAACATCTCGTGTTTACCCTAGACGGGCCAGAAGCTTAAAAGCACGGTAAACGTCAAGGCGAAAAACGTTTTGCCTTGACGTTTAGTAAGTTGGGTTTATCGAACGATTTTCATTTCGTTAAGTAGATTTTGTGCATTGTCTACTTTATCCATAACCCACAACATATAGCGCGAATCAACATGGATAGAACGATTTAAGTTTTCGTCATAATCCCAATCACCAATAATACTTTCATAAACACCATCGAACAGCAATCCAACGAGCTCCGCGTTGCCATTGAGCGTCGGCGAACCTGAGTTTCCGCCAGTGGTATCGACGTTAGATAAAAAGTTTACAGGGACGGAGGTTAAACTGCCTGTATAGTCACCGTAATCTTTTTGTTTAATCAAGGTATTTTGTCTATCTGGTGAGTTAAATGGCTCTGTGCCTGTGTTTTTGGCAAGCAAGCCCTCAAGTGAAGTAAATGGCGTTGCCCACAACCCATCTTTTGGTGAATAGCCACCAACTGTGCCGTAAGTGACCCGCAGCGTGCTATTCGCATCAGCATAAACCGGTTTTCCAATGGCTTGGTTATACGCAATAATGGCTTCCATTAGTTTTGGACGAGCAGATTGCTGGCGGCCTTCTAGGTCTTTTTCTTTGTCTTCGAGTTGTTGCATGACTGCATGTATGGCTTTCGCATAGTGTATAAACGGATCGGTACTTTGTTGTAATTGCGATAGTTCGAGTCCCATCATCCATAAACGCGTGTCTTCGTCCGCAATTTTTGAGTGCGAGTACATTGTATCGAGCAGTGCTGAGTGCTTCGCTTTATTGAAACCTTCCTCTAGTTGCAAGACCGAATCAACCTCTGAAACTCGCTCAGCTACTGGTAGAGCGGCGTAGAGTTCCAAAAAGTGTAATAAAATGGCTTTGTCTACCGTTTCATCAAAACGACGACTCATGCTCTTGAGGCGCGCTTCTATCCGCGTGAAATCTCGAGTTTGATAACCACTTTCGCGCTCTGCGTCTGGTTTTTGTTTTTCGATCGCGAGACGATAAAGCAGCCTGGCTGTGGAGATCATTTGTGAACGATGAACCATACCTAATACACGGTCTCGTTCATGATTTGCTTGTGATTCAATCACTAAGGCGTTTAGTTCAGCCAAAACAGAACCATACTTTTCTTTTCGATCCGCATCTTGATTGATCCAAGCCTGCAAGGCGTGTTCAGTGTGCTGTTTACGTTCAAACATGGAGCCTTTTTTAAAGCTCTCGATCATTGAACCATAATTTTTAATGTAGTTGTTGTATCCAGCGATCGTGCTTTCGTAAGCAATACGAGCTTGAGATCCTTCTGGCGCATTGGCTTCAATCAGTTCAACGTATTTTGAATTCAGGGCTCTTGATTGTGGGTAGGCGGTATTGAAGACGTAGTCTACTTCGCTGGCGACACGATAGCGATTGGTGCGCCCAGGATAGCCAGTCACCATCACGAAATCGCCGTCTTGTACGCCTTTAGCACTGACACTTAAAAAGGACGTAGATTCATAGGGGACATTGTCTGTCGAATATTCAGCGGGTTTGCCGTCTTTTCCTACATAGGCGCGATAGAATGAAAAGTCACCAGTGTGACGTGGCCACATCCAATTATCAATATCACCGCCAAATTTACCGATCCCCATCGCTGGATTATATACAAGGCGAACATCTTTGATTTCCAAGGCTTTAATTAAAAAGTATTGCAGTCCGCCATGGAACGTATAAACATTACATCGATAACCAGTGTCTTTTTCACATTCGGCAACCGCCGCTTTTGAATTTCGATCAATCGCATCAAATCGTGCCTTTCCAGTTAAGGACTGCGTACCTTCATTGATCTGATTGGAGATTTCAGTCACTTGCTCAGTAACATAAACGCGAGAACCAGGAGCTGCTGGAAGTTCTTGTGCTATTTTTTTCGCTAAGAAACCATTTTCTAAAATATTATTGTCGGTTGTTGAATTGAATTGAATCGAACCATAGGCACAATGATGGTTTGTGACAACCAATCCTTTAGGTGAAACAAAAGAAGCCGTACAGCCACCTAAACTGATCACGGCATTCATCGGAAACTCGGTCAGTTTCGAGATCGATGCAGGATCAATCTTAAGTCCTTTAGCCTTTAAAATGGATTCAAGCTGAGGAAGTTGATGTGGTTGCCACATACCTTCGTCAGCCATACTAACAGGTGATAAGGCAAGCGCTGTAGCGGCTGCAAGTAACCGGGTTCGCATATATTTTCCTTAATTATCAATTAAGTCCGTCTAATTTATAAGAAGAGGGACCGTGTGTTGTTTTAGTTTTGAAAACACAACATCGTTGAAAACGAAGAAAAGTGCAATATTTTGCGTTTGAGCGACTCGAGCATATTCCCAAAGTTACATAGCGGAATTAAGCTTTTTTGATGGGCTTCCAGGTAAACTCAGGAACGTGAGTAAAGGTGTCGATATACAGCGCTTCGACTTTATCTCTTGCCCATTGGGTTTTACGTAAAAACTTTAAGGATGACTTGATGGATGGGTCTTTATAAAAGCAATTCACATTGATGTGTGCGTACAAGCCTTTCCAACCATGCTTTTCGACCAAACGGGTTAAAATTTTTTCAAGCGTAAGGCCGTGTAGTGGGTTATTTGGTTGGTTATCCATAAAAATATAATGCGCAAATTGAAAACAAGGTGCCATTATATCGTAAAATGTAGTTCGATTGCGAAGCATAACTCGTTTGCCACGCGTGAGCATGCCAATTACCTTAACAAAGAGATAAGTTAAATGACCAAAACAGGCGACACAGTGGGTAAATTGCACATTGAAGAAGACGTTGATTCTGTTGCCAGCTTTTTAAGTAAACAGCTGGTGGCATTTAATCAAACGCATTGGGATGTCACGGTAAAAAAAGGTGTGGCAATCACCATAAAAGATGATGCAGGGTTAATTGAAGCGGGACTCTCTGGAGTGACCTTTGGCAATTGGTTGCACATCGAACGCTTGTGGGTAAACGAAGCGCAGCGCGGCAAAGGGTATGGTGAAACGCTTTTACTTGAAGCCCATCGTATTGCACGTGAGCGAGGGTGCCAATTTGCCTTGTTAGATACGTTAGAGTTTCAAGCCAAGCCATTTTATGAAAAGCACGGTTATCAAGTGCAGTGGGTACAAAGCGATTACCCACTGCATGGTGCGAAGTACTTTATGACAAAAGAGCTTTAACCTGAGCAGTTAATTGCTCGTTAAGTTGAGCATTGTTGAGTTTACCAGACACCATATCGAAATTGTCGTAAAAACTCGGTACCGACAACGACCCTTTAACTTGAGCTGCAAAGAAAGGTGCAGAAGCATTGGCTTGTGTTAAGACACTTTTTGCCCCGCCTGGACCTGGAGACGCAGAAAGTAGCAACATCGGTTTGTTTTGAAATACTTTTTGATTAATTCGTGACGCCCAGTCAAACACGTTCTTATAGGCGGCTGTGTAGGTGCCATTGTGCTCAGCGAAAGAAATTATTACCGCATCAGCGTGCGTGATTTTGTCAAAAAAACGTTGAGCAGCATCTGGAATGCCATGCTCGGTTTCTCTGTCGGTGCTGTAAATCGGCATTTCAAAATCATTTAAATCAATCAGCTCAATGTCTGCGTTCGCGATGAGCGAAGTGGCATATTGAACAAGTTGTTTGTTAATTGATTGACGACTGCTCGTTGCAGCAAACGCGAATACTTTCATAATAGTGCTCCTAGGTGAAGGTGGCTTTTTTGACTTGCTTTTAGTGTATATTGATATTTAATAATCATTAATAGCTATAAAGTTAAATGACTATTTCCAAATGACTAATAATGACATGTTTGATGGTATTCCCGTGTTTGTGCAAGTAGTGAAGCAAGGTGGGTTTGCCAAAGCAGCAGAGGCGTTAGGGCATTCCAATTCTCATGTCAGCAAAACCTTGTCGCGCCTTGAAGCACGAGTTGGTGCTCGATTGCTCAATCGTACAACGCGATCAATTGCATTAACACCAGAGGGTGAAGTGTTTTATCAGCACTGTGTGCAACTGGTTAATGACGCGGAGCAAGCACTCAGTCTCATCGATCAAGCCGATCAAATCCCCAAAGGAGAGCTAAAGCTCAGCTGCCCCATTGCGTTAGCGCAAACTCACATTGAACCTGTGCTCAGCGATTATTTATCCCGTTTCCCGAATGTGACGTTAGATTTAGATTTAAGTGATAAGCACATCGATTTAGTTGCTGAAGGCTATGATTTAGCGATAAGAGCAACGACCGCATTGAGTGAATCCAGTTTAATATGCCGTAAAATAGGCTCTAGCCGGATTGTTACCGTGGCGGCCAAAACGTACTTAGAACGCTATGGACGACCATATCATCCACAAGAACTTAGCCAACACCATTGTATTTGTTATAGCAACTTAAAATCGCCTACGCGATGGGAATACATTAATAGCCAGCAAAACGTCGATGTTGTCCAAGTACGCCAACGTATTCGATGCAACAATGGTCATATGCAAACTCAACTTGTACACAGCGGTCAAGGGATTGCTCGATTACCCTTATTCTATGTTGAAAAAAGCCTCGAACAAGGCCAATTAGAGCAACTGTTTGAATCTTATCGCGCCCCTGAAATTGGCATTTACGCGTTATACCCAAGCCGTAAACACCTTTCACCGAAAGTACGCAAGCTGATAGATATGCTGCAATTGTCATTTGGGGGGGGATAATAGTGAAGAAATCTCTGGTATGGTTAAATTAATTTTTTTTTCAAAGAAAAAATAGAAAAGAAAGCAAAGAATAGACAGGCAGAAAGCAAAGAATAGACAGGCATAAAATCAATTTATGCCTGTCCTTTTGCACCAATCGTGATGACAACGGAAATTTGAATTCATTTGATGGTTGGGATTACACGTTTAATGCACATAACCGATTGATATCGGCTTCCAAGGCGGGGAATACTCTTGCGCTAGACTACGATGCAACAGGAAGGTTGAGCGCGACTACATTAAATGGCAGTAAACGACTCTATGTGTACGATGGTGATGATTTAATTGCCGAATACAATAGCGACGGGAATTTGGTCAATCGCTATGTGCATGGCATTAGCGATGATACGCCGTTAGTTCACTATACAGGCTCATCAACCAGTGCTAAGCGTTATTTACTTGCCGATGAAAGAGGTTCGATTGTAAGTGAATTAGACAGCTCAGGTAAGACTGTCGTGACTCACCAGTATGGACCTTATGGTGAACCAAAAAATGACAGTGCATCGCGTTTTCGTTATACCGGTCAAACGTTAATTCCGGGCACAGAGTTGTATTACTACAAAGCACGGGTTTACAATCCGAAGCTGGGCCGCTTTATGCAGACCGACCCCATCGGTTACGAAGACGGCATGAACTGGTATGCCTATGTGGGGAATGATCCTATCAACATGACTGATCCGACGGGAGAGTTCGATATACCTGCAAACTTTGCTAATATTTTCGGACGAAATGCAGCCGCGGATAGAGTTGCTGCAATTCAATCTGCTAAAGCTCAAGGATTTGCTAATGCAGCAAATCAAATCGCCAATAATATCTCAAATGCAACTTCAGCTGAAAATTTAAGCATAACGTCTAATGCCTTAGCAGGTGCTACGGTTGTGGCTTTAACGTTTGGTCATCCTGAAGTAGCAGCAGTGACTGGCGCTGGTTCATTTTTGACTGGTTTAGGAGCAGCAGTTCAAAGTGAGAATCCTGCTTCAGGGGTAGCAACGGAAGTGGCTTTACAGGTAACAGGAACTAAAAGTATAGGGGTAGCAGCTAAAATCACCAAGGGTGTTGCTGACACAGCTTCTGCGACATTTAAAAACTCAGTTGATGCTGTATCGGAAGGCGCCCAAACGGTAATGAAAGATGAAATAAAAGAGCAGATAAAAAATGGAAAGAAATAAGTTGCTAATTATAAAGGTAAATAAAAAGTATGTTTCATTTTTAAAGTTGGTAATGTTAGCCGTTGCAACTCCTTTGTTGCTCGATGTTTATGACCTTTTAGCAACAGGAATTGCAGATACTGGTCGCTATACTTGGATTCGAGGGGAAGGCTGGGGATATTACGCTTATCTCTTTAAAAAAGTGGCTTTTTTATCATTCTTTTTATGGATGGGGAGTTTCGGGATTCAAGCTAAAAGCAATGATGAGTGATTGTTAGAGTTAGGCAAGTTTTGCTTATAGTAAATTAACTTACCGAGCCCGGCCTAAGCGCCGGGCTTTTCTGTCTTACGTGTGCCGTCCTGCCAGCAGATTTGGTTGCTTGGCATTGACCACAGCGAGTTGGAAAGGGCGTATAGTGAAGAAAAACACCTGTTAGTTTTATTAAAAAACAAATACAGCTCCCCCAAAGCCCTGCGCGCGTGCGGGGCTTTGTTTAGCGGCCTATTTCCTTAGTGGCCGTTTAGTCCTTCAGTTGTCCAAGAAACGCTTGTTTCGCGTTGTGCTTTAAGATCAGGCTATCAAGTAGCTCTCGGGCAATATGTACTTCGTTATCATCAAAATCATTCAGGGCTTCAAATTGTCGTTTAAGCTCATCCCTAGGGTTGCGCTCGTCTTTATCAAAAACAAGCAGATCTGCACTCACAGCCAGCGCAATAGCCAGCTTACGCAACACATCCAAAGTGGGCTGCGTACTGCCGCTCTCATTAATAAAAGCATTAATAAAAGGACAGGCATAAAATTTTTGCAAATTTCACGCCGTGAACTACTGTTTTTATATACAGCACCAATTTGAGTTCAGTCCTATGACCAGAGCAAGGAAGAGTCTTATTAATACTAATAAAAGGACAGGCATAAAATTTTTGCAAATTTCACGCTGTGAACTACTGTTTTTATACACAGTATCAATTTGAGTTCAGTCCTATGACCAGAGCAAGGAAGAGTCTTATCGATTTGGCGTCAACGCCTTATTATCACTTAATAGCGCGATGTGTCCGTCGTGCTTTTTTGTGCGGAGAAGATAAGTACACAGGCAAAAATTTCGACCATAGAAGAGAATGGCTTGTTGAGCGAATGAAGTTGCTTAGCAGTATCTTTGCCATAGAAATCGCGGCTTATGCCATCATGAGTAATCACTATCACTTGGTAGTCAAGGTGAACAAACAGCAAGCGCTTGATTGGTCTGATGACGAAGTTATTGAGCGTTGGTATAAACTTTACAATGGTAATCAGCTGGTAGAGCGCTATCTAAGCGGTGAAGTATTAGATGAAGCAAGTAAGGTGTTTTTAGATAAAACCATCGCCCAATGGCGTTCAAGACTGTATGACATCAGTTGGTATATGAAAAACCTCAATGAATTTATCGCCAGAGAAGCGAAAATAAAAGGACAGGCATAAAATTTTTGCAAATTTCACGCTGGGAACTACTGTTTTTATACACAGTGTCAATTTGAGTTCAGTCCTATGACCAGAGCAAGGAAAAGTCTTATCGATTTGGCATCCACGCCTTATTATCACTTAATAGCACGATGCGTCCGTCGTGCTTTTTTGTGCGGAGAGGATAAGTACACAGGCAAAAACTTCGACCATAGACGGGAGTGGCTCGTAGAGCGAATGAAGTTGCTTAGCAGTATCTTTGCCATAGAAATCGCGGCTTATGCCATCATGAGCAATCACTATCACTTGGTAGTCAAGGTGAACAAACAGCAAGCGCTTGATTGGTCTGATGACGAAGTTATTGAGCGTTGGTATAAACTTTACAATGGTAATCAGCTGGTAGAGCGCTATCTAAGCGGTGAAGTATTAGATGAAGCAAGTAAGGTGTTTTTAGATAAAACCATCGCCCAATGGCGTTCAAGACTGTATGACATCAGTTGGTATATGAAAAACCTCAATGAATTTATCGCCAGAGAAGCGAACAAAGAAGATAAATGTACTGGCAAATACTGGGAAGGCAGATATAAATCGCAGGCCTTACTAGACGAAACTGCGTTACTCAGCTGCATGGCTTACGTCGATTTAAATCCAATCAGAGCAGATATAGCGACAAATCTAGAGGACAGCGATTTTACTTCAATACAGGAGCGCCTAGCCCAATTTAAGGCCAATCAAGAACAACAAGTAAACACGAGTCAAGCACTTACACAAAACGACGACAGCCAACACCATAAGCAACCAAAACAACTTAAACCTTTTGGCGGTAGCCACGTAGACAGCGCTTTGCCTTTTAAACTACTGGATTATTTGGAGTTAGTTGACTGGAGTGGACGACATATTCACCCTAAAAAGAAAGGGTACATTAGTAAAGCAGTACCAAAAATCCTGTTAACACTTAACATCGAAGAAGCCGTGTGGTTAGAGCAAGTCCAACGTTTCAGACGTCAATATGCAAACTTTGCAGGAACTAGCCAAGCCTTAAAACAACAAGCCGCAAAAAATGATGCAAAGTGGTATAAAGGCACGGGCTGAGCAGTAAGACCGCCATATATTTATTCAGTTTATTTAAATCAATAACATAGAAATCTACCAGCTCCATCGATTGGCTATAGCCACTGTTTTTACTAACCATCTTACTAAAAAAACAATCCCTTCAAATCTCGAAAAATAGCCATTCGTATTGCTGCTAGAAGAAGCGTGTCAACCTGTTAACAAAACTCAGGTTAGAGGCAGGGGTTAAAAATATCTGAAATTATTTATGCCTGTCCTTTTTTACTTTTTTTTATGCCTGTCCTTTTTAGTCGTCCACAAGCCGCAAAAAATGATGCAAAGTGGTATAAAGGCACGGGCTGAGCAGTAAGACCGCCATATATTTATTCAGTTTATTCAAATCAATAACACAGAAACCAATCAAATCCATCGATTGGTTATAGCCACTGTTTTTACTAACCATCTTACTAAAAAAACAATCCCTTCAAATCTCGAAAAATAGCCG
>CAPN01000058.1 GCA_000333235.1 Pseudoalteromonas luteoviolacea B = ATCC 29581 | reverse complement strand
TGTACGAGTGCCCACACAGATGATTGCTTTATATTGTTAAAGAACGTGTCGAACTTTCAAAGTTCGCCGCGAACCGTGTCGCGGTAGGGATGCGAATCTTACGTCATCCAATTTTTTTGTCAACACTTAATTTTGATTTTCGTTTGAAGCTCAGCGTTAAGTTTTACTCGACTCAACTGACTCGTTGTATTTCGCTTTGTTGCGTCGTCTGCCGTGTCAGTGGGGTCGCATTATAGGGCGATCTAAAATTGGATCAACTGTTTTTTTGATCTTTTTGTTTGTTCGCTGAAAATTCGTCCATAGCCTGAGTGAATTGCTGAAAATAACAGCAACTAGACTAAAATTTATTACGTTTATCTCGTAATCTATGCTTTTTATTATTGCGAAGATTATTTAAGTCGTTAAGATAGCAAATTCGTTTGTTAAATTAATGTTTATCCATTGTTTACTCGGTACAACAATATGAAATTCCCAGATCAAAGATCATTATTTATTAGTGCGTTACTTGGTTTAATCGCTTTTTTCATCGCACATACGATGGCCGCAACTCTGCAAGGTCAATTTGCTTTAGTTGTTGCAATCAGCACATTATTGGGTGGTGTACTTACTGCCTTACTATCAACTCGTGTAAGTGAACAAGAACCCATTACGAGCACCGACGCGATAAAAACAAAAACAATTTACGTAGGAAACCTTCCATACAGAGCTAACGAAACGGTAGTTCGTTCTTTGTTTGAAGAACAAGGCACTGTTGTCAATGTTCGTTTATTGAAAGATAAAAATACGGGCAAACGTCGCGGTTTTGGTTTTGTTGAAATGGCAGAAGCGGATGCCGAAAAAGCAATTTCGGCTCTCAATGACAAAGAATTTCAACAACGCACTTTAAAAGTACGCGAAGCGAAACAAAAACCTGATGAATCAGAATAGCAAGGTTAGATACGTTTTAACTTAAATCAATATTCAACACATCAGTAATTGAGTTATTTGAATGCACAATGGGCTTAGTCGCATAATAGTAGACTAAGCCTTTTTTATTTACACAAATTTGTTTTCCACTGCTCCCGAGCAAATGCATCACTCTTCTCGCAATTGCAGCGCCCGAATCAAGTAAACTTACCTGTGCTCCAAGAGCGGACTTGATCTGTCGCGCAATAATAGGGAAATGAGTACACCCTAATACCAACTGATCTACGTACGGTGATATAGAAAGGCGTTGGATTTCACGAATTATTTCGGTTTCATTAGTCGTATTTTGCCAAAAACACGCTTCAGCAAGACGCACAAGATCCGTGGAATGATGCAAATCGACTTGGCAATCCGATGCAAACTCTCGAATAAGATTGTGTGTATATTGATTAGAGGTAGTCGCTGGGGTTGCCAAGAGCGCAATATGTCGAGTCTTAGACTGTAATGCCGCAGGTTTTATCGCAGGGACGACCCCAACGATGGGTATAGTTGTCATCTTTCTGAGTGCATCTAATGCTTGAGTCGAAGCGGTATTGCATGCAATCACAATCAAATCTATTGACTCAGACCAAGGTTGATTAGGTTTTACTAAGCCAGACAAACGTTTAATAATAGTTTCTTGGCTTTGCAAGCCATAAGGTAACAAGGCGTTATCCATAACATATCTAAACGTCGCATTTGGAACGGCATGCTCTAGATGGGCCAAGACCGATGTCCCGCCTATACCAGAATCAAAAACGAGAATATGTGGATGCAAAACTTCCCTCAAACAATCTATTTTTTAGCAAAAATCCGGCGAAGTGTGACACGCATAGAAAAAAAAAGAAACCGCCAATCCAAACAGGATCCGCGGTTAACAAGTCTATGTGCAGGGAAGGTAAATTTTTTAAACCTGAGCTAGATTACTCACTCGGCTTTGCTTTGGCTTCCAACGTTTCGAAATAAGCTTGGGCGTAATCTAAAAACTCTTTTAATCGTGCTTGACCTTGATTCATCCATTGCATGATATCTGGCAGGCGTTTTTCAACACCCAACGCTTTACCTTGACCGTGGATCTCTTTTAAACCTTCGTTTAATGGCGCAAAAGCTTTTGCCGTTTGCACGGCAGGGCTACTTTGCTGATATTGGCTAATCGCAGCAACTTGTTTTGTTTGCTTCATATCCATTGAAAACTGGGCAATTTGTTCATTCCCAAGCTTTAATTTCTTAGCCTGTTCGAATGCCTTATCAAAATCACCTCGGAAGAACGCATTGCTTATATCGCGAATGTCTTTCATCATGCCATTGATCGCTTCTTTCTCAGCGTCATTGACTTCGCCATTTACGCTAATAGAAAATTCAACTTGATGACTCGACTCCGAACCAAACGCCACGGCATTCCCTGAATCCGATTTTGCACTTGCAAAAGCACTTTTAGCTGAATACGCATCACTAAACGCTATCGTGATTTCATCCCCTTCTGCCGTTGTGAATGAAAACTCAGCTTGATTTTGCAAACTTGCGTACTGTGCTGCACCTATAAGCATACCTTGTTGCGATGGCTCGAAGAGCGACTTTTCAAAATCATCTAAGCCCTTATTTATGCCTTCATATGACTTCGATATCCCTGTTTTGATATCATCATCAAGCAAGCCAGAATCTTCGAGCACTTTCGTCGCATCGTCTACGCCGATATTGACGCCTTCGCGAGCTTTACCCAGCATATCTCGCAGCTCGTCGTCTGATTTGCCATTGGCTTTTGCCATGTTGACCGCACCTTTAACAAACTCAAGCACGTTTTTAACCACACTCTCAAAGTCAAAAAGCGGTTTTTTCTCAGCTTTTTCTTTTTTTGGAGTGATCCCTAACGCCTCATTTAATTTGTCTTCAAGTACTTTGGCTGATGTTTTAAATTTATCCCCCAAGTAATTATCTCGGTTAATAAGCCCAAGTTTTTGACCAGGCCGATGCGTAAGCGGGAATTTATCCAACCCTGGGGGCATCACCCCTTGCTGTTGACCTATTTTCATCATTCTACTCCGTTAATACCCTATCTACCTATCGACCTAATTATTAAAAGCTTGATGGAATTGTGCAAAAAAAACACTACTATTTTCTATGCTATTGTCTTGTAATTCTTTTTATTAGTCATCACCGCGATGTAATTACCGTATTGCCAATTCAAATGTCTTTACCATAGAGAGATTTCCCTGAATTGCCCATATAGAAATAGCCCTAGACAAACTCGCCTAGCTCCCTAAAATAGCGCGACTCGAGATGGTTTACGAATAATAGAGGAAAGTAGCATATGGCAGCTATACATATCGACCCGTCGCATTACGGTGCGCAGCTAGCAGAAAAAGCCACTAGGATCAGCGCTCAATTTGCGCGTTTTGGAGCGCCAGAGCTTGAGATCTATGATTCGCCAACTAGCCATTATCGACAACGGGCAGAATTTCGTGTGTGGCACGAGGGCGAAGAACTCTACCATATTATGTTTGATCAACAGACGAAAGAGAAAATCCGTGTTGATCAATTTGATGCTGCAGCTCCGCTGATCAATGAGATGATGCTGGTCATTGTTGAAAAACTAAAATTAAACGATATTTTACGTCGAAAGCTGTTCCAAATTGACTACCTATCCACCTTAAGCGGCGAAATATTAGTAAGCTTGCTTTATCACAAACCCCTCGATGATGCATGGGAACACGCTATGCGAGAATTACGTGCGGATCTGCAGCAGCACTACAAAATCGATTTTATTGGCCGTGCTCGCAAGCAAAAAGTGGTATTTGGTCATGATTATGTAAATGAAACGCTCACCGTAAATGGCAACCAGTATCATTACCAACAAGTAGAAAATAGCTTTACCCAGCCAAATGCTAAGGTAAATGAAAAAATGCTAGCCTGGGCTCAATCTGTAAGCGCTGCTTTAAAAAACGATCTTCTCGAACTCTATTGCGGCAATGGTAACTTTTCGATTGCGCTCGCTGGCCATTTTAATAAAGTGCTTGCGACTGAAATTTCCAAGTCATCTGTGCATTCAGCACAAGCAAATATTGCAGCCAATAAAGTCTCTAATTTAGATATAATTCGCATGTCGAGCGAGGAGTTTACTCAAGCGATAAAAGGTGAAAAACAATTTTCTCGTTTGAATGGAATAGATTTAACCGCTTATCAATGTCAAACCATCTTAGTCGATCCACCACGCGCCGGTATGGATGAACTGACGTGTAAGCTAACGAGTAATTACGACAATATTATTTATATCTCGTGTAATCCTGATACGTTGGAACGAGATCTCGATATGTTATCCGTTACGCATAAAATCAGTCGTATTGCGATTTTTGACCAATTTCCCTATACGCATCACGTAGAATCGGGAGTTTTTTTGCAGCGTAAATAAGCTCCGTTAACTCAATAAAAAACCCCGAACGCTCGGGGTTTTGTCACTAAATTAATTCTTTTTAGATAAATAATTTATCAACGCTGCAATTTGTTCTGGCTCAGTTGTTTTTGATTCACGCAAACGGAGTTTATATTTCCCATTTACGATAAAAGTTGGAACGCCCGTCAAAGCACGCTTCTCTGAGTAATACTGTTGATCACGTGCCATTTTCGATGCTTTAGTGCGAACCGCAAAACTATTGAAGATTTTATCGAATTTGTCTGCATCCACTCCCGTTGAGACGAAAATGTCTTTCACATCCGCTAATTCATTAATTTTCGCTCGTTTACCATGAAAATGGTTAAATAACGCTGCAATGATTGCATCCTTTTCTGGCAGTACATCCGCTGCTGCAAGTGCTTGCGCTAGGAGTGTTTGAATCTCAGGGTCGCGCACGCCAACAAAATCAACATGGCTTTTCTTAAACTCAACGTCGTTATCCAAATGAGGCTTAACGTCTGCGATGATTTTTTCGTAGGCATTACATGCTGGACAATAAAACGAAAAGAACTCCACCACTTCTGGTTTTTTGGATGCACGATCGGTAACCACTTCGTAATGATTTCCTTCTTCATACTGTGCAGCATTCGTAGCGACTGGAAGCATCAATCCAAAAAGGGCAACTTTTAACAACTTCAACATCTATTTAAATCCTTATTTTTTTAATAAATAGCTCACTAGCTCATTAAACTCTTCTTGACTTCGGATAGCTGAAGTATTCAGCTTATATTTATCGTTTACTATGAAGGTTGGAACACCGGAGAGTGCACCGATATTTGAAAATTTCTCTTGAGCATCAATCATTTGTTTTTCTGCTGCAATCACTGGCATGCTCACCATCGCCGCATCAAATTGTGCCTCATCTATACCATTTACAGCCATGAGCGCTTTTAAATCTTTAATGTCAGTAAAACGTTGGTTTTGTTGGTGAATAGCTTTGAATATATTCGCTGCAACTGCTTTTTCTTTGCCATGGTGCTCAGCAATGATATATGCATAGCTTAAGTTGCTTTGAGTTTGAGGCGATAGGCCGCCTAAAAAGTTTACGTGGCTCTTTTCAAATGCAACCCCTTCAGGCAATGACTTCTCTAGTGCTTGTGCAACGGGTTCAAATCGATAGCAATGCGGACAATAAAATGAGAAAAACTCGGTCACTTTAGCCTCGGCACTTTTTTCCAACGAAAGTGTTGAATAATGCTTGCCTTCTTCAAACTCTGCAGCCAAAGCAATTAAAGGCAGCAGCAATAATGCAATTCCATATTTTAATTTTTTAATCATGTTACTCTCTCATCATTAAGGCATTAAACTCAGCGCAGGTGAATCTAACGCAACTAATTGTTCTTCCAAAGCTTTGAGCTGCTGCTCCCAATATTGGTCTGTGATAAACCAAGAAAAGTTCCCTGTGAAAGCCGGATCATGGAAACGTTTTGCCAACCAAGCCATGTAATTAATCATACGCATGGTCCGTAGGGATTCTATCAGCTTCAATTCAGACCGTGGAAAATCACGAAACATTTCATATCCACACAATAACGTATCGAGCTGAATGGTTTGTGACTGACGGTCACCATTCAACATCATCCATAGATCTTGAATGGCTGGCCCATTGCACGCATCGTCTAAGTCAACTAAACACAGTCCCTCTGACATCGACAAAATATTGCCTGTGTGGCAATCACCATGCAATCGGATCAAGTTAGTTGGTTTATACCTTGCGATGACTAACCTAGTGAGCTCATCGATCAATACAAGCAATCGTGCTTTAAAAGCAACTTTAACCACATTGCTGTTTGCCAAAATATCTCTCGCTGCAATTAAATGCGTCTGCGGTCCTAGGGTGAATCGATGTGAAAAAGAGTATTTTTCACCTACTTGATGCACTCGCCCAAGCAACTGGCCTAATACCTCTAAGTTTTCTAAGTCATCACCTTCAAACGATCGCCCGCCTGCGCTTTCATACAAACAAAAATGATAATTCTTAAACTCAAAGAGACTTTCATTGTCGTAGCGAAGCGGTGCAATAACTGGAATTTCCTCACTCGCGAGTTCAAACGCAAACTTATGTTCTTCTTTGATTTGTGCGACAGACCAACGCTCTGGCCGATAGAACTTAGTAACATATCGCTTTCCATCGTCCGCTTTGAATTGAAACACCCTGTTTTCATAGCTGTTTAACGCGAGCAATCCGGTCTCAGGATAGACACCTAGCGATTCAATTGCATCGAGTATTAGTTCTGGACTTAAATTCGAAAAATCAAATTGACTCATCGTGTTCATATCTAAATTATGATTGGTGACATCATACCCTAAAAGCATTTTTTGATAAGTATTTTGGGACGTTCAAATTACCACAGGCGATGAAAACACCCAATAATTTGTATAGCGAAGAAAGGGAAGCATCACTTCCCTTTTCTGAATGATTACTTCGAGCGGAAGAAATTGGTTTTCTGTGCCAATGAAAGGTCTGGTGATCCTTTAACTTGCACAACAAATTCAAACTCTGTTACTGGCTTTTTAAGTAAAAATGGATCCATAACAATGGAAATCGGCAGATCGTGAGCAGCCGCAGCTTCAACCGAAACTTCCGTTTTACCAATCAATTCAAAATCTTGTAGGCCAACCACGATAACTTCAAACGTTTGTTCTATTTGCGCTTTGTTTATGATTTTTAAAGTGTAGGTATTTTCCACAAGACCCTCAAACGTTTGACGGTACAGTTGATTTCGATCACGAATGATATCCAGCTCCATGGGCTTTCGCATCGCGACGTTAGCAACAAGCGCCGAACTAAGCACAACTAAAATAATCACGTAACCTATTAATTTTGCGCGGAATGGATTGGTTTTCTCTGAATGGGCTTCCAAATTACGCTCGGTGGTATAAGCGATAAGGCCTCGCTCATAACCCATTTTGTCCATCACTCCATCACAGGCATCAATACACGCGCCGCAGTTAATGCATTCATATTGCAATCCATTGCGTATATCGATACCGGTTGGGCAAACCTGTACACACAAATTACAGTCTATACAATCGCCTAAGCCTATTTCTTTCGGATCTTGCTTACGACCACGAGGTCCGCGATTTTCTCCCCTTGCTGCATCGTAACTTACCGTAAATGTATCTTTATCGAACATGGCAGACTGAAAGCGTGAATAAGGACACATATGTAAACACATTATTTCACGCATCCAACCCGCATTGCCGTATGTGCATGCCGTAAAAACAAGAATACTGATCGTTGCATATGAACTTGCAGAAAAAGTAAGAAAATCCGGTAGCAAGTCACGAATTGGGGTAAAATAGCCAACGAACGTTAATGATGTATAAAGTGAAAATAATACCCAACTTCCGTGTTTCGCCGATTTACGAAGAAACTTATCCTCATCCATTGGCCTCTCATCTAATTTTTTGCGCTGATTTGCCGACCCCTCAAACTTCTCTTCAAACCAAATAAAAATAAATGTCCAAACCGTTTGTGGGCACGTATAACCACACCAAACACGACCATAAAAAGTGGTTACGACAAACAGAGCAAATGCCGCAATCATAAAAATGAAAGCCAGAATGGTCAGATCTTGAGGAAGTAGCGTTAATCCAAAAATATTAAATTTTTGATCAATAAGATCAAATAAAACCGCTTGTTGCCCGTGATAATTAATCCACGGTAATAGCATAAAAGCTAACATACCAACAAAACCAATCCGCCTGCGTAGTAACTGATGTAACCCAGAAACCGCTCTAACATAAATCCGGTTACGCGGATTAAATCGGTCTGGTTGCAAATCGACGGGTTTTTGAACCTTGACCTCTGATGTGATGTTTTTAACTTTGATTTGCTTGTCCATCGAAGCTCCTTAACGCATCGCTCGGATCAAAGAAGGGTACTTGCTACAGCGACCTTTCCTTTCTGTTTCAACTGGCACAATAAAAAGATAACTACAATAGCTGCTCCAGTCATAAGTTATTATAAGCAAGCCCATGAGGGATTTATAGCAAATCAGCCGAAAATAACTGAATATTTAGAAAGTTCTGAAAGAACTTTATGAAACATTTCGATATGTTCCTAAAATGAACTATTGCTACTTGCTTTTAAAAACGGCATTTTATTACACTGTTACCCAAAGCAGAGATCGTTTAGATCAATATTCAGGAAATTATGAAAAAGTTTTTACTCTTAATGGTCATCGTTTTAGTCTTTTTTACGGTCGACCATCCTATGATCAAAGAGCATCGTGACACGCTTTTAGGCGAAGGTATGTCGGTGCTTGGAGAAACCAGTCAACTTCAACATAGCATGGCGGCAAAAGTAGCTCGGTCTGAAATTGAGCGTCAATTGAGCTTGTCTGAAAGCGAACACGAATACATTCAAGAGGCTTTGCTTACAAACAAAAAATTAGACGAGTTTTATATACGATACTGTGAACGCGAAGAGCTAAATTTATATTTCTATGAAGATCGCTTAGCCGTAATTTGCGACATTGTACAAAGTTCATTGCAAGATAAAAAATAGCTAGGTAATGCCATTGGATTTTTCAGCACTTAATCAACGACAAAGTGATTCGTTTGTTGCCCAAAAAACGTTACTTAAAAAACTAATGCTTGGCAAAACATGCTTATGTGATTCATGTAAACAAGCACTATCAGTTAAATTTGATGAACAAGCAGGTATTGCTTATGTAAAATGTAAACGAGGTTGCACTGAGCTGCAATTAGAATTCGGACGCTGATATTACTTAAATAACACTTGTGCGGCTGTTTCAATTAAACGAGCAAATTGCATAGAAAACTCTTTCATCAGTGCATATTGTTCGTTCAAAAACACCTCTAAATTTAACTGATTAGCTTCACAAAATTGCATGATATGCTGCTTTTCTAATGCAAAGAATCCAAGTTGTTCAACACTAAACTGAAGTGCTTCAATCATTTGATCCGACTGGCCACTCGCATTACACAATGTTTCTAGATAAGTAGTCGCGCTCGCTAAAAAACCCAAACTCCAACTGCGTGCTTGTGACCAATCAAAAGATTCATCATCCAATAACAGATAGCCTTGCTGTGAGAACACGGCTTCAGAAACATGATGATGCAGCGCCATAAAAGCAAACACGTCTTCTTCTGTCAAACTCGCCGTCTTAATTCCTATTGCCATCAACCACTGCTCTGGCTCTGACGCGTTTGGGCTGCATATATCCCCAAACAAATACCCTTCAACATACGCTAAATTGTGTTCGGATGTCGATAAAACTTGATTCAATTGCTCGCGTTGAGCACTTCCATATTCGAATTGCAGCATCGTACTTCCTAAAGCTTAATTGGATAATAACCTTCATTGTCTGCTCGGCCTAAAAATTTCACAGCATCGTGAACTTCTTTTGGCAAGGAAGCATCCGGCTTCATTTTGCCATTTACGCTAAACTGAAGATTATCACTCAATACCGCATCGGCTTGCAGGCCTAAGGTATTATCTGGCAACACATTCACTGCAATTCCACCAGATTTACATTGTAATTGCCCTTCTAACTCACCAATACTAAACCAACTATTTAGGCCTTTAACATCGATGTTTGGTGTACGAATACCGCCGACTAAAGTACTGCAATAAGGCACACCCGTCACGAAATGGTCCAATGAAAGCATCACTCGACCTTTCGCTTCGACTGGCAAAGGTAATGTAACATGGCCCATCGCTTGTTCTACGCTAAAGCGCAAAACGGCTTCTTCTACTGTCACGGAGGTCGACAGAAGATTTATCGAAATATCGCCGTGCCCTGAAATTTGTGATTTATCTCGTGCATTACCAAGCTTAACCTTAAAATTGAGATTACCCGTAATCAACGAGGTGGCCGCAATATCCCACTCTAGGTTTTTAAGCGATAATTGCTGTACGCGTACTTCGGTAACATGGCCATGCCATAAACTGCCTGATAATTGGCCGAATTGAACACTTGGTGGTAATGCAGAAGAAGCCAATTGAACCGCTACTGCAGCAGGTAACTGCCAAAAAATAAAAAACCCCAAACTTAAAATAAAGATGAGCACTAAAGTCAGTGAGTGTTTCACTACGGTTTCTCCAAAACTAAACGGCTGATCCGCACAAAACCTGGCTGCGTATCTTGACTTAACTCTAGATTTTCCACCAAGACGCCGTGGCGCTGAACGAGCTCGTCTAGCCAACTAATTAATTTATTAAATTCCACCGAATCAATCGTTAACCGCAGGGAGTTATCGGTTGGCTGCATCTTTGAGATAGTGATGTTGTAGCGCCCACGCGTGCTATTAACCACTTGGCTTATTGAGCCAGAACTAGACACTTGCTTTGGCGCACCGGCTTTTAATTTTGCAACACTTTCGTCCACCCATGCAACCAGTTCGATTTGTTGTTGACGCTCCTTTGAGGCTTTTTCTAAGCCTTCATTGAGCGGTTTAATAATTCCCATCACTAAGACAAAAAAGACAAACACAATGCCCGCGATGAGTAATAAGCGTTGCTCTTGATCTTTTAAGCCGTGCCAGTAATTGAGTGCTTTGTCTTTCATTACGCCCCCTTCACTCGCAGCTCACCAATAATAAAATCACCATCATTGTTCAAAGATCCTTGATCAACTTCTAGCCCCAACTGCTCTAACAACGCTTTAACTTGTCCAAATGATTGGAAATCTTTACCTCTAGCACGAATGCGCAGCTCATTTCGACGCTGGTCAAACCGCATAGTTTCGATACTAAACGCATTTACTTGCGTTAATACCGTGACTAATTGCTCCGTCAATTTTAAAAAGTTGGTTGATGGACTGCCGTCTAATCCTGCCAGCGCATTACGCAATTGAGAGCGCAATAAATGCGGTCTTACGACTTTGCCAGGAAAAGCATCTTGATAGGTTTGCACAGCCTGTGCTTTCAGCTGTTCAACTTCTTTGTTTAACGCCACCAACTGGACCGATTTCACCACTACAAATGCAACTAGCGCTGCAGATGCTGCAAACAACCCACTGCGCCAATCACTCCACCACTGTGGTTGCTTTTTCTTAACGGCAAAGGTACCTTGATTCAACGTGAGTTTTTGCAAAGGTAGTTGCTTGGCAAAAAGTGCCAATGGCAGATCAAACTGCTCTTGTTTTGCTTCTAATTGAACACCAGCAAACTCAACGTTAACCGGACAATAATGCTTAATGTGAGTAATGTTAGCGGCTTTAATAAATGTCGCTAACCAACTAGATTCAATTGCAGCAATTTGCCAATTCGAGTACTTAAGTAACCACTGATCACCAAGTTGCACCATATGTGCTGTTGCTTCGTCATCACTTGGTAGCAATAATGCGTCTGGGATCAATCGGTGTACCTCAATATTCGCTTTTGAGAAGTAGCTTAACCAATTTTGTAACCAAGCTTTATCGCAATATGCAATGCGGATAGCATGTTTGTCATCAACCATCGTTGCTTGCTCAGTGGCAATAAAAATGGAGTCGATATCTTGCGCAATTTGCTCTTCAATTAAATAAGGTAAAGCTTGCTCAAGCTTTCGGCCCCATTTTGTTGGCAATGGAACGGTTTTAAGCGTAACTTGGTCACTCGGCAATAACACCACCGTTTCTCTGCTTTGCGCTTTTTCTTCTAATATTGACAGATCACAAGATGGCAATTCACCACTGGCGATGATTTGTTCATCCACTGAGCTCCAAATCAACCAATGAACCGCATTGCTCGATTTTGTCCCGATGCGGATCAATAACATTTCTTTCACTGCACGCCTCCAAATTTCCGTGCAAGGACGATTACTTGACTGTCTTTTACCACTAACGTACTGGTCATACTAAAGCGCCGTTCGTTAAAAAACGCTTGAGCAACCAGTTGAAAGTGCTCACTATTGACGGTCAATAGCTCATCAACTTTGTTGAGATCTTTTGCGCCCTGCTTTTTTAATTCTTCAATGAAGTCGGTTACTTTTTCATAACCTTGTTCAGGTCTTGCTGAGATTGCAGCCTCAGCACTTGAAACACTTAATTCCGGGATCACGGCACTGAGTAACATGGCGTGTTCGGCTTCTAAGGTATTTATGTTGATCTTTAGTTCACTGTAACCTGGGATCACACACACATAGGGCAGTAACTTTTCCATGACTAAGGGGTTAAACCCCTTAATAACCCGTAACTCCGATACAGAAGCAAGTAAATTGTTTGCTGTAAGATACGGCATGCGATTAGACATGTATTCGTCTTCTTCCGCACCAGACCGATAAGTAATACTGTCTGCATCAATCCAATCATAAACGCTATCAGCCAAGGTCTCTTCAGATTCTTCGTTGCCTAGCTCTTCAATGTTTTGTAATAGATACAACAATGCTCGATGAGCTGGATTCTTACCTTGTGTGCTGTTTTTATCATCGTTGCTTGGCGCTTGCGCTAATGCATTTAGATTTAAACACGCATGCAGATCGTTAAGACCAACCTTCAAATATCCATTATCAACGGGATAGGGCTCAGGTTCTTGTGCCCAAACCTGTCCAAGATGGATCACATCCCCTTTTTCTTTTTTTACTTCTAGCAATACTTTTTTAGCTAACTCTTCAGCAGCATAGGCATACCATTTAGATTGCTGATGCTGCTGAATATTGGTTGTTTTTTGAACTTGCACCATTAAATTGACCGCCATATCAGCGGCAATAGTTGCTGCGAGCGCAACAATAAACAAAACGATAACGAGCGCAGCGCCGGTCTGTTTAACCATTTTCGCCCCCACGCGCACCATCATTACTATTAGGCGATGTTTGTACTTCTTCACCAAGTCCAGGTACAGCAAACACGCGGCGAATCTGCGCTTTATCTTTTTGCTTTACCGTCACTGCTATCGCCAGTGGTAATGCTTTCAAGCGCCATTCTTCTTGCCACTTTTGCGCTTTATCTAAAAACTCGAATTTCAGTTCTTCCACATCATCTAATAACACTTGCACTTTTGGTTCTGTGCCATCGAGTTGGTCAACGTAAATTCGATACATCCTCTGCAATTTATCGTCCACAACACGATACCCAACAGCTTGCAACTCTGAACGCGGGAGTAAACTGATAGGGTTAATCCAACCGTCACGTACAAATCCTATACCATCATACTGACTTTCAAATTGATAACGACCATGAAGTACGTAGCTTGGCGCTTCATCTCCTACTTCATTGCGCACTTCTCGACTACTCATCTGACTGAAATCTTGATCCATGAAACGAAATACAGTTTGCCACTGCTCAATTTCAACGAGAGTTTCCTCCGAAGCTTCTTGGGCATTCATCGTGGACTCTAAGATCTGGTGTGTGGCCATGACAACAACCGCTAAAATCGCCAATGCCACCATGACCTCTAACAAAGTAAACCCTTTTTGCTTCATCGGGTTATCTCTTTCAAAAGATAAGTCGATAAGTCGTATTCGAGATTTTGCATTGCTTCATCACTAAATACATTCACTGTCACTTTAACGAAGTCTGGAGCTTGTGTTGGTGTGACCACTTGTTGCCAATACCAAGTAAGTCCCGCCAGTTCTTCTTCACCTTTTTCACCATTTTTCGGGACGCTAACTGTAGCACTGGCTTTAAGCGTAGCCAGACGATTCTCTGCCACCCAAGAAGCATAAGTCTGAGATTCAATACTAGAAACATGAACAATATGCTGGCCAGTAGTTTGCATTGCAGCGATACCCGCAAGCGCACAAATGCTCAGTGCAACCATCACTTCTAACAAGGTAAAGCCGTTGCTTTTACTCATCTTCAGGTTCCTTACGAAGCTTAGCGGGAGCTACGTATTCACCGTCAATAAAATAAATTGGTTCAACAAACCCATCAGCCTCTAGTTGCAGTTGAAATGCACTCATTTCACCGGATGACAGCAATAATACTTGCGGGATCTTGCGTTTTTTCTGCTCCAGTAATGATTCATCACCGGCGCTTAAAATCTCCCGCCAATTAGCTTGTTCAAGCAAGTTATCTTGTGACCACGTTAGATCGTCTAGATTCAATGTTAATCGATATGCTTCACCAAGCTCGATCGGTTCAAACATATCTTCACCCTCTAAGGTGATCCAATTTTCTCCGTCATAGACTAAAAACTCAAGGGTTTGCTTTTCCAACATCATACCAAGCTCCACTTGATTCAGCACCGCAAACTCTGAGGCCATGTTAATTGTGGTATGAAGACGAAGCGCGTGTTTAGCTAGCGCTTCTTCATGATCATCATCTAGGCTATAAACCACGAGTTGAGTTGCAAACGCAATGATCACCAACACCACAAGGATTTCTATTAGACTAAATCCGATGTGGCGTTGGGATGAACTTGAAGTTGGTAGGCTACTGCTTAGCAAAATTGAAGACTCGATTACTTTTCTTGATCCCAGTTGCCAATATCATCGTCTGTGCCCGCTTCACCATCAGGGCCCATTGAAAAAATATCGATTTTTCCCATTTCGCCTGGGCTTACAAGCTGATACGGATTACCCCACGGATCTTCGGGTAATTTCGAAATAAAACCACCTTCAGGAAAGCGCGATGGCACAGGCTCGACTGACGTTTTGTTTACTAATGACTCAAGCCCTTGCTCTGTTGATGGATACGCCTTATTTTTCAACTTATACATATTCATCGCATCTTCAAGCTGCTGAATATCTAGACGTGCTTTATCCATTGCCGCTTCTTCTTGCTGGCCCATAATATTTGGCGCCACAATTGACATGATCATTCCGATGATAACCAGTACCACCATCACTTCCAATAATGAAAAACCAGATTGCTTTCTCACGTTATTTACCTCTTTATACTGGTGATTGTTATTAGGCACTGAAGAATCAATGCCTTAATTTCTTTGACCTAAAGGCCTATTGCTTTGTTCATTGCCATAATTGGCTGCAAAATAGCCATAACTATAAATAACACTATCACTGCCATTCCCGCTATCATTGCTGGTTCTAGCAGTTTCAACGTGACATTAACCATACTCTCAAATTCTCTATCTTGGTTATTCGCAGCACGCTCTAGCATTTGTTCTAATTCACCTGACTTCTCGCCACTGGCAATCATATGGATCATCATCGGAGGAAATAACTTCGTTTGCTGTAATGCAGCACGCAGACTTGCCCCTTCACTGACTCGAGTCGCGGCTTCACTTACCGCTTTCTTAATACGCTGATTTTCAAGCACTTGACCTGAAATTTTCATGCCTTCAAGCAGTGGTACTGAACTGGAAGATAAAATACTTAATGTCCTTGCGAAACGCGCCGTATTAATACCACGACTCACCTTGCCTAAACCCGGTAGTTGCAATAGCTTACTATCATACCAATAACGAATATTAGGACGTTTCAACGCCTGTTTAATCGTAAAGATACTCGCAATGATGATCACGAGGCTTGGTAGCCAATAGTTTTGTACAAAATTACTGGCAGCCATTACCCATTCAGTGGTCCAAGGTAATGCCTGCTTTGATTTTTCGAAAGTTTTCAGTATCTTGGGCACTACGGTACCAAGTAATACAGACACAATTGCAATCGCAAATATCACCAAAATAGTCGGATAGACCATCGCTTGCGTAATTTGGCTTCGCATATGTTGGCGCTGTTCGGTGTAATCAGCTAAACGATTTAACACTTCATCAAGGTGGCCTGATTTTTCGCCTGCGGCAACCATCGCTCGATATAAATTGTCGAATACGTGCGGGAACTCTGACATTCCATCCGCTAAGGTATAGCCTTCTACCACTTTTGAACGCACAGCCATGAGCATGCGTTTTAATCTCGGTTTCTCACATTGCTCTGCTACTGCCATCACGGCCGCTTCAACGGGCAAAGCTGATTGAATAAGGGTTGCCAATTGACGAGTAATCAAAGCCAGGTCCGCTGTAGTCGGCTTATAAGCACGACTAAACAAACTAAAAGAGGCAGAATTAGAAGCTTTTTCTTTTTGCGCTGCCGGTAAAACCTCCATCGCAATTAAGCCTTTGTCACGTAATTGAGCCCGAACTTGCTTGGCCGTATCCGCTTCTAATATGCCTTTTTTCTCTTTTCCATTCCCGTCAAGCGCACGGTATTCAAAGGCCGCCATTAACCTTCCTCACGTGTGACTCGAAGTACTTCTTCCAATGTAGTTTTACCCGCTAATACGCGTGAAATGCCATCTTGGCGAATACTAGGATTATTCTTGCGAATATATTTTTCAACGGCTTGTTCGCCTTTACCACTGTGGATCAATTCACGAATATGCTCATCAACTACGAGCAATTCATGTATCCCTGTTCGCCCTTTGTAACCGTTGAAATTACAGGATTCACAGCCAACCGCGCGGAAAATCGTCGGAGGGTTGACCTTATCTACGCCAAGTAATTCACATTCACGCTCATCTGCATGATGAGGAGACTTACAGGAAGGGCATAAAGTTCTAACTAATCGTTGTGATAATACGCCGAGCAAACTCGAAGACAACAAGAAGGGTTCAACACCCATATCTTCCATACGAGTGATCGCACCGGACGCTGTATTGGTGTGTAATGTTGACATTACTAAGTGACCAGTTAACGAAGCTTGTACCGCAATTTGAGCAGTCTCTAAATCACGGATCTCACCGACCATCACAACGTCTGGATCCTGACGCAAAATTGCACGAAGTCCACGAGCAAAGGTCATGTCTACTTTAGTATTTACCTGGGTCTGACCGATACCTGGGATCTCATATTCAATTGGATCTTCTACCGTCAAAATATTGCGGTCTTTGCTGTTGATTTGAGCAAGACCTGCGTACAGGGTTGTACTTTTACCCGAGCCAGTTGGACCAGTTACAAGAATAATGCCGTGCGGTTTCGCTATCATATCAGCAAAACGAATACGATTGCTTTCTGTCATGCCTAAATCTTCTAAATTTAAGCGTGCATTGTTTTTATCGAGTAAACGCAATACCACACGCTCACCAAAGCTTGAAGGCATCGTTGAAACGCGCACATCCACCGCACGCCCTGCAATCCGTAAACTGATCCGGCCATCTTGAGGTACACGCTTTTCAGCAATGTCGAGTTTCGCCATTACTTTTATACGCGAGACTAATAAAGATGACAGCTTTCGATTTGGTTTTAATACTTCTTTTAAAACACCATCGACGCGAAAACGGATCACTAAATCTTGTTCAAACGTTTCGATATGTATATCTGAAGCGCCCTCTTTGATTGCCTCACTGAGCATTGCATTGATAAGTTTGATAATAGGTGCATCGTCATCTGCAGCGAGCAAATCTTCGGTTTGCGGTAGCTCCTCAGCAAGTGAAAATAAATCCACTTCGTTACCAATATCTTCCATCATCTGCTGAGTTTCCGAGCTATCGCGCTGATAACTGGCTTCTAGCATTAATTCAAAACGGTTTTTTTCAATTTGTTCAATACGAAACGCCTTACTCGCAAAGCGACGCACTTCAAGCAACGCATCAGCCGACACATTTCCACTTGTGTAAACAACTAGCTCGTCTTTTTCTGTACTTAGCAGTAAACCTGAACGTTTAGCAAAAGCAAATGGCAGGCGTTTACGGCTGACCACTTCGGTGGCTATTTCATCTTCAGCGCTAACCGCTTCATGCTCAAGCGCCACGGCGTTATTCGTCATTGTTGTGCTCGTCATTTTGTTTTTTCAGGTATTCTTCATACGTCGGCGGCAACGTTAAACTATCATTCCACTCTGGTAATATTGGCGTGTCTGTTAAAGGCATTAAATCGATACCATCGTCACGCTGTTTATGTTGTTCACCACGAATGAAATTGTATTTACTGTGACTAAGTGAATTCATGCGAATTGAATCGCGCACAATGGTGGGTCGAATAAATACTAATAAGTTACGCTTTCGCTTACTCGTACTCGTTGACTTAAATAAGTGGCCAAGAACAGGCAGATCACCAAGTAACGGTACTTTTGACACGCTTTCTTGAACGTCTTCATCGATCAAACCACCAAGGACAACCATACCACCGTCGTCGGCAATCACTGTCGTACTGATCGCACGTTTGTTTATCGAAATATCAACAGCCGTTGCGCCGCTTACGCTCGACACTTCTTGTTCAATCGTCAGTTGTACTGCATCCCCATCGTTAATCTGCGGCTTAACTTTCAGCTTAATACCGACTTCTTGACGGTCGACTGTTTGAAACGGATTGCTGTTTGTTGTACTTGCTGTAGATCCTGTGATAATCGGCACTTCTTGACCCACGATCATCGACGCCTCTTCGTTATCCATTGTCGTTACAGAGGGGGTTGCAAGGATATTAGAGTTGGTATCTGTTGAGACAGCTTGCACAATCGCTCCCCAGTCATTTTTAATGATACCTGCAGCTAAACCATTAATTCCACCAACCAGTTGGCCTAAGGCGTTTAAATCACCTTTTTCGGTACGTTTTATTGGTGTCACTAAACCTGAGTCATCACCAATGACGTTATCGGTGATCTCTTTATCTCTGGCTTTTTCTGCGGCAACCGCTAATCCGCCTATAGGAACAGTTGTGCCGTTATTAAATTGCAGCATGCCGCCTTCTTTGCTGATCCACTGTAGACCAAAATTGATCCCATCACCTTCAAAGACTTCAACAACGATCGCCTCAACCAAAACTTGAGCGCGGCGCACATCCAATTTTTCAATCACCAACGCCAATGAACGCATAGTATCTGGCTGCGCAGTAATCACTAAGGAGTTAGAATCTGGATGCGCTTCAATACTGGTGTCACTGTTTGCACTGGAACGGCGAGTCACTCCGGTATTGTTCGCGCCTTGTGCTTCTTCTTGTAATGATTTACTTACACCTTGAAGCACTTTAACTAACTCGTCCGCTTTCGCGTAATTTAAGTAAAAGACTTGGGTATTGCCAGTGCTTTCTAATTCACCATCAAGACGCTTAATCAATTCAATCGCTCGCCCTCGCGCCTGTGATTCACCGCTGACAATCACACTATTTGTACGCTCATCAGCAACCACCTTTGGGATCAGAAAATCAGGAATTGTGCCTTTGCCAGAATCTTTGAAAATATTATCAACGACGGAAACCACATCTTGAGCGGTCGCATGATGTAGCTTGACGATGTCAACGTGTCTGTCACCAGCTTGATCAACAGACCGAATGATATCAACTAAACGATTCACCGAAGATGCATGGCCTGTCAACATCATGACGTTTGCTGAGTTTAAATTAGTAACATGGCCACCATCTTTCTGATCACTGAATTGTCGAATTAACGGCCCTAGCTCTTGCACGCTGACGTTTTTCACTCGAACAACGCGCGTGACCAGAACATCGCCGTTGCCTCGTTCTTCCCCTTCAACCAAAGGCACATTCGCTTTTTTACCATCCGAACTGCGCACCACTTTGATGACACCACTGTCCATCTCAATGACCGCGTAACCATATACTTCGAGTACGTTTAAGAAAAACTGATAGTAAATCTTCTCATCCATCAGTTCGTAACTACGAACATTGATGTTGCCACGTACGTTTGGGTCAATAATGATGGTTTTATTAAGGTTACGACCAACAATATTGATAAATTCATTAATGTCGGTGCCTTTAAAGTTTGCTGCATATTCTACAGCAGGCACCGCCCAAGATAATCCAGCCGCGAGAAAGAGCGCAGCATATTTTGCTAACCCAGCTTTTGTTGTTCGTTGGTGTCGCTTGAATGTCATTGCTGTGTATACTCCAATTTTTACAGGCTGAATTGCACGTCCATTAAGCTGCCATCGCGCTCAATGGTAATCGTGGCATTGCTACTGTTACGCAGTTCACTAACTGCTTGCATGGCCTGTTTCATGTCCGTGAGTTGATAGCCATTAATCGCAACAGCTAAATCATTATTTTTTAACCCCATGCGGGTAAATAGTTCGGGATCTTTGCCAGGACTTAAGCGATAACCGATGAGTTTTCCATCTTTAGTAGCCTGCGAGATACGAATGTAATCAAATAACTTGCCTGGATCTTGTCTGACTTCATCTCGCGTTGCTGATAATTCTTCTTTTAGTTTGTTGTTACTTGGGGCTGGACTTGAACTATTCACAATTAGATTATTGCGATTTCCTGAAGATGGAATGGCAATCGTTTTCGAAAAATCTAAACCGTCTAACATTAAGGTTTCGAATCGCCCACCGACGTCTAAAATCACGCGATCAGGCAACACTTGTGCCATTTTCGCATTTGTACCATTGATTGACTCGCTAACAATGTAGGTTTCTTGTCGACCCTGAGACTCGATAATCGCTAAACCCGCTTCATCATCGTGGCTTACTGCAACAATGCCAGTCAAACGTAAATTTAATCGCGTTTCTGGTGCGTCTGAAATAACGGTTTTTTGCACAACTTCTTGAGGTTTGGCATCTGCACGACCAAACACATTTTGTGCAATAATGGCCCGAACGTTTGCTGGAGAATTAGCATCGACAGTGTAATGAGCAGTCGTAGGTAGCGGTTGGGGTTTCGGCATTGGCCACAAACTCCAAAACAGTTGAGCGAGCAAATAGGCAATGTAAATGACCGCGACAATCGTTACGATACGATTTAACCGTTTATGCGGCAAAGATTGTGCTATTTTTTGCAATTGTGCTAGTTGCTGTTCCATCATTTCTATGTTCTTCTTCGTCTGAGCGACCCAGTGTACCTTCTCATAACCCATTCAACAAGCGCACAAATATGAATCTTTACATTGCTTCACAAAACAAATGAGCGTTGTAATCAAATGTCAAAAATCTTAGTCTCCATGCAGCAGAGATAAGTTCCCGTGTCCTTGTTGCTACTTTTGTTAGCTCATCGATTATGCTAAATTTACGCTTCTACACTCAGCACAAATTGGAGTGATAATTTCGTGACAAAAGCCAATCAACCTGAGGCAAATAAAACAACCGTTCGTCTTGATAAATGGCTCTGGTCAGCGCGCTTTTATAAAACTCGCGCACTTGCTCAAGATATGATCCAAGGCGGCAAAGTGCACTATAACGGACAACGCTGTAAACCGAGCAAACAAGTTGACATCGGTGCCATAGTCCGATTAGCACAAGGCTTTGATGAAAAAGAAATTACGGTGTTGGCGCTAGCTGAGAAACGCCTTAGCGCTCCTCTCGCGCAAGCACTTTACGTTGAGTCAGCTAAAAGCATAGAAAAACGCGAGCAAAACGCCATTGCGCGTAAGAACAATACGTTCTTTGCCCCGCATCCAGACACCAAACCAGACAAAAAACAGCGCCGAGAGCTGTTGAAAATGAAGTTAAGTTAGGATTTTGTTAATGCAAAAAGATTTATTACATCGTTATATCTTTGACAACCTCGATGTACGCGGTGAGTTAGTTCAATTACAGCAAACATTTCAAGAGATCATCGGCAACCATGATTACCCAGACGCCGTTCAAGCTTTGTTAGGTGAACTGCTCGTCGCCACAAGCTTGCTAACTGCAACGTTAAAATTTGAAGGTGAAATCGCGGTTCAATTACAAGGTGACGGTCCCGTAAAGTACGCGGTTATAAATGGGGATCATCAACAAAATATGCGCGGCATTGCGCGCCTGCAAGATGACGTCGATGGTTCAAGTATCCAAGAGCTACTCGGACAAGGTTATATGGTGCTTACCATTACGCCAATTAAGGGGGAGCGCTATCAAGGGATAGTACCATTAACAAAACCTACCTTAGCAGAATGCTTAGAGATGTACTTTGAACAATCTGAACAGCTGCAAACTCGCCTATGGTTAGCAACCTCCACGCAAAGCGAACACGCTAAAGCAAGCGGTTTACTACTCCAAGTACTGCCGGTAGATCAAGCAAAGTCGAAAGAAGATTTCAAACACTTAGAAGCGCTGACAGACACCATAAAAGCCGAAGAAATGCTCAATTTAGATGCTCATACGGTATTGACTCGTTTATATCACGAAGACAACCCAAAGCTTTTCGAACCTCAACACATACAATATCGTTGTGGATGTAGCCGAGAGAAAACGATTGATGCGCTAGTGAATGTCGGAATGGACGCATTACTTGAAGATATTGCACAACATGGTGAAGTGAAAATCAGTTGCCACTACTGCCTAACAGATTACCGATTTAATGAACAAGACGTGCGCGCGATTTTCAATTAATTAGAGGTTGTCTTACTTTTATAAATCAAACCGTCATTTTTGACGGTTTTTTTATGACTAAAAACTGATACCGGTGTCATAAAAAGCCCCACTTTCATGACACCGGTATCATTGAAAATATTCAAGTTTTTTCTTAAAAAATGCGGATTTTAGGCCTTGCAAAGGCTCGTATAACGCAATTTCATCTGATAATATAATTTTAGCTTTGATGAGTTATTGACCTCTGCCGTTTAGGATTAAACGACTGAGGTCAATATTTCCTCTCACTAGGAACCCAGAGCTATCCCGTTCAATCTCACATTTTTTAGGTAAAAACATGACTTCAAGCGCAACTCGTTATGTCGATTTAACCGCAGCTGAACTGGTCGAGCACGCCATCCGCCGTTCCGAAGGCACTTTAGCCGCAAATGGAGCTTTCGTGGCAAAAACAGGTCGCCGTACCGGACGTTCTCCAAGTGACCGTTTTATCGTTCAAGAGCCTAGTACAGCAAATGACATTCAATGGGGTAACGTAAACCGCCCTTTTGATGCTGATAAATTTGATGCACTTTGGGCACGTGTTGAAGCGTATATTTCTGACAAAGACCACTTCGTTTCTCACCTTGAAGTGGGTGCAGATCCTGAGCATTACCTACCAGTTGTTGTAACAACAGAAACAGCATGGCACCACATTTTTGCTCAAAACATGTTTATCATCCCTGAAAAATACAATGCAGCTGATTTACCCGAATGGCGAGTGTTAAACGTCCCTTCGTTTGTTTGCGATCCTGAGCGTGATGGAACAAACAGCGACGGAACGGTTATCATCAACTTTGCACAACGTAAAGTATTACTCGCTGGTATGCATTATGCCGGTGAAATGAAAAAGTCGATGTTCTCTGTACAAAACTTCCTACTTCCTGCTAAAGGTGTATTACCAATGCACTGTAGCGCGAACGTTGGCGAAGCAGGTGACACTGCTCTGTTTTTTGGATTATCTGGTACTGGTAAAACAACGTTATCTGCGGATCCAACTCGATTCCTTATCGGTGATGACGAGCACGGTTGGGCACCCGGCAGTGTATTTAATATCGAAGGTGGTTGTTACGCTAAATGTATCGACCTTTCGCAAAAAAATGAGCCAGTCATTTGGAATGCCATCCGCTTTGGTACCATTCTTGAAAACGTCATGCTTGACAAAAATCGTGTACCTGATTACGCAGACACAAGCCTTACACAAAACTCGCGCGCGTCCTACCCGCTTGAGCATGTTGAAAAGCGCAAAGTAGAAAACCGTGCTGGAGAGCCTAAGGCAGTTGTGTTCCTAACGTGTGACGTAAGTGGCGTGTTACCTCCTGTTTCTGTACTTTCTGAAGAAGCAGCGGCGTATCATTTCTTAAGTGGTTATACTGCAAAAGTGGGCTCAACTGAAATTGGCTCAACGTCAGACATCGAATCTACGTTTTCAACGTGTTTTGGTGCGCCGTTCTTCCCACGCCCTGCAGGCGTTTATGCAGAGCTTCTAATGAAGCGCGTACGCGAATTTGGTGCGAAAGTTTACCTTGTTAACACAGGTTGGACGGGCGGTCCTTACGGTGTAGGTAAGCGTTTCGACATCCCAACTACACGTGCAGTTGTTGATGCTATTGTCTCTGGTGCGCTTGCAAATGTTGAAACTCAACACATCGATGTATTAAATCTAGACGTACCAGTTGCTATTCCTGGCGTTGATAGCAAGTTACTAAACCCAATCAACACTTGGGAAGATAAAGCAAAATATGAACAGTTTGCTCAGAAGCTTGCAAAAGAATTCAAAGCAAACTTTGCGAAATACGACGTATCGGACGCGATCGTCAATGCCGGTCCACGTGGCTAAGCAAATAAGCAATATTCCTTATCAATAATGACAAAACGCCCTTTCGAGGGCGTTTTTTTATGGCGGCATATTCATTTCAACACACTAAAATGAGCGACTATCAAGGCTAATTCGCCCTGATTTTAGTTGTCGCTGCTCATAGCTAACCAAACTGTCTGTACATACGAATGATAAAAGATGGTTTGCAGGCGAAGTTTTACTCTTGCTTGGTATACGTCATTAAAATATCTTTTGCATAGCGAGACATAAAGCCTCGCCAACATGAGAGCAGCCTGAGCAAAAAGCCAATTTTTGATTGGCAGGCGAAGGTTTTCCCTTCGCTTGATGTTCGTCATTGAAATATCTTTTGCATGGCGAGGCATAAAGCCTCGCCAACATGAGAGCAGCCTGAGCAAAAAGCCAATTTTTGATTGGCAGGCGAAGGTTTACCCTTCGCTTGATATTCGTCATTGAAATATCTTTTGCATGGCGAGGCATAAAGCCTCGCCAACATGAGAGCAGCCTGAGCAAAAAGCCAATTTTTGATTGGTAGGCGAAGGTTTATCCTTCGCTTGATATTCGTCATTGAAATATCTTTTGCATGGCGAGGCATAAAGCCTCACCTTGTATCTACAGGACTTGAGTTAAAATAGTGGCACTACGCAAGATCAGCCTTTCGCGACCGGTAAATACACTTCGGCACTTAACCCGCCACCTTTGCGATTACGCAATTTTACGCTGCCACCATGAGTCGATATGATTCTTTTAATAATCGCAAGGCCTAACCCACTCCCTTCGCTACCTCGAGCAAGGTCGCCTCGCGTAAACGGTTCAAAGACTTTTTCTAGCTCCGATTCTGGTATACCAGGGCCGCGGTCTTTTACACAAATCATTACTTGTTTTTTACTTACGATATAGTGAGTTTCGACATCAATGCTGCCATCCGAATATCGAATGGCATTTTCAATCATGTTAGTGATTACTCGCTTGAGTGCCACAGCATTCATCATGACACTTGGTAAATTATCTTGCGCAGCCAAACGGATCTCGCGTTGATGTTGTTGCTCTAAATGAACGACATCTTCAACCACTCGATTAATGTCATCGAGGATCAATTCTGCAGTATTGTGGTGTCTTAAATATTCAATGAACTGATCAATAATGGCGTTCATATCTTCAATGTCATCGATTATTCCTTCACGTAAATAATCGTCTTCATCATTCATCATTTCTGTTGCTAGGCGTATCCGGGTAAGGGGCGTGCGTAAATCATGAGAAACCCCAGCCATCATTAATCGTCGATCATTTTCAAGTTCCGCGATTCCTTTCGACATTTGATTGAATGCACGGGTCACTTCGATAACCTCTGTAGAGCCTTCTTCACTTAGTCTCGTGCTAAAGTCACCAACCCCCACTTTACCTGCCGCCACTTGCAAAGCTCTTAATGGCTTATTGAGGTGCCTGGCAAACAACCAACCACCTAATACGCTTAAAAAACCGATGGTTGAGAGATAAAACACTAAAAATTGTACATTCGTTTCGGTAAACCCCGATAGCGGAACTCGCACCCAATATCCCGGTGCTTGTGGGGCTTCAACCCAATAAACGAGTGGATCGCCCTGGCTTATCATAACGCGTGCGGAGCCATTAAGTTGCTCCGACATGCTACGCGAAAGCATCGTGTATTCACGCGCTTGCCCTAAACCATTTGCGTACGCTTCACGTTGGGTCATGACGTCAATTTCAGTGATCTCAAAAAACTTTTTTGAAATGACACTATTCATCTCAACGCCATCTTCCATATCAATAAAGACCGTTTTGACCTGTTTAGCGAGCATAAGATTAACTTGTTCAAACGTGGGTTTTACCACGTAAAGCGTTACTGTGATGTACGAAACAATCTGGTTTATTAGCAACAAGGCACCAACAAAAAACACCGTTTGCCCAAACGCACTACGTGGAAAAATGCTCATGAATTAGTTACTTCTCACCATCTGGCACAAACACATAACCCAATCCCCACACGGTTTGAAGATACCTAGGATTAGCTGGATCATCTTCTATCATGCGGCGCAAGCGCGATACTTGCACATCGATACTGCGCTCAAGCGCACTGTAATCTCGGCCACGAGCTAAATTCATTAACTTATCTCGACTGAGCGGCTCTCGCGGATGTGTGACTAAGGCTTTTAATACCGCAAACTCACCGCTGGTCAACGACAAGCTTTTATTACCATGCTGCATTTCTCGTGTCGCAAGATTCAGTGCAAATTGCCCAAATGCGACGATATTCTCCTGAGCCGATGGCGCTCCCGGAACTTCTTTGGTCTTACGACGCAGCACCGCTTTAATGCGCGCGAGCAATTCGCGAGGGTTAAACGGCTTCGGTAAATAGTCATCCGCACCGAGCTCTAAGCCAATGATGCGATCCACTTCGTCTCCCTTTGCTGTAAGCATCACAATCGGGATTTCATTTTCTTTTTGACGTAATCGGCGACAAATTGATAAGCCATCTTCACCTGGTAACATCAAATCCAATACCATCATGTGAAAATTTTCACGTTCAAGTAATCTATCCATCTGCTCAGAATTGGCCGCGGTTCGGACAATGAACCCCTGCTCAACTAAATAGCGCTCTAATAACGAGCGTAAACGCATGTCATCATCAACGACGAGAATTTTGGTAGTTTCCGTTCCCATGGTGTTTCTACTTTTATTACCCATTCTATAAAGTAAATATAATGGAATTCAGTCATCTATAACATGGAAAATTACGGTGAGATTGTTACATAAAATTACAAACAAGCGCTAAACTCGACAAATTCACTGACTTTGATTATCTTGGCAGCGACTTAAATTTGAGAGTGACCTGTGAAAACAAACCTAATCACACCGGAGGGTTATCGTCAGCTTCAACAAGAACACGATCACCTCTGGTTTGAAAAACGCCCTGAAGTGACCAAAATTGTGACTTGGGCAGCCAGTCTTGGCGACCGCTCTGAAAACGCAGATTATACCTTTAACAAACGCTTGCTTCGTCAAATAGACCGCCGAGTTAGGTATTTAAGAAAACGTCTGTCTGAGTTGAAAATTGTCTATCCGCACCCAGATCAAGCAGGGAAAGTCTTTTTTGGTGCTTGGGTTGAAATTGAAAATGACGACGGCCAAACACTACAATTTCGTATCGTTGGTCCTGATGAAATTTACGATAGAAAAGATTACATATCGATCGATGCACCAATGGCACGAGCCATTTTAGGAAAAGCCATTGACGATGATTTTGAAGTCCGCACGCCTGAAGGCAACAAAACTTGGTATGTGAACGCGATACGCTATACGCCCTAGTCGATACGTGACGTCGATGATAAAATCGTATTCATCCGCGCACCACCATGCGCACACGCAATAAATTAAGGATTTTGCATGAGCAACATCTCACTTCGTTTAGCACAAGAGCTAAACGCTAAAGAACAACAAGTTATCGCTGCAGTCGGACTTCTCGATGAAGGTGCCACCGTACCTTTTATCGCGCGATATCGTAAAGAAGTAACCGGTGGGCTTGACGACACACAGCTGCGCTTGCTTGAGCAACGTCTGTCTTATTTACGTGAACTTGAAGAGCGCCGTTCATTTATCCTTGCAACAATAGAAGAGCAAGGAAAATTAAACGATGGATTAAAACGCGATATTCACGCTGCCGAAAGTAAAACGGAACTCGAAGACCTTTACCTACCGTTTAAGCCAAAGCGCCGTACAAAAGGGCAAATTGCCATTGAAGCAGGCCTTGAACCACTTGCCGATTCGCTATTTAACGATGCTGATCTTGACCCTGAAAGCACCGCAACACGCTATGTGAATGCAGAAAAAGGCGTCGAAGACGTTAAAGCCGCTTTAGATGGTGCAAAATTCATATTGATGGAACGCTTTGCTGAAGACGCAAAACTACTCGCGACATTTAGACACCACATTCAAAAGAATGGTCAAATCGAAAGTAAAGTGATCGCTGGACAAGAAAAAGCAGGCGCAAAGTACCAAGACTATTTTGATCACAGCGAATCATTAGCGAAAGTGCCATCTCATCGCGCCTTAGCGATGCTTCGTGGCCGTAACGAAGGGATGTTACAACTAGCCATTAATCCAGAGCCAAATGCCGATGATGCCGCAGCGTATTGCGCACACCAAATTGCTCTGCATTATTGCTTACCAATTAACGGCAAAGCTGCAAGCAGCTGGTTGTTAACTGTTGTGCAATGGGCTTGGAAGGTGAAGCTGGCACTTCATTTAGAAAATGAATTTCTCGGCAATATGCGAGAACGCGCAGAAACAGATGCAATTGACGTATTCGCGAAAAATCTAAAAGATCTTCTGATGGCCGCTCCTGCTGGCGCGAAAGTGACCATGGGGATCGATCCTGGACTTCGCACTGGCTGTAAAATTGCTGTGGTTGATTCAACCGGCAAACTGCTTACCACAAATACAATTTTCCCACATGCACCGCAAAACTTATGGGATAAATCGCTGCGAACACTAGAACAACTTTGTCGTCAATATAAAGTTGAGCTAATAGCCATTGGAAATGGCACAGCATCACGCGAAACCGACAAGCTGGCCAGCGAACTCGTTAAGGCAGCCAGTGATCTGAAAATGAATAAAATCATGGTCAGTGAAGCCGGCGCATCGGTCTATTCTGCTTCGGAATTTGCGGCCAACGAATTCCCTGATTTGGATGTTTCGTTACGTGGTGCGGTATCCATTGCTCGCCGCTTGCAAGATCCGCTTGCTGAGTTAGTTAAGATTGAGCCGAAATCGATTGGCGTTGGTCAATACCAACACGACGTGTCACAAAGTCAATTGGGTCAAACCTTAACCACGGTTGTAGAAGATTGCGTAAACTCCGTTGGCGTAGACGTAAATACCGCGTCTGTCCCATTGTTGACTCGCGTCTCTGGCTTAAATAAAACACTGGCCACCAATATTATTCGTTATCGTGATGAAAATGGCCGCTTTATGAGCCGTTCAGAGCTTAAGAAAGTTGAGCGTCTAGGGCCGAAAGCCTTTGAACAAGCAGCGGGTTTCCTACGCATTCTCGATGGTAAAGATCCACTCGACGCATCAAGTGTTCACCCCGAAGCCTATCCTGTCGTAAAACGCATTTGTGAAACTAAACAAGTTCAAATAAGCGACATCATCGGTAACACCGACGTGCTGAACAAGCTCGTAGCCAACGACTACATTGACGATAAGTTTGGTTTACCTACCGTTACTGACATCATCAAAGAACTTGATAAGCCAGGTCGCGATCCACGTCCGGAATTTAAAACGGCTGAGTTTAAAGCCGGTGTTGAAACCATTTCGGATTTGAAAGTAGGGATGATCCTCGAAGGGGTTGTCTCTAACGTTGCTAATTTTGGTGCGTTTGTGGATGTGGGTGTACACCAAGATGGATTAGTTCACATCTCTGCACTTACCAATAAATTCATCAGTGATCCTCGCGAAGTAGTGAAAGCTGGTGACATTGTAAAAGTGAAGGTACTTGAAGTAGACGTGGCTCGAAAACGCATTAGTTTTACGATGCGCCTTGATGATGAAGTGCACACTCAACCGTCGCAAAATCAAGCAACCAATGCGAAACCATCTAACGCAAAATCACGCTCAAATGCAGCAAACAGCAGTAATCAACGGGCAAAACCCGCTGCAGCTAACGCAGCGATGGGAAATGCATTTGCAGAAGCCTTTGCGAAGTTGAAAAAATAAACTTGGAATAGTGCTCACCGCACGTTCTAAACACAGGAGTTACCTTTATTCTTTGTGAAAAATAAAAGGTAACTCCACTGCTGTCATTCACTTAACCTAATGAACAGTTTTTAGTTTAGGTATGCAACCCTGGTTAAGTTGCTTCGATTCTCTTGCTGGGGCGCAGTGTCAAGCCGTTGAGAGAATTGATCAATATGCTCTATTCTCTTGTCCATCTCACTTTCTAACCCACCGAAAAGTAAGGCATCCTATTGCTTTAGTTCAACCAAATGACATTGAGATAGGTGTAACGAAGCAGCAACCAATTCACGCTGTCTCTCCTCAGTGAATCCTTTGTAAGCAAGTTCTACTTCCGATAGTTTGATCAATGGTATTTGCGATTCATGATAAGCAACGAAATTAAAACCCCGGACCAATGTGCTACTACAACCTAAAAGCTAACCCGCTATTAATGATGCAAATATAAGTCGTTTGCTCATTGCATATCACTCCAACATGTCGTTCCTATCGCAGCACTGCTGTCTAATCAAACAATTAACCACCCTTGATTATTAAACAAAGGTCTTTGCACTAAAAGTGATGTTTTACTCTCTGCAATAAAGGATGAAAATACAAACTGAACTCACAAGACATGCCTAAATCATCGATTTACCATTTCACTATATTCATTAAAAGTTTAAATTGCAGAATATAGCTTAGCGATAAAAAACACGTTGTAACCTTAATTCAAACCAAGCTGATTCGTTTAGCAAGAGTGGGAAAGTATTTAAACAGACTAAATGAAAACGTTATATTGATTCGCCGATTTAGGCTCGACAACATGTTGATAAAAATCAGCGATACGAAGTGCTCGCGATTCTACTTGCGGATCTCTGTCTTTGCGCAAACTGCGACTTTCATACGTCGGTACATTACTTCTTGGTACTTCTGTCGCCTTCAATTCATTTGCTTCTAGACTCGCTTCATCTTCTTCGCCTGCAAGCCGACGACGCTCGTAACCACCAACCGAGCGATTAGATTGATCTTCACTTCCAGTGATTGCTTGCTTAGCCAGATCGGCTTGGGCTGCTGAAATTTTTCGCGACGCGTCAGCAGCAATAGATCGGTCTGCGCCAGAAGGTTCAGCGGGCGCCAGTGCCGCGGCACGGACAGTTTGCATCTTATCAATCGTTGCATTGGGATCGCCAGGCACTTCTGCAACATCAATCATGACCTCACCACCGACAGCATAATTATTGCCATCCGGGCCTCGCTGATACTCATAACTGGGGCTACCAGCATATTGCCCACCAACACGAGCATGAGCTTCCTCATGCAAACGCACTTCAGTATCACGCGCTTTAAGCTCTTCGATTTGCTTTAACTCGGCCTCTGTCTCGCGTTCGTCTTGTTTCGAACGTTTTTCGCTGTTCTCGTCGTCTGTGGTTTGTTCTTTTTGCTCACCACGTGCCTGAACGGATTGCTTGTCCTCTAGCTGACCTTTCTTGTCATATAGGGCTTTTTCTTCTTGCGGTTGAGATTTCGCTCGATCAGTGTCTTGAAAGGCTTTGTTATCTGTAAAAGAGGCAGCCGCTTGAGAGGGTTGTGGTATCACTTCCCTCGCTTGATTGTCACGTCTCGCCGTTTCGGTGTAGACGTTACCTGTGTGAAAATTTAGCGCCGGTTGCGGCGTAACAACGTTCATGTCTTTGTACTAAATTCGCATTACGATCACGCGCTTTGGACTGCTAACTAGACTCTTACGTCTACTAACGTACCAAGCACCTCATCTGCCGTTCGGATGGTTTGCGTATTGGCTTTTGCGTTAAACTCTTCTACCTTCAATTGCACAAGCGCCTCATCTACTTTCGGTGGTTGAGCAACTGGTGCTGTCACCGCTTCTTCAGGTCTTGCTGCTTGCGTTTGACGCTGCTGAGCAATTTGCTCTTCATCTTGCTGTTGAATGGTAGCACGGTTTATTTCAGCACTCGCCCGCTCTATTTGCTGACTTGCCCGATTAAAGCCTTCTACCCCATTATTAAATGCATTTCCAATCGGCATACGCACCTCCGCACTCTCAACTTCTTGTTTAATTATTGCGCAAAAACACCTCAAATGAAAGGATGAGTTGCAAAAAATGTCCCCATCCCCTTAGCTTATTTTTAAAGCATTGATTTCAAAATGCTTACAAATTCATCTCGGTGCGAAATAAACGGAGCGTGAGACGCTTTTGCAATGATTTCAGTTTGAAAGCCAGGTCGCAAATGGCTTAATTCATCCACCACTTTCACAGGCACTAACGAATCCAATCGCCCATAAATCCCTAAAACAGGCTGTGTGATCTCTTGAAAACATATTCTTAAATCACATTCATTAAGTAACTTAAGGCCACCTGCAAGTGCCACACTTGAGGCGCTTGGCTCTTGGGCAAGCCAACCTCGCAATTTTTTTATGTCTTCTTTCGCGTGTTCACTTCCCATTGCTTGTATAGCTAAAAAACGTTCTACGGTTTTCGTCGGGTCGTTCGATAAGGCCTGCATAAATTGGGCAAGTACTTCAGGTTTAATACCATGCCAATTTTTAGACGCGACAAAATGCGGTGTTGAACCAACCAAAATCACTTTACTGACTTTTTCTGGGTAACGCTTCGCCAGATCCATAGCCATTAATCCTGACATAGACCACGCCACTAGCACACATTTTGAAGGTAGCTGCTCTGCAAGCACGTCGCTGACTTCGGTAAGTTCATAGGCATCATACTTCCATGAATGTGAGCCAAAGCCTGGCAGATTTAGCGCAGTTGGATTGAGTGCCGCGTCGTTTGACAATGCCTCTAACACCAATTGCCAAACCGCTTTATTCATTCCCCAACCATGTAAAAACACAATATTCTGTTGCATGCTCACTCCTCTTAATAACACAGGCTATACTACCACCAATTAACGGATCGAAGGAGCGCTCCTTAATGACGTGGTTTTCCTCTCTATTTCAAGCACGATGTGCACAGTGTCATACTCAACTAGCAAGTAGTCATGGTTTATGTGCTACTTGTCGCGCGGATTTTCCACTCTTTGATTTAGAAACCTGGCCAAATTTGTTGCACTGTCCAGAAGTTACAAAACAAGTCGCACTGCCACATTGCGATGGCTTGTTTAGCTGTGGTTATTACGAACATGATCTCGCCAAGTGGCTACGAGCATTTAAGTTCGAACAGCAAACACAGTGCCGTTGGCCAATTCAAGATTTACTGAGTATCCAACTCAATACTTGGGCTCAGCACGTTGATATACCTCGCTTCGATTGCGTTTTCGCGATCCCACTTCACCCTTTTCGTTTTTGGCACCGAGGCTACAATCAAACTACACAACTGTGGAAAAATAGGTTTCCAATCAGCACCACATCCGCAGCGCTGTGTCGGAGCCAGTACACCAAAACCCAAACTCGCCTTGGCAAGCTCGCTCGAAAACAGAATATGAAACATGCGTTTACGTTAAAAGGAAATATCGAAGGTAAATACGTTGCTATAATAGATGATGTAGTAACCACCGGTGCGACGTTAGACAGTGCAGCACAAGTTTGCCTTGAAGCCGGGGCCAAGTCGGTGTGGGGGATGTCGATAGCCCTTACCCCACACCATGCGCGCTATCGCCTTTAAAAGCTAGTCGCCACTGGGGGTTGCCGTTAACGTGTGACCAAAAAACAGTGCATTATTGAGTAAACGACTGGTTCCATGCCAATATCCTCTAAAGACTGGATTATCTGTCATTGCAACCACTGCGCCTTGTCCTTTTTTATGAGCAATCAGCGCCGCGTTACCTGCAATATTATTTATATACACAGGATCGGTATACCCAGCCAACAAAGGCTTGTCTGTGTATTTTGCAACGGTTAAAAACGGGCTTTTAGTCGGTTTAAGTAACCAGGTCGCGTTTTTAAATACTGGTAAGTCGCTATCCTCCAAACCATAAGTGAGAGGGTGAGTAATGTCGACTTTTGTCGCAAATATCGCCCCTGCAATCCGCTGCTTTGCCGAAAGAGCTTCCTGATCGCCATAACTTAGTCCTTCGGTGACGAACTGTTCTCGCTGTACTTTACTGCTAATCGCTTCTGCTTCTAACCACTTTTTCGCAAGTAAATACTGAGCGCCGCGTTTGTGTCCCCAGATCACGCCCCCGTCTTTGATCCATTGGCTAACACGCTTTTCAGTGGCTTCACTCCACTCATAACGGCCATCGACTAAAATAATGTGACTGTATTGTTCAAGCGACAGACGCTTTAAGTCCGTTTGTTCGACGATTGTTGGTGCAATACCTAAGCGCGTATCTAAATGATGCCACACTTCACCCAATTCATATTGGCTTACCCCTTCTCCTCCGACGAGTAATACACGCGGTAACTTTGCAGGCTCAAATAATCGAGAACCTAAATCAATGCCTACTTGCGTTAAACCAGAATCAATTGAATGCACCTCAATAGCATGTGTATTCGCCAGTTTTTGTAACTGTGTAAACCACGCTGTGTTATTTTGTAATCCTGCAGGGATCATCACCGCACCGGCTTTAAACGGCTTAGTTTGCCCGTTTGATTGAGCACTAAATGACGCTGAGGCTAAGCGAGCAACAACCCCCTGCTGTAACAATGCATTTAATAGAGCCGGAGCTTGACTATCTTGCCATTCAAACACATAAGCGTAGGAGTTAGGGATAAGCGCGTCGAATTTAGATTCTGTTGGTTGCCATGGTGTTGATGCCATCTCAGTGCTGCGCACGCGCTTTACTTTAGCAAACGGTAAATCAAACGCATGTGGAAGTGTCCAACCTGATACATCATAAAATGTATTATCCTCAAACGTGGTTTGCTCCGTAAATAGCGCTTCAACCACTCGGTACTGAGGTTGTGATAGTGGTATGTAAACACTCGACTTCGCGTTAAATTTGTGATTTTCAACCTTTAATGCTTGGGTCAGTGTATAGGCCTCGATTTGATGTTGCTGCACGACCGACATAAACTCAGCAGCACGACGACGATCATTTTCTAAATCCACCACATACCCCGAAAAACGCGCTTTCTTTGCTTCTTCTTGTGCAGAGCGATAAAACGATTGCTGGTAGTTCTTTAATGTTTCTTGATTTGCTAATACGGCATCAAATGTCGATAAACTTGTCGTGAGTTGATTTTTGATCGTAGCAGAGAAGCTCAACGTCCCATTTATCGTTTGCTGCAAATGACCACGGCTACTCGCTTGCTCAAATAAAATCCCGACAGAGCCATTAATATCTGGATAAGTGGAGCCCTTTCCATAGTAAAAGTCATCAAAACTTTCTTTGGTAAAATAAAGCTGCTTTTCTTTGTCCAGTGCCTTTGCATGAAAGTCACCGATGGCTTCAGTTAACGTTACATTTTGCTCTGGCGTTATAGGGTTAGTACGTGACGGTACGCCTGGCTGGAAAAAATACGTACTGTTTGGGCCCATTTCATGAAAGTCGGTCAGTACATTCGGCTTCCATTGATGAAACGCATTCACTCTTGCGCGAGACTCTGGGTGTTGTAACAAAAGCCAATCTCGATTTAAATCGAATAGATAATGATTAGTACGACTGGATGGCCATGCTTCATTATGTTCGAAATGATTTGGATCGCTCGATGGTGAAAGGCTTCGTTTTGAATTAGCCCAACTCGCAAACCGATTTAAACCATCCGGATTTAAAGATGGATCGAGTAATACGATAGTATCATTCAACAGTTGTGTCACCCGCTCATCTTGACTGGCTGCGAGATAATAGGCCACCAACAATGCCGCATTGCTGCCGGAAGCTTCATTGCCATGAACACTATACCCCATCCAAGTCACCGCAGGGAGCTTCGCTAACCCTTCTCCTTTAGCAATTGCTTCAAGTCGCTGTATGCGAATTTTATCGAGGTCGGCTTGTTTACTCGGCGCACTAATCGACAACAAAACCAAAGGGCGCTGTTCATGTGAACGACCAATTTCAGCAATGCTAACCCTATCACTTTTATTCGCCAAAACCCTCATGTATTCAACAAGTTGATCGTGACGAACATGCCAACCTCCGACCTCGTAGCCCAATACTTCTTGTGGAGTGGGGATCGTTGGATCAAAAGATATTGCACTATCAAAATAATAATCCAATGGAGCGGCAATTGCGCTTTGGCAACACAGTGCTGCTAAACCAAGCCATGTTTTCATAAGGGTCCCTACATTATTGTTCTCGTTCACTAGACGCTATCAACCCTGTACAAAGAATGCCAAAATTTTTCGTTCAACACTGGCGACAATAAGACGAGCGGAGTATGATAGCGATTAACCGAGTAATTTAGTCAAGTATAGTTCCGTTATGATCAAAATCTCTGAAAGTGCACAAACGCATTTTGGTAAATTGTTATCTAATCAAGCTGAAGGCACAAATATTCGTGTCTTTGTTGTCAACCCTGGCACGTCCAAAGCAGAGTGTGGCGTTTCATATTGCCCAGCCGATGCTGTTGAAGCAACTGACATTCGTTTACCTTTCAATGGATTTGACGCAGTAGTAGACGCTGAAAGTGCACCATTTTTAGAAGACGCTGAAATTGATTTCGTGACGGATAAAATGGGCACTCAATTAACTCTAAAAGCACCAAATGCGAAAGCGAAAAAAATCGGCGACGATGCTTCGTTGCAAGAACGTGTGCAACATATGTTGACCACCGAAGTAAATCCTCAACTTGCAAACCATGGTGGTCAAGTTAGTTTAGTTGAAATCACCAAAGAAGGAATTGCTGTACTGCAATTTGGTGGTGGTTGTAATGGCTGCTCAATGATCGATGTCACCCTAAAAGAAGGGATTGAAAAAGAGATGATCGCAAAATTCCCTGAGATCTCAGGCGTGCGCGACATCACTGAGCACGCACATGGTGAGCATTCATATTACTAACGAGTGATGTAAGCGCGTGTTTAAAGAGTGGATCTTTCGTCTAGGTAGCAACCCTAAGCAAAGTTTAAAACGCTTTTTGATTGGTCTCGCCGTGTTTACGGGCGGGGCCTTTTTGATAGGCCTAGGTTATGTATATTGGCCCTTGCTCCAAGTGTTTGGACTCATTCTACTTATCCCTGGCGGCCTAATTGCCGCTTGGGGATACAGCGGTGTATTTGCAAATCGTTTTGCTCAAGTGCTCAATCAAAAGCAATATCGCGCATCATTGTTCGATAACGAAGACCCAAAGTAATTCCGCGCATCGCCATAAACCCGCTCATGGCAAGCCATAATGCATGATTACCATAACTCTGTGCCAGCCAAAACGGTAATGCAAATCCAACTATTCCAGAGATCCACATGGTGTTGCGCATGTCTTTGGCACGCGTCAAACCAATAAAAATTCCATCAAGCAAAAAACTACTTGTTGCAACCAAAGGCAATAAAACGATCCATGGTAAAAACGCCAACGCAACCTGTTGCACAGCTTCTATGGAGGTTAACAACTCAATGATGTCTTGCCCTAAATATGCAAAAAAAACGGCATACCCGATTGCTAAAACACTCCCCCAAAAAAAGCCCACCTTCACCCACGTTGAAACCTCGCAAAAACGTTTTCTACCTACAGCCATGCCGACCTTCGCTTCTAACGCATAGGCAATTCCATCCATCGCAAAGCTCAAGAGCAACAAAAAATTCAACAGCACCGCATTCGCCGCTAAAATAACATCACCAAGCCGGGCACCATAAAATGTCATAAAACTAAAGCACGCTTGCAGAACTAAAGAGCGTAGAAAAATGTCTCGATTTAAACTTAAGAGCCCAAGTAATTGGCTTAGCTTTGGTCTTTCAAGACGACATTCTACCCCCTCTTTTTTTAATGCTCGGTAGAGCAAATAAGTCGCTAAAATACACGCGCTGTATTCTGCTGCAACGCTTGCCCAAGCAGCACCTGTAACCCCCCAATCAAGTCCTACGACGAACCAAATATCCAAAATAATATTTAGCAAGTTAGTACAAAGCACAACATAAAATGGCCCTTTGCCATTTTGCATTCCCAATAAAGCACCAAGCATGACCAAGTTCAAAAGTGCAGCAGGGGCGCCTAAAAAGCGAATTTGAATGTATTCACTCGCAAGCATTATCACTTCTTGCGATGGGCTCGCAAGCCAAGCAATTAACGATATAATGGGCGCACTAGCGAGATTTAAACTAAGTGCAAGGACAACGGCTAACGAACAGCTCGCCAATAATTGTCGCCATAATTCGCCAATGTTTTGTTCTCCGTATCGCTGAGCTACCAAGCCCGTAGTACTCATGCGCAAGAATCCTAGTAACCAAAAAATCAAGGAAACTGAACTTGAACCTAATGCTATTGCAGCAAGAAAATAGGTATTTGAGAGATGACCTATAACTGCAGTATCAACTAACCCTAGTAGTGGCACCGAAATATTTGCTAGTATCATTGGTCCACTAAGACGCAGCAATTCAAGGTGTTGTAATTTATGATTGGTAATAAACGCGCGCATCTCAGCCTATTCTTGTCATTGGGGGTTTCTTTCGGATCACCGGCAGCTGTTATTTTACAATATCATCACGTGAGTGAAACACTTCCTGCTGTAACAAGTGTTTCAAGCAAAACTTTTCGACAACACTTAGATTACTTGCAAAGCAATGACTATCACGTCATTCATCTCCATGAGGTACTTAGTGCACTTCAAGCAGAAAAACCACTGCCTGAAAAAACGATTGCGATTACGTTTGACGATGGCTATAGCAACAATTTTGATGCTGCCGCGCCACTACTGGAATCCTATCACTTTCCATACACTATCTTCGTCAATCCAAAACTCATTGATGAACAAAAAAGCTATGTAATGACATGGGATCAATTACGTACACTGGCAAAACAAGGTGCGACTATCGCGAGTCACTCTGCTCAACACGATTACCTGCATGACAAATTAAAAGACGAAACAGACGAGCAGTGGCGTGAACGTATTAGAGCAGATTTAAATTACGCTCAAGCTCGGATCAAAGAAGAAATAGGCCATGACTACCCGTGGGTTGCGTTCCCTTATGGTGAATATAATCGAGCGCTACAAGAGCTACTGATTGAAATGGGGCTCATTGGGATCGGGCAACAATCCGGAGCCATAAACGAAACCACAGAATGGACCGCGGTACCGCGCTACCCTGCCTCGGGCATTTACGCCGACTTAGAAACGCTTTCTGTAAAATTAAACTCGTCAGCCTTTTCATTAAGTAAAGTAAGCTACGAAGACACAGTCACCAGAACTAAAACCCCGCAACTCACATTAACATTTAAAGAAAAAACCTTTCATCAAAGTCAATTTGCATGTTACGTGACAGGGCAAGACCAAGCTGAGGTCACTTGGACAAGTGCTGATACTGTACAAATTCAGGCGAAATCACCACTTAAAATTGGCCGCAGTCGTTACAATTGTACCGCCCCTGTCAAAGGTAATAGTCAACGTTACCACTGGTATTCTCAGCAGTGGCTGATCATCGAATAGGCTGCAGCGATGGTTATAATACGCTGTTTAGTAATGTTTCGGTTACCTTTTGAAGGGGTAATAACGCTTGGCTAGCACCTATTTCATGTGCTGCCCTTGGCATACCCCAAACCACACTGGTCGCTTCATCTTGAGCGTACGTCTTAGCTCCTGCTTCTTTCAGTGCTAATAATCCTCTTGCTCCATCGCTCCCCATTCCGGTAAGTAAAACAGCGCTTACGTTTTTAGGCGTACACAACACTAACGAATTAAATAGCACATCGACCGCTGGTTTATGTCGATTAACCAGTTCCGAGTCTTCCAACTCACATACAAGTTGAGTGCCTTTTTTAACTACTTTTAAATGTCGATCACCTGGCGCAATGTACGCTGTACCTTGTACTAACACATCACCATGCTCTGCTTCTTTGACATTAATCTCACAACATTTATCCATACGCATAGCAAACGACGAACTAAAAATAGGAGGTATGTGCTGTGTTACCACCACAGGAGGACAGTTTTTCGGTAAACGGACCAACACCTCTTTTATTGCCTCCGTTCCACCGGTACTGGCACCAATTGCAATCACTTTTCCACTTGGAAACCGATCATGCTGGATCACGGTAGGTGTACCAATAGCACTCGCTTTAAATGGTCGGAGTTTTGCTCTATATGCTGCACGTATTTTATCATGCACCGTACTTTGATATGCCTTGAGTTGCTCTGCAACCCGTACCGTGGGCTTTGCGATAAAGTCTACTGCACCTAACTCTAACGCCTCAAGTGTTGCGGGAGAGCCCTCTTGTGTCAAAGTACTGATCATCACCACCGGCATAGGACGTAAACGCATTAGGTTTTTTAAGAAGCTAATGCCGTTCATTTTTGGCATTTCAATGTCTAGGGTAAGCACATCAGGGTTCAGTTGCTTGATTTTCTCTCTGGCATCAAAGGGATCTTCAGCCGTCCCAACCACCGAAATATCCACTGCTTCTTGCAAGATCTCGGTAAGCAATTTTCGAATTAAAGGAGAGTCATCTACTATTAATACTTTTATCATAACCGTCTCTTAGAACAGTTCAATGTTCGTTTGTTTATCTTGCGCTTCAATTTCATGTAGGTAACGAACTTCACGTTTCTCGATCGTATCGTTATGCATTTCACGCAATTTCTTCACTTGTACTTTGCCATTTTGCGGATCAAATACGATTTTACGTGGCCAGGGCCCACCAACGTCGTGAGAAACCAGGTCAAGACCTTCCTCTTTCACATAGTCGTTTGCAAAACGGATATTACCAATACCAATGTCAGTCATAGAACGAATAATTTTGCCACCACCAAACAATTTCACCTTTAAGTTTTTACGTGAAGCGCCATTTTTCAACAATTCGTTGATTAAAAACTCCATGGCCCAGTTTCCATAGCGACAACTTAAATCATTAGCATGCAAATGATCGGCATCTCGCACCCCTGGCAGCATAAAATGATTCATGCCGCCGATCCCAAGGGAGTCATCGTAAACACACGCTGAAATACAGGAACCAAGCACCGTCGAAATCAGTTCGTCTTGTTTAGAAATATAAAATTCACCCGGTAAAACTTTTGCCACCACCTTACCACGGCTAGAATCCCAAAAGCGTTTAACGTGTTCAAATCCTTGAATAACTGGCTTAAATTGATGCATAAGAAGCCTTACGATACATGGTCTTTCCTAAACTTTTATATTCTGTATGCTCTTTACCCATTGACTCCGAATGACCAATTAAGAGGTGTCCATGATCTGCCAATAACGAATAATAGCCTTCGAACAACTGGTCTTTCGTCTCTTTATCAAAATAAATAAGTACATTACGGCAAAAAATCACATCAAATGGCCCTTTCATTGGCCAATTTTCCAGTAAGTTGAGTCGTTTAAAATGCACCATTTTTTGAATTTCAGACTTGACCTTAAACAAACTTCCATCAGGGCTTTTTAAAAAAAATTTTTTCAACTGCACATCGCTTAACCCTGTGACATTCGTGGCACTGTATTCTCCACGACAAGCTCGCTCTAATACATTTGAGTCTAGGTCAGTCGCAAGAATTTTTACATCCCAAGTTTTAGGAAACTGTTCACAGATTGTCATCGCTATCGAATAAGGTTCTTCCCCGGTCGAGCAACCCGCAGACCAAATCCTCACTCGCTTACTTTGCTGATTGCGCTTAAGAAGGAGAGGTATAAGGTCATCTTTAAGAAATTCAAAATGGTGATTCTCGCGAAAAAACGACGTAAGATTTGTCGTAATTGCATTAATAAACGCACTGAACTCCTCGTCTAAATGATCATCGAGATAATCTAGATACGCACTAAACGAGTCCAAATTATTCGCTCGTATTCGCCTTGCTAATCGCGAATAGACCATTTCCCGTTTATGCGGTCCCAATACGATGCCACAGGCTTTATACACTTTGTCAGAGATTGCTTTGAAATCGCTGTCAGAAAATGGAAATTCTTTCATAACATCCTCAAAAAGACCGTTACGCTACTGGCAACATTCTGGCTGGAAGTGAGTCGATTTAGAGCTTCACACCGTCGACATTTAAATAAAAAAGAACTGTACTCCTACAATCACCCTATTCTTTTATAAATAATTAAATTGAGAGATGACTTTGATTCTTTTAACGGTTGCTAACTAAACTAGGCATCGAACCTTGCTTGTGGGGGCAACCATGCATCGCACAATCGCCCCAAAGCAAAGGATTAAAACTCTTCCCACTCGTCCGCTTCATCCACAAACTTATTACCAGCAGGTTTACTCGTTGGTTTAGCCGGGCTTTTTGCTGATTTAGATTGGTGTTCTATCGCAATTGGTTTAGACGATGCACCATTGAGCTTAGGTTGCACCATTTGGTCCGAGCCGCCTAATGTAAAGAAGTTGAGTAAACGACGCATGTCCCGTGCTTGCTCCGCCATCGATTCACCTGCAGCAGATGCTTCTTCTACCAATGCCGCATTCTGCTGTGTCATTTCATCCATCTGAGACACAGCTTTATTCACTTGCTCGATACCAGAACTTTGCTCTTGCGATGCAGCGGCAATTTGCGCAATCATTTCAGTAACACGACGCACTGCACCAACAATTTCTTTTAATGTCGAACCTGATTCATTAACCAAGATAGTACCATCTTCAACTTTGCTGACACTGTCACGGATCAAGTCTTTAATTTCTTTCGCAGCAGCAGCAGAGCGCTGTGCGAGGTTACGAACTTCACCTGCAACAACCGCAAAGCCACGCCCTTGCTCACCTGCTCGCGCGGCCTCTACAGCAGCATTAAGCGCCAATAAGTTCGTTTGGAATGCGATTTCATCAATGACGCCGATGATGTCTGCAATTTTTTTACTGGATTCGTTGATTGCTGACATACTTTCTACTGCACGTCCAACAACGGTACCACCTAGCTCTGCTTTATCACTGGTTTCTTCCGCCAGTTGGTTCGCTACTCGCGCATTATCGGCGTTTTGGCGTACCGTACTGGTCATTTCTTCCATACTCGATGCCGTTTCCTCAAGCGAAGAAGCTTGCTCTTCTGTACGCTGACTTAAATCGGCATTGCCTTGCGAAATTTCTTCTGCACCGCTGGCAACTAATGACGCCGATGTACTGATACGGTTGATGACTTCAGTTAGTTTATCGGCGGTGGCATTGGCATCCGTTTTGAGCTTTTCAAACGCGCCTTCATAATCTTTGTCAATTCGACGAGAAAGATCGCCATTGGCTAATGAATCAAGCATACTACCTGTCTCTTCAATTGCCTCTGCGATATTCGCTAATAAATCATTCAAGCCTTTGGTTAAGGTTAAGAAGAACCCTTGTTTACCACTTTCACTAACTCGAACATCAAGCTCACCGCGGCTTGCACTACTGACCAAATGATCAATTTCTTCTTCCATTTGCACTTCAGCAGTACGATCATTCCACTCAACCACTGTCCCAACGCGTTCATTCGTTTCTGTGTAAATAGGCGTTGCAATCAATGAGAAGGTACGGCCACCGACTTTAATTTGGGTGCGGTAGGTGTCTTTGAGTGCCGACAACATGCTGCGTTGATGCGCTGGGTTCTTATGAAATTCATCGATATTTTTACCCACTAAATTACGCGCATCAAAATTAGGGAGGTCTTTACGAAGATCTGACTCCACTGATTGCATCATTTTTTGCACCGATTTATTCATATAAACGATAACATTATCCCCATCTGCAATCATGGCATTGGTCGCAACGTTATCTAGTGCTTGGCGAACACGTAAATTTTCTTCAGCACGTTGTGCTCTTGCTTCTTCTTCGGCCAGTTTTTCTGTTAAGTCATACCACTCAACGATTGTGCCTAAGCGTTTACCTTGTTGGTCCATCCACGGCGTGGCGATCAAATCAAAGGTTAAGCCATTTACTTTAATACGAGTTTTGAATGGTTTTTGTAGCTTGGCAATTAATGCTTGCTGATGTGCTGGGTTTTTATGGAAAAAGTCAACGTTTGTCCCAACTAAGGCATCGACCTTAAATGCAGGCAACGCTTCTTGTAATAATTTTTCGTGTGTACGCAGCATTTTTTGCACTTCGTCGTTTACGAAAATAATTTCCATGTTGTTGTTGGCAATCATCACGTTTGCTTGACACACACGAAGTGCAGTGGCTAAATCGCCATCGTGCTTTGCTTTTGCTTCTAGCTTTTTACGATAGCTAATATCAGAGGCAAATTTCACGACTTTAACGATATGACCTGTCTCGTCCACAATTGGGTTATAAGTTGCTTGGATCCAGACCGTTTTTCCGCCTTTAGCATAGCGTTTATATTCGTCGCTTTGGAACTCACCACTCCCAATTCGCTGCCAAAAATCCGCATACTCGTCTGATTGTGCGTATTCAGGATCGACAAAAATACGATGGTGCTTACCAACAATCTCTTCTTTCTTGTAACCCATCGTTTTCAAGAAGTTGTCATTGGCTTTTAGAATGGTGCCATCGACATTAAACTCAATGACGGCTTGAGAGCGGTTGAGTGCTCGAACCTGCCCTGCATGGTCGATTTGTTCTAGTTTGCTTTTATTGTTTTCATTACAAATTGCCGTCACTTTATAGACTTGGCCAGTGTCGTTACTTAAAGGGAAAAGTTGAACATTCACCCATTTATCAGCACCATTTTGATTTACAAACAAGAAGTCTTCTTGCTGGATGTCGCCTGAGCCTAATTTCGACCAAACCGTTTGGGCTTGTCCTGACTCTCGAAATGAAGGGGATAGCAACGAGGTAAATGATTTGTCTTTGAGCGATTCAGACATATGCCCTAGCAAATCGGAAAAATTAGCGTTCGCTGAAATTATCTTTCCTTGTGGGGAAAGCTCTAAAACGGCTTGCGTTCTTTTTAACGCATCCATTAAAAAATCACCGTCTGTTTTTACTGGCTTGGATTTAGACAACCACCCCATAATTAATCACCTTCATTTTTCTTGCTAAATTTGTAGCGTCTTTTGCAAATTCAAAAGCACGACCATTTTTTCACCGACGTTGACGAGTCCGTCTACGTACTGAGAACTTGATGACTCCTGAAAATCCGGAACATCCTTTGCTTTTTCTTCACTGATACTATAAACATCCGAGACACCGTCTACGACGATCCCCATTGTTTTTGTTTGTTCTTTAAATTCAACCGCAACCACTATCACCACGGTCAGAGGCCCGTATGCAATAGGGTCAATCCCAAAGCGTAAACGCAGATCGATAATGGGTACTATCGTGCCTCGCAGATTAATCGCCCCTTTGACAAAGTCTGGCGCATTTGGAATGGCTGTTGCACTTGTCCAACCACGGATCTCTTGCACAGACAAGATATCAACGCCGTATTCTTCTCCTGCCATTAAAAACGTTAAATATTGTTTTTCGTCGTGATCCTCACCAAGACCAAGTCGTTGATTGAATTCGGACTGCAATGCTGTTCCAGTTTGCATTAAGATACCGCCTCTGCATTTTGTTCGATTATCAACTCTTGAGAACCTGGCTTTCTAAGCCCACTGAGTTTCACCAATCCACTAATATCGATAATTAGCGAGACTCGCCCATCTCCCAAGATTGTTGCGCCAGAAATACCATCGACACGCTTGTAATTCGCTTCTAAACTCTTAATAACAACCTGTTGCTGGGCCAATAAATCATCCACTAATAAGCCCACTTTTTGATTATCACTTTCAACCACGACGAGTAATGATTTATCTAATGCTTCTATCGCACCATCATGATTGAAGATATCGTAAAGTCGAAGGATCGGAATATATTCATCTCGTAAACGCAATACATCGAGGTTTTTACCAACTCGACTTACTTTTTTGACGTCGATTTGCAGTGATTCTACAATCGAAATTAACGGGATAATGTATGTATGTTCAGCAACTTGCACAAGTTGACCATCGAGAATAGCCAAGGTAAGTGGCAAACGGATCGTAAACGTACTGCCTACGCCACGAGCAGACGATACTTCAACGGACCCATTTAATGCTTGAATATTTCGGCGTACAACATCCATACCTACGCCACGACCCGAAATGTCACTGACGGCATCTGCGGTAGAAAATCCAGGCATAAAAATGAGTTCATTCACTTCTTCTTGAGATAGCTCGTCATCTTCTGTGATTAACCCATTTGCTATTGCTTTTTGTTTGATTTTTTCGGTATTTAATCCTTGTCCATCGTCCATAATCTCAATAACGATATTACCGCCTTGATGAAACGCGTTTAGGGTAAGCGTACCCACCGGATCTTTCCCTGCAGCAATACGCTGCTCTGGGGTTTCAATACCATGATCTAGTGAGTTTCTAACCAAATGAACCATTGGATCAGAGATTTTCTCCATCACCGTTTTATCGAGTTCAGTTTGCTCACCAAGTAATTTCAATTCAACTTGCTTGTTTAGCTTTTGAGAAATGTCGCGCACCAAACGAGGAAAACGGCTAAACACAAAACTTATCGGTAACATACGGATACGCATGACACTTTCTTGTAAATCTCGCGTGTTATGCGCCAGTTGTGCTAGCCCTTCTTGCAATGCGGCAACCGTACTTTCCGTCATGTCTTGTTCACCAAGCTGACTTAGCATCGCTTGCGTTATTACTAATTCGCCTACCATATTGATGAGAGAATCAACCTTATCAATACCAACTCGAATTGATGTTGATGCATTGTCTTGGCTTTTTTTCGCTTCGGCAACCGCCGCATTGGCTTTCGCTAGTGGTTTTTCTGCTGCGGCAGTGACTACTTCAGGGGTAGGCTTAACACTCGGCTTCGCGTTTTCAACTTCTGGTGATGATGCTATCGATTCTTCAGCTTCATCCTCAAACAATCCACCGCACAAGGTCACAGAAATATCTGCGTCATCTTCAACCCACTCAAATATTTCGTCTATTGCTGTCGTCGGTGAGCTCGTTGTTAAAAAGAACCGCCAAGCCAAATAGCAATCTTCTGGATTAAATTCATCAAAAACAGGGATAGCATCGGTAAACACCTCAATGTCTAGGTCGCCGAGTTCGGCCAACTCACCGATCATGTAAAGAGGTTCATTACCCGTTTTAAATAGATGAGCATGAGGTTTGAAGTCAATCTGATAGGTTTGTTTTTCTGGTGCGGCCTGTGCTGTCGCACTGGCTTGCTCTTCACTTGAGGACAGCCCTAAGATCCGCTCAAATTGAGCTTTAAGCTTTTGACTTTCCGATGCGTCGGGTTCGGATTGATTCTGCAAAGCAGATAGCATCGCACGCAAACAATCAACGGATTGCAAAAGAAGATTAATATGTTCAGAGGTGAGCTTTCTGCGGCCATCACGGATCTGGTCAAGGAGTGTTTCTAACACGTGCGTGAAATCGGATACCGAGGTAAATCCAAATGTACCACTGCCCCCTTTGATAGAGTGCGCAGCTCTAAAAATCGTGTTGATGGTTTCTGAGTCTTCTTCTCCGGGACGAAGATTTAATAACTCAGCCTCCATGACGTCTAATCCTTCGAAGCTTTCTTCAAAAAAAACCTCAAAAAATTGACTCAAGTCGATACTCATGGCCGCTCCTTGTTTAGCGAATCACTTTCTTGAGAACGGCTAACAGTTGGTCTGGGTTGAACGGTTTCACAATCCAACCTGTTGCACCAGCTGCTTTACCTTCTGATTTTTTATCCAAACCAGACTCTGTGGTGAGCATTAACAGCGGTGTAAACTTATAACTTGGTAACGCACGTAATTCTCGAATAAGTGTAATACCATCCATAACGGGCATATTCACATCTGAAATCACTGCATCAAAGCCTTGTTGTTTGGCGATATTTAATGCTTCACTGCCATCTTTTGCCTCAGTGACATCAAATCCCGCTTTCTTTAGGGTAAAACTCACCATTTGACGCATAGATGCGGAATCATCCACCGCTAAAATTTTCTTCATACCAACCTCTTAGAGTTCAAAATTGCAGGTTTAAGAATTCGCTAAGCCCTAACTCTTTCACCGCTTGCGCGAGTGCTTCGCTTTTCCCATGCCACGCGATACGATGCTCCGACACTAGCAGTTGTTTTTGTAATGCACATAACAATTGAATTGAAGCAGTATCGACGCGAATTACGTCTGAAATATCAACGGTTACATCTCGGACTTCATGAAGTTCGTGAATGAGCTGTTTATGCAACTCTTCAACGTGAGACACAGCCAGTTCAGAAGGAAGTTTGATCATGTGCGAAGCACGTTCCTTGTAAAAGTTATTATAAAAATAGCTTAGACTGAGATCTTAAAATTGCCAAAAAGATCATTCAAAAGCTAAAAACTATTAACGTGTTAGCTCAATCTTACGCGATGTTTTAAAGCATGAGACTGTCTAAGATCAATATAACGCAGAAATTGCAATAAAATCTCGTGTTAAATTGTCTTGATTGATAAGCGGTACTTTCCCCAGTGCAAACTCAGGTTTAAACATTGCAACAAGTTCCCCTTTCGGGTTGACCAACGCCACCGAGGCACTATGGTCAACTTGATATTCCGCTTGATTCGAATCGCCAATCGCATAGACCAACCCCAAACTGCGCACAAACGGAAAAAGAACATCATGTGGGGCAGTTGCCCCGACGATATCCTCACCGAAATAGGCTGTATATGCTTCACGCTTTTCTTCTGTATCGCGGTTCGGATCCACCGATACAAACCAAATTTGCACCTTGTGATTTGGCAATTTCTTTTTTGCTGCGGCAAGCTTTGCTAAGGTCATAGGACAAATATCCGGACAACTGGTATAGCCTAGAAATAACCACGTCCAGTGACTTTGCAACGCTTCATTCGTAAGCGTTTTGCCAAACTGATCTTGAATAGCAAAAGGCAACAGTGCCTTAGGCTCAGAATAGTGCACTGTTGTTTCCGCCAGCTTTAGTGGGGTTGGTTGACATGCAACGAGCCCCAATAAACTCACAACAACAAACAGAAAACGCATTGTTATACCCACTTATCAACGAATAGCGCCACAAAGAGTATCAGTAAATGAAAGATAGAAAAACGAAAAAGTGACATTGCCCTAGTATCGGAACGTTCTGATTTATCTCGATAAAGCTCAAATGCCTTAAGCATAAACATGCCATTGAGTATGCACGCAGAGGCTAAATAAACCGCCCCAGACATGCCAATCAAATAAGGTAAAATACACACTAAGGTCAGCAAAATGGTATAACCCAAAATGCACATTTTTGTAAACTCAATACCGTGCGTCACTGGCAACATTGGTACATTAGCGCGGGCATAATCATTTCGCCTTGCAATGGCAAGAGCCCAAAAGTGCGGTGGAGTCCAAGTAAAAACAATCATAACAAGTAACCAAGGTTCAGGTGCCAAGGTACCGGTTTCACTCACCCATCCAAGTAAAGGCGGCATGGCTCCGGCTAACCCGCCAATAACGATATTTTGCGGCGTTTTGCGTTTTAAAAAAGAGGTATAAATCACCGCATAGCCAACCAAAGAAGCAAGGGTTAATACCGCGCACAACCAATTACTGAATATCACAATAATCGCCGTGCCAAATACTGCTAGTAACGACGCAAAACCAATCGCTTGATTTGCACTGAGCCTCGCATTTGCAACAGGTCGGTGTCGTGTCCGTGCCATTTGCTTATCGATATTACGATCTACCACATGATTGATTGCCGCAGCAGATGCTGCTAATAACCCGATCCCCAATAGACTCATGAATTGAATCAACCATGAACGTTGCATATCTGGCGCAAGCGCCACGCCAACCCAGGCTGTAACCACCAACATTAGCACGACATTGATTTTACAAATAGCTAAATAATCTTGGCTACGTGAATACCACGCTGAAGCAATGGAAAAAGACGTTTGAGTTAGTGCCATTTTAATACTCCTATGCTTTAGCCCGAACTAAATAAACCAGACGTACAGTGGAAATAAGTAACATTGCAGCCATGAAATTATGGAATAACGTTAAATGTAGAGGAAATTGCCAATGGACAATTGCACCACCCACAACCACCTGCGCAATGAGTAAAAATAACACTAGCTTGGCTGCACCTTTTAGTTGAGTTCCTATTGCTGACATATACACTTTAAACGCTGCAAACCCCAAAACTGCGAGCGTTACCATCGCCCAAATTCGGTGAACTAAATGAATTGACAAGCGTGTTTCAAATGGCAACACCCCATATTCATAGTTCGATGCGCCGACAGGCAAATGAAATAGACTTTCTAATGAAAAGAGCTCAATATTTTGGCAAAGCGGCAAACCGACACAATGGGGAGCGGCGTAATTAGCTGCAAGCCAACCACCGAGTGCAATTTGCACAATTAACACACCAAGCGCACCTAGAGTAAGAGGATAGAGTGTTCGTACCGCGGGTTCATCGGTGAAAACCAAACGTTGATTTAATCGCAGTACTAATAAGGTCAGTAACGCCAAAATCGAAAACCCACCCAACAAATGTCCCATCACCACAAAGGGCTGTAGATTCATGGTGACGGTCCACATGCCGAGCATGGCTTGGAATACTACGAGCACTAAAATAAACAACGAAAGCTTCACAGGGATAGGTCGTGTTGCAGCGCGTCGCACTGCAAGTAAAGCTATCGCTAAGATCACCAAACCTAGCGTCCCAGCAAAATAACGATGAACCATTTCTATCCATGCTTTTTTCGGCTCAATTTCCGCTTCTGGAAACGCACTTTGCGCGGCCGATATTTCATGATGTTCGTTTGGAACGGTTAAAAACCCGTAGCAACCGGGCCAATCTGGGCATCCTAAACCTGCATTACTTAAGCGGGTATAGGCACCAAGCGTCACTACTACCGCTGCCAATAAGCAGGCAAATAACACGATATTTTTGTATTTTTTTTCCATCATGTACTCCTTAGCTTGACCGTGCGTAACTCAATAGTTTTTTCAAATCTTTCAATAGCCCCTTTTGGATCAAACGATTCTCTTCAGGGTCATTGGCATAGGGATACTTCAAAACAACTAATCCTTTGTGATCGACCAAATACAAATGGGCGGGTTGCAATGTGCTATCCTCTTCGTACTCCGCAAATGGTAAGGTATCGTCAGACTGGCCAAGCACAGCAATATCGACATCTTTTTGTAATTTACCCAAAGCGGTATAAAGCGCAGGTAACGTCGCCTTCTGAGCATCACAATCCGATAAACAACCAGAAGGACTATTCAAAACGATTGTCCACAATTTGCCATTTTCCTGTTTTAGTGCGCTCAGATGCTTTTCTCCAGCAACAAATTCTCCTTGATTAGTCGTACCCTTCGGTAACCAATCAAGTTTCAACGCGGCATACGCCCCAACTAGAGGTACGGCGCAGCAACCAATAAATAGCCATAAGGTTTTATTCTTCATGCACTAGGCTCCTTTGTTGTGATTTTTGAGCAAAGTACGCCACCAGCGCAGCTGCTACGGCTAATAAAAACCATTGCACGGCATAGCCGAAATGCTTTTGCGGTGACATGGTGGATAGTTGAAAATGAGGTGTTAGCAGCGGATCTAACGACTGCTGAGCATAAGCAACAGCTGGGACTAGATCACGCGATACCCCTTGACTTAAATAATTTAAATCTAAAAACTGCACAACCCCTTCAAGGTCGCTAGGATGGGTTGCGCTCGCCGCCAAGGTAAAACCTTTGAGGTTTTTAACTTTAAGCGTAACTTCAAATTGCAGGGGTAATTTTTGTACGTCAGGCAGTTTACTCGGCAAAGCTCGAGGTGCACTGGCTGCGACAAAACCAAGGTTGATTAACACGATTTGATCATTTAAAAGGATAAAGGGAACAATCAAATCATACCCCGGCTTTCCGTCGACAATTTGATTATCAAGCAACCAATATGCGTTTTCTACCCATCGCCCATTAATGGTAAAGATCCCTCCATGCAAATCCGATAACTCGCCCTTGTTTTCTATTAAAGCAGTTACTAAAGCCCCTTTATCTATTTGCCCGGCGAGCAACGTTTCTTTATTTTTACCTCGTTCAAATTGCCAATACGCTAAGCCAAGACACACGAAAACAACGATACTCGCTGCCAATGTGAGCCAACTTACACTAAGCTTAGACAATTGTTTTTTTTTCATTTAGGCACTCTATGGTTATTAAAATTGTTATCGTGCTCTTACTGGGCTTTGTTATTTTTAATTTGTTTCGCGCTCTGTTTATGATGGTGAGTGGGCGAAATCACGGAAAATCAATGTCTCACTATTTGGGAAAACGTGTCTTGTTCTCGGCTTTCGCTCTCGTGTTTATTATCATCGCGGGAAAGTTGGGGTTGTTAAATTTCAACCCCAACCCCTACCTTAAAGGACATACACAAATACAAACAGACACAACCAAACCACATCAACAAAATGCCAATACCAAGCCGTAGCTTGGAACGCAAAATGCTTTTCACCGCTAAAGTGGCCTTTAAATACACGTAACCACATGACGATCAACATGATCGTACCAAGCGTTACGTGCATACCGTGAAAGCCGGTTAACATAAAGAAGGTATTGCCATAGATACCTGACTGAAGGGTTAAGCCCAAGTCATTGTAGGCATGTACATACTCTTCAACTTGGAGTGCCAAAAACGCGATACCTAACGCTATCGTCAACCCTAAAAAGACTTTAACTTGACCGCGTTTATCTTGCTCCATGCCATGATGAGCAAAATGAATGGTCACCGAAGACACAAGCAGAATGATCGTGTTGATAAGCGGTAAGCCTTGCCATCCCATCGCTTGGGTTGTTTCGCCACTTGGTGTAGTAATAAGTGGCCAAACAGCTTCAAAGCTCGGCCACAAAACTTCTTGCGTCATCACGTTGTTGCTATCACCGCCTAACCATGGCACCGCAAAAACTCTGGCGTAAAAGAGCGCACCAAAGAAGGCAAAGAAAAACATCACTTCCGAGAAAATAAACCAACTCATTCCTTGACGAAACGATTGATCCATTTGCTTAGAATACAGCCCTTGTTGCGATTCAGAAATGACGTTTCTAAACCACCCAAACAACATATAAAACAATATGGCCATGCCGATAAACAGTAACCAATGGCCGTTGCCTTGTTCACTGTTCAATTGCATTACCGTCAGGCCCGCACCGGATGCGATAAAAAACAGCGCAACCGCCCCGACAATGGGCCAAGGGCTCTGCGCTGGTACGTAATAGTGTTGATAATCTGGATTACTCATCACTTGTCTCCATAGAAGTCGGCTCGTCTTGCGAGGCTTCTAAAGCTACTTGCTGGCTTTGTTCAGTGATATCAAACAACGTATATGACAAGGTCAGCTCTTCTATTTCCGAGGGTAATGCGGTATCAACATAAAACATCAGCTCAAAATCTTGTTTTTCGCCTGCTTTCATCGGTTGCTGGTTAAAACAAAAGCAAGCCATTTTATGAAGATATTTTGAAGCAATGCCCGGTGACACGGAGGGAATTGCTTGCATTACCCGTGCTTGTTGACTCAAATTTGCTGCCGAGAAAGCGACTTTCGTCACTTCTCCCGGTTTTACAGTCACTTTGAACTGTTCAGCTGAAACATCAAATGGCGCACCCTGTTGCGCATGCGTTGTAAAGCTAACGTCCACCAAACGGTTTTCGTCGACTCGACTACTTGCTTTCGCCACTTCAAGACTTGGCTTGCCATTTAGCCCTGTGACTTGGCAAAACACGTCATAAAGCGGCACGAGCGCAAACGCAAAAGCAAACATTGCCAAACATGCAATGATCAGCTTTTTCAACAGTGCGCTATGCATTATTTGATCTCCGGCGGCGTGCTAAAGGTATGATAAGGCGCAGGAGATGGCACTTCCCATTCGAGTCCTTCTGCTCCGTCCCACACTTTTGCCGGTGCCGCATCTCCGCCTTTCACACAGCGGTATACGACATACACAAACAACAACTGTGACAAACCGAACGCAAACCCACCGATACTGATAATGGCGTTAAAATCAGCAAACTGAAGGGCATAATCAGGGATCCGACGAGGCATACCTGCTAAACCAACAAAGTGCATGGGGAAAAACAACACGTTCACACTTATCAGCGACAACCAAAAATGCCATTTCGCAAGCGTTTCGTTGAACATGTGCCCAGTCCACTTAGGTAACCAGTAGTAAGCCGCAGCCATAATCGAGAACACGGCCCCTGTTACTAGCACATAGTGAAAGTGAGCCACCACAAAATAGGTGTCATGGTATTGAAAATCTGCAGGTGTAATGGCGAGCATTAATCCCGAGAAACCACCAAGGGTAAACAACACAATAAACGCGATTGAAAACAACATGGGCACTTCAAAGCTAATTGCACCTCGCCACATGGTCGCAACCCAGTTAAAGACTTTCACACCTGTTGGTACCGAAATCAGCATAGTGGCGTACATGAAGAACAACTCACCCGCGAGCGGCATACCGGTTGTGAACATATGATGTGCCCAAACGACGAAAGACAATAATGCAATCGACGCCGTTGCATAAACCATCGACGCATAACCAAAGAGTTTCTTATGCGAGAACGTTGGTACGATCGTCGAAATCACTCCAAACGCAGGTAAGATCATAATGTACACTTCAGGATGACCAAAGAACCAGAATATGTGCTGGAACATGACGGGGTCGCCACCACCTGCTGCGTCAAAAAAGCTCGTTCCGAAGTATTTGTCTGTTAGTACCATCGTAACAGCACCTGCTAATACAGGCATTACCGCAATCAATAGAAACGCCGTAATAAGCCATGTCCATACAAACAGGGGGAGCTTCATCCAAGTCATGCCTGGGGCGCGTAAGTTTACAATCGTAACAACGACATTGATTGCGCCCATGATGGAACTAATGCCCATAATGTGGACAGCAAATACGAATAACGCGGTATTATCGTTGCTGTAGGTTGTTGACAAAGGCGCATAGAATGTCCAACCAAAGGCAGGGCCTCCACCTTCCATGAACAAACTAAACAGCAGCATGGCAAATGCAAAGGGCAGGATCCAAAAACTCCAGTTGTTCATGCGAGGAAGAGCCATGTCTGGCGCACCAATCATCATTGGGATCATCCAGTTAGCAAGCCCTGTAAAGGCAGGCATCACCGCTCCGAATACCATGATTAAGCCATGAACCGTCGTCATTTGGTTAAAGAAATGTGGATCAACTAATTGCAATCCAGGTTGGAATAATTCAGCCCGGATCACCATAGCCATTGCACCACCAATGATAAACATCGCCAGTGCAAAAATCAGATAAAGACTACCGATGTCTTTATGGTTGGTTGTAAACAGCCAACGCTTGAAACCCGAAGGTGCACCATGATGATCATCATGCCCATGATCGTGTGGATTTACGATGCTACTCATTTTCCTTCCTCCTGCTTGGCATCAAGTCGAGCTTGAACTTGACTTGGCTGCACCACATCACCAGTATCATTGCCCCAGGTATTACGCTTAAACGTAACCACGCCTGCGATTTGCTTAATTGATAGTTGCTTAGCAAATGCTTGCATGGCGGTGCCTGGGCGACCGTGAAGGATTATGTCGATATGATCGTTGATAGGACCGGTTACCACAGGGCTTCCTTTCATTGCAGGAAATACGCCTGGCAGACCTAAACCCGTTGGTTGATGACAGGCAGCACAATAGGCCATGTAAACCGTTTCACCTTCTGCCATCAACTCGTCTTTTGGTAGTGTTTGGTCTAACAACGCCGCACTTGCTTGTTCAGCTTCTAACTTCGCTGATTTTTGAGAGGCTAACCACACATCAAAATCTTCTGGCGATTTTGCTTCAACCACTACAGGCATAAAGCCATGATCTTTGCCGCACAATTCAGCACATTGACCACGATAAATACCTTCGTCATTGACGCGTGTCCACGCTTCGTTAATGAAGCCCGGATTGGCGTCTTTCTTAACCGCAAAGTCCGGTACCCACCACGAGTGAATAACATCATCTGATGTCATCAAAAAACGGACTTTTTTGCCGGTTGGGATAACAAGAGGCTTATCTACTTCAAGCAGATAATTTTCGCCTTTCGCTTCTTTGTCTGAAATTTGATCTTGAGAGGTTGACATAACCGAGTAAAAATCGACCCCTTCGCCCATGTACTCGTAGTGCCATTTCCACTGTGAACCGGTCACTTTGATGGTAATGTCCGCTTTGGACGTATCTTCCATCGCAATGAGCGTTTTCGTAGCTGGCACGGCCATAGCAATCAAGATCACAAATGGGATAGCAGTCCAAAGAATTTCAACTTTGGTGCTTTCATGGAATTGAGCGGGAGTAACCCCTTTGGATTTTCTATGATGAATAATTGCCCAGAACATAATGGCAAACACCACCACACCGATAGCACAACAAATCAGGAATATAGTCATGTGCAAGTCATACACTTGCTGACTGATGTCCGTGACCCCTTGCCTCATGTTGTAATCACTATTTGACAGTGCTGCTGTTGGCAACATTGCTGCAAGCCAACCTACTGCAAACCGATACGCTTTCATATGACGTCTCCTTCAATTGCCTTGATTAAGCGCGTTTAGGCAATCGTTATTATTATTTGGTGACTGTCATGGCATGAGACTTTGGTCTCATACTAACTGCACGACTATTAACCAATTAGTCAACTTTTAACCAATTGGCAAGTAAAGTTAGCGAAAATGTTAAGGAAATCGAAATTAAAATTTCGCAATAGAAATGTGCAAAAGAAAGAAAGAGTTAGATTTGGCGCATGTTACAGCGTGATGACGAAGCATTCGGAAATATGGGATAATTTATTGAAGATAATTCAAGTTTTTGTGCTTTTGGATACACGATTTGCTTTTTAAGCTCAAAATTTAAGCAACACAATCCTATTAAATGTACCGATTCGAACACAAACGGTGATTTTCTGAGCGTTAGAAAAAATAAAATGACACACGGATCTTAGTGAACAAATCTGCCGTGAATACACCGTTTTGAATCTCATTTTGATCACAGCGTTTTAAAAGCGGTCCTTGCAAAGGTCATTAAGCGATATCGTGAAATAGTAGGCTGATACTTCGTTATGCTAAATTGAATGCAATGGATAAAACTAAGCAAACTAAAAATCGGATTAAGAGCCTATCTTATCTAACTCAACAATAGACTCTAGTTCTCGGCTCTAAAAATATTCACTTACATCCATTGATTATTTCGGATCACTCCAACAGCGAGCCCTTCTACCGAAAAACTCTCATGCTCTAAATCGACCTCAATTGGAGAAAAATCTTCATTTTCAGCGTGTAAAAATACTTTTTTACCTACTTTTTCGAAACGCTTAACCGTGACATCTTCTTCAACACGAGCTACAACTACTTGCCCATTTTGTGCTACTTGGGTGCGATGCACTGCTAATAAATCACCATCTAGAATGCCAATGTTCTTCATACTCATACCATGAACACGAAGCAAGTAGTCCGCTACTGGTTTAAACATTTGTGCATCCACTTTACAGTGACTTTCTATATGTTGTTCAGCCAATATTGGTGCACCTGCCGCAACTCGACCAATTAATGGCAAACCAAGTTGCTCCGGCTCTTCGTCTTCCATGAGACGGATCCCACGACTGGCACCGGGCACCATTTCGATGACCCCTTTTTTCGCAAGCGCCTTTAAATGTTCCTCTGCCGCATTAGCACTTTTAAATCCCAGTGTTTCGGCAATTTCTGCGCGTGTTGGTGGCATACCCGTGTCACGAATAAAGACTTTGATCAGTTCGAAGATTTGTTCTTGGCGTTGTGTTAACGGTCGCATATCACTGGTTTTCCATACAGTACAATTACCTGTGAGTATATACAGTTATTTTAAAATCGCAAATTTAATCCTCCGAATTAAAACTAGGCATTTTTACCACCCGCATTTTCTACTGAAGATGTAGATATTTTCAACCTAATGCTATCTCTTCATTCTTGTAAAACTTGAGATTATCTGTGGTTCAATACATTTAATGCGGAGAATTAAGCAACAAGTGAGTCACACTACAATAAACCTCAAAACGTCATTTCAGGCACGTCATCCGGTACCACCAGCTTTCCTGCTGTTCTTGTGATAATTTCATCAACGCTGACTCCTGGTGCGCGCTCTAAAAGATGAAATGCCCCTTCTTTTATCTCCAGCCACGCAAGATCGGTCAGTACCTTGTTAATACAACCTACCCCAGTTAACGGCAATGTGCATTCAGAGAGCAACTTCGATTCTCCGGTTTTATTTGCGTGAGTCATTGTACAAATAATATTTTTCGCCCCAGCCACTAGATCCATTGCTCCGCCCATGCCTTTAATCAGCTTTTTTGGGATCATCCAACTGGCAATGTTCCCATGCTGGTCTACTTCAAACGCACCAAGTACCGTCAAATCAACGTGACCGCCACGGATCATGGCAAAACTTTGGGCAGAATCGAAAATCGCCGCACCAGAAATACAGGTAACGGTCTCTTTTCCAGCATTAATAAGATCTGCATCCATCTCTTGTGCTGATGGAAAGGGACCCATGCCTAGCAACCCATTTTCAGATTGCAACATCACGGCAATCCCATCGGGTACATAATTGGCTACTAACGTTGGAATGCCGATACCTAGGTTTACGTAATAGCCATCTTGTAATTCGCGAGCTACTCGCTTCGCCATTTGCTCTCTTGTTAGTGCCATTGTTTACCTCACCATCCGCTTTTCAATGCGCTTTTCAAATTGCCCAACAATCACTCTATCAACATAAATGCCTGGCGTATGGATCAGGCTTGGCGCTAATTCACCCGGCTCCACAATTTCTTCAACCTCGACAACCGTAACTTTTCCTGCCGTAGCTGCCAAAGGATTAAAATTCATCGCGGTATGGCGATATACGCAATTACCGAAGCGATCTGCTTTCCACGCTTTTACAATGGCAAAATCACCTTGAATACTTTCTTCGAGCACATATTCTCGACCTGAAAATGTTTTGTGCGTTTTACCTTGTGCGACGACCGTACCAACGCCGGTCGCCGTATAGAAAGCAGGAATTCCGGCTCCACCAGCACGCATTTTTTCTGCGAGCGTGCCTTGTGGGGTTAATTCAACCTCTAATGCTCCGCTTAAGAGTTGCTGTTCAAATAACGCATTTTCACCTACATAGGAGGCAATCATTTTTTTGATTTGTTGGTCTTGAAGTAACACGCCTAAACCAAACCCATCAACACCACAGTTGTTGGACACCACCGTTAAGTCTCGCGTGCCCATCCGCTTTATTTGTGCTATTAGCCCCTCTGGGATACCGCACAATCCAAACCCTCCGGCTATGACCGTCATCCCGTCTGATAAGCCTTGCATAGCTTCATCATAGCTGCTTACCACTTTATCAAACCCTGCCATTTCTCCCTCCTATTGCACTGTCCAACCGCCATCAATAACAATCGCTTGCCCTGTTACATTACGAGCAGCAGGCGCAATTAAAAATTGCACGCTGTGAAAGATTTCTTCCAATTCAATAAACGCTTTTTTGGGCATCGGGGCGAGCATGATTTTTTCAATGACCTCTTGCTCTGAAATGCCATGTTCCTTAGCTTGAGAAGCGATTTGTTGCTCGACTAACGGCGTTTTGACATACGCGGGACAAATCGTATTTACGGTAATGTCGTGTTGCGCAGTTTCCAAAGCAAGGACTTTAGACAAGCCCATTAATCCATGCTTTGCGGCCACATACGCCGACTTATATTTAGACGCGACTAAGGCGTGAATAGAACCGATATTGACAATACGTCCGAAATTGCGCGAGCGCATTTGTGGTAACACGGCTTTGCATAACATCGCAGGCCCTGTCAACATCACATCGTGAAGCAATTGCCACTGAGCAAGCGGATAACTGTCTAGCGGTTCTACATGCTGAATTCCGGCATTGTTGATCACAATATCAATGTTACCAATGTGCTCAAGAACGGCATCAAAACCATCACTCTTGGCCATATTTAACGCAACACCTCGAGCTTGAAAACCTTGCTCTTGAATAGCAGTAGCGGTTAAATTCGCTTTTTCTTCACTTACGTCGCTCACCCAAACACGATATCCCGTTTGCGCCAATCGCTCAGCCAGGTGCCTACCGATACCACTGGCCCCCCCTGTAATTAAAACTGTTTGTTGCATCGTTCACTCCGCAAGAAATGCCGCTATGTCAGCGTGTTTTGGTGAAATTGAAAATAACCCATCAAGATGTCCCCACCCCCCATCTAGCTCACTAAGCACGACGTTTTTGTTCAGTTTTTTTAATGTCGTATAAAGGGTGTGCACGCTCTCAGGTCGCAGTAACAAATCCCCTTTTGATGGCATTAATAAGACTTTCGCTTGAATTTTTGCCAAAGCAGCATCTAGATTTTTTTGCATGCCCGCGGTGAAAAGCTGTGAAGCTCTTATCAAATACAAAACGTGGTTCGCATCTTGAAGTGCTGCGCGAGCCAATGCTCGTTGAGCAAGGATCTGATTGACCTTTGGTAAGACTCGAATATCTTTCATAGCACCATCATCCAATACTTCAAAATTCGGGAAACTCGCGTTGTAAATAACAGGGTGCATTGCATCTTGAGTGATGTTTAAAACGGTTGCACTGAGGCCCGCGGTCGGTTTCTCACCATCATAGTAATCACCTTGATTCCAATTTGGGTCGAGGCGGATGGGCAGCGCCCATTTCTCAAGTGCAGCGACCGTCCACGCATCCATGGTAGCGGCGCCAATCACATGCAGTAAACGCGCAACTTTATCTGGGTAACGCACAGCCCATTCAAGTGCTTGAAACGATCCCATCGACGCGCCAGCAACTGCGTAAAGTTGATCAATACCTAAACTGTCCAATAAACGCTTTTGTACCTCAACAAAATCACCAATCGTCACCACCGGAAAATCCAAACCATATGGCTTATTGGTTTGCGGATTCATTGTCGCTGGGCCGGTTGTGATGACGTTCGGATCATGCACATTGGCATTGACTAACGTATCGCTACTGATCACAAAGAACTTATTCGTATCTATGGCTTTTCCTGGACCAATCAAGGCATCCCAATATCCCGGTGATGGATCGTTCTCTTGATATTTCCCTGCGGCGTGAGAGGTGCCTGAAAAAAAGTGAGTAATTAAAATCACATTGTCTTTTTTCTCGTTTAATGTGCCATAACTTTCCCAGCCCACAGACACCTTTGGTAACACCTCTCCAGATTCAGTCATAAAATTGAGCGTCTCAAAGCGCTGCTTTTCGACTAAAATCGTTTGAGCATCGGCCACATGAGTGCAAAGCAAAATAAGCCCCGCGAGTATCATCCGTTTCATTTCTATTCCTCATTAAAACCAAATAAACAAAGCTAACGCGAGTGCAACGCCGATAAGAGGCACAACCGCCGTCAAAGCAGCCATAGACCAATAGGCGCGTTGATGGGTCTCTTTACAAATAGCGCGTATCGTGGTGACTACATAACCATTGTGTGGAAGGGTATCGAGAGCTCCAGAACTGATTGCCACAATCCGATGTAACTGCTCTGGGTCAACACCTGCGTCGAGGTAATGTGGTGCAACCAAGGGCAGCGCAATCGCTTGACCACCCGACGCAGAACCGGTTAAACCGGCAATCACGCTCACTGCAAGTGCCGCACCCAATAATTCATTTCCAGGCATGGCAGTCATTACTTCTACGGCAGCGGCAAACGCTTCTGTATTTTTTGCTACCGCACCAAAACCAACGACTGCAGCCGTGTTACCAATGGCGACAAGGGCACCTGTAGTGCCCAAGTTGACCGCATTGCTGATAGAGCGGAAGCGCTTAAAGTTAATGATGACAATGCTTAACACACCACCAAGCAGCGCAACAATAAGGGCACTTTGCGCAAAAATGTCATGTAAGGTAAAAGACAGCAGTAATACCACTAGCAAAGGGATCAGCCCTGTGATCGGATGAGGATAATCGCGCTGAGCCATATCAGGATCATCATCACGCGCTGTAAATCCCTCTCCATTGGCTTTCGCTTTGTTGATCATTTTCATCAGCCACCAGTAGCCAGAAACTGCCATAAAAACCGCTACAACTAAACTAACTTCCCAAGCAGCATAAGGCGAGGTACCTAAGTATTTAATTGGGATCCAGTTTTGAATTTCAGGCGAACCTGCAGAGGTCATCGTAAACGTGACTGAGCCAAACGCGAGTGTAGCCGGGATAAAGCGCCTTGGAAGGTCAGCGTCCTTAAATAGACTAAGTGCCATTGGGTACACTGAAAACGCAACAATAAAGACACTCACCCCACCGTACGTTAATACTGCACAAGCAATCACCACGGCAAGCACCGCTTTTTTCATGCCAAGCTTTGATACAATATAACGCGCCACACTGTCAGCAGCACCGCTGTCTTCCATAAATTTGCCAAACAAAGAACCGAGCAAAAACATGAAAAACCACGCACTAATGAATCCAGCAAAGCCGTTCATGTAAGTCGACACAAAGTTCACGGCTTCTCCCACAGGGAACAGCGCCATATCACTGCAAAGTGCCACGAGCAGCGCACATAGCGGTGCAGCAATGAAGAGGTTTACGCCTCGCAGAGTCATGATGATAAGCAACACTAGCCCACCAACTAGCCCTAACATACTGAGCATATCCGATCCTTTTTATTGTTGTAGCGATATTGAAATTGACGACAATTTCACGCTGGAATGTATCCAGTCTGTCGTCTGTTAAACAGAAAATACATAGTACTAAGGTTATAGTTCCGTGCTATAGCCCAAGTTTAGTGGGCTAACGCGGTGATAGTACTAAGGTACTAATTCACTTTTGCTCATATTCTCCTAGAGTCCAATTACTTGAATTTATCGAACAACCCAAAATCACAATAACAGGGGCAGCAGGATGAACATAAAGCCAACTCGTTTTTCATATCTCGCGCTTGCAATTAGCACCGCGCTTTCTACAGGTGTAGTACAAGCCAACGAAGAAACCAAAAAAGCCGCATTGGAGCGCATTGAAGTAACCGCGCGAAAGACAGTGGAGAATTTGCAAGAAGTGCCTGTTGCTGTTACAAGCATTGGTGAATCAGAACTCAAGGAGAATGGCATTTCGGTTATGACCGAAGTACAACAGTTTTCACCAAACACCACACTACAAGCAAGCCGTGGTACCAACTCCACGATCACCGCATTTATTCGTGGTGTAGGCCAACAAGATCCGTTATGGGGCTATGAACCTGGTGTCGGTATTTACATCGACGATGTGTATATTGCTCGCCCTCAAGGTGCAGTTTTAGATTTACTTGATGTACAACAAATCGAGGTGTTACGTGGACCTCAAGGTTCACTGTATGGAAAGAACACCATCGGTGGTGCAATTAAGTACGTCACCAAAGAAATGACAGGGGATGCAACGCTAAATCTTGAAACGACGGTTGGCAGCTATAACCAACGCGACGTAAAACTCTCTGGGCAATTACCATTAGGTGAACGAGTCTATTTGGGTTACGGTTACGCCAACCTAAACCGTGACGGGTTTGGCGAATACTTGCAAATTGCACAAGCTGGACAAGACACCGAAAACTACAATAAAGACGTTACCGCGAAACGCCTAACGTTAGAATTTCGCCCTGCGGACAGCTTATTCTTCCGTTTAGCATGGGACAGAACCGACGACACCTCTAACGCCAAAGGAGGTTACCGTTTATTACCTAGTTTATTGACCAATGCACCAGTCCCAGACAGCGTTTTCGATAGCTACACCAGTATGCCGACGTGGAATAAAGTGGAATTAGAGGGTTATAGTCTCACCTCACGCTGGGATGCAAGTGATGCAACGTCGTTTAAATACACCGTGGCAAAACGCGACAGTTACTCTCCTACCAACATTGATTTTGACAATACCCCACTGAAAATTTTTGACGTACCTGCTATTTACGATGACAACCAACTTACGCACGAATTGCAGTTGACCCATCGTGGTGATCACTACAAGTTGGTCTCTGGTTTTTATTACTACGATGCACAATCTTGCGGCCAATTTGAAGCAATCTTAGAAGTATTAGGTAAAAGCCTTGGCGCGCCAGGCCTAACTCGCGAAGTAAGTGGCTGCAGCAATTCGACAAGTAAAGCATTGTATGTACAAGGCAATGTGGATTTAAATGAACAATGGTCGGTTACACTAGGTGCTCGCTACACAGAAGACAGTAAGCAAGCCGAAGTGAATAACGGATTAGTATTTGCTACCGTATACCCAGAATCTAATTGGATACCGGGCTATCAGCGCCCTGGAGGAGCCTTAGTACCAAATGTTTTAGACGACGAAGCATCATGGGCACGCTTTACACCAAGGGTAGGGATTGAGTACCAATATTCTGATGACATCATGTTCTTTGCAAGCTTTGCGCAAGGTTTTAAGTCTGGCACGTTTAACCCTCGAGCGAGCACCGCAGAGCCCGCTGCGAACCCAGAGATCGTGGACTCAATTGAACTGGGCATGAAAAGTGAGTGGAACGACAACCTACGGGCAAACATCACCCTATTTTCATTGGATCATAAAGACCGCCAATACATCTCCGTATTACCTGGTGCAACCTCTGCTGACTTAAACCAGCGCTTAGGCAACATTGGTCAATCCTCGGGCAATGGCATTGAAATGGAACTGACCTATATTGCCAGCGACGCATTAAGCTTTGATGCCGCAATTGGTTACATTGACAGTACATTTGATGAAGTCATCGATACCAACCCAACTACCGGCGCACAGTTTGATAAATCCGATCGATTTACTATTTCCAATACGCCTGATCTCACCTTTAATGTGGGAGCAAATTACAAAATCTACAGCGATTTTGGCGACTTCGTGCTGAATTCTAATTATTACTACCGTGGCGACTATGTGTTGTTTGAAGAAGACAGTCTGCTGACTCAAGAAGGTTATGGATTGCTAAACGTTAACGTGAACTGGTACAGCCAGGATGGACATTGGCGCGTGGGCTTGCATGCTAAAAACCTCACGGACGAAGAGTACATGATTGGTGGATACCAGTTTGTCACTCCAGACCCTAGTGCCCCAAATGACATCAGCAAGTACAAACCAGGACTCGGTGGCGATAATACGTTGATCGGCTATTACGGCGATCCTCAAACCTTCGCATTGACCATTGGCTATCGGTTTTGATCTGCGCAGGTTTAGCTACACAGCCAAACCTGCAACTTATTAGGCTTTAAGGCGACGTGAAACAAACTAAAACGACCTTGTGGTGAAGTGTATATGCAGCCTGTCCCTATGCCTCGCATGTGCTTTTTAACTGCTATGGTTATCCCCAGTTTATCGCGTCGCCTTGTCTATTACATTGAAATGCCATATAACTGACAGAGTTGGAGACGAAAAGGATGACGAACGTGCAAGCCATTATTGCCGATGACCACCCTCTCTTTCGCTCGGCATTACAACAAGCCGCAGCGCAAGTCATGAGTAATGAGCACATCAAAGAAGCAAGCACTATCGATGAACTCATGGTATTGCTCATCGCTCACCCTGAAACCGAATTGGTTTTTCTCGATCTCACCATTCCCGGTGCAAAAGGGTTGCAAGGATTAGCCAATTTGCGTAATCAATACCCTGATATACTGGTGGTGATGGTTTCAGCCAATGAAGATCCCGTCATCATAAAACAAGCAATGGCACTTGGCGCAAGTGGCTACATTCCCAAATCCAGTTCGCTCGACACGATTGCAAAGGCCATCGTACAAGTCATAGAAGGCGACAATTGGTTACCCGAACAAACTGAAATTTCCGCGATTCAAGACACAGAGCAAGCGCAGTTTGCTCGTAATTTAGAAAAACTCACGCCACAGCAATACCGTGTACTCGCAATGATTGCAGATGGCCTACTTAATAAGCAAATTGCCTACGCGATGAACATCCAAGAAACGACCATTAAACAACATGTTTCCGCGATCCTAAAAAAGCTCAATGTCTATAATCGTACCCAAGCAGGCATTCTATTTAACCAGCTTTCAACCATTCATGATCCGACCTAAAGAGATAACGAACGCTTTAACATCCGCTTTAGCGCTGGGGCTTTGAGTGGTTTATAAAGCAGAGGAAACCCACTGTCGGTGACTTTTTCCCGGATTGTTTCATCGTGATTCGCTGTATTGATGATGATTGGCATCGTCTCAAGCGCTAATTCGTAGATCACATCCAACCCTGTTATCCCAGCGTCGAGTTGATAATCCGCAATCAATAAATCGGCTTCACTTGTATGATTAAGTTCTGCCAATTGAGCTTGGTTAGTCGCAACACGCACCTCACATCCCCAATTGCTTAATAGTTGCTGTAATGCATCGAGTGCATGCTTGTCATTGTCTAACAGCCAAATACGAACACCATGCAACTGACTGTCTTTATTTACCTCCAGCGACACCGATTGCATACTTTGCGCTAATGCATTTCGACATGACAGCAACAACGTAAATTGTGTGCCTTTACCAAGCACCGAACCCATCACTATGTTTACATTAAGTAAGTCACAGATCCGTTTACTAATTGCCAGACCAAGACCAAGTCCTTGTCCATGATTGCGCTCACCCAATTGTTTAAACTCCTGGAAGATCAGCGATTGATCATCTTTGGCAATACCAACACCGGTGTCTTCAACCAAAATAGACAATTGTTCACCATGTCTCTCGAGTTTTAGCCGCACTTCTCCTTGCTCGGTATATCGTATGGCGTTACTCAGCAAATTGCTTAAAACCCGCTTTAATAATCCTTTGTCTGTCGTTACCGCAACAGCGCAAGTTTCAACGACAAAACTCAATGATTTTGCATGTGCAATTGCCCGATACTCATTAGACAAAGGGTCAATTAAGGTTTGAATATTAAACGTCGTCACATTGGTTTTAAATGCGCCAGCTTCGAGTTTAGTTAACTCTAAAATACTAGATAAAAGGTCTTCTGCACTGGCAAGCGCGTCTTTAATGTTATCGGATAACGCCGCCAGTTCACTGCCCTGAGCTCGTTCATTCATCAATGCACAAAACAAACTGGCCGCATTAAAAGGCTGCAATAAGTCATGACTCGCGGCAGCAAAAAAGCGCGTTTTACTCTCGGTGGCACGCTCAGCTTCACGCTTTGCTAACTCCAGTTGTTGATTTGCAGCTACGAGCTCTGCTGTACGAGCTTGGATCTTTGCTTCAAGTGAGGTGTTGGCTTGTTCAAGCGCATGTTGTTGACGGATAAAATCGCTAATGTCTGTGTAGGTTGTAACGAAACCACCGCCGGGCAATGGATTACCTTGCATCTCAAACACTCGGCCATCGTGATGCTGACGTCGGTATTTATACGCACTGCCTTGCTTTAAATAGGTGAGACGTTTTTCAACTTCTTTGTGTAAGTCGTTAAAATCAAATAACTGGCGCTCGGCATTGAGTTGGATCAACTCAGCTACTGGCCGACCAATAAATAAACTCCCATCAGGGTAAGCAAACATATCGCTGTATCGCTGATTCCATGCCACTAACCTCAACTCGCTGTCAACAACACTTATCCCCTGCTCTACGTTTTCAATCGTTGCTTGCAATAAGTCACGATTAAACCGTAATACTTGACTCGCTTCATCTACAAATTCCGCAACCTGCTCAATCGATTGCGCCTTTTCATCTTTGCTCGCTTGTAAAATAAGTCGAGCTGAAGGCCCACCGATCAACGCCGACATTTCGCGCTCAACGAGCGCTTCTATGCTACTCGGTGCTACTGTACGCCATTTGAGCCGCTCTTTTGGAAAGTATTGTTCTAATAAAACCTGAGTCGAGTTCGGCTCGCCAAAGCGTTGTAAAAGATCCGCAAAATCTTGATATGTTAAAGGGGTTTGCGCGAGTTTGTGATCTGCCTCACTGAGTATGAAGCGGTTACTTTGTAGCCGTTCAGCAAGCTTTGCTTGGCTAAACCAGGGTACTAGAAAATACACTAACGTATTCACCGCCAACGATAGACAGACGGCTTGACTAACGGGATCAAACCCCAGTGTAAATAGATCTTTAGGAGCAAGCCAAGACACGCCAAATGGCCCTTGTGTTAACCATATTTGTTGCCCTAATAAGCCCACGACTAAACTTGGCAATAATAAGGTATAAAACCAAACTAAAGAGCCACTTAAAATACCCAGTTTCGCCCCTAGGCAGGATGCTTTTCGCCACCATAGTCCTATAACCATTGCTGGTGCAAACTGAGCGACTAAGGCAAATGACATCAGTCCCATATTCGCCAAGGTGTTACCATCGGCAAATACTCGGTGACTAACGTAACTCAGTAATAAAATACCAACGATCACGGCTCGACGAGCATACAATAAACGCGCTTTTGTAAGACCACGCTGCATAGAATGCATCGCGGTACGGCGTAATAGAAATTGGTTAATAAAATCATTGGTGATCATGATTGAGAGCACAATACTTGAAACAATCACCATACTGGTTGCCGCAGAGAATCCACCTAAAAAAGCGATCATCGTTACGAAAGACTGTTCGGCTGCAATTGGCAGGGCAAGTACGAAGGTATCGTAACCAACACTTTGACCATTAAACAAAATCAGTCCGGCATACGCAATGGGCAACGTAAATAGGGTGATCAGCAACAAATAAAGGGGAAATAACCAACGCGCCGTAACAAGTTGTTTATCGCTTCCTTGCTCAATAAACGCCGTGTGAAACTGCCTAGGTAAACACAACGTCGCTAGTACACCAAGTAAAACGTGTACCCAATAAACGTAATTTGAGCTGCGCGTTTGCTCGATTTGTTCAAGCACGCCATCTTGCTTAGCTTGATCGAACAATTGCCAAGGCGAATCGAACAACCCAAAACACACGTACAATCCAACCGCCAAAAAGGCGAACAGTTTAACCAAGGATTCAAATGCAATCGCCGTCATTAATCCGGGGTTATGCTCACTTGGCCTTACACGCCGTGTACCAAATAACACAGCAAAAATAGCGAGCAGTAGCGTAATGTAAAAGGTACTGTCTTGCCAAAACAACGCGGGGGTCTTTGGTGAATTCGTTAAAAGCGCAATGCTTGTGCTCGTTGCGTTTAATTGCAACGCAATATAAGGCACTACCGCTATCACTGAAATCAGTGAAACCAATCCCGATAAACTTGAGGATTGCCCATAGCGAGTAGCGATAAAGTCTGCCATCGAAGTGAGCTTTTGTGTTCGGCAAATCGTTGCGATTCGCAGGTAAATTTGCCAACCGAAAATAAACAATAAAATAGTGCCAAGGTACGTTGGCGCGAGCCACCAACCATTGTTTGCAGCTTGAGCGGTAGTACCAAAAAATGCCCACGATGTGCAATAAACACCAAGAGACAGTGCGTAAACACTCGCTCGAGCCCGCGATGTATTGGATTTGTCGGCATGCCAAGCAATTAAGAACAGTACCGCAAGATACGCCGTAGCGACAAAACTGATAAGCGCAATGGAAAACATAGGCTGAATGAATACTTTTTTCTTTGAGCATAACGCCATACGAATAAAAAAGCATCCGCACTTTAGTACAGTAATGCAAAAGAGAGATCATAAAAACACTACCACTACGCAATACTGATTTACCATATTGCACTTGCAAAAGTACCGATTGAAGGACTTAATTAGCTAAAAAATTAACAAGGCGAAAATTTTGCTATTTAGTTGTTCTAAATGAAAAATTTTTAACGACGTTAGCGACAGCTTTGGTCCCTAAAATTGATTTAGTATTTTTGAGGATTGGTACTACAGGATTAATGCTGCTTCGCAGAATCGAACTATCCATCGCTTATAACGCATACCGCTTAAGTACATTATTGGGCAAAGAAGGTGTTAAGAAAGTGAGCTCAGAAAGAAAAAAAGCCCCGACCAAGGCCGAGGCTTTCTTAAAACAGACTTAATTAAAATTAAGCTTGTTTTGGACGCTCAATTACGTCTACCAAAGTCCAAGACTTAGTCTTAGAAATTGGAGCGCACTCGCGAATAGTAACTACGTCACCTGCTAGTGCAGTGTTGTTTTCATCATGTACGTGCAACTTAGTTGTACGCTTGATGAATTTACCGTAGATCGGGTGTTTAACCTGACGCTCGATAGCAACAACGATTGACTTGTCCATTTTGTCGCTAATTACACGACCTTGAAGAGTACGGATTTTATCGCTCATTATGCACCTGCCTTCTGGTTGATAACCGTTTTAACACGCGCGATGTCGCGACGTACTTTTCTCAACTGGTGAGTCTGAGCTAGCTGACCTGTGCTCGCTTGCATGCGCAGATTGAACTGCTCACGTAGAAGCTCTAAAAGTTCAGCTTGTAGCTCTGCTACACTTTTGTCTTTAAGTTCGCTAGCTTTCATTACATTACCGTCCGAGTTACAAATGTTGTTTTGAAAGGTAATTTACGAGAAGCTAGGTCGAATGCTTCACGAGCAAGCTCTTCAGAAACACCTTCCATCTCGTAAAGTACTTTACCAGGTTGAATTTCTGCAACCCAGTATTCTACTGAACCTTTACCTTTACCCATACGAACTTCTAGCGGCTTTTCTGTAATTGGCTTATCTGGGAACACACGGATCCAGATTTTACCTTGACGCTTGATGTGACGAGTCATAGCACGACGAGCTGCTTCGATTTGACGAGCAGTCATACGGCCACGGCCAGTCGCTTTCAAGCCGAAAGAACCGAAGCTAACTTTGTTACCGCTTGTCGCAACACCGCGGTTACGACCTTTTTGTACTTTGCGGAATTTGGTACGTTTTGGCTGTAACATTAATCGCTACCTCTACTTAGCACTTTTTTTGGCTTTCTTCGGTGCACGCTTATTCGCAGCTGGCTTTTCTTGCTCTTGAACTAGTGGAAGACCACCAATTACTTCGCCTTTGAAAATCCAAACTTTAACACCGATGATACCATAAGTGGTTAAGGCTTCAGAAGTTGCGTAATCAATGTCCGCACGTAGTGTATGTAGAGGTACACGACCTTCACGATACCACTCAGAGCGAGCAATTTCAGCGCCGCCAAGACGACCGCTAACTTCTACTTTGATACCCTTCGCACCTAGTTTCATTGCGTTTTGTACTGCGCGCTTCATAGCACGACGGAACATAACACGACGCTCTAGTTGTGAAGAGATGCTGTCAGCTACAAGCTTAGCATCAAGCTCTGGCTTACGTACTTCTGCAATGTTGATTTGCGCTGGTACACCAGTTAGCTTAGTTACAGCTTGACGTAACTTTTCTACGTCTTCACCTTTTTTGCCGATAACAATACCAGGGCGAGCCGTGTGAATTGTTACGCGGATTGATTTAGCTGGACGCTCGATAACGATTTTAGACACAGAAGCTGCTTTCAATTCCTTAGTAAGGTATTGACGCACTTTGTGATCGCCAAAAAGCTGTTCAGAGAAATCTTTTGTATTCGCATACCAAGTAGATACCCAAGGTTTAGATATACCTAGGCGAATACCAGTAGGATGAACTTTTTGTCCCATTACTTATATCTCCTAGCGATCCGAAACCACGATAGTGATGTGGCTTGTACGCTTAAGGATGCGGTCAGCGCGTCCTTTAGCACGTGGCATGATGCGTTTCATTGTTGGACCTTCGTCAACAAATACTTTCGCCACTTTAAGCTCATCAATATCAGCACCTTCATTGTGCTCCGCGTTAGCGATAGCAGATTCAAGTACTTTCTTAACTAATGCAGCCGCTTTTTTCGGGCTGTAAGCTAGAATATCCAGTGCGCGAGCTACTGGTAGACCGCGAATTTGATCAGCCACTAGACGTGCTTTCTGCGCCGAGCTAGAGGCGTATTTATGTTTAGCTAATGCTTCCATCATATTCCCCTATTAACGCTTTTTAGCTTTCTTATCCGCAGCGTGACCGCGGTAAGTACGTGTAGGTGCAAATTCACCCAATTTGTGACCGATCATTTCGTCTGTAACGAATACAGGTACGTGCTGACGACCATTATGGACAGCGATGGTCAATCCGATCATATTTGGAATGATCATTGAACGACGGCTCCAAGTCTTAATAGGCTTCTTGTCACCGCTTTCCAACGCTTTCTCTACCTTCTTCAGCAAGTGTAGGTCAAGAAATGGACCCTTCTTGAGAGAACGTGGCATGGCAATTCCTCAACTGTTATTTAGAACGACGACGTACGATAAACTTATCAGTACGCTTATTGCTACGAGTCTTCTTACCTTTAGTTGGTACACCCCATGGAGTTACAGGGTGACGACCACCAGAAGTACGACCTTCACCACCACCGTGTGGGTGGTCTACTGGGTTCATGGCAACACCACGAACTGTAGGACGAACACCGCGCCAACGTTGAGCACCAGCTTTACCTAGTGCACGTAGCATGTGCTCAGAGTTACCTACTTCACCCAGCGTAGCGCGACAGTCAGCTAGTACTTTACGAACTTCGCCTGAACGAAGACGTAGAGTTACGTATTGACCTTCACGAGCAAGGATCTGAACGTAAGCACCAGCAGAACGTGCGATTTGCGCGCCTTTACCTGGCTTAAGCTCAATATTGTGAACCGTAGAACCTACAGGCATGTTACGCATTGGCATCGCGTTACCAGCTTTGATTGGTGCATCAACACCAGACTGGATAGTATCGCCAGCTTGTAAGCCTTTAGGTGCGATAATGTAACGACGCTCACCGTCTTTGTATAAAACAAGAGCGATGTTTGCGCTACGGTTTGGATCATACTCTAGACGCTCAACGATAGCTGGAATGCCATCTTTGTTACGTTTAAAGTCGATTACACGATAGTGTTGCTTGTGACCACCACCGATGTGACGAACCGTGATACGACCGTTGTTATTACGACCACCAGACTTAGAGTTTTTCTCTAGAAGTGGTGCGTATGGCTTACCCTTATGTAGATCTGGGTTTACCACTTTAACTACGTGACGACGACCCGCAGAAGTTGGTTTACACTTTTGAAGTGCCATAATTCTAACTCCCCTTATTACTCAGCGCCGCCGACGAAGTCTAGCTCACTGCCTTCTTTAAGAGTAACGTAAGCTTTTTTCCAATCGCTACGACGACCGAAACGCATACCAGTACGCTTTGTCTTACCCTTAACAACTAGAGTGCGAACACCAGTTACCTCAACTTCGAAAAGCTTCTCTACAGCTGCTTTAACTTCAGCTTTAGTAGCGTCTTTAGCTACTTTGAAAACGATCGTGTTGTTCGTTTCAGCAGAGATTGTGCTCTTCTCAGAGATATGAGGAGCAAGGATTACTTTTAAAAGACGTTCTTCACGGATCATGCTAGCGCCTCCTCAAGTTGCTTAACAGCACCTGCAGTAATAAGAACCTTATCGAAAGCGATTAGGCTTACTGGGTCGATACCAGCAACGTCACGTGTGTCAACTTTGTACAAGTTGCGTGCAGAAAGGAATAGATTCTCATCTACTTCTTCAGTCACGATTAACACGTCTTTAAGCTCAAGTTCTTTCAACTTAGCTACAAGCGACTTAGTTTTTGGAGCTTCTAAAGTGAAGTTCTCAACTACAACTAAACGCTCTTGACGAACTAGTTCAGAAAGAATGCTCTTAATCGCACCGCGATACATCTTACGGTTAACTTTTTGGCTGTGATCTTGCGGCTTAGCAGCAAATGTCACACCACCCGAGCGCCAGATTGGGCTGCGGAATGAACCAGCACGAGCACGGCCAGTACCTTTTTGGCGGAATGGTTTCATACCAGTACCGCTTACTTCAGAACGTGTCTTCTGAGCACGAGTACCCTGACGCGCACCTGCTGCGTATGCAACAACTACTTGGTGTACTAATGCTTCGTTAAACTCACGTCCAAAAGTAGCTTCGGAAACTTCAAGCGCACCAGCGCCTTTAATTGCTAATTCCATCACTAAATCTCCAGGACTTATGCTTTAACAGCAGGTTTAACGATAACGTCGCCGCCGATAGCGCCAGGTACTGCACCTTTAACTAAAAGCAGGTTACGCTCAGCGTCAACACGCACTAGCTCAAGATTCTGAGTAGTCACACGCTCTGCACCCATGTGGCCAGCCATTTTCTTACCTTTGAAAACGCGACCAGGTGTTTGGTTTTGACCGATTGAACCAGGAGCACGGTGAGATAGAGAGTTACCGTGTGTAGCGTCTTGCGTACGGAAATTCCAGCGCTTAACACCACCTTGGAAACCTTTACCTTTTGAAGTGCCCGTTACGTCTACTAGAGAAACTTCAGAGAAGATTTCAACAGTAAGCGCTGAACCAACTTCAAACTCACCTTCACCGCCATTAAGACGGAATTCCCACAGGCCACGACCCGCTTCAACGCCAGCTTTAGCGAAGTGACCCGCTGCTGGTTTGTTTACACGGCTTGTTTTTTTCTCGCCTGCAGTAACTTGAAGCGCGTTATAACCGTCTGTTTCTTCAGATTTGATCTGAGTAACACGGTTAGGCGTCGCTTCGATAACTGTCACAGGGATAGATACACCATCTTCAGTGAAGATACGTGTCATACCCACTTTACGACCGACTAGACCTAATGCCATTTTCCTAAAACCTCTCTAATCTTCCGATTAACCCAGGCTGATTTGAACATCAACACCCGCAGCAAGGTCTAGGCGCATTAGAGCGTCTACAGTCTTGTCTGTTGGTTCTACGATGTCGATCAGACGTTTGTGGGTGCGGATTTCGTATTGATCACGCGCGTCTTTGTTAACGTGAGGAGAGATCAATACAGTGAAACGTTCAAAGCGCGTTGGTAGTGGGATTGGACCACGTACTTGAGCACCAGTGCGTTTCGCAGTTTCCACGATTTCCGCCGTTGATTGGTCGATCAAACGGTGGTCAAAAGCTTTTAGGCGAATACGAATGCGTTGATTTGACATTCTTAAACCTCAATTAAAAGAGCATTTAAAAAGAGCATAAAAAAACCGCCGAACCATTCTTATTTCATAAGAGGTCGGTGTTTCCTTATTTCTACCATTGAACTCCAAATCGGAGCTCCTGTTTGTAGGTCTGAAATCCAGACTCTATATTTAAGCTTTCGGTTTCGGGTGAACCCTACTTTTGAAAGTCCGCACATTATAATGAGATTGGCGATAAATGCAACAGCAAATGCTAAGTTATTTTTCAAGCGTGCTTTCGGCGGCCCAATTCAGGAACTTGTTAATCATAGCATCACAAGGCCCTGTGGGTTACAATGGTCTGTCCAGTTTGTTTTAGGGTTTTGCAGCAAAGGTAGGTCCATGCGTATTGTATCTAGTTTCATGTTGGCGCTTGCCAAAATAGGTAATTTATTGTTTGTAAAAACAAAATTATTACCTAACAATCCAATAGAGCAGTTTAATCTCGACCCCAATTTACCCACTTTTTACGTGGCACGTCTAAATGCGCATTCTGATTTAGCAGCGCTGGATAAGGTTTGTTCATCCCTTGGTTTACCCAAAGCAAGTCAATACGAAAAAATAGGCCAGGCGAAGCTGCCTCGATTTATCGGCATTCAAAATCCAACTCCGCTGTTTTCAAGTACAGCTAAACCTAGCGATGCCTTGGATCAAGGTCAAGCGATTTTCCAAGCATTGCGCGCAAGCCCAACAACGAAAGTCCAACTTATTCCCGTTACCATTCTATGGGGGCGCGCTCCCGGTAAAGAAAAGCCTGGTGTTGGTACGTTGTTGTCTAGTTCCTTAACACCAAGCTGGTTTCGCAAATTATTTGTGATCTTATTTTCTGGGCGCGACAACTTAGTCCGCTTAAGCCGCCCAATCGCGGTATCTGAACTCATGCACGATAAATCCGACGTTGATGAGCTTCCGCATAAACTATTGCGCGTTGCACGAGTCCATTTTCATCGCCAAAAATTAGCGGCAACCGGCCCTAAATTGCCTTCTCGCGAACAACTATTTAGTAGCTTGCTTGCCTCCACTAGCGTGCGCCAAGCGATTATAGATGAAGCGAAAGAAAAAGGCTTAAGCCAAGAAGAAGCTCGTCGCGAAGCGATAAAAATGCTCGAAGAAATCGCTGCAAACTATTCTGATGCCATGGTGCGAGTTGCCGAAAGAATTCTTACGTGGCTTTGGACCAAACTGTACAACGGTATCGAAGTGAAACACGTTGAACGCGTGCATGCCTTAGCAGACAAAGGTCACGAGATCATATACGTGCCATGCCATCGTTCGCATATGGATTACCTGCTTCTGACGTATGTAATTTATCATCAAGGGTTAGTACCACCGCATATTGCCGCAGGCGTCAATCTCAATTTTTTCCCTGCTGGCGGCATTTTCCGACGTTCAGGGGCATTTTTTATTCGACGTTCTTTCGCTGGAAGTAAGCTCTATTCTGCCGTATTCAAAGAATACCTAAGCCAGTTGTTCATCAAAGGCTATTCCGTTAAGTTTTATACCGAAGGGGGGCGCAGTCGCACTGGCCGCTTACTGCCACCTAAAACCGGTATGTTGGCGATGTCTTTACAAGCCATGCTCCGAGGGATCGATCGCCCTATCTCGATAGTCCCCGTTTACATCGGTTATGAGCACGTCATGGAGATCAATACGTATTTAAAAGAATTGGCAGGAAACCATAAAAAAAATGAATCCATATTTGGCGTATTTAAAGCCATTAAGAACTTAAAAAACTATGGTCGCGGTTACCTGAACTTTGGCGAGCCAATTAACGTTAACCAATTCTTAAACGAACATCAGGCTGATTGGCGAGACGCCATTCACCCAAGTGAAGCAAAAAAGCCGAACTGGATGAACACCCAAGTTGCGGCACTTGCAACCAAAATAATGACGAACATCAACAGTACTGCTGCACTGAACTCGGTGAATCTCTTGTCGCTCATTTTACTTAGCTCAGAGCAGTTCTCACTAAGTAAAAACAAATTATTGGCTCAACTTAAGTTTTATTTAACTCTGCAGAAAAACGCGCCTTACCACACTGAAATCACCCTACCGGATCAAAACCCCGAAGCCCTGCTTGATCACGCGCTTACCTTAAATAAGTTTGATGTTCACCACGACCGTTTTGGTGACATCATCAGCATTGCTGAGCGCGAGCAAACGTTAGTTAATTATTATAAGAATAACGTGCTACATCTATTTGCTGTGCCTGCCGTGATCGCCCAGTTCTTGCTTTACAAAGACCGCGTAACCATTAACAGTTGCCAAATCCACTTAGACAAACTCTATCCTCTTTTTGCTAAAGAATGGTTTTTATCGACTCAACGCGCACATTATGTCGAAGAAGTATTAGCGGTGTTTGTGGCACAAGGCCTCGTAATAAAAAACGAGGAACAATGGGAGCTAAATAACGACAGCCAGTCTCGTAGTCAACTTGAGACTCTCGGCAAATCTATCCAACTGACTTTGGAACGTTACGCGATATTAACTGCTTTAATGCTAGGGAAACCCGATTACGAGCAAGCCCAACTTGCGCTAGACTACGAAACGCTCGCAGGTCGATTAGGGCGTTTACACGGCATAAAAAGTCCAGAATTTTTTGATGGAAAAGTATTTTCGTCTTTAATTGGTTCAATGATAGAGCAAGGTTATTTAATACAAGCAGATGAGTCTCGACTCTGTGCCAACGATCAACTCGCAGCGCTACAGCAGTCATTAATGACGTTACTGCCTGCTCGCGTATGGCAATCCATCGCCGATACGATTACCAACCACAGTGAATATATCCAATCAAACTAAAGGTGCTTGGGTATAGATTGATGGGAAAGCACTAAGATCGATACCTTAGCGCTTTCTCATTACCCCTTCTTGAATAGTGGACGCCACCAGCTCACCCTGACGATTAAAGAACTGTCCGCGAACAAGCCCTCTCCCATTACTCGCACTGGGACTATCGACGCTATATAACATCCATTCATCCATTCTAAATGGACGATGGAACCACATTGCATGATCAATGGTTGCCACTTGCATACTCGGATGCATAAATGACATGCCATGAGGCTGCAATGCCGTTGGCAAAAATTCAAAATCCGAGGCATAAGCAAGTAGGTAATTATGAATACGGCGATCATCCGGCATTTCGCCTGTCGCTTTAAACCACACATGGCGGGTTGGCTCTGTCACTTGTGGTAAGAACGGATTTTGAAAATTCACTGGTCGCATTTCAATGGGCATTTCTCGCGTAAACTTACTACGAATGCTTTCGGGAATTTGCGCGGCATGTTCTTGATAAAATTCCAAAGATGATTTTAATTCTTCCGGTGCAGGGACTTTGGGCATTGGGCTTTGATGTGATAATCCTTCTTCATCTCCTTGAAACGACGCCGTCATGTAAAAAATAGGTTTGCCATACTGAATGGCACGGATACGTCGTGTCGAAAAACTTTTCCCATCGCGAATGTTTTCAACGTCGTAAACGATGGGTTTAGACGCATCGCCTGGGCGTAGAAAATAAGAATGCAATGAGTTTACATAACGACCTTCAGGCAAGGTTTGCTTAGCAGCAGACAGAGCTTGTCCCATTACCTGTCCCCCAAACACTTGACGAAAGCCCAAATCTTGACTTTGGCCTCGGTAGATTCCCTGCTCAATTTCTTCTAACGTAAGTAAATTTAGCAGTTCTTGTAATACTTGGCTCATGCCTTACTCCCAAGAGATGTTTGAATGGATATACACTAATAATACACGAAAATGTTATGCTGTATTCGAGCAAATACACGAATAGCAAATGCTATAAGTGCTTGAGCTAATTCAGAACCTACTTAAGGAGTTGCTATGGCATATTGGTTATTTAAGACCGAACCCGATACTTTTTCTATCGACTCACTCAAAAACGCAGCGGCCCAAAGTACCTTTTGGGAAGGGATTCGCAACTATCAAGCAAGAAACTTTCTGCGCGATGACGTTAAAGTGGGCGATTTAGTGTTTATTTATCACTCTAGCTGTAAAGTCCCAGCAATTGTCGGTATCGCTGAAGTAACCAAGGCCGCCGAGGTCGACCCTCATCAGTTCGATCCAACAAGTCCATATTTTGACGCTAAATCAACCCCTGAAAAACCGCGCTGGGTCGGTGTAACCATTCAATATCAACGTCATTTGTCAAAACCAATGACTTTACAAACCATTAAGGCCGATGCTGCCATCGAACACCTTGCTCTCAAAAAAGCAGGAAGGCTATCTGTCATGCCAGTAGACGCCAATGAATGGCAATACATAGTGCATCAAGCAGGTGGGTAAGCATACAGGGATCTTCACACGTCAGAAGTAAGGCGGTGCCTAGTCGATTTCACGGCGCACTTTTGATTGGCAGGAACAACCGTGACATATAGCAACAAGGCAACCCACGAAAATAACAACGTTGCCAACAGCCATGTGTTTTTTTCATGACCTTTTGTGCGCTTACTTTTTGCAATAAGCGCAATCGGTGTTAAATAAGCACTTACGCATGACACAAGCAGAATTAACGCATCCATCTTCAGACCCTAACCTTCAGTTATATCACTCGTCACACTTAACGAGCTAATCCGTTCCAATCAACTTCGTTTGGTAAAATGCGCACGGGAGCGATGTAATGTAATATATCTCCTGCTTGAATGGTGTAATCAAGTGGAGGATTTAAGTCCATTTTATTCGCACTTAAGTCGTGGGCAACGCCTAGCACTATCGCATTGTACTGATGTTTAAACTGTGAAAATACGGAACCAAACTTAAAAGTATTTACCCCAATTGGTACTTGGATACTAAACTGCGTATCGCCGTGCAAGGTTGATAACAATTCTTCTTGAACTCGACTTGAACCAGGATCTTGCATTGACCGAACTAAAATTTCAGCCGACTTGCTACTCGAACACTCCACATTTTTACAATGTGCCAACAACAGCGAAACTTTGCTCTCATCTTGAAAATGAGCACTTATATGACACTGACTTTTTACAACCGGGCTAATTTTTAATGCCGTCGTAAAAGTCTGATCATCGTCTTTCCCATCAATAATGACTTTATCGGCAGATTTTAACGCCACACGAGCCAATTCTTGATCGTCAGTAAAACTCGGCAGTTTGGCAAAATCGACCTCTGGATAATGCAAAAACGGGTGTTCCATGTCATCAGTGACTGCAAGTAAAATGCGCCGTGCTTTACGTTTGCTGTCTGCAAGAATGTAATCAATCATTTTTTTCGTGCGCACTGGGTGCCAACCAAAAATAATGATGTGATCGGTCATGTGAGAAAAATCTTTGTTTCCAGTCATTGCTCGTCGAATCCAAAATGTCGCCAGTTGCCCAACTTTTCCTAAAATAATACCAAACAACGCTAAACCAAACGGGATCTGCCAAAGTGCAACGACCCAGCGGCCCATTTCGCTGCTTGCGCTAAAATCACCATATCCTACTGTAGAAGTAGTCACGATGTAGTAATAAACAAACGTATTTAAATCGAGTAAGACGTGCTCGCCTGCAACAAGCAACGCCAACCAAGTGATCCCAAGATGCAATAACGTAACTAAGCACAATAACTGCCAACTTGCTTTGTCGACGTGCTGCACGATAATTGAAACCAACCGCTTTAATATCATTGGCATAAATAACTGTTTAAGTGAGTTTAATAACAGAACCTTACTTGAAGCAGGCAAGAATGAAAAGGGTCAACGGGCAAAGGCTCGCAATCTTGCTAAAATTGGGTATATACTTGTTAACATTAACACAATAGGCACTAGAAGTTTATGGCTGGCGTATTAGCATCGGTAGATCAACGAACCCAACTTGTCGGTGAAAACCGTCTTGAATTGCTGCTATTCCATTTACATAGCCGGCAACTGTTTGCATTGAATGTGTTCAAAGTAAAAGAAGTGGTTAAGTTGCCCCACTTAAACAAGATGCCTAATGCACATCCTAAAGTCGCGGGCGTCACGAATATCCGTGGCGAATCTATTCCTGTTATTGACTTACGTGATGCTATTCGTATGCCGCCATGTCAGCGTGACGACAAAGAATGTAACTTAGTCATTACGGAATACAATCGCACCGTGCAAGCTTTTTTGGTCGGAAAAGTGGATCAAATCGTCAACACGACATGGTCAGACATTATGCCGCCGCCACGCACCGTTGGTCGTAATCATTACCTTACCGCATTGACGAAAATACGCCGTGGTGAAGTTGAGCATTTAGTCGAAATCATCGATGTGGAAAAAGTGTTGGCAGAAATCGTTGAATACAATGTCGAGATCCCGGAGGGAATCTTAGACAAAGACATAATTAGCGAATTTCATGGCCGCAAAATTCTGCATGCTGACGACTCTGCTACAGCGCGACGTCAAGTCGCCGACACACTGGCCCAGCTCGGCATAGAAATTATTCCTACCACCGATGGCCAAGAAGCGCTTAACTTGTTAAAAGGTTGGGCTGATGAGGGCATTGATGTAACTAAAGAATTCCTTGCTGTGATCACGGATGCTGAAATGCCCGTGATGGACGGTTATCGACTCACCTATGAAATCCGCAACGATCCTCGCCTTCGCGACCTTTACGTGATGCTAAACACTTCATTAAGCGGTAGTTTTAACCACGCGATGGTCGATAAAGTAGGGTGCAATGTGTTCTTATCGAAGTTCCAACCCGATTTACTTGTGCAAGAAGTACAAAATCGACTGAAAGAAGTATTAAATCAAAACTAATACTGATTTAATATACAGTATCATTTATTCTTTCATACCCCAATCTTGCTCGAGTACCTTTCCAGTGTGTAAGGCCTCGACAACAGGGTATACTTTGCGCTTGCACATAAAACAGGGTTTAAGATGGACGTATCAGAACTACTTGACGGGTTAAACGATAAACAGCGTGAGGCCGTAGCCGCACCACTGCAAAACATGCTTGTACTTGCAGGAGCGGGGTCAGGTAAAACTCGTGTGCTTGTCCATCGGATCGCCTGGCTTATGCAAGTAGAACAAAGCTCGCCATACAGTATTCTAGCGGTCACGTTCACCAACAAAGCGGCCAAAGAGATGCGAAGTCGTGTAGAAAGCACCTTACAAGGCCCTGTTGGCGGTATGTGGATTGGTACATTTCATGGCCTTTCCCACCGTATTTTGCGCCAACATCACAAAGAAGCAAATCTTCCAGAGTCTTTTCAAGTACTCGATACCGATGATCAAGTGCGTATGCTTCGCCGCCTACTTAAAGCAATGAACATCGATGAAAAGAAATGGCCTGCCAAACAATTTGCTTGGTATATTGGCGCTCAAAAAGACGAAGGTAAACGACCAAAAGATATTCATGCTTTTGATCTCAATGAACAGCTAATGCTAAAAGTGTACACGGCATATCAAGATGCCTGTGATAGAGCTGGACTTGTTGATTTCGCGGAAATTTTATTGCGCAGCTATGAGTTGTTGGCGGGCAATCCTACCTTACTTCGCCATTATCAAAATCGCTTCTCACACATGCTTGTGGACGAATTCCAAGACACCAACCGTATTCAATATCTGTGGTTACGTTTACTCGCTGGCGGCAGCAAATCAGTCATGATTGTCGGTGATGATGACCAAAGTATTTATGGTTGGCGTGGTGCGCGTGTCGAAAACATTCGACAGTTTTTAGACGATTTTGACGCAGAAACCATCCGTCTTGAGCAAAACTATCGTTCAACCGCGACCATTTTGAAAGCGTCGAATGCCTTGATTTCAAATAACGCTGAACGAATGGGTAAAAGCTTGTGGACAGATGGCGTAGAAGGCGAACCTATTTCAATCTATGCTGCATTTAATGAACTAGATGAAGCACGATTTGTGGTCGGCAAAATAAAAACATGGCTCCAAGGTGGTAATGCACTGCAAGAATGTGCTGTCCTTTATCGCAGCAATGCCCAATCACGTATTTTAGAAGAAGCATTTTTACAAGAAGGGATTAAGTATCGTATTTATGGCGGCATGCGCTTTTTTGAACGCCAAGAGATCAAAGACGCCATATGCTATTTACGCTTGATCACCAATCGCAATGACGATGCTGCATTTGAGCGTATCATCAACACACCGGTACGCGGTATTGGTGATAAAACGCTTAGCCATATTCGCGATTGTGCGCGCAGCACGTCACAACCACTTTGGTACGCGGCAAAAACGTTGCTCGCCGAGAAGCATCTTGCTGGTCGTGCTTCCAATGCCATCACCCAATTTATTGAATTAGTAACCTCACTAGAACAAACGATAGATGAATTGTCATTAGAACAACAAGCTAAAATGACGATTGAGCGCTCTGGTTTAATGGCAATGTATCAAGCTGAAAAAGGTGAAAAAGGCCGCGCACGAGTAGAGAACTTAGAAGAATTAATTAATGCCTGTGGTCAATATGAACCACCACCTGAAGAAGAGTTTTCGTCGCCATTGCAAGGTTTTTTAGCTTACACCTCACTTGAAGCAGGTGAAGGCCAAGCAGACGAACATGAAGACGCCGTGCAAATGATGACACTGCACTCAGCGAAAGGGCTAGAATTTCCGTTGGTCTTTATGGTTGGTGTCGAAGAAGGCATGTTTCCTTCTCAACAAAGCCATGAAGAATCAGGTCGACTAGAAGAAGAACGTCGCCTTTGTTATGTCGGCATGACACGTGCTATGAGTAAACTTTATATTTGTCATGCAGAAAGCCGTCGACTCTACGGACAAGAAAAATATCACAGCCCTTCCCGTTTCATTCGCGAAATTCCGACCGATTGTGTCGAAGAGATCCGCATCAAGACGCAAGTAACTCGACCTAGCAACAATCGGTTTAGCGCGACAGTCACCCATGCGGCATTTGAAGATAGCGGATTTTCTCTAGGTCAACGCGTGCTTCACGCCAAATTCGGAGCCGGTACAGTACTTAATTATGAGGGTAGTGGTGCGCAATCACGGATCCAGGTGAACTTTGATGATGTTGGCTCTAAATGGTTAGTTACAGCCTATGCACGACTTCAACCACTATAACAATCAGCTCCGAGCTTATCGAACATGGCTAACGGATTGTCACCATCGACAGATTTTACTGATCTGTGGTGACAAAGCGTTTTGTTATGAAGCGACACAGCGATTATTTGCAACTGACGACACACTAATCATTGCCAATGCCAACGAATTGACCATGGCAAAATGGCCACATCATGTGCATCAGCTGCTTGGTCAAGAGTGGCCAATCGCCGTCTATGATGGTTACTCTGGTATTGTTCCAAATAAACTTTCTGCATTAAGTGGAACCGTGCAAGCAGGCGGCTTATTCGTTTTGCTGTTACCTGAATTACATTTACTGTCTGAGTTTATGGATCCAGCGGCTGAGCTTTGGTGCTCCGCAGAGCAACACCAAGAAAAAAGCCATTTCAATATTCGTTTCGCGACACTATTGGCTACACTGCCTGTGCCGATGATTTCACAACAAAAAGGGTTAGTACTTCCCAACTACGGTACAATGCTTGATTGTCTCCAGTCACCATTTCCGAATTTACAGCCTCAGCAGCACGTTATCGAATCTATTGTGTCTTTTTTGAATAGTAACCAAAAAAGCCCTATTGTCCTTTGTGCCGATCGAGGCCGAGGCAAGTCAAGCGCACTGGGCCTAGTTGCAAAGCAATTGCCACAGATCGATTTTATTCTTTGTGCGGCTCACATTGATGCGGTACAGTCTGTTTTCAAACACCATGATGCAACGAACACCAAGTTACCCGCGACAAATCTCCGCTTCTTACCCCCCGATCAAATACTCGAAACACAACCTCTGTGTGATGTATTGTTGATTGATGAAGCTGCTTCTTTGCCTATATCGGTCTTGATTGATTTAGTCCAAAGGTATCCCAAGTGCGTCTTAGCGAGCACAATGATTGGCTATGAAGGGTCTGGACGAGGCTTCACGATTAAATTTATGCGCCATCTAGCGAAGCATTATCCAAAACACCTCCAATTGACGCTTGATGAACCTATTCGATTTGCTCCAAATGATCCGCTCGAACACCACATCAACACGCTATTTGCACTAAATTGTGAATATCAATCTGTTGAAGATATTAATGTTATTTCGTTCGCCGAGTTAAACGCTGACGATTTATTAAACGATGAAAAGCTATTACAGTCTGTTTTTTCATTGCTTGTATTAGCCCATTATCAAACGTCCGTGAATGATCTTAGGCAGCTGCTCGATACACCAAATCAACGTGTCTATTGTGCAAAATACAAAGGGCTAATAATCGCAGCGAGTCTAGTTACGATAGAAGGCAATCTATCTGATCAATTAAGTACAGCAATTGCAGAAGGTTTACGTCGCCCACGCGGACATTTATTACCTCAACAGCTGTCTTTATTAAGCTGTGATGCAAAATGGTGCCAACACCAAAGTGCTCGTATTGTAAGGATTGCCGTTTCGCCCAACTTACATAAAAGAGGGATTGGCACACGGTTATTGAATTACATCGAATCTACATTGACCAACAAAGTCAGGTTTATTGGCACGAGTTTTGGTGGTAATTATGAACTGGCGTCGTTTTGGCAGCGCGTAGGTTATCATGCCGTAAAAGTAGGCCTAAAACGCGATAAAGTCAGTGGTGAACACGCATTGCTCATGATTAAACCTCTACATTCCACTTTAGAAAAACCCATTAATGCGTTAACCGCTCACTTTGCCCAACATTTACCCTATCAACTTTTGACTTACTTCAAGCATCTGGATGATAAATTAGTGCTATGCTTGTGGAATAAAATAAGTAAAAAGTCGCCAATTCGAGAACAAGCCCCAGTCACTTTGCCAAATACAAAGCAAAGCTCAATGGAGCTCATTTCGATTTTGTGGCTTTGGTTGCAAGAAAACCCAACACAATTAGTGAAACTTTCACCACATTGGTCAAGGTTGTTAATTGAATTGGTCATAAAAGGTACTTCACCCTTACAGCTACCAAAGCCGATGGATACACTCAGCAAGAAGCAAATAGAGCAAACACTGAATGAAATTGTGCAGTTTTTTAACACTAATGCAAAGCTTTAAACTCGCCAGGATCTGGTTAGTTTGGTTATCTTTCTTGTTATCGACATGCACTGTCGCCTCGAATAAGCCTTTTTTGTTAGGTATGTCTGTCGCATTAGACGGGCCGGCTAAACAAATAGGTAACGAACTATCAACAGGTGCGAGACTCTATTTTGATGAACTCAATCGTCAAGGTGGGATCCACAATTCAGATATCAAGCTTATTGTTTTAGATGATGGCTACGAACCCGCTCGTACTGTCGACAATACTAAATTACTTATAGAAAACGAAAAGGTGGATGCGCTTTTTACGTTTATGGGCACTCCAACCTCATGGGCAATAAAATCACTCTTAGAGCATTCCAAAATTCCCTTTATTACCCCATTTACTGGCGCGGAGTTTTTGCGATCTCCAGACACATTCCATACCTTTAATGTACGAGCCAGTTACAATCAAGAAGCCGCAGAGCAAATTCACTTTCTAGTTAATGAAAAAAATAAAAAACACATTGCATTGCTCATCCAGGCAGATGAGTTTGGCCTAACACTCGAAAAAAGCTTACTAAAAGCATTGCAAGCGCACCAACTTCAACCCGTGACTATCTCTCGTTTTAGACGAAACACACAAGATATCAATAAAGCATTGCGTCGCATAACCAACAGCGGTGCAACCGCCGTAGCGATGGTCGGAACGTATGCTCCGCTTGCGGAGTTTATCAATGACGCACAAGCGAGCAATCTGGACTTTGAGTACACGACGGTTTCTTTTGCATCCAGCCAAGCGCTCTATCAACGCATTGCACCATCCGCTAAAGTAATGACAACCGAAGTGATCCCAGATCCGTTAACGTGTGAACATGCTCTTTGCAATGCGTTTCGTCAGCAAGCACAAACACAGAAATTATCAATAAGCCGCTTGATGTTTGAAGGCTATATCAATGCATTTATTACAAGTCAGGCCTTACAATTGTGTACACTACCATTCGAGCGGTCGTGCCTCATTGAAAAGTTAGAGCACGTTAAAATTCATGATGAAACGATTACCGAATTGTTTAATCGCCAAGCAGAAAATAACTACGTTGTTTTTCGTTCTTATAATCAATAATGTACTATTATTAAATCATTCTGGCTTGTGGGGAGAGATATGGATTTAATCAATTTTAAAGTAGGGCACAAAACCATTTCATTGCAAATATTAGATATCCTACTAACGGAGCGTTACGACGGTAACTTAACTTCTCTGCCAAATAAAAATCCAAGCTTTTTGGGAATAAAAGATTACATGGGTACGCCAACCCCTATTTTTGACTTGGGGATCATTCTGAATGACCAGTCCTCGTCGGAAATTAATCGTGAACTTATTCAACTATTTAAAGATAGAGAGCAAGATCATAAGGCATGGCTATCTTCGTTAGAGCAGACCATTGCACATGGCACGCCCTTTACCAAAGCCAAAGACCCCCATCAATGTGAGTTTGGACGATGGTTTTATAGTTTTAAAACCGAAAACGACGATCTCAAAGCGCTTTTGGCTAGATTTGAAGAGCCTCATAATCAATTACATCAACTAGCAGACAAATTGATCTCATTATGTGATGAAGGAAATAAAAAAGACGCGTTGCAGTTACTCGAAAAAGAACGCATTACGACCTACATGAAACTTATCCGTTTGTTTGAATCTGCACGAGAGCAAATCGAACTCGATCACAAACCCATTATTGTGTTTACAACCCTTGATGGTCGCACTCCTCATGTCGGTTTACTCGTAGACCAAGTAGAAGATAATGTCCGATGCGATGAAAGCGAAATCAAATCGCTTCATGAGTTAACTAATGTAGGGTTTGATATTGATCCACAAACGAAACGTATGATGCGAGGCCTGATTAAGCGAGGCAATAAGCATTCTGTTATTATCGATCCAGCCGCCATTTTTAGACCTGAGCATCTTACTAATTACGAACCAGAAGAAACAGAAGAGTACGGTTTATTTTAAAATCAAACGAGCTGAGCAGGTTTGCTCAGCTCTCATCACTTCCAATTATCCCAAGATATGAATGCTGAAAGCGCACGTGAGCCTAGGTTGTCACGCTAATAAACATAAAGACGCTCTACCTTAAATACTCTATAATCCCCACACTTTTATTAATGTTATTAGATATTCATACCAATAGGCTTATTGATTAAGTTGATTGGTATCTTATCTGTTTTCGAGGATGCTATGAGTTCAAGCTTACCACCGTGCCCTAAATGCCAATCAGAATACGTTTATGAAGATCAAGCCAATCTTGTATGCCCAGAGTGTGCACACGAATGGAACCCAAACGAAGTCATCGTGGATGAAGATGCGATTATCGTAAAAGATTCCAACGGAACACAATTAGCAGATGGCGACAAAGTGACCTTGATTAAGGACCTAAAAGTAAAAGGCTCATCGATGGTACTTAAGATTGGCACCAAAGCAACGATTAAGCGTCTTGTTGAAGGTGATCATGATCTAGATTGCAAGGTTGATGGTGCGGGTGACATGATGCTGAAGTCAGAATTCGTCAAAAAAGCTTAATACTAATCCTCATGAATACTTGATCATGTTATGGAGCCAAAGCTTTCGTCAACGGCGTTAAAAATGTCTTTTTTACGACAGCATGGATGTAGAAAGTAAAGCGATGCAAGCGCAATTGCCGAGAACATCTAAATAGAAAATATTCGCCTAGTAATGGACAAGCTTTACTTACCTCAAAGCAGCGATCAATGCGTTATTCCGGTGAGGCTAGGGATGACCGAGGTACGAGGCTACAAGGACGTATTCCTACACCGCTCTTGGCTTTGGCCTTGTTTGAATTGGCGTGAGGCTTTCTAGAACGCATAATGCAAAAAAGCCCGACTCTTTCGAGTCGGGCTTTCTTTTAATTAGAGCCTGGCGATGTCCTACTTTCACATGGCAGCTGCCACACTATCATCGGCGCTGTTGCGTTTCACTTCTGAGTT
>CAPN01000059.1 GCA_000333235.1 Pseudoalteromonas luteoviolacea B = ATCC 29581 | reverse complement strand
TCGAGCATTTTACAGAGCCAACGAACAGGCCAACTGTCCGAGTTTTCTTTGATAAAGGCATACCTCAGTCGGACTGCTTTGCGAAGTATGCCGCTGTAAGTTCAAGTGATTAACGCAACACTCTTTTCAATTTTGTGTGATGGTGTTTTAAATTTCAAACTCTTTCGTGGCCTTTCATTTAATTGAGTAGCAACCTCATTTAATCGTTCTTGAGAATGTTGTGATAAATCTGTTTTTCTTGGGAAATATTGCCTAATCAGTCCATTTGTATTTTCATTGGTGCCTCGTTGCCATGGACATTGAGGGTCGCAGAAGTAAACAGGTATACCAATTTCTTTAGTCAACTCTGCATGTTTTGCTAATTCCATGCCCCTGTCCCAAGTTAACGATTTCCTGTATTTCGATGGCATTTTCTTAAATGTAGATATTAGAGCCGCATTAACGGTAGTAGCGTCTTTACCTGCCAGTTTTAAAATGATTGTGAAACGCGATTTCCGGTCAACCAGCGTCGCAATATGAGTATTTTTAGAGCCCGTAACTAAATCACCTTCCCAGTGCCCCAGTGAACGTCTATTTTCAATGTGTTTTGAGCGCTCATGAATGGATACACCTTGAACAATATTGATCGAGCCTCTATCACCTTTGTTTGTGTGATAGCGACTGTGGCGCATTGGGCGCTTCCTACGAAGATGATTACAAAACGAATAGTGAATAATATTTTTTGCTCTTACATATAGGGATTTGTAAATCGTTTCGTGGGAAACTTGCATTTGTTTTTTTCGTGAAAATTCAACGCTTAACCATCCTGAAATCTGCTCGGGTGACCACTTCAATTCAAGTTTTTCGACAACCAGTTGGCGTAAATAAGCATTTTGCTCCAATAAACCAGGTTTTGGGCGTTTTGCCATCCGCTTTGCACGGTTGTCGGCATCAACTGCTGTGTAATATCGCCGTCCACGATTTCTAGCAACCTCTCTAGAGATAGTCGAAGGAGAGCGACCAAGCTTCTTCGCGATGCTTCTGAGTGAGTGTTTTGCTGATAATAAAACTCTGATTTCTTCGCGCTCAGCTAATGTAAGATGGGCCTTGTTGCGTTTTTTAGCTGCTGGTTTGATCCCCCCAGTATCTCGTAAAATACTGAACACTGAACCTGGTTTAGCATCGACCACTCGACTGATGTCGCTAAACCCACAGCCTTGCTTCCATAAATCAAAAACTAGTTCTCGTTCGCCAGTAGTAAATGTTCGTTTGTAACGTTTCATTCAAAATATCCTCACAAAACAGATTTTTAGTATATCTGTTGCAATGATCATTTGAATTCACAGCGGCTTTTTTCAGCAGGTCACGTTCTTCCGTTGTCCTTTTCAATTCCTTTTGTAATCTTTTTATTTCAGCTTGAGCATCGCTCAATTCATTGT
>CAPN01000060.1 GCA_000333235.1 Pseudoalteromonas luteoviolacea B = ATCC 29581 | reverse complement strand
AGAGCGAACCGACGACCTTCGGGTTATTGAACTATAAAACGAATACTAAATTACAGATACAAAAAAACCAGCAATAAGCTGGCGTTAAAGTGGGTTGCGGGAGCCGCAGATTATGAAGAGCGAACCGACGACCTTCGGGTTATCTAAGCATTGGAAGTTACTAAATTAATGGCACAAAAAAACCAGCAATAAGCTGGCTTAAAGTTGGTTGCGGGAGCCG
>CAPN01000061.1 GCA_000333235.1 Pseudoalteromonas luteoviolacea B = ATCC 29581 | reverse complement strand
ATTGCTGCTAGAAGAAGCGTGTCAACCTGTTAACAAAACTCAGGTTAGAGGCAGGGGTTAAAAATATCTGAAATTATTTATGCCTGTCCTTTTTCTGTTTTTTTTTTCTGTTTTTTTCAGATAGGTGAGAATCTACAACGTCTTATTCCCATCTAAGTGTTCTCCGATCCCGTTTCAAGTAGATCTTGATATTTCACACTACTTTTGCATTAGGAAATGTCGAAATTGTTCGTTCATTTGACTTATTTTGGTTGTTTTTTGGTCAGGTTGTTTTGTTTATTCGAAAAAATGCAACTAATTTTGAATAGATGATGATACTATTTTGAGACAGCACGATGAAACTCCTCTCCTTACATACCGCGTTTGCACTTGCGCTTTCAAGTTGCGCATGGGTGGCTCATGCAGATCCTATTATTTATAATTTTAGTTATTATGGTCAGTTGAACACAGGCCCTAGCACTGAACCTGCGACCATTGAAGGGACACTGACGTTAAACGATAATCCAACAGCACCACATTACATTGATTGGGGGAGCGCTCAATTATTGAATTGGTATTTTACTAAAAGCCCAATAATTATCGAGTATGGCATTATATTGGACGGAACAGGTGATGTTGTGGTGCAAAATGCTTATTCTCCGTATATGGTATCAACAGGTCTTTCCAACGGAACTCAGTCCGTTACTATGGGAGCCGATCGTTATGCCAGTGGTGGTTGGACTTGGTATGGTACGGTAACTGATCCTAGCAGTGTAATGACCATGCTAAGTAACGACAGTGAAACAGGCCAAAAGCTGAGCGAAGTAATCGATTTATTTAAAGTCAGCAATCTAACCAGCTCTTCAATATCTTTATGTATCCCAGGGGAACCTTTCGAGTATTTGCCTGGGCAGTTTTACACGCCTTGTGTTCCTGCTTATTTTTATCCTAGCTCACTGACGATGACAGGTGGTAATGTCGAACCCCAACCGGATGCTGATGGCGATGGGATTAATGATGCAGAGCCTTTGGTTTTGATCGCGGGGCTCGAAACTGACGTCCCAAACTACATGCTAACAGATGGCGTTACCTCACTCTCGCAAGGGATCGCTGCTAAACTTGAAGAAAGCAAAGTTCTTGCTGTTGAAGTGTCATCCTATATGGCGGCGTATCTTAACGAATTAAAAGATGCAGGGATCATTACGGGCAAGGAAAAAGGTAAGCTACAAAGTGCTATTTCTAAAGCTAAAGGCAAGTAACTTACCTTAATTTTAAGATTAAAAGAGGTCTATGAAAAAACAAGTGTTCATTGCCGCTGCTACCTTAACTATTGGGTTTAGCAGCGGATATTGGTTTGGACGTTTGAGTGTTGAGCAGACTCCGCCAGCTGAAACGTACGTAAACCAAGATATTAGTATGCAAAGCGCTTCATTAACGCCAGAAATTGAACGACAAGCTACTGGATCTATAGTGCCTTCAGAACTCATCACCAATAATATACCGCAGCCAAAAACGCTTAGTCCGTCAGCACAATCTCTGGTGTTAGACACCTTAAGCGTGCCACCGAGCCTTCAAAATACGTTAGTTGCGGCGCATCTATTAGAACTGGATAACAGTACAGCAACGCAATTACTTGCTCTTGAAGCAAAACGAGAACAGCGCGCATTTAAACGCATGCAGGGGATGATCGATTTAGCTGAAAATCCAGATATGACCACTGATGAGATCGCTAGATTGCTCACTCCCGATCAGTTTGAACAATATCAATCTCAGCTAGGTAAATCTACCGCGGTAAACGTACCTTCGATAGTGCCTCAATCTCAAGCCGAGAGAGAAGGGTTAAAAGCCGGCGATAAGATAATTCGATATAACGGCAATCGGGTTTATAGCGCAGAAGGACTCCGATTTGCTATCAAAAACACACCACCCGACACGGTAGTAGAAGTTATCTATGTCCGAGATGGACAGCACTTCAGTGCGTACATGAGCAATGGTCCTATGGGAATAGGCAGCCACTCCAATCAACATTTTTTAGTGTTTTAAGAATAGCCCGTTACTGATTATTTCTTTGCTCTGAATGTGAAAGTTGGGCTGTAGTGAGTTTAGCCGGTTTAAATAAAGCGATGTGCTTTAAAGAATTATTTTGATGGTTTAATAAGCCTGCCGCTACCGTATCTCTAAATTGCCACACAATGGATTCACTTATTAAGGTGGTGTCTAAACTAAAAGGTGCGTCGATTTTACGAGACATGAGCGAACCATCGACTATCTGTAGTTCGGTGAGTCCTTCCCATGTGTCTTGATATAAACGCCCGCCAATTTGTGTCATTTTGCCCGAATAATGAAGTCGATACGCGCGTTTTACTTGCATTGAACTGCCTTTTAATTGAGTATCAATTTCGTGTAATTTATTGTTGTAAATTAAAAAAACGTTATCCGAGAAAAAATTGATAATGATATTGAGGTTTGCTCGATAAACATATTCCGAGTCAAACAGTGACTTTCGCATTGTGAACACACGCGTGGTTGGTTCTAATTCCCACAGCTCTAGTATCGTGTTGTTTTTTGTATGCAAAGGTTGATAACTTAAAAATAAGTGTTTTTTGGTTTCATCGAATTGCACATTAATGACATTTGCAAGTGAATTTCCTTCTGTTTCACCAATGAATAATGGTCTATCGCCGTGATCAAGTTGATAGACTTTTGTCGAATTGCCTAAATGCCAAATCAAATGTCGTTTTGATGGGGTTAAGGTAAAACGTTGTGAGCGTGAGCCAGTTTTACCTAGTTGCAATTCATTAAGGGGAGACCAGTGTTTCCCAGTCCACTGTGCGCGGTTCAATACCGTCTGACCATCAATTATTCGGATGGTGAGCAAGGTTTTTCCCTTGTTCGTTAGGAAACTGTTTTGGCTAGAAACATGAACACCATTGTTACGCGTCTGGACAGAAAGCAACTCGATTTTGTTATTAACGAATGAAAACGTACTGACGTGATAGTCGTCCCATGCTACTGCTTTGTTTGCATCAACTAGTACGTGGCTAAACGCAGCAAACCTGTTTTTAGGTATTAAATCAATGTGCGGCAAAGACGAGAGAGATAGCTGCTTAATACTGTGTAGCGGTGAGGTGCCATAAATATTGAATGAAGCAAATGAAATGACTATCCCTAACAAATACACCAAAACCCCTTTCACTCGGATAACTTCCTTATGCTGCTCCGATAAATGGGATTAATTTGACCCATAAAAGGTACTAATGTAAAGTTGTTAATGAACTATTTTAATTTATTGTTCGCTTTGGAATAGATATTCTAAAAAGGTAAGGCTACGCAAGCAAATTGTTTGTGTAGTTGGCTATGTGTTATCTCAATATGCTAGTTCAGCGAGATTATCTCGTCTGTGAGGTGAAACGTTAGTTTGATACATCGTTGTTGGCGGTTGTTATACCAATCCTCAATAGATCACAAAATTAAGACGATTGCTATTAAACTACGTTGAAAACCAGCAACATAGTATGTAAAACCCGCCCAGTGGGAGCTTCACCGTGACTCCACTAGGTTGTTACGCTAATTTGAAAGGTGTTTACCTTCCTTTATTGGCGTAACTCTTACTAGGAGCACGGTGAAACGCTGAAATAGGCATCGTTAAGTTGTTAGGTAAACAAGAATGACTATTTTAAATTATTCACTTCCACTTTCCCGTTTTTGATTACCAAAGACACTTGCTCCATGACTGAAATATCGCTCAAAGGGTTCCCTTTAACCGCGATAATATCGGCTAGCTTTCCCTCTTCCAGTGAGCCCAGTTTATCGGCTTGTTTTAAGAGCGTTGCAGAGTTAATAGTAGCGGCTTGCAATGCTTGTAATTCAGTCATGCCGAATTTCACCATGCGGCTAAACTGTTTACCATTGTCACCGTGTGGGTATACACCCGCATCTGAGCCAAAGACCATATTTACGCCCGCTTTTACGGCACGACGAAAGCTTTCACGCTGAGTACCACCTACTATGCGTTCTTTATCTAAGCTCTCTTGTAAAATACCCGCTTTCTCACCCTCACCTAGAATGTATTCGGTGTTGTAAATGTCCATCGAGAAATACGTACCTTTTTGTTTTGCAAGTGATATTGCTTCGTCGTCGAGGAAACTGACGTGTTCAACCGAGTCAACACCTGCTTTAATTGCAGATTTAATGCCTTCTGTACCGTGAGCATGCGCCGCAACCGTGAGCCCTCGTAAGTGGGCTTCATCCACGAGCGCCTGCATTTCATCTAATGTGTATTGCTGTGCGCCCACTTTCGTTCCCTTTGAAAGCACTCCCCCTGTCGCGCAATATTTAATAGCATCAGCACCGAATTTAATGTTTTCACGCACTTTAGCCCGCACGGCCCATGGGCCATCAGCAACCCCTTCTGCGACAATGCTGTGCTCATGCGTTAGCATGTTGTTATCGCAGTGTCCGCCAGTAATACCGAGCGAAGGGCCGGATGCAGTAATACGCGGTCCAGGTACATCACCATCGTTAATTGCATCTCGCAAAGCAATGTCGGCATAGCCTTCAGCGCCCAAGTTACGTACGCTGGTAAATCCAGCTTCTAACGACCGTTTTGCATTCATCACGCCAGTAATAGTGTCACGCTGTGTTGTACGAGCTAGGCGTTTGTAGCCATGCACGTTTGCGTCAGCCGTTAAATGCACATGCATATCGAATAGGCCTGGGAGTAATGTCTGGCCCGGTAAATCAATGACTTTAGCGTGTGGTGGCAATGCTATTTTAGTGGTTTTAGATACGGTGGTGATCCTATTGTCTTCGATCACAATGGTGACAGGTTTGATGACTGTGCCAGTTTTCACGTCAATGGCGGCATCGGCATTTAATACTAAGGTTTGCGCAAAGCTTGAAAAGCTCATCATTAAGCTGAGCGAGAGTAACGAGCGTTTTAGCATGGAAGTTCTCTATGTTGTTTTTTTTGAGTGTTCATCGTTTCTGGTGTAAACACAATATTTATTCGTTAAATACACAAAAATGATTGAAGCAACGCAATAAAAATAGATTAATCCTATGATTTGTATAGAAAATGCATACTAACTATTTAGTGAGATCTAAATAATGAATTCGCCAAATTGAAAACATGAATGCTTACTATGGGCATGCTTGAGCGGATTTCTACGTGATTTCAACTAGTCTTTCTAACGCTTTCCACCATGGCTCTAATTTTATTCACGGAAATGCGTTCTTGTCTAACACCACATCATCAAGGAGAGAAAGATGACCCGAGCAACCTCAATTTTAATTTCATTGCTAATAAGCACTGTGTCCACGTGCAGTTTTGCTGCGTCAAACAATAAGAACGATCAATATATTGTTGTTTATAAGCCTTTTGGTACGCATGCCCTAAAGGCGAATGAGATGCCTCTAGAAAGCATCGAAACCACATTAGAGCATCATTATGGTGTTAACATTATAAAACGCTTTGAAGGTGAATTTAATGCCTCGGTAATTCAAGCGTCAACGCAGCAAATTCAGCAACTAAGGGCACTCGATCACATTGCTTATATTGAACTCGATAACTGGCTTCGTGTTGCACCAATTCAAAGTAAATCGGTACGGTCATTAACGTGGGGGTTAGATAGAATAGATCAACGCAATTTACCCCTCGATAATGCTTTCATTTACCATGAAGTAGGACAAGGTGTAACGGCCTATGTGATTGATACTGGGATTGCAATTGAACATCAGCAGTTTCAGGGACGAGCAAAACATGGTTGGGATTTTGTTGATAACGACCAAGTTGCAGAGGATTGTAATGGTCATGGTACACATGTTGCCGGCACGATTGGGGGCAATGAATATGGTGTTGCGAAAGCGTCTTCGCTTGTGGCTGTTAAAGTGTTGGATTGCCAAGGGCAAGGGCGCTATTCGGATGTGATTGCTGGAATGGATTGGGTTAAGAAACACGCTGTCCATCCGGCAGTTGTAAACATGAGCTTAGGAGGCGGAATTTCAAGAGCGATTGATGAAGCCGCGAACGCCATGGTACAAACAGGTTTGCATGTCGTTGTCGCAGCAGGTAATGAAAATCAATTCGCGTGTAATTCATCGCCAGCACGTGCCGAAAAGGTGATCACCGTTGGCGCAAGCACGATTCGCGATAAGCGCGCTGATTTTTCAAACTTCGGCGCATGTGTTGATTTATTTTCCCCAGGAGAATCGATAACCTCAGCATGGATAGGTGAACGTAATTCACTAAATACCATTAGTGGTACATCGATGGCCTCACCACATGTAGCTGGTGCGATTGCTTTGTTGTTAGAGCAAAATCCCAATTTAACGCCTTTCGAAGCAAAAGCAGAAATAGTGCGACGTAGCTCAAAAGATAAACTGACTGCGCTAAATACCGGCTCACCTAATTACCTATTATTTTCGCGGGATGGAGAAACGCCAGACACAGACGCACCTATTCCACCTTTATTACCAAATGTCAGGGTAGCGGTAAGTGCAGCGCAAGAGGAACAATTGAAATTTGTACTTGAAGCACCCGCAGGTCAAGCGTCTTTGCAGATCAAGCTAGAAGGAGGAAATGGCGATGCGGATCTTTACGTGAAACATGGCTCAGCGCCTACACTGCTTGACTATGATTGTCGCCCATTTGAAACAGGAAATAACGAACAGTGCCAGTTTTCTATGCCTAAATCTGGTCGTTGGTTTGTTTTACTCAATGGCTACAAAGGGTTTAGCGGCGCAGTATTGTCTGCCACTTTTGCAGATGGCTCAGCACCCTGTGATGGCTTATGTTTGCAAAACAAAGTGCCCGTTACAGGGCTTTCTGGTGGACTCAATACTGACCTACATTTTACGTTCGATGTGCCTGCGAATAAGGCTGTGCGCGTTACGATGTCTGGCGGTGAAGGAGATGCTGATTTATTTGTCCGCATGGGGCGAAAACCAACGACTCGGCGTTATGATTGCCGCCCGTTTACCTCGGGTAATAATGAACAATGCGAAGTACACAGTGGTGAAGGCGGAAAAATGCACATATTAATGCGCGGCAACACGCGTTACAGCGGTATTTCATTAGTCGGCCAGTTTGATTAACTGACCACTTAACTCACTACCGATAATCCTAATTATAGGTAGTAACCGACAAAGATAATCCTTTCATCCACCACCACCCGAAAGCCGACTGTCGATTTCCGACTGTCGACATATACTAGCGTCTAGCGAACTGCCCAATATGGGCAAGTTTAAGAAAAACTGCCCAATATGGGCAAGTTTAAGAAAAACTGCCCAATATGGGCAAGTTTAAGAAAAACTGCCCAATATGGGCAAGTTTAAGAAAAACTGCCCAATATGGGCAAGTTTAAGAAAAACCGACCCAATATGGGCAAGTTTAAGAAAAACTTGCCCAATATGGGCAAGTTTAAGAAAAACTGCCCAATATGGGCAAGTTTAAGAAAAACTGCCCAATATGGGCAAGTTTAAGAAAAACCGACCCAATATGGGCAAGTTTAAGAAAAACTTGCCCAATATGGGCAAGTTTAAGAAAGAAAATCACAACTCAAAAAAAGACAGCTAACACATTCATTACCTGCAGATTGCTATCTGTCTCGTGTGAAATGATGAGATGAAAATTCATCAGCAGTTACTAAGTCTCATAAAATCAACATCTTAACAGCTTTTTCATTAGCTCTATTTTGGTATTCCGAGAAAGCTTATGCCATGCCCCTGTACGTTCCTGATCGATAAACTTGAGACCGATTCATTCGACCACGAAAACCCTCATAGTTACGGGTGCATAACAAAAACAAAGCAGAAATGAAAAGAAGAAAAAACAAGAACGCATGAGAAATGAAAAGTGTTAATGATATATCGGTACATACTCGAAACAGGTTTTTTTTATGAGAAATGCAAACCGTTAATGATGGGTTTCCTTAACAGAGGATGTTGATTTCAATTAGCTCACATTATTTAAGGATCTTTGTGCTGCCAAAATTTGCGCGCTGTGAATCATCGTTATTGGGTACTGATGCAATGGCTGTCACTCATGCTTTACTCAATTTTCCACCACGTCGCATTTGGTAACGTGCTGTTATGCAGAGTAAGTACTTCGCCAATAATTGGCAATGTAAGTGTTATCTGGTTTGCGTCGGCTGCTAGTGTCACGCGCTCGAGTGGATCGGTCCATGAGTGAAAGGCCAAATCGAATGTGCCATTGTGAATTGGTATCATGATCTTGCCCTGTAAATCGATATGAGCCTGAACACTTTCTTCGGGTGTCATGTGGATATCGTGCCAATCTTTATCATAGGCACCGGTTTCGATAAAAGTAAGATCAAATGGACCAAATCGCTCCCCTATGGTTTTAAATCCCGAGAAATATCCCGAATCGCCACTGAAGAATAATGCTTTGTCTTGAGCTTTAATCACCCAAGATCCCCACAGTGTTGTGTTACTATCATTCAGTCCTCGGCCTGAAAAATGCTGTGTTGGTGTAAAGGTAATCGTTGAACTTTCCAAATTAGCGGTTTGCCACCAGTCAAATGAGTGGATGTTATTCGATGCAACACCAAAGCGCTTTAAGTCTCCCTCGACGCCCAAAGGGACGTAAAAAGATGTGGCTTTTTTGCTAAGCGCCTTAATGGTTGCTTTGTCTAAATGATCATAATGGTTATGTGAGATAAGCACCCGATCAATTGGGGGTAAATCATCCAAATGGATGGGTGTTGGCTGAAATCGTTTTGGGCCGATAAATTGAAAAGGCGACGCTCGGTTAGAGAATACCGGGTCAATTAACCAGTATTCACCATACACTTTAAGTAATAATGAAGAATGTCCAAGTTTGATGATATGGAGTGCACTATTATCAAGGCCTATTAATTGTTCCGCGGTCACGTGCTGTATCGGTAGCGCATGTTCAGGTACAGTGTTTTCGCGTTTTTCTGTGACAAACCGCCACAGGATCTTTAATGATTTTGTAAATGAATTTGGCTCAGTAGCTAGGGCGTTGTGAAAGCGATTATTGTAATACTGTGTAGAGCTGATAAGTTGAGCATCTACATTTGAATTTAAATTACAAAGCATAAGCCACACCCCAAAAATTGAACCGGATACAAGCAAAAGAATGATGCGTTTCATCACATTGCTACCACTAGTAAACTATACAGTGTAGTTTACTAGTGGGTTTTAAAAAGTAAACTGGTAAGTGCAACTTTTTTTTAGCTCGGGTAAACTACGAAAATCAGTAAAGGATAGTGTTAATTAATTTATGAAATTATCTGAAATGAAACGAGCGCAGATTGTTTCGGCAGCTGAAACGTTATTTTGTACTCGAGGATTTGACGCTACCAGTATGGATCAAGTGTCACAACAAGCGAATGTGTCCAAGCGCACAGTGTATAATCACTTTTCAGCAAAAAATGAACTCTTTCAAGCCGTATTAGACAACATGTTTTCTCGGATCGCTGAAGGACAAGCTGTTGCGTTTGACATAAGCGTTTCAATCGACGAACAGTTAAAACAAATCGCGCAGAAAGAAGTGGATTTACTCCTGTCTGAAGAATTTATAAAGATTGCTCGAGTGGCTTTTCTTCAATTACTTCAAGATCCATCGTTGGCGGTGTCACTGAGCGGTAAAGCCGTTGGCTGCATGCGTTATTTCGAGGCATTTTTAAACGCGGCATGCCAAGCACATAAATTGAAGATTGATGATATCTCATTGGCGGCAAAGCAGTTCGTTTACCAGCTTAAATCATTGATCTTTTATCCAACTTTGTATGGCCTAGAAGAAATAAGTACTTCACAGCAAAACTATGTTATTGAAGAAACGGTAAAGCTGTTTTTGAGTCGATATCAAAGTACTCCTCATGATGGATAAAGCAATAGAAAAATCGGTGCGCGTAGGCGTTGCAGTCATCCTTATCAGAGAAGGTAAAATTCTTCTTGGCGAGCGCATTGGTTCTCATGGCTCACACACGTGGGCAACACCTGGCGGTCATTTAGAATTTGGTGAATCCGTCGGAGCATGTGCAAAACGCGAAGTGCTTGAAGAAACGGGATTAGAGGTTTCTGATATGGTTGAACTTGGCTTTACAAATGATGTTTTTGAAGCCGAAGAAAAGCATTACATTACGCTGTTTGTATTAGCAAACAGTAAGCAAGGCGAAGTGCAAAACTTAGAGCCCCATAAATGCCTGAGTTGGCAGTGGTTTTCGCTAGACTCCCTACCCGAAAATCTATTTTTGTCGCTAAAAAATTTCCTCGCAAGCCAAGATGTGAAAACTCGTTTCACAGTGTAAATCCAAGTGATAAGCGACGAAGTTGCTTATCACTGTTTTTCCAGAATACGTTTAAAAGTCAGGCGTTTACCATTCAATATCTTGTACAGAGGTTGGGCTCATGGTTGTTGGGCAGACTTTTGGAATGTCTTTAAATAAGTCAATAAAGTGATTTTGCACCCGTTTCATGTCAATTAAGTGCATGCCGTTGGCAAAACCAAACCAAACGTACAAACCATTTAAATCACTGAACATCTGTGGCACATATTGTGGCGCATCAATAATGCCATTGAGATAAGCACTATAAAGGGCAGGGATGTCATGGAGATTGAGCTTGCCAACAAACAGCATTGGGATAAGCTCAGGACGTCCTGATGAAATGGCACTGTGAATGAAGTTGAGATTCTCGACAAAGCCTCGCACATACGAAAGATCTTTGGTAAAAGCAGAGCCGCCGTCAACGCGGCCACCACGAAATACTCGCTGCGCAACTGCATAGCTGTCGTTTTTACTCAGGCCCACATTGACGAAATGGCGATAAACATCGAGAAAATCCGCACCTTCTTCTGCCATGTGGATAGCGGTTACACGATCGCTAATGCGTCTTGCGCGAGACGGAAAGCTCGCAAATGTGAGGGTTTCTAAAAGTACCGCCAATCCTTCTTGATGTGCTGCAATGCGCGGTGAACCAATGCCAAGCCAAGTAGCGTAAGGTTGCGCACGGCCATTTAAGGTTGTGCCAACGTGAACCCACCCTTCGTGTACTTCAAGGACGTGAAGATCTCTGTCTGAAAAGGTAGAACGGGAATTTAATTTGATGCTGTCGCCGCCTGCCGCCGCGTCAGACACGATGCCATCAGAGAGTTTTACTTGTACTTTATGACGAGTAAAATAGCCATTGAGTTTGTTTTGTAAAATTTCAACACTGCGTTCTGCGTCATGGAGTTTTGGCTGCGAAAATGAAATGTGTTTTGCTGCTGGGAGGTGAAAAATTTCGCATAAATGTTCGCCCACTTCTTTAAGCGAGCGCCTATCGCCTATCAGATGATCGTGTGCAGAACCGTATAATGCACGACTATGATCAATAAAACCCGTGGTACCTCGGTCTTTGATCAGCTCCATTACCAAAAGGTACTGCTCTGTGGTGTCTTGCAAAATCATACCAAGCGGATCTTTTTTGCCAAGCGTCTTTTTTACATCTGACAGCAACGTTTTTAAATCGGCTTTTACTTTGTCTATGTTGTAGTCTAGCGGGATCGTCTGATAATACGCTTTGGTGGCCGGAGGTGGCGTTTTTTCACCCTTAGCGAAAAACTCTTCTCGCCACTGTGCTGGCCACTTAATCGCATCAAGAATGCGAATAGGCTGCTGAATTGCGACAAGGCGATCAGAGAGCTGTTTTAAATTTTGTTGATAGGTTTGTTTGGCTGTTGGCATCGGCTCGACCTAAACGAATACTTACCTTAACTTTAAGCTATAAGCCTCTAATTGGACAGTAAAATAAATTCAATTTACAGAATTAAATCAAGTTCTTTGTTCGCTTTTAGATGTGGGAAAATGGTCATAAATCGCTTGATAAAGCGTCTGCATTTCAATGGGTTTTCCAACACAATCGACAAAATTGTTAGCCAGATAGTACTCTACATCACTGGGCATGACATTTGCGGTTAACGCAATAATTGGGCAAGTGGATCCTTGTTCAATAAGGGCAGAACACGCACCAATGCCATCTAAATTGGGCATTTGTATATCCATAAAAATGAGATCTGGTTGGTGTTTGTTTGCTAGGGCTACGGCTTCAACGCCATCGTTTGCGATGATGATTTCAGCGTTCGTGCGTTTTAACATGGCACAAAATACCGTTTGATTAATTTTGTTGTCTTCGGCGAGTAAAATAAGCGTATTCGTTAGATCGGGTGGCACGAGTGTTTCGGTTATTTTTTTCTCTTGCTGAATTTCTTCTTTGATCGGTAGCGAGACTGAAAATGTAGTTCCCTGTCCTTCTTTACTTATAACCTTTACCTCGCCATCCATTAATTCAACCAGTTGACGAATGATTGCAAGCCCTAAACCGGTGCCACCATATTTTCTCGTTGTTGAGGCGTCCGCCTGACTAAAGCGATTGAATAAGTTCTCAACCTGTTTGTCAGTCATGCCTATGCCCGTATCAATGACGTCAAACGCAAAATGTTTATCACTGCCATGCAAACTAACTGTTACTAACCCCTCATGAGTAAACTTAATGGCATTAGAGATTAAATTGCGAACTACTTGCTTTAGGCGCAACGAGTCGACTTTACGTAATACTGTAAAATTGTTGTCGACCTGAAACAGCAGCTTTACATTTTTAAGTGCTGCGACGTCTTTAAATTCTTCGAGTACTTCATTAAATAAAAACTTGATGTCATAAACCACGAGCTCGAAAGAAAGCTTTCCTGCTTCCATTTTCGAAAAATCTAAAATATCGTTAAGCAAATGCAATAATGAACGGGCAGAGGATAAGCCTGTTTTAACTAATTGTGTATTTTCAGCATCTTGTGGTGTGTTCGCCAACAACTGAAATGTACCTAAGATCCCATTCATCGGGGTACGGATCTCATGGCTCATGTTAGCAAGAAATAACGACTTAGCATGCTCAGATTGTTCAGCGCGGGCTTTTTCTTCTTTGAGGCTAGACACCTGACTTTCTATTTCATTTGCCATTGTATTATAGGTATCTTGCAATGTTTGTAGTTCAGTGAAGGGTAATTGTTCCGTTACTTTTTTAAATTGCCCATTACTCACGGTTTTACATTGTTGCTCTAATCGTTTTAGTGGTTTTATCAGCCGGTTACCAAAATAACTGAGAAACCATAGAATAATGAGCAAATCGACAATGCTAATCACAATGGCTAAATAAATGGTATTTTCAAATCGATCTGTGTACACGTCTTGTGCATGAGTAATGGTTATTTCAGCCGGTGCGCGATGTTTAATGTCTTCAAAAAGCGCAATCGTAGAGGTAAAGCCATCGCTAATTACTTGCCCTTGCTGGTACCAAAGCTGCTCTTTTGAATAGAGTTGAATGTTTTCGTATTCGGTGCTTAATACTTGTGCGCTTTTTGCAATGACGGTCTCAATGTTGACCTCAATAAACAATGCGCCAGAGTATCGATAGGGTCTAACGAGCGAAGGCAGAGCCTCACGAAGTGGTACCACAAAAAAGTAGCGTCCGCCCGAAAAGCTCGGCTCACCTAATGAGGCATGGCTCAATACGATCGAACGTATGCCTAAGTTTGGACTTTGTGAATTTACAATGCTTGTTGCTACTTGCCTAACCTCTGGCGATGCCCATTTTAACGTATGTAGCGGGTAGCCTTCGATAACATAAGGCGAGCCATCGGAGATAAATGCACTTTTAACGGTTTCGTGTGTACGCACGAGATCCGTAATTTGTTTTAAGGCAAATTGGGTATAAAGCAAATTGACAGGGACTTCCGTAAGCACTTTATTGTCCATATAAGGAACGAGTTCAAAGCTTAATTCAGATAACTGATTTTGAATGTCGTATTTGAGGCTATAGGCGCGTCGAGTTACGTTTTCTTGGGCAATTTCATTAGCTTGTTGATAAGAAGAATAAGCAAAGTAAAAAATCTCGACTGAGAACAGTAAGAAAATAAAGCCGCCAACTTTAAATTTAAACTCAGTCGCTATACTTTTGGCTGGCATGTTCTATCGACTTATCGGCTATGTATTGCATGTAATTGGCGGCTTGCTCCGCATTCATTATTCCTGACTCAAATCGGGTGATCCCTTTTAGCATCGCTTCCCAAATGTAGGCCATCGCCATGTCGTTTGGCAGTGGTTTTGAATGTTCAAGCCCACTAATTAGAAGTTTTAAGCTGTTCTCTTTCATGGCGAGGTTATCAAGAGCATCTTGTCTTACTGGCAATGTGCTTAATTGGTTCCATGCTTGCAATTGCACCGCTTTCGATTGAATAAAAACACTCAATGCTTTTAGTTTAGCGTGTTGCGTTGAATTAATCCGGTTGTTGGGAAAAGCAACAACATGAGGTGAATAAAAAGAACGCATTGGCATACCATCAATGTTAGGTAATTGCACCACGCCGATTTCCCCGCTTTTGTTTGTTATCCACTGCTTAAAAATCCATGAGCCATTAATGGCCATGGCGACTTTGCCGTTTTCAAATTTATTGACCATGCAGGTATAATCACAATCTCGGTCTAAGTTGACGCTTTCCCTTAATTGTTTGTATTTTTTAATGCTTTGCACCATCTCCTTAGTGTTTAGGTTAGCTTGGCTATTTTTTAAAAGAGGGCTGTTATGGGCATTATAAAACGCAGCAAACCAATACATTTCAAAGTAATTCCACGCTAGCAAGTCGATGTTTATTGGGATCGATGACCGTAACGCCATTATCTCGTGCCAATTCTTGGGAGGTTGTTTCACCCATTTCTTGTGGTAATAAAGCAATAAATGGTTGCCGAAAATAAACGGTACTCCTTTTATTTCGCCGTTATGTTTTGCACTTGCCACCGCATCGCGATTTAATTCGGAAGACAACCATTCATCAGGGATGGTTGAAAAGTCAAGTGACTCTAATCCTAAAAAGTCAGAAGGAACAATCACCGCATCAGGTAACGAAGATGAGGTGGCTTTTTGCAGTAATTGGGATTTCAATTCGTTGTTTTCAAAGCCTAAGATTTCAACTTTGATGCCAGTTTGCTTGGTAAATTGGTCAAAAATAGGTTGAAAATTGTAATTTTCAACCCCGATGGCAACACTTATTTTATTTTCAATGGTTTTTGCCTGCACAGTGACCACATGTGCAATAAATAACACGGCGAGGATCCATCTTAGCCAAAACAACATTTTAATCACTTCTGCATTGAGTTATTACTAGGTATAGCAAAAACGCCTGTTTTCACAATAGTAGCGCGTTAATTTACTGAAATTTAGTTAAAAAAAACGATCTTTAAATTGTGCATATTGATAGTAGCCCCATTGTCCATATCGCCTTAACTGAGCAAAAGGCAAATAAGGTAAAGGCGTGTGGTAAAGTGGTAACGGTGGAACCGAAACGCCACCTATTTGTTGGGCTAAGCGGTAAGCTGCTTGAGCACTAAACGACACACCTGCACCGCAATACCCTAAAATATAGCCAATATTACCTTCAACTTTGACATGCGGCATATCATCCAAGGCAGCAGCAATATAACCATGCCAATAAAATGCTGGTTTTAGATGTGTTAAGGTAGGAAAACAGTCCAATAAGCCATGTTTAAGATTGTTTAAATAAGCGGGTTTGTCTTTATCTTTGGCAAAAATAGCGCCTCGACCACCAAAAAGTAAACGATTATCAGGTAATTTGCGATAATAGTATTTTAGCGTTCTGGTATCCATGGTGACTTGATTGGTTTTTAGGCCTGTTTCTACTAAATCTCGCTCACTAAGTGGTTCGGTAACCATGATACTGCTTAAGATCGGTAAATAACGATTATTAATAGCAGGATGGGTATTTTTGCTGTTGTACGCATTGCCAGTAATGACGAGTTTTTTAGCCTTGACCGTGTGCCCGTTTACCAATAACTCGACGCCACTGGATACCTCTTTTATATCACCAACCAAACTATTTTCATAAAGCTTCACCCCCGCTTTTAGCGCCATGGTGCGATAACCTAATAACAGTTTAAGCGGGTTAATACCAAATCCATCCGGTAAGCGCAACGCGCCATAGGCTTGGTGATTATTCATGTAATCACTTTTTAATTGCGCTTTAGAAATAAACTCCGCATCACTGCTTAAATGTGTTTTTAAAAAATGGGCTTGGGCCTGCAAGCTTTTGAAGGCTTGAGGGTTATGGGCAATTTTTATGTAGCCTTTGGCTTGGGGATCGCATTGAATATCGAGGCTTTGAATTAGCGACTCTACGCGACTTACCGCTTGTGAAAATTCGCTGTAGATCCCTTTGCAAACATCCATCCCCCACTTTTTGGCCATTTGTGGGTAGCTTAATCGGCCTGAACCTTTTAAAACGAATCCTGCATTTCTTGCGCTAGCCCCAAAACCGACTTGATTTGCTTCAAACACCGCACAGTCTAAATGATGCTCTGAGGCTAGATAATACGCGGTTAGCAAGCCACTAAAACCACCCCCAATGATCGCAACATCACACTGCAAGTCGCATTGTAGAGGTGGATTTGGCTCTGGCAACGCAATGGTCGAAGCCCAAAAGCTAGGTGCATAGTGTTGACCTTGGCAATGGGAACTAGAAATAGGATCGTAGGCTGAATTCATCAAATTTTACTCAAACGTAATGGCCATTTCGGCGGCCTGACAATGACACTCTGTGCCACATATAGTGCACACGTATCCATCATTTATACACAACGGTAACCAGCGATCATCGTGAATATTAATTAACTGACCGCCTGCTTTTTTAAAGTATTTTACCGCTGCGTTTCCTGGGCTTTGTTTCCAAAGATGGGCGAGGCCTGCTTTGGCACCTTGCATTTTTAACACGTCTATTGAGGCACTTAGTAGTCTTGGGCCTAGTCCTTGTCCTTGTGCTTTTGGCAAAATGGCAGAACATTTGAAATACGCCATATCATTTGCACCTACGGGCCATTTATTTGTTGTACACCACTCGTCAATCGGCCATTGACCTGCGGCATAGCTCGTCCTGAAGCCGACAACTTGATTTTTATCATCTATCGCGACAAAACAGGCATTTAATCCATTTTTAGTGCCTTTTTTTAGCATAGCCTCAAGGCCGGCTAGATCTAAATAATTATCGCCATGCACTACGTTAGCAATAATTAACACTTCTGCAAAATAAGGAGCTGTTAAGGGTTCAATGCGCATTTTATTTTCCTCTACACGATTGTCATACATTACTTCAAAACTATTGATAAATCATCTGGTTAACCTTTTTAAGGAACAAGAAGATAAGAAAATACACGTGTCCACTTAACTGGTACGATTTGACAGCGATGTCATTTTGTAAATAATGTTGAAGATAAAAATTAACAAAATGATAAAACAACGCGTAAAGGTAGAGTAAATATGCAACTCACAATGAAGGCAAAGAACACATTAACGCCATTGGCGTTGTTCGTGTTGGGTATGACAAATTCGACCGTCTTAGCCATGGATCCGCAGCCCGATCCAAACGATCCAACAGGCTATTTATTGTCAAAACAACAAGTGATGCAAGCCGAGCAACAAAAGACAGCTGCTTCTATGTATGCGGTATGGGCCAAAGCACTGCGCACTGCGAACAATCAAATTGTTGATGCAATACGTGTCGGCAATCCAAATAACCCAACCAATGTGAAACGTGTTGAGCGAGTATTTGGACAAGCACAATGGCAGTTTCTTACCCAGATGGCTGCACCCGAATACACGTACGAGCGCTTTCTTAAGGCTGTGGGTAAATTCCCTGCGTTTTGCGGCGATTACGTCGATGGGCGTGATGCTGATGCGATTTGTAAACGCTCGATCGTTACGGCGTTCGCTCACTTCGCACAAGAAACGGGAGGTCATATTGCAAAAAGCAATGTTTCGGATAACCCATTAGGACTTGAAGAGTGGCAACAGGCGTTAGTCCATGTCAGAGAAATGGGCTGGAAGGAAGGGCAAGAAGGCTACACGACTGGATGCGGTCAAAATGATTGGCAAAATCGACGTTGGCCTTGTAAAGCTGGACAAGGCTACTTTGGCCGAGGTGCTAAACAACTGTCTTACCATTTTAATTACGGTGCTTTTTCAGAGGCAATGTTTGACGGTGATGCAACGGTTCTATTGAATAATCCAGGTTTAGTTGCGGACTCGTGGTTAAATCTCGCTTCGGCGATTTGGTTTTTCTTAACACCGCAAGCGCCAAAGCCGGCAATGTTGCATGTAATCGATCGCACCTGGAAACCTTCACAGCGCGAATTAAGCGCGAACATTGGTTATGGTTTTGGTACCACCATTAATATCATCAATGGTGGGATTGAATGCGGAGAACAAAACAAAACGAAAGGCCAACCCGTCAACCGTATCCGTTATTGGGAGGGATTAGCGCATTATTATAATATTCCCATTGAAACAGATGAAGAAAATACCTGTTGGCAGCAAACTCCTTATGGCAGTTTGAATCTGAATGGTGCGACGGATGTACTTTACACTAATTGGGAAGGAGATTGGGCCTATTATGCGAATAGACCCGGTGGTTATTCTTTTGAGTGTAAACTCGTCGGCTACCAAACGGCTTACTCTGCCTTAGTGCCCGGCGATTATGAAAAGTGCGTGACAAACTTTTATCAATCGCATGCAAACTGGCCGAAGGTAAAAGTGGTCGATAATCTTAATCTACCAAAAGATCCGCCCGTTGACCCACCAACAGGCGGTGTGGCAGCTTGGGCTGAAAGTAAAGTATATAACAAAGGCGATAAAGCGAGTTTTAACAACAAAATCTATCAAGCTAAGTGGTGGACTCAAGGTGATAAGCCGGGTGCACAGTGGGGCCCGTGGGTTTTGGTCCCTTAGATAAAAGAAATGAGCTCCGATAGAAAACTTATTGGAGCTCTCACGTTTTACTTTCTTAGAAAGCGCTTTGCGCATTTTCATGGAAAAGATACAATTATCTTTTGCATTGCCGAGAGTACGAACGTGTCTGATCCATATTTAGTAGAACAAATTCTAACCACGTTAGAGTCTGTAGAGTCACAAGATAACTATGCTGATAAAGTCATCGAAATGACGTTAAAAAATCATCCCGAATGGAATGGGTCTGAGCGTGGCGAATACGTCACATCGTGCTATGGGATGCTGTCTTTAAAACGAAAGTTATTAGCCGCAACAGGGGGGGATAGTAATGGTTGGGCTTTGTGGGCTGCATTTCTTGTTTTAAATAACAAAGTATTGCCAGACTGGCCTGAACTTGATGACATTTCTGAAGCCCAGTTGCTCGATAACCTTCAATCAGCAAGTCAAGCGGAGTTACTAAGCTATCCAGATTTTATCAATGATATTGCGCAACAGGACTTAGGTGAACAATGGCCAATTGTTGCTAAAGCCATGAATTCAAGACCTGCAACTTATTTACGATGTAACACGTTAAAAGGCACGGCGACTGAACTACAAAATAAGTTAGAAACTGAGCGAACGCAAACCCAGTACCTTGAAGGAGATGCATTAAAAGTTGATTCAGGAGCAAATATTTTTAAAACCAAGGCTTTTCACGATGGTTGGTTTGAAATGCAAGATATCGGCTCTCAGCAAATTGCCCCTTTGCTTGATGTCAAATCAGGCATGCGCGTAGCGGATGCGTGTTGTGGCGCGGGTGGAAAAAGCCTTCACTTAGCGGCACTCATGAATAACAAAGGGTATGTTCTTGCCCTTGATATTCATGAACACAAGCTAACAACGCTTAAGAAACGCGCCAAACGTGCCGGTGTCCATATGATTGAAACGCGTTTGATCAAAAACAATAAAACCATCAAGCGATTGAAAGATAAGTTTGATCGTGTTTTGTTGGATGTACCTTGTTCTGGCACTGGGGTGTTTAAGCGTAACCCTGATGCGAAATGGCATTTAGACGAAGATGGGTTGAACGCGCTTGGTCAATTACAACGTGAAATTTTGCAACGATATACGCAAATGTGCAAACCAGGTGGCAAAGTGGTGTATGCGACGTGTTCAATTTTAAATCAAGAGAACCGTGCGCAAGTCGATACGTTCTTAGCGAATAACCCAGAGTTTAGTTTAACGGAAGAGCGACAGCTTTTGCCTGGCATAAATACAGAAGGCGATGGTTTTTACGCTGCAGTTTTAACAAGAGCAGTAACTAAATAGGGACTTGTAAGCCACTACCAAAAGTGGCTTGTCTGAGCGCACGATGCCTGTCATAGTGTGCGCGGATTATTCTTGGAAAGTCTCATGATTGGATTTTTTTATTTAATTTTACTAGGTGCCATTTGGGGTGGTTCGTTTCTCTTTATGCGCATTGCAGTGCCTAGTTTAGGACCTTCGTATCTTATCGAATTTAGAGTATTGTTTGCGGCGCTTACGTTAAGTTTAATTGCTTTTGTCACGCGTCGAGCGATTAAAACATCGGGTTTGACACAACACTACATCATCCTTGGTTTATTCAATTCTGCGTTACCCTTTTTACTTTTTGCCTATGCCGCTCAGTATGTGAGTGCATCCGTATTATCCGTTTTGAATTCGACTGCACCATTTTGGGGGGTGATCATTGCGGCTATTTGGTTGAAACACGAGATAACGCTACGAACAATAGTGGGATGTATTTGTGGACTTTTAGGCGTTGCAGCGTTAGTGAATTTACAGACATTACCGAGTTTTGAAGCGCTTCTTCCTATTTTAGCGGCATTAGGTGCAACGTGCTGTTATGGCATTGCGTCAAACTACACGAAGATTGCCCCCAAGGTGGGTACATTTGATAATGCTCATGGAAATTTATGGGCGTCGACAGTTTTAGTACTGCCCATGCTAAGCTTTTCACCCATGCCAGAAATGCCTACAACGAATATCTTTTTTGCCGTATTAGCACTTGGTGTGGTTTGTACAGGTATTGCTTATATCCTCTATTTCAAATTAATCGAATTGCTTGGCGCGGCGCAAGCGCTGACGGTTACGTTTTTAATTCCTTTATTCGGAATTTTGTGGGGCCATGTGTTTTTAGATGAACCCATTGGGCCCAATACATTAATCGGTGCACTACTAGTCATTATGGGAGTAATGCTCGTGACAGGGGTAAAAGTTCAACAGTTTTTGCCTTGGCGTCGGCGAATGTCGTAAAATGAGTGAGTGAGCCTATTACTGAAACAGGTATCTTCAAGTTGGTTAGTCCTATAATCAAAAGGCGCCCAATTCTTGCTGAATACGTATATTGACGTAACTTTGGTATATATCAGCGATTAGTTAAAGGAATCAAAATGAACCCAATTTTAGCTTTACTTAAAGAGCACAATATTAACGATGAACAGATCCAGTCGTTGTTTGAAACGCTAACCGCGAACCCGCTTATGGCTATGGGTGTTGTTCAGCAGCTAGGGATCCCACAAGATAAACTGCAACAACTGATGATGATGGTGATGCAAAATCCAACGCTTATTAAAGATGCCGTGAATGAACTTGGGCTAGACTTTTCTAAAGTGGAAGAAGCGAAAGCAAAACTTCAAAAATAATTGTATTTGCTTACGTTAAGAGATGGCCGCATTCGCGGTCATTTTTATACCAATCGCCTTAATGAAGAGTTCTATTTGGAGGCAAGTAAAGCTTGTCGATTACACAGCGAAAATTTTGCTATTTAGTTGTTCTAAATAAGAAATTTTTAACGCCGTTAGCGACAGTTTTGGTTCCTCAAAATGATCAAGTATTATTGAGGATTGGCACTGTGCGTCACTTGAAATTATGGTGTTTAGAAACGATAAAAGGGCCTTACGGCCCTTTGGTGAAGTATCGTTCAAGTTAGTGTGATCACTTTAACCCCTTAAAGCAACCAACCAATTGTTTTGCAACTACGTGGCTTATCTCGTTAAGTTTCTAAGCTAGCGAGAGGAAAAAACCTGCAATTGCGGCACTCATAAGGTTAGCCATAGACCCTGCTAACACTGCTCTGAGCCCTAAGCGTGCGATATCCTTTCTACGACTCGGCGCCATACCGCCAAGCCCGCCTAGTAAAATTGCTATCGATGACAAGTTAGCAAATCCACACAACGCGAATGTAACAATCGCTTGTGTGTGTTCGCTTAACGAATCGCGATAATTAATAAAATCTAAATAGGCAACGAACTCGTTAACTACGAGTTTTTGGCCAATAAAGCTACCAGCAATCTGGGCTTCAGACCAAGGCACACCGATGACCCAAGCAATTGGAGCAAAGACGAAGCCTAAAATTTCCTGTAAGGTTAGGGTAGGGTGTCCAAACCAACCACCAATACTCCCTAACATGCCGTTTAGAAGCGCGATTAGCGCAACAAACGCAAGTAACATTGCACCGACATTTAGCGCTAAATGCATACCACTTGATGCACCGGCTGCTGCCGCATCGATCACGTTGACGGGTTTGTCATCTCCGCTATCGACATCCGCTAAATTCTCTTTGGTTTTTTCTGTTTCTGGCACGATCATTTTTGCCATCAAGAAACCACCCGGTGCGGCCATAAAGCTTGCTGCGATCAGGTATTTAAGCTCAACACCAATCGTTACATAGCCTGCCATTACAGACCCTGCGACTGTTGCAAGTCCTCCTACCATCACCGCGAATAACTCCGACTTTGTCATGGTTGGTATAAATGGCTTAACGATCAAAGGCGCTTCAGTTTGCCCAACGAAAATGTTCGCTGTGGCGGATAACGACTCTGGTCGTGATGTTTTTAGTAGCTTTTGTAACCCGCCACCTAAAATTCGGATTATCCAGTTCATTATTCCGACGTGGTAAAGCACAGCTACCAACGCAGAGAAAAAGACAATCACCGGCAATACTTGCACAGCAAAGATAAATCCAAGTGCATCTGGTTTGGCTAGAGAGCCGAATAAAAAACCAATACCGTCGTTTGCATAACCAATTACAGCGGAAACTGCACTCGACATTGCCGCTAATGCATTTTTGCCGGCTTCAAAAAACAGCACAAAGCCGCCAATGACGACTTGGAGTAAAAATGCGACACCGACAGTTCGCAGATTTATCGCTTTGCGATTAGTTGAGACCGCGAAAGCAATGCCCAGGAGCACTGCCATGCCCACAAGGCTCATTATTGTTGTCATGCTGGTTAGTTCCCGATTTTATTCTTGCAGTAAATATTTTATTTTACTTTTTATAATATCAATCGCAACGCGATTCATACCGCCACGGGTTACGACCAAATCAGCATTATGCTTCGAGGGCTCAATAAATTGATAAAACATTGGTCGTACTGTGGTTTGATACTGATCTACCACAGACGCCATGCTTCGGCCTCGTTGCTCAATGTCTCTTTGCATTCGACGTAACAAACAAATGTCTAAAGGTGTATCAATGAACACTTTTATGTCAAACGCTTCGCTCAGTGTAGGATCACTTAATAACAAAATCCCCTCAACGATTAAAATTTTCGCTGGATGAATCGTGCGTGTTTTCTCACTGCGCGTGTGTTGCGTGTAGTCATACGTTGGCACTTCAACGGATTGACCTTGCCGCAATAGTTCTAAATGCTGGCACAATAAATCGTGCTCGAATGCATCTGGGTGGTCGTAATTCGTTTGAGTACGATGTTCTATAGGAAGATGCGATTGATCGCGATAATAAGCATCTTCTTCAATGACGGCAATTGCACCTGATTCCAGCTCTGCAACTAACTCATTGTATATCGTTTGACTAAACAAGGATTTGCCCGACGCAGAAGCGCCAGCTATGGCTATAATAGTTCGTGTCACTAAAGTTCACACCCAGCAGTTGTTCTTGATGGAGATCACAATAACAAAAAAGACACGAATAATCTCTTTTGCCTCGCTTAGGGAGCAAATTTAACGACTTTGAGTGCATCAAAACAGGACTTATGTCCGCTTGGGACATTTGGTGCTTTAGTGATAAACATTAATTTCTGTTACGCTTTCATTACTGCGGACTTATGTCCTGTACGATAAATTTACGTATCAATAAAGTATTCAACAACCAGATTACGGCGTTGTTCCTTAGAGTTGCCCGTGATTCTGACTGACGACAAGAGGTAAACACTAATGGCCAGAGCAATCATTTTAATGGCAGACAGCTTAGGTATTGGCGCCGCGCCAGATGCCGCTAAGTTCGGCGATGTGGGCGCAAATACATTGGCTCACCTCTTGTCAGCGTATAAAGAAGCGAAAGGTGAGTCACTGTCTTTACCAAACTTAAGTCAATTAGGTTTAATTGAGGCGTGTGAAGCGGCCGGAGGCAAACCATGTGACATCTCGGATAGACAAAGCCCGATCGGTGCTTATGGATATGCGAAAGAACTGTCGAGTGGGAAAGATACGCCATCCGGTCATTGGGAAATGGCAGGTGTTCCAGTGCTGTTTGAATGGGGTTATTTCCCAAATACGACTCCTTGCTTCCCACAAGAATTTATTGATGAGTTATGCAAACGTGCGGACATTCCAGGTATTTTGGGTAATTGTTACGCATCCGGCACGACTATTTTAGAACAGCTAGGTGAAGAGCATATTAAAACGGGTATGCCGATTTGTTACACCTCTGTTGACAGTGTTTTTCAAGTGGCCGCGCATGAGCAGTCATTCGGACTGGAAAAACTTTATCAAGTATGTGAAATCGCACGGGCACTGCTTGATGATTTGAATATAGGAAGAGTGATAGCGCGGCCTTTTTTAGGTACGACGAGTGCAGATTTTGCGCGAACAGGTAATCGCCGTGATTATTCTGTGTTACCTCCGGCACCAACCGTACTCGATAAGTTGGCAGCAGCAGGGGGTGAAGTTGTGAGTATCGGAAAAATTGCCGATATTTACGCACATCAAGGTATTACGCAAAAATTTAAAGCTCCAGGGCTTGAAAACTTACTTGCGAAAACCAGTGAAGTAATGGAGTTGGTTACAGACAACGCGATTATTTTTACGAACCTTGTTGATTTTGACGAAAAATTCGGTCATCGCCGAAACGCAGTGGGTTATGCTCAAGCACTAAAAACGTTTGATGACTATTTACCGACTATACTTGGCAAGTTGAAGGAGGATGATGTTCTCCTTATTACTGCCGATCATGGTTGCGACCCTACTGCGCCGGGCACTGATCACACGCGTGAATACGTACCGGTTGTTGCATATCGTAAAGGGATGCAACCAGTTAATCTCGGTGAAAGACAAACATTTGCAGACATAGGTCAAACCCTTGCCCAGTGGTTTAATTTATCTGCGCTTGAATACGGTGACGGCTTTGCCGATCACCTAGAGAAAGCTTAATTTAAGGAAACAATCAATGAGTACGCCTCATATTAACGCGAATATTGGTGATTTTGCAGAAACGGTTTTAATGCCAGGCGATCCACTACGCGCGAAATACATTGCTGAGAACTTTTTACAAGATGCTCGTCAAGTGACTGGCGTACGCAATATGTTCGGTTTTACAGGCACCTATAATGGTAAACCCGTTAGCTTAATGGGGTCTGGGATGGGTATACCGTCTATGTCGATTTACGCTCGTGAACTTATTGCGACATATGGTGTTAAGAATCTCATCCGCATTGGAACTTGTGGCGGAATAAGCCAAGATATTAAGATTCGCGATGTCATTTTTGCGCAAGGTGCGAGTACCGACTCAAACGTGAATCGTGCTCGAGTTCGTGGTTATGATTTTGCAGCAATCGCCGATTTTGGTTTATTAGAAAATGGCGTAAACGCCGCTCGTAAGCTTGGTATTGAGGCCAAAGTAGGAAATGTATTCACGACAGACACATTCTATCAAGCCGATCCTACTTTTTATCAGCAATTAGACAAGCTTGGTGTTATGGCGGTTGATATGGAAACTGCTGGTTTGTATGGTGTAGCAGCAGAATATGGTGCAAAGGCGATGGCATTGTTTACGGTCAGTGATCACGTGATCACAGGTGAAGCAACGCCAGCTGAAGAACGTCAAAGCACATTTAATGAAATGGTTAAAATTGCACTCGAGTCTATTTAAGCGAGTGAAATAAGTTCCTTGGTAACGTAATCGCAGCGTTTTGGAAACACGCCTAAAACAACGCGAATCACACCCCAAAAAGCCGCACAATTGTGTGGCTTTTTTTTATGTTTGATTTTGTACAGAACCCTCCCATACTTAAATAATATTTAAAGTAAAATTACATTTAACTGAGGGTGAGATGTTACTCGCGTCATCTGTTTTAGTTATGTCTTTGGTGTCTCACAGTGAATTGGATCAATTTAGAGAGCTGATTTATCACGATGCTAAAAAGTCACTGATTTTTTATGACAATTTCAAAGAACGGCTGAAAGACGATACCAGCGACGGATCTCTCGAATTTCGCCGTTTAGCATTAATTGGTGCCAGTCGGGCAAATGACTTTGAAGCTCAAACTACTATTTCACAACACATGATGGCACTTAATTATTCGGACGTCAGTAAAGAGTCAAAAGCTAAAGTTATCATGACATTTGGTGGCATTTATTTAATGAACCGGCAAATTGATGAAGCTATCAAGCACTTTAAATGTGCGAAACAGTTAGATAGTAGACCTGAACTCGGCAGATTAATTGGCATCAATAAAGCGATTGCTTACATGAAAAACAAGCAATATGAGCTAGCATTTCAAACAATGCAGGCCATTGACGATAGTCAATTGGATGTTCGTGCTAAAGCAGTCAAGCGAATGATAGAGGGTAACTTTCTGTTTTATGAGCATCGTTATGAAGAAGCAATTAAAGCTTATCAGCATGCTTATGCACTATATCGCAAAGAAGACGATCACCTAGACCAAATGCGGGTACTGCAAAATCTTTTGTTCGCTTCTGTAGGTGCACAAAATTGGCATGTTTTTGACCGTTACTATGCATATATTGTCGAAAACCAACCGCAACAAGGGAGTGAAGAGAATCGAGCCTGGGTCGCTATTCTTCTAAAGACGAAGCGTTTTAAGTTAGGTGAGTTGTCGAAGGATGAATATCTGCAGAATATTGAACATCGGATTGCGCGTTTAACACATGAAAGTGCAGATGAAGTCAATGAATTAAGTTTAATGATCCAAATACCTTTAAGTCCTCCCGTTGTGCCCGTATCTATCCATAGCCTACCGAATGAGCTTGGAGCAGCTTGGTGTACAGACAGTTTTCAATCAGTCCAAATAAATTAACTGGAGCCACTATGTCAAATTGGGTTCAAGGTAAAATAACAGAAATTAATTGGTGGACGGACAAACTTTTTACAATTCGTGTTAAAGCGAAACTGCAGCCATTTAAGGCAGGACAGTTTACTAAATTAGCACTCATTGTCGGAGACAAACGCATTGCTCGAGCTTATTCTTTTGTTAACTCACCTAACGATCCTTTTTATGAGTTTTATTGTATCGAAGTCGAAAATGGCCAGCTAACATCCGCTTTAGCATCCCTACATGTTGGTAATGAGATTTGGTTGGATGAAGAGCCTTCGGGCTTTTTTACATTAGATGAAATACCGAATGCTGAGCAGTTATGGATGTTAAGTACTGGTACTGCAATCGGTCCATTTTTATCCATGCTACAAGATGGGGACATGTGGAATCGTTTTTCACACGTCATTTTAGTTCATGGGGTTAGATATGCGATTGATTTAACCTATCAAACACTCATTGAATCAATTCAAGCCAATCAAGCTGGCTTTAGCTATGTTCCAGTTGTGTCAAGAGAGATGTGCATTAAAGGGCTTGAGGGGCGCATTACTAAAGTCCTTGATGAAGGAACTCTAGAGCATTTTGTCGGGAGCAGTTTTCACCCAAATAAAAGTCAATTTATGATTTGTGGCAATCCCCAAATGGTTAAAGATACTACAGCCCTGCTTGAAAGTTTAGGATTTTCGCGCAATCGACGAGCATCACCCGGTCATATAACAGTGGAACAATATTGGTAACAACTATGCAAAAGCGTTTTGGTCATCATTTGGTAAACACTATCGGTATTACGTTACTCGTTTTATCATTTTACACGAGTGCAGGAGTAGAGTTGGTTCGATTTGTGGATGCGTCATCTATAAAAAATAATCCAAATAATCGATATTTTATAGAAGTGCTGAATTTAGCGCTGAGCAAAAGCGAAGCGAAATATGGCGATTATATTTTGCAGTCCATTGATATCCCAATTACTCAACAACGACATTTCATTGAACTTTCCCGCGATCGCATAGATGTGTTTTGGACCATGGCTTCGTCCTATCGGGATAATTTCGCTCGTTCAGTTCCCATTCCGCTCGCTTTCGGGTCTTACGGTATTCGAATTGCTGCGGTGAATCGAGATTCACAAGTGGCATTTTCACAAGTACGAGATGTGGTTGGTTTAAATGAGTTTACCGCAATAAGTGGGAAAGACTGGCCTGATAGCACAATACTAAGGGACAATGGGGTCAGAGTCGATTCTAGCTTATCAGAAAATAATTTTTATCGAATATTAGGGCAAGATAGCCAGTTCTATTACCCAAGAGCAGTCACAGAGGTGTTTTCTGAGTTTAGTCTTTTGGATCAAGAAAATGTAGACATAGACTCAGCTTTGGTTATTGTTTACCCAGCCGTCATGTATTTTTACGTGGCAAATAGTAATGTAAAATTGGCAAAGCGATTGGAAGAAGGGTTACAATTAGCGATTAATGATGGAAGCTTAAAGGCATTATTTTTTTCATTCCCTCACCATAAAACGGCGTTAGCACAAGCAAAATTAGCATCACGTCATCGTATCAATTTGCTTAATCCATTGCTTCCAGATGGTACAAATGTGGAAACAATAATGAGCCTACAACAACAGATTTTTGAATATAGGCATGAAAACGAATAGTTTTATGTATAGAGCCAGTCAGATCGTTAAATACTATGTACAAGCAGTGTGCATGGTTTGTTTCGCTTTTATTTCTATTGCTAAAGGTGAATCGCTCCCCAAGCTCCAGGTTGTAACAGAGGAATGGTTGCCTTATAACTATCTTGATAGTGAAGGTAAACTGGTTGGTCGTGCGACCAAAAAAGTGCATCATGTATTAAAAGCTGCGGGCGTTGAGTATGAAATTGGCGTATACCCTTGGGTGCGCGCGATGAAAATGGTTGAAGAAACGCCTAATACAATGATTTTTTCAATATTCCGCACAGAAGAAAGAGAAAAGCGTTTTCACTGGGCTTGCCCCTTATTAGGTCCTGTCAAAGAATATATGTTCAAGCTTAGCGCTCGGAAAGACATAAAATTTAAAAACCTAAATGAAGCGAAACACTATATTACATCAATTGTTAAAGACTCTGTTGGCTATGTCTATTTAAAAAAGAATGGATTTGAGCCGGGCGTAAATCTAGACGTTTCAGCAGACGCAACGGCCATTCCTCGAAAACTTGTTGCGGGGCGCGTTGATTTAACTATGACTACAGAATACTCTATCTCTGAAGCGCTCAAACGACTTAACTTGCCGTATGAAACCGTTGAGCGAGTTATGGAAGTCCATGATTTGAATGATAAACGAGCGTGTATGGCTTTTAATCTTCAAACTGATCCCGCGTTGATGGATGCAATAATTAATGCTTTGGCCGTTTACAACGCAGACCCAACTTTGCCTGTCCCGTAAGGGTCTATTCGCTGGTATTTAGTATTTCGTTTGGCTATAATTTCGGCCCTTTTAAATAGACCATTCATGATGCTTTACGCTTTATTCGAGCGTGTTGTCATGGGTTTTAGTATTCTGCGTTGGAGCTAACGGTACTCGGTGTGAAAACAGAAAAGTTAATTGATGTTGATGCAGTTGCGCGTGCTGCCAAAATAATTAAATCCGGTGAGCTTGTTGCTGTACCAACAGAAACGGTATATGGCTTAGCGGCCGATGCCAATAACCCTGATGCGGTTGCTAAAATTTTTGCTGCCAAAGGCCGCCCTGCAGATCATCCGTTAATTGTGCATATCGCCAGTGCTGAACATTTAACGAATTGGGCTGAACACATACCAGATTCCGCATTTCAATTAGCAGCAGCATTTTGGCCAGGACCACTCACTTTTATTCTGCCTAAAAAAAACTGTGTAAATAATGTCGTAACAGGAGGACATAAGAGTGTTGGGGTTCGTTGTCCAGCCCATCCATTGATGCGTGAATTACTTCTTGAGTTAAATACCGGTCTAGCGGCACCTTCAGCAAATCCATATAAAAAGATAAGCCCAACTACAGCAGAGCAAGTTTTGTTCGGTTTAGAAGGTAAAATAGCTGCGGTTTTAGACGGTGGACCTTGTGAAGTTGGGTTAGAATCAACCATTCTTGATTTAACAGTCGAAACGCCTCGTATTTTGCGTGCTGGACCAATTTCGAAAGCGCAAATTGAACAGGTTTTAGGTGTCGAAGTGCTTTTGCCAAAAAAACACAATATTGCAGTATCAGGCAATGTAAAGGCGCACTATCAGCCCAATAAACCGCTTTATGCATTTAGCACTGAAGAACTCAAAGCTAAATTATTGCAACCTCGAAATGACATTGCTGTGTTGTACTATACTGCGACTTTGGTTAGTCATATTGAACAGGCTAGATTACCCTCTTTAAAGTTAGGTGAAGACAAACCGAGTTATGCCAAGGGCTTGTATTATGGTCTTTTTACGCTTGATAAAGCTGATATTCGTGAGATTTGGTTAGAGCTGCCACCGCAAAATGAACTATGGGTAGACGTACATGATCGTTTGTCTAGAGCCGTTTCTAATTGATTTTTAATAAGATAAAAACGATTAACCGACCGTGCTATAGTACTGCCATGATCTTAAAATTTTGCAAAGGTAAGTCATGTCGGCAATCGCACACCTAAAATCACATTACGAAAAACTGGATAATTTCGAGCATATTTTTGCTATTACACGCTGGGATGAAGCGGCGTGTATGCCTGCCGGCGGTGCTGAAGCCCGAGGTGAAGCACATAGTGAACTCGCTGTACATATTCATCGTTTAGCAACTAATCCAGAAGTAAAAGCGTGGCTTGAGCAAGCAAGTTTGGAAAATGTTTCTGACAAAGATCAAGCTTTTGTGAGAGAAGCTATGCGTCACTATGAGGCAATGGTCGCTTTACCTGAATCATTGGTGAGTGCAAAGACTAAAGCAGGTTCTCGATGTGAAGTAGCGTGGCGCAGTCAGAGAAAAAATAATGATTGGACAGGTTTTGTTAAAAATTTCAAACCGGTCGTTGAACTTGCGAGAGAAGAAGCACAGATCCGAGCTAAAGGTAGACAATCGCCTTACGATGCTATGATGGCACTTTATGAGCCAGGAATGACAAGCCAGCAAGTAGACAGCGTTTTTAATGATTTGAAAACTTGGCTTCCTGCAACTATTGAACGTGTTTTAGAGAAGCAAGTTAGTCAAAATCGTTCAATCCCACCTTTAGAAACAACCATACCTGTTTTTGAACAGCAGAAATTGAGTAAAGCGTTGATGCAATTATTGCGCTTTGATTTTACCCGCGGAAGGTTGGATGTCAGTGCGCATCCTTTTTGTGGTGGCGTCCCCGACGACGTGCGATTAACTACTCGATACAATGAAAATGATTTTATTCCAGCGATGATGGGGGTGATCCACGAGACTGGACATGCGCGCTACGAGCAAATGCTCCCAAACTCGTTAAAACGATTTCCAGTCGGTAAGGCACGGTCTATGGGGATCCATGAATCACAATCGCTCTTTTTTGAAATGCAATTAGCACGGGACAGTCAATTTATACCTGTGCTATACCGGCAAGTTTGTGAAAAGTTAGGCTGCTTTTTACCAGAGAAGTACACTGAAAGCCACTTTAAACAAGAAGTTCAAAAAGTTGAACGTGGATTTATTCGTGTCGATGCTGATGAAGTTACCTATCCTGCACACGTAATATTGCGGTATGAAATTGAAAAGGCATTAATCAATAGTGAGATCGAAATAGAGGATATTCCAGAGCTTTGGGATAGCAAAATGCAAGCTTATCTTGGTCTATCAACAAAAGGCAATTTTAAAGATGGATGCATGCAAGATATTCACTGGACGGATGGCAGTTTTGGCTACTTTCCCAGCTATACATTAGGCGCAATGTATGCGGCTCAGTTTCGTGCAAAAATGTCTCAAGAATTCGATTTAAGTAATTGCATTAAAAGCGGAAATATTGAATTAATAGAAACTTGGCTTGATAGAAACATCTGGCAGCATGGAAGTGTTTTCGAGACAAACGATTTAGTCTTAAAGGCAACTGGGGAGTCTCTGAACGCGAAGTTTTTCAAAGCACATATTGAACAGCGTTATCTAAAGTGAAAATACGCACCGAAGATACTTCAGACGCTTATTCTGCAAGTTAATTGTTGAGTATGGTTGTGATTGCACGAACGGGATGATTAGTTAATGTAAATAAAAAACGCCCTCACTGACCGTGAGGGCGTTTTACTTTTTAATGATTATGCTTTAGCGGCGACGGCGAATTAAGCCTGCACCTGCTGCAAGCATTAACGCGAACCAACCAAACGAACCAGAGCTCTTTTTCTTAGGCGGTTCAACAACAACCGGTGGTGGAGGTGTTTCGTTTTCAACCTTCACAACGGTAGTCGTTTTGCTGGAAACCATACCATCGCTCACCGTTAACTCAAATTTAAGTTGAGTGTCGGCCGTGATACTTGGTGAAGTAACTGTTAGTTTTGCTGTATCAGCACCCGCAACTGTTGCTTCCGGACCATCAACCTGTGTCCAAGAATACGTTAACGTATCACCATTTCGGTCAGACGCAGTTGATTGAATATCAACAGGTTGAGACTCTTTCGTGGAGACTTCCGCCGGTGCACTTACCATCGGAGCGACGTTATCACACGAACTCACATTACCTGAAATCGTTTTGTGATAAAGTGGAGATACAATGTTATTCACTTTTACGTTATCAATAAACCAACCTAGCTCACTTGCAGCGCCATCCGAGCTTAAGCGGAAACGGAAACGAACAGATTGACCATTGAGCGCCGTACCAAAGTTAATTTCTTCTAAGTCACCAACGCGGCGAGACGCAGTATCGAGGTTGCTACCACTAAATACAGGGCGATCTTGAAGTGCTTGAGATGGGTTCTCGATCAGTTTTTCAGCATTGTAGCCAATCTTGAATTGACCTCCAGCTGCAGGATCGGTTACATCAATCCAGTTACCGCCATTGATCGCAACTTCAACTACACCACCATCCCAATCGGCCTCAAGCAAGTACAAATGCCAGAAACTAATTGAGAAGTTATCGCCATAGCCAACCTCAAAGACTTCAGTTTCAAAGCCAACGTCTGATTGGAAGTCATTATTTTGAAGGAACATCGTTTGTTGACCGAAATCGATTCCAGGGTTCCAACCACTAAAGAAATTAATATTCGCGCTTGTAAATGTTTGAGTATTTGCAGCGAGTTCGCCACCATACATAACATGTTGACGGAAGTCTGCTTTACCCGTTAGTCCTTCCATGTTAGCAGTTGCTTCTAAGCCATTATTTTCAGTTAACGCAAAATCATAGTTTACCGTCGTTGAGGCACTTAGAGTTGCCTCACCTACTAACTCTTGATCCGGGAAAGTAACCTCAAATGTTAGCTCGTCGGCGATACCCGCTTGATTTAGTTTCAATTTAAGTGGGGCGCTAACCGTATTTACAAACGGTGCTAATGCATCAAATGTGATCATTCCATCGTTTTCTAGAGTAACATCGTGGCCACTTGTGACAGTAACTTTTGCCGAAACACCAGAAAGGTCTGTTTTGCCAGCGTTTTTAACTGCTACCATAATAGTACCAGTTTCGCCTTGGTCTAGAACGTTGTCGTTAGTACAGTAACCTGCATCAACGCCATTATAATTTGTGTCTAGTTTTACACCTGCAGGCTGAACAGCAGCAAGCTCTGTTTCGTATGATTCAACTACACCTAAATTGTCGGTGCTGAAGCGATTTGGTGCAATCGCGCCCAAACCAAGACCGCGGCGAGCAAAGGCTGCCAGTGCAAGCTCAAAGTCTTCCATATCTGTAGCATAGATAGATGCAAGAATTGCATCACGCGCTTCAACATACGTTGGGCCAACTGGTGTTGCTTTATAGCCCGCAATGAGGTAGGTCGCCATGCGATCTTGAGCTTCTTGGAATCCGTGTTTATTAATTAGCGCAACATACACATCCCAAAGCATCGTCGCCCAAATTTCACCCGCAGCATGTGGAGATGCAACGTTTGTTGGTGGTAAACCAGGTGGTGTTGCATCTTTTTCAATGTGCTTGAAAGTCAGTGGATTGACGTCCATATTCGTTGAATAAGGTGCACGACGAATACCGGTTGTAAAGTCCTCAACGAATGTACCAGTAGCATATGGGATCTGGAATTTATCGTTTCCATCAATCGCCATATCTGATTCAAGTGCTAAGAACATGAGAGAGTGGAAATCACCCCAGCCTTCACCCATTGCGCGGCCTTGGAAGTTAAATAGACCAGAAGAGTTACCGACGAGACGATTTGAAATGTAATGACCCCATTCGTGGGCAATGATACCGTTATCGAATGTTGAGTCTTTTAATGGGAACTTGTTCATCAACTGAACCGTAACCATTGTACCCGCATCAATTAAATCGTAGATTTTTTTACCGTCTTGATAGCTTAACCCCATTGAAGGTACTTTCACGTTAGCGTCTGTACCGCCCATTGGTGCTGGCGTACCATCATCATTATTGTTAACAATAATAACACCAATAGCGCCTGCTGCTTGTGCGTTAAGTGACTTAGCTGTAAATGCACATGCACCGCGGTTAATAATTGCAATCTTACCTTTTAGATCCGCTGCGTTAACTGCTGCTTGGCAACCATCAGCTGTCGCTCCCACGCCATCATTAATGCGAACAACGCCACCTTTAATATCAAACTGTTTCGGACCAAATGAAGCCGAACGTGTTGATTGCAACAAACCGATATCAGCATGAGATGTTACTTTGACTGCGTAATCAACACCAACCGTTGCATCTTTACTATTCCATAGGTATTGCTGCATACGTGGGCTACGACCATCAGCAGGTGTGGCCATGTTTGCATTGTTTAAGCCAGAGTAATCTTGTGCTTGAACGTGCAGCGGATCGCCTTCAACGCCACCGCGTTCAAAGTTAGATTCTTGCGCGTTACCAGCAGCTTCGTCAAAACCGTAATCGTAGAAGAAATCATGTAAAAAGTTGTTCATGTAGAACAAGTTTACAATCGCAGACTTACGATTGTGCATGCTGTTAGGTGTAAGAGAGGAATCGAGTTGATAATCAAATGTTTTAGAAGAAGTAACTTCGGCTGTGAAGTCGCCTTCTGTAAAACCATCTGGTGCTACTACGTCAGCATAAGCAAACACGTTATTCCCTGATGTTGTCGTTGCATCTGCTGCTAACCAAGGATCTTGAGTGCTTATTTTACTAAATGATGAAATAGTGACTAACGGAGCTGGTAGAATTTCAGTTTTGTCAGGTCCTAAGTCAACTTTTGGAATAACGTTGCCATGTGGACCTTCCATTGGGTAGCCGTCTTCATTGGCATAGACACGATAGGTAAAGTCGTTGTTATGAGCAACAAGGTTATTCTTAAACAACACTTTGTTATTTTCTGCATTAATCACAAACGCATAGGTATCTGCTTCTACACTGTTCTCATCGTAGAGCTCAACTTCAACATAATGTGCTGCAATTAAACGGCTACCATCATCAAAGAATACTTTCTTTGCACGTGGAGCAAAACCGGTGCGTTTGCCACTGCCAAAGTTAGCATCAAAGCTTTGGAAGTCACCTTCGTTTTTGCGATTTGTTAAAGAAATTTCATTGGTGTTGACGCCAAGCGTTTTTGCTGCGCTTGTAATCGCTGTTTCTGCATCACCAAAGTACGCTAACTTAGGGCTATTGCCGTCGCGTAATGATGCACTTGAAAGATAACCAGAACCTGCAACTAAGTTGAGTTCCTTGTCCATCATTACATTAAATTCGCGGTTAAATACTTCAACGCCTGCAACAAGTTGTTTGTACTTAGCAAGCATCGGGCCGCGGTGTGTGTTATGCAGATTAACTAATTTAGCGTCTGACTCACCTGATTTAACCATGCTTAAACCAGTGAGTTGCGATAAGTAATAGTTCGCCGCGGCAGCAGGCTGATCTTCTTGTGCAACATTCGTTAAGTTTGGTTTAGCTGAGTTGGCTGGTGCCCAAAGAAATGTGGCTTTGCCAAGACTTGAATCGAAGTGGCTTGGCATACCAGATGCGGTAGGCATGGCAGCTAACAGACGTTGCTGCTTTGCTATGGCATCTTGTTGGCCTGATTGTGAAATAGTTAGCTTGTTAGGAAAACTAAGGGTATTGACTTGTTGAGCGGTTGCTGCAGTACTCAGCGCAGCAATGACCGATGCGGTAAGTACCGAGACTTTGGTTGTTTTTATCATTTTTTCCACCGTTTTATCTAGGGATCCATGGTTTCAGTTGCTAAGATAACAACAAAATATGAAGTTACGCAAAATAAATTTGTCATAAATAATACAGGAATAAAATATGAAATTAACAAATGCAATAGTGTTAACTTTATTGTTAATGGCGGGTTGTGAAGATGGCAATAATTCAGAGGAGCAGAATAAAGTCAAAGAAGACAGTGTGGTTGCCGTACAAGACAACAGTCAGTCCCAAGTAACGACGTCTAATGATGAGGCGAAGCACACTTTGGCAACAGGTCTAATAAATGCTGGAGTGTCAATTGCGACACCCGTGTTGACACAGCGTTTTATCAGTGGCGTTGATAAAATAAGTTTCACTGCCGATTCATTAGTTACAGGGGTGTTAGTTGAAAACGAAAGTACGAATCAGCAAGGTGTAGTAACGGGTGACATTATTGTGCTTCATCATAAAGGCACGTTGTTGCCTGATTTAGAGGGATTTTCGATTGCGCGACTATCTGATACCCGCAGTAAATTAAGTGCACAGAATAATCAGGTCGATTTACTGAACGCTTTAAAACGGCTTAAAGGGCAAAAAGAGATTGAACAAGTTGAAATTCAAATACACTACGATCCAACAGCAACAAGTGCAGAGTCGCAATAAACTATCAAATCAGGGGTTACCACTCTTGTTTACCGATAATGTGCACTGTACGACGCTTAAAAAGGCATTGGTCATTATGTAGCACCATCAAGTCATTATAGCGACCATTGTAGATTACTTTAGAATCGAAGTTGTCTTGTTTTGATTTTTGCAATAATACAAAGATGGACTCTGCCTCGAATTCGTTATTACTTAAATGTTTAACACTTGAATGAGTCAGAATGTGCATCGTTTGGGTTTCTTTTAAGGCAATAGCTTGGCGATTGGCGATTGCCTTACTACCAGATACATTTATGTTTAGTTGGGGAATGTTAAATTCCGCTTGCTCCACGAATAATGCCTGATAGTCCTTTGTTGGGCCATTGTCTCGCAGTGCCATATATCGTTCAATTGTCGTTTTGCACTTAAATTCACTGTCTTGTTGTTGACTTGCACAACCGAAAAGCGCGGGGAGTAAAAAAATAACGATGATCGAAGCATGATAATAATTGAGCATACTCGTAAAATATTTAGCGTTAAGTATGGAATAGCGTGTCTTTTTCTGGTTGATAAATCAACTTTTCTTGCTAACTTGACTTATATTCCCTTTACGAGAGACCTTTTTCTTTTTTAATTCGCGCTTGTCTTTAACTCTAACCACACAACTTGCTAAAGCGTAAACTACGTAAACGAGCACAAGCGCATTTCCAACAACAAGCATTTCTTTGTCTGTGGCAAACAGCCAAAGTACTGCAAGTGCAAATATGGCAAATGACAGCTGTGAAACTAATGGGTGGACAATTGGACTCTTTTTCATTGGGCCAATAATTTTTTATCAATGGACTGAGTTTAACCGATTTTAGCGCCTTTAAAAAACGAAAATGATGTAAATAGGTGATATTGTTTGTGGTGAGTTTAAGACGTTCAGGCCGCGCTCGGCTCGTTATTTAAAATCAGCAATACTTTGGCCCTAGTTTAAAAAAAATTGACCTAAGTTAAATTATTGAAATCTTATCTCGCTAGAATACCATAGTAGTGACCACACTAGGGCAGTTAAGATGCACAAGAGCATTAAAAAACTACAACTTAAACAGTTGATCTTATTGCTTTCTGGTTTAGGCGTTTTATTAACATTAGCCAACGCGTTTTTTGTTACCTATCAAGCTCAAAAAGCGATTTACATCCAAGATACGCTAGAGTCGAATCGCGTTTATGTTACCAAGTTAGCAGAAACAACCGGTCTTTTTTTGAATGCAACACTAAGGCAATTGGAATTTAGTGGTCAAGCTATTGCCAAGCAAATCGATAATGCGGCATTCCTTGAATCAGAAGTAACAAGACTAGTCCGCCAAAATAAAACGTTTAATGCCGCTATCATTGCCAAAGCAAACGGGGCGATTGTTTCCGTTTTCCCAAAAAACGTTCCTGTTTTGGGTTTGGTTCTTACTGATATCCAATCGCAGCATATTTTAACTCTGCGCTCCTCGGCTATTAGTGAGCCTTTCATTTCTCCGGCAGGCAATTATATGGTGAGTTTGTCAGCACCGATAATCACTGAACAAGGTGAGTACTTAGGGTTTATCGGAGGGGCTATTTATTTGGCGGGGGAAAATATTTTAAATCAGTTGCTTGGGCAACATTTTTACCAAGATGGCTCGTATTTGTACGTTGTCGAGCAAAATGGACGGTTGATTTATCATCAAGATCAGTCTCGGTTGGGAGAAGATGTCTCTCGAAATGCCGTCGTACATAATCTGATTAATGGTAAGACTGGTGCACAGATGGTTGTGAATACACAAAATGTAGAAATGCTAGCCGGCTATGCCAATGTCCCTTTCACTCAGTGGGGGTTGGTTGCACAACAACCAAAAGCAGCAGCCCTAAAAAGATTAACGATTTCATTAGATGAAATAGTAAAACAAAATCTACCCATCTTGCTGAGTGTTTTTTTACTTATCTATTTATTAGGCTCTTTAATTGCTAAACCATTATGGGCTATGGCTAAATACGTTGAGAAAACCGATCCAATAGGACATAACGAGGTGGATCAAATTAATGCGTGGTACTTCGAAGCCGACAGTTTAAAAAGGGCGATTGTAGAAAGTACCAGCATGTTAAGTAACACAATTGCCAAGTTGGATACTGAAAGTATGACCGACCCTCTAACAGGACTAATAAATCGACGAGGGCTTTCTCAATGGTTTAATAGTCACTTAGCTCATCACCAGAATTTAGTTGTGCTTGCCTGCGATATCGATCATTTTAAGCGTGTGAATGACAATTACGGTCATCCTATTGGCGATAGCGTGTTACAGGAGCTTGCCGTGCGTCTCAAACAACAGGCCCGTTGCAATGACATTGTTTGTCGAGCGGGTGGTGAGGAATTTTTAATCCTTTTGCCGGATATCCAATTGCAAGAAGGACTGGCAGTCGCTGAGCGAGTTCGCTTGAGTGTTGTAGATACGGCATTTCACACTGTTGGCAGGGTTACTATTTCAATAGGTGTAGCAGCACTACAAATGCAAGAAGAGAAAGATAAAGCCATTGCCGTTATGTTGGATAACGCGGATAAAGCACTTTATGAAGCAAAGCAAGCAGGTCGGAACCTAGTTAGGCTCTATCAAGATTAAGTGCTTACTTAATCTTTCGATGCGCGACTTAGCGCCATAGGTTTTGTTTGAATACAAGGTCGTACAGACAGCTGTTTCCATCGTTAGAAATTTTAACTGTTGAAAACAGCTTATTCAATCATACTAGTAAATGACCGATTTACTATTGGCACTTAAACTGCATTTTTGTAACGTATGGCTTACCCATAGAGTCTTTTGCGGCTTCACCGGCAACCGCAGCAATACCACCCGCATCATCAACGCGGCCATCGCCAAAAATCCACAAAACGGTACCAACACTTGAAACGACATCGGCTGTTTTAACGTTAGCTTGAAATTCAGATTCGGGTTGAGATCCTTCATAGCTTATTTCTTCGTTAATAATAAACATCGACTGTTTATTGCTATCACAATAGTGTTTTGCTTGTTTCATCGCTTCACGTGCGCCATCTTCTTTTTGCTGTGAATTCACAGCGATGTAATGAATGTTGTTGGCGCTTGGGCGAACGTCGTCGTGGTGCGCACAAGCGGTTAGTAATGTGCATAGCGATAATAAAGAAAATGTTTTTTTGAGTTGCATAATAACTACTCTTGTCCTGTTTTAGCTCAGTATTTTCAACAGAACGACTGAAATATGAAAGTAAAAAACTGTAAAAAATTGCAGATTACCTTGGCAGTAAAGTTTTAAAAATCGCAACATTTTTCTTTTAGAAACGATATTCTTTGATCTAAATTATAAGGAGGATATTAACGATAACGTATGCTGTTACGCTGACAAGGATCAACTTTTACAACCATGACGACACTATCATTCAGTGACTTTTTCAATTTACCTAGCAATAATTCGCGTTATGAATATGCCGTTAAATTATTACATGAACGTTTTTTTGCAAAAGTTTGCTTAATAGGAAAGTTCGTTGATAACGACACGCGGGTCAAAACCGTAGTTCACAGTGTAAACGGACTTTTGGTTGACAACATCGTTTATGACTTGTCAGGAACACCATGTAAAGATGCAAAGTCGAGTAACTCAATTTGTTTGATAGATCAGTGCGTGCAACAAAAATATCAATCAGATGAGGCGCTTCGTGTACTCAATGTCGATGGCTATCTCGGCGTTACCCTTCGAGCGCTTGACCATCGTCCAATCGGTATTATGGTTTGCCTGTTTGAACAGTGTCCGCAACTTACTGATGACGATTTTGACTGGTTTAAAGAACTGAGTTATTTAATAGGTGCAGAGTTAAATCATCACCTAGAAATTGGCCATCAAGAGGCGTTACTGAATCATCTCACAAAAGGTGAGCGTATTGCGCAGTTATGTTCTTGGTCTTGGAACTTAAAATCAGATATGCATTGGTTCAGCGTCGAAATGCCTCGATTGATGCAACAGCCTCAAACAGCTCCAACCCTAAGTACATTGATTGAAAATTTAACCCCATGTGACAAGCAAAAAATAACTCGCCTAATGGATGATTTAAAGCAAGGAAAAGTCAAGAAAATAGATGTTACCGTCGAGCACAAATCAAGAACATTGCAACGAGGCCTTTTTCATATCGTTGGTGAAGTGGAGAGCTTAGAGGGCAATGAGCGTTGTTTTAACGCAACCATTCAAGATGTAAGCTACATCAGTTCACTAAATGAACAGTTGGAGTTAACCAATGTAGTCTTTGAAAATGCGTCAGAAGCCATTATGATTTGCAATGCTCAAAACCAGATCATAATGGTGAATAAAACTTTCGAACAAACAACCGGTTACAGCGCGATTGAGTTGATCGGGAAAGATCCAAAAGTATTATCCTCAGGCTTACAAGACCACGCATTCTACTCGCAAATGTGGCGCAGTTTGGATGATACAGGACGCTGGAAAGGTGAAATTTTTAACCGACGTAAAAATGGTCAAATTTATCCAGAAGAATTAACCCTGACGGTTGTGCGAAATGAGGCGGGTGAGATTAGTAATTTTGTTGCGATTTTTCGGGATATCACTGAATGGAAACGCAATGAAGCTCAACTGATGTTTTACGCAAATCATGAGCCGTTAACGGGGTTGCTTAATCGTCGAAGCTTTATGGATAAGCTTGAAAGTAAAATCTCGGAATGCCGCAGTCTGTATACACCTAGTTCTCTGATTTTTTTAGGGTTGGATCGATTTAAAGAAGTCAATGATGTCTTTGGGCCTGAAATTGGTGACAAAATTTTAAATTCGGTTGCGAAGCGTTTGAGAAATAGTGTTCGCGAACAAGACTTAGTTTGTCGTTATGGTGGTGATGAGTTCGTAATCTTGATTAATAAAAGCAGTGAAGAAGAGGCGTATTCGGTTGCCTGTAAATTGTCTGCTAAATTGCGTCAACCCTATGTATTTGGCGAGCTAACCGTTGAGTTATCGGCGAGTATTGGTGTTGCGCAACTTGAAGAAAAAGTGGTGATCAGTGCCGCTAATTTGATCCGTAATGCAGCGCATGCGCTGACCAGTGCGAAAAAGAGTAACCCGGGTAGTGTTGCCGTTCACAATCATCAGATCCAAAGTGCATATTTACAAAAAATTTATTTAAAGCAAAAACTTAAGCAAGCTGTTAAAGATAAGCAATTAAAAGTTTATTACCAACCTATCGTGGATATAGCATGCGGTAAAATAATTAAACTTGAAGCGCTAGTGCGTTGGTTTGACGATGAGCATTGCGCAATTGGACCTAATGTCTTTATTCCTTTGGCTGAAGAGTTTGGTTTTATTCATCTAGTCGGTCAGTTTGTTTTAGAGCAAAGTTGTAAAGACCTATTGATGTTCAAATCCCATGGCTTTGATGATATTTCGATTTCGGTGAATCGATCCGTAAACGAATTTAAAGTATCAAATAACCAGTTGGAATTAGTTCTAAAGGCACTTAATGAGGCGAATATTGAGGCAAAATACTTAACGCTAGAAGTGACTGAGTCTATTGCTACCAATAGCTATACTTGGGATGTGCTTGAAGAACTTAGGAAAGCTGGCGTAACGATAGCTTTGGATGACTTTTGCACGGGTTTTTCTTCATTGAGTAACTTGATAGAACATCAAGTCGACTTTCTTAAAATTGATAAAACCTTTGTAGATAGCTTAATTGCAGATAAATCGAAACAAGTGATGATCTCTGGTCTTATTCAAATCGCGTCGAAATTGGGAATTAAAGTTATTGCAGAAGGGGTTGAAACGCAAGCACAACTCGACCTGTTGGCTGATTTCGGTTGTCACTACGTTCAGGGTTACTATTTTAGTCCTGCAAAACCGGCGTCTGCGTGTTTAGACATGTTGAAAGGGCAGATTCTAACTGCGGAGTGAAATCTAATGACACTCCGCAATAAGACTAGGGATTACTCTAAGTAAGGTTTTAGTAACTTAGCGAGTGCTCTAATGTGATCGTCGCGGTCGTTTAGTGCCGCAATATAACGGTATTTTTTCCCTCCAGCATCAACGAAGATCTCACGGTTTTCTACCTCAAGTTCTTCTAATGTTTCGAGGCAATCAGCACTGAATGCAGGACTAATAATTGCAACATCTTCTATCCCATTTTTAGGATACTCTGCCAATGTGTGGTCGGTATATGGTTTGAGCCATTCAGCCTTACCAAAGCGGCTTTGGAATGTGGTTTGTACCAAGTCATCATTTAAATTAAGTCGCTCTTTAACTAACCTTGTTGTTTTCATACAAAAACAATAATACGGATCACCTCTTTCTAAAAATAAGCGAGGTGTACCGTGGTAGGAAAAGACAAGTTTTTGGGGCGTTCCATGTTTTTCAAGATCTTCTTTAATTGAATTAGCTAATGCATCGATATAGCTTGCTTCATCGCAATAGCCGTTAAGAAAATGGAGTTCTGGTACCCAACGCCATTTGGTTAATACCTTCGCGATTGCGTCAAAAGTCGAACCTGTTGTAGCGCTTGAGTATTGGGGGTACAGAGGCAATACGATGATTCGTGTGATGCCTTTTTCTCTTAATGTATTCAATCCACTTTCAATGGATGGGTTTCCGTATCGCATTGCCATAACAATTTCGACGTTATCATATCCATCTTTATTGAGTTTCTTTTGTAATTTATCACGTTGCGCTTGTGTGATTTGGATAAGAGGCGCCCCTTTTTCTGTCCAAATACTCGCGTAGTTTTTAGCCGATTTTGCAGGGCGTACTCGTAAAATAATTCCGTGTAGAATGATCATCCACAGTATTCTTGGAATTTCGACTATTCTTGGGTCTGATAAAAACTCTCGTAAATAACGCCGTAAAGCGGGGGCAGTTGCTTCATCTGGGCTACCAAGGTTAGTAAGTAATACACCCGTTTTTCCATTAAAGCGGTTATCATGCGGGTTATCGGTTATTGCAGAGAATCGTGACACCTTAGCTCCTGATAGGTCTTTGATATTGAATAGTTTAACGTATACCCTTAACGTTAGCTATGTGCACAGAGATCAATCTAATAAGAATTTATACCCTACTTGACCATTATTCTAAACGGATTTGGACGTTGTGCTTCGAGCTGCTGAAGTTTTGCAATTGAGCGTTCAGAAAAAACGTGCCCTTTGGGAAGTAGCATGATCCCTTTATTGCCATGCAACGTGAGACCTAATTCCATACCAGGTTTTAAGTCATGAGAAGACAATATGTCCATAGAGCCAACATGCGACGTTTGTTGAGTATCATGTTCGTTTAACTCAATAAGTAGAGCCTTTACTACCTGTGGGTGGTAAAAATTACCGCTGTACATTTTTATCATCTCTTTCGCGGTTTCTGTTCGATCTTCCATTGGTGTATTGCTGTCTTTAATGTATTGCCAATAATCCCTCGCGACAGAAAGTATGTGCGCACAGATTGGTATTTCGTTTTGTTTCAGTCCTTTTGGAATACCATTTCCGTTGTACTTCTCGTATTGATGATAAATTGCTTCTGAAACCTCGTTTAAATGTGTTGCAGGCATTAACATAAGTTGTGCGGTTGACGGATGAGAATAATAAAGCTTACGTTGTTTATCATCGAGCTGAGAAATAGGTTGGTTATAGATACTGGGTTCCATCGCAAGCAAACCGACTTGAGATAAGTACCCTGACATTCTTGCGACTTCCGTTATCCGCTCACTCAGTTTCAGCTTCTTTGCGATTTTGGCGCACGTTGAGGCTACGTTTGAGGCAAAGTCAGCGTCGAGGTAAGGGTTGGCATTTATGAAGTTAAATAATACTTCAACGGTTGAGCGGTGTTCACGTTTTTCATGTTCATGCGCAACCTCTAGTTGTTTTAGTACTTGCCTAATTTGTTTAGTTCGTTTTTCGACAAGTGCCTCTAGTGAGTGATTTAGTTCTTTCAATGCTTCATTTTGCTCAGCTATTTTCAATTGGAGCTGCGCATTATGGCGTTTTAATCTGACTTTCTCGATAGCTTCGTTGACGGTTGCAATAAGATGTTCGTTCTGCCAAGGTTTTTGCAAATAAACATGTATGCCGCCTTCATTGACAGCGTTTACCGTAGAGCTTAAATCCGCGTAACCGGTCAATAAAATACGCTGTGAATCAGGGGCGAGTACTTTGGCTTTAGCTAGAAATACGTCACCGGTCATTTCTGGCATACGCATGTCGCTCATAATGACATCAAAGGAACCACTTTTTAGTAAGTTGAGTGCGTCTTGCCCATTTGTGACGGTAGTTGCATCGATACCATTGTGGCGCAGCAAACGCTTTAGAGAGCGTAAAACACTTTCTTCGTCATCGAGACATAACACTTTGGGTGTGGATGTTTCTATTTCCATTAAATTGCGCTCAATTCTTCTAATTTACTGTATCGCTTTAAAATTTAGTCTAAGCTTTAACGAGAAACAAATAAAAGAGCTGATATCTTTTCTGTTTGATTAGTTTTTCGGCTAATGAAATATCGGTAGGTGAAGGCAGTGGTTCTTTGTGAGTGTTTGTCCAAAAACATGAACTGAGACTGTACTTACAGGCAATAAAGCGATGGTGAGAATACATTGAAAGTACTTTTAGTCGATGATGACCAGTTGATCCTGCGGGCTTTAAAGCGCTCGCTGATCCATTTGGATAATACGTTAGAGATCCATGTTATTGATGATCCACTAAAGCTTAACGAGGCGATTGTTGAGCATGGCACGCCAACTATTTTATTTAGTGACTTTAATATGCCTAATTACACGGGGTGTGCCTTACTAAATGATGCAAAACAGCTTTGTCCTGAAGCGTTGCGTTGTTTGCTTTCGGGTGATATGACGACAGACTTCTCGTTGCAAGTGAACAATCAAGCGCATTTCTACTTGGCAAAACCATTTACGAAGAGTCAACTTCAACAAGTATTAGAAGCAGCCAAACAATTAGAAAAATTGCCAGTGGGGGATATCGCTCGAAAAGCGCTCGGTCAGTTAGAGCAAATTCCAGTTGTTTCTGACAATATTAAAGACATTTTAAGGTTGCTTAGAACCCAAGAAAGATTAGCTGTTGTCGCCGACAAACTAAGCGAAAATGGCGCTGTATCAGCGAAGCTTATCCAAGTTGCTAACTCAGCGATGCTCGGGTTTAGTGCATCAATCAGTACAGTTGAAGATGCCGTGATCCGTTTAGGTGTCGATTTTGTTGAAGTTATCTTACTTAGTTATGATTTGGAAAATAAAGCTGAATCCTCCATTCGTGAACATGTGGTAAAAGCAAATCGAAAAGCGTTTCAAAAAGCGATACTCGCTCGAGATTTTGCCACTCGATTAGGTTTAGAAAAACGACAAACTGAACAGTTGCAGTTAGTGTGTTTATTAAGTGCGCTAGGAGACATTACAGAACGCGTTAATTCGGATGAAGCACTTAAACAACTCGACCGTACCATAATTAGTGCGTATTTGCTTTCACTGTGGGGATTTAGTGAAATCACAGCAAAATCGCAATTGGTTTTTGATTCTACGCAGCTTGCCGAAAATAAATTAACCTTAATGCATGCTGCAATTGAATTAGTTGTTGATCCAACTTACGAAGATTGCCCGAAAAATTGGCCAGCAGACGTATACAAACAGTTGTTTGAACGCAATATATACGATAATTGGCATCAATGGAAAAATGAGTTCAGCATATGAAAGGCATTATTTTTAGAGCATTAGAAGATTTGGTGGTAGCACAACACGGAATGCAAACGTGGGATTCGATTCTCGATAAAGTCAATTTATCTGACCGATATTACCTTGGCCCAAAAAGCTATCCAGATGAAGAGTTATTTTCGATAGTCACCGAAATCGGGTCGATATTAAATGTTGAGCTACCTGTACTTATTCGATCGTTTGGTGAGTATCTGTTTGGTTATTTAGCTAAAAGCCACGCTGATATAGTGAGTCAGTTCCAAACTTTTGAGTCGCTCATCGAAGGGATTGATGGCGTGATCCACAAAGAAGTGAAAAAGCTCTATCAAGAACCTAATTTACCAAGTATTTTAGTGACGACGATAGACGATAAAACACTCAAAGTGATTTACGATTCACCACGAAAGTTGTGTTTTTGCTCAGAAGGATTAATTTACGGTGCAGCGTCTCACTTTGGTATTCAAGTCGACATCGAGCATCCTAAATGCACACATCATGGCGCTGATGTATGTGAGTTAATCGTTCGGAAAACGGCATGACAGAACAAAATATTGACTATCGTAGAGCTTATCAAAGAGAGCGTTTTGCACGGGATGAACTAGAAAGTTTACTTGAGGCACAAACTCGGCGTTTATTTGAGGCAAATACAGAGCTACAAGAAAAAGTAGATATGCTTGAAAAGCAAAAAGTGCTGATCCTAAAAACGGAAAAAATGGCAACGCTTGGTACGTTAGCTGCTGGGGTTGCCCATGAAATTAACAACCCATTGGCGTATGTGTCTAGTAATCTAGAAAGTTTATTTGACTTCAACGAGTCACTGGTTGGCTTACTGACGATTGCGAATGAATTAGTGAATGATGGCTCCATTGACCCAAAACTTAGAGAGAGACTGCAAAAGCTACAAAAGCCAGTTTCTTTTCAATTTATGTCGGAAGATATTGAAGACATCGGACAGGATGTGCAAGAAGGCGTTCGCAGAATCGCATCGATTGTTAGTAACTTACTCAGTTTTTCTCGTCCAAAAGAGTCGAAATCGGAAAATGTGGATTTAGCGCAGGTGCTAATCAGTATTCTAAAATTGGCTGCATCGCAATTGCGAAGTGTTGCAGTGACAACAGACATTAAAGAAGTAAGAAAAACATATTGCAATGCAGATGCTCTGGGTCAAGTCATTTTAAACTTATTGTTGAACGCAAAAGATGCGTGCGAAAGTGAGAGTTCACGGCCAAGTCAAATATCAATAAAGCTCTATGATAATGAAAAAAATATTGTACTTAAAGTTACAGACAATGGTATTGGCATGAGTGAAGAAACGGTGACTCGTGTTTTTGAGCCATTTTTTACCACAAAAGCAGTCGGCAAAGGGACTGGGATGGGGATGGCAATTGTGTATGGATTTATTGAAGAGCATGATGGGCAAATTGAAATAGATTCAAAACTAGGGGTGGGTACTGAAATCACTGTAAAATTGCCAGTAAGAGAAGGTCAAAGCTAACGATGTTTTGGCCTGTTTTTATTTTTAAGTTCAATTATTAAAAACAGTCTATTGACTTTATTTCAAAATAATCTTAGGTATACAATTTATTTATATCGAAATCTAATTCCTGTCTTTTTTTGTAAACGTGTTTGTTCCAATTCTCTCTAGCTACTCATCAAAAATTTCTAATTTATTAAATTTTAATGACTTTATTTAAAGTTCTTGAATCAGTTTCATCTTGTTTCATTTTTAACCAATATGAAGTTTGCTAATCAGTAAAATGCAATTTCTACAACTTATTTCGTACCTTTAACGAGTAAAATGTTTAATAATACGACAATGAATGGTTGACGAAGGTAAAATTAGTGTTAACTTTAGTGTTAATGTGAATAATAAGTTACTAAAAACAGGTTGGAGAAAACATGCAAACTCAAAAATATCGCAAGTCCGTACTTGGGTTGAGTGCAATAACAATGAGCTTAATAAGTGCCAATGTTTCTGCATTTGATTGTACGGGTCTAGCTAAATGGCAATCAGGTAAAGCGTATGTTGCAGGCAATAAAGTGCAAAAGAATGACAAAGCCTTTGAGGCTCGATGGTGGACTCAAGCTGATCCAGAGACACATTCAGGTCAGTGGCAAGAATGGAAAAATTTGGGCGCCTGTGACAGCGTTGTCAATAACAAGTTACCTGTATTAAGCGCTTTCCAACCTATCGATAAATCTGTTTTTGCTGAAAATGACAGCGTTATCATTTCAGTTAACGCGACTGATCCTGATGGTAAAGTAAAGAAGGTGGATTTCTTACTCGACGGAACGCTTTTTAAAACCGTAACGTCAGGTTCGAATGACGTTTACACGACTACGTGGATTGCAAGTGCAGGAGCACATCAAGTGCAAGTCATCGCGACGGATGACAAAGGTGGAAAAACTACGTCAAATTTGCACACGCTTTCGGTCGAAAAGAAAACAGATCCTATCAACCAAGCTCCAACAGCAAATTTAACAATAAGCAATATGCCGGATAAAGTGATTGTTGGCAGTGCGTTAAACTTTGTTTTATCAGGCAGTGATCCCGATGGAAAGGTAAGCAAACTTGAGTTTAAAGTGGACAACACGCAGGTCGCCTTGTCTTCGGGTGAGGAAATTCGTTACGTGTGGAATGCTTCTAAAATTGGCAGCGTGACGTTTACGTTAACTGCGACAGATGACAAAGGCGCAAGTACTGTTGCAACTCGCACTTTGTCAGTCGTTGACGACAGCGTTACACCCCCACTGTCCGATTGCCGCCCAGATGGTTTATATCAAACACCAGGTATCAAGGTGCCATATTGTAGTGTTTACGATGAGAATGGCCGAGAGAAGATGGGGCTTGATCATCCGCGTCGAATCATTGGTTATTTCACTAGTTGGCGAAATGGTGCGAATGGCCAACCTAGTTATCTTGTGAATGATATACCGTGGGATAAGATCACCCATATTAACTACGCATTTGCGCACGTTGATGCCAATAATCAGGTGTCTATTGGCGATCCTAATGCAGAGAATAATCCAGCAACAAATATGGAATGGCCGGGTGTTGCAGGTGCTGAGCTTGATCAAACCTTGCCGTACAAGGGTCATTTCAATTTACTTAATAAATATAAAAAGCAATATCCAGAGGTGAAAACGCTGATTTCTGTTGGAGGTTGGGCAGAAACAGGAGGCTTTTTTGGTGCTGATGGCAAACGTGTGAATAGCGGTGGTTTCTATACCATGACAACGAATGCTGATGGCTCGGTAAACCAGGCGGGTATCAATGCATTTGCAGCAAGTGCCGTAAACTTTATAAGAAAATATGGCTTTGATGGGGTTGATATTGACTATGAATACCCGTCATCAATGGCAGATTCTGGACACCCTGATGATTTTCCAATTTCTAATGCACGTCGTGCGGGCTTAAATGCCTCCTATCAAGTCCTAATGAAGCGATTAAGAGAAGCGTTAGATAAAGCCAGTGCTGAAGATGGCACCCATTATATGTTGACTATTGCATCACCCTCTTCTGGCTATCTATTGCGTGGAATGGAAACGTTCCAGGTTACTCAATATCTTGATTACATCAATATTATGTCTTACGACTTGCATGGTGCGTGGAATTCTCATGTTGGTCACAATGCGGCGCTATTTGATACTGGTCAAGATTCAGAGTTAAAACAGTGGAATGTTTACGGTACCAAAGAATTTGAAGGGATCGGTTATTTAAATACGGACTGGGCTGTGCGTTACTTCCGTGGAGCCGTTGCTGCAGGTCGCATTAATATTGGTATTCCCTATTACACCCGAGGATTCCAAGGTGTGCAAGGTGGAAATAAGGGTCTTTGGGGGCAAGCTGCTTATCCAGATCAAGCGAATTGTCCAAAAGGCACTGGTAAAGGGGAGAAAAACAAATGCGGTCATGGCGCCGTTGGCATTGATAACTTGTGGCACGATAAAAATGACACGGGTGAAGAAGTGCCTGCAGGATCAAACCCTCTTTGGCATGCTAAAAATCTTGAAAAAGGCATTACACCAAGTTATCTCGGGGTATATGGACTAACTCCAGATACCGATCCAACAGATCGATTAACCGGTTCCTATTCGCGCCATTATGACAGCGTTGCTGTCGCTCCATGGCTTTGGAATGAACAAAAGAACGTGTTCATTTCGACGGAAGATGAGCAATCTATGGCAGCAAAAGTAGATTATGTCATTCAAAATGGCTTAGGCGGTATCATGTTTTGGGAGCTTGCCGGCGATTTCGCTTATGATGGCGATAAAGGTGAATACTTTATGGGCTCAAGTCTCACTTCTCTTGCCCACAGTAAATTCAATCAAAGTGGCCAAGTTTATGATGTTCACATTGGTAACGTGTCATTTCAAGTTCCAACAGAAGCGGTTGACGTCAGCTTTACAGCGAAAGACTTCCCTGTAGGGGATAAGAATTACCCGATTTCACCGACCTTTGCATTCACAAACCACGCTCAGATTGATTTAAGTGGCGCCAAAATTTCATTTGATGTGCCTGTTTCAACATCCGCAATATTCAAATCGAATTGGAATGCACAAGAAAAGTTGGCTATGAAAGTTGAAGTGAACGGCTCTAATGCCGCGGGTAACAACATAGGTGGTTTTGAGAATGAATTTCATCGTTTTTCAATTGAATTGAAAAACGAATGGGGCGGAGTCGTAAAATCATTTAAACCAGGTGAAACCGTTAATGCGCAAGTGATGTATTACATGCCAATTACTGGCCCAAGTAACTTTATCGCCGAAAAAGACGGTAAGCGTTATGCCTTTAAGTTTGAATATCCTCATCTACCAGATGCAAAGCCCGGAAGTGGTTCAGGTGAGCCGACCGATCCCATTACGACGTGTGAAGGTAAAGCGATAAAAGACATCGTTGTCTATCCAACGTTACCGCGCGGAACTCATGCGTCAGCAGGCGATTTGATCATCCAAGGTAATGCTGTCTATAAAGCGAAATGGTGGACAAACGATGCGCCGCAAAGCAGCAGTGCTTACACCAAAGTGTGCTCAATTTAATCCAATATAGACCTAATTGTGGGAGGCTAGCCTCCCGTTTTGTGGAGCAAAACGATGAAACAACATGTAAAGGTATCACTCATCGCACTGGCTACTTGGGTTGCAATACCTAGTTTTAATGCTGTTGCACATGGATATATGGATTTTCCCAAAGCTCGCCAAGCCATCTGTGAAGCGCAAGGAGGCTATTGGTGGCCAGAAGATGGTTCAAATATACCTAATGCGGCGTGTCGAGCGGCATTTTTGGAGTCTGGGTATGTCCAGTTTACCCAAGAGCACGAATTCTCTGTCAATACTGCGAATTATTTAAATCAAACTGCAGTTGAAGCAAACATTCCTAATGGCACTTTGTGCGCTGCGGGATCACATCAAAAACGAGGAATTGATTTACCTTCGAAAGACTGGCAAAAAACCACGCTGGTCACAAATGCAAAAGGGGAAGTGGCACTTCGCTGGCTTGCAACCACACCACACAATCCCAGTTTTTGGAAGATTTACTTATCAAAACCAGGTTTCGACACCGCCACACAAAAGCTCACTTGGCAAGATTTAGAGCCTATTGCAGAGTTTGGAAATCTGGAATTTACAAAAGACAACGATGGGAAGCGCTACTATCACATGACTGTAATGATCCCTGCCGGCCGACAAGGTGATGCAATTTTGTATTCTCGCTGGCAACGGAACGACGTTGTAGGAGAAGGTTTTTATAATTGCAGTGATGTCCACATTGAATCTGATCCTACGCCACCACTTTGGGTAAGTGCAGGTTACTTTGTATCAGCAAGTGATAAACCGAATATTGGTGATATCGCATTAGCACGAGTGTTTGACGGGAATGGCCAAGAGATCGTGAGTCAATCTTTAACACTCACTCAAGACAATTCTGCATACTGGCAAAGTAAGCTGGCCAGTATGCTCAATCAACAATTCCGTGAGGCGATTAACGTTGGGGTATTGGGCGAAAGCGGAGAAATTGTGTTTGATTCGGCAAACGTTTTGCGCAATCAAGTGTATGTTGCAAAAGCGGATCACACGTACAATTTGACGATAAAGCCAGCAGCGATTAATACCCCACCGATTATTCGGCAACCTGAGCCGATTACGCTTAACGAAAATACCTCGCTAAGTCTTCATGTGCATGCGTTTGATGATGAACAAAGCCAATTAACATATCGCTATCAAACGAATTCACCACTGACTATATCCGGTAATGGCGCAACGGTAACGTTAAGTGCATCCGAGGTGGAAAAAGATACTCAGTCTACCATCGTTGTGACCGTTTCCGATGGTTTACTTGACACGCAAGCGTCTATTTCGGTGACCGTAAAAAATCTTGTTTCAACGAATCCGGCTTGGCAAGCCTCAAAGGTGTATTGGGGGGGCGATAAAGTTAGCTACAAAGGTAAAAACTACCAAGCCAAATGGTGGACTCGTGGCGAGCAACCGGACAAAGCGCAGGTTTGGAAAGAAATTTAATTAAGTTGTTTGGGCATATTAGTAGTTAAAACAATCACCAGACTTTTGGGTTTGGAACAACATGTAGAAGGTAATAATCATGAAATTGAAAATGTTAACGTGTGCAGTTAGCGCTGCGCTCTTGAGTAACATTGCTCTTGCAGCCCCTGCTGCACCGAGTATTAGCTGGGAGCCGCAACAATATTCGTTTGTTGAAGTGAATCTAGAAGGTCAAGGTTCTTATAAGGATCTCGTTAAAGCCAAAGAGACAGTCAACATCGCAATAAAATGGAGTTCGTGGAGTGGTACAGGTGGTAATGCCTACAAAGTTTACTTTGACGATGCATTAGTAAGCCAAGGTTCACTCGCCGCGGGAACAAAAGGCGGCACGATCACGTTCCCATACACTAAATCTGGCCGCCATAAGCTATTTGTGGAACTCTGCGATGACACAGGATGCGCGCGCAGTGGAGCCAAAGACATTGTTATTGCGGATACTGATGGTGGACATTTAGCACCATTGGCGATGAATGTAGACCCAAATAACGGTAACTATGGTACTAAAACAGGTATAGTTGTTGGGGCATATTTTGTTGAGTGGGGAATTTATGGACGTAAATTCGATGTCTCTCAAGTCCCAGGTCAGAATTTAACCCATATTTTATATGGCTTTATTCCAATTTGTGGTGCAAACGAATCGCTTAAAGAAATCGAAAATGGTAACAGTTGGCGAGCTTTACAAAAAGCCTGTGCGGGTTCGCAAGATTATGAAGTGGTGATCCACGACCCATGGGCAGCGATTCAAAAAGCATTGCCTGGTGTCGATGCCAAAGATCCGATCCGTGGCACCTACGCGCAATTAATGGCGCTGAAACAGCGTTATCCAGAGCTGAAGATTCTACCGTCGGTAGGCGGTTGGACTTTGTCTGATCCGTTTCATGGATTTACGGAAAAAAAGAATCGTGACACTTTCGTCGCTTCAGTTAAGCAATTCTTAAAAACATGGAAGTTTTATGACGGTGTTGATATCGATTGGGAATTTCCAGGGGGTGGCGGTCCAAATGGAAATCTAGGAGATCCCGTTAAAGATGGTCCTGCGTACGTGGCATTAATGCAAGAGCTCCGCATAATGCTTGATGAGTTAGAACTTGAAGTAGGCAAACAATACGAGTTGTCTTCAGCAATAGGTGTCGGCTACGACAAAATTGAAGATGTTGATTATCAAAAAGCCTCGCAGTATATGGACCACATTTTTGCGATGACCTATGACTTTTATGGTGGTTGGAATAATGTAACAGGCCATCAGACAGCAATTTACTGTGGCTCACATATGTCGTTAGGTGAGTGCAACGGTACAGGCGTTGATGACAAAGGTGTACCACGTAAAGGGCCTGCTTATACTGCAGATAACGCAGTGCAACTACTATTAAAGCAAGGTGTTAATCCTAAAAAGATTGTTTTAGGTACCGCAATGTATGGCCGCGGTTGGGAAGGTGTCTATCCTGCTAACGCAAAGATTGCAGATAACCCAATGACGGCACCGGGTAACGGCAAGTTAACAGGGACCTCAGCACAAGGTGTGTGGGAAGCGGGTGTGATTGATTACAAAGGCATCAAAGCCAATATGGTTGGCAGTGCAGGTACTGGGATCAATGGATTTGAAGTAGGGTACGATAGCCAAGCCCAAGCGGCATATGTTTGGAATCGTTCTAACGGCAAACTGATCACTTACGATAGCCCACGCTCGGCAAAAGCAAAGGGTCAATATGCCCGCTCTCTAGGATTAGGTGGCTTATTTGCTTGGGAGATTGATGCAGATAACGGAGATATTTTAAATGCAATGCATGAGGGACTTGGCGCTGTTGTTGACGCCAATAACAAACCCGTTCTCAGCGTATCCAACTCACTTACCTTGGATTCTGGTGCTATAGGCCAATTGACGGCAACGGCGACAGATAAAGATAATGATCCGTTGACGTTTTCATGGCAGGGTGATGCTGCACTCTCGCTTTCGAACACGAGTAGCGCAACGGTTACAGTGGCCGTGCCATCAGTGACAAAAGACACAAGTTACACCATGTCAGTGACGGTAAGTGATGGCAAATCTCAAGTGTCCAAACCAGTGTCTGTGCTCGTTAAAGCCTCGACAACAGGCGAAAATACGCCACCGGTCGTGAAACCAATAAGTAACCTAACGGTTGACGAAGGGAAAACAGTGGCTGTAAAGGTAAGTGCAACGGACGCGCAAAACGATCCACTTACTTACACGTGGAATGTACCTGCTGGTTTAACATTGACGGGCAGTGGGTCTGATATTTCGTTAACTGCAGGGCAGGTAGACGCGGACACCAACTATACTGTTTCGGTCAGTGTTTCTGACGGTAAAGCGGTAACAAAAGTGGATTTTGTGGTCGCGGTTAAAAACACAACGACGGGTGGAAATACGACGTGGAATAAAGACACGGTGTATAACGCAGGCAATAAAGTGTTTTACAATGGCGTTGAGTATAAAGCGAAATGGTGGACAAAAGGTGACCGTCCTGATTTAGGTGGCCCATGGGAAGAAGTGATCCCAACGGATGGCCAAGTGCGCGCTTGGCGTGCGGAGTTAGTTTACCTCGCTGGAGACAAAGTGACCCATAACAATGCTGAGTATACTGCACAGTGGTGGACTCAAGGTGAAGAGCCTGGCAAAGCATCGGTTTGGAGAAAGTAAGAGAATAAACTCAAGCGGATCACAGTGGGATCCGCTTTTCATTTACGTGTTATTCAACCATACTTTAGTCTAATGTGGACAAACACGTAGGCGAACAGTGCGGTTATCCTGTATTTTTTTGACGTTACTTCTCAGCACACACACGGTAGCAAAGTGCGACAAGGTATATAAAGTGGGGATAGGAACGTCTTGGCCACCGTTTGTGATGTATGAGGTAGATTCTCCTACAGGATTAGACATTGAAATTACCTCCAAAGTCCTTGAAAAAGCTGGGTTATGTTATGAATACGTTGTTTTACCTTCTTCAGCTAGGGGACTAAATGAGCTCGACAAAGGGTTAGTGGACATACTACCGTCGGCGAGTTTTAACACTGAACGTGCTAAAATGGCACATTTCTCTTTACCTTATCGCCGCGAGCGGATGCGTCTATTTTCTTTAGAACCGGATGAATCAGCAAAAAACCTAAGCGAATTGTTTGCCAGTGATAACACGTTTACTGCAAACCCCGGCGCCTACTATGGCGAAGAGCTCGCGGAGATAATGCGCATTGAATGGTATCAAAAGCGTTTATTTGAAGTGCCTACACTTGAGCGGCGCATGCAAATGGTGTTAATGAAACGTGTTAATTATCTTATCGAGGACGAAGTTGCGGGATCGTACTATGCTCAGAAAAACGACTTGCGAAACGTTAAAATGCACACTTATGTGGTTAATGACAATGCCATTTATTTCATGCTTGGTCGCAAGTCTTTTGAACGCGAACAAGTCGACAAGATCAACCAAGCGATTTTAAATCTAGCGTCTGAAATCAAAGTTATTGAAGCAAAATACACCAACGTTTTAAATTAAAATCAACGACCAATACGATTTAATCAATTCAATAGCTAGAAGTCTATCAGTATAATCGACTGATTCTTAGAGTAATTTTCCCTGCGTTTGCGCCATAGTAGCGATGTAGATCATTGGCGAAAGGGGTAAATTCTCCACTATGAAGTACTTTTACATCGGCGCTCTGAGCAATTTCAAACGACGTACTATCGTCTTTATTTATGCAACCAATAAGCGAAAACCAATTGGCATTTGGAACTCGACGAAATGGCTCAAGCGATGCTATTGGAATTTTCTGCTGTGATAAGGTTTGTTTATCTCTTGCCCATCCCATTGCAGTTACCTCGATACCGTTATCAAACCAAGTAGCGTCAATTGACGCACTAAATCGATAAGTCGCGCCTTTTTGTAATAGCACACCGGTGTGATTAAATGGTTCGCAGGCATAAACATGACACGTTGCACTCTCACCGCACTGCAAAACGGTAAGATTTTGTTGTTCAAGTTCTATGTGCGCCGATAATCCCCGAAATTCCATCGTGGTTTCATTGGGGTATTCGATAAAGTAGCTTAGCCCTTTAAGTGACTCAGGGCGATAACAAGCAACATGAAAAATACGTTTAGCAACAGAATGATGGACTAGGGGCATGCGTTCACTTACCAAGTTATTTTCCATGACAACACACTGTCTGTCTACCGTACGAAAATGTGTAGCAAGCCATAGGTAATCTTGCTGGTGGCTAGTGGCGAGTGGATTAGGGTGAATCGCTAAATCGTCTTCATCAATTAATAAACCACCATCGAGTGGTAACAGTGCTTCGTAGTCTACTTGTTTAGCGGTCAGTAATTTTGGCGGAGTTGTCAGTGCGAGTAACCACTCTATGGCATAACGCAAGCAAACGTCTGATAAACCGTCGCGGTAAAAACCGCCGCCAACATCGGAATGTGCTCCTGCAAACCAAATTTCTTTGACCTTAGGAGAGTGGTTAAACAAGGTAGGCTCAAACGCGCGGCGTTTATCATCTAACGAGACGCAGTGCAGTGCTTTTTCAACATTTTTGGCGACATCACAATGACTGAAAATAACGTGCTCAGATCCACAGGTCGCTTTGGCTATCTTACTCAACCCAAGTGATGCGACAGTATCGAAGACACAGAGGTAAACCTGTTGTTCAACCCATGCTTCGAGGCAGGTGGCAAACCGCCGCGCTAAAGCCGCACCACGACTAAAGCCGGTGATTAGAATACTGTCACCAGCTTGATAGTGAGCACGAAAGTCCTGCAATGCTTCGTTTAAAATACTGGCCACATCGATATTTCTTGGAGCAAGGATTTGATTAAGAACTCGTTTCACTGCGCTACCTTGAGCACCGATACCAGCGTAATAAAAGCTGCGTTGATCATCGAAAAAACCGGGCGCGTGAGGATGTAATTTGCCACCGAAAAGTAAGTGTAATTTGAGGATATTCGAAATGGCAGCGTCTTCTTTGATGGGTTCTTGTGCAAATTGTTCTGAGTCACGAGGTTCGTTCCCGGTTCCATCAAAATTAAATATCAGTAATTTGGCGGCCATAACAGAGGTTTCCTACACTGGTTTTTCGTACTGTAACGAGCTAATGTGATAGTTTTGAGACAACACTAGAAAACGCGAGTCTTTTCGATGCAAAATGACACGGAGTCAAATCGATCCGAACATAAAGATGCTACAGATGCCGCTTTATCACCATCACAGCTGCATACAAGCTTAAGCCAACATTTTGGATTTTCCAGTTTTCGCCCAGGTCAATTTGAAGTGATGGCAAAACTATGTGCTGGGCATAGTGCGTTAGCGATTTTTCCGACGGGATCAGGGAAATCGTTATGTTATCAATTGCCGGCGTTGTTATTACCACATTTGACGATAGTCGTGTCTCCGCTGCTCGCTTTAATGCAAGATCAAGTCGATTTTCTGCGCTCCAAAGGGATCCAAGCGGCCAGTATTGACAGTTCGCAGTCTCGAGCGGAGCAACAAATGATCCAAGCTCACGTCGAATCGGGTGAGCTTAAGATCCTAATGGTGTCAGTTGAGCGTTTGAAAAATGAGCGGTTTCGCCAGTGGATAAGTCATGTGCAGACGTCGTTACTCGTGATAGACGAGGCACACTGTATTTCCGAGTGGGGACATAATTTTCGCCCTGATTATCAAAAACTGCCGCACTATCAAAATCAATTAAACATTCCTCAGGTGTTACTGTTAACGGCAACAGCGACGCGTAAAGTCCAACACGATATGGCGGCGCGTTTTAATATTATGCAAGACCATATTGTTCAAACTGGGTTTTATCGGCCAAATTTAGATTTAAGCGTGGTGCCACTTGCTCAAGAACAAAAACTCAATTATTTGCTGAAAGCGTTAGGGAAGAAGCCAGGCGCGGCAATTGTCTACGTGAGTTTGCAGCAGCAAGCTGAAACGTTAGCAAAACAGTTGCAAGCCGCAGGACTAAAAGCGCGTGCTTATCACGCAGGTTTAGATGATCAAACCCGTCAAGCTGCGCAGGCTGCATTTATGCAAGATGAAATCGACATCGTTGTTGCAACAATCGCATTCGGTATGGGAGTCGACAAAGGCAATATTCGTTTTGTGGCACATTATGAATTACCTAAATCGATTGAGAATTATGCACAAGAAATTGGTCGAGCAGGTCGGGATGGAAAGCCTGCTTATTGTGTGGTGCTTGGTTCTTTAGATGGGGTTGAGACACTCGAGAATTTCATTTTTGGAGATACCCCTGAGCGCCGCAATATTGCAAGCTTGTTGAGGCTAATTGCGCAAGAATGTGACGAAAACAACCAGTGGTCCGTCGTCGAAACGCGTTTGTCCGCAGAAACCGACATTAAGCTTTTAGTGCTTAAAACCTTGCTCGTACAGCTAGAACTGCAAGGTGTGTTGACAGCGCAATTTGCTTATTACGCACAGATGCGTTTCAAATTAATGATTGGAAAAAAACAGTTACTTGAGCACTTTGATGTAAGACGCCAAGCGATTATTGAAACCGTTTTTGCTTTTAGTGAATCGAAGCGAGAGTGGACGAATATCGATGTTGATACGCTCTTTAGACAATCCGATATTGATAATTCTAAGTTATTGACTATTATGGAATATCTACATCAGAAAGGTTGGCTTGAGTTTGACACTAAAGTGTTGACCCAAGTATACCGTGTCGATAAATCTAAATTGCGACAGGAAGAGCTTATAAATTCGCTTAGCGACTATTTTTCAGCAAAAGAGCAAAGTGAAATAAAGCGAATAGATACCATGCTTCGCTTTTTTATGTCCTCACGTTGTTTGTCGCAGAATTTGTGTGACTATTTTAATGATAAGCATGGGCCGGTCCAGTGTGGTCATTGTTCTGTGTGCCGTGGCAAAGTCGCTAAGTTGCAAAGTTACAAAACGACAGCGTGGCCAAGTGATGATCAGATCCGTGAGTGGATTTTTAATCTTAATAAGCACTTAGCCCAAGGTGGTAGTAGCGGTTCAGCGCGTTTGCGGGTGCGTTTTTTAAGTGGCCTCACTACACCAAAAATGAATCGATTTAAATTAAAGCAGATGCCCGGATATGCACACTGTGAGGCGTTTCGCTTTCGCGATATAGAAGAAAAACTAAATCAATTAGGGCTATTGGGAATCGATGAACCTAATGAGGTCGGTCACTCTTAATTTTTGGGATATGAGGATAAAGTATGGCAACACAGCAAACAGTTTTTGAACAATTGGCATCGATGAGCGCGGCTAAATCACGGCGAATTCTTGGCTTGATGAGCGGTACATCAATGGATGGGCTTGATATCGCATTGTGTGAAATTTCAGGCCGAGGCACTGCAACGCAATGTAAAGTACTAAATTACACCACCGTGGCTTACCCTGAAGAAGTGAAACAAAAGATTCGGCCAGTGTTTTCTCAGTCAGCTGTGGATTTAGATTATTTGACGTTGTTAAATGGTTGGCTTGGTAATTACTACGCCGAACTAGTCAATCAAACACTTGAAACATGGGAAGTTGCGAAGCATGACGTGGACATAGTCGCAAGTCATGGACAAACCATTTTCCATTGCCCTGCACATCAGCATCAATATGATGCATTTACAAATGGCACGTTGCAGATCGGGGATGGTGATCATCTTGCTGTCAAAACCGGTATTGTCACCATGTCTGACTTTCGCCAGAAACATGTGGCAGCAGGAGGGGAAGGGGCTCCTTTAGCGGTTTACGGCGACTATTGTTTGTTTGCAAGTGACAACGAAACTCGCGTATTACTAAATCTTGGCGGTATAGCGAACATAACCGCACTACCCAAAGGAGAAGGTTTATCGAATGTGGTTTGCTCCGATATCGGCCCGGCGAATACTATGATTGATGCGTATGTGCGTACTTACTTTAATGTACCTTATGACAGCAACGGTTCGATAGCGGCAAGTGGCCAATGTAACGAAGCTTTGCTTAATGCACTTATGACCAACCGATTTATCAGTAAAGCCATGCCTAAATCAACTGGTCCTGAGGTATTTAATTTAGATTGGCTCATTCATGCTCAGACTATGTCCGGCACCTACAACTTAGATAAACGCAGTGTGGTGACGACGTTAACGCATTTTAGTGCAATGGTAATTGCTAAACACATTAACGAAATAGTTAAAGAAGATAAAGTGGCGCTTTTTGCCAGTGGTGGTGGCGTATCTAATCCGGTTTTATGTGAGCTTATTCAAACACAATTATCGCCAATGGTAGTGTGGAATACGACCGAATCGCTAGGTGTTGATCCGGATGCAAAAGAAGCGGTGTTGTTTGCGCTTTTAGCGAATGAAGCAATAACTCAACCTATTGGGTTAGAAACAAATCTACATACGCTTACAATGGGAAAATTAAGTTTGCCGCGATAAACAACCTTAGTTTAAATAATAAAAATAGGAATAATTATGTCTCACGGGATTATTGCTGGCGTTGGCATGACAAAGTTTTGTAAGCCAGGTACTCATGAACCGTATCGTGTTATGGCTGCTCATGCAATTAAGCACGCTATTTTGGATGCGCAAATAGACGCGAGTGATATTCAGCAAGGGTTTGCTTCTTATATATACGGTGACAGTACATGTGGTCAGCATGCCTTTTACGACGTGATCCAAAGCGGCATACCGATTGTTAATGTTAACAACAATTGTTCAAGCGGTTCATCAGCAATTTTTCTTGCCAGACAAGCCATATTAAGCGGCGAAGTTGATTGTGTTGTCGTATTTGGCTTTGAAGAAATGCAGCCAGGCGCTTTGGTGTCGCATTGGAATGATCGTGAGAGTCCATTTGATAGAACGCTTCCAGTTTATGAGAAGTTTGCCGCGCCAGATGGTCCAATTGCACTACGAGCGTTTGGTGCGGCAGGTCGACATTATATGAATAAATATGGTGTGGATGCGTCTTTGTTTGCGAAAGTTGCCGTAAAGTCCAGAGGTCATGCCATTCATAATCCTTACTCTTTATTCCAAAAACCGCTTACTGAAGCTCAAGTTTTAGCAGATAAAGTTATTTTTGATGGTTATTTGACGCGCACGATGGCGTGTCCGCCAACGTGTGGGGCTGCTGCTATTATCCTTTGCAGTGATACTTTTGCCCGAAAAAAGGGGGTAAAACAGGGTGTTAAGATATTAGGGCAAGCTATGGCCACCGATACCTTAACGTCATGGCAAGATCCTATTCACGCGGTGGGTGCAGATATGACAAAACGCGCCGCGAAAAAAGCCTTTCAGTTAGCGTCAGTAGGGCCTGAAGATGTGGATGTAGTAGAACTACATGACTGTTTTACCACCAATGAAGTGATTAATTACGAAGCACTTGGCTTATGCCAAGAAGGTCAAGCGCTTGAGTTTGTGCTTCGTGGTGACAACACCTATGGGGGCAAATACGTGATTGGTCCATCTGGCGGCTTGATGTCTAAAGGGCACCCTATTGGTGCGACAGGATTGGCGCAGTGTACTGAACTTTGTTGGCATTTACGTGGCGTAGCAGGCGCAAGGCAAGTAAATAACGCGCGTATTGCACTGCAACATAATGTTGGTTTGGGTGGCGCTGTTGTGGTGACTGTTTACGGGATGTAATGTACTTAATTAATCGAGTTTATTTACAGTGAAGTGTACACAGTGCTCGTTATTCGGGATCAATGTGCTCTTTTAAACTGAACTCTTTTGGAATAGTAAATCGGTTGTCTTTGAATACAATTCGCAGCATTTCTTGAATAATATCAAGCGCAAGTATTTCAGTTTGCGGCTCTGCGTTTAGTAAAGCTGCTTTAAGGCTTTCAATTTTGTTACGCAATTCAAGTGTGGCTTGGTTGAATTCGGTCGATTCTTGATTGACTAACACAAACTTATGGCTCCAAAACAGCTTGTCTTCAAGTGTGCGTTTATCTGGTTGAGTATTTTTATTTTTTATACAGTGGTTTATTTCTCGATAGTTATGTATAAACGCAACGATATCAATTAATAAGTCTACTTCTTGGTTTAGTAATCGATTTACAGATAACCACGAGGTTGGCGCTCGCCACTGTGTAAGCCATTTTGTTATGTGATCTACTTTCATTGGTTTTCCGATACCGAAACCTTGAGCAATATCACAACCTAACGCGGCCAACAAAATACCATGAAATTCACTTTCAACGCCTTCAGCTAACACTATGCGACCAAATCGTTTACTAAGATTTATAATGCTTTCTACAATTATAAACTGCTCTGGATCCGAGAGCATTTGTTGTACAAAGCTTTTATCAATTTTGATCGTAGAAACTGGTAGATTTTTAAGAAAGGTCATGGATGAATAACCTGTACCAAAATCATCGAGTGCAAAGGTAATATGTTGTTTTTGCAATTCATCGATAAGCTGCGATACGTTTTCTATTTGCTCTAAGGCATTTGTTTCCAATATTTCTAGTTCAATTTGCTCTGGCTTAATTGATGTCGCTTTGGCGAGTTTATTTAAAAGGCGTTCGCGAAATGTAGGGTCGTCGAGCTGCAGGCTATCGATATTAACACTCACTACAGTGTGAAAGCCGATACGATTCCACTTCGCAACTTGCTGCATTACTTCATCTAAGACCCAATTACCGAGTTCGATGGCGAGCGGATGCATATTGATAATCGGAATAAAATCATTGGGGTGGAGTAAATTTTTTGTTGGATGTGCCCATCGTATTAGCGCTTCGAAACCCACTAGATCACCTGTGCGTAAATTAACTTTGGGTTGATACACTAAATAGAATTCTTTGTGTATCAATGCTCTGCGGATCTCATTGAGCATTTCGAACCGAATTCGTGTGTCTAGGTCGTCATTGGGATCAAAGATATGGTAGCGATTTTTACCTGCGACTTTTGCCTGATACATGGCATTATCTGCTTGGCGAACGAGTTTCTCTGCGGAAAGTTCATTTGATTCATCAACAAAAGTAACACCAATACTAGCTGACAGGTTAAACGCATGACCTGCAATATCGAATGTTTTAGATGCGGAAAGTAGCAATCGCTCAAGTATCGAAATACTGTGTTCGGGTCCAGATAGGTTGTTAAGTAAAATGACGAATTCATCTCCGCCAAGCCGAGAGATTAAATCATGTTCTCGCAGTAATGTTTTAAAGCGCATTGCGGCCTGCACTAGGATAGTATCCCCTATTTGACTGCCGAACTGGTCATTGACCTGTCTAAACTCATCGAGGTCAACCACTATTATCGCGAGAAATAATTTAGTTTGCTTTAGTACTAAAAGTTGTTGGCGTAACTGTGTGAGGAAAAGTGAACGATTGGCAAGACCAGTGAGTGCATCGTAACGGGTAACGTAAGCTAGCTGTTTTTCTTGTTCTTTTAGTGTTGAAATATCAGAAAACACAGCGATATAGTGGCTTGGGCGTTGCTGATTGTCATACACCACACTAATATTTAGAAATTCAGCAAAAAGTTCGCCGTTGGCTCGTTTGTTCCAAATTTCGCCCGACCAATGGCCATGTTGAGTTATTTTTTTCCACATTGATGTGTAAAACGAAGAAGATTGTTTTCCAGAATTTAAAATTCGAGCGTTTTGGCCAATGGCTTTTGAGCGGGTATATCCTGTAATTCGCGTAAACGAATCATTGATGTCGACAATGATGCCAGACAGATCGGTTATCATTATGCCTTCCATAGCAGTGTGGAACACTGAAGCCGCTACATTTAACTGCCTTTCAGTCTGATGACGATCGGTAATATCATGGCCGATGCCTAACACGCCAATAAGTTCACCATGTTGATTTTCCAATCGAGTTTTCGTAACTTCGATAAGCTCTTGGTGGCCGTCACGTTTAAAGGTTAGCCATTGTTCGATTTTTACTGGCGATTTGGATTGAAGCGCTAATAAGTCTGAATGCCTAAATGAATCGGCAAGTTCGACGTTAACAAAATCGCAGTCGTAATGACCAATAATGCGTCCTTCAGGCGCATCATAAAGTGCTTCAAAGCGTTTATTACATCCGATATATCTTCCATCGGCATTCTTTAACCAGACTAGATCTGGAATGTTAGATAAAACACAAGTGAGATAGGACTTTTCAAGCTCTAATTGAGTTTCGAGCTTTTTTTGCTTCGAAATGTTAGTAACAATGCCGATTAATCGTTTTGGTTTTCCGTTTTTGGTGCACTCAACGACTTTGCCTGTCGCTTGACTCCATTGCCACGTATTATCTAGGGCTAAGTGTCGATATTGTACCGTAAAGGATTCTTTTTTCCCTTTTATGTAGTCACGAAAGGCAGAAAAAATATGCTTTCTATCGTCTTTGTGGATCCATTGGTGCCAAGCTCGAAATGTACGTTGTTTCAGTTCAGGGGATAAACCCAAAGTAGAAATTTGTTCTTCACTGATCAGGGTTTGACCATTGATCAAGTTAATATCAAACCATGATTGACTGCTGGCAGTCAGGGCGAGCCTTAATCGTGTTTCTTGTTCTTTTAGCTTTCTTGCATCGCTGTATTTTTGACTTACGTCTTGAAAAGTAGCAATGAGTAAATGTGAATGTTTGTTTTCAATGGCGGCAACTTGAATATCGGCGATTAGAATTGAACCATCCTTTTTTTGGATGTTTGCACTGGTAATGCTATCGAGTTTACCCGCAGCCATTGCTTTAAATTGCCTAATACGTTCTTCTTGTTCTGAGTCGGGGTGGATATCCGAGGGCGTTAATTGATGGATCTCTTCAAAGTTATAGCCGAGCATAGTCCGAAAATAAGCGTTCGCGTAAACAATGCGATTGGTATTAATGTCAGCAGCCGCTACTCCAACAGGAATGTGCTCTAAGAGTTTTGTTAGGACATCAATATCAAGAGTTTTAAACACCACGTCACTCTCATGAAAAAGTTATACTTTAAACATGGTTGCCAAGGAAAGAAGTGTCAACTCGATACAAGCAGTTTGATAAACAAAATTCAATGATTAATGCTTGATTGCTATACCTAATTTTCCGATGATTTTGGACGCTAAAAAATTGAGAGCAAAGAAAATACATTGTGTTTTGTATAGTGCTTTGCTCTGCTAATCCAGTTGGATCCAAAGGGAGGTATTGATTTCGGTTGTATATTCGTTTGTTCGTTATGAACAGCAACAGGAAAGCAATTGCTGTTTTTCAATAAACCGTGCTTGCCATACAAATTGGCTTGCAACATATATTCACCATTTTCACCCGATCCGTTTAGCGATAACTTAACTTTGTTGTTTGCGATATGGTGTTCAGTAAGCGTAAGCTGAAAGGCAAAATTGCAATTTCTAGAATAAATTGCGGTAACCGATAGATGCAAAATGTCACCTTCGTGCGCATCAAGAGGTAAGCTACATTGCAATGCAATATAAGTTTGCACTACCGTAAACCTTGGCGCATATAAGGGGGTGTGTGAAAACGAAATGGCAGCGTTTGCACTATTTAGTTTTTGTGCGGGTAAGTCAGCCATTATGCCGTCGAATTGCATTATCTTTACCGAGTAATTACTTTAATGTTGGATATGATGCATGAGTTATATTACAGAAGTATGACAAAATAGGGGGGTTTTATGTACTATAAATTGCTCAAATAAAAACGCCGCGATGTTCAAAATCACGGCGTGGTGAAAGAAATGATTAACCTTGTTAGTCGACTTTAAACCGTCCGACTAATTGATCTAACGAGTTTGCAAGTTTCACCAGTTGATCTGCACCTTTTGATAATGCATCTGTCGCGGTGCCAACTTCTTCAACTGAGTTACTTACCCCTTGAATTTGCTCATGCGTCAAACTGGCAGCTTGCCCTTGCTGCATTGCTTCAGATGAAATATTACTAATGATGCTTTTAACTGATAAAACAGAGCGTGCAATTTCATCAAACGCTTGATGAGCTTGCTCTGACTCACTAATTGCTTGTTTAGACTCACCGACACTTTCAGTCATTTGTTTAGAGACGCTGCGAGTTTGGTCTATTAATTTCGTGAGAACTTGTTCAATTTCTTGAGTTGCATCGTGTGAGCGCTGAGCTAAGGTTCGTACTTCATCTGCTACGACGGCAAAACCTCTTCCTTGTTCACCTGCACGAGCGGCCTCAATCGCTGCATTGAGTGCAAGTAGGTTAGTTTGCTCTGCAATTGAGCGGATCACCCCCAAAATATTGGTGATATTATTGCTTTCATTTTCGAGTTGCGACATGGATTGTGCCGATACGCTTAATGATTCATTTAACTTAGCAACCTGAGACACTGTACTCGTAATTAGACGGTTTCCAGTAGTCGCTTGATGATCCGTATTCTCGATTTCTGTTAAGGCGTCTTGACAGTTATGGCTGACAGTTTGTGCCATATTTTCTACCGATTGCGTTGTTGTGGCCGCTTCTTTCGCAATGATTGATTGATGATGGCTTTGATCACGAATGTCATTGATGCGGTTTTGTGAACTTTGTGCTTCTTTATTTAGAGTAGATGCATTATTTTTTATGTCTTTTACTAACACATTAATCGAATCTAAAAACTGATTAAACCAAGAAGCCAGTTCACTGATTTCGTCTTTACCAATGACCTTCAAGCGTTTAGATAAGTTACCTTCACCTTGTGCAATTTCTCTTAAACCTTCAGAAACGGATTCAATCGGGTAAACGATTTTGTTTGCCATTAGCACCGCGATAAAACCAAACAGAACTAGCATAACAATGGCGATAATACTGATACTGGTGGTCATACTGTAAGCTGACTCCATTATTTCGTCAGTATCTATAACGGCAATAAACTGCCAATTTAGTTTATCAGAGCGATAGAGTTGGGCTTCTAAATCCTTTTTACCTTCTGTAACAGCAAAATTTTGTTTGCCTTTATTGGCTTTAAACGCGGTATAAAGCGGGCTGTCTAAATCATTAACATGCTTAAAGTTATTGGCTTTGTTGCGTGGATCGGCAAGTACGGTACCATCACCAGATAGAAGAATGAGATACCCTGAATTACCAAAGCGAATTTTAGATACGATGTCTGTAAGCGTACCAAGGGTAACATCAAGTGATTGTACGCCAATAAATGCATTGCCATTTTTTATGGCAGTTGCAACCGAAACCATGGCTTGCCCAGTTACACCTTGATAAGGCGATGTGACAACAACCTCGTTTGGATCATTTTTTACAGCTTGATACCAAGGGCGTTTTCTAGGATCGTAATTGCCAAGTGGCTCTGCAGGATACTGCAAAAAACCACCTTGCTCTGTACCTAAATAGACGAAAAGTAGTTCTTTGTGCGTTTCACCAAATGACGTATACAGCCTAAAAATATCCGCTTCTTCTGGACTATCGCTCAGTGGATCCATGTTTCTTTCAGGCCCCAAGTATTGCGCCGTTGATTGTGGAACCGCTTGAACCGCTTTACTTTGTGCTAAAAAACGAGCATTGTTCTTCATTTGTTCGAAGAACATCACAAACGTATTCTCAACTTGACCAATTTCACTTTTAGATGTTTCGTAAAATCGATCCAACGACTCTTGTTTGGTTTGAGAAATACTAACAATGGATATTGCAAAAATGGGTACTATAACTGTAAGTACAAAGCTCACTATGAGCTTTTGTCTCATTCGCATTGGGACACTCCTAAACCGCGTGAGCTTATTGTGACAATAAGACACAAAGCGTTTGTTATGCTTTTAAACTCTGCCACTATGAGCAAATATAAAAAAAGTATAACTCAATATTTACAACTGTTTAGCTAAATTACACTATTTATAGCATGAAAGTGAAATATTGTTATCCATAATTACGATTCAGAACACTTAGCCGTGTGTTCTTTGCTTAAAAATAAATTTCTAACGCTTCAATTTTTCGGACTTGGTGTGCTTGAATACGGCTGCCACTGGCATATTTACTGTCGATAATGCCATTGTTGCTGCGCGTAAACATTAAGTCCAGTTCACAGGTTCTATTGGTGTCAATTGATGAATTCTTTAGCGCATCAATTTGTGAAAAAAACAACCGATGGTTGCCATCATCGACAATCGTGTCTACTAAGCCTGAATGGTTATATTGTCCCCCTTCTTTAGCTGCACACTTTAGTTGATAGTCTAGTTGGATTGTTTTGTTGCTAGCGAGTCCACTCCAACTTAAATAAGTATCCTCATCTGATTTGAACGCTTGTCTAGTTTGCGGCGAAAATACGGTAAATGGTTCAGGTAATGCAACAGTCGATACCATTCGCTGTTTTGGTTGTTGACGGTCAAAAATGACACTTAAGGTCGTGCTATTTGTGATTTGATAGAAATAAGCTTGATAGTCGACATCAAAAAAATCGATGTCTTCTACAAGTTCTTTAGTTTCTCCATTAGCGGTCGCATACAGAGAGTCCCCGTCGGTCAATTTTACATTATTGCCATAGGGACCATCAACATTGAGCTCCGCGACTAAGCGAGTACGATAGCCATCAGAGATAGCTTGAAAGTCGGCCCAAATTGCATTCGTCGCAACTTTATCGGATTCAGTAGTTTCTGTTGAGCAGGCAATTAGTAAAAGGCTAATTAGAACAATCGGTTGAACTTTAAACATAGCTCTTTCCGTATGCATCTTCAAATTGTTTGGGTATATAGAAGTTAACTTACTTAATCTAACTCTTAGATGAATGATGAGTTCTATTCATCATTTCCGGTTTCTTACTTGCAAACAAATACAAATAAGAAACCAGATTATCTAGCTACCTCAAGCGAACTTTCAGTTTGAAATGCTTTGCGACAAGGCGGATAGTCGAGAAAGTCTATCTTTTTGGTTTAGTAATGGCATTTACAATAAGTTGTACTGTACGTCGGTCTTGCTCTTCACTTATTTGCTTTTGAAGGGACGCCTTGGTTTCGTTTGACAATGATGTCTGTTGACCAAGCGCAACAAGAGCAGCTTGTTTTACTTTTTGATCAGATTCAAAAACATAATGCAATACGCGATTTTGGGTCACATTGTCTAAGTCGTAATTACCAACCGCAGTAAGTAAATGCGGCTTTGATTTTGGGTGTATAGGGGCATCGAGTAGCTTGATAAGTAGCGATTTTGCTTCAGGTTGTCCTATTCGACCAAGTGCCTTTATTGCAATCGTTTGGCTTTCACTTTGGGGGTGGGTTGCGAACTTAGCTAACAAGTCAACATGTTGTGCATCACCAGAATTCCCCATAGCGCCGAGTACCGCGTTACGCTTTCTAGTATCTTGCGTCTCTGTAGCGATATTCGTTAATGCGTTATTTAAACCTTGAAATTGAGATTTATTGCTGCGCCCTTTAATCATGCTGCCAACGGTAAGGTAAAAACTTGTTTCCAGTGCGACTTCTTTAGTAATTAATCCCTCTTGCATCGTCATTATCAATGCATCAATGGCGTTTTGACTTAACGGGGAGTTGCCATAGGCCAAAGCTCTTAGACTTTGAAACTGAATATTAGGATCGGAAGAAAAAGTGTTAAGTATCTGAACTAACAGTGTTTGGCTATTGTGAGTATCTAATTTGCCTAAAGCTTGCAGTAATCGTGATTGCGCTTTTATGGATAAAGATTCATGGCCGAATAGCGGTAAAATCTCGTGTAGCACAGGGTCGAGTTCTTTTAATTGCAACATTAGCCGATGAGCATCGAATGTGGCAAGGTCACTTTTAATTAACTCCAGTAAGCGCTGACGAAGTTGCGCGACAGAGGATTTGTCGAGCGAAGTTTGTGCTAAACGCCACTCATTAAGTTCTGTCGGCAGATTTGTTAAGGTGAGCGTATTTGGGTCAATAACATTAAATTCATACGCTTGAATAGAATTTAGATTTAGCGCACCTTGATTTGAAGACACGATTAACTCATCTAAACCTTTACTATGGTTAAACCAGCAACCATCTGGCTTAAAACCGTGATTTGAATTTACTATTTTAGTTTCGTCGATGGTTGGATCATTTAAACTTAAATAGACTTGTTTTGTGAAACTTACTTCTTTAGGTGTTACGGCAAAGCTTATTTGATACCTACCAAGGTTGTCTTGATATTCTTTTACTAAAGGCAGGTTGAATTGCCGAGGCACTTGAAAGTAATAAGCAAGTCCTTTGAGCATAGCTTTATGTTGCTGAGTTAATGTACTTGGAAACCAAAAATCAAGCAGTTCACCATTTGGTGCTTGCTTAAATGCAAATGGCACTTCATATTGCACGATCGCTGTGCTTTCTTGACCATTTTGTGCTGCTACTTGATGAGCTTGTAATGCCCACCAGTTAGATTCGCCATTGAGAGTCGCTGATTTTAAAGCAAGCTTTCCTTTTAATAGTAAATGGCTCTGTTGGTTTTGCTTTGTGCCATTGAGTTCGACAGAAGTCTTAGTGTCAATTGCAAATTCAAAGGCCCGCTCGCAATAGGCGTGAATTTGAGTTGTATAACTCAAAACCGCGAAGGCTAAACTGACTTTGAAAGTTTGTATGATCATAAGTTAACACTGCCTTCTTGGCTGAATAACGTCCATGATTTTTGAAACACGCTAGCGGTTTGATACAGCCATAAATCGTAACGAGTGACTTTTGTACCACATGGGTAGGGGATACCCCATTTTTTGCACCATTTAACGCCTTTAGTTTCGGCATACAACCCAAACTTACCAGATATAACGTCAATTTCATCACTGAGTTCTAGTGCATAATAAATATGTGGCTGAGTATTATCGTTAGAGGTTAATGAAAAGCCCGCTGTTGAATCAAGACTGAACACATTATCAATGAGATTAAATTCTGCTTGAACACCCGCTGACGCGACAGCTAGATCTACGCCTCCGCGACCAAATGCCCCAAAATTGACCGAAAACAAATCGCCATTAGCATAAAGTTCAGCATTGTAACCAACTGTCAGTTCGAAACCCAAGCCACCATTTACGCCTGCTTCGACTGACATGGGAATAGGTCCGATAGTAAAGTTCGCTTTGGCCAGAACTTTTTCTTCCTCCCAGGATTTTGTCCACGATTTCTCAAACTTTGACGTGTAACTTTCATCCTCGAACACGACATTATTAAAAATAATCATTTCTGAACTGTAGCCAGTGTTAAGTCCAGAAACGTAAGCGCTGCCATCATATGAAATGGCAAACAGCGTGTTTTGAGCATTAAAAAAATAGGCTTCAACATTGCCTTCGGCTGTAATGCGTGCACCAGGATCACCGGCAGGTACAATCAATAATTGACCAGATAAATCGACACCCACACTAAATTTTGATTGATCACCATAGGACTTGTCATAAGATTGGGCCAGTTTTATGTTCGCAGATCGATTTGCTTGGCCTTCAAAAAAGAATAATGGAATCGAAGTGGATATAATGTTGTTGCTCGGATCTAAATCACCCTCGGCATCGAGATCGGAAAGCGTAAAGCGAATCTCCAATTCAACTTGCTCTTGTGCATTGTGATTTGCGTACAAGGCACTGATGAGATCGTCTTCTAGTGCTATATCAAAACCAATATGTTGGTCATGTAAATCGTGGTTAAACAAATACGGTAAGGAATCAAGGTATTGTTGTTTTGATGTAGACCAAAAGTGCAGTCGCTCCCACGTGCCATTGACCAACGCTTCGGCAGTTAACTGAACGTGATCAAGTTCGTTTCCTTCATAATCGGCAATGACATAGCCGATCAAATCAGCGTGATGATGACTAGTGCCAGACTCAATATGTGGAGCATCAAGTAACAGTGCTGTTTGCCCAAACTTAGTATCTTTTAATGAAAAGTCATGTGTTGAGATTAAGGCGATTGCAATGTCTGAATGGGGATACTGCCCATTAGCGAAAGGCGCGTAGTTGGGTGAAGGTGAATTATCTTCTTCAATGTCTTCGATAACAGTGTTGTTTGGGTCGACATGCGCAATAATTTGATAATCACCACCTTCGAGCCCATGCGGAAGTTCTGCCCAAACGCTAAGCGCATGGTTGCCTTCGGATAATTCACTCAGCGATACAACAGCAAATTGATGAATATCTTCAACAGTTTGTTCGTTACTGTTGTTGGAATCCTTAATTTCATTGTGGTGAATCAAATAGAAATAGACGTCTGTATTAATATTGGAAAGCCCCTGGACCTCCAAATTATAAAATATTTCTAGCGGTGCTTGTTGTTCTAAAGTGACTACGGGGCCGGTATTAATGTCTGTTATAACCAAATTCCGAGGAGTGTCATTTTCAGATAATGAGCACGCAGATAATAGTAAACAAAGAATAGGCAGCAGTAATGATCGAATGTGGAGCATAAAGGATAACTTCCCTATTAAATCTTCTGCCCACATTCTAACGAGCAATTGTGGAGTAAAAATGAAGACGATATCTACGTTTACTTAACGTATTCGTTCAACAAGAATCTATAGGCATTTAGGCTTCGCGCTGATTTAATACATCGTGTTCACGGCAGTTAAATTATGTTGAAAACCAGCAACAACGAATTAAAGCCGACAAAATTTGCACTGTGAAAACGCCACCGTGTGTCCTGTAGATTGTTACGCGCCTGTTACTGAAAACACGGTGAAGCGCTGAAATCGGCCTCTTCAAATTGATTGGGTAAATACATTAAGACGATTTAGCGACGTAGACCCAACTAAATTGTCCAGAGTTAAGTTTTGTCTCTACTCGAATATAGTCATCGACTTCGTATTTGTCAGCATGGTCTAGTTCATTGTCGGTAATATCAAAGACCATTCCGGAGACTTTGGCATTTTTATCACCGGAGCGAATTAAAATTGGATGGTGAGTTTTTCCACTGGTTTTGATAACGGTTGGGTCTCGAATTTCAATTAATTTAATTTCAAATCCGACTAATTCGTCGTGCTGCCCGTCAAGTATTCGACCAAAGGTGGTGAGTTGCACATCTGTTTGTTGCAATGTTCCATAACTAAATAATTTTGGCATTTTGTTCTTCTGCAAATAATCATAAGTAGGGTATTTTGGATAGGTAACATAGCACCAATCAGCCTAGTTGGTGCTATTAACGCGTTAATTGAATCATGGATAGGTTAATCTGACGAGCGCCTTTCAAATTCGTAACCTGACTTTGTTTGTTTCAAAATAAATACATCATCATAAGTACTCTCGTCTATTGGCCAATCTTTCCCTGAGAGGGCTTTTATCAAAACAGGTGTAGTGTTCGAGTGTCCAGCAACGACAATCATCCCAGACAAGGATTTCAATGTTTGAGCAAAAGACGCAAGGTTATTAGGATCGTAACTGGTCACAGGCAGTTCTGTCAGTTGAGCAAGTGGCGCAATGGTTTGTTGGGTACGCTTATAGTCCGTCGAATACAAAGCGCTAGGCTTGTACGTTTGCCCCAGTTTTGCTAAGCGTAATGCTCTTATTTGACCTTGTTCAGTGAGGGCAGGGTCGTCACCTTGTTGTTTTTCGGCATGGCGAAATAGAATCACATCGGCGGCAAAAGTGCTTGTGCTTAGAAAAAGTAACGAGATGTAAGCAAAGTATTTTTTCATTATAGTATCGATTCGTTATGGAAAAACAGACAAACACTCTAACGTTGCTTTTATCTCTGCACAAGGCTGATGTACGTCATTTAAAAAGGAGTGCATCTGGGGCTCGCAAAATAAAATGTCGAGCGCAAAACGATCTTGGCCGTATAAACCTCGGTGTAGCATATTCGCTGAAAAGGCTAAAATGTCGCCCCGATTAAGTTGGATCACTTTTCCTTCTGGAAGTGGATCACTTTTATTTCGGCCATTTTGTTCTAAACGAGTATCGAGGGCTAACGGGCTGTCCCATTCTTTATGGCTTTTTGGCACAAGTTCCATGCCAGGTTCGTCTGCGAGAGGAATGCGAATGTGGATCACATCAGGGCCATTTAGTGCCTCTTTTTGCTCTTCTAAACTTAAATGGTATTGGCCATCTCGATGCCAGTAATTTTTTTGATGAGGGTTAAACGGATTAAAAAAGAGCTGAGAATTCATGTACACAGGGCGGTTGAGTAACGCGGTTGCAAGCTTGCTCATACTCTCACTGCCAATTAAACCAAACAGTGCTTTTCTCTCTTCTTTTTCTAGGTAAGTTTCGGCGGTCAAGCCAGATGAATTAATTGCATTTGCTTCATAAAACGCATGGTTATCGTCTATCCACCTTTCATGAAAGGCGCGAACGACCGGTTCGACAGAATCAAGCATTGCCTGGGTGAAAAATTGACGTAAGCACACATAACCGAATTCTTTATAATGTTTTGCGGCGCTCGATAAATCCATGTTTTGCTCTCGTTGCAAATGCCTAAGCCTGAGTATAGTCAGATTCTATTTACATTTCATCTATAAAACATATTTTTGTACTAGCAGTAACTTATATCTAGTACTTATTTCCTAATTTAATCCTGTCGAGACTTGAATAAAAAAGTGTCCGGTGCGGACACTTTTACTGTCCGCGGACACTCAAACCGAGCTAGTTAATTTAAAAAAACATTAAAAAACAATGAAGTAAATTCTGGCATGGTAATGGTATTCAATGATGGACATGCTATCGATTGGACACTCATGATGATTTTAAGTTGTTTTCTAATGTCACCACTCATTGTATTGCTTTTAGCATTAATGATCCGGGTCGGTGAAGTGACGCTTTGTAAATAAATTCAGGCTTTAAGGATAAGACATGATTAAAGATACCAGTGGGCAAGACGTTAAAATGCCACAGGCAAATAAGACAAAGCGCTACTTGAAAACCACCGCGCTAATTGCGCTTTGTAGCGCAATTGTAATGACTGCGATGGCGTTTCAACATAATGCAACTCAAGCGATATCGGCCAAGGAAATCAAAATTGCCACCGTCGAACGTGGTGATTTAACTCGCGATGTGGTGGCAATGGGGAAAGTGGTAGCAGCAAATGCGCCGACTATTTATAGTCCAGAGCAAGGTTACGTTGAGCTTTTGGTGAGAGCAGGTGATGCAGTGGCGTTTGGACAAGTTGTCGCCTTAGTGCACAGTCCTGAGCTCAATAATGAACTTAAGCAGCAAAAATCTGAATTGGCACGACTACAAGGCGAGCTTGGCCGCAAAGAGCTTGATGCGCGTCGCCAAACATTAAGTCTGAATAAGCAGCTTGATTTAGCGAGTGTCGAACTTAATGCCGCAGAGCGTGAAAATCGCCGCGCACAATTGTCGATAAAACAAAATTTAATCAGCCAAATCGATTTAGAAAAGGCAGTGGATGATTTAGCAAAAGCCAAGCTGAGCCATCAACATGCCAGACAAGACGTAGTAATAGCAAAAGATACCGTTGCGTTTGAATTGGACGCGGCCAAAAACATGGTTGAACGCCAAGCGTTGGTGGTTGAAGAACTTGAGCGTCAAGTTCATAACCTGGAAATCACAGCGAGTGTTAGTGGCATTGTAGGAAATTTAAATGTGCAAACTCGCGCCTTGGTAAGTAAAAACCAAGCATTAATGACACTCGTAGACTTGAGTGCTTATGAAGCTCAGGTACAAGTTGCTGAAAGCTATGCAAATGAGCTTGGACTGGGTATGGCGGTTGAACTTAAGATCGGTAACCAGCAAGTGTTAGGCACACTCACTGCAATTTCGCCAGAAGTGAATGACCGTGAAGTCACGACCCGAGTTCGATTTGAACAGAGCGACTTGCAAGGGATCCGACAAAATCAGCAGCTTTCAGCGCGTATTTTACTCGATAGTAAACACAATATATTGAAAGTGCGTCGCGGTACCTTTGTGCAATCGGGAGGGCATGTTGCCTATAAGTTAAATGGCAATATTGCAGAGCGTATTGATGTTCAATTGGGTGCTAATAGCTTGCGCGAAGTTGAGATCCTCGATGGCTTAGATGCAGGCGACCAAATCATTATTTCAAGTTACGATCAATTTAATCAAGCACCCTCTGTGCTTATCAATTAACAGGAATTTACCATGCTAACAATGAATAATATCGGAAAAATCTATCAAACAGAGATGGTGCAAACTCATGCATTGCGCGACTTCAATTTACAAGTAAACGAAGGTGAGTTTATTGCGGTAACAGGCCCATCTGGATCGGGGAAAACCACATTTTTGAATATTGCCGGTATGTTGGAACCTTTTTCAACAGGCCAGTATTTGCTAGATGGTGTGGATGTTGGCAAGCTCAATGACAATCAACGTGCCGATTTACGTAATCAAAAAATTGGATTTATTTTCCAAGGCTTTAACCTAATTCCTGATTTAAATCTATACGAAAACGTAGAGGTGCCATTGCGTTATCGTGGGATTAAAGCGAGTGAACGAAAACGTCGCATTGAGCAATGCTTAGAGCAAGTCGGCTTGGCAAGTCGTGCTAAACACCTGCCACAACAGTTGTCAGGTGGCCAACAGCAACGTGTTGCAATTGCAAGAGCACTAGCAGGGGAGCCACGTTTTTTGTTGGCCGATGAACCGACTGGGAATCTAGACAGCTTAATGGCACGTCAAGTGATGGAATTGTTAGAGCAAATTAACCGGGATGGTGCAACGATTGTGATGGTGACACACGATGCTGAATTAGCCCGACGTGCTCCGCGTAATATTCAAGTTGTGGATGGTAAACTGGCGGATTTTACCTTGTATCAAGGTGCGCCGACGGCCAATGCTCACGTACTTGAGGGGGTTTAACATGTTTACCCATTATTTGGATTTAAGTTGGCGCAGTTTTAAGCGCACCCCGTTGGTTTCCATTTTGATGGTATTGGCTATTGCCATTGGCATTGGCGTAACCATGACTAGTTTGTCGGTGTATCACATGATGTCGATGGATCCGATCCCATCGAAAAGCCAACAGTTGTTTCATCCGCAGTTAAAAACAATGGATGAAGGCATTAACTGGTGGACGTCTAACGACATGCCAACGCAGCTAACCTACCAAGATGCGGTCAATTTGCAAAAAGCAGAGGTTCCTGCGAAAAAATCTATCTCTATGCGCTCAGGTTTTTCTGTTCACTTAGGTGATGGCTCGATCAAGCCATTTATGAGTCAAGCACGTTTCATCAATGCAGACTTTTTTTCGATGTTTCAATTGGAGTTTGTGTTTGGTGATAGTTGGAGTCTTGCCCAAGAACACAACGCGACTCCTGTGTTGGTGATTGATAGTCAGCTTAACGACAAGCTTTTTGCTGGCACCAATTCAGTCGGTAAACAACTCTACCTTGATGACAAAGCATTTTTAATTGTTGGGGTAATTAAACAGTGGACTACCCACATTAAATATTATGACTTGAACAACGGGGCATTTAATGAAACAGAAAATATCTATATGCCGTTTCCGTTAGTTGAAGCTAATCAATATGAAAACTGGGGTAATACGAATGGTTGGAAGCATGAAAGTATTCGCACGTTCGAAGAAAAGATCCGTTCAGAGCACGTGTGGTTGCAATTTTGGGTTGAATTGCCGACGCGAGACGCAAAAAAGGATTATGGCGAGTTTTTGCTAGCGTATATGCAAGAGCAGCAAAAGATCGGCCGATTTAATCGCAAGGAGTTAGATTTTGCGTTGCATAATGTGACTGAGTGGATGGAATTCAATAACGTTGTCTCAGAAGATAATAAAGTGATGGTTGCATTGAGTTTTATGTTTTTGGCTGTGTGTTTGGCAAATATATTGGGACTCTTGTTGGCGAAATTTTTGCGCCGAGCGCCAGAAATTGGAGTACGCCGAGCGCTTGGTGCGAGCAAAACACAGGTATTTTATCAACACTTAGTTGAAGTCTCGCTTTTAGGGCTATTCGGTGGTTTATTGGGCATTCTGGTCGCACAACTTGGGCTTTGGGGGGTGCGTATTACTCGAGATTACTATGAGAATTTAGCAACGATGGATATCACTATGCTACTGGCTGCACCTGCAATAGCAATTGTCGCTTGTTTAGTTGCAGGATTATATCCCGCGTGGTTGGTGTGTCGTACGAATCCTGCTGTTTACTTAAAGAGCCAATAGGAGTGGATCATGTTGGAAATAAAACCGATTTTTAAAGCACTAATGCGCTCAAAAGTAGGGGCAGTGCTTCTGTTATTACAAATCGCTATCACGACAGCCATTGTGAGTAATGCGGCCTTTATCATTTACGATCGTGTTACGTATTTAGCTCAAGACACCGGGTATGACGAAGAAAACGTGTTTAGCTTTGCTATCTTAACGTTTGGTAAAGACCGCGACTTAATGCAACAAACGGAACTCGATGAAACCTTTATACGCAACTTACCAGGGGTAATTGATGCAGCAGCGATGAGCGCCGTCCCTTTGTCTGGTTCTGGCAGTGCAACGGGCTTTACCTTAAAACCACAGCCAGAGATCAGTAAACGCGCACGCGCAGCCTATATTCAAGGTGACGAACACGTGTTGAACACGTTAGGGTTAACCTTGTTAGAAGGGCGTAATTTTACGTCTGATGAAGTCGTTGTAACTGAATCCGCTCGCGAAGTGCCTAATGTGGTTGTTGTAACAAAAACCTTCATTGATGAGCTATTTCCAGAGGGCAATGGCTTAGGTCAAACAATTTATATGGGGGATTTGCCTGCCAAAGTCATTGGTATCGTGGAAAGTGTGTCGGGTCCTTGGCTTAAAGACAGCCGACCAAAAAATATCGTGTTTATCCCATTAATGAAAGCCATGAAAGCTCAAAATTTTGTTGTGCGCACAGAATCGGGCGCCAGAGAGGAGATCATGAAAAACATCGAATCCGAGCTGCTTCAACAATACCCCGATCGAGTCATTGACTGGTTAACTGCATTTGATAAAAGCAAAGATGAGTATAACGCAGGCGATATTCTGATGATGCGCATGCTGATTGTACTAATTGCGGTATTGGTTGGCGTTACTGCCCTTGGGATCTTTGGTCTAACGTTGTTCAACATTAGCAAACGCACTAAACAAATTGGCACGCGACGGGCTTTAGGTGCTAGAAAATCGGCAATCATTCGTTATTTTTTGATTGAGAATTCGATGATAAGTTTAGTGGGCTTAGTGATAGGATGTTTTGCAGCACATACGCTTGGACAATTATTAATGCAACATTATGAAATACCTGTATTACCAATAGGTTATATTATTGGTACGGCGCTATCAGTTTTTGTCATGAGTTGGTTGGCTGTGATTGGACCGGCCAAACGTGCCGCGGACATTTCGCCAAGCATTGCTACGCGCAGTATTTAGCTTTAAGTAGATTGGTATGTCGATGTGTGTCATCCTTTTGGAAGTCACACATCCGCTATTACAACTGTGGTAGACTGCGTTTTAGGAACGTCGTAGAGAATAAAAACAACATGGAAAAGATCCTTTTAGTCGATGACAATCAAGCCGTACTGGATGCGTTAGCGCTATTACTCGAAATTCACGGTTATGAGGTCGTTACTGCTACCAACCCATTTGCAGCGAAACAAGCAGTGAATTACCAGAACATAGCCTTGGTTATCCAAGATATGAATTTCAGTGCCGATACGACTTCAGGAGAAGAAGGCAAACAACTGTTTTTTGCTTTACGTGAATACAACCCACGCTTACCGATTATACTCATCACCGCTTGGACTGAACTAGAAACCGCTATTGAACTGGTCAAAGCCGGTGCGGCGGATTACTTAGCCAAACCGTGGGATGACAACAAACTGCTTAATAGTGTGGCTAATTTACTTGCCCTTGGACGTGCCCAAAAAGACAGTGAAACGGTTGCAAAACATAAAGCGTTGACGGGCTCAAGCAAATCGAAAGCCCGTGCAGTAGGCTTAATATACGAAAGCGCGCAAATGCAGCGTTTGGTCGACATGGCTTTGCAAGTTGCTAAATCTGATGTGGCTGTCCTGATCACCGGGCCCAATGGCTCAGGTAAAGAAAAAATCGCCGAATTGGTGCAATCTCAATCATCACGCAGTAACGCGCCTTTCGTAAAAGTAAATGTGGGCGCTTTGCCAAGTTCATTAATTGAAGCAGAATTATTTGGTGCTGAAGCGGGCGCATACACTGGCGCAACTAAAGCGCGCAGTGGTCGATTTGAAGCCGCCAATGGCGGCACATTATTCCTTGATGAAATGGGAAATTTGCCGCTTAGTGGGCAAGCGAAATTACTTCGAGTATTGCAAACAGGTGAATATGAACGTTTAGGCTCAGTAACGACTCGAAAGACCAATGTGCGGGTCATCTCGGCAACCAATGCTAATTTAGCGGACGACATCGCAGCTGGGCGCTTTCGTGAAGATTTGTTTTATCGCTTGAATGTGATTGAACTCAATCTAGCACCGCTAGCAGAGCGCATTGATGACATTCTTCCTTTGGTTGCTCACTTCTTGCCACAGCGTGAACTCTCAAAACGAGCCGAGCAGTGTTTACTTAACTATACGTGGCCTGGGAATGTTCGAGAACTTGAAAACGTGTGTAAACGAGTTCAGGTATTAAAACCAAACGGCATCATTGAACCCGATGATTTTGCGCTGAACCTTAAAATAGGCGGACAAACTCCGGCACAACCATCATCATCCGAACCGACTAAACTCGACTTAGAGAATGCCATGCACGCGCATCAAGGGGTGATTGCAAAGGTCGCTCGGCAATTTGGTTTAACACGTCAGGCCTTATATCGCCGTTTACAAAAACACGGAATCGACTACTAATGCAATTGCCTTTACTCGCAAAGCTCTACGCGATACCACTTAGTGTGGTTTTTATCGCGTCTCAACTCGTGTGGTTTGTGGATGGTTTTTCGTTAGCTACTCAGATCTTGGTTATTGTGGTGCTGTTTATCGGGTGTTTGGTGCTCTGTCGGATGTTGTTAACAAACGTACATAACGGTTTCGCCGCACTTGAAATGGGCCTATTAAATTTAAAAGATGGCGATTTTTCAACCACCCTTGCGTACAACGAAGACGATGAATTTGGCCGACTGTGTCGGTTATACAATGACACGACATTGCAATTACAAAAAGAAAAACAATGGGTTTACCAACGCGAACTGATGTTGGATAAAGTGCTGCAAAGCTCACCGCAGGCGTTAGTGTTAGTCAACTCGAATCAACAGGTCGTGTTTAGTAATTATGCCGCGCGAGATCTCTTTAACCAGTCGAGTAAACTCGAAGGTATGGCGTTTGACGCCCTGCAAATGGCTTGTTCGCCGAACCTAAAACAAGCGCTACAACATGCGCGCGAGGGCTTGTTCAGCATTCAAAATGAGCACCAAGAAGCACAGACGTGGCATCTGTCGGTTGGGGAGTTTTTACTCAACAATCAGCAGCACAAATTGTATATTTTAAAACAGATGACACGAGAATTAAGCCGCCAAGAAGTCATGGTTTGGAAAAAAGTGATCCGCATCATTAGCCATGAACTGAATAACTCTTTAGGCCCTATCTCATCGATGTTACATAGCGGCAAGTTATTAACTGAGCGAGTCGACGAGCCGAGACTCGCACGTGTGTTTTCAACGATAGATGAACGCATTGCCCATTTAACTGAGTTTGTTCAAGGGTATGGTAAATTTGCTAAATTGCCGACCCCAAAACCTGCTTGGCTCAATTGGCTAGACATCATTCGGCCGATTTCACAGCAGTGGTCGTGTCACTATGATGAAGCGAGCGCGTTGACTTTTTATGGCGACAAAGTACAAATTGAGCAATTGATTATCAATTTACTAAAGAATGCGCATGAGTCTGGTGGCCCAATTGATGCAATTGCAGTGAAAGCTAAAGTTGTCAGCGACCACTTTATTATAGAAGTAGTGGACGAGGGCAAAGGTATGAGTGAACATGTGATGACCAATGCCTTGGTACCATTTTATTCCACAAAAAATGCGGGCAGTGGTTTAGGATTAGCACTGTGCCGAGAAATAGCAGAAGCCCATCATGGTCAAATTGCGTTGTTTAATCGCAAACCGCGTGGGCTTTGTGTTCGGGTCTCATTGCCATTAGCAAGTGCTTAGCGAGGCGGGTCGATTTCTCCACTAATGCTCGTATTAACACGAAACCAACCAGCGATAGAATAACGTGAACGCAACGCAGGCAATACTTCGTGGGGGAATTCATCACTTAAAAAAGTGACCAAAGTGCCAAAGCTCGGTGTAACGCGAAGCAGCTCGGCGTTGTGATCGTTTGGCTCATACACCACTAACTCGCCACCTAGTTCTGCGTCCCAGCCGTCGTTTAAATACAATACAGTCGTTAATACACGGTTAGTTTTGCCACGAAAGGCGTCCATATGCTTCTTATAAAAGTCACCAATTTGGTAATGAGCAAAATGACATTCATAGCTAAACAACCCCATAAATAAACGGCGATTTATGTACTGTTGTAATGACTGCATAAAGTCTAAATAAGGCTTTTCGAGTGACTGCTGCGCATCGAGCCAATGAATTTTGTCACGGCGGATTGATTGATTGGTTTCATGCGCTTGATTACGGCCTATTCCAGCTTGATTAAAGTCATTTAGATTCATTTCCGCTAAGCGAAATTTCAGCGCTCGTAACACATCAAAAGGGATCACATCGTGCGAAATACTGATCCCATCACGGTATAGATCGGTAGCAATAACTTCAAATGGATCAATTGGTAAATCAACAGCTAGCATAAACCCCCCTATTAAGACTAGGCGGCTTTTTACCGCAATAGTGGGGTTGACACCAATCAAACGTTTTTATCGTAAAGAGCGTATTTTTTGATAGTTAGTGGTGTCGCTTTACGGTGGTTGGATGTTGCATCTTAACACGTGTGATCTAACAGCTTCTTTATCAGGTGCTCTGAAGCGTTTTCTACTAAATCCAAGACGTTTTCAAAACCTTGATCGCCGCCATAATAAGGGTCAGGGATCTCACTGTATCCCATGTCGCCAAATTGTAGGAAAAGCCCTAATTTATGAAGGTGAACTTTAGGGCAACGTGAAGTGAGATCAGCTAAGTTTTGTTTGTCGGCACATAATATTAAGTCGAAATAGGCAAAATCGTTATCTTGAATTTGCCGTGCGTGCATATGACTAAAGTCATAGCCGCGACGCTCGCCATGTGCCCGGCTGCGATTATCTGGTGGATTGCCTTTATGGTAAGAAATAGTGCCAGCAGACTCAATTTCAAGCGTGATGCCTGCGTGTTGGGCCTTGTATTTTAAAACACTTTCCATTGTTGGTGAGCGGCAAATGTTACCCATGCATACGATTAATACAGACTTTATCTTTTTATTTTCAGTCACTTAAGAGTTTTCCTGGCTTTTTCTTATACAAATCATTGATTTGTAACTCATTGATTTTATTACAGTCAAGAATCAGTTTTGGGGAATCCTTGGGGAATTTTCCCCAAAACATATTGACTCTGGCCGCCATATATAAAATGCTTTTTAAAACTAAAACATCTGATTAACTAATAGCCTGTCGCAGTTGTTGAAGTACACCTTGACCATTCTTATCTTTCTTAACTGCCATCAAAAACAAACAATTACCTTGGCTATGCTTAGCCCATAACTCACCAACAAGTTTCTTTTCAGCAGAATCATCATTGGTTTCATACGCTTTACCTTTATATTCAACTACCAAAATTCGACCATCCTTCAATTCAACAATAAAATCAGGGAAAAAATTGCCGTTTGCCAAAGGTAAACTAAAAGAAGCTTCCTCTCTTCTGACTAAATTACGAACCCAATGTTTTACTTCTGGCATCAGGTCAATCGCTTGTGCACAGTCAAATTCCTCACCGTTTGATTTCATATCCTCAATTTGAGGGTAATAGTGTTTAGCGAAATCATATTGCCCATTGTAATATGGTGGTCTTGCAGGGTAATTATCAGGTTTGAATTCATAACTAAAGTCGTAGCTAGTTACAATATTGCTTTCATCTTCAAACAACGCTTGTTGATAACCTTCTTTAGCCGCTCTAATTCGATATTCAGCAACTAAATCTTGAATAGCTTTTGCCAGAGGGAATTTATTACGAATGAGTGTGGTTAAAGTTAGCTCAGGCTTTTGCAATAAATTATGAATTATCTTCGAAATGAAGCCTGTCATTTCACGTTGGGTTATATCACTTTGTCTTGACTCTAAATCTAACCAACTAACTAATTCATCTTGTGTTATTTCAGTATTAGCAAAGTTAAGGTTTAGTGTTTGCCCTTCTTCGACAAAGTTATATTTAACTCGTTTACCTTGTAAATCAACAGAGAAGCTTGTCGTTTCTTCTGTCGGCCTGTAATCCAACTCGGCAGGGTAATCTAATAAACTCCAGCCATAAGAGTCTAAAAACACTTCTTTTTCAGCTAATTCCAACTCGCCCTGAACCATTAAACAAAGTTGAGGTAACACTGCAAATTGCTCACCATTTTCTGAAGGTGATAGTGCGGCTTGAACACTCTGGTTATGTATATTTACAGAACGCTCAAAATCCTTTTTAGACTCAACCGATACTTTTGATATCGCTTTCTTTATGTTCTCAGAAACCTTACCTGTAACCGTAACAACTTTTCGACCTTTAATTTCCGATACTTTAACGCTACTGCGTTCTTCTTCTGATAGATCTGAGGAATCAATTTCCTCTTCAACTTCGATCATAAATGGTAAAGCTGATGTTTTAGGCATCGGTTGCTCTTTCGGATCATCAGATTCAAAAAGGTTGCCTTGCTTACTATCTTGCTGTCTTAGAAATGTGGCGACTTCTAGCTCTTCAAAACCCATCGAAATAAGCTTATCAGCAAGTTCTTTAGCAGCCTGAGCAAGCGTATTAGTTGCTAAGTGGGCATATGCTCTATTTAAGTCTTCAATCACCCTGCGCTTGGCATAAGGCATCCTTAACACTCTACCCAATAATTGTTCCGCATCTTTACTTGAGGATACTTGTTTTACAGAACAGAAAACGTAAGCAAAAGAGCAGTCCCAACCTTCCTTTAGCGCCTCAATAGTAATAACAAATTCGATTGGACAATCAGGATTAAAAATATCAATACCATCTAACTCACGTTGAGTACCAGTTGCAATAGCTATTCGCTTTTCATCTATGTGGTGCTCTTCCATTAAACATTGTTTCAGTACATCAACTGTTACTTTGCCATTTTTACTTTCAGCTTGTAACAGCACAATCGGCCTAATGTAATCTGTATCTTTTTGAGCCTTTAATGCTAAACGTTCCCTTGTTAGAACCGCATCTCGTACAGCTTCCTCCCATCCATTAACATGCTCCGTTAAAATGATAGGTAATTTAATCATTTCTTCAGCTTTCAATTGATTTGCTGAAACATGGTAAAGAATATTACTACCATTGGTATTACTAGTGTTTGGCGTTGCCGTAAACTCAATAATAGCAGCAGGGTGAACACGCTTTAGCGTATCAAATGTAAGTGAAGTTCTTGCATTATGGGCTTCATCAACTATGACTAAGGGGTTATACAATGCTAACAAGTTGGCAAAAGAATATTTAATCTTTCCTAAATCTTTTGTTGTTAGGCCGTTCTCAGAAATATCGTCTTCAGTCACTCGTTCCAATTTATCAAATGCAGGATGATTGCTCGTCAATTTGGCAAAGTGAGGTTCGAAGTCCTCATGATATTGATAAACTTTACGATCTGTTGTTTTAGTTACCCTTAAATTAGCAAGGGTTGATACAACAATGATGGCTTTATTACCAATATCTTGTGAACGAATTTGGTTAACATCAGCAATATCATAAACACTCACGTTATTAGCAAATACTTTGTTTAAATGCTCAGAGTATGAAGGGTTGCTTTTAAGGGCTGCTACTGTTTGTTGCTGAATGGTGGTCGTAGGTACTAACCAAAGCGTAATTGGGTAATCTTGAGCCAGATACTCTTTAGTCGCTGTTGATATTGCATATGTGCCTAATATGGTTTTACCACCACCAGTTGGAATACGAATACAAACATAAGGCGTATCATCAAATTTATATGAGCGATATGGCACATCTGTGAAATTATTTTCTTTTAATGATTCACTGAATGATGTCTCAATATCGCTCGTTTCACGACATTGTTTAAAAAAGCTCGCTAACGAGTCTAATGCACCTTGTTGGTAACTTTTTAACTGAAACATCCTTATCTTCCTTTTACGTCATAAGGTATTTGTTTAAATACAATATTTTCTTTTTTTAATCGGGCTGCTCCCATTCGGCTTGTTTCGCCAAATATAACTTTCTTACCATTTTCAGGATCAGTTGGGTGCTCAGGCAGAATAGCTAATACTTTAGAGGTTAAAACATTCCCCCCATCAGGGCGTTTATCACCTAATATGCCGTTATAAAGCAAGTAATAAGCAACCCCATTATGCACACCAAGTAATGGGGATTTTTCAGTTTGCTCTAATGAAGTTTTAGTATCGCTATACCAGATATGAGACGCTAAGGCATTAAAACTAATACCTTCTTTTAAAGAGCCGTTTTCGTTAAAAATAACTTCACCTAAACGATAGAAGTTAAAACCACCACCACCTTGCCAGTTAACACCCTTGGAAATTCCACCCTGTTCGCCATCAATTACTTTTACCATTCTTGGTTGACAGTGTGTGACAGCATGTTCACCTAACTCTATAGCGATATACTTTCTATTCATTTTATGAGTTGCTGCGGCTGTAGTGCCTGAACCTAAAAATGAGTCCAAAACTAAATCCCCCTCATTGGTGGCTATATGCAAAATTCGTTGCATTAATCTTTCTGGTTTTGGTGTGCCAAACGCATTGTCTTTCCCGAATAATAAATGAAGTTCTTTTTTAGCTTCATCAGTATGACCTGCTTCTTCATGAGGCCACCATGTATTGGGTACAATCCCTGAAGCATCTTTTAGATATGATTTAAAAGAGGGTGCTCCGCTTCCAGCCTTTCCGAAATATGCTAATCCTTTATCTACTAGTTCCAACCATTGCTCTTCTGTTCTAGACCAACACCTTCCAGCAGGTGGGAACCTGACCTTTCCAGTTGGTGTAGTAATTGGATAACTGAGATTCTCTCTCAAATTTGGAGCATCCCAAGGAATGGCTCTCCACGGGCCATTCGGGTCATTATCTGGGTTTTTATACTGCTTAGCTTGTTCGCCAGTTCTAGGAAGCCTATTCCGAATAGTTTTCCAGAGTTCAGGCTGCTTCGCATATAAATGGATGGTATTGTGTGACAAAGAAATGTTTGAATCATTTGATCTTGAATAGCGACTCTGCCAACAAATACTTGAAATAAATGACTTTCTTCCAAAAATCTCATCCATTATTACTTTTAGATAATGGGATTCATTGTCGTCAATGGTAATCCAAATAGAGCCTTCTTCCGCTAAGAGTTGATGTAAAAGCTCCAAACGAGGATACATCATGGATAACCACTTACTATGCTCTAAATTATCGTCATAGTGCTCAAACGCACTTTTAGTGTTGTACGGAGGGTCGATAAAAATACATTTCACTCGACCTGCATGGGTAGGGATTAATGCTTTTAATGCTTCAAGGTTATCGCCTTGAATTAGCATGTTTTCTGTATTTGGTTCGCCATAGGATAATTCAGGCACTTGCTCTAAAAGTCGATATGAGCAATTTCTCGCTGTTACAACAGCTTCTTCTTTGTTAAGCCATTGCAGAATTGGCATACAAAATTTCCTTTAATTTACAATTGACTGGCTATTTATTAGCCTAAGCTTCATTTATATATTCATTACCAAAATTTACCACAATTTACGGCTGTGTAGTTAGTGGTAATGGCACTGGTTTTTCTCTTCGTTTCTTCAATGAGTTTAAGTAAGTTTCTAACACACTGAGGTCATCTGCTAACTCGTCATAATCCGGGCAGTTAATTCCAATTGCTGGAGCCGTGTCATGAACGTGTTTGCTACATTTTGCCATTGCATCACTGATTACCTTGTTGTCATTGGCATCAATAGTGTCAATGTATTTCAAGTTCTGAGTTTTAATGCCAAAATTAAAACGTTCAACTACTCCCCTAAGTAACCATTCCTCCACTAACCGTTCCCAAGTTTTACGCATTTCATCGTAAAACCCCTTAGTTGAAAGGAGATAAGCAGTTTGATCTGGTTCATCAAACTGCTTCTTTAACTCTGGTAATTGGTTCTTAAGCTTTCTGACTCGTTTACTTGTATTAAACGCTTCCCAAGGCGGCTCGTCCATTGGGTAACCAGCCAATTTACCATGTCTTCTAATTGCGCTGATACTGATAGGGAGTTGATGTTGGTTAGCAACATCCTCAAGCATTTTTAGGAAAGGTAAATCATGGGTTAGTACAACTACTTGTCTAATGTTACTTTCTTTAACAATACGATTAGCGAACTTTTCACGCCATAAGTGATCTAGCGAGTTTACAGGATCATCAAAAACAATCGCTGACTTACGATTATCAACTATTAATTCAGCCATGAAGCCAGCCAAAGCGATACATTTCTGCTCACCTTCACTGGCTATTGCTGGGATTTTCGCTTTGTTGTTAGAGAGTCTTATCTCCATCATAGATTGACCAGCTTTACCACTTGTTGCCGTTTGTACTTCGAGATGTTTAAAGTTCAGTTTTATTAACTCTTGTACAAAAGTATCTTGCAGCTTGCCTACACTACCTTGCTTAGCTATCTCATTCACTTTTCTAGTAATCGAAGTAGTTTTGGCACTTTGTGATAAGTTTTCTAATAAATGAAGCTGTTTCAAGCGTTTAATCTCGCCCTGTATTAACGCTTTGCTCGTAGTTATCTGACTTCGATTTTCTATATCTGAAATCTTATTAGTGAGTTTGTTTATAACTGTTTGTTTAGCAGCATCGTCTTTTACATCTTGCTCTTTCTTTTTAAAGTTTTCACTTTGAAATTTTAGCCAAATTAAACCTTTATCGACTAGCTCACTAAACTGAAATATGGGTGATTTTTCGGTTACGTCAGTGCATCTTTTTTGCAAATCAGTGTTGAGGCTTCTTAAGCTATCTGCAACTTCTTTTTTTGCAGATTCTGAATCGACACCAATAATCTAGACACTTCCTAGCCGTTCTTTATGTCGTTTTTCGTACTCTACTGGCGAAAGCAGATCATTGGAACCATGTT